>NZ_LT607734.1 GCF_900095285.1 Fusobacterium gastrosuis | reverse complement strand
ATCTTTATGTAGACAAGTCAAAATTAAATAAAGCAAATATGAAGTATTTTGAAGAAAATTTGATAGAAGTAAGAGAATATTTTCAGATTTTTGAAGATTTAAAAAAACTAAATGGAAATATTCTGATTGATTACAATAAAACTAGCTATAAAATTTATAGTTCTATAAATCCTAAAAATAAAATAATCAGTTCTATAAATCCTAGTGCATATTTAAAAGCACATAAAAATAAAGTAGAAATAGAAAATACAGAGAAATCCATATTTTAGATGGTGTGGCTGTTACAAAATTTATGTATTGGCTTAAAATTCGTATAAAACAGAACTTATAACAGAGATTTCAGCCGCTGAAAAGATATTCGTTAAGAAAAGAAATTTTAGGTTTTTTAGACACAAGTTTTAGTACTATCTCAGCTTTTGGTAAAAATGCGGCTATGGCTCATTATAAAGCAACAGAGAAAACTGATACAAGAATAAAGATGGAGTATTTTTGCTGGATTCAGGTGGGCAATATTTAAAAGGAACAACAGATATAACCAGAACTTTTTTCTTAGGAAGAGTAGCAAAAGAGAAAAAAATCCATAATACTCTTGTATTAAAAGGAATGCTTGCGTTAAGTCGGGCTAAATTTCTAGCAGGAGTTACAGGAACTAATTTGGATATACTGGCAAACAATTTCTATGGAATGAGAGTTTGGATTATAAACATGGAACAGGGCATGGTGTAGGACATATATTAAATGTCCATGAAGGACCTCAAGGAATTAGAATGCAATATAATTCTCAAAAATTGGAAGAGGGTATGGTTGTAACAAATGAGCCGGGAATTTATATAACAGGTTCTCATGGAATCAGAATAGAGAATGAACTTTTAATAAAGAAATGTTGTGAAAGTGAATATGGAGAGTTTTTAAATTTTGAAACTTTAACTTATGTTCCAATAGATTTGGATGGAATAGTAAAATCAATGTTAACTTTACAAGAGAAAATTCAACTAAATGAATATCATAAGAATGTGTATGAAAAAATAAGTCCATATCTAAATAAAAAAGAAAAGGCTTTTTTAAAGGAATACACTAAACTGATATAAAAAGTAATAAAAAAGTGCTATTTTTAAAATAGCACTTTTGTTTTTGAATTAACGAACTAAGTACAATAGTAGAGAGCATAGGATAAATAAAAAAGCAACAACTTGAGTAGCTTTAGCTAACGGTCCACCATCTTTGTCTATACCAAAAATTGTATTAGATGACCCAAGTCCCATACTTGCTGTCATACCATGGCTTCTATCAGGTTGCACAAGTACTAAAATTATAAGTACAAATGCAAAAACAAAAAGAAGTACAGTTAATAATGTTTGCATAATGTCCTCCCACTTTATATTTTATCTTTTTAATTTTACCATAAATATGAACAAATATCAAATAATAAAAAAGTTAACTTTGTTAATTAACTTGTGGCTCAAGAGCTCTGACCTAAAAGTTCTAGGACTATTTCTTAATTGATAATCTAAGAAATACATAAAAATATATTAATTTATACTTTCCTGTATAATAAAAAAATGGAGTTCATTGAACTCCATTTTAAATTAATTTTATTGTTATCCAACAAATATACTTGTGAATGTTTGTATTACAACAGCGTTGAAGAAGTCTATAAATAGTGACCCAACTAGTGGAACAACGAAGAATGCTTTTGTAGAGAAACCATTTACTGAAGTGAAAGCTTCCATATTTGCTATTGCGTTAGGAGTAGCTCCCATTCCAAACCCACAATGTCCAGTTGCCATAACTGCTGCATCGTAATCTCTTCCCATAAGATTGAAAGTTACGAAATAAGCAAATAATCCCATTACAACTGTTTGGATTAATAAGATAGATACTAATGGTAATGCAAGATCTGCAAGTTCCCATAATTTCATTGTCATTAATGCCATTGATAAGAATAATGATAGACAAACATTACCAATAATAGAAATTTCATTTATTGGAGTTTTCTTTGAAGTTCCATCAATAATATTTCTCATTATAGCTGCTATTAACATAGGAATTAAATAAGCTGGTAAAGATAATCCTGCTTGTTTAACGATAGGAGTAATAGTAGCTCCTAATCCCATAGCAATACCAATTAAACATGTAGCTCTAAAGATAGATGATTCAGTAACTTTTTCTTCTTCAGAATCAGCTGTTTGTTTTTTACTATCATCAGTACATTTTAAGTTGAATTTTTCCATTAATCTTTTTGCGATAGGTCCACCTATTATACATCCAGAAACTAACCCATAAGTAGCAGAAGCAATTGCAACAACTGTAGCACCAGCAACTCCTCTTTCTTCTAGATAAGGTCCAAATGCTCCTGAAGTTCCATGTCCACCAGTTAAAGGTATAGAACCAGCTGCAATACCAATTCCAGGATTTAAACCAAACGCTTTAGCTAACGCAACTCCAACACCATTTTGGATTATAACAAGTACTATTGCAGCAAATAGGAAAATTGCAACAGCAAGTCCACCTTTTTTTAGTAGAGAAAAACTTGCTAAGAATCCAACAGAAGTAAAGAATACAACCATAAAGAAATTTTTCAAATTTGAGTCAAAACTAAATGTAACAAGCTCCATAGAGTGAGTAACTAACATAAGTAATGAGAATAATAATCCTCCAACAACAGGTGCAGGGATAAAATATTTTTGTAAAACATTTACTTTTGATTTTATCCAAGTTCCTAAAAGTAATAAAATGATAGCTAGACCCAAAGTTTGATACATATCTAATGTAATAGCCGCCATAATAAAAACCTCCTATAAATAAAAAATTAAAGTTTCTTAAACCAATATTATAGTACAACAATTTTTAATAATAGTCAATAAAAAGTTTCAAAAAAAAATATTTATGCTCGTTTTTAAATTTAAAATTCTAAAAATGTACATATATTTGAAGAAAAATAGGATAAAAATATATTTTATTAATAAGAAGTTAAAAGAATAATAAATAAAAAAAATGATAAATAAAATTATACAAAATGATTTTTTTTAACATAAATAAATATAAATAAGATAAAAGTAATAATAATACTTGATTAAAAAAAATGATGTATTATTATTAATTAAAATAAAAAATTAATAATATTTATAAAAGAAGGAGAATTAGATGCAATACTATATAGGAATAGATTTGGGAGGAACTAATACTAAAATTGGAATTCTAGATTCTAGAGGAAACATTATAGATAGTGGATTTATAAAAACTGATTCTAATAATATGGATAGAACCTTAAATTTAATATGGGAAAAGGCAAAAGAACTTTTAAAAAAATCAGAAGTTGGAATAGAATATATAGTTGGAATAGGGATAGGTATTCCAGGGCCAGTGGTGAATAAAAGTATAGTTACTTTTTTTTCTAATTTTAATTGGGAAAGAAATGTAAATTTGAAAAGAGAATTTGAAAAAATAACTAACATTGAAACTAGAATAGAAAATGATGTTAATATAATTGCACAAGGAGAAGCTATATTTGGAGCAGCAAAAAATAAAAGTTCTTCAATAACTGTTGCTATTGGGACAGGGATAGGAGGAGGAATTTTTGTAGAAGGAAAATTAATATCAGGAAATTCAGGAGTAGGAGGAGAAATAGGTCATATAAAACTAGAAAAAAATGGTAAATTATGTGGTTGTGGGCAAAGAGGGTGTTTTGAAGCTTATGCATCAGCAAAATCTTTGATAAAGGAAGCCCAAGAGAGATTGAAATTAAATAAAAATAATATGCTGTATAAAGAAATTGATGGGAATTTAGAAATATTAGAGGCCAAACACATTTTTGATTGTGCAAAAAAAGGAGATCAATTTTCTTTAGAACTAGTTGAATATGAAAGTGACTATCTTGCTATGGGAATAGGAAGTTTACTGAATGTAATAAATCCTGAAGTAGTTGTTATAAGTGGAGGAATATCTTTAGCTGGAGATATATTACTTAGGTCAGTCAGAGAGAAATTAAAGTTGTATGCTATGCCACCAGCACTTGAAAATTTTGAAATAGTTTTAGGTGAATTAGGCAATGAAGCAGGAATAAAAGGTGCAGTAGCATTGTTTTATTAAAAGAGAATGGGAGAGAGTGTAGAGATAATTTAAGTAGAGAAAGTTGGGAATAAAAGATATTGACAAAACTAGATAAAAAGTTTATAGTAAGGGAAAAGATATATAAGATATTTTGTATCTTTTGTTCAAATAAAAAAATAATTATTTATTTTTAGGAGGGTAACATGAAAAAAATTGGTTTATTATTAGGTTCAGTATTATTAGCAGCAAGTTTAGTTGGATGTGGAGAAAAAAAAGCTGAAACAGCAGCAGCTCCTGCTCCTGAAGCAGAAAAATTACCTATCGGTCTAACAGCATATAGATTTGATGACAATTTTATAGCTCTATTTAGAAAAGCTTTCCAAGTTGAAGCAGACGCAGCAGCAGATAAGTTTAATTTAACTATGATAGACTCACAAAATAGTGTTGCAACAGAAAAAGAACAAATAGAAGCTGTATTAGAAAAAGGTGTAAAATCATTTGCTATCAACTTAGTTGATGCTTCTGCAGCAGATGGAATAATAAATTTATTAAAAGAAAAAGCAGTTCCTGTTGTTTTCTATAATAGAAAACCATCAGATGAAGCTATGGCTTCTTATGATAATGCATTCTATGTAGGAATAGATCCAAATGCTCAAGGAATTGCTCAAGGTGAATTAATAGAAAAATTATGGAAAGAAAATCCAGCACTTGACTTAAATGGAGATGGAGTTATCCAATATGTAATGTTTGAAGGAGAACCTGGACATCCAGATGCAGTTGCAAGAACAAAATATTCTATATCTACTCTTAATGATAAAGGAATAAAAACTGAAATGTTACATCAAGATACAGCAATGTGGGATACTGCTATGGCAAAAGATAAAATGGATGCATGGTTATCAGGACCTAATGGGGCAAAAATTGAAATTGTTATTTGTAACAACGATGGAATGGCTTTAGGAGCTATAGAATCTATGAAAGCTACTGGAAAATTATTACCAGTTGTAGGAGTAGATGCTCTACCAGAAGCTTTAGTTAAAATTGAAGAAGGAGAAATGGCAGGAACTGTTCTTAATGATGCAAAAGGACAAGCTTCAGCTACTTTTAAAATGGTTGCTAACTTAGCAGAAGGAAAAGCTCCAACTGAAGGAACAGATTTACAATTAGATAACAAGATTATATTAGTTCCAAGTATAGGAATTGACAAAACAAATGTTGCAAGTTTCAAATAAAGAATAAAAAAATATAAAAATTAAAAGGAGATTGTTCCGACAATCTCCTTTTTTAGAAATTAGAGGCAGAGGTAGCTATGGAAAATTTGAAATATATACTTGAAATGGAAAATATCTCTAAGGAATTTCCGGGAGTGAAAGCTTTAGACGGTGTACAGTTAAAGTTAAAACCAGGTTCAGTTCATGCTCTTATGGGAGAAAATGGAGCTGGGAAATCAACACTTATGAAGTGTTTATTTGGAATATATGAAAAAGATACTGGAAAAATTTTATTGGATGGAACAGAAGTAAATTTTAAATCTACAAAAGAAGCATTAGAAAATGGTGTGTCCATGGTGCACCAAGAATTAAACCAAGTTCTTCAAAGAAATGTATTGGACAATATTTGGCTTGGAAGATATCCTACTAAGGGATTATTTATTGATGAAAAAAAGATGTATGATGATACTGTAAGAATTTTTGAAGATCTTGATATAAAAGTTGATCCTAAGAAAAAAATTGCTGACCTAGCTATTGCAGAAAGACAAATGATAGAAATAGCTAAGGCGGTTTCATATAAATCAAAAGTAATTGTTATGGATGAACCAACATCATCCTTAACTGAAAAAGAAGTAGAACATTTATTTAGAATTATTAGAAAACTTAAACAAAATGGTGTGGGAGTAATATATATTTCTCATAAAATGGAAGAAATAAAAATAATATCAGATGAAATTACTATTTTAAGAGATGGAAAATGGATTTCAACAAATGATGTATCAAGCATAACAACAGAACAAATAATAAGTATGATGGTGGGAAGAGATTTAACTGAAAGATTCCCTAAAAAAGATAATGAAGTAAAAGAATGTATATTAGAGGTTAGAAATTTAACAGCATTAAATCAACCATCAATTAAAGATGTAAGTTTTGAGTTATATAAAGGAGAAGTTCTAGGTATAGCTGGATTAGTTGGATCTAAAAGAACTGAAATAGTTGAAACAATATTTGGAATAAGACCGAAAGAAAGTGGACAAATTTTCTTGCATGGAAAAGAGGTAAAAAATAGAGATTCAAAAGAAGCAATAAAAAATGGTTTTGCACTTGTTACTGAAGAAAGAAGAAGTACAGGAATTTTTGCTAAATTAGATATAGCATTTAATTCTATTATTTCTAATGTAGATAAATACAAAAATCCATTTGGAATTTTAAATAATTTAAAAATAAAGCAAGATACTCAATGGATAATAGACAGTATGAGAGTTAAGACACCATCACAAGGAACAAAAATAGGTTCTTTATCTGGAGGAAATCAACAAAAAGTTATTATAGGAAGATGGTTACTTACAGAGCCTGAAGTATTAATGTTAGATGAACCAACAAGAGGTATAGATGTTTTAGCTAAATATGAAATATACCAACTTATGATAGAATTAGCAAAAAAAGATAAAGGAATTATCATGATTTCTTCGGAGATGCCAGAACTTTTAGGAGTTACAGATAGAATTTTAGTTATGAGTAATGGAAGAGTGGCAGGAGTGGTAAAAACTTCTGAAACAAGTCAAGAAGAAATAATGGAATTATCAGCAAAATATCTATAAGAAAATGAAGGAGAAACTATGTTAGCAAGAACTAAAGATGGGAAAATAAATTATAAAAAATTAATAATTGAAAGTGGATTATACTTAGTTTTGTTTTGTATGCTTGTCGCAATAATAATTAAGGAACCGACTTTTTTAAGTATAAGAAACTTTAAAAATATTCTTACACAATCATCTGTAAGAACTATAATAGCTCTTGGAGTTGCAGGGTTAATTGTGACTCAAGGAACAGATTTATCGGCTGGAAGACAAGTAGGTTTAGCAGCAGTTATTTCAGCAACTCTTTTACAGTCATTGACAAATGTAAATAAAGCTTTTCCGCAATTAGGGGAGTTTTCTATATTCACAGTAATCATTATAGTTGTTTTAATAGGAACTGTTATTGCTTCAATAAATGGACTTGTTGTAGCAACATTAAATGTTCATCCATTTATAGCAACTTTAGGAACTATGACAATAGTTTATGGAATGAATTCACTTTATTACGATAAAGCTGGTGCTGCACCGATATCAGGATTTGTAAAAAGATATAGCCAATTTGCTCAAGGTAGTATTGAAATAGCAGGTTATACTATACCTTATTTGATTATATATGCAGCAATAGCTACAGTGATTATGTGGGTATTATGGAATAAAACAAAGTTCGGTAAAAATGTTTTTGCTGTTGGTGGAAATCCAGAAGCTGCAAAAGTTTCTGGAGTAAATGTTTGGTTGACAATAGTGGGAATATATGCTTTATCAGGAGCGTATTATGCTTTTGGTGGTTTTTTAGAAGCAGGGCGTATAGGATCTGCAACAAATAACTTGGGGTTTATGTATGAAATGGATGCTATTGCGGCCTGTGTAATCGGAGGAGTTTCTTTCTATGGTGGTGTTGGGAAAATTTCTGGAGTTATAACTGGAGTTATAATATTAACTGTTATTAACTATGGACTAACATATGTTGGAGTAAGCCCATATTGGCAATATATAATAAAAGGAATAATTATAATAGCAGCTGTTGCTTTTGACTCGATTAAATATGCTAAGAAAAAATAGTAAAATTTAACAAAAATTATAAAAGGAGGATATGGTATGGTAAAAAAATCACTAAAGAAAATCATGATGGGGGCTTTATTTTTATCCCTTGCAACAGGAGTTATGGGAGCTGAAAAATTATACCAAGGATTAGGGAAATCTTCTAATTTTCGTGTGGGACCAGGAAAAGATAATAAAGGGACTCCTGTGTATAGTTTAAACTATGTCACTGCAGCAGGTGTATTCGATGAAAAAGGGAAAATAGTAAATATCTATGTGGATATTCTTGAATTGTCAACACCAAATTATCCAGGTGCAACAGCACCACACTTTTCTGGATGGCCAGGAGCAGAAGGATATAATGTTGTAGACCATGACTCTAGAGAAGTAATAGGAGTATCAATGAATACAGTTGAAACAGCAACTAAAGAAGTTGAGAATTGGGTTACAAAAGAGAAAGAGGAAAATCTTATGGAATGAATTGGACAGAACAAATGGATTTTTTCCAAGAATTCTTTAAAGGAAAAACAGTTGAAGAAATAGAAGCTTGGTTTGCAAAAAATGCGTCAGATGTAAATGGAAGACCTTTGAAAGCTGACAGTAAAAACGAAAAAGATCAAGAAAAATATGCTAAATTAACAGAAACTGAAAAAGAAGCATTAGTTGATGTTGTTGCAGGAGCAACTATGAGTATCAGAGATAATCATGGTGACATATTGGGAGCAATAAAAGATGCATATAAAAATCGTGTTGAAATAAAAAAATAAAGTATTGATAAAAGAGGGAGATTACTCCCTCTTTTAAATTTAATTAAAAAATGATAAAATCAAGATATATAAAATTTTACTGGAGGAAATGAAAAATGATAGATTACTTAAGAAAATACCCTGAGTTTATTCTAATAGCGATGGGTGCAAGTTTTTTAGCAGGAGCAATTTTTAATTGGTCATTAATAACAGCATCTAATTCATCAAGAAAGAATCCAATAGTAAAATTAACATTTTATTATTTTGGAGAAAAAGGCTATAGAATACTTATGGGAGTTGTCGGAGCTATTCTTTTGATATTAGCTATATATGGTTTAACAAAAAAATAAGAGTTATAGAATTTTAAATAAATTTTTTTATTTAATTAAAGGCAACATGGGTTGTCTTTTTTTTATTATATAAAAAATTCTCTAGATAAAAATCTAGAGAAAATGAAAAAATTATAGTTAATATGGCGCACCTAGCAGGGGTCGAACCCACAACCTTCTGATCCGTAGTCAGATGCTCTATCCAGTTGAGCTATAGATGCACATAGATAAGAATATCATATATTTTTTTCTCTGTCAAATTTTTAAAATTTGAACACTTTTAAATTCAACTAAAATATAAATAAAAAATATTAAAAAAAATATATATTAATAAAAAAAATAAATGTAATTCAAATATTTGATACAATAGTCCATAAAAAAAGAAGATGACTTATCTGTTTACAATGATTTAACAAATTTTAACCATAACTAAAGTATGAAAAATGTTCTTTTTTCGATTATTATAAGGCTCTGTCACAACAAATGGTTGATTTTTGACGAGAAATAGCGTATAATAATAGTAAGAAACAGTACCACCGAAGGAGGTAATTGGATATGCCTACTATCAAAGACGCATTAGATATTATCGGTAAGTTGACTGTCGCAGAGCAGGAAAGCCTTAAAACAATGCTTTTAAGTCCTGCCTTTGTAAAGTCTTTGAATATTGAAGATTTCGTAGCAAAGGAACGCTTTGCAAATGGTCGTGTATGCCCTCTTTGTGGCTGTATCCATGTGGTTCGCAATGGTCATCGTAAAGATGGCACACAGCGATATGTATGTAAGGATTGTGGCAAGTCCTTCGTGATTGCTACGAACTCCATTGTGTCTGGTACAAGAAAAGACTTGTCCGTGTGGGAGCAGTACATTGATTGTATGATGAATGGCTTATCCATTCGTAAGACTGCTGTTGCTTGTGGGATTCACAGAAACACCGCATTCCTTTGGAGACACAAGATTTTGGATGCACTTCAGAATATGGCAGACGATGTTACCCTTGACGGCATTATTGAGGCTGACGAAACTTTTTTCGCCATCTCGTACAAGGGCAATCATAGCAAGAGTAAGACATTTGCTATGCCACGCAAGGCTCATAAGCGTGGTCATTCTACACATATCAGAGGCTTGTCCCAAGAAAAGGTATGTGTTCCTTGTGCGGTTAATAGGAATGGCTTGTCTATCTCCAAGATTACGAATACTGGTAGAGTTTCTACAAGAGATTTACATCATATTTATGATGGTAGGATTAAGACCAATTCCACTCTTGTTACGGACAAGATGAACTCCTATGTGAGATTTACAAATGCCAATGGCATTGACCTTGTGCAGTTAAAGACTGGCAAAGCCAAGAAAGGCATTTATAATATCCAACATATCAATAGCTACCATAGCCAGCTAAAGAGGTTTATGCGTGGCTTTAACGGTGTTTCTACCAAGTATCTGAACAACTATCTTGTGTGGAATAACCTTGTAAATTACGCCAAAGAAAGCGACATGGAGAAAAGGAACATCTTCTTAACTTTCGTTTTGGCAACATTGAAAACTGCTAAATGCAGAGATTTATCAAACAGACCAGCAGTTCCTCTGGTCGCCTAATTAGAATTTGTGGAGATGATAAGATGGTCAATATAACAGATGTAAAACAGATTCTTCAATTTGCAATAGATGCGGAGATTAAAGTCTTTCTTGATGGTGGCTGGGGTGTAGATGCTCTTCTTGGATATCAGTCAAGAGCCCATAATGATATTGACATTTTTGTAGAAAAGAACGATTATCAGAACTTTATAGAAATAATGAAAGCTAATGGCTTTTATGAGATTAAGATGGAATATACAACATTGAACCATACTGTATGGGAAGATTTGAAAAACAGAATTATTGATTTGCATTGTTTTGAATATACGGACGAAGGTGAAATTCTTTATGATGGGGATTGTTTTCCGGTAGAAACTTTTTCGGGTAAAGGAAGAATTGAGGAAATAGAGGTTTCCTGTATTGAACCATATAGTCAAGTAATGTTCCATCTGGGATACGAGTTTGATGAAAATGATGCACATGATGTGAAGTTATTGTGTGAGACATTTCATATCGAAATTCCAAATGAGTATAGATAACTGCAAATAACAGTTTGTAGGGGAGTTCTGATACTCCCCTATAAAAATGGCTATTTATCAACTGTTTGTTGTGACATAGCCTATTATAATTATTTTATTGACGAATAGTCGAATTTAGAATATAATTAAGCATACTTTTTAAATAAGGAGGGTTCTATGAAATACTATGTAGATTTAAACAGTGATATTGGTGAAGGATTTGGAAGTTATAAGATGGGATTAGATGAAGAGATTATGAAATGTGTTACAAGTGTAAATGTAGCTTGTGGCTGGCATGCAGGTGATCCTCTTATAATGGACAAGACAGTCAAATTTGCAAAAGAAAATGGAGTAGAAATCGGTGCTCATCCAGGATATCCAGATCTATTGGGATTTGGAAGAAGAAAAATGGATATAACACCAGATGAAGCAAGAGCATATATGTTGTATCAATTAGGTGCTTTAGAAGGATTTGCAAAAGCTAATGGAGTTAAAATTCAACATATGAAATTACATGGAGGCTTTTATAATTCAGCAGCAGTAGATCCTAAACTTGCAGATGCAGTTTTAGATGGAATAGAGCAATTTGATAAAAATATAATTGTAATGATTTTAAGTGGAAGCTATATGGCTAAAGAAGCAAAAAGAAGAGGATTGAGAGTAGCTGAGGAAGTTTTTGCTGATAGAGGATATAATGCAGACGGAACTTTAGTGAATAGAAAATTGCCTGGAGCTTTTGTAAAAGATCCAGATGAAGCGATAGCAAGAGTAATAAAAATGGTAAAAACTAAAAAAGTAACAGCTGTAAATGGTGAAGAAATTGATATAAATGCAGATTCAATATGTGTACATGGAGATAATCCAAAAGCTATTGAATTTGTTGAAAAAATAAGAAAATCATTGATTGAAAGTGGAATTGAAGTTCAATCTTTAAATAAATTTATAAAATAAAATATAAATTAGGGAGAGTGCAATATATGAAAAATAAAAATCTTTCAGTACTTCTAGGGGCAGCATTTTTAATGGCAACATCGGCAATAGGACCAGGTTTTATGACTCAAACTGCAAAGTTTACTAAAGATATGGGAGCTACTTTTGCCTTTGTAATAGCAATTTCTGTAATTATGTCTTTTATAGCACAATTAAATGTATGGAGAATTCTGGCAGTTTCTAAAAAAAGAGGACAAGATTTAGCAAATGCAGTATTTCCAGGATTAGGATATTTTATTACTTTTTTGGTATGTTTAGGAGGACTTGCATTTAATATAGGAAATGTTGGAGGGGCAGCATTGGGATTCCAAGTTGTTTTTGACCTAGATTTGACAACAGGAGCAATTATAAGTGGTGCTTTAGGAGTTATTATATTTGTTTCTAAAAATGGTTCAAAGATTATGGACAAAATGACACAAATTCTGGGGGCAATGATGATACTTCTTATAGGATATGTAGCATTTTCCACAAATCCACCGGTTGCGATGGCGGCAAGAGAAACTTTTATGCCATCTCAAATTAATTTTATGGCAATAATAACTCTTATAGGTGGAACAGTTGGAGGATATATTATTTTCTCAGGTGGGCATAGACTTATAGATGCTGGAATTGTTGGAGAAGAAAATTTGGACCAAGTAAATAGATCAGCAATGCTTGGAATAGGAGTTGCAACAGTAGTAAGAATTTTCTTATTTCTTGCAGTTTTAGGAGTAGTTACTTTAGGACATGACCTAGATCCTGCAAATCCTGCAGCAGATGCCTTTAAAATAGCAGCAGGTACATTGGGATATAAGATATTTGGTTTAGTATTTTTAGCTGCTGCATTGACATCAATAGTTGGAGCAGCATATACGAGCGTATCTTTCTTAAAAACTTTATTTAAAATTGTAGCTAAATATGAAAATTTATTCATTATATTATTTATAGTATCATCTACTTTTATTTTAACAGTATTAGGAAAACCAGCAAAACTTCTTGTGCTTGCAGGTTCACTAAATGGATTAATACTTCCTATAACTTTAGCCATAGCTTTAGTTGCAAGTAAAAAGAAGAGCATAGTTAATGAATATAAGCATTCACAAATATTATTCTTGCTTGGATGGGTAGTTGTAATTTTTACAGCTTATATAGGAATGACTTCATTAAAGAGTTTAATGACATTATTTAATAGTTAGAGGTGGTAAAAATGGGAGATATTAAATTTTTATTAGCAGGTGATTGCTCATTTGTAATACAATTTGGAAATGAGATTTCTCCTGAAATTAATAAAAAAATTAGGAAAATGATAGAAGATTTGAAAGAGCAAAATATAGATGGGCTGATTGAAATGGTTCCAACTTATTGTTCAATGCTTGTAAGTTATGACCCATGTAAAATTTCTTATAAAGAATTAAAATCTAAGGTAGAGGACTTGCTTAAATTAGCCTCAGAATCAACAGAATCAGATGAAATAACCTTAATTGAAATACCAACTTTATATAATGACGAGTATGGACCTGATTTAGAATATGTTGCTAAGCATAACAATCTAACTAAAGAAGAAGTAATAAAAATTCATACAGGGACTGACTATTTAGTATATATGCTAGGTTTTATGCCGGGATTTACATATCTTGGAGGAATGAGTGAAAAAATAGCGACACCTAGATTAGAAAGTCCGAGATTACAAATATTTCCGGGTTCAGTAGGGATAGCAGGAAAACAAACAGGGATGTATCCTTCACTTTCACCAGGAGGATGGAGAATAATAGGAAGAACACCGTTAAAATTGTATAACCCTGAAAGTAGTACACCAGTTTATATAAGCTCAGGTGACTATATCAGATATATTTCAATTGATGAAGCAGAATATAAAAAAATTGAAAAAGAAGTTCAAGAAGGGAAATATACTGTAAAAATTCGTAGAATAAAAAGAGGTGAGTTAAATGCCTAGTATAAGAGTACAAAAGCCTGGTTTGTGTGTAACTGTCCAAGATATAGGAAGAATAGGATATCAACAATATGGAATTCCTGTTTCTGGAGTAATGGATGAATTTGCATTCACAGTTGGGAATTTTCTTGTAGATGCAGATAAAAATAATGCTGTTTTGGAAATTCCTTATTTGGGACCATCTTTAGAATTTGATTTTGATATCACGATAGCAATAACAGGTGCTAATTTAACACCTAAAATCAATAATCAAGATATAGCTATGTGGACCAGTGTAAACATAAGAAAAGGTGACATACTTTCTTTTTCAAATATAAAAGCAGGTGCAAGAGCTTATATAGCTTTTGCTGGAGAAATAGATGTTCCATTTGTTAATGGAAGTAAATCTACTCTTCTAAAATCAAAATTGGGTGGCTTTAATGGAAGACAATTAAAAATGGGAGATATAATTGAAATAAAGAATCCTAAAATTATAAAAAAAAGAAGAAGCTTAAACTCTAAATATATTCCATCTTATTCTAATTTTGAAGAAATTAAAATTGTTTTAGGACCTCAAGATGATTATTTTACCAAAAAAGGTATAGATACTTTTTTAACAAGCGAATATGAAGTAACTAAAGAAGCTGATAGAATGGGAATGAGATTGGAAGGGGAAGCAATAGAACACAAAGATAAAGCAGATATAATATCAGATGCAGCAGTATTCGGTTCGATACAGGTTCCAGGAAATGGTAAGCCAATAATATTGTTAGCAGACAGACAAACAACAGGTGGATACACTAAAATAGGAACAGTTATAAAAGCAGATTTACCTAAATTAGCTCAAATGTCTTTTGGACACAAAATTAAATTTAAGCAGTTAGATATCGAAGAAGCACAGCAAGAATACATTAATTTTTATAAAAAATTGGATGAGATAAGGGATAGTTTAAATATTGCTAATAAAAAAAGATATTCTGAAAAAGAATTAAAGGTTTTAAAAAAATTATTTGGAAATCGATTAAAATAAGTATAAAAATAAGGGCTATAAAGTGTCAAAATTTTAGAGATAAGATTTTAGCACTTTAACTAGCCCTTTTATATTTATATAGAAATAATATATTTTTATAGTTTTTTTATTTATCTAAATTTCATATCTAATTCTCTTTCTAAATCTGGGATATCTTTATTATTAGAAAAATTCTTTTTTACTTTTTTTAAAAAAGTTCCCATTTCATCGGCAGAACCAACAATACGATTAAATATACCTAAATATTCAGTGATTATAGGGTTATCAACATCATAGGGATATCTCATGATATGATCTATTTCACTCCAAGCCTCTTCAAAAACTGTTCTCACTTGAATTTCAACTAAGATATTAACTGATTTTGTAATATTTATTCTAATTAAATAGTGTACAGATCTATATCCGTGTTCTCTAACTATGATTTCACAATTCAAGTCTTTTATACTTTCCTCGAATTGAGCCATATTGTAATCTCCTCTTCTTACATTAACTTGAGGAGTTTCTTGTAAATCCCATAAATCAATGATTTCATTGTGGATATTTCTCCAATCGTCTTTGAATAAGTGAAGAACTCTAATACCAATTAAATCAGTTACAATTTCTTTATAATTTTCGACAGAAATATTTTTATCTTTATATTTTTTTCCTTTTCTAATGATTTTTTCAATTAAATGAGTTGGCTTTTTAACTCTTCTTCTAACAGAGTGCACAGAAGAAACATCAATTAACTTAGAAACTATATGTCCAGCCTCTTTTTCTAATAAACTGACAAGTGAAGTATAGTCATTATAAATTTTTACAAGTTCTTCCCAATCTAAACCAGTTGAATTAAAATAGTTTTCATCAATTGAAAATTCTTTAAAAAATTGTTGTTTATCTAAATGATTGTACATTAATAAGCTCCTTTACTACTTTTTTATCTTTTCAAAACTTATTTTAACTGTTCTGTTGTTTAATTGAACTCTATTATTCCTTAACTCTTTTTCTTCCAAAGGATTTTTTAATTCAATTTTTTCAACTAAGTTAAAAGCTATATTTTTTAAATTAAACTTATGAATTCTATTTATGACCAAAAGATCTCCTATTTTTAAATTGTAAATATTATTTATAGATAGATTTATCCAAGTATCTATTGGCTGAGAAGCTAGAGATAAATCAAGTATACATAAATCATAAAAAGAACTATTAGAACTAGATAAGTCCTTATTTTTATTCAAAGAATAAACTTTTACTAAGTTTTCATAGCTATTTAAAGTGTCTAAGATAGTTTTAAATTTAAAACTTTCATTATGATTGAAAAAATGTATATCACATATGACATTAGAAAGATGAAATTTAATAGAAGCACCAGAAAATAAATTAATTAGAAATTCTAAAATAACTTTAAGTCTGCTATTTTTTACATCCTTATATATTTCATATTCAAACATATCATTGGAACGAAGTAAGATAGTTCCTTTTTCATGTACTCCTAAAGAAATCTTGAACTCTCTTTTTTTAAATTCAATCATATTAAATTTAGGATATTCAAGTAGTCTAACTTGAACATTTGCTAGTTTTTCAAATCCAAAATCTACTTCAGTAGTACCCAAATTAATTATTTTATCTGGAGAAACATACTTTGAAAAAAGGCTATATTTTATTGGGAATTTATCTAAAGCCAATTTTTTATATTTTTTTTCAGTTGCAGTTTCTAAAAAATCATTTTCATCTAGAGAAATTATAACAGGTTCTCTTATTTCAGACACATCATTATTTTCTATTATAGAATTATTTTTAACCTCTTCACTTTGAAATGGTAATTGAGGAAAAATTTCTGGAGAAGTTTCTTTTGTTTCAATTATTTGAGGAATTTCTTCCTCTTTAGTTAGGCATACTCCATCAGAGGAGCATCACCTTCTTCTTTTTGTAAATCTGGGAAATAATTTTTAATAATATTTAAAAATTCATCCATTTTTCCTTCTATAACTGTAATTGAATAAGTGTCAATAAAATTTTGGGTAATTTCTGAATTTATTGCAGTATCACTATAAAGATATACAGGTTGATGTTGTTTTTTTATTTTTGAAAAAATAAAGTCTAGTATACCTAAAGTTGTTGAATCACTAAAGTTTATTCCAAAAAGTATAGTAGGATTTTTACATAAGTCATCTGATATTTTTCTCCAAAATGGAGTATAGAAGTCTAAGATTTTTAGTCTTTTAATATCTTGTGTAGACAAGACAAACTTATCAGGAATGTTAAAATCTCCATATAATTTATAAAATGAAATTTTATTAACCTCATCTTTATTTATAGAAAAAGGAGTTTGTTTATTCAATAAATCAAAAAAATAGTCTTCAAAAATTGAATCATAGTTAGAACTAATAATAGTTGAGAATAAATTTGAATCTAGCAATGCTTTATGAAAACTATTATTATATTTGGAATTTTTTGAAAAAAGTTTATTTAAAATTTCAAAAATTTCGTCTTTTTCAAGAATGATATCATCTAATAAATTTTGAGATAATTCTGGAAGAGAGAGATTATTATTTATTAAAACATAGTCTTTTTTCTTCATAGCAAATAACTCTTTTGAAATCATTTGAGTAGTAGGTGTATTACTAAGCTTATTTAAAAATTCACCAAGAAAAATATTGAACTTTTTCTGGTCACTTTTTAAAATAGAATTTGACATTTTTCCCCTCCTATTTAATATTTATTCTTCAAAATATATTTTATCATAAATAAAACAAATTATCTATAATTTAAAATATTAAATAAATTCTTTTTAAAACTTTAAAAATATGTAAAACAATGATAAGATATAGGAAATTTGAGGTGATACAAAATGTTAAATCTAGCTTTAAATATATTTGAACTGTTTTTAAATTATGTTTGGATAGCAAACTTGTTCTTTATAGTGGTAATAGTTTTGATGGAAAAAAGAAATCCACTTTATACAATTCTTTGGATATTTATTTTAACAATATTCCCATATGTTGGGTTTTTTGTATATTTATTTTTAGGAATGAGTTTTACAAAAGAGAGAGTTGCCAATAAGTTCTATAAAAGAAACAAAATTCGATTAGATAGAGATATTTCAAAATCTGAAAAAGAAGAATTAAAGAGATGGAAAGGGCTTTTAACATATCTACACAGCACATCTAATAATTCTTTAAATATGAATAATACAATAGATATTTATAATGAAGGAATAGATTTTTTGATAGTTTGAAGGAAGAAATAAAAAATGCAAAAATTTCTATAAATATGGAATACTTCATTTTTAAATTTGATAATATAGGGAAAGAAATAGCACAGCTTTTAGTAGAAAAGGCTAAGCAAGGAATAAAGATAAATTTAATGATAGACGGGGTAAATCGTGCCAATAATAAATTAATAAAATTTTTTAAAAATTCAGGAGTAGAAATTAATTTTTTCTTTAGAACACATATTCCTCTATTCAATGTCAGAATAAATTATAGAGATCATAGGAAAATAACTATTATTGATAGTAAGATTGCGTTTATAGGTGGAATGAATATAGGAGATGAATATTTAGGAAATTCCGATATGGGTTATTGGAGGGACACTTCTATAAAAATTATAGGAGATACTGTTATTGATTTAGAAAGAGAATTTCATTTTATTTTGGGAGTAACTAAGAAACAAGAAATAAAATATGATAAGACTAAATATGAATATTTAGAGTTTTTAAAAGAGGAATTGGATATAAAAGAAGATAAAAATTTGAAAAATATTCAAGTGGTAAGTTCAGGACCAAATTATGAATTTAGGACCTTAAGAGATAATTTTTTAAAGTTAATTCAAACAGCAAATACTTCTATTCTTATTCAAACACCTTATTTTGTTCCAGATGATTCTTTACTTGATGCTTTAAAAACAGCAATTATGTCTGGAATAGATGTAAAGATAATGATACCAAATAGAGCCGATCATTTGTTCATATATTGGGTAAATCAATTTTATGTGGGAGAACTTCTAAAAATAGGAGCATCTGTGTATAGATATGAAAAAGGATTTTTACATTCTAAAGTTATTATAGTGGATAATGAAATTGTCAGTATTGGGACTTGTAATTTTGATTACAGAAGTTTATATTTGAATTTTGAAATAAATGTGAATGTATATGAAAAGTCAACAGCAGTAGAGTTTAAAAATCAATTTTATAGAGATATAAATGATTCTAAAAAGCTGGATTTTGAAGATTTTGAACAAAGAAGTATTTTTATAAGAATAAAGGAATCAATTTTGAGGTTGTTATCTCCAGTTCTGTAAAATAAGGAGTACAAATGGGTGTTTATACTGAACTAAAATATAAAGAAAAAAAATATATTGAAGAAATATATAATTTAGAAATAAAAAAAATAGAGTTTATAAATATAGGTATCTTAAACTCTAATTTTTTAATATATAGTGATGCTGAAAGATATGTTTTAAGAATATATGAGGCTGATAGAAACTTATTTGAAGAAGAAGAGGAATTAAAATTATTAGAAACAATTGCTGATTTTATACCTGTTCCTCAAATTATAAAAAGTCAGAGAGGCTTGTATATTGAAGAATATGGAACACTTAAATTTACACTGTTTAGTTTCATACAAGGTGAAACTTTAGACAAGATAGATCAGGGAGTTTTACGAGAGATAGCATGGTATTTAGGGAAATTTCATAGATATTCTGAAGAAAGAGTCAGAAATTATAACCGAAAATCAAGAATAGACTTAGATTTTTATATGTCAGAAATAGAGAAGTCAAAAATAGATTTTAATGAGAAAGAAAAAATTTTTTCAATATATGAGGAATTAAAAAATATAGATTTTAATACTTTGCCAAAAGGAATAATTCATGCAGATATATTTCCTGACAATGTTATTGTAAAAGATGGACATATAAATGGGATTATAGATTTCAATGAGAGTTATTATGGACCTTATGTTTATGATTTAGCAATAGTTATAAATTTTTGGATAAAGATAAAAGAGTACAGTTTTCAAAAAGAGTATGATTTGATAAGAGATTTTTTAAATAATTATTCTAGACATAGAAAAATAAAAAAGGAAGAAATAAAACTTTTGAATTTAGCATGTAGAAAAATGGCTTTGACTTTTATTGCCTTAAGGTTGTATAAAGAAAAAATTGAAAAAGCCTATGAAAAAGCTTTAGATATAGAAGAAAAAAGTTACTTGAGCTTAATAAAATTGATAGATTAAAAGGGACTTATCAGTCCCTTTTATTTCATGTGAAAGCATAATTTATTAAATTTTAGCTGTATTTTTTTTAAAAAATATTTTGTAATTCTCTAAATTTATACAACATTAAAGAACTTGCAATAGCAACATTTAAAGATTCAGCATTGCCTAAAATTGGAATGATTGTCTTTGTGTGTAGAATTTCTAAGAAATCATTCCCAACTCCTCTTCCTTCATTTCCCATAACTATGGCATTTTTATTTTGAAGTTTTATTTTATTATAAGATACAGCAGTTTTATCTAAATATGTAATAAAAGTGTTATATTTTTTTTCTACTAATAAGTTAATTATGAAATTTCTATCCAAATATATCAAATTTACATTTAAAATAGAGCCCATAGAAGCTCGAATAACTTTGTCATTATACGCATCAACAGAACCTTTAGTTAGTATTATATCTTTAAAATTAGTTGCATCACATACTCTTATTATAGTTCCTAAATTACCTGGGTCAGAAATATCATCTAAAACAATAATATCGTTTGATATACTATCTAAATTTCCTTCTTTTTTTTGATATTGAATAATGACTCCCTGAGAATTTTCTTGAGCTGAAAGTTCATTGAATATTTTTTCATCTAAATATAAAATTTTTGTATTAAAATTTTTAATTTTTTTTAAGAATATAGAATTATCAATCATATCTTCTCTTGCAATTATTAGCTCTGGAATATACTCTATATAATCTAAAAATTTTATACCCTCTGCTAAAAATTTATTTGTAAGATCTCTATATTTTTTTTGCTTTAATTTTTTTAACTCTTTCACAATTTTATTATCTTTACTTCTTATAATTTCCATTTTTTCTCCAGCTATCTTTCGTTAAAATATTGACATGATGTATTCTAATCTCATTTAAGGTTTTATATAAATGGGCTTCCTCTGTGTATAGATGTACGAAACCACATTTTTCTTGTAATCTTTTTGACTTACTGTTGCCATCTGAATATCCACAATAAATGTTTTCTACATTCAGCTCGTTAAAAGCAAAATCAATAAGTACATTCATTGCTTCAACCATAAGGCCTCTTCCCCAGAATTCTTTTCCTATCCAGCATCCAAGTTCAACTTCATTTTCATTTTTTAAATTAAGGCGACTAATATTTTGAGGAATTATTGCAATACAACCTATGGCTATATTATTTTCTTTTAGACAAACTGCATAAGTGTATGGATCTGTTAGGAACATATCTTTAATAATATGTTTACATTCTTCTATATTTTCATGTGGCTTCCAACCACAAGGAAGAGCAACATCAGCATCACTTGCAACTTTAAATAAATCTTCAGCATCTTCAATTTTCCAATCGCGTAAAATTAATCTTTGAGTTTCAAATTTCATAACATTAGCCCTCCTTTGATATACTAGTTAAATTATAAACTATGATTTATTAAAGAACAATAAAATTTTAAATAAAACTTGAATAATATTTTCTAAAAATGTTATAATTAATAAATCGTGCGACAACGGTCGCATTTTTAATTAATTATTTTGGAGGTGCAAATTGAAAAAAATTATTTTAGCAGTTTTAGCTTCAATTATGATGGTAGCTTGTGGGGGAGATAACTCAAAGGAAACCTTATATATTTATAGTTGGGCTGACTATATTCCAGCATCAGTATATGAAGATTTTGAAAAAGAAACTGGAATAAAAGTAGTAGAAGATATATATTCTTCTAATGAAGAAATGTATACAAAAATAAAAGCTGGTGGAGAAGGGTATGATATTGTAATTCCATCAAGTGATTATTATGAAATTATGTTGAGAGAAGAAATGCTTGAAAAATTGGATAAAGAAAAATTAGAAAATATTAAAAATATAGACGATGTATATATGGCAAAATTAAGAGAAATTGATCCTAATAATGACTATGGAGTTCCATATGCTTTAGGATTAACAGGAATAGCAGTAAATACAAAATATGTAAAAGATTATCCTAGAGATTATACTATTTTTAATAGAGAAGATTTACAAGGAAGAATGACCTTACTTGATGACATGAGGGAAGTTTTAACACCTGCTCTTGCTTTAAATGGTTATAAACAAGATGCAGATACTCCTGAAGCAATGGAAAAAGCAAAAGCAACTATTTTAGCGTGGAAAAAGAATATAGCAAAATTTGATTCAGAATCATTTGGAAAAGGTTTTGCAAGTGAAGATTTTTGGGTTGTACAAGGATACCCAGATAATATTTATAGAGAACTTGGTGAGGAAGAAAGAGCTAATATAGATTTAATTATCCCACCAGGAGATCAAGCATTTTCTTCAATAGATTCATTTGTTGTTTTAAAGAGTGCAAAAAACAAGGAAAATGCTCTTAAATTCATAAATTTTATTCATAGACCTGATGTGTATGCTAAAACAATGGATCATCTTGAATTACCTAGCATGAATGTACCAGCAAGAGATTTGATGACTGTTAAACCTGTATACAATATAGAAGATGTAAAACCGGCTCAATTACTTATTGATATTGGGGATAAGCTAAATATTCAAAATAAATATTGGCAAGAAATTTTGATTGCTAATTAGAGTTAGGAGGAAGTTTTACTATGAAGTTTTCAATAAATAGAGAAAAATTAAATACTATAATATCAGAATACAGCAATATACTAAAAGAAAATCCAGTTAAACCTATTTTAGCTGGCTTACATATAAGTGTAAAGAATAATAAAGTTATTTTTAAAGGGATTAATACGGAAATAGAGTTAATAAGATATTCAGAATGTAAATCTGAAATTGATGGTGAAGTTTTAATTAAACCTCAGTTACTATTGGAATATACAAAATTAGTTGAAACAGAGAATATTGATTTTGAAAAGAGTAACGGATACTTAATAGTTAATGATGCTGAATTTTCTATACTTGATGAAACAGCATATCCAGAAGTTTTAGAAATTTCAACTTTAGTTGCGACAAAATTGAATAGTATAAAATTTGCAAAATTATTGGAAAAAGTAAAATTTTTATCATCAATAAATAGTATGGACATGATTTTTAACTCCATAAAAATAAATCTTTTTTTAGATTATTTAGAAATGGCTTCAACGGATTCATATAGACTTGTATATTTAAAAGAAAAAATTAACAACAATCTTGAAAAAGAGATGTTGATACCAACTGAATCAGCAATGGTTATTTATAAAATTCTAAAAGATATAGATAGCGATGTAGCTATATCAGTCGGAGATGAAAAGTTAATTTTATCTTGGGAAAATGCATACTTTACTTGTAAATTGTTATCTGTAAATTTTCCTGATTTTAAATCTTTATTAAATAATTTTAAATATGATAAAGAATTTGAATTCAATAGAGAAGAATTAAATTCATCATTAAAAAAGGTAATTTCTGTTACTAAAAATAGTGTGGATACAAAAAATGTTGCTGCTTTTAATTTTAAAGGGAAACAGCTTGTCATCACAGGTATGTCATCAGGGGCAAAGATTAATCAAAAAGTTAATATGATTAAAACTGGAGATGATTTAAAACTTGGAATAAATTGTAAGTATATAAAAGATTATATTGATAATATAGATAAAAATGTGATTATATATGCTCAAAATGCTACATCAATGTTGAAAATAGTTGAAGAAAAGAATGAGGATTACATTTATTTAGTAATGCCAGTAAATGTAAGAGCTTAAAAAAAGGCTACACAAACTGTGAACTGTTTGTGTAGCCTTTAGTATTATCTAGTTTTTATTAGAAGGGAGAATCTAAATTTTCTCTTTTTTTGTTATCAGACTTTAAAGCATCTTTCAAATTTATTTTTTTAATTGATATAAATTCTTCAATTGAATCAAGACATACTTTAAGTAAAGTATCAATTTCCTCTTCTGTTATTACATAAGGAGGCATAAAATAAATTATGTTTCCTATTGGTCTTATAAGTACTCCTTTTTTCAAAGCTATTTCATATATTTGGCGTCCTATTCTTTCTCCGGGTGCTATATCTTTTAATTCCAGAGCTCCAATAAGACCGATATGCCTATATTCTTTTATATATGGTTTATCTTTAAAAAGTTTTTGGGCTTGCTTTTTTAAATAAGCTCCTTTTTTATTTACTGTATTTAAAACTTGCTCTTCTCTAAATATTTTTAAAATTTCTAAAGCTATTCTACAACCTAAAGGATTTCCAGAATAAGTGTGAGAATGTAAGAAAGATTTTCCTTCTTTATAGTCGGCATAAAAAGCATTAAAAATTTCGGTAGTTATACACACCATAGCAATTGGATAATAGCCAGATGAGAGTCCTTTTGCTATACACATTATATCAGGTTCTATTCCTGCATGTTCGCAAGCAAACATTTTTCCTGTTCTACCAAAGCCCATAGCAATTTCGTCATCTATTAGATGTATGTTAAATTTTTTTGTAAGCTCTCTAACTCTTTTCAAATAGTTAGGAGAATACATCATCATTCCTGCAGCTCCTTGTACCAGAGGCTCAACTATCATACAAGCTATTTCATGATGGTTTTCATTTACTAAATTTTCTAAATCAGTAAAGCATTCATCTTCATATTTCTTAAATTCATCAGCTGTTAAATTTTCATTTATATAAGGAACTTTTACTTTTCTTCCTTCTTTTATAAGTGGTCTATAAGTTTCAGTAAAAATATCCACATCTCCGACACCTAAAGCACCAATAGTTTCACCATGATAAGCATTTTGTAAAGATATAAATTTAGTTTTTTGCGGATTACCAGTTTGTAAATGGTACTGGAAGCTTAATTTTAAAGCCATCTCTATACATGATGAGCCGTTGTCAGAAAATAAAAATTTATTAAGTCCTTTAGGTAGAACTTTTTCTAACTCTTCACAAAGTTCAATAGCAGGTTCATGAGCAAAATTAGCAAAGATAACATGCTCAAGAGTATTTATTTGTTCTGTAATTACTTTATTAATTCTAGGATTACAATGACCAAATAAATTTACCCACCAACTTGAGATACAATCCATATATTTTTTCCCATGCTCATCTATAAGGTAAAGTCCTTCAGCTTTTTTTATAACTAAAGGAGGGTTGCTTTCAAAATCTTTCATTTGTGCACATGGATGAAAAATATACTTCAAATCTTTTTTTTGTAACTCTGTCATATTACTCATTTATAAGCCCCCTAAAAAGTATTTCCAAATCTTTTTCTTCTAATGATTTTTGCCCATTTTTTATAATAATATAATTTTTTATTCCTGAATCTTCTAAAATAACTTTTATATTATCATCTTCATAAAAATTAGCTTTATAATTGTTGAAAACTAAGCCTTGAATTTTTATATTCATACTGTTAAGAGTTTTTATTGTAAGCATAGCATGATTAATAGAACCAACTCTTGTACCACAAACTAAAATAATAGGGACATTGAAAGTTTTAATTAAATCATAGATATAAAATTCATTTCTAACTAGTGGGACATGAAGTCCGCCTGCTCCTTCAATAATAGTATGGGGATATTTTTCCTTTATTTTAAAATAATGTTTTTTAATTTTTTCAATATCAATTTTTATGTTCTCTTTTTCAGCTGCCAAATGAGGAGAAACTTCTTCTTTTAAAGTATAACAAACCATGTCTTGATTGTATGGAATATTAGAAACAGAACATACAGAAGCCACATCTGGAGCAGTTAAAATTCCATTTTTTTCATAACAGCCACTTTGAACAGGTTTATAGTAGAAAAAATTATACTTATTAAGACTATGGTATAAAAGAGAACTGACATAGGTTTTACCTACGTCAGTGTCAGTTCCTATAACAAAAAAATCACTTTTAAAATTCATAATAAAACTCCTTAAAGTTCATATCCAAGTTCTTCTATCATTTCTTTATCACTTTGAATAGTTGTTCCGGTAGTCGTTAAGAAATTTCCAGTAAGAGCAGCATTCACTCCAGCCTTCAATCCTTGTTTTGCATATTCTCCAAGTTTAACCCTACCACCGCCATATCTAATATATGAATCTGGCATAATAAAACGATAAATTGCTATTGTTTTTAATACTTCTCTAGGATCAATTGGTTCATTGTTTTCAAATGGTGTTCCTGGGATTGGAGTTAAAACATTTATAGGAATGGAACAAATTCCTAATTCTCTTAAATCAAAGGCCATTTCAATTCTGTCTATGATTGTTTCTCCTAGTCCAAAGATTCCACCACTACATACATCCAGTCCGATTTCTTTTGCGTATTTTATTGTATTAATTCTATCATCATATGTATGTGAAGTACAAACATTAGGATAAAATTTTCTTGAAGATTCTAAATTATGATGATAAGTTGTAACTCCTGCATCACGAAGTCTTATAAGAGCTTCTTTTGAACATATTCCATGAGAAGCACAAAGTTCAAGCTTTCCAGTATGTTCTCCTAAATATTTATAGATTTCTTCTAATTTATCTAGTTCTTTTTCATTTCCATTTAAACCTCTACCACTTGTTACTAAAGAAAATCTGTGAGCACCCTCTCTTTCATTTTTTTGGGCTTCACAAAGAGCCAGCTCCTTAGAAACAAGACCATAAATTTCTGCATTTGTCTTGAAATGAGCAGATTGAGCGCAATATTTGCAGTTCTCAGAGCACTTTCCAGATTTTGCGTTTATGATCGTACAAAGATCAAAATAATTTCCACAAAATTTTTCCCTTATTTTATCAGCTGCTTCAAAAAGGATACTTAAAGTATCTTCATCTTCATTTGGAATTTCAGCAAGACGAACAGCTTCTTCATAATTAATTAAATAATCATTTGCCATTATCTTATCTTTTAATTCTAGGATGAAATCTTTTATAGTAATTTCTTTTTTTTCAACCTCTTTTTCTTTTTTTCCTTTTAAGAAGCTAAAATTTTCAAAATTAGCTCTTACAGCTTGAATATTTGGTTTTTTCATATCATTGCCTTTCCCTTTCCTTGCACTAAAAAAATTATAAAATAATAAATAAATAATATCACAAACGAATAAATTTATCTATATATAAATTTTATATTACTTATCGAAATAGCATTACTAAGAAAGTAAAAATATTATCATTCAAATAATTTTAATTCAAACTATAACGAATTATGAAAACTATAATGAAAATTTATAGAAAATTAAAAAAATTAAGAATTTTATTAAATTTAATGATACAATATAAAATAAATTAAAAAATGAAAAGGTGTTTAAAATGATTAAAATTAAAAAAATTTTAGACTTAAAATATGAAATAGAAAATAATCCTTTTTATGTAGACGGAAAAGGAGGACAACTAGGAGATAGAGGAACAATTTTTGATGCCAATATTGTAGAAGTAGGAGAAAATTATGTTGTTTTAGATAAAGAAATAGAAGATGGAGAGCATTATTTTCAAATTGATAATGAACGAAGAAATGATATTTCTAAACAACATACAGCACAACATATTTTTTCAGCTTTAGCATATAATATATTTAATCTAAATACAGTCGGATTTAGAATGGCTGAAGAGTATACAACGGTTGATTTGGATAGTAAAGATATAACATATGAAATGATTTCAGAGCTTGAAAATCAAGTAAATAAAATAATTGATGAAGATATAGTATTAGAAGAATTAATCTATTCTAATGAAGATGCACATAAATTAGAAAATTTAAGAAAACAAGTAAAAGATAAAATTAAAGGAGATGTAAGATTTATCAAAATTGCTGATGTAGATATATGTGCGTGTGCTGGTTTTCATGTTTCTAAAACATCAGATATCAAAGTCTTTAAAATAATAGGTCATGAAAATATAAAAGGAAGTTGGACAAGGTTTTATTTTCTTGCTGGTGATAGAGCTAGGGAAGATTATAATAAAAAGCATGTCATAACTAAAGCACTGACAAATATATTTAGTTGCAAAACAGATGAAATTTTAGAAATGTTAGATAAATCTTTAAAAGAAAAAGAAAAAATTGAACAAAATTTTAAAAGTTTATTAAATAAATACATTGAAATTGCCGTAACCGAAATTCAAAATAATTATATAGAATATAACGGAGTAAAAATTATAGTATATAATGAAGATAGAAATATCGCAGATATTTTAGGAAGATATGTGGATTTGGATAGATTTTTACTAGTTACAGGCTTTGAAAAAAACTATGCTATTTTATCAAATACAGTGGATTGCCAAAAATTAGTAAAAAAAGTAATAACTAAGTTACCAGATATTAAAGGTGGTGGAAGTTTAAAAAAAGCTAATATAAAATTGGATAAAATTTATAACAGAGAAGAATTGTGCGAAATTATTAAAACTGGAATAGATACTTAAAAATAAATAAAATAATTGGAAGAGGAATTAAATGAATAAAGAAATGAGAAGTGAAAAAATAAATATTTTAGACTTGACTAAAGAAGAGTTAACAGACTTAGTTGTATCTTTGGGTATGAAAAAATTTTATGGAAAAGAATTATTTGTATGGCTACATAAAAAAATAGTGAGAAATTTCGATGATATGACTAATATTTCATTAAAAGATAGAAATTTATTAAAGGAAAAAACATATATACCATTTTTTAATCTTTTGAAACATCAAGTTTCAAAAATTGATAAAACTGAAAAATTTTTATTTGAACTTGAGGATAAAGGGACAATAGAAACTGTACTTTTAAGGCATAGAGATACAAATAACAGAGAATTAAGAAACACGCTTTGTGTATCATCACAGGTAGGCTGCCCTGTAAAGTGTAGTTTTTGTGCAACTGGACAAGATGGGTATATGAGAAATTTATCAGTGAGTGAAATAATAAATCAAGTTTATACAATTGAGAGAAGACTTTTAAAAAAAGAGGAAGAAATAAATAATATAGTATTTATGGGAATGGGAGAGCCCCTTTTAAATCTTAGCAATTTAACTAAAGCTTTAAGTATTCTATGTGATGAAAGTGGAATTAATATCTCAAAAAGGAGAATAACAATTTCAACATCCGGAATAGTTTCAGGAATTGAAAGAATTCTTTTAGAAAAGTTGCCAATAGAATTAGCAGTATCTTTGCATAGTGCGATAAATGAAAAGAGAGATAAAATTATACCAATAAATAAGAATTTTCCTTTAGAAGACCTATCAGCTGTCTTGGTTGAATATCAGAAACAAACAAAGAGAAGATTAACATTTGAGTATATTCTAATTGATGATTTTAATATTTCTGAGAATGATGCCAATGCACTTGCTGATTTTGTACATCAGTTTGATCATATAGTTAATTTGATACCATACAATGAAGTTCCTAATGTTGAGCATAAAAGACCTAGTGAAAGAAAAATTGAAAAGTTCTATAAATATTTAAAAAATAATAGAAAGGTTAATGCCACTTTAAGGAAAGAAAAAGGCAGTGATATTGATGGAGCTTGTGGACAGCTTAGACAAAATACAAAAAAGGAGATAATAAAATAGTATGAAAAAAATATTTTTATTTATCTTAAAAATATTAGTAGCATTAGGAATTATTATGGGAATAGTAGTATTTGGTATAGTGGTTAAATATAGGCTTGAGATACCAAATATACAGCAACTTGTAGAAGATTATACACCTGCCGCTCCAAGCACAATTTACGATCGAAATAATAAAGAAATAGATATCTTATATACGGAAGCTAGAGATTTAGCTACTATTGATGAAATTCCAGAGTATTTGAAAAATGCTTTTATAGCTATTGAGGATAAAAAGTTTTATTCCCATAATGGAATTCATTTCAAAGGACTAATAAGAGCTATTATAACAAATATAAGAAAAGGAAAGGCTTCACAAGGTGGAAGTTCAATTACACAACAACTTGCAAAAAATGCATTTTTAAGTTCAGAAAGAAAGTTATCAAGGAAAATAAAGGAAGCAATTTTAACTTTCGAGATGGAAAGAACTTATACAAAAGATGAAATTTTAGAAAAATATATGAATGAAATATATTTTGGCTCAGGTTCATATGGGGTCAAAACTGCTGCAAAGCAATTTTTTCAAAAGGATATAAAAGATATTAATCTTGCAGAAGCTGCAATGCTTGCAGGAATTCCAAATAGACCTTCAAAATACGATCCTGTAAAAAATTTAGAAAATGCTCTTTCAAGGCAAAAAGTTATATTAAAAGAAATGCTTGATGACGGTCATATTACAAAAGAAGAATATGAAAAAGCTTTAAAACATAAGTTTGTAGTAGAAGAAGAAGGGCAAAAATTAAGTTCTAATGAAAACTTGACAGTAGTTTATGCAAAAAGAAATAGAAAATTCTATAAAAATCCAGAATTTACTGCTCTTGTAGAGGAATTTTTACAAGATATTTACTCTGATGACGAAATATATAAAGGTGGTTTAAAAATTTATACTACTTTAGATTTAGATTATCAAAGAGTTGCTAAAGAAGTATTTGATAGCTATGAGTATTTAAAAAACTCTAATTTAGATGGAGCAATGGTGACAGTAGATCCTCATACAGGTGGAATTATTTCAATCATAGGTGGGAAAAAATTTAAAGCAAAAAATTTTAATAGGGCACTTATGGCTCAAAGACAATATGGGTCATCTTTTAAACCATTTATTTATCTTTCAGCTATGAAGGAAGGTTTCACTCCATATTCAGTAGTTGTAGATGAGTTTATTTCATATGGAAAATGGGCACCTAAAAATTATGATGGAAATTATTCAGGGAATTCAACACTTGCAAATTCATTAAACTTATCTTTGAATATTCCTGTTATAAAATTATTGGATAAAATAGGAGTGAAAGAATTCGCAGAGGAAGCTTCTCATTTGAAATTATCAGGTGAAATAAAAGATTTAACAGCAGCTTTAGGTTCGGTGACAGGGACTCCATTAAATTTGGCAATTGATTTTTCAGTTTTTGTAAATGGGGGCTATATGATAGAACCAACTCTGATAAGAGAAGTTAGAGATACACAAGATGTGTTAATATATATTGCTGAACCAAAGAAAGAAAGAATATATGATAGCTTGGATGCTAGTGTTATAACTGCAATGTTAAAGACAGTTGTTAGTAACGGAACAGGTTCGAGAGCAAGAGTTTATGATAGAAATGGGCTTCCAATTGAACAAGGTGGAAAAACAGGAACAACGAATGAAAATAGAACGGTATTTTATAGTGGAATAACGCCTGAGTATGTAACAGTTGCGTATATTGGAAGAGATGATAATAAACCTATATTAGGAAAAATTACAGGTGGAAGTATAGTTGCACCATTATGGGCTAGATATTATCAAAGATTAATAAAAGAAAATTTATATGTGCCAGGGAAGTTTGAATTTTTAGAAAACCATTTAGAAACTGGTGACTTATATAAACAAAATATAGATATGTATTCAGGTTTGCTAAGTAGTGAAACAGGAAAGCAAGTTATAGTTCCAAAAGGTAGAATGCAAGTGGAAAGTTCTGATAAATACCAAAAAGGTATAGCTAGTATATTCAACTTAGATATGCAAGCAGGAATGACGAACTATGGTTCAGAAAATTCTACTATCAATACAAACTCTGAAGAAACTGTTGAAGGTAGTGATGATGGATTATTTGATAGACTTTTAGGAGACTAAGGTGCTAAATGAAAAACAAATAGAAGCTGTAAATAATATTAAAGGACCTGTACTTGTAATTGCAGGTCCTGGAACTGGAAAAACAAAAACCCTTGTTGAAAGAGTTGTAAATATTTTAGTGAATGAAAAAACAAATGCTGCTAAAATTGTGCTTACAACTTTTACAAATAAAGCAGCAAGGGAATTAGAACAAAGAATAAATGAAAAATTAGAGGAATTAGATGTAAACATAGATATAAGCGAAATGTATATAGGGACTATGCATTCTATATGGCTTAGATTGATTGAAGAGAACATTGAATACTCTAATTTTTTTGATGGATTTGAGCTTATGACCAGTGATTATGAACAGCGTTTTTTTATTTACTCAAGGCTTAAAGAGTATAAAAAAATAGAAGGATATGATGAATTTTTTAAAAATTTATCTTTTAGTGGTGATTGGGAAATAAGTGGTTATCTTAGAAATAAAATAAATGACTTAAATGAAAATGCTATCAAAATAAAAGAAATAAGAACTTCAGACAAATATATAACTTTTCTAAAAGAAGCTTATAGTCTGTATGAAAATCAACTTTTTGAAGCCAATCAAATAGATTTTTCATATTTGCAGATTGAATTTTACAATATGCTTTTGAAAAACATAGAACTTTTAAGAAAATTGAATGAAAAAATAGATTTTTTAATGATAGACGAATATCAAGATAGTAACAGGATACAAGAAAAAATAGTATTTTTATTGTCAAAATTGAAGAAAAATATCTGTGTAGTTGGAGATGAAGATCAATCGATATACAGATTTAGAGGTGCAACCACAGAAAATATTTTAAATTTTCCTAAACATTTCCAAAATGAATGTAAAATAATAATTTTGAATAAGAATTATAGATCAGTAAATGACATCGTTGAATTCAATAATAAATGGATAAATTGTATAGATTGGAAAGGAAATAAATTTGAAAAAAATATAGTATCTGCAAGAACTGAAGATGTTTTGAATTCCAATGTCATACATATTTCTGGAAGTTCAATAGATGAAAATATTAGAAATACAGTTACTTTTATAAAAAAATTGAAAGCTAGTAATAAAATTACAAATTATAATCAAGTGGCAGTATTATTTTCAAATTTTAAAGATATAACAGCCAAAAAATTAGAAAATTTATTGAATAAAGAAGGAATCAATGTATTTTCTCCAAGAACAAAAGTTTTTTTTGAAATGTATGAAATTAAGCTGACATTCGGATTAATTTTAGCTTGTTTTAAAAAATATATTTCTATAAATGATAATTATTTAAAAGATTGTTTAACTATTGCAAGATTAGAAATAAAGAAAGATTTACAACTTTTTGAGTGGATAAAAAATAAAATAGATAAATCAGATGAAATAAATATTGATTCATTGAATGATTTATTGTACGAGCTATTTCAATTTCAATATTATAAAAATATTTTTGAGATAGAAGATTCAATTAATTCAAGAGCAAAGTACAATTTATCACTTTTAAGTAAATTACTGAAAAATTTTCAAAAATATGTATTTTATAAAAAAATTAATAAAGAAACTAATTTTGCTGTAGCTATATTCTTTTTTACAACTTATATATCCATTATAAAAAAATCAAGAGTGGATGATATAGCTGACGAAGAAGATTATCCTGATAACTGTATTCCATTTTTGACTATACATCAATCAAAAGGTTTGGAATTTCCGGTAATAATAGTCTTTTCTTTGTATTCAAAACCTCAGATTCATAATATATCTTCAAGAATTACAAGTATTGATAGGCTTTTAAATAATAACACAGAAATAAGTGAAATTGATAAAGAATATTTTGATTTTTACAGAAAATTTTATGTTGCTTTTTCAAGAGCAAAAAATCTTTTAGTTTTAAGCTCAGATACAAAGAGTCTTTCAGAAAATTTTAAATCATTCTTTTATTCAGTTCCTGGGATAAATAGCATAAGTTTTAATTTTGAGAATTTATATCTTGATAAAATAAATGAGAAAAAAGAAAAGAAAATCTTATCTTTTACAACAGATTTTGCACTATATAAATTTTGTCCACAAAAATATAAATTTATAAGAGAAGATAAGTTTCAAAGTTTTGAAAAATTGTTTTTGAATATAGGAATTATAGTTCATAAGGCAATAGAATATATAAATAAACGGCTTATGGAAGATCCAACTAGAGATTTTTCAATAGAATATATTGAAAAAATAGTTGAAAAAATATATAAATTTAGAAAAATAAGTTTAGATGAAAATTTTAATAAGATAATTTACTTAGTGACAAATTATATAGAGAAAGAAAAAGAAAATTTCCAATATTTATATAAAATAGAGGCTTCAGAATATAAAGTTGAAGATAATTACATACTTTATGGGCAGATAGATTTAATACTAAGTAGAGGGGATTATTTAGAGCTTATAGATTTTAAAACAGGTAAAAATAATAAAAAAAATGAATTGAATGAAATATATAGAGAACAGTTATCTTTGTATAAGTTACTATTACAAAAAAAATATCCAGACAAAAGAATAAAAACATATCTGTATTATCTAGAAGATAATGAAAAAAAAGAAATAGAGATTTTAGAAGAGAATATAGAAAGAGATTATTTAAAAATAAAAGAAATAGCTACAAATATTTTGGAACAGAAATTTTATAAGCAAGAATTTAATGAGAATACTTGCGTTACTTGTGAGTTTAAATATTACTGTTATGGAGAAAAAAATTATGAAAATAATTCATTGTTCTGATTTACATTTAGGGAAAAGACCCAGTGGAACAAAAAAATATTCAGATATAAGATTTGAGGATTTTTTTAGAGCTTTTGATGATTTAATAAATAAAATAACTAACTTAGAAGTAGATGTTTTTATTATATCTGGAGATATTTTTGACAAAAAGGAAATCAATGCAAATATTTTAGAAAAAACAGAAAATCTGTTAAGAAAGTTAAAACAATTAAAAAAAGATATGAAAATCATTGCCATAGAAGGAAATCATGACATAATTAGCTCAAAAGAAGATTCATGGCTTGAATATTTAAAAACAAAGGGATATTTAGAAGTATACTCATATAAAAAAGAATTTGAAAAACTTAATTATTTTAAAATAGATGACATAAACTTTTACGCTGTGGGATATCCGGGTTTTATGGTAAATAAAGTTCTTGAAGAATTATCTGAAAAAATAAATGAAAATGAAAAAAATATTGTTATAGTTCATACAGGAATCTCAGGATCTGACACATTACCAGGGCTTGTTTCTACAAAAATTATAGATTTATTTAAAGATAAAGTTATTTATATGGCAGCTGGACATATACATTCTTTTACAACTTATCCTAAAGAAAAACCATATTTTTTTATTTCAGGATCATTAGAATTTTCAAATGTAGCAAATGAAAAATCTGATAAAAAGGGAGCTATATATTTTGATACAGATACAAGAACTTTTGAATTTATAGAAGTTGAGCATAGAAAAAGAATAAAAACTCCAACTTTTGAATTTAAAGAAGACATAGAAAAAGAATTTGAAAAATTTCTTGAAAATATTGAAATGACTGGAGAAGAACTTTTAATTGTCCCTATAAAAAATGCTAAAAATAGTTATATAAATAGTGACAGATTAGAGAATATTGCCTTAGAAAAAGGGGCTTTAAAAACATATTTCAATATAAAGAATACTTTTAATTTAACTACAAATTTAGAAGAATCAGAGAGTTTAAATAAAAGTGAATTTGAAAAAATGCTAATAAAATCCTGGGGTGTATTAAAAGATGATAATATACTAGCTACAAATTTTGAAACTTTAAAGAGTTTATATGAAAATTCTCAAAAAGATGATTTTATGAAACTTTTCGATAAAGTTTTAGAAGAAGATTTTATTGAATGGGAGGACGAAAAATGATAATAAAAAAAATAAATTTAGAAAATTATCGTTCTCATGAAAATAAATCAGTTGAGTTATCAAAAGGAATAAATTTAATTTTAGGAATAAATGGAAGTGGGAAAACTTCTATTTTAGAAGCCATTGGAAGAGTGCTATTTGATATAAAAGATAGGACTGGAAATAAAAAAGACGGAAAAGAGTTTATAAAGTATGGAGAGAATTCAGCAAAAATTGAAATAGAATTTACAGCTTTTGACGGAAGAGATTACTTAGTAAAAGCAAATTATAACAAGAAGACAAGTTCGATTATCTTGAAAGATTTACAAACTGAAGAGGAATATAAAAATAAAAATGATGTTAGAGAAAAGTTAAATAGACTTTGTGGTTTAAAAAAAGATTATACAGATATATTTGAAAATATTATAGTTGCAAAACAAAATGAATTTATAAATATTTTTAAGGAAAAGGCAGCTGAAAGAGAAAAGGTATTTAACAAGATTTTTGGAACAGAAATTTATTCAAATATGGATAAGGATTTTTTTCTGGATATTGAAAAAAAATATGAATTTGAAAAAAGAGAAAAGGAAGTTGAACAAAAAACGATTTCTGAAAATATGAAAAATGAAGAAGAAATTTTTAGAGAAATAAAAAATGTAAGTACTGAAAAAGCTGGACTTGAAAAAAATTTAAAAAGTGAAGAGAATAAAAAATTAAAATTAGATATTGAAATAAGAAATTTTGAAGAAAATGAAAGAGAATATAGAAGATTAGAAAAAGAAATTTTTGAATTCACCAAAAAGATAATTAAGGAGAAAGAAAATTTAAAGAGAGATTTAAAAATTGGGAAAAAAGCTAAGTTTTCTAAAAAATTAATTATTGAAAATGAAGAAGGGTATAATAAATATTTAGAACTTTCAAAAGAGTTAGAAGTTTTTAAAGAAGAGTTTAAAATATTAACTTCTAAAGAAGAGAAAAATATTCTGTTAAAAAAAGAAAATGAAAAATTAGCTTGGGAAATTAATCAAAATAAAAGAAATATTGAAGAATCGAAAGAAAAATTAAATAAATTTTTCCAAGAAAAGAAAGATTTAGAAGTTTTGTTAAAAGAAATAGAGAAAAAATATTTTCAAATAGAAAAAGATGGAAAAGAATTAAGAGAACTTTTTGATGAATTGAGAGAAATTGAGAGTTTAAAAAATAAGTTAGAAGAGATAGAAAAAGAAATAAAAAGTTTGGATAAAAAAAATATTTTATTTAAGCTTGAAAATATAAAAAAAGCAAAAGAAGAGCTTAGTGAAAAAAATAGAGAGATATCTATTACAAAGGCAAGTATTAGTACATTAAAAGAAGCTCAAGAAAAACTTTCTGAAAAAATTTGTCCAATTCTAAAAGAAGAATGTGAAAATGTAAAAGATAAAAATATTAGTGATTATTTTTTAAAAAAGATTAATGAGGAAGAACAAAATCAAGAAAAGCTAAAAAATAATATTTTAAAACTTGAGGGTGAGATCTCTGGAGAATATATTTTACTTGAAAATCTTGCAAAATATAGTAATTTAGAAAAAGAACTTTTAAAAATTACTAATTTGTTAAATCTAAAAACTCAAACTTTTGATATGACAGAGTATAAAACAAGTAAAGAGATAAAAGGAAAAGCTGATATTTTAAAAGAAGAACAGGACAAACTAAAACTAGAAGAGAAAAGAGCTGAGTTAAATAGTACTATAAAAAATATTGATGAATATCAAAATTTAATTACAAGTTTGGAAAAAGAGATTGAAAGAAAACAAGAACAACACAATAGAAATTTTTCTGAAATAAGTGAAGAAACAAGTTTTGAATTAGAAAGAATGAAGAAAAAAATTGAAAATTTAGAAAGTGAGCAAAAAGAAAAGCAAATTTCATACAAAATTTATCTTGAAAATTTAACTGATTCTAGTTCTTTAGAAGAAAAATTAAATTTAATACAAGAAGAAATTAAAAATATTCATTTTAATAGAGAAGAAAAAAAGAATATTTTAATTTTAAAGACTGAAATAGAAGAAAAATTAAAAGATATAAATATTAAAAATTTAAAAGAAGAATCAGAAGAAATAAATTTAAAAATCTTAGAATTAACAGGGAGTATTGGGATAAATTCGGAAAGGCTTAATTTTTTAAATCAAGATTTAGAAAAATTGAAAAGTGAAAAAGAAAAAGTAAAAAAACTGAGATATGAAAGTGATAAAATAAAAGAAAAATTAGAAAAAACTAAAAAAATTAGAAATAATTTAAAAAGTATGGGAACTCAAATGTCCAAATATATGCTTGAAAGTATAAGTGTAAAAGCAAGTGTAAATTTCAATAAAATTACAGCTAGGACAGAGCAAATTTTATGGACAAATGAGGATTCAAATAAGTATGCAGTTTTTTTGGTTGGAGAAAATAAAAATATAGCTTTTGAACATTTATCAGGTGGAGAACAAGTATCGGTTGCTATTGCATTAAGACAGGCAATGACAGAGAAATTTAGTGATTCTAAATTCATGATTTTAGACGAACCAACTAATAATTTAGATACTGAAAGAAAAAAATTGCTTGCTGAATATATGGGTGAACTTCTAAATAATTTAGAGCAAAGTATAATTGTTACGCATGATGATACATTCAGAGAAATGGCTGAAAGAATTATAGAGCTATAATTTATAAATATAGAATGGAGTATATGTTAAATAAATGAAAATAAACTATGATTTAAAAATGGAAGAAACAATAAAAGAAATTAAAGAAAAAGGGGAAAAGAAAAAGTTATTAGTACATTCTTGCTGTGGTCCATGCAGTTCAGCAGTATTAGAATATTTGAACAATTTTTTTGAAATAGATATATATTTTTATAATCCCAATATAACAATTGAGTATGAGTATCAACACAGAATAATTGAGCAAAAAGAAATGATAGAAAAATTAGAATATAATATGAATATCATAGAGGGAAAATATAATCCTAAAAATGATTTTTTTGATAAAGTAAAAGGATTAGAAAATGAAAAAGAGGGAGGTACTAGGTGTTATACTTGCTATGATATAAGAATAGGAGAAACTGCAAGAAAAGCTAAGGAAGAAAATTATGATTTTTTCACAACAGTTTTAAGTATAAGCCCTATGAAAAATGTAAATTATATCAATGAATTAGGGGAAAAGTATTCAAAAGAATATAAAATACCATTTTTATATGCTGATTTTAAGAAAAAAAATAGATATTTGAGATCTATCCAGATTTCAAAAGAATTGAATATGTATAGACAGGATTATTGTGGCTGTATTTTTTCAAAAATTGAAAGAGAAAATTATGAAAAGGAAAAAGCAGAAAAGGAGAAGATAAATGACTAATTTTTCAGAAAAAATTGTGAGAGTAGTTTCATTGGTATTTCTAGTGTTTACAAGTTTATTGACCTATTATAAAAATATTTATTACTCACCACTAATTTTACTTGCTATAATGATATATTTTTCCACAAAAGGTGTACAAATGTTTGAAGACAAAATATATTTTTCTACAAGAGTAATTTTTTGGCTGCTGTTTATAAGTTTAATTTTTTTAAGAATTTATTTGAATGAAAAGATGGGAATAGATTCAATAAATATGAAAAAATTTTTAACGACAGCTGGAGTTATATCAATATCAGCAGGTTTATTAATTGGAGATTTTTTTGCAAAATACATATATATAAGGCTAAAATTTTGTATTAATAGATTAAGTTCAAGTTCACATAAGGGAATTTATAAAATAGTAAAAATGGAAAATATAGAAAAAAATATATGAATAGACCTGGTAAAAAAATGAAAATAAATTTTTTTCATATAACTTTAGAAGTAAATGGTGAAAAGAAAAAATTTTTATTAGAGAAGGAATTGTATGAAAAAATAAAAGATAAAACAGAATTGAATATCAATATTAAAAAGGAATGCTGGGAATGTACTATGGAGTAGGATTAGAAGAATGAAAATAAAAAAATCATTATAAGTATGTTTTTTATTATTATAAATAATTTGAGTTATTCAAACTTAAATATTGAAAATTTACTTCAAAATACTAAAATTTATTCTGCTTTAATTGCAGATAGCTATCAAATTTTATACCCCAAAGAAATTTTTGAAAGCAAAGAAACAATTTCAAATACTGAAGAAAAAGCTATCAAAAAAGAAAATAATTTCTCTGATGAGATAAAAAGTTTTAAAATAGAGGATAATAAGAGTCAAAGTTATCAAAAAAATCCTAGAGTCAAAGTAAAAGGAATTTATGTAACCGCCAAAACCTTAGCTTTAGAAAAAAGATTAGATGAACTTTTAAAATTATCAAAAGAGAATGGAATAAATGCTTTTGTAATAGATGTGAAAGGTGATTTTGGAGAAATCACATTTCCAGTTTCAAAAGAAATTGAAAAATATAGTAAATATGCAAATAAAAAGGTGGATATAAAAAATATTAAAGCAATAATGAAAAAATTGAAAGATAATAATATATACACAATAGCGAGAATAGTATCATTCAAAGATCCAACTTATGCAAAGGAAAATCCAGATAAGATAATAACTTATAAAAGCAATGGGAAACCATTTTTAAACAAGGATGGGTTAACTTGGGTGAGTCCATATGATGAAAATCTTTGGGAATATAATGTATTTATAGCAAAAGAAGCTGCGAAAGTTGGCTTTAATGAAATACAATTTGACTATGTAAGATTTCCTGCCTCAAATGGCGGTAAATTAGATGCTATACTTGATTATAAAAATCCTAATAAAAAAACGAAAGTGGAAACTATTCAAGCTTACTTAGCCTATGCAAAAAAAGAATTGGAAGGATATGATGTTTATCTTGGAGCTGATGTATACGGACAGATAGCAGCTGTTGAAGATGATATGGGATTAGGGCAGAATTGGGAGGCAATAAGTGCAGAAGTAGACTATATATCTCCAATGATCTATCCTAGTCATTATAGCAAAGGAGTATATGGGCTATCTATACCTGATGCTAAGCCATATGAAACAGTATATTATGCCACAAAAGATTCTATAGATAGAAATTCCAATATGAAAAAACACGCTATTATTAGACCATGGATACAAGCTTTTACAGCAAAGTGGATAAAGGGGCATATTAAGTATGGACCAAAAGAAATCAAAGAGCAAATAAAAGCTATGAATGATTTAGGAATTGACGAGTATATACTGTGGAACCCCGCAAATAGATATGAAAAGTATTTTTAAAAGGCAACTATTGTTGCCTTTTTTATTATAGCTAAAAAAATATTTATAAAACTTAATAATTAATTATAAAATTTTATAAATTTAGAATTTCCTATTTTATATATTTTTTTTATCAAAATTTTGATTGACAAACATATAAAATAGAATTATTATATATTTAAAATATTTTGAGGTGGTATGAATTGTATCCTTTATATTTTTGTAAAAATAATAAAAAGTTAATAATAAAAGAAGTGAAAGGTAGTAAAAATAACATTGAAAAATGTGTTAGTAGGGGATTTATACCAGGAACTGAAATTAGTATTCAGAGAGAAGAGGGAGAAAATTTAGTAGTTTTTCTTAACTCTTCATATTTTATTTTAAGTAAAGAATTAGCTTTTTTTATTTTTGTAGAAGAAGTAAAAGAAAGTTAAATTACAAGGGGGGCATATGAAATTAAATGAATTAAAAAAAGGGGAAACAGCTAAGATTGTTAAAATAGGGAGTATTGGAGAATTAAAAAAACGCTTGGTTGATATGGGTGTGACTTCAGGCGAAATCATTAAATTAGAAAGAAATGCTCCACTTGGAGATCCTCAGGAATACATTATAAAGTCAACAGGTATTGCTATCAGAAAACAAGATGCAAAAAATATTGAAGTAGAAAAAATATAAGGAGTGTTAGAAATGATAAAAATAGCTTTTGCAGGAAATCCAAATACTGGGAAGTCAGCTTTAATAAATGCTTTGGCTGGTTCAAATTTGAAAGTCGGAAACTGGCCAGGAGTTACAGTTGAGAAAAAAGAAGCATATTTTAACTATGAAAACAATGAAATAATGCTGGTGGATTTACCGGGAGTATATAGCTTAAGTCCCTATACTTTAGAAGAAAAAATAACAAGAGATTTTATATTAAATGAAAATCCAGATATAGTTATAAATGTGGTAGATTCTACAAACTTGGAGAGAAATTTATACTTGTCATGCTTATTAAAAGAACTAAAAAAACCAATGATAATGGCTTTAAACTTCTATGATGAATTCGATAAACTAGATTATAAATTAGATTTTTCAAAATTTATAGATTTAATCGAATATCCAGCAATTCCAACTTCAGCTCTAAAAAGAAAGGGATTGAAAGAATTGATGGATAAAGTATTGGAAGTTTATTCAAAAAAGCAAAATTTCATAGATTATCAATTACCTTTCCAAAAAGATATTCAAAATGAATTAGAAGAAATAAAGAAAATTTTGCTGACAAATGAAAAATATAAAATAATTTTAAATAAATATCATATAGACTATGTAGCTATAAAATTACTAGAAAGAGATAGTTGGTTTAATGAAACAGTATTGAAAGAGAGTGGAATAGATTTTAAGAATTTTGAAGAGGAAAGAATTGAAAAATTAGAAAAAAAATATGAAAATGACATTGAAACAATTTTAGCAGAACAAAGATATGGAGTTGTGAATGGAATTTTAAAACAAACTCTTTCAACTTCGTTAAAGTCTAGATTAGATTTTACAGAAAAATTAGATAAAATTTTACTTCATAGAATAGTTGGACTACCTTTATTTTTAATAATAATAGCTGGAGTTATGGGATTTGTTTTTAATGGTTCAGCACCTTTTATTGATTGGGTGGATGGTTTCTTCGCAGATTTTGTAGGAAAATATGTAGGCATATTAGTTGAAGGAACTCCAGAATGGGTACAAGGCTTGGTTGTAGATGGAATAGTAGGCGGAGTAGGTGGAGTGTTAACATTTGTTCCACTTATGGCATTGCTTTATTTCTTTTTGGCAGTCTTAGAAGAAAGTGGATATATGAATAGAGTCGCTTTTTTAATGGATAAAATTATGAGAAAAGTGGGGCTTAACGGAAAGGCTTTTGTTCCTATGGTAATAGGCTTTGGATGTACAGTACCGGCAATATACGCCACAAGAACACTTGAAGATGAGAATTCAAGAAGACTTACAGCAGCAATTTCTCCTTTTATGTCTTGCGGTGCTAGACTTCCAGTGTATGGGTTATTTACAGCTGCATTTTTTGGAACTAAAGCTGGGATAACTGTGGCATCTTTATATTTATTGGGAATATTTGTAGCTATAGGAATGGGAATGTTTTTAAATCGTTTTCCACAGTTTAAAACACAAAATACAGCTCTTTTAATAGAATTACCTCCATACAGAATTCCTAGTTTAAAAGTAATTTTTAATTCAACTTGGAATCGTTTAAAGGAATATTTGAAAAAAGCTACAACAGTTATACTAGGGGTTTTAGTTTTATTGTGGGCTTTGACTTATTTTCCTAATAATGGAGATGCTTCAAAATCATATATGGCAAGCATAGGAAGAGTCATCTCACCTGTATTACAACCGACAGGCTTTGCAAACAGATGGGAACCAGTTGCAGCAATTTTACCTAGTATTGCCGCTAAAGAGGTTGTTGTAGGATTCATGGCTCAAGTATTAGAAGATGAACCGGTAGAAAATCAAGAAACAGAAGTTGAAGAAGCTGTCGAAGAAGAAACTACATTTATGCAAGATTTTAAAGATCAAATCATAGGTTTAGGATTAGCAACTAAAGATTCTATTTTAGGAATGATAGATATAAGAAATGTTTCAGGATTGTTTGCTGCTCCCGATGAAGAAACTATAGCAGAAGAGAACGGAAATGGATTGATTGAAGCAACAAGTAAACTATGGGAAAATGATGATCATGGTTCTTTAAGAGCATATTCATTTATGGCATTTATTTTATTAGTAGTACCTTGTGCCGTAACTTTGGCTGCAATAAAACAAGAATTTGGATGGAAATTTTTAGGATTTGTAACATTATTTATGATAGGAATACCTTATATAGTATCTACATTGATTTTTCAAATAGGAAAATTACTTATCTAGAAAGTAGGATAGAGAAAAATGAATATAAAAACAATAATTATTTTATTAGTATTGGCAATCATTATAGTTAAATCATTAAAATCACTTTGGAAACATCTAAAGGGAGAGAGCTCATGTGCTTGTAATGGTTGTTCAAAAAAAAGTAATTCAAGTAACTGTGGTTGTAATAAAAAATAAAAGAGGTAGCTGTAATTTTACAGCTACCTTTACTTTTAATATCTTAAATTTTTAATTCTTTGCCCTTTTTTTCTAAATCTTTCATGAAAAGAGATAGTAATGTAGGGTCTTTTGTAATACTATAAAAAAGTGGATTTTCTATTTTAGAATTCTCTAAAGAATTATAAATCACTTTTCCTTGATTATTGACGAAATAAAATAAATACTCATCTCTCCATGGTTCATTTTCTTTTATTTTTTCCATAACACAATTTAAATCACTACACTCTTCTTTCAAAAGCACTAAAATTAATACAATGTCCTTGTTAGTTCCCTGTAATGGATAAATTAAATATTTCATATATAACCCCTCCCTTAGATGATAATACTTACTATATAATCATCAAAATTGTTTGTTGATTAAAGAGTTTTTATTTAATTTAAACTTAAATTGATTTCTTTTTCTTTTATTTCATAGTCATTGATATGAACATAAAAAACAGTTCCACCAACTATTGTATTTATAAGATTTTTATTTATCGAAAAAGGAACAGCAAGACAACCTTTACTTCTTCCCAACCTGCCATTGCCGACTATAAATTTAGGATTTGCATAATTGGCACCGTGAATAACAATATTTCTTTTTCTTGCATTATCATTTATTCCCTTTTCTAGACCATGTAACTCTAATGATTCACCATTTATCCCATCATAGATATTTCCTGTTAAGAAAAAGCCTGGAGAACTTTTATAAGAGCCATCTTTATTAGAAAAAGATTGTGCATATAAATCTCCACTTCCCTTACCATGGCTTACATGGGTTGATAATAAAACTTTATTGTTATCTAAATCAATGACAAACATTCTTTCCTCAGTAGAAGGTTTAGTAAAATCTACGATAGTAAGAATGTTTTTTTTTGTTGAAATTTGATTTAAACCATCTAGAGCATTAGAAAAAGCAGTAAAACTTATCTTGTTTTTCAAATTCAAATTATTATAAGAATCTGAAATAGCTTCTAGGCTATATATATCTTTAGAAAAACTTGCAACTTTAAGCAATAATAGAAAAAGCAAAAGGAATTTTTTTAACATAATTAATCACCAGTAATAAAAATTACTTTAAAACAACTTTCATTATAGGATCACCTATTTTTACTTGTTTATTTAATGCTAAAATCTCAATGCTTTCAACTTTTTCCATATTACTGATAATTACAGGTGTTTTTACTGATGGAACAGAACCTACAATTTTATCAAGGTCATATTTAACAATCTCGTCTTTAACTTTTATGGCACCAGCTTCTCTAATTTTTTCAAAACCAAGTCCATCTAATTTTACAGTATCTATACCAAAATGAACTATCATTTCTAAACCATGAGTACTTTCAAATATAACAGCATGATTAGTAGGAAAAATATTTCTAAGTTCCCCATCTATTGGAGAGCAAATACTACCTTTATCCGGTTCAATGGCACAGCCATCTCCTACCATTCTTTGAGCAAATGCTTCATCAGGAACTTCTGTTAAAAGGATAACTTTTCCGTTAATTGGAGAGTAAATAGTAATTTCTTCTTTTTTCTTTTTAAAAAAATCAAACAGCCCCATCATTTTACCATCTTAAAAAAGTAATTTTTAAGATAGTTTCACCTCCTTTGTATGCAATTTTATTTCTTTTTAACTTCAATAACTTCCTCTTTATGATTAATATCTTTAAATTTAAAATTAAAATCTTGATTTGAGTTTAATATCAAATAAGGTTCTTCTAACTTGATTTCTTTATTATCTTGCAATGCAGTTAGAAAAGCAAGTTCTGCAAGTTCATTTTCTCTTTTTCCAGCCATTCTTGTAGAACCAAAGTTTTCAAAAACTATTTTGTTATTAACTATTTTGTAGATACCAAAATATCTGTTAACTCCACCGAATCCATAAACTCTATCTTTTGTGAAACCTATAGTAATTTTTTTATCTTTATAAGCCTCAGTTTCAACAATAAATTCTCTACCTACAAGTTCATTATGGTTAAATATTTTTTGAACTTCTTGCTTCAAAGCATTATTTTTTGACATAGGCATATCTATATTAGAACAAGCTGTTATTACAGTTGTAGCTAAAATAGCCATAGCTATTTTTTTCATTCAATCACCTTCCAAATAAATTTATATCTTAATTATACAAAAAAAATAGAAATATTTGAATAAAAATTTTATATTATATTGTATAATGATAAATAATAAAAATTTTATGGGGGAATTATGTTCTTTTTTTGCTATGGTACATCACCATTTTTAGAATTTGAGATAGAAAAAATTACAAAAGAAGTTTTAGAAAAATATTCAGAAATTAATCAAAAGTTTTATGATTGTTCGTTAAAAGAAGAGGAAAGTTTTTTTATTTCATTGCAATCCAACTCAATTTTCAGTTCATTTGATTTTTTAGTATTAAAAAGAGCAGAAGTTTTAAAGAGTTCAGGGATTACCAAATTAATAAAATCTATCAAAGAGTACGATTTATCAAAGAAAGTATTGCTTATAAGTTATAATCTTCCAATGCAATATGATAAACCTGTTGCTGAATACGAATTAACCAAAACAACTATAAAAAATATAGAAGAAATTGCAACTTTGGTTGATTGCACAAGTACAAAAGAAAAAAGTAAAATTTATGCTTATATTAAAGAGAAATTAAAAATTTCTGATAAAGATTCTAAAAATTTGGCAGAAGTTTTAGGAGATGATTATTACACAATAAAAAATGAAATTGACAAAATAGCTATTTTTTTAGATGGTGAAGATTATTCATATGCAAAAATTAAAAATCTTATTTCTATTGACAAAGAATATAGTTTAAAAGAGCTTCTTGATGAGTTTTTTAAAACTAAAAATGATATAAATTTAGTGAATTATATAAATAAAAATAAAGATGCTTATATGGGAATTATTTATATGTTAGGAGAAGAAATATCAACTTTTTTAAAACTCTCTTCGCTTATAAATGATGGTAAAATAGCTCCAAGTATGAATTATAATGTTTTTAAAGAATTATATGATGATATATCTTATTTATTCCTATCAAAAAATTTTAAGGCACTACATCCATATGTTGTTTATTTAAAATTAAATTCTTTTGAGATTGAAAAGGAAGAATTTTATATAAAAAAAATTAGCGATTTGCTTGAGCTTGAGTATAGAATGAAGAGTGGAGAGGGAGATATTGAGGTTGAATTACCATTGTATTTGATGAATTTTTATAATTAAATGTTATATTTATAGAGAGAAAAATTTTAAAGGAGAAAAAATGAAAAAAATTATATTGACAATACTTCTATCACTTAATATATCATGTATGAATTTAGACTTTTTTTTATCACCCTTATATAAGCTATCGGAAGAAAAAAGAGAAGCAAAAATAGAAAGCTTGTATAATTCTTTAAGTGAAAAATATTATATTCTTTTAGAAGATGAAATAAAAGAGAAAGATAGATTAGCATTAGAAGAACGATTTCAAAAATTGAGTGATGAGATAGAAAAAGTAAAAAATAATACAGTTTCTATGAAGTATTTGGATTTTATGTCAGATAAACACAGAGAATTTCTTAATAAATATTCCAGAGAAGTTAATTTAAAATTACAATATTTGAAAGATTTAAAATAGTCATACAAATTTAGGAGAAATAAAATGAATAAAAAAGAAATGCTTGGGAGTGAGAAAATAAGCATATTATTTATAAAATATTTGACTCCTTCAGTAATAGGGCTGATTGTAATAGCTTTGTATGGAATAATAGATGGAATGTTTGTGGGCATTGGAGTGGGAAGAGATGGACTTGCTGCAATAAATATAGGATATCCTATTATTAATCTGGCTAACGCTTTAGCTTTAATGTTTGGAGTTGGTGGAGCAACACTTATTTCTATTTATACCAAAACAAAAAAATTTAAGAATGCTTGCTTTTCATATCTAATATATTTAAATATATTTTTTTATATTTTGATAATATTAACTGTTTTCATTTTTAGAGATAGTTTAATAAAATTTATGGGGGCAAATTCATATTTGAGTAGTTATGTAAAGGCATATTTATATCCAACAGCTGGGGGAATTATATTTATAATGCTTTCAACTTCTCTTTCAATAATTGTTAGAAATAATGGGTCACCGGTTTACTCTTTTATTTCTATGACAACTGGAGCTGTTACAAATATTTTTTTGGATTGGCTGTTGGTAATTAAATATAATTATGGTTTAAGCGGAGCAGCTTTTGCTACAATTATAGGACAATTTTTTACATTTCTTTTACTAGTTATTTACTTCCATAAAAGAAAAAATGAATTTCAAATAATAAATAAATATTTTAATTCAAAAATTTTATTTAAAATTTTTTCAATAGGTTTTTCTTCATTTATTATTGAATTTGCAATAGCGTTCATTATTGTAATTTTTAATAGAGTTTTTATGAAATACGGTGGGGAAATAGCTGTTGCGGCATATTCAGTGGTAGGGTATATATTTTATATGTTTAGAATGATATATGCTGGTATAGCTCAAGGAATTCAACCAATAGTAAGTTATAATTTTGGTATAGGGAATACTAAAAGAATGTTAAAAACATATTTTTTAGCACATAAAATATCTTTTGTGGTAAGTATTTTAAATTTAATTATTATAAATGCTTTTTCAAATAAGATAGTTTCATTTTTTAGTAGAGATCAAGAGTTAATCGAATTGGCTGTTGAAGGAAATAAAATATATTCAATGGCAGTATTATTTGTTGGTATAAATTTAATAAATACAATGTACTTACAATCTAAAAATTCACCAAAGTATGCTATAACAATATCTATGTCAAGAAGTGTAATATTCATAATTATTTATATAGTAATATTACCTCCTATCTTAGGAATGAAAGGAATTTGGTTGGCTTTTCCATTAGCAGATATGACTACAACTTTATTTACATGGCTATTTAGGAAAAAAATAAAATTTTGAAAATGAATTTAATCATTATTGATACTTATTTTAGTAAAAAAGATGAGCTTTTATGAACTCATCTTTTTATTATTAACATATATTTTTTCTTTAAAAAAATTCAGTGCAATTATTGTTTTAGCATCTTCCATTTCAAAAATATTTATTTCATCAAAGGGAATTTCTAAAACTTCTAGAAATTCATTTTCATCAAGATTTTGTTTTGTTTTAATTAGGTTAGAGGCATAAAATAAATGATATTGACCTGCATTAATTCCGGCAGAACCATAATAAGAACAAATTTTTTCTATTTTTTGAGCTCTATATCCTGTTTCTTCTTCAAATTCTCTTAAGGCAGCCTCTTCAATATCTTCTCCAACTTCTACAATTCCAGCAGGTATTTCTATCATATCTTTTTCAATAGCAGGTCTGTATTGTTTAACAAAAATAATTTTATCACCTATATTAGCTATAATAGCAACAGCTTCTCTTTTTCCGGTAAATGTCCAAGTAACAGTTTGGTTATTTGGAAGATATAATTCTTCTTCATATACAGATATTACATCATTTTTGAAAACTTCTTTTCTTGATATACGCTTAAATTTCATGATAACTCCTAAATTTATATAATTTTTATTATAGCATATCCAAAAAATAAGATAAATAGAAGCTAAATTTTCTTTTTAGAAATTACTTCTACAACTCTACCGTTAATTTTAAAATATTCTTGCATATCTTCAGAAATATCAATATCGTCGTATTCAGGATTATCACTTTTTAAAGTAATAATTTTTAATTTATCCTTAAATTCTAATCTTTTAATATATCCCTCATCATTATAGGTAACAACATAGATTTTATTTTTTACATATTCAGTATTTTCAGGATCAACAAGAGCAAATTCTCCATCTTCCAAAGTGGGATTCATACTATCTCCACTTATTTCAACAAAAAAACTTTTTTTTGAGAAATTACCTTTTGATATAGGCATATAGTAAAGAGGGGAATCAATATTTATATATCCACGCCCAGCACTAGCTTTTCCATAAACAGGAAGATTTAGAACATTATCATGGCTAACCATTTTTATTGGTTCTTCATTTTGTAAAGCTTGTGGTAAAATCTCTTTTAAATAAGCTTTAGTCAATCTTACTTTTTCATTTGGATAAACTAGTACAACTTTTTCTATAAATGTTTTTGAAACAGGAGATGTTTCTTTTTCAATTTTATCTATAAAAGTGAAATGAATTTCCATTTTTTCAGCTAAACTTCTTAAACTATCTTTATTTGCTAGCCTAATTTCTTTTAAAAGTTTTCCAAAACTCATAATAACCTCCTTATAGTATATAAAATTATATACAAAAATATTATATCAGAAAAAATTAAAAAATTCTACTAAAATGTATCTTTAAAAGGATACTTTTAAAAACTTATTATTAATAATAAAATAAAAAAATATCTTGACTTTGTAGAATGAATATGATACATTTGGATTATAAGAAATGTAGAATAAATTATATACAAAAAAAGGAGTTGATATAAATGAAATTTTTTGAATTTAGAAGAAGACTTAATTTATTGAATGAGGATGATAAGAAGTTTATATATCAATTAACTTTAGTAGATGCAGTAAACTTTTTAAAAACAATAGAATAATATAAATAAACAAAAGCTACACTTGTTATAATTTTAGGTGTAGCTTTTATTTTTATATATACATATTTCTGTTTCCCTTTCAATTCTTTTATAAGATATAATTGCTAAAAAGTAAATTTTTTGTGATTAGAGAGTAATATTTCAATATATAAAAAAGACTAAAAGTAATAGAACTTATAGTCTTTAATAGAGTAATTATCTTTTGAATGTTGGGATAATTTCTTCTTCTTCGTTATAAGAAGGCTCTCTTTGAGAATCATTTACATAATTTTTTCCATTAGGTATTGAGCAAAATATTTTATTTCCTACATTTACAATTTCTGCCCCTGTTATAAAAATTGCTCCTGTTATATAGTCAAGAACTCTTCTCGAATCTTTATCATCTAATTGAGATAAATTTATAGTTACAATTTTATCTGATTTTATATAAGTTGCACATTTTACACAATCTTCAAATTTTTCTGGCTTAACAAATATAATATCTGCATTTTCTATTGACATATTCCACCTCGCTATAATTTACTACTTTAAAGAATACACTTTTTTTTAAATTAATTCAAGTGTTTTTTATAAAATATAAGTAAAATTCTTTATTTAAGTAAAATTATATAATAAAGAGGATGAAGCATATTAATATTAATAGATAAATTGAAAAAATACTAAATTTATAGTATACTTTTTCTATAAGATAAAAAGGAGTAAAATATGTCTATTTTGTTAAAAATAATTATTATTTTTCTTTTAGTTGTTATAAGTGCTTTTTTTTCAGTAAGTGAAATTGCTTTAGCAAGTGCGAGAAAATTGAAATTACAAGGATTAATTGAAGAGGGAAATGAAAGAGCACAAAAAATTTTAAAGATTCAAGAAAATTCTGGAGATTTTTTTGCTATTGTCCAAATTGGGATTAATATAGTGTCAATATTAGGAGGAAGTTTAGGATCCAGTATAGTTAAAGATATCATAATAAAATTTAAACTTTCACATTACAATGAAAATGTTTTAAGTGTCATATCTTTTTTATTAATTACATTTTTATTTGTTCAATTTGCTGACCTAATACCTAAAAGAGTTGCAATGGTTTATCCTGAAAATATAGCTTTAAAAACAGTTAATTTGATGTCTATTTTAATTTTCGTTTTTAAACCTGTAATAAAAATAATTAATTTTATTGCAGATTTTGTATTAGGAATTTTTAGAATAGATTCTGCTAGGAATGAAACAGTAACTTATGACGATATTGTTGCTGTGGTTGATGCTGGAGCGGTATCTGGAATTCTTCAAGAAAAAGAACATTCTCTAATAGAAAATATTTTTGAGCTTGATTCAAGATGGGTAAGTTCTATAATGACAACTAGAGATGAAATTTCCTATCTTACTTTAGATGATTCTGAAGAAACTCTAAGAGAAAAAATTATGGATTATCCTCATAATAAATTTTTAATAACTTCTTCAGATATCGATTCTATATTGGGTTATGTTACTTCAAAAGATTTACTTCCTAGTATAATGTTAAATGAAAAGCCTATTTCTGAATTGATAAAAAATTATAGAAAAAATCTTTTGATTTTACCAAATACTTTAACTTTATCAGAAACTTTAGATCGATTTAATGAAGCTAAAGACGACTTTGCCATTATATTAAATGAATATGGCTTAGTTGTTTTTAGTTACGATGAAAGATGTTGTTAATACTTTAATGGGAGATATTGTATTCCAAAATTCTGAAGATCAACAAATTATTTCAAGAGATGAAAATTCATGGTTAATTGATGGAGTGACATCTGTTGAAGATGTAAAAAAAGTTCTAGATAGAATAGAAAGATTCCCTGAAGAAGATACATATGAAAGTTTAGCTGGATTTTTAATTTATATGCTTAAAACAATTCCTAAACGAGGAGCTAAATTGGATTTTATGGGATATAGATTTGAAATTGTAGATGTAGATAACTATAAGATTGATCAAATTTTAGTGATTGATTTACAACAAGAAAGAATGTAAAAACTTTGTTTCAATATTTTCAGTTAACTTCAAATTTATATTTTCTTATAAAAAAAATTCCCTAATAAAAGGGAATTTTTTTTATGAAATACATTATTCTTTTTCTAAAAGAATTCTTTCATAATATTTTGCAAGTCCACCATGAGATGTTTCTTTATACGCAGAACACATATCTTTACCAGTTTCTTTCATAGTTTTTACAACTTCATCAAAAGTTATAGTGTGAGAACCATCAGTTGATAAACAATAGGTTGCCGTATTTAAAGCTCTCACTGAACAAATAGCATTTCTTTCAATACATGGAATAATTACAAAACCACCAATAGGATCACAAGTCATTCCTAAGTGATGTTCCATCGCACTTTCTGCTGCATATTCAATTTGGTCTATATTTCCACCCATAAAATATGTAGCCATAGCTGCAGCCATTGAACAAGCAGCTCCTACTTCTGCCTGACATCCGCCTTCAGCTCCAGAGATAGTTGCATTATGTTTTATAAGATTCCCTATGATTCCTGCGATTGCTAATCCTTTTAAAATATCAGTTTCCTTTAATTCATATTCTTCTTTCATAGCTCTTAAAAGACCAGGAATCACACCAGCTGCTCCACATGTAGGGGCAGTTACTACTTGACCTATACTTGCATTTTCTTCAGAAACAGCAAGAGCATAAGCAAATATTTTATTTGTAAAAACAAGAGCAGCTCTTTTGGTAAGAGCTTTCTCAAACATTTCCTTAGCTTTTCTCGGATATTTTAAAGGTCCAGGAAGAAGCCCTTCTTTATTCAATCCATTAGTAACAGCATCGTCCATAGCTTTATAAATTTCTTTTAAATGCTCCCAAATAGATGGATCTTCATATTCGTCAACATATTGCCATAGTTCCTTATTATTTTTCTTGCACCAGTCTATAATTTCTTTCATGGAATTTAAAGGATATGTTTCTTTTTTCGGAGTAGTATCTAGTAGCTCATCCATATCTTTTATAGTTCCGCCACCAACAGAAAAAATAATGTGTTCTCCTATTGTTTCTTTATTTTTGTCTAAAGCTATAAATTTCATTCCATTAGTATGAAGTTCATGGACAAAGTTTGGCATCCATTTTATTTCAACAGTAAGGGGCTTAAATGTTTCTATAATAATCCAATCAGTAAAATGACCTTTTCCTGTTGCAGCTAGGCTTCCCCAAAGTTCAACTATAAAACTATCAGCACTTGAGAATTTTTCTTTAACTTTTTTTACTGCTCTTTGTGGACCAATTGTGTGCGAACTAGAGGGACCACAACCAATCTTATACAATTCTTTTAATGTATCCATTTCCTACTCTCCTTTTTAAAAGTTAATTTAAAATAAAATTGAATACTACTCATTACATTTTCAACGGATAGTATAAAAATTTAAGAAAAAGAAACTGCCATGAGCTGTACTATTAATTTTTATAAAATATCAATTATAATTTCATCGGCTTTTAATCCATCGAAATAATCATTTTTTGAAGAACCTAAACCTGTTTCTTCATATTTTTTAGGAAATCCTATGAAAGAATTGATTAAATTAAAATCTTTGTCCAATACAATTGCTGTTGGAACTACAAAATCATCTTCTTCAATTTCAAGAACTTCAGCTATTTCAAAAAGTCCACGCCCCATAGTAACAAAGGATATCTTTATATTACTATTTAATTCTAACATTTTTTTCATTGTAGCAGTAAAGACCCTAGCATATGGACACCAAGTTTCAACACTTGCCACTATATATTTTTTTTCATTTATACTTTTTATTTTTTCTAAAATATCATCTGAAAAATGAATATTTTTTTCAACTTCAAAAAATCTTTCTCTTTCAGATTTAGATGAAATTTCAATAAAGTTATCTAAACTAAAACCATCTGTAAATAAATTTTCATTCATATTTATTCCTCCACTTTAATCTTTTTTAGAACTTCTTTTATTGCATCTTCAATTGAGCTAAATTTTTCTAGGTTCGTTTTTAATAGAATTTTATCTATTTCTTTTTGTGCATAACCTAAAGCTTCCAGAGCTAGAACTAGGTCTTCTAGCATGTAAGAAGAATTTTTTTCTTCTCTTGCTATATCTATGCCTCTTAATTTTTTCTTTAGATCAAGTATTATTAATTGAGCTTTTTTCTCACCAAGTTTAGGGACTTTTTTAAGATTTGTAACATCTTCAGAAACAATTAAATCTACAACCTTATTATACGAAAATGTCGATAAAATTGCTAGAGCTAAAGATAACCCAATCCCCTTAACATTGAGCAACATCTCAAAAAGTTTTCTTTCTTTCTCTTCAGAAAAGCCAATTAATTTATTAGCATCCTCTCTTATATAATTATGTATAAAAAATTTATGTTTTTCTCCAATAACTAAATTTTCATATTCTCTTAGTGAAATATAAATCTTATAACCTATACCTTGAATATCAAGTGTTGCGTATTCAAGTTTTTTAGCACTTACTGTGCCATATAAATATTCAAACATTATTGCTCCTTATTTCTTTTTCAAAATTTTAGCTATATATTTCCCTGTATAGCTTTTCTTAGATTTAGCTATTTCTTCAGGTGTACCAGTGGCAACTACAGTTCCACCATTTTCACCACCATCAATACCTATATCAATAATGTAATCAGCAGTTTTTATAACATCTAAGTTATGTTCTATTATAACCACAGAATTTCCTTTTTCTATAAGCCTGTTTAAAACTTCCAATAATTTTTTTATATCTTGGAAATGTAAACCTGTTGTAGGCTCATCAAGTATATATAAAGTTTTTCCTCTGCTTGATTTTGAAAGTTCAGTAGCCAGTTTTATTCTTTGAGCTTCTCCACCGGAAAGTGTTGTTGCAGGTTGTCCTAATTTTATATAGTCAAGTCCTACATCTATTAAAACTTTCAATTTCTTTTCAAGAGATGGGATATTTTTAAAGAATTCATAGGCTTCTAGAACACTCATATCAAGTACATCATAGATATTTTTCCCTTTATAATATACTTCTAGAGTTTCTTTATTATATCTTTTTCCTTTACAAACCTCACATTCAACATAGACATCGGGTAAGAAATTCATTTCAATTTTTATTATTCCAGCACCTTGACAAGCTTCACATCTTCCACCCTTGACATTAAAAGAAAATCTTCCCTTTTGGAAACCATGCATTTTAGCATCTTGAGTTTCAGCGAAAATATCTCTTATGTCATCAAATAATTTTGTATAAGTAGCAGGGTTTGATCTTGGTGTTCGACCTATTGGAGTTTGATCAATGTTTATAACCTTTTCTAATTCTTCTAAGCCTTCAATTTTAGTGTACTCTAAAGGATACAATTTTCCTTTATTTAATTGATTAAAAAGTATTGGATAGAGAGTTGAGTTAATTAAAGTTGATTTTCCACTACCACTTACACCAGTTACAACAGTCATGATTCCCAATGGAAATTCAACATCAATATTCTTTAAATTATTTCCTTTAGCTCCAAATAACTTTATAGATTTATTCCAAGTTCTTCTTTTTTTTGGAATTTCAATTTTTTCTTTTCCACTCAAAAATTTTCCAGTTACTGAATTTGAATTTTTCATAACTTCTTTAGGTGTACCAAAAGCAACAATTTCTCCACCGAATTCTCCAGCACCCGGACCAATATCGAGAATTTTATCAGCTTGCATCATAGTGTCTTCATCGTGTTCAACCACAATTAAAGTATTTCCTAATTCTTTCAATCTATTTAATGTAGCCAAAAGCTTATCATTATCCTTTTGATGTAGACCTATACTAGGCTCATCCAAGACATATAGAACCCCTGTAAGACCTGATCCGATTTGTGTAGCAAGCCTTATTCTTTGTGATTCACCACCAGATAGAGTTTTAGTTTCACGAGAAAGAGTTAAATAATCAAGCCCAACATTGACCATAAAATTTAGTCTTTCTCTAATTTCTTTTAAAATTTCTTTGGCAATTTTTTCTTGTTTTTTAGTAAGTTCTAAGTCCATAAAAAAATTCAAAGCTTTTTTTATACTCATATCACAGACTTCCATAATATTTTTATTATTGACAGTAACTGCTAAAACTTCATCTTTTAATCTTTTTCCATTACAGACTTTACAAATTTTTTCAATCATAAACTTATTTTCAATTTCTTCTTTTTGAGCTTCAGAAAAAGTTTCATAATATCTTCTTTCTAAATTTTTCACTGCTCCTTCGTATTCTCTCATACCATGAACAGCAAATCCATCTCCATCATAGTCAACTCTAAATTGTTTTTCACTTCCATAAAAAATTATATCAAGAGCATCTTTAGAAAGATCTTTAACTGGAATATCTAAATCAATTTTGTTTATTTTTGCCATTATCTTAAAAACTTCCCAAGTGTATCCTTTTCTATTGGCAGCTCCTGGAATGTAGATTCCACCATCATTGATAGAAAGATTCGCATTTTCTATCAATTTATTTTCATCCACTTCCAGTTTTTTTCCTAAACCTTTACATTCAGGGCAAGCTCCATAAGGAGCATTAAATGAAAATAATCTTGGGTTTAATTCAGGTATGCTCACTTCATCATGTTCAGGACAAGAATAATTTTCACTATACAAAAAATCATTTTTTCCATCATTTATTATTAGTTTTCCGTTTGAAAGAGCGGTAGCAGCCTCAATAGATTGTGTAAATCTGCTTATGAAGTCTTTATCTTCTTTTTTTAGAACGAGTCTATCTATGACAACTTCAATATTATGTTTTTTATTTTTATCAAGTTCAATTTCGTCTTCAAGATATAGAATTTCTCCGTTCACTCTTGCTCTGACAAACCCCTTTTTTACTAAATTTAAAAAGATATTTTTATGAGTACCTTTTTTATCTTTTACAACAGGAGCCAAAAGGACAAGTTTTGCATTTTCTTCAAATTTTGTAAGTACAGAATCAACAATTTCATCTATACTTTGTCTTTCTACTTTTCTGTTACAAATTGGACAATGTGGAGTACCTATATGTGCATATAGTAACCTTAAATAATCATAAACTTCTGTTATTGTTCCAACAGTTGATCTAGGATTTCTATTAGTTGTTTTTTGCTCGATAGAGATAGCTGGAGCTAATCCTTCTATACTATCTACTTCTGGCTTATTCATTTGTCCAATAAATTGTCTTGCATAGGCAGATAGACTCTCTACATATCTTCTTTGTCCTTCAGAATAAATTGTATCAAAGGCAAGAGAAGATTTTCCACTGCCACTTACTCCAGTTATCACAATGAATTCATTTTTGGGAAGCTCTATATCTATATTTTTTAAATTATGCTGCCTTGCTCCTTTAATTGTTATTTTATTAATCATCTATAAAATTTCCTTTCAATAAGTTCTCTTTTAAGAGATAGATATTATTTTCTTTTTAATTCCAAAATTTCTTCTTTTTCTTCCTTGCTTACTCTAAGAGATTCTCTTATTTTTTGGACAGTTTTATTTACAGTCCACTTATCAAGATTGCAATTTTTTAAAAAAGTAAAGGTTTCCATTTTAAAGTTAACATAACAAATAGATAAAAGCCATGCCTTTGCCATTTTTACATAGTAATCTTCATTTGTTATATGTTCACAAATATCAAAAATATTCTTTAAGTACTTTCTTTCCATATAATATTCTAAAAGGCTTACCAAAACAAATCTCAGCTCCCATGGATTTTGAGAATCAACTTTTTTCAAAAGATACTCATAAAAGCATTCCTGATTTTTTCTTACAAATCTTGCTGAACTTAGAGCACAATCACATAATGCCCAATTATCAATAAGAGATATTATTCTATCAATTTTAGGAAGTTTATTGTTAAAGTCTTCTTTTATATTACATATAACCATAGTATAAACAAGTTTTTCTTCAAAATATAAAATCTTATTTTTATTTAAACGGGTTTCAAATATTTTTAAATAATCAAAATACTCTCCTTTGACTATTTCTTTTGCAATTTTTCTTATTGCAGGAATTCTTATTCCGATTAGGTTATCAATATTTAAAACTATTATTTTTGCATTAAATTCTCTGTATTTTAAATCTTGTTCTGCAAACAAATAATCCAAAAATTTTTCATAATCCTTTTCAGTTTTTATATTTTTTAAAATTTCTTCTTTCATAAATACTCCCTCTTGAAATATTTTTACCAGATATCATTAGCGAAACTTGTGAACCCAGCGGAAGTAGAAAAGTATTTTGCATCTATTGGTTTATCATCATGGATTAAAATTTTATGTTCTGTTTCCTCAATAGCTCTTGTAGCATCTTCGTTTTCAACCTGATTATTATAGACTTGACTCTCAACAGTATCTTTGATATGAAATCCATATTGAATATATTTTTGTTTCTGAATATCACTGACTGCATAGGTACGAGCAGCAATAGCCTGAGCTTTTAATGCTTCCAAACCAAAACTTCTTGGCATTTCACTTGGAACAACTTGCAGTAAATATTTTTCTATATCAAGAGTATTTATAACTCTTAGTGAATTTCCATAAGCGGATAGTGTTAAAATTCCACGGTATCTTGGAGATGAAGTATGACCTTTTACAACTGGACTTAAAGTTAAATAATATCCTTTTGCATAAAAATTAAGAGCCTCTTTAGTAGAATAAGATTTCTCATTATCCAAAGTTATATGAACTTTTCCATTTTTTCCTACAATTTTTACTTTATGATTATCTCCAACAGTAATGTCTAAATCAGAATTATAAACTCTTAAATTTCCAGAACTTACAATAGATAATGGTCCATGTTCTAGTCTTCCACTCGAAGAAGAAGTGATTCCGACTTTAATTTCTGTATTTTTTCCCAAAATTTTAGATACATTTACAAGTTTTGCACCTCTATAGTATCTTTCTAAAATATCTTCATAGTCTTTTCCTCTTTGTGATAAGGTATAAGCAGCATACTGTGGCATTCCTGCTCCATGACCAAAGCCAGCCCCATAGACCGTGATATAGCCATTTTTTTCTTCAAATGCTAAATGGGCTGATGGCAGTGAAGTAACAGATGGAATTAAAGCTTTTGATAAATACCCATCATTTCCACCTTTAGAACCATAAAGAGGATTATTAGTGGATAAAATTTTTCTTATATTCCATTCTTTAGTAATTAAGTACTTACCCTTAGAAGTAGAAACTAATAAGTGAGTTATTATTCCTGAAGCTCCCCTTGCCATAACTTTTATATCTTTTACAGTACCAGCATTAGAAATAGGTTTTTGTATCCAAGTATCATCATTTAAAGTAAAGACATTTTTATAATTTGCTTTTGAGATTTGAACTATTCTTGTAGCAATTTTATTATAAAGCTCATCTTTTTTTATACTCGTTTTCCATCTCCAATATGAAGATGAATCTCCCAATCCTCTTATTTTTAAATCTTTATAATAATCTAGAACTTTTTCTTCATTATACTTTTTAAATATGGAAAATCCAGCATTAGAACTATCATTTTCACTTACTGGAACAAGATAATCAACCATTTTTCCATAATTATTATGTGGTATGGGTAAACCATTTTCTTTAAAAGCAGAATACTCTAGATTAACTTTTTCCCTAACTACTTCATTTCCACCTTTTGGAATATATCCACCTTTAGAACCAGATTTTTTTGGTGTTTTGGAGCAAGCTATAAAGAATATGCAACAAAGAAAGACAATAAAAACATTTTTTTTCATTAATTTTCCCCTTATTTTTTTATTTTAGATAACAAGGACAAAGTCATTGAATCTAAGTAATAATAATTTATTTTTATAAAGTAATTTTATTTTTTTCAATATATGCGATAACATCTTGTAAATTTTGTTCAGTATCAACTCCTATTAGACTATGAGATGTTTCTAAAACTTTTATCTTATAGCCATTTTCTAAAACCCTTAATTGCTCTAAAGATTCAGCTTCTTCTAAAGGACTCGAAGGCATTTTAGAATACTCAATAACAAAATCTCTTTTATAAGCATAAATTCCTATATGTTTATAGTATGAAATATTTTCATTTTTTCTTGGATAAGGTATTACTGATCTTGAAAAATATATAGCATAGTTATTTTTATCACAGATAACTTTTACACTATTTGGATTCTCAATTTCTTCTTTAGAATTTAATTTATGTTTTAAAGTCGCCATTACTAAATCTTTATTTTCTTTGAAGGTATTAATTAATGAATTAATCATATCAGCTTCAATGAGAGGTTCATCACCTTGAATATTTATTATCACATCATAATCATTCATTTTTTCGCATACTTCTGCTATTCTTGAGGTTCCATTTGGATGTGTTTCACTCGTCATAATTGCTTTTCCACCAAAAGATATGACCTCGTCATAAATTCTTTTATCATCAGTTGCCACAACTAAATCATGAAGTTCTGATTTCTTAGCTCTTTTATATACCCATTCAATCATAGTATGTCCATGAATTTTTTTCAGTGGCTTAGCTTCTAATCTTGTAGACGAATATCTGGCAGGAATAATTCCTAAAAATTTCATATATACCTCCATTTTATTTTTAAGTTTTTTCTGTTATACTATACCTATCAATTATACTATATTAAATGGAGGCTTACAATAATGGAAATTTATTTTGTAAGACACGGAGAAACAGTATGGAATACTCAAAAAAGGTTTCAAGGTTTATCTGATTCACCGTTAACTGAAAAAGGAATAGAGCAGGCCAAATTGCTATCTAAAAAATTAGAAAATATAAATTTTGATAAATTTTATTCATCACCTTTAAAAAGAGCTAATGATACAGCCAAACTTATCAGGGGAAATAGAAACCAAGAAATAGAAATTTTTGATGATTTTAAGGAAATTTCTATGGGAGAAATGGAAGGTATTCAGCATGAAGAGTTTAAAAAAATTTATCCTCAACAGCAGAATGATTTTTACTTTGATCCAGTCAATTACAATCCAAAAATTTATGGAGGAGAAAGTTTTTTAGAAGTTAGAGAAAGAGTTATCAATGGCTTGGAAAAATTTATAAACTTAAATAAAGACTATGAAAGGGTCTTGGTTGTCAGCCATGGTGCAACACTAAAAACTTTATTTCATTATCTGAAAGGAACTGAATTAAATGAATTAAAAGAAGAAAAAGTACCTAAAAATACAAGTTATACAGTAGTTAAATATGAAAATAAGAAATTTGAAATTATTGATTTTTCAAATATAAGTCATTTAGAAAATATTTAGGAGGTAGAGATGGCAACAGCAGTAACACTAAAAAAAGGGATGGCAATTCAAAAATCATATGTTGGTTTCAGTTGGACTACATTTTTTTTCGGTTTCTTTGTCCCACTTTTTAGAGGAGATATGGCATGGTTCATAGTAATGCTTATTTTAAGTCTTTGTACTTTGGGATTAGCTCAGTTTGTAATGTGTTTTCTATATAATGGAATTTATACAAAAAAATTATTAAGTCAAGGTTTTGAACCAGCAGATAATTATTCAGAAGGCTTATTAAGAGCAAAAGGTTATATCTATTAGAAAAGAAAAGGAGAAAAAATGAATATTGTACTTTTGAATCCAGAAATACCTTACAATACTGGAAATATTGGGAGAAGCTGTGTATTAACAAATACAAAATTACATTTAATAAAACCCTTAGGCTTCTCGCTTGATGAGAAACAAATTAAGAGATCTGGACTGGATTACTGGCATCTAGTTGATTTAAAAGTTTGGGAGTCCTATGATGAATTCATGGAAGCAAATAAAGGAAAGAAAATTTATTATGCTACCACAAAAACAAAGCAGAAATACTCAGATGTTAAATTTGAAGAAAATGATTTTATCATGTTTGGTCCAGAATCAAGAGGAATACCAGAAAATATTTTGAATGCTAACAAAGATATGTGTATAACAATTCCAATGATAAAAATGGGGAGATCTTTAAATTTATCAAATTCAGCTGCTATAATTTTATATGAAGCGTTCAGACAATTAGACTTTAATTTTAATGAATAAATAGACATGAAAGGAGATATTATGTTAAATTTTGTAAATGATTACAGTACAGGAGCACATGAGAAAATATTAAATGCTTTAATTGAAAGTAACTTAAAAGAAACAGTTGGTTATGGAGAAGATGAATACTGTGATGAAGCTAGAGAAATTATAAGAAGAAAATTTGCTTGTCCAAATGCAGCGGTGTATTTTATTCCTGGTGGAACACAAACGAATTTAATTGCAATATCTCATAGTTTAAAACAATATGAAGCTGTGATTGCGTGCAACACAGGCCATATTTCTGTTCATGAAACAGGGGCTATTGAAGCAACAGGGCACAAAGTCATAGAAGTGAAGGGGAAAAATTATAAAATTACTCCAGAAGAAATTGAATTTGAATACAATAAACATTGTGATCACCATATGGTAAAGCCTAAAATGGTATATATATCAAATGCTACAGAAATGGGAAATACATATACCAAAAAAGAACTAGAGGCAATAAGTGAAGTGTGTAAAAAATATGATTTATATCTATATCTTGACGGAGCAAGAATGGCATCGGCTATTGCTTCTGAGAGAGGAGATATAGGTTACGAAGATTATGCAAAGTACTGTGACCTATTCTACATAGGTGGAACAAAGTGTGGACTTCTATTTGGAGAAGCTTTAGTCATAGTTAATGACAAAATTAAAAAAGAAATGGAATATACAGTTAAACAAAAAGGAGCTTTATTTGCAAAAGGAAGACTTCTAGGTATACAGTTTTTAGAATTATTTAAAGAAGATTTATATGATCAAATAGGCCGATATTCAAATGCTATGGCAAAAAAAATCAGTTCTACTCTTGTAAAAGTTGGTTTCAATTTGTTAATAGATGGTGGAACAAATCAAGTCTTTGTAAAAATGAATGATGAACAAATAGGGAAATTAGCAAAATTTGTAAATTTTTCGACTTTTCCTCCAGAAAATATGAATGATAAAGAGAAAATTGTTAGATTTGTTACTTCTTGGTCAACAAAGGAAGAAGATGTAGATAAATTTATAAAGATAGTACAAGAAATTTTTTAAATATTTAAAATATAAAAAGAGTTTATTATTTATAAATAGATTTTTCATTGATTTATATTCTAAACTCTTTTTTATTTGCTTTTTTATAAACTAAAGGGTATACTTTATATATAAAGTATAGAAAAAAACAAATTATAACGAAAGTAGGTCAAGATGATTGATTTAAGTAAGATGACAACTGAAAAAAGAAATCCAAATTCTTCAAACTTAAGTAGTTTAAGTATAAAAGAAGCAATAGAACTAATGAATAATGAAGATTATAAAGTTGTAGACTGTGTAAAAGAACAGATAAATAACATTGAAAATGTGATTAGAATTTGTACTGAAGCTCTACAAAAAAAAGGCAGAATAATTTATATAGGAGCAGGAACAAGTGGAAGATTAGGGTTACTTGATGCAGTGGAATGTCCTCCTACATTTGGTGTTGATTATAACACAGTAGTAGGGATAATTGCTGGTGGAGAAAGAGCTTTTATAAAAGCAGTGGAAGGAGCAGAGGACTCTAAGGAACAAGCAATGGAAGACTTAAAAAATATAAATTTTTCAAAGGATGATGTGCTAGTTGGAATAGCTGCCAGTGGGAGAACTCCCTATGTCATAGGAGCAATAAATTATGCTAAAGAAATTTCTGCTAAAGTATGTGCGATAGTATGTAATAAAAATAGTGAGATCAGCAAAATTTGCAAGAATATTATTGAAGTAGAGGTAGGACCAGAAATTTTAACCGGATCTACTAGGTTAAAAGCAGGTACAGCAACTAAAATGGTTTTAAATATGATAAGTACTATATCTATGGTGAATATAGGAAAAGTATATAAGAATTATATGGTTGATGTCAAAACTTCTAATCAAAAGCTAGTTGTCAGAGCTAAAAATATAGTGAAAGAAGTAACAGGCTGTACTGAAGAAGAAGCGAATGTAGCACTTGAAAAATCAGAAGGAAGTGCAAAAGTAGCAATTGTTATGATACTTTTAAATTGTGATGTAAAAGAAGCAAAAGAGAACTTGGAGAAGGCAAATGGAAGAATACAAGATTTGAAAGGGAGTGAGTATTATGACTAATTTAGAACTGGCAAAAAAAATTATTGAAAAGTTGGGAGGGAATGAAAATATTTCTCAAGCAACAAATTGTATGACTCGTTTGAGAGTAGAGGTAAAAGATGTAAATCTTGTTAAAACAGAAGAACTAAAAGGACTTGAAGGGGTTTTAGGGCTTATGGTAGCTGATAATAGTTATCAAGTTATATTAGGACCAGGAAAAGTCCAAAAAATAGCAGATATTTGCTTTGGAGAACTAGGTTTAACTAAGCATACTGCAAGTTGGGAAGAAAATAAAGAAGCTATGAAAGCAAAACAAAATCAAAATGTGATACAAAAAACATTAAAATCCATAGCTAGTATATTTGCTCCACTGATACCTGCAATTATAGCAGCTGGGTTGTTTAACGGTTTTGGAAGTTTAATTGCTCAACTTATGAAAAATGGAACTTTATCTGAATCATTTCAAATAATTCAATTGTTTTTTACTTTAATTGGTGGAGGATTTTTAGGATATTTTGCAATTTATACCGGTATTCGATCTGCAGAAGTATTTGGTGCAACTCCAGCTTTAGGAGGAATTATTGGTGGTATGAGCATAGGTGCCAACATTGTAGCAATATCTAAAATATTAGGATTATTTAATGAAGCAACACCACTTGAATCTATATTAACAACTGGAAAAGGTGGAATTATTGGTGTGATTTTTGGCGTTTGGGTACTAGCTAAAGTTGAAAAGTTTTTAAGAAAGAAAGTGCCTGATGTTTTAGAATTAGTAATAACACCATTTTTATCAATGCTAATAACAGGATTGATATTTGTATTTGCAATAATGCCACTTGCTGGATATTTTAGTGATGGACTAGTGTCTGTTTTAACACTTATCATAAATTCACCTATACCAGCAGTTAGAGTAATAAGTGGTTTTGTATTATCTGCTCTTTTCTTACCAATGGTATTATTGGGATTACATCATGGTTTAATACCTATTTATGCAGTTCAATTAAGTGAAATGGGAGGAGTTTCTTTATTCCCTGTGCTTGCTATGGCAGGGGCTGGGCAAGTAGGAGCTGCTATTGCTATATATACAATTGCAAAGAGAGTTGGAAATAAAAAACTTATGGGAATAATTACAGGTGCTTTACCAGCAGGTTTCTTAGGAGTTGGAGAACCTTTAATATATGGGGTTACATTGCCTTTATTTGTACCATTTATAACTGCTGGTATCGGAGCAGGTTTTGGTGGAGCATATGTAATGTTGACTCAAGTGATGTCGACTGCTTGGGGACCAAGTGGTTTAGTAGCAATACCTCTTATGTCAACACCTAGTGGAATGAAAAATTACCTTATAGGGCTTATTGTTGCATATATTGCAGGTTTTATTATTACAAGAATTGTGATTAAACAAGAAAGTGTTAAAAATTTATAGAGATAAGTAAAAAATGCCGACATTGTCGGCATTTTTATCTTTTACTTCAAATATTTTTCAAACCAATTTGTAATTTCTTCCAATCTTCTTATTCTATGCTTAGGCTTTCCACTTCTTGATAATTCATGATTTTCTCCTCTAAACATACAAAGTCTAGCTTCTACACCATGATATTTTAAAGCAGTAAACATTTGTATTCCTTCAGCTAACCAACATCTATAATCTTCTTCTGAATGTATAAATAAAGTTGGAGTTTTTGCTTTATCAGCATATTTTAAAGGAGAATGCCACCAAAGTTTATCATGATTAATCCAAGGAGTAGATTGATTTTGATCAGCATTGAAATAATATCCTATATCAGTAGTTCCAAATTTTGATATCCAGTTAGATATGGATCTTTGAGAAGCAGCACACTTAAATCTGTCAGTATGTCCAATAATCCAGTTAGTCATAAATCCACCATAAGATCCACCAGTCACTCCAACTTTGGTTTTATCAATTGGGTATCTTTCTAAAACTAAATCTGTAAAATTCATTAAATCGTCATAGTCAATAGTGCCATACTTTCCTCTGATATCAGCAAAAGTATTTCCCTTTCCATCACTTCCATGAGGGTTGCAGAAGAAAACAAAATATCCCATATTTGCCCAAACTTGCATTTCGTGATAAAAAACAGGACCATAAGCAGTTTTAGGACCGCCATGTATGTCTAAAATAGCAGGATAAGTTTTTCCTTCTTCAAAATCTACAGGTTTAATTACAAAACCTTCTGTTTTATCTCCAGATGTTTCAAAAATAATTTTTTCTGGAACGGATATTTTATAAGTTTCAAAGATTTTCTCATTGAATAAACTAATTTTTTCAGAATTTTTATTTTGTAGTTCATAAATTTCTTGCAATTTATATTCTCTCATACCAATATAGAAAATTTTATTATCGAAAATATCGAAACAATCAACAGAACCATTATCAGTTGTAAGAATTTCATGTTTTCCATCTAAATCAAGTGAATTTAGGTACGAACTATCATTTAAAGTTGAAATAAAATATAGTTTATTATCTATAACTTTGAAAGATTTTCCAGCTCCGAATCTACAATCACTTCCAACAGTATTAGCAAGCCAAGTATCATTCTTAAAAAGAAGTTTAGTTTCATTATTATCATATGTATAAATTTTATGGTTTTCATTTATACCGTATTCACTCATATCAGACATGGCAAAAATAATTTTATTTTCTATGAAATTAGCATAACTGAAACAATACTTACCATCTTCAAAAATATATGACATTTTTTTACTATCCAAATTATAAGTAGCGAGATAATTTGTTGTTTCTAGTTTGTCTGTATGTCTTTCAGCTATAAAAATAATTTCTCTATTTTTTATATTAAATAGCTCTACATTTGTAAATTCATCAGTAATAGGAACAAGTTCATTTGTAACTGAATTAAAGTGGTAAAGCCTATTTCTTGTTTTATTTATAAAACCTTGTCCATTAAACCAAAATGGAATTTCATCTAAAACTTCATAATCTTTATTTTCTTCCCATTTTTTTATGGCTTTTTCTCTTTCTTCACCTTTAAGAGAATTAATATTGAAAGAATTATTATCAAAATTAGCACTTAATATAAAATGTTGTTCATCTAGCTTTTTGATTCCGGTTACTTGCATAGGAATTTTCATGTATTCATAGGCTTCCCCACCTCTAATATCAATGGCATAAAAATCAGTCCAAGTTTCTCCTTGCTTAGTTTTTGATTGAGTTTCCTCATTTCTATCAGAAGCAAATAAAATTATATTTTCATTTAACCAAATGGCATTTTTTTCTTTGTTCATTTGAGTAATTTTTTTAAATTCCCTATTTTCTAAACTATAGATCCATATAGAATTTTTATAATTATTTTTATCAAGATTAGGTTCAGTCATTGTGAATGCTAAATATTTTCCCTCAGTATTAAAGTCGAGATTAGATAAAAACTTGTACTCTAAAAAACTATTTAATTGCAAATTTTTCATAAATATACCTCCTAATTTTATATAGATAAATCTTAGCACTTTTTAGGTGATAATAAAAGTGAAATATTTTTATTTGAATACTAGAGAGATTATTTATTTTGTGATATACTATGTTGTTAATCAAAAAAAATTAGGAGATAGAATGTATTTAAAAGCAGTTGAGATAGATGGTTTTAAATCTTTTGGAGAAAAAGTAAATATAGAATTTATAAAAGGTGGAATTACATCTATCGTTGGTCCTAATGGTAGCGGTAAATCCAATATACTTGATGCTGTACTTTGGGTATTGGGAGAACAATCATATAAAAATATTAGAGCCAAAGAAAGTCAAGATGTTATATTTTCAGGTGGAAAAGATAAGAAAGCTATGACAAAAGCTGAGGTTTCTCTTTATCTTGACAATGAAGCAAACGAGGTTGGAGAAAGATACTTTAAAGATATAGATAATGATACAGTAAAAATAACAAGAAAAATAAATATAACAGGTGAAAATGAATACCTGATAAATGATGTAAAAAGTAGATTAAAAGATATAGGTACATTATTTTTTGATACTGGAGTTGGGAAAACAGCATATTCTGTAATAGGACAAGGGAAAGTTGAGAGAATTATTAATTCTTCACCTAAAGAAGTAAAAAGTATAATAGAAGAGGCGGCAGGTATAAAGAAATTCCAAGCCAATAAACAAGAAAGTATGAAAAATTTGTCCAATATAGAAAATGAATTGGAAAAAGTAGAAATTATACTTAATGAAACAAGAGAAAACAAAAATAAGATAGAAAAGCAAGCTGAGCTGGCTCAAAAGTATATAAATATAAGAGATGAGAAAAATTCTCTCACTAAAGGAATTTGTTTAACTGAATTGTCTATAAAAGAAAAGATTTTTATTGAAAATGAAAAAGCAAAAGAAGAAGCAATAGTTTTATATAATGAAGCTAATGAAAAGTTTGAAAAGACAAAAGATAGATTAAACTTTATAAGTTTAGAAAAAGAGGAAGTTAGGAAAGAGATAGCTCTTATAAGTTCAAGAAATTCTGAATTAAGAGATAAACTTTCAGAAAAAGCAAAAGAAAAAGCAGTTGCTATGGAAAGAGCAGAGAGCTTCAAAAAAGAGAAATTTTCAAAAGAAGAATTAAAATACAGTATAGATTCTAAAATAAGTTCAAAGAAACAAGAAATAGAAGAACTTATTCTAATGAAAAAAAGTATTGAAAAAAATATTTTGGAAATGGAAGAAGAAAATATTGAATTTGAAAAAAATATTCAAACCTTAGAAGATGAAGGGAAAAATATAGAGATATCAATTTCTGCTAAGGATAAAAAAATTAGAGATTTAGAACTTGAAAAACTAACTGTTATTAATGAAATTGAAATGACTAATAGGAGAATAACTAACAGTCAAAGTGAAGTTAACAACTATAAAAAAGAATTAGAAGTTTTAAATCAAAAATACGATGAAAATGATAAGAATAGAAAAGATATACAAAAATTAAAAGAAACAAAAGAAAAAGAGCTTGAAAAAATAGAAGAAAGAAATGAATTTTTAGAAAATCAACTAAGTGAAATCAGTATAAAAATTAATAGAATTACAGAACAAATGAGAAATCTTGAATATGATGAGAAAAGATACTCAGGAAAGCTGGAAGCTCTTGTTAGAATGGAAGAAAATAATGAAGGTTTTAATAAGGGTGTAAAAGAAATTTTAAATAGTGGAATTGTTGGAATAAATGGAGTTTTAATTTCACTTATTAATTTTGATTCCAAATTAGAAAAAGCTATTGAGGCAGCAATACCTGGAAATTTGCAGGATATAATTGTAGAAAATAAAGAAGTTGCTAAAAGAGCAATAAATTATTTAACTGAAAAAAAAGCAGGTAGAGCATCATTTTTGGCTTTAGATTTAATAAAACCTAATAAAAAAGAATTTAAGCAAAAAATTACAGGCGTACTTGGTGTAGCTGCTGATTTGGTTGGGGCTGAGGAGAAATATAAAAAGGTTATAGATTTTGTCTTTGGGAATTTATTGGTGGTTGAGCATATAGACATCGCAATAAATATAATAAATAATAATTTATTTTCAGGAAATGTAGTAACATTATCTGGGGAATTAATGAGTTCAAGAGGAAGAATCACTGGTGGAGAAAATCAAAAATCAGGGATTAGCCAAATTTTTGAAAGAAAAAAAGAAATAAAAGAGCTTGAAGAAAATCTTTTAGCAATAAGATCTAAAATTAAGATTGGAGATACTGAAAGAGAAGAATTAAGTAAAAAATTAGAAGACTATGAAAATGAAATTGATACGATTGATGCACAAGAAGATAACTGTCGTAAGCAACTGAATACATACAAAGAAGATTTCATAGTTTTAAATGATAGAATAGAAAAACTTCAGAGAGAAATTATCATTGCTAAAACTAATATAGAAGATGAAGAAAAATACGCAAAAGAGTTTTCAAGTAAAATAGGTTCTTCATTATCTGAAAAAGATAGGTTAGAGAATTTAGTTGAGCTACTAAAGCAAGAGATAAATTTAGAAGAGAAAAAATTAGAAAAATCAAAATATGATATGAATGAGTTAAAGAATAAATTTGCAGATATAAGAATTTTATATTTGAACAATAAAGATAAGCTTGAACAAATAGCTGATAATGCTAAAAGACTAAAAAAAGAAGAACAGGAATTAACAGAAGAAAAAGAAAACTTAATTGAAAAAATTAAAACTACAAATGAGAAAATAGAAGAACTAGTAAGTTTAGAAAATAGCTTGGTTCTTGAAATAGAAGAACTTGAAAAAATATATCATACAGAAAATAAAGATATAGAAAGATTAAATAATAGAGAAATAAGTTTAACTGATGAAGAAAAGATTTTGATGAAAGAAAGAACAGAACTAGAATCTAAATGTCTACACACAAATGATAAATTACAAAAATTAAGTGATAGTTTGGAAAAAATAAATTTAGAAATTGAAACTATAAATGAAAGTCTAATTAGTTTAGAAAGTATTGTAGCACAAGAGGTCAGTGTAGAAAAAATTAAATCTGCTAAAGATAATTTGAGAAATTTGGAAGCTAAACTCAATAACTTTGGAGATGTTAATCTATTAGCAATAGAAGAATTTAAAGAATTAAAGGCAAAATATGATTTTATCTGTATACAAAGAGATGATATTGTAAAAGCAAAAAAATCACTTCTTGATTTAATACAAGAAATTGATGAAAAAATTCATGAAAATTTTTATGACACTTACAATAAAATAAATGAAAATTTTAATAAAATGTGTGAAGATACTATAAGAAATACAGAAGGGAAATTAAATTTAATAAACGAAGAAGATTTTGATAACTGTGGAATAGAGATTTTTGTAAAATTTAAAAACAAGAAAAAACAGCCACTTTCACTATTATCAGGTGGAGAAAAGTCGATGGTTGCAATAGCTTTTATAATGGCAATATTCATGCATAAACCTAGTCCTTTCACTTTTCTTGATGAAATTGAGGCTGCTCTTGATGAAAAAAATACAAAAAATTTGTTGAGTAAATTAAGAGAGTTTACAGATCAATCGCAGTTTATATTGATAACACATAATAAGGATACCATGAAAGAATCTGACAGTATATTTGGAGTTACTATGAATAAAGAAATAGGAATTTCTAAGGTAGTACCAGTCAAATTCTAGTTAGGGGGATATATGAAGATACTATCTTATATATATCTTTTTATAACAACTTTTAGAAATTTTTTATACAATAAAAAGATGCTCCTAATTAGAAAAGTGGAGGGAGTAGAAATTTTTTGTATAGGAAATATAACTGTTGGTGGAACAGGGAAAACACCAGCTGTACATTTTTTTGTGAAAAAATTGACAGAACAGGGAAGAAAAGTAGCTGTTATATCAAGAGGATATAAGGGAAAAAGAAAGAGAGAACCACTTTTAGTGAGTGATGGGATGGTAATATTTGCAACTCCACAAGAAAGTGGAGATGAAGCATATATTCATGCTATAAATTTAAAAGTTCCAGTCATAGTTGGAGCTAATAGATATAAGGCATGTATGTTTGCCAAAAAACATTATGATATTGATACAATAGTTTTAGATGATGGATTTCAACATAGGAAATTATACCGAGATAGAGATATTGTTTTAATTGATTCAACTAATCCTTTCGGATTTGGGAATCTGTTGCCTACAGGACTTCTTAGAGAAGATTTTAAAAAAGCAGCTAGAAGAGCAAGTGAATTCATTATTACCAAATCAGATTTAGTAACTGAAAGAGAGCTTAGAAGAATTAAAAATTACTTGGAAAGAAAATTTAAAAAGAATGTTTCGGTTGCTAAACATGGGGTTAGTAAACTTTGTGATATGAAAGGAAATATGAAACCATTATTTTGGTTGAAAGGGAAAAGGATATTGATTTTTTCAGGATTAGCAAATCCTATAAATTTTGAAAAAACTATATCTTCCCTAGGACCAAGCTATATAGAAAGAATAGACTTTAAAGACCATCATAATTTTAAACCGAAAGACATTGCATTTATAAAGAAAAAGTCTGAAATTATGGGAGCAGAATATATTGTAACAACAGAAAAAGATTTGGTAAAATTGCCAACCAACATAAATATAAGCAATTTATTTGTACTAAAAATTGAATTTACCATGCTTGAAGATAATACTTTAAAATAATATTTATAAAAAAATTAATGTAAAATTTTATTTGACAGATCACAGGTAAAGTCCTGTTCTCATGAAGGGAATAATATGAAAAAAGATATAAAAGTAGAATTTTTAAGAGAAAAAAATTTAGAAAAATTAGAAGCTATGATAGAAGAAAAAGGGAAATATGAAGTTTTATCATACTTTGCTCCTTTTTTTGATAAAAGAACATATCTAAAAGTGGATGATATGGGAAATATTTCATTAAAAAATTATAATCCTATATTAATTTTATTTGCTCTGTCAAATAATAAAAAAAAGTTAGCAAGTTATGTTTTTGAATATTCTTATCCAGAAGAAAAACAAAATTTAAAAAAAATAGATAGAGCTTCAAATTTAACAATTCCAGAGTTAAGAATAAATCTCATAAAAACACTACAATCATCAAATTTGAATTTTTCAAAAATTTTTGCAAAAGAATTATTTTTTAGAAGTTCAAAAGATTTTTTTGAAGTATTATATACTTTTTCTATGATGGGGAATCCAAATAATCTGAAATTATTTTTTGTATATGCACTTGAAAAAATTTTTAAAGAATCTAAATATGACGACAATATTTTATTTATTGTTGTTGCATATTTAACAAAATATAGAGATGATATATCAAATTATATAGAATCAAGCAATGAAGAAATAGATTTGAATAAGTTAAAAATGAGTGAAGATAAAGAAATATACAAGAATATTTTTAATGAAGTATTATCTAAATATGACTTAAAAAATAAAAATAAATTTATAAATACTTTAGTTAAATATTTTGAAAAAGATTTTATTTTAAATGATGAAGTTAAAAAAGTTTTAATGGAGAAATAAATGAAAATAGGAATTTATGGTGGAAGTTTTAACCCTATTCATATTGGGCATGAGAAAATAGCAAAATTGGTTTTAAAGGAGCTAAATCTTGATAAATTACTTGTAATTCCTGTTGGAATTCCTTCACATAGAGAAAATAATCTAAAAGACTCATTTTTTAGATATGAACTTTGTAAAACAGTTTTTGAAGATATAGATAAAATAGAAGTATCAGATATAGAGATAAAAAAAAATAAAATATCTTACACTTATGATACTTTATTGGAAATCATAGATATTTATGGTTCCGAACATGAATATTTTGAAATTATAGGAGAAGATTCTTTAGAAAATTTTAGGTCTTGGAAGAACTATGAAAAAATATTAGATTTATGTAAATTAGTAGTTTTAAAAAGGAAAAATTGTAATACTAAAAAAAATGAAATCAAACATAAGAATATAATTTTCTTAAAAAATTCTTATTTTGATTTTTCTTCTACGGAAATTAGAGAAAAATTAAAATTAAAAGAAGATATAAGTCATATGGTAAATCCTAAAATACTTAAATTATTAAAAAATAGATAGTTCTATTTTATGGCTTATATAAGAGCCCGTAAGGGCTTTTTTGTTTATAGAGAAAAAGGTGGGGTGAAAAGATTGGGTAAAATTAAAACAAAATCTTTGATGGCTTTGACAGTCCCAATATTTTTGGAATTGCTATTAGTAACTATAGTTGGAAATGTCGATACTATAATGTTAGCGAAATATAGTCGAGAGGCTGTTGGTGCAGTTGGTGGAATGAGCCAAATTTTAAATATACAAAATGTAATTTTTGGCTTTATAAATATGGCAACAACTATTTTATGTGCTCAATATATAGGTGCGAAAGACAAAGTAAGAATTAAAGAAGTGATTTCTGTATCAATAATTTTAAATTTATTTTTGGGGTTAATTTTAGGATTTACATATTTATTTTTTTGGGAGTTCATTTTAATAAAAATTAAGCTTCCAGTTGAATTAATAGAAGTTGGAAAAACTTATTTTCAATTGGTTGGAGGGTTATGTATTTTTCAAGCAATTATGTTAAGTTGTGGAGCTATTATGAAAAGCCATAGTCATCCCAAGGAAATTTTATTTATAAATATTGGAGTAAATTTATTAAATATAATAGGAAATGGAATTTTTATATATGGTTGGTTTGGAATGCCAATTTTAGGAGCAACTGGTGTTGGAATATCGACAGTTATTTCAAGAGGATTGGGATGTATCATAGCATTTAAAGTTATGTGTAAGTATTGCGATTTTAAATTTAAAATAAAATATCTAACTCCTTTTCCATTTAGAATAATAAAAAATATTCTTTCGATTGGATTGCCAACAGCAGGAGAAAATTTAGCATGGAATGTTGGTCAGGTAATTATTATGGCTATGATAAATTCTATGGGAACAGTAATGATAACATCAAGGACTTATTTGATGCTAATTTCACATTTTGTTATGATATTTTCATTAGCATTAGGGCAGGGAACAGCAATTCAAGTAGGACAATTAGTTGGAGCTAATGAAATAGATGAAGTTTATGAAAAGTGTTTGAAAAGTTTAAAACTGTCATTAATACTTGCCTTTATTGTAACTTCAGGAGCATGTTTATTTAGAAAGCAAATTATGCATTTATTTACAACAGATGTGGATATTTTAAAAGCATCTATGGTTGTTTTTCCTCTGATGATAATACTTGAGGTAGGAAGAGTTTTTAATATTGTAATTATAAATTCTCTCCATGCAGCTGGGGATATAAAATTTCCTATGATAATGGGAATATTATTTGTTTACATAGTAGCAGTACCATTTTCTTATTTATTTGGAGTAAGCTTAGGTTGGGGACTTATTGGTATTTGGATAGCAAATGCAGCTGATGAATGGATTAGAGGCTTTGCAATGTATTTTAGATGGAAAAGTAAAAAGTGGGTTAATAAGAGTTTTGTGTGATTTCTTCTGTTTGCTAAAAAGCAATATATTTGTTATAATATCTGTTAATAAAAATTTAAAAAAGTTATATGGAGGTTATAGATGAAAAAAAATAGTATTATCATTCTTGACTTTGGTTCACAATATAGTCAATTGATAGCTAGAAGAGTAAGAGAAATGGGAGTTTATGCTGAAGTTGTACCTTTTTTTGAAAATATAAAAAATATTCTTGCTAAAGAACCTAAGGGAATTATTTTATCAGGAGGACCAGCATCAGTTTATGCAGATGGAGCTCCTACCATAGACAAAGCACTTTTTGATGCAGGAATTCCAGTATTAGGGCTTTGTTATGGTATGCAGCTTATGACTCATCTTTTTGGTGGTGAAGTTGCTAGGGCAGATAAACAAGAATTTGGAAAAGCGGAACTTTTAATTGATGATATAGATAATACTTTGTATAAAAATATTCCAAATAAAACAAGAGTTTGGATGAGCCATGGAGATCATATAACTAGAATAGCTGAAGGTTTTGAAATAATTGCACATACTGATTCATGTATTGCAGCAGTGGTAAATAGAAATAAAAATTTATATGCTTTTCAGTATCACCCTGAAGTAACTCATTCAGAACATGGAGCAGAAATGCTTAAAAACTTTGTTTTTAATGTAGCAGATTGTGAAAAGAATTGGTCTATGGGAAATTATATAGAAAATACAGTAAAAGAAATTAAAGAAAAAGTTGGAGATAAAAAAGTTATATTAGGACTTTCAGGTGGAGTTGATTCATCTGTTGCAGCAGCACTTATAAATAAAGCAATAGGTAAACAATTAACTTGTATTTTTGTTGATACTGGTTTACTTAGAAAAGATGAAGCTAAGCAAGTTATGGAAATATATGCTAAAAATTTTGATATGAATATAAAATGTATTGATGCAGAAGAAAGATTTTTATCAAAACTTGCTGGAGTTAGTGATCCTGAATCAAAAAGAAAGATTATAGGAAAAGAATTTGTTGAAGTTTTCAATGAAGAAGCTAAAAAACTTCAAGATGCTGATTTTTTAGCTCAAGGAACTATATATCCTGATGTTATAGAATCAGTTTCAGTTAAGGGACCATCCGCTACTATAAAATCTCATCATAATGTCGGTGGATTACCGGAAGATTTAAAATTTGAATTGTTGGAGCCTTTAAGAGAATTATTTAAAGATGAAGTAAGACAAGTAGGAAGAAAATTAGGTATTCCTGACTATATGGTTGACAGACATCCATTCCCAGGACCAGGTTTAGGAATAAGAATTTTAGGTGAAGTTTCTAAAGAAAAGGCTGATATTTTAAGAGAAGCCGATGCTATCTTTATAGAAGAATTAAGAAAGGCTGATTTATATAATAAAGTTAGCCAAGCTTTTGTTGTTCTACTTCCAGTAAAATCTGTTGGTGTTATGGGAGATGAAAGAACTTATGAATATACAGCTGTTTTAAGATCGGCAAATACTATTGATTTTATGACTGCAACTTGGTCACATTTGCCATTTGAATTTTTAGAAAAAGTTTCTAATAGAATTTTAAATGAGGTAAAAGGAATTAATAGACTTACTTATGATATTTCTTCTAAGCCACCAGCAACTATTGAGTGGGAATAGAAGAAAAATGAATTTAGAGCATTACTTTATTGATAGTTTGAAAATAAATGAGCTTAATGGGCTTAAAAATTTAGAAAATAAAAGACGGATTTTAATCCGTCTTTATTAATTACTCCCTTTTTTTAAAATTGTTAGTAAAGATTTAGGGATTTTTTTTACTTTTTGAGCTGGATAATCATAGCAAAGCATAGTTGTATATCCCTTGATAGCAACTTTATTTTCACAAGTAATAGAATAATCAAAAATTAATTTCAAACCATCTATTTCAATATTATTTATTTTAACAGCAATTTCATTACCTAAAAATAATTGATTTAAATATTCTATATAAGCATTTGTTTGAATAAGACCTATATTATCACCTAAATTAAGTTGTGAAAGTCCATATTGTTTTAAGAAAGCGGTTCTAGCATATTGAAAAAACAAAAGAGCTCTTTCATTTCCTACATGTTTTCCTTCATTTATATCTTCTGGTTTAATTTCATAATCAAATATAAACATAAAAATCTCCTTAATAAAAATTATTACTATAATAACTTTAAAAATAAAAAAAGTCAATTATTATAATCTTTAAAATAAATATGATATACTATAAAAAAATATTCTAGGGTGAAATTGAAATGAAAGTAAGGTATGCAAAAAAAAATGAAAAGAATGTTGCCATTGAACATTGGAAAAATAATTTTAAAGATAATGAAAATCAGATAAATTTTTATTTTGAAAATATTTTTGAACATAAAAATTTTTTAGTTTTAGAAAAAGACAAAAGAATAGTTTCATCATTACATGAAAATCCCTATATACTTAATTTTAACTCCAATGAAATAAAAACAAAGTATATAGTTGGAGTTTCTACTCCTGCTAATGAACAAAGAAAAGGCTATATGACATTCTTGATGAAAGAAATGTTAAAAAAATCTTTAAAAGATAACTATCCCTTTGTTTTTTTAACTCCAATAAATCCAGATATATATAGAAGATATGGCTTTGAATATTTTTCTAGAATTATAAATTATACTTTTGATATGGAAAATTTATCCGAGATAAAAATAAAAAATAATGTAGAAATTAAAGAGATAAAGTTTGATAGCAAGGATGACTATTTGGGAGATTTGATAAAAACATATAATGAAAACATGGGATCTAAATTTTGCTATTTAAAAAGAGATAAAAAGTATTTCAATAAATTATTATTAGAATGCTTTAATGAAGATATGAAAGTTTTTATTTCTTATCAGGATAGAATCCCAAAAGGTTATATAATGTTTTCTAAATCTGATAATGAGATATGGGTTAGAGAAAGCTTTGCTGTTAATTATGAGGAACAAGCAAATATAATAGCATTATTGTATGCGTATAAGGATTATTATACAACTATAAATTTTTCTTCATGTGAAAATTCAAATATTGAGTTTTTATTTAAGAACCAGTTAAAAATAAAAAAAATAGAAACACCATTTATGATGTTAAGAGTAATAAAGCCTTTGAAAGTTTTAGAATTTTGTGATATCAAATTAGAAAATTTAAAAATATATATAGAAGATGAAATTTTAGAAGAAAATACAGGAGTATATACATATAATAAAAAATGGTCTTTTTCGAAGGTTATAGAAGATTACACATTTAAAATAAATATTAGAGATTTAGTTTTATTGGTTTGTGGCTTTTTTGACTTTAATGAAATAAAAAATATGGGGAAAATAGAATTAAAAAATGATAAAAATATTGGAAATGAAAAATTATTAAAAATATTTAACAAAAAAAATTCTTATTTATACGAATTTCAATAAAAAAAAATTGACAAAGAATAGAGCTTATGATATTATTAACAATGCAGTGCGGGAATAGCTCAGTTGGTAGAGCGTCAGCCTTCCAAGCTGAATGTCGCGAGTTCGAACCTCGTTTCCCGCTCCATGAGATGCGTCATTAGCTCAGTTGGTAGAGCATCTGACTCTTAATCAGGTGGTCACAGGTTCGAATCCTGTATGACGCACCATGATATTTTGCCCCGTTCGTTCAGTGGTTAGGACATCAGATTTTCACTCTGGAAACAGGGGTTCGATTCCCCTACGGGGTACCACTTTGGTCGCATAGCTCAGTTGGGAGAGCACCTGCCTTACAAGCAGGGGGTCACAGGTTCAAGTCCTGTTGTGACCACCATTTATCTTTGGGGGTGTAGCTCAGTTGGTTAGAGCGCCTGCCTGTCACGCAGGAGGTCGCGAGTTCGAGCCTCGTCACTCCCGCCATTATATGCCGCTTTAGCTCATCTGGTAGAGCAACTGACTTGTAATCAGTAGGTGATTGGTTCGACTCCGATAAGCGGCACCATTTTTTTAAATATGCGGGGATGGCGGAATTGGCAGACGCGCTAGACTTAGGATCTAGTGTCCCAGACGTGAGAGTTCAAGTCTCTCTCTCCGCACCATACTTATACTCACTGAGGTTAACGATTGATTTTATGAGTGTTATAATAAATAAATAGATAGTTCTAATGGTTCTTTTGATATAAGAACTATTTTTTTTATTAATAATTTAAAAATTTTATGTAATTCCATTCTATCCTTATCTTCAATATTTTCTATAACTTCTTTGAGAAGCAAAAGATTATTGTTATGGTTTTCAGATACCTTACTATCTTCTATTGCAACCTTTATAATTTGAATTTCTTTTTCTAAACTAATTTTACTAATTTTGATTTTTTCAATTTCATCTTCAAATTCTTTAGCTGAAATAATATCTTTAGAATAGGCATCAATCATCTTCTTTCTATTCTCACCCAATTTTTCAAAATTTGCTTCTAATGAAGTTAATTTCCTTAATAAATTTTCGTCAATTTTCACCTCATTTAATTCTTCTAGTTCTTTCATTGAAAGAAGCTGCTCAATTATTGCAGTTTCTAATCTCTTATATGAAATACTTTTCTTACATTTATCACAAGAATAGTAAGTCCTAATAGTATTTTTATCAATCTGTGATTTTTTATATAGTTTTCCTTCACCACAATGACAATGAATAAGCCCAGTAAATAATAATTTATTTTCTGTATAACGATATTTTATTGGGGTATGTAATAGTTTTTCAACTTTATTAAATATATCTTGTGATATTATGGCTTCATGTTTCCCTTCATAGACATTAAAGTTTTTATTAATAGTTATTTCACCAGTATTAATATTTTTCTCTTTCTTTCCGTAACCAAGTTTACCTAAATAAAAAGGGTTGGTTAATATCCAACGAAGAGAAGATATTTTTCTGTTAAATATTTTAGATGTTTCTCTTAAGGAACCAGTTGATAGAAAATGAAAAAACATTGATCTAACTATGTTAGCTTGTTCTTCATCAATTTCAATAGATTTTCCTTTTCTTTTATAACCTATAGGAATAGTTCCACCTTGCCATAGACCGTCTTTGGCTCTTTGTAGCTTACTAGATTTTACTCTTGATGATATTTGTTTTCTCTCGTATTCTCCCAGACTCGCTTGAATCTGGAAGAATAGCATACCAGTTGGGGTTGTTGTATCCAATTCTGGTTGAGAGATAGAAATAAATTTGATAGATTTACTTTCTAATCTTAGAACAAAATTTAACATTGTAATGGTTTTTCTTGAGATTCTACTGCTCTCATAAACGATTAAAACATCAAAAGTTTTATTATCAATTTCTTTCTGTAATTCTATAAAACCATCTCTTTCATCATTAGCTCCACTTTCTACATCTTCAAGGGTTTTATAAATCTCAAATCCTTTTACTCTACAGAAATCTTCACATTTTTTCTTTTGGAATGTTAAACTTTCCTTCTCATCTTGCATAGTAGTTGATACTCTAGCGTATATTAGTGCTGTCGCCATTTTTAGACCTCCTAAGCTGTTTTGCTTTTAGTTCTGTTAGTAGTTGAAGTATTGTTTCTTTATGTATCATAGTATAACTTTCCCTTTTATTTTACAGTCTAAAAAGATAGAGTAGTTTGAAGTTTTTAGATAAAGTTTTTTTCTTTTGTTTAATAGTTTTATTTTTTGCATAGAGCCTCCCTTAATAAATTTTATTTTGAAAAATACCAAAGAAGTGCTATACTTTATTTATGAGATAATGAATATCTTCTTTGGTATTCATACAAATAACCTAGTTAAATCTATATATTTAATTAGGTTTTTTATATTTCTGTTTGCTAAAAAATATTTTACTTTCCTCCTCTCAATAATAGAATATGTTATTATATATTTAATAAGCTACAATTAACTTAGGATTAAATGTAGTCTGATGTGCATAGTACATAAAATTTTTTTCAATCTTTTTACCTAGTGCTTTTTCAATCTTTGTTTTGTTAATTTTTTTTATGGAATCACTAATAATATTTTTTTTATTTAATTTATATTTTACTGGAGTATTAACTTCCTCAATTAAATTTAAACCTCTTAAAATAAAGTTGGAAAATTCATCTTGATTAGTTGAAAAAATATTTTTAAAAATAATAATTAAATTTTTTTCAAAAAAATAGTTAGTAAAATCAAAATCAATGAAAGGATTTGATACATGTTGATTTAAGTTCATAACTAGTAGATTATTTATCCAAGGTATTAGAAAAAAATTAATATGATTTTTAAAAGAATTCTTCTTTATATCGTTAAGTGCTTTATCAAATTCTATAATATTTTGAATTATACATAGAATGTTTTTCAATTTTTCAGCAATGTTTAATTTGGGATAAAAATTATAATAACTATTTAAAATAAAACTACTAAATTGTTCTATTAAAACCACTTGAATTTTTTTTAGATGTTGTTCTTTTTCTTTTTTATACCTTAAACTAGCTAATTCAAACATACTGTCATCATAATTAAAATCATTGATGTTAATGAAGCTATCTTCTATTTCAAATTCTATTATTTGACAATTATTGATATCCTTTAAGAATTTGAAAAATAAGTTAGGCTTTTCCTTTTGAAGTAGTAAAGTATGTTCGTTTTCTTTTTTTGCAGATTCATCAATGGCTATTATTCTAGCTATATTTTTATCAACTTGTAAAAACCTATTTTCTTCTAAAATGTAGAATTTACTTTCATCGGTAGTTTCTACTCCAGAAATTTCTGCTATAAGTCTAGCAGATTTTAGTGTTAATAGTTTATTTCCTCTCTTATTTAATTTATAATTAAAGTATTTTGAAATTTCTTCTATTCCTTGCTCTACATAATTGGGAATATTTTCAACTTCGTCATTAGAGTATAGAATTTTTATAAAACCTTTTTTAACTTTTAATAAATTTTCACTTTCTCTAGAACTTAAGTTTTCTTTTATAAAAATTGGAATATCAACATTTCTTAAATTTTTTAAAAATTCTTTAAATTCTATAAAATATTCAGTTTCTACTAAATATTTAGATTCGCCAAGAACAGCTTTGTAATGTCCTAAAAAAAGATGAATTCGATCTTTTAAACCATCTTCATTCATAGATGAGGGCAGACATTTAAAAACATTTTCAAAATCTATATCATTGAGATGTGTCACTTTTTTTTGGTCGTTTAGATTAAAAATAAAACTAGTTTCAGTTTTTCTGGAATCCTTATTATTTTCTAAAAAATTCTTTGAACTTAAAGCTTCTTTTATTAATCCAATTCCCTCTGATATATTGGCATGATTATCTCCAATTTCCTCAATTACAATTATACTCTCATTTAAAGCTGCATCATATCCTTCTTTACTAGAGCCTCTAAGTCTAGCAGGAGTAGGAAACTCTTGAAATTTTTTTGCACCTAAAAATTTTTCGCTAATATAGGACTTTCCAGTATCAGGATCTCCAAAGTTTACACAAAGAACATTTTTTTCAGTTAATGCTATTAATTTCATAAAGAATAAAATTGTAGCATATGTAGTATGATTTTCGGTTAGATTTCCACTTCTTTTAATAAGTTTAACTTTTTCAAAAAAATTTTTGTTTTTTAATTTAAATTTAAAATTTTCCACTTTTCTTTCTCTCCTTTCTTTAAATAAATATTTTCTAAATTATTATTTTCTAAACTTAATTGATGTATCAAAATACTATCGACTTCTAAATCAAAAATATTATAAACATCTTTAATGCATATAATTCCATTATCTCCATAAAACAAAGAACTTTCGTGGATATCATATGGGATTTTATTAAGATAGTTATTACTTAATAAAAGATACTTATCTGCTGTATACACATTTAACATATTTTCATTTAAAGCATCCAATAAATTTTTTTCGGTTGTTTTAATGTTAATGCTGTTAGTATGTAATACGATAGTGTTATTGTAAAATTGGGTCATATAAATTCACCTCCTTTTTTATTTAGCTATTTTTAGTTGATTTTTTTATGAATTTAATATATAATAATTGCATATAAATGCAATAAAAATATATTTTTTATAAAAAAATAATAATTTTTATAAAAATGTAAACTTTATGTTTACTTTTATAAAAATTATTTTAGCATACGTTTTTATATACGTCAATATTTTAATTTTTTAATTAAAATATTATAGAATAATTTAAAAGGAGAAGTATGAAACTTTACATAAAAGCTACTAATTTATATGATCCATCAAATCCATCCGTAAATTTTGAAATTCCAATTTCTTTTGAAATAAAAAAATTTTTGAAAGGTGCATTGGCCTTAGAATTAAATTCTAACAATGCATTTCAAATAAAAATTGATATTTTTCAAAGCTATCAATTCGATTCAAATTGGAATATATTTACTGAAAATCAAAATATTTTACAAAGAATTTATTCTGAATTTACGAGATTTTATAACAGTTTATTTTTAATTTTTCAAATACCTGAAGATATTTTTATAAGAAATAAAAAAGAATTTTTTTATAAACTTCCTCCATTTTATCCTGAACCAGTTGAATATTTTGGTGGTGTAAATTTTGAAAAATTAAAAAAATTTTATATTTCTTTTAGAATTAGTGATGGGATTGTAAAAAAAATAGAAACTATAAATAAGTTCATCAAAGAAATAAATCAAGTCATAATACAAGATAGGTTTATTATTTTAATATATTTAGAATATCTTATAATAGCAATAAATGTACTTTATAAAGAAATTGAAATTCTTAAACAACAAAAAGAAATAGAATTTGAAAATTTGAGATTAAAATTAGAAGAAGTCAAAACTAAATTAATTTATCCAGAAGATGATAATCTAAATCTAGATAAAACCATAACTAAAGCTATTGCTGCTCTTTCTTTAACTGCTGATAAAAAGGTGCAACATATTAGTAATAATGAAGATTTTGAGAAAGAAAACTACTCTACTCTTTTTGAAAAATCTATTAAATTGTTAAGAAATGAATATGAAAAAATACTTTCTTTAAATAATTATAATGAAATTCTATATATGGCTTCGATCATTAGAAGATCGGAATTGGTATTTCATAAGTTAAAAACTAAATTAAAAAATAATACTAGTTTAAAAAATGAGTTTTATAATTTAAATAGTGGAAATAGAATGAAAATGAGTTTGGTACTAAATAGAAAAAGAAATCCAACAATGGACTTTATAGTTTCGTATTTAACAACTTCTTCAAGTGAAACACCTACTCAAGACATGAAAGAAGTTTATGCTTATTTTAATAATTACAATGAACTTAATTCTTATATAAATGCTAGTTTAGACTCGATAAATTTTGATGTATTTGAAAGTTTTGAGTTTTCTTATCTTTCGCAGATTTCCCTTCCTATAGACTTGAGTGAATTTTCTATAGATGTAGAAGTAGGTAGAAATAATAATCTTGTTTTTCCACAAAAGACATTTGTTAGATTTATTTGTATTCAATATATGTATAGTAATCCTTGGAACTATTTTGTAGGGGTTTTTGAGAGAATAAAAGAAAATAATGAAGAAAAAATTATTTTAATCTCTATAAATCCTCCAAATTTTACTTTTGATGAAAGAAACTATGAAAATTTTATAAATAGAGATATAAGAATATTTTTAATAAAAAATATGTTCTCTGTTACAAATTATTAGAAAATAATTAATTACATATACTAAAGTATATAGAAAAAACTATATAACATAAAACAACCAGTCTTATAAAAGACTGGTTGTTTTATTTAAAGGAGGTGTATATGTGTTAAGAATTATTGGAGGAATACTAGTTATTATAGGCAGTACAATAAAATTTATTGACAGATTTTTAAAAGAAGATGAGGAGGAAGAAAATGAAACTGTATGAAATCAAAGATGAAATACTAGAAACACTAGATATTCTATTAGAAACCAGCGAAGATGAATTAGCAAAAGAAAACTGTTTAGAAATGTTAGATTTCTTAAAAGTAGAATTAAAAAATAAAAGTGATAGCTTATTAAAATATTTAAGAAATTTAACATTAGAAAAAGAAGCTGTGGTAAATGAACTTGAACGATTGGAAGCTCTTAAGAAAAGCAAAGATAGTAAACTTAAAAAATTAAAAACATATCTTGTAAATATTATGCTTGAACTAGATGAAAAGAAAATTACTACTGACATAGGAAGCTATGGACTAAGAAGAGATACTAAAGTAGATATTATAAATGAAAACCTAATCCCAGAAGAATTTATAAAAACCAAGATTGAAAAGAGTTGTGATAAAGTAGGAATTGCCAATTATATTAAGCAATTTGGAGAAATCAATGGAGCTAGGCTAGTAGAAAGTTATTCATTACAAATAAGATAGGGGTTATAGCTATTTATACGGCTTATATATAGTTTTAAAGCTTTTGTACATACAATAAAGTATTAAAAATATAAAAGTTCTTAAATATGCCTATAAACGCTTATAAATAAAGGAGTTGAATATGTCACAAATTATCGTAACACAAAGAGTTGCTGTTGAGTTAAATAAATATTTATTAGAAAAAATAATTGCTATACTTAGAAAAAAAGATATAACCAATACCGATTACTTACAAATTTTTGAAATAAAGGAAGATCAGCTTATAAATTCACAAGAAGTTCCTGAAAAAGTAAATACATATAAATTAATGTGTAAATTTAAAGAAAATATAAAAGTATGGGCGATAGAGAATTATGATAAGGAGATTGGTAGATGTTGGACAATATTATTCCCAGAAGAGTATTAAAAGAGGAAGTGATTAAATGGAGTTATTGGAAAAATTAAAAGAAAAATTTTCAGAAGAGGACTTAGAGTTTAGAATAGGTTCTACTAATAAAGATAGAACAATGGGGCTAGCACTAGCATATGTACAGGCAAGAGCTATACAGACAAGGTTAGATGAAGTAGTTGGAATGGATAAGTGGAAAGTAGCATATAGGGAGATTACAGGTGGTTTTATCTGTACTCTCTCTATTTTTATAAATGGAGAATGGGTATCTAAAGAAGATGGAGCTAATATAACAGATTTTGAATCAATTAAAGGTGGCATATCCAATGCTTTTAAAAGAGTAGCTGCTTCAGGATTTGGAATCGGAAGATATTTATATAATGCAAAGAGTAAATGGTATCCAATAAAGCCGCAAGGAAATGGCTATGTTTTTGTTGAAGAACCTAAACTAGAATTAAAAGAAAATAACATAGAAGAAAAAATAGATAGCACAAACACAAAGAGTATTATTCTAAATTTTGGAAAGTATAAAGGAAGAAGTATAAAAGAAATATTTTCAAAAGATAGTAAATACATAGATTATTTAATTGATAAAAGTAAAGATGAAAATATATTAAAAGAGTGTAAAGAATTGTTAAAGAAAGGGGCTTAATAATATGATAACCGTAAATAGATTTATAAAGAAATTAGATGAGATATTGAATAAAATGGAAATAGCAAATTTAAGAAAGGTAAGAAGTACTGCTTTACATAGAGCTAGAAAGAATAATTTTAAAATCACTAAATCGTTCATAAGAGATCTGATAGCAACATTAAGAGGATTGGACAAGGTCAATCTAAGCATAACTGATTTACCTAACAATGAAGCTAGATTCATTTTTAAAGATTTAACTGAGGGAAATATAGTTGTAGATTCTAAAAAGAATCAAATCATTCTAGGAGCATTAATATAATGAAAGCTAGAATAATTAATGAGTTTAAAGGTCTTATAAATAATGTAGAAATAGCAGATAAGAAGAATTATTACTCCATTCTTTATATTCTTGAACAGATAGAAAATAAGTTTGGAGAATGTTATACAAATGAATTTATAAAAGATTTGAATTGCTGTATGGAAATAGCGTATCAGAAATATGAATATTTTGACTATACTATTTTTGAAGAAAGTATTGATATAAGAAATACTGAGAATTTCAAAGACTTGATTTTTAACTATGATGGTTTGACTTATCGTTTTAATCAACTGAATGAAAATCTAAAAAGTGGAAAATATAATAAAAAAATAATTTAGAGAGTTCCTCATAGTAACTCTCTATCTTTTTTTATTCATCTAAAAAAATACAATTAATTTTAAAATATTATAATTTTTTAAAAAATAATATAAAAAAATTTCTTAGATATTTTATTTTCAAATTTGTACTCATTATGAGTCTAAATTTAACTTAAAATTTAAATAAAAATCTTTGAAAAATAAAGGATATTAAATTATTCTTTTTAAAAAAAAGTTCCCTTTTTGGAAAGTTGATTAATTTATATAATATTATCAAGATAATTTAGGAGGAATAAGCTATGAGAAGAAAGATGAGAGTATCTTTTCCTAAACTTGTTCAAGAAGTTTTACAAACAGATAAAGAATACTTTAATTTAAAAAAAGAAACTATCTGTAATCTCATAGTAGAAGGTTTAGGATTTGAAAAAATTTCTACAATAGGTTCAGATATTCTCGATGAAAAACGATCTATTAATTTTAATTTGAATGAAAAAAATACTAAACTTTTTAACGAAATGTTGAAAGTTAGTAACCTTTCAGAAAGTGATTTCCTAAAAGGTTTATTTATAACTTATGCTAATCTTCACCCAAGTATAAGAGAAAGAATTCTATTTAAAAATAGATTTTTACGAATAGAAGAAGCGATTCGACGTAAAAAAGAAATAAAAATTTATTACAAAGATAGTTTACAGGAGGTTAAACCAATTTCTTTTGAAAGAGATAAAGAAAATGGTGACTATGCTTCTTTAAAGTCTAAAGTTAAAGATAGGGAATATTTATTTGAAATGAAATATATAGAATATGTGACTTAAGGCTTTTATGAGAATATCATATCTTCTTTGAAAGGAGTAGTAATATGTCAGGATTTATAATATTTATTTTATTTTTAATTTTTGCAATTATTGCAGAAATTTCAGAAGAAGCTCCAGAAATAATTAGAATTATCCTTTTTCTCATTTTTCTAATTATTATAGCAGGACTTTTTAAAATTTTAATATCAATTATATATTCCTTTTAAAAAAAATTAATATAAAAAGTGAGGTAAGCAATGATAATTCACGATATCGATAAACAAGTTAAATTATGTTTGAACGAAATAGAAAACAGATACACTAAAGGAATTGAATTTAGCATATACGATTTATTTTCGCTTTCATCTTGTATTGATGCCAGTAATTTTAATATTTTAAAAAATCGTTTAGTTAATCAAATGATGGTAAAAAAAATTGCTCATTTACATTCTGGACGAAATGGAAAAAATATATATATAAAGTTATAGGGAGGTTTTAATAATTATGGGAATTTTTAATAACTTATTAGAAGATTTATTTAATTTAACAATAAGAGGAGCTAAAATTGCTATAAAAAGTGGACAAGAAACTATAAGAGAAATGTCAGAAAAAAGTTCATCTTATATAGGTTGCGATGAAGAGGCTTTAAGAGAGTCATATTTTTAGCTGTACAAAAGAAAGATTTTAAAGAAATAGTTGCTATAAGAAATCGTCTATCAAATGATTTTAATTATAGTAGCGAGGACTTTGAAAATATAAATAAATTTTAATAAAAGGAGGTAAATATGGCAAGGTATCAAGTTGAGATTTATTATGAACAAAAAAATGGAAGCAATGCACACACAAGTTCAATAGTGAATGCATCTTCTGAATCTGAAGCAGAAAGTATTGCAAGTAGAAGGATTAATGGAATTATTAAAACCATAAAAGTAAGAGAGCTAAAGTAATTTTTTACTAATAAAATTAATCTAATCAACTAATATTGTACAAAATATTTGGTTAAGCTGGAGGATTTTTATTTTTTCATATAAAAGTCCTCTAACAAAATTTCATAAATAATCAAAATCAAGAAAATAGATGCATTTCTTAATATAAAACATTAAGTTTACTCAATAATAATACTATTTTAGAAACTATGTATGAAATATTTTTGGAAATTGATTATATTAGAGAAATAAAAAAGAATTTATTTAAAAATAATAAAAAAATAATTAAAAATGGAGGTTGCTATAAATTTAGTTTTTAAATTCTACTTTATTGTTTGAGTACAGAAATAATATTATTTTTTTATTTAAACAAGTAGTAGAATTATTAAAATTACTACAATGTAGTACCCTCAATTTTATTTTTTATTGGAGAGATAAATGGATAAATTAGAACAGTATTTAAAAATAATGGAACTTAATAAAAGCTTTACCTTAGAAGAATTGAATAAAAAATATAGAATTCTTTCTAAAAAATTTCATCCTGACAGGCACTCAGGAAATGAATTACAACAACTTGCAGAAGAAAAACAAAAAGAAATAAATGAAGCATATTCGTATTTAAAAGATTATATAAAATCAAAAAATAATTCTGACCATAATGATAAAACTGCTGATAATCAAAGTCAAACTGAATCTGATGATATAAATGATTGCTTTATGACTAATAAAAAATCCGAGGTACTTTATATAGAAGAAATCTTAAAAGTTATTTCAAATTATAATTCTAATTTTGAAGAATTATGCTTAACATATTTAAACAATATCAAAGATATATCAGACCTAAATTTTGTTAATGAAATTATGCTAAAAGAAGAATTCTCTTATCTTCAAAAATTCTTTGAGAATCTTAAAGAAAATTCTTTAGATTTTTTCACAAATAATGCTCTTTTTTTTAATTATATAAAGGAATGTGAAAAAAATTTTATTCTAAAAAATATTTATAAAATCTCAGAAATAAAATTAAAATATATTTATGAATATTCTCAATTTTTCTTAAAATACAACCATGAATTTTTTTGTAATGTTTTACTACTCCGTTATGATATTTTTTGTAAAAAAATGCAAAAAATAGTAGATGCTACTATAGAAAAATATGAGCTAGTTAAATATAATATTGTAAATGCTGGAGTTTCTTATCAAAAATCAAAAACAGAAATAGAAATGTATTTTAAGATTGACCTTGCAAGAGAAATTGAAAAAACTTTAACCTCTTCAATTTTTCTTGGACTTAATAGTGATGAAATTGAAAAAATTTTTGAAGAAACCCTGAAAGATTTTCAGTATCTTTTTAATCCAAATTACAGACTAAATAGTATTGAAATTAACTTTCAAAATTTAAAAACATTATCAACTGATTTCTGTGAAGAGAAGAATAATTTTCTTATTGAAACATACTCATATCTAATATTTGGACAGAATTTCGAAAAAGCAAAAGAAATTTATAAATCTGGGAGCATAGAAAAGAATGATTATTTTAATACTATAGCTAAAAAACTTTTCTTTTCAACGGATGAAGAAATAATCTCAAATAAAGTTATAGATAAATTAAATTTTATATTTTCAGTTGATATGAGGGAGGCTATAAAGAAAGATTTAGAGTCGCAATACCAAAAGTTAAATGATTTTGATATGTATCAATATCTTAAAAAAAATCCAAATATAAATTATGGCTCCGATTTTACCTTTCTTATCCCAAAATGGATTGAAAAAGATTATAAAAATTTTTTACTTTTTATAACTCATATTAAAAATTGTGCAGAGAATTCTTTTAAAAAATCTCACTTATCTGAAGATAGCGAATATTTTAAAAAAATCGAAGAAAAATTTTATAATAAAATTTCAAGTATTAAAAAAAATACATTGAATCTAAAAGAGTTTATCCAATATCTAGAGTGTGCTTCTAAAATTACTGAATTAACTAATTTACTTGAAAATAAACAATCCATTACACTAAATCAGATCATAAAAAATAAAGAAGAAATAAGTAAATATACTCATATTTTTTGTGAATACAATCGTGCACTTGGAAAAATCAGTGACTTTTTACATTCTAGAAATTTTGATAAGAAGCAAAATATAACTTCAGAGATTATTTTAGAAAAAGAAGAGGAGCTTACAAAAAATAATGAAATTTTAGTTGACCAGATTTCAAAAGTTTCTACTAATAAAAACTGGCGACAAATGTATGCTTTATTAGAAGCTGAATCTAAAAAATTACAAATAAAGCTATATAGAACAGAAGCTTTAAATTCTATTGCCGGAGATATTAAGTATACTTTAGGAATTATTATCGCTATTTTATATTTTACAGATATAACATTCCTATCTATTCTTAATCATCCAATTGAATTACTTTTGGTAGCAACTATTAAAGTAATTTTTTATAAAAAATTACTAAATAAGTATGATATTATTAAAAATAAACTTGACTCTATTAATAAAAATAAAGAAATTATTAAAATATTTTTTTCAGAATGTTCTTATTTTATCGAAGAAATAGAACTTCTTTATCCAGAAAAGAAATTTGATTTTCTTCAAAATGACAGTAGTAAAAAAGGAGAGGATTTTAAAATACAAGAAAAAAACAAATCTTCTTTAAAATTCATTAATAAAAATTTAATTTTGGGGATATTTTTTTTAATGATTGTAGTAGCTGGATTTTTCTTTTTCAAAAATAAATCTCAAAATAGTAATATCACTACGTCAGAATCTAATTCCTCAATTTTAGAATTAAAAGACTATATCAATGAAAAAGATGGTTTTTCAATAGATTATCCGATTGGAATTTTTTCAGTTTCTGAAAGAACCGAAGAAGAAATGTCAGGGACAATTTTCAAAAGTGAAGATGAATCTCTTAATATGTCAATTTTTAGGTGGCTTCCTAAATTAGGTGAAGATTTTAATTTAGAAGATAGCTATCTAGATACAAAGGAAGTGATTGAAAAAGAACCTACTGGTAAGATAACTTATACGTATTTCGCAAATAATCTTTTCACTATTTCTTATCAATTAGAAGGTAGATTAAATCATATAAAAGTTATTTATGATAGAATAAATCAACAAACAGTTACTCTACTTATAAGCTATGAAAATAAACACACAGCATCTATGCAACCTATTATAAATAATATATTAGATAGTTTTAAAGTAGAAAGTCCTGTCTATACACAAAAAACATCTACTGTTCCTAATGATAATCTATCAAATGAAAAAAAAGCTATTTATATGCAAAGCTCAGAAAATATACAGTATGAAACTTATAATAATCCAAGATTTAATTTTAGTGTAGATTATCCAACAAAATACTTTGAATTTCTTCCTGACTCTGCAAATGGTGATGGCAAATCTATGATATCAGAAGATTCTGGTGTTTATTTGTCCTTTAGTGCTGTTTATAATGTTCTAGATACTACTATTGAAGAAGAATATCAAAAAGAACTAAAGAGTATTGATACTGTAGAATATAAGAATTTAGGAAATAAATCTTATTCTTTGTCTTATTATGGTGAACATGGAGAAATTGTATTTGTAAAGAAAACTTATGATGAAATTGATAATAAGTATATAACTCTATATTTTGAGTATGATGAAAAATATAAGAATTTTATGACACCTATTATAAATAAAATGACAAATAGTGTTAAAACTAATACTAAAAATTAATATTTTTGATAAAGTTAAAAAAAGCTCTGAGAATATTTTCGGAGCTTTTTTAATTAATATTTTTTGATTTATTCTTTTTATTTTTAATTGGGCAGTAAAAATTTTAATTAAAATCATCATCTAATGGTTCATCTAATAAAAATTGCATATTATCTTCCATAGAAAAATATTCTTGAATCAAAATTTCTTCTTTAATTTCAACATTTAATTTATATTCAAATTTATAATTTTTTATAATTTGCCGCATGTCATCAATTATTTTTGCTACATTTAAAACCAAAAAATCTTTATTTTCTATTTCTTTTAATTCTTTTCTAATACATGTAATCGCATTTTCTAGAGTTTTTTGATTATTTATATTTTTCTCAAGAACTTTCCTTATCATTTTATAGTCTATAAGAAGATGTTTATTTGAATGAAGCCAAGCAACATAATTTATTCTCTTATGTTTTTTTAAATATTCCTGATAAGTGATATCTAATTCCATAGAATACATCTCATAAATTTCAGCAATAGATTTTTTATTAAAAACATACTTTAATAAAAATTTTTTATAGCTCTCACTATATTTTCTTAAAATATCAAATTCCTTAAAATCTTTAGGTAAAAATTTATTCCTATTTACTCTTTTTTTTACTTCAAATCTTATTCTACTTTTTAAATCAGGATAAGTTCTTAAGTATTCTTCAAATTGTTCTGCACTAGCAGTTTTTCTTTTTATATTCAAGTATTGATTATATATAGTCAATTCATTATTTCCACCACTTCCTCTGGCAATAGTAAAATTTACGGTTTCAATACTACTAGTTATCATATCAATAATTCCTTTGGTGTCTGTTCTTGAATTTTTTTCTTCTCTCCTTGATTTATTATAAGCATAAGCAAGAACTCTAAAGATATTTAAACATTTTTCAAAACTAACATCAGGCATATAATATGTAAAAGGAATATCAACTCGTATAAGCTCTATCATTACTACATCTAGACTCAGCACTTTTAATTCTTTCTCAAGACTTACTACAAGGTGTTCATTAACTTTTAAACATTCTATTGAATTCTTAATTAAATAAGCATTAATTCCCTTATAAAATCTTGGATATGAAACTTTTAAATTGAAGACATCATTTTTTTTAATTCCTCCATAATCACAATAAGTATACCCATAAGGGCTAATTATTGAATTTACCTTTTTTTGTAATTCTTCATAATCTAAGTAGTTTTGAAATTTTCTTTTGAAATGAACATTTATAGATATAGTATCCATATAAAATCCTCCTTAATATTTTATTATAAAGAATATATTATTAAACACTCTTAATCTTTTCAGTAAGTTTCATATCCAATACGAAATAAATCGTATTGTCATTCAACTTACTGATATAGCCAGAATAGTTATTTTTATAACATATTCCCTATCTTACATTAGGGATTGTTTAAAAGAATAAATATTTTTATATTTTTTTAGTTTTAAGAAAATAGCTTATAAAATCTACGATATAAATTTATCCCCTGATAGTTCAAGGGAAGGTCAAAATAAATATATATAAAATATATATTTGACAAATTGCTATAATTTAATATACTTGTATTAATACAAGTATATTAAAAATTAAAAAAATAATAAAAATAGAGTAAAATTTAGAAAAATTTTTATAAAAAAATAAAAATAAATTTTAATTTTAAGAGGTTAATTATGAACAAAAAAGAAAAAATAAAAGAAATTGTATATAGAAATCTAAAGTTAGATACAGAAGAATTTAAAAATTTATCATTAGAAGAACAAGAGAAAAAACAAAAAATAGCAAGTAATTCTATAAAATTATTTTTAAATCATTGGGAACTTTTTGAGGAGTTGGCAAAATGAAATTTTTAAATGTTATTGATATGATAGAAATACATGAAAGCCTAATAGCTATCTATGGAGGACTTAATGGACTTAGAAATGAGAATTTGATACATTCATCTGTTGAACAAATACATCAAACTTTTACAGGAGTAGATTTATACCCTAGTTTAGAAGAAAAAACTGCTAGACTAGGTTATAGCATTATACGAAATCATCCTTTTTTAGATGGAAATAAAAGAACAGGGCTTGCCTTAATGCTTCACACTCTACTTATAAATAATATAGAATTAGATGAAGACTATATAAACGAAAGTCTTTTATTTATTCAATCTTTAGCTTCAGGAGAAAAAACTTATGAAGAAGTTTTAGAGTGGATTAAAAAAGTAATTAAATAAATATAAAATAATGGTATAATATACTTAAAAAAGTGAGGTGTAAACTATGTCAAAGAAAATACCAATAGGGATAAGTGATTTTAAAGAAATAATAGAAGATAATTACTACTACATTGATAAAACTAAATTAATAGATGACTTAATAAAAGATGGATCAAAGGTAAAATTATTCACAAGACCTAGAAGATTTGGAAAAACTCTTAATATGTCTATGCTTAATTATTTTTTTGATATAGTTAATGCTGAAGAAAATAGAAAACTATTTAAAGATTTGTATATTGAGAATACAGATAATTTTAAACATCAAGGTGAGAACCCAGTAATCTATATTTCTTTAAAAGAGTTAAAAAATAAGAGTTATTATGATCTTATAGAAGATTTAAAGATTTTAATTTCAAAATTATTTTATGAATATAGAGGTATAATAGAAAAATTAGATGAATTTAAAGCTCCCATATTCAAGGATTATATTACAAGAAATTCATCAGAGAATGATTTAAAGAACTCGTTAGGATTTTTATCACAAGTTTTGTATGAAAATTATGGAAAAAAAGCAGTAATAATAATAGATGAATACGATACTCCGATAGTATCAGCATATGAACATGGATACTATGCTGATGGAATTTCTTTTTTTAGAACTTTCTTAGGAGCAGCTTTAAAAGATAATAAATATTTGCAAATGGGAGTAATGACTGGAATACTTAGAGTAGCAAAAGAAGGAATTTTCTCGGGGCTTAATAATTTAGCGGTTTATACTATTCTAGATAATAATTATTCAGACTTCTTTGGTCTAACTGAAGATGAGGTAGAAAAAGCCTTAGTTGAATATCAAGTAGATTACAGAATAGATGATGTAAAAGAATGGTATGATGGATATTTATTTGGAAATACAGAACTTTATAATCCTTGGTCAATAGTAAACTATTTATCTAAAATGAAATTAGAGCCTTATTGGGTAAGTACATCTAATAATTTTTTAGTATATGACTTATTAGGGAAAGCTCAGATAAATATATTTAAAGAATTAGAAAAGGTGTTTCAAGGAGAAGCTATTTATAAAACACTTGATAACTCATTTAGTTTTCAAGATATGAATAATCCTCAAGAAGTATGGCAACTTTTATTATATAGTGGTTATTTAAAAATATCAGAAATTTTGCCAGAGAGTAAATATGCTTTAAAAATTCCAAATCAAGAAATATATTCTTTCTTTGAAAAAAGTTTCTTAAATCGTTTCTTGGGGGGAATAGATTTATTTCAAGAAATGATAAGTGCTTTAAAAAATGGTAATATAGAACTATTTGAGAAAAAACTACAAGAGATTATGCTTGTAAGTATTAGTTATAATGATTTAGGAAAAGAAGAAAAATACTACCATAATTTAATTTTAGGAATGATTTTATCAATGTCAAAAGAATATGAAATACACTCTAACAGCGAAAGTGGCTATGGTAGATATGATATTTCATTAGAGCCTAAAGATAAAACAAAAGCTGGAATAATTATGGAATTAAAAGTTGCTACTTCTAAAGAAGAATTGGATAAAAAATTAGATGAAGCTTTAAAGCAAATAGAAGAAAAGCAGTATGATATAGCTATGAATCAAAGAGAAGTTAAGAAAATTTTGAAACTAGCTATTGCTTTTTGTGGGAAGCAAGTTAAGGTGAAAATATAGATGGCTGAAATAAAAGGGTTTCCAATATTTTCTAATTTCAAAAAACTTATTAAGGAAATAGATGAACTTGGTTAGGTTTTAGATGCTTTTGAATTTAAATATAATAAAAAAGATTATATTAAGGTATAAATTCTTTATCTAAAAATACAGAGATACCTATGAGTAGTGTTTTGCTGAATATACAATCTTTATATTTAACAAGTGCTATTTTAGGGTGTTACTATATAGATCAAGAAAAAGGATGGACTTTACTTAACAGAGGTTCTGTAATAGGGAGAATCAATTTTAATATTGAAAAGTTTCTTCTTTCAATTGAAAAAGGAAATGAATTCGATGATTTAATATTTCAAATTGAAAATTTAGAAGCTGAAACTCTTGTAATTGGAAAGGTTGAAAACATTTTGAAAGATAAAGTTGTAAAAAGTCAAATTTATTTAGATAAAGAAAGTGATGAAGTAATGGATACTTTGAAAAATGAGTTAAATAATATCCAATATGAAATTACAAAAAAGAAAAAAAGAATTAGAATCCATTCTTTTGAATAATAAAAAATTTATAGAAAAAATAGAACAGTTTAATATAATTATCCAACACAGTGGAGAAGACATATTAGTTTCTAGAGAAAATTTAAAATCTTATGATATGATGACAGAAATTTTAGAAATGCAAAAAACAGAACTTGCTTTAGAAATTGAAAACTTAAAAAAAATAGAAAAGGAAAAGAAAAAGTCACTTTCTAAAATCATTCAAACATCAGAGAATAGCAATAATCATTTTAATGTTGCTTTATACAACTTAAAAAATAATTTAGATGAAAATTATTTAATAGAACTAAAAAATTTAAGAAAAAATGAACTAGAAGATAGAAATAATGAGATAAAAAAATATGTAGAAGAAGTAACAGAAGAATTTTGGGAAATTTTAGAACCAATTTTAAAAAAAATAGGGGTTTCTAAAAATTATGTTTATAAAGATGTCATTTTTAGAAAGAAATTGGCGGGAATATCAGGGACACAAAGACATAAATTAGCATTGGCATATAAAATTGCTTTAAACCTTTTTGTGGAAAAAAATAAATATAAAACTGCCATTTATTATAGATTCACCTGTAAGTGGGGAAGTAACTGATGATGTTGCAAAAAAAATGATAAAAATATGTGAATTTTTTCTAAATGATAGACAAATAATAATATCCTCAACTAAAAGGAAATTAGGAATAGAGTTTTCAAAAATAATTAATTTAGAAAATGGAGTATTAAAAGAACTAGAAAAATTTGAGATAAATAAAGAGGATATATAAATGTAACAAAAGTATTCTTGACAAATAAAAAAAGTTTGTTATAATAAATGGTGAGGATTTGGGAAGTTCCCATCTCCGCACCACACTTACTTTCAGTGAAATTAAACATTAATTTTATAGGTATTATAAATTAGAAAAGTTAAGGTAGTTCTTTTAAAATAAGAACTATTTTTTATAAAAAAATGCGGGAATAACTCAGTTGGTAGAGTGTAACCTTGCCAAGGTTAATGTCGCGAGTTCGAGCCTCGTTTCCCGCTCCATATATTTAATTAAAGCAATCAAAATAAATTGGTTGTTTTTTTATTACTTTTCTTGACTTTTTATTATCTTTGTATTAATATAGGATAACTAAAATATGGAGGTATGATTATGAGTCTAGATAAAATATTAATAAATTTTTCTGAAGAACACGAATTAAATGGAATTTTAGCTAAAATTGGGAAAAGACAAACTGCTGAAAATAGAGCTGCTATAAAGGAATTAGGGAAAAAATGTAAGGAAGAGTTAGGAAAAAGAGTATTAAAACATGATGATTTTGAAGCATTTTTAAAGAAAAATTCAGCTCTTGTAAAAAAATTAGAAGATAAAAAATAAAATATTGAATTAGAAATAAAAATATGACTGCATTAAAATTTTAATGCAGTTTTTTATTTAAAATATATGTTATAATATTCAGAAGAATAAAAAATAAAAAGGAAGATTATGAAGGATAATATTGCATTAATTGGTTTTATGGGAAGTGGAAAAACTACTGTTGGAAAAGCACTAGCAAAGCTCATGGAAATGAAATTTGTTGATGTTGATAAAGTTATTGCAGCAAGAGAAAAAAAATCAATAAATGAAATTTTCGAGGAAAAAGGTCAAATTTATTTTAGAGATTTAGAAAGGGAAATAATAGCTCAAGAATCTTTAAAAAATAATTGTGTAATTTCGACTGGTGGAGGTTCAATATTGGATAACGAGAACATCAAAAGACTAAGAGAAACATCTTTTGTTGTTTATTTGGATTGCACGATAGAATGTTTATATCAAAGATTGAAAAATTCAACAACTCGCCCAATATTAAATGTAGCTGAAGATAAAAAGAAAATTATTGAAGATTTATACGAAAAAAGAAGATTTTTATATGAAATATCTGCAGATTACACTGTGAAAATTGATGAGAAAACCAATGTTTTTGATACAGTAAATACGATAAAAGATGCATATATCACATCATAATTTGGAGGAAAAATTAAATGATAAATGGAAATATAGAAGGCTTAAAAGAATTTCTTTTAAATCAACTAAATGAACTTTATGAAATAAAAATTGAAAAGGGTAAATTAATAGATGTAGAGATAGTAAGATTTATTGCTGAAATAAGTAATAAAATAAATAGGGAAATTAATTTAGCAATAGATAGAAATGGCAACATAGTGGAGATTTCTATTGGAGATAGTAGTTCTGTAAATTTACCGCCAATTACAGTGTATGAAAGAAGATTATCAGGAATTAGGATAATACACACACATCCAGGAGGAAATCCTCATTTATCATCAGTTGATATTTCAGCCTTAATTAAATTAAAATTGGATTGTATAATTTCAATAGGTGTAAGTGAAACAGGTGTGACAGGTTATGAAATAGCATTTTGTAATATTGTAAATGAAGAATTAACTTATGAGAAACAATTTTTAAAAGAAATAGAAAATTTTCAATATTTAGAAAAAGTTAAAGAAATTGAAGAATATTTGAAGAAAAGAAATGTAGTGGAAGATGATACAGAGTATGCAATTTTAGTTGGAATTGATGATGAGGAATCGTTAGAAGAGCTAAAAGAGCTTGCTTACGCTTGTGACTTAAAAGTTGTTGGGAGATTTTTTCAAAAGAGAAAAAAAGTGGATCCATTATTTTTGATAGGGTCTGGTAAAATTCAAGAACTAGCTTTAAATATCCAAATTCAAAGAGCAAATTTATTAATTTTTGATGAAGAATTAAGTGGACTTCAGCTAAAATGTATAGAAGAGGCTACAGGGTGCAAGGTAATTGACAGAACGACTTTAATTCTTGAAATTTTTGCAAGGCGTGCAAAAACAAGAGAAGCTAAATTACAAGTTGAATTAGCACAGTTAAAATATAGAAGTAATAGACTTATTGGTTTTGGAGTAACTATGTCTAGATTAGGTGGTGGAGTAGGAACAAAAGGACCGGGAGAAAAAAAATTAGAAATAGATAGAAGACTCATTAGGAAAAATATAACTATTTTAAAAGATGAATTAGAAGCTATAAGAAAAGTTAGAAATACACAAAGAGAAAAAAGAGAAGAATCAGGAATTCCAAGAGTTTCACTGGTGGGGTATACTAATGTAGGAAAATCTACGCTTAGAAATATTTTAGTAGATTTATATCCGAGTGATAAAACATTAAAGAAAGAAGAAGTTTTATCAAAGGATATGTTGTTTGCGACACTTGATACAACGACAAGAACAGTAGCTTTAAAAGATAAAAGAATTATTTCGTTAACAGATACAGTAGGTTTTATAAAAAAATTACCTCATGATCTAGTCGAATCTTTTAAATCTACATTGGAAGAAGTAATATTTTCTGATTTAATTTTACATATTGCAGATATATCTGCAGCTGATGTTATTGAACAAATAGATTCAGTTGAAAAAGTTTTGGATGAATTAAAATGTTTAGATAAAGCTAAAATTTTAGTTTTAAATAAAATTGACAAAGCAAGAGAAGAAAACTTAGATATTGAAAGTAGAATAGAGGAAATAAAAGAAAAATACCATAATTATAGTTTAATTTTTACAAGTGCAGTTTCAAAAGAAAATTTAGATGATTTAATGGATTTAATAAAAGATAATTTGGCTAGTAAATCTCATAGTTGTACTTTGTTAATTCCTTATTCTAATACAGATATTTCTGCTATGCTCCATAGAAATTCAATAGTGAAATCAGAGGAATATATTAATGAGGGAATTAGAATAGAAGCTATTCTTAATGAGAGAGAGTATAATTTATGTAAAGCTTATATTATTGAAGAAAATTAGGTGATAATGTTGATGAAAAAAATAAAAGTGACTATACCTAAAAATGTGTACGATATTATAAAAAATGATATAGAAGATTTTAATATATCAAATAATCATTTTATGAATTATGTATTTTTTAATTTAAAAGATAGTTATGAAGAATATAATATAAAAAATATAGATATCCCACTATTAAATAATGAAAAAAAATTCATTCAATTTAACTTAAATAAAGAAAATAGCCTGATTTATTATGATGTATTAAGGGATAAAAAAGTTTTAAATGAATCAGAATTTATGAGAAATTTACTTATAAAATATAGTAGCAATCAGAAGAATGTGAGAGAGTTATTTATTTTTAAAGAAATTGTAGAAAGAATTAATCTTGCAATAAAGGATAAAAAAAATATTATTATTACATTTAATGATGAAAGAAAGGTAAAAGTAAGCCCTTATTATATTGGAAGTTCAGATCTTAAAATAGCAAATTACATCTTTTGTTATGATTTTGAAGAAGAAAGATACAAAAATTATAAATTAAGTAATTTAAAACAGGCTTATACTCTTTCGGAATTAGGAAAATGGGAGGAAGAAGATTATATACAAAATATTATTAAAAATTTTGATCCCTTTTTGTCACAAGGAAGAAAAATTGTAGTAAAACTTACTGAAGAAGGAGAAAGACTTTTAAAAGTATCAAAAGTTAATAGACCAAAAATAATAGCTGAGAAAGGAAATATTTATGAATTTGAATGTTCGGAAGAACAAGCAAAAAAATATTTTTCTTATTTTTTAGATGAGGCTTTGATTTTAGAACCTTTGGAACTCAGAGAATGGTTTCAAAAAAAATTTGAAAATGCTTTAAAACAAATAAAGAATATAAAATAATAAAAAAGAAAAAAGTATTTTTGTTAAAATTTATCACAAAAATTACTTTTAATGAAAGGAAAATATGAAAAGATTTTTTTTAATGAGTTTTTTATTTGTAAATTTTTCTCTATTTTTATTTGCAAATGAAAATTCAATTTCTTTAGATGAGATTTTTAGAAAAATAGATAGAGAAGAAAATAACTATGAAACAAACAAATATTTTAATCGAAATGAAAGTTTAGAAAATTTAATAAAAAGTAATAAACTGGGGGATTTTAATGGTTTAGAGTTTTCCAGTAATTTTTATGCGAATGAAAATTATATAGCTGATAGAACAAGAAAATATGATAAAACACTTCAAAATAAACTTTCATATGGACCATTTTATTTGAATTATAATTATATGGAGAACAAAAATAATTACATAAGTTATGGAATAGAAAAAAATGTGAAAGATTTATTTTATTCTAATCATAGAAGTAATTTAGTTATAAACAATATCAATAAAAATTTGAATGAAATAGAATATTTAAAAAATTTAGAAGAAAGAAAACTTAATTTTTTAGATTTATATAAGAATATTTTAGATAGTCAAAATGAACTTCTATATAGAAAAAAGGCAAAACAATATTATGAAAGTGAATTAAAAAAAGTTAAGCAACTTTATGATTTAGGGATGGAAGCTAGAATAAGTTTAGAGGCTGCTGAAGTAGAATTAGAAGATATAAAAATAAAAATTGAAATATTAGAAAAAAACTTAGAAAGTTTTTATGAAATAGCTAAAAATGAATATGAAATAAATTTGAAAAATTATAGTTTGAAAGAAATAGAATATTTAAAAAATGATATTCAAGAAAATATAAATAATTACATGATACTGGATATTAAAAATATTGAATTAAATCTAGAAATTTTAAAAGAAAAAGTGAAATATGAAAAATATAATAGTTACATGCCAGATTTGATATTTGGGTATGAAAGAATTGATAAAACAGAAAGATATGGACGAACTTATAAAGATGAAAATATATTTTCTGTGAAGTTTTCTAAAAAATTATTTTCAACAAATACTGAATATAAAAATTTAAAGATAGAGGAAAAAAATCTCATAAATGATTTAGAAAAAAAGAAAGAAAACATTCGAAGCGAAAAGATAAAGTTATTTGCTAATTATGAGGATTTAAAAAAGACTACTCAAATATCAGAGAAAAAGTTAGAAATAGCTAAGAAAAGATATGAAATTAAGAGAAAAGAAAATGAACTAAGTAGAGTAAGCTATTTAGATGTAATTGATTCATATAATAAATATTTAGCTCAAGAAATCGAAACAAAAAAAGTAAAAAATGAGTATCATGCTTTTATGTATAAATTATTGATAAAAGCTAGTTATGGAGGCAAAGAATGAAAAAATTAATTAATAAAAAAATAATTCTAGTAATTATTCTTCTAATAGCTGTATTTGGTATTTTTAAGTATTTTATAATAAATAAAACAGAAGAAGTTTACTTAAATGAGTATAATTATATTACATTACAAAAAACAAATGTAATTGGAACTGTGACACTGAATGGACAAATTAGTGCTCATAATCCTATTGGAATTTTTGTTGACAAAAAATTAAAAGTGAAGGAAGTTTTTGTAAAAAATGGAGATTATGTAGAAAAGGAACAAATTTTAGTTACTTTTGATGATGATGAGAAAAATAAAATTGAAAGAAATATTGAACGAGAAAATGTTAATTTGAATAAGATCAAAAGAAATTTAAAAACTGTAAAAGAATTATATGCTATAGGTGGTGTAAGTTTAGAAGAAGTAAGAACATTGGAAGGCGATCTTAGAGTTTCTGAATTAAATATTGATGAATTAAGTGAAGTTTTAAATAAAACAGCAAAGGAAGTAAGAAGTCCAGTTGCAGGAGTTATATCTAATTTAAAAGCACAAAAAAATTATTTAGTTGATACAGACGCATCGCTTATGGAAATAATAGATTCAGATAATTTAAAAATAGTTATTGAAATCCCAGAATATAATTCGACTATGATAAAATTAGGAGATCAAGTAAAAATTAAATTAGAAACAACAGATGATGATAAAATTTACGAAGGGGAAATTATAAAAATTTCAAAATTATCCAGTGTATCTACTTTAACATCTGAAAATGTTTTAGAAGCAGAGGTAAAATTAAAAGATAAAATAGATAACTTAGTACCTGGATTTAAAATAAAAGCAACAGTAGATCTAAAAGATACAAAAGAAAATAATGTTCTACCTAAAATATCTCTTGTATATGAAGAAAATAAATATTATATTTATACTTTGGTAAATGAAAATGAAATTTTGAAAAAAGAAGTAGAAATAAAAAATGTTGCAGGAGATACTGTAATAGTATTATCTGATTTAGACATGAATACAAAGATTATTGAAACTCCAGATAACAGATTAAAAGATGGACTAAAACTTTTAAAAGGAGAAAACAGTGATAAAAGTAAATAAAATTAATAAAACTTATGTCAATGGAGGCACAGAATTAAGAGTTTTAAAAGATGTATCTTTTCAAGTTGATAAAGGCGAATTTTTAGCAATAATGGGAAGTAGTGGGAGTGGAAAATCTACAATGATGAATATTTTAGGTTGCCTTGATAGTGAATATCAAGGAGAATATTTGTTAGATGGAATTGACATATCTAAAATGAGTCAAGACGAATTAAGTGAGATAAGAAATAAAAAAATAGGTTTTATTTTTCAATCATTTAACCTTTTACCAAAATTAACAGCAGTTGAAAATGTGGAGTTACCACTTATTTATTCTGGAATAAAAAAGGCAGAAAGATATAAAAGAGCTATGAAACTTTTAGAGCTCGTTGGTTTAAAAGAAAGAGCAGAGCATAGACCCAATGAATTATCTGGAGGGCAAAGGCAGAGAGTTGCAATTGCAAGAGCATTAATAAATGAACCAAGTATAATTTTAGCAGATGAGCCAACAGGAAATCTAGATAGCAAATCTGAAGAAGAAATTATGAAAATATTAACAGATCTGAATAAAATGGGCAAAACTATCATAATAGTTACTCATGAACCAAATATTGGGGAAAGTGCAAATAGAAAAATAATTTTTAAAGATGGAGAAATAATATGAATTTCTTAGAAGTATTTAAAGGTACAATATTAACTTTAAAATCAAATAAATTGAGAACTTTACTTACTATGCTTGGAATAATAATTGGGATAGCTTCAGTTATAACTATGTGGGCAATAGGAGTTGGTGGAAGAGAAAATGTTTTGGGAGATTTAAAAAAAATAGGTTATGGAAAATTTAATGTAACTATTGATCATAAATCTGAAAAATTTAAGTATAAAGATTATTTTAATAAAGAAACTTTAGAGCAGTTAAGAAAAAGTGGAAAGTTTAAGAATGTTGCTATCAGTTTGGAAGATAGATTGAGATTAAAAAAAGATAATCAAAGAAGATTTTCCTATGTAGAGGTTAGTACACTTGACTATGAAAAAATTTCACCTGTGGAAATTTTAGTGGGAAGAAATTTTTTACCTTTTGAATATGAAAAAAATGAAAGAGTCATAACAATGGATAGTTCTTCAGCTAAAAAATTATTTGGAAGTGAAAAAAATGCTGTTGGAAAGGACATAGAAATAGGTAAATTTAGATCTAAACAAATGTATACATATAAAATTATTGGAGTATATAGAAGTCCTTATGAAACTTTAGATAAACTTTTTGGTGATGAGGATATGCCAGTTATTTTAAGAATTCCATATAAAACATATAATGATACATATAATTCTAGTTTAGACACTTTTGATTCTATACTTATAGAAGCTAAAAATGCAAATAAATTACCTGAGAGTATGGCTGAAGCAAAGGCATTTTTGGAATTTTATAAAAATACAAAAGAAGTATATATAACAAGAGCAGTTTCAAATGATATAGAATCTTTTGATAAAATTCTTTCAACTTTAAGTATATTTATAACTTTAGCAGCTAGTATTTCGCTTTTTGTAGGTGGAATAGGAGTAATGAATATAATGCTTGTTACAGTTGTTGAAAGAACGAAAGAAATAGGTATAAGAAAAGCATTGGGAGCAAAAAATAAAGATATATTAAAACAATTTTTATTTGAATCAGTTATATTAACCTTATTAGGAGGACTTATAGGAATACTTTTAGGAGTGACGCTTGCTTTATTAGGTGGGATGATTGTAGGAATTAAACCTGTATTTTCAATTATGTCAATAATAGTATCAATGAGTATATCTGTAATTGTAGGGGTTATCTTTGGGGTTAGTCCTGCAAGAAAAGCTTCTAAATTAAATCCTATTGATGCTTTGAGAAGTGAATAGCAGAAGAAATGGAGATTAGAAATTTTCTCCATTTTTTTATATAAAAAATATAAAATTATTATAATTTTTCTTGATTATTAATTAAAATAATGATATATTTAATTAAATAATTATTTTAAATAATTTTTAATAGGAGTAAATATGATTGACTTTAATAAAATTAATGAAATGATAAAGTTAATTGAGGATAACGAAGTGATGAAAGAACAAACTTTTAATGAATTTGCAATGGCATTTTATCATGAAGTTAAATTAATACCTTTATCAAAATACTTAAGGACTAATAATATTGTTACAAAATTACCTAAAATAATGAATATGAGAAAAGCGGGAGAGTTACTATCCTTTACTAAAACTGATGATGAAACATTAGCTTTTTTAAAAAGAAAAGGATTCGCAGAAATGCCAGAATTAGATTATAGAAGTATAATGTTGCTAAGAAAAATTGATCCGATGGATAATTGGAAAAAAATTATTTATTTTTTAAATGGAGATAAAAGTATTGAAGAAATAAATAATTCAACAAAACCTATGTTATTTCCTCAAGAAATAAAAAAATTAGAAGACTATATAAAAGAAGAATTAAAATTAGATGAGGAAAATTTTGAAAGATTTATGAAATTATATAATAAAGCTATAAGTAATAAAGAAATTATTAAAGCCATAAGAAAATTAAGTAGGTAGATAATATGAAAATAAAAACAAGAAAAATGATATTGATAGATGAACAAACTTTTAGTAATGTAATAGAAGATTTTTTAAAGAATACAAATAAATATGTTGCCATAGTAAAAATAATGTCAAAGGATTTTGAGAAGGATTTTGGACTTGTAAAGTATTTAAAGCAAGAGCTAAAAAAAGAAATTTTAGATAATGTAATTGCTATTACAGATAAGGACTATTTAGCAAATGATTTAGATATTGAAGCAGTACTTCATATTGAAAATTTTAAGAAATTTAATACAGAATCTTTTATACAAGCTTTTAATAAATTCAAAACTTACTTTCCTAGTTTAAAGGATTTTTTAGAAGATACCTCAAGTGCATTCTCTTATTCTCTTGATTACTATAATTATAAAAATCCGTGGTTTTTTTCTTTAAATGATTTAGGAATACTTCTTATAAATGATTTTAATTATAATAAAATTTTAAATAATTACCATAAAATAAAGGCAAGAACATCAGATATTATTCTAATTGCTCTTGAAAATAAAGAAGAAGAAGACTTTAGAAACAAGAAACTTTTAAAAATACTTTGTGCTGATTCACTTATAACCTTTGGTGTGACTAACAAAAGTAATACAAAGTTTTTTAATAATTTAGACTTAATTTTATATACTAAAGGAAATAATTATTTTGAAAATGCTCTTAACTATGTAAAAACTTTTATAAAAAAAGATAAATTTATTGAGATGAGAGATTTTTTAGGAGTTGAAGAAAAATCTTTTGAGGCTGATTTATTTAATGAAGAGGAAATTATAAAAATTCCAAAGAAATTTGAAATGGTAGTTTCAAATAAAAAAAGTTATTCTAAGTCTGTTTATTCTTTTTCTAATTTTTATAAAAAAGAAAAAGGAGATAAAGAATATTTTAATTTGAAAAAAATTTATTAGAAAAATAGTTTTCAAAATTTATTGCTTTAATAAAACTATTTACAATTTTTTAAAAATACTGTATTATATATGTGAACAGAATAATATTCGTATATGCTTGTAAATATGGACAAGTGTTTCTACGGTTGACCGTAAATTAACCACTACGAAAAAATGAAGACTTTACTATTTTTATTTTTAAAGTTAATTTTTTACTTGGTTAATACAAAATGGAGGATAGTAATGTACTTAGGAAATGGGAATGTTTTATTTATGCTGATATGTAGCTTATATAAATTAAAGAATATATTTTTTTTGAATGCAGATTAATCTGGGTATAGTGTACCCAGATTTTTTTTATGGTTATTTTAGAAAAAATAAGTTTCATAAAAATGAGAATTTTAAGATTCAAAAGTGGAGAATTCAATAGCTATAAATAAAAAACAAATACTAGATATAGATTATTTGTAAAATTTAGGGAGGGATATATGTCTAATTTAAGATTTTTCGTTGAGAAAAAAAGTGGATTTGATTTAGACGCAAAAAGATTATTGGGACAATTTAAAGAGGAGTTAAACATAAGTTCATTAAAAGATTTAAGACTTATAAATTGTTATGACATTTTTAATTTATCCAATAATCAAGAAAACATTGAGAAAATCAAAAAAATGATTCTTTCGGAAGTAGTAACGGATAATATATTTGATACTATCGATTTAAAAGGTGAAAAATATTTTGCAATAGAATATTTACCTGGACAATTTGACCAAAGAGCAGATTCAGCATTACAATGTATAGATTTAGTTGTAGCTGGAGAAAAAAATATAGAAATAAGGACATCAAAACTAATAATTTTAATTGGTAAAGTAACGGAAGAAGAATTTAAAAAAATAAAAAATTTCTATATTAATCCAATTGAAACTAGGGAAAAAAATCTAGATTTGTTGGAAAAAGAAGAAATAATATTCAATACTGAAGTAAAAACTTATGACAATTTTTTGAATTTAACAGTGGAAGAACTGAAAAAATTGAGAGATGAATTATCACTTTCTATGTCATATGAAGATTTAAAATATATTCAAGAATATTTTAAAACTGAAAATAGAAATCCAACTGAAACAGAAATAAAAGTGTTTGATACATACTGGTCTGACCATTGTAGACATACAACTTTTGAAACGGTAATTACAAATATAGAATTTCCTGAAACTGGATTTGGGCAAAAAATGAAAGAAGAATATAACCAATATTTAGAGCTAAAAAAGGTAGTAGCTCCTCATAAAGATATTTCACTTATGGACATGGCTACTATAATGGGAAAATATCTAAGAAGAATTGGAAAACTTGATGATTTAGAAGTTTCAGAAGAAAATAATGCTTGTTCTGTTTATATCGATGTTGAAACAGTTGATTTTAATGGAGAAAAAGTTCTTGAAAAATGGTTATTGATGTTTAAAAATGAAACTCATAACCACCCAACGGAAATAGAACCATTTGGCGGAGCTTCAACTTGTTTAGGTGGAGCAATAAGAGATCCTTTGTCAGGAAGAGCTTATGTATATCAAGCAATTAGAGTAAGTGGAGCGGCTAATCCGTTGGAAAGAGTAGAGGATACATTAAAAGGTAAATTGACACAGAAAAAAATTACTAAGGGAGCAGCGAGTGGATACTCATCATATGGAAATCAAATTGGGATAGCCACATCATTGGTATCTGAAATTTATCATGAGGGATACAAAGCAAAGAGAATGGAAGTGGGAGCAGTTGTTGCAGCAGCACCTATTGAAAATGTCATAAGAGCAACTCCGAGCCCAGAGGATAGTATTATTTTGATAGGTGGAAAAACAGGAAGAGATGGTTGTGGAGGAGCAACTGGATCTTCAAAAGAGCATACAGATGATTCTTTGTTGTTATGTGGAGCTGAGGTACAAAAGGGAAATGCACCTGAAGAAAGAAAAATACAAAGATTATTTAGAAACAATAATGCAACAAAATTGATAAAAAAATGTAATGATTTTGGAGCTGGTGGAGTTTCAGTAGCTATTGGGGAGTTAGCTGATGGAGTTGAAGTAAATTTAGATTTAGTGCCTACAAAGTATGATGGACTTAATGGAACTGAACTAGCTATATCTGAATCACAAGAAAGAATGGCAATAATAGTTTCGAAAGAAAATACTGAAGAGTTTCTAAAATATGTAGCTGAAGAAAATCTATTGGGAACCGTTGTAGGGAAAGTTACAAAAGAACCTAGACTTATATTAAGATGGAAAGAAAAAGATATAGTTAATATAGCCAGAGATTTTTTAAATACCAATGGTATTAAACAATTAACAAGAATTGAAGTACGAGATTATAATCAGGAAGTAAATCCTTTTAAAAATATAAATTATAAATCTAGTTTGGAAGAAAAATGGCTAGAGAATATATCAGCATTAAATGTTGCCTCTCAAAAAGGACTATGTGAAATGTTTGACTCAATGATAGGGGCAGGAACTATTCTTATGCCATTTGGTGGAAAATATCAAATGACACCAATAGATGTATCAGTTTCAAAAATTCCTGTTTTAGACAAAGATACAAAAACAGCTTCTGCAATAACTTATGGATTTAACCCATATATCAGTGAGTGGTCAACTTACCATGGAGCTATGTATGCAGTTATAGAATCACTAGCTAAGTTAGTAGCAACAGGAGTTGATTATAAAAAAGCTAGATTATCTTTCCAAGAATATTTTGAAAAATTAGGAAAAGATGCATATAAATGGTCAAAACCATTCTTGGCACTTTTAGGAACAATAAAAGTACAAAAGGATTTTGAAATTCCAGCTATTGGCGGAAAAGATTCTATGAGTGGAACATTTAATGATATAAATGTACCTCCCACATTAATATCATTTGCAGTAGCTTCAACAAATATAGATGATGTTATATCTCCAGAATTTAAAAAATCAGGAAATAAGTTATATCTAATTGAGAATAAAATAGATGATAAATTTTTCTTCAATAGTGAAGAGCTAAAGCAAAACTTCAATTTTATTCTAGAAAACATGAAGAAAGACAAAATAGTTTCAGCCATGGCAGTGAAAACTGGAGGATTGTCCGAAGCACTTTCTAAGATGAGTTTTGGAAATAGACTAGGCTTTACATTGGAAAATGAGAATATTGATCTATTTTCAATTAAACCAGGAAGTATAGTTGTAGAATCAAAAGAAAACTTGGAATTTAAAAATGCAATATATTTAGGAGAAGTAACTGAAGAATATGCAATAAAAACAACAAGGGAAAAAATTTCTTTAGAAAAAGTTGAAGAAAAATGGTTAGGAAAACTAGAACCTGTATTCCCATATAAGTTAGATGAGGATATTGAAATATATCAAAATTTAGGGAAATCTAAAGAAAAGAAAATTTTAACAAGTTCAATAACTGTGGCAAAACCTAGAGTATTGATAGCTGCATTCCCAGGAACTAACTCAGAATATGATATGTATAATGTATTTAACAAAAATGGTGGAGAATCTAAAATAACATTATTTAGAAACTTAAATCAGAACTTTATTCAAGACTCGATAGAAAAAATAGTGAAAGATTTAGAGAATTCTCAAATATTTGTTTTACCTGGAGGATTTAGTGCAGGAGATGAGCCTGATGGTTCAGGAAAGTTTATAGCTGCTATTTTACAAAATCCGAAAATCAAAGAAGCAATAGAGAAGTTTATGCAAAGAGATGGATTAGTATTAGGAATTTGTAATGGGTTCCAAGCTTTAATAAAATCTGGGTTGTTACCTTATGGAGAAATAGGAAAATTAGATGAAAAATCTCCGACATTGACTTTTAATAAAATAGGAAGACATATATCACAAATGGTAAAAACGAAAATAGTTTCAAATTCATCACCATGGCTGTCTTCATTTGAAATAGGAGATACCTTTGATATTCCTGTATCACATGGGGAAGGAAGATTCTATGCAAATGATGAAACTTTAAAAGAACTTATAAAAAATAACCAAGTTGCCACTCAATATGTAAATTTTGATTTAGATGCAACAAATGAATTTAGATTCAATCCTAATGGTTCAAGTTTGGCAATAGAGGGAATAATTTCTCCAGACGGACGTGTTTTTGGAAAAATGGGGCATTCTGAGAGATATTCTGATGGAATATTTAAAAATATCGATGGAAACTTAGACCAAAATATTTTCTTAAATGGAATTAAATATTTTAAATAAAATTTTTAAAAATCAGCAAAAAAAGTATTTTTGCTATCTAGGGCAAAGCCCTAGAACTTTTACTAAAAGTCTATAAAAACTTTAAAGAAAATTAAAAAATAAAAAGAAAAATTTTTTGGAAGTCAATAAAAAAGTGTTTTGGGTATCTAGGGCAAAGCCCTAGAAGCCTTTGTTAAAAAACTTAAAGAGAGGTAAAAATGAAAGTAGCAATATTTTTTGGAAGTCAATCTGATAAAGATAAAATGAAAGGAGCTGCAACTTGTTTAAAAGAATTTGAGATTGAGTATGAAGCTTATGTTTTATCTGCACATAGAGTACCTGAAAAATTAGAAGAAGTATTAGTAGATGTAGAAAAAAGAGGAGCAGAAGTTATTATTGCTGGTGCAGGACTTGCAGCTCATTTGCCCGGAGTTATAGCTTCAAAAGTTTTATTACCTGTGATAGGTGTTCCTCTAAATGGAGCAATTGGTGGTTTGGATGCACTGTATTCAATAGTTCAAATGCCTAAATCAATTCCAGTGGCAACAGTTGGAATAGATAATTCATACAATGCAGGAATGTTGGCTGTACAAGTTCTTTCTTTAAAATATCCTGAGTTAAAAGAAAAATTGGTTAAGTTTAGAAAAGATATGAAAGAAAAATTTATAGCTGATAATGAAAGAAAAGTAGAATTTTAATACTATTTAATTTATAAAGGAGATAAGAAAATGGAAAAAAGAGAATTTATTTATGAAGGAAAAGCAAAACAATTATATAAAACTGATGATGAAAATTTAGTAATAGTTCACTACAAGGATGATGCAACAGCAGGAAATGGAGCAAAAAAAGGAACTATACATAATAAAGGAATTTTAAATAATGAAATTACGACAGTAATTTTTAAACTATTAGAAGAAAATGGAATAAAGACTCATTTTGTGAAAAAACTAAATGATAGAGATCAATTATGTCAAAAAGTTAAAATATTCCCATTAGAAGTTATAACAAGAAATTTAATTGCAGGTTCTATGGCTAAAAGAGTAGGAATAAAAGAAGGAACAAAACCAAGTAATACAATATTTGAAATATGTTATAAAAATGATGAATATGGAGATCCATTAATAAATGATCACCATGCAGTTGCTTTAGGATTAGCAACTTATGAAGAATTAGCAGAAATATATGCAATAACAGCTAAAATAAATAATTTATTGAAAGAAAAGTTTGATAAGTTAGGAATAACATTGGTGGACTTCAAAATTGAATTTGGGAAAAATTCTAAAGGAGAAATTTTACTTGCAGATGAAATTACTCCAGATACTTGTAGATTCTGGGATAAAGAAACTGGAGAAAAATTAGATAAAGATAGATTTAGAAGAGATTTAGGAAATGTTGAAGATGCATATTTAGAAATATTTAAAAGATTAGGTGGAAAAAACTAATAAATTTAAAATTATCGATTTTGCCATTAAACTTAAGTAAGACTAGGAGGAAACTGATAATGGTTTTTAGAAAAGATAAGATGGAAGAAGAGTGTGGGGTATTTGGAATATATTCCAAAAATAGAGATAAAAATGTTTCTCTTCTTGCATATTATGGACTTTTTGCCTTACAACACAGAGGACAAGAAAGTGCGGGAATAACAGTATCAAAAAATGGAGAATTAAAAACTCATAAAAATATGGGATTGGTATCAACTGTCTTTAATGATGATATTTTGAAAAGTATGGAAGGAAATATTGCAATTGGACATGTTAGATATTCAACATGTGGTGGAAATAAATTAGAAAATTGTCAACCTTTAGAAAGTAAGTTTAAATTAGGACAAATAGCTGTTGCACATAATGGAAATTTAACTAATGCAAACACAATCAGAGAGCTTTTAGAAGATGCGGGAGCAACTTTTACAACTTCTATTGATTCAGAAGTTATAATAAAGATGATAGCTAGAAAATCTTCAAAAGGATATGAAGCAGCAATAAAAGATAGTATAAATGCCATAAAAGGTGCATATGCTTTAACAATAGTTATGGAAAATAAGCTAATTGGTGTTAGAGATCCATATGGAATAAGACCTCTTTGTATTGGAGTAACAGATGATGGAGATTATGTTCTTGCTTCTGAATCTTGTGCTTTAGATGCTGTATCTGCTAAATTCGTAAGAGATTTAGAAGAGGGAGAAATGGTCATTATTGATGACGAAGGTCTTAGAAGTGTAAGATACACTGATAATAGAAGATTCTCACCTTGTTCATTTGAATATATATATTTTGCAAGACCAGATTCAGTTATGGATGGGATAGATGTATATTTAGCTAGGGTTGAAGCTGGAAGAATGTTGGCAAGACAGATGAAGGTTGAAGCGGATGTTGTGATAGGAGTCCCAGATTCTGGAGTTCCGGCAGCAATAGGATTTGCAGAAGAAAGTAAGATTCCTTATGGTAATGGACTTATAAAAAATAAATATGTTGCAAGAACTTTTATACAACCTACTCAAGACATGAGAGAAAAAGCTGTTTTAGCAAAATTAAATCCAATTAAAAGTAATATAGCTGGTAAAAGAGTAGTAGTAGTAGATGATTCTCTTGTAAGAGGAACAACAAGTAAAATATTAATTGATATTTTAAGAAGGGCAGGAGCAAAAGAAGTTCACTTCAGGTCAGCATCACCACCTGTAACACATCCATGTTATTTTGGAATTGATACAGCAGATAGAGGAGAATTAATAGCTGCTAGAATGACCATAGATGAAATAAGAGAAGAAATAAATGCAGATAGTTTAGATTATTTAGATTTAGATAATATGATTAAAACATTGACATGCAAAAAATGTTGTGTAGCATGTTTCAATGGAGATTATCCAATAAGTACTATAAATTAAAAATGGAGGAGTATAGATGTCAACTTATAAAGCATCTGGTGTAGATAAAGAAGAAGGGTACAGAGCTGTTGAGCTTATGAAAAAAAGTGTTTTAAAAACTCATAATAAATCTGTTCTTACAAATTTAGGAAGTTTTGGAGCTATGTATGAATTAGGGCAATATAAAAATCCTGTTCTAATTTCAGGAACTGATGGAGTTGGGACTAAGTTAGAAATTGCTTTAAAACAAAAAAAATATAATACAGTAGGAATAGACTGTGTGGCTATGTGTGTAAATGATGTTTTGTGTCATGGTGCAAAGCCATTATTTTTCCTTGATTATTTGGCTTGTGGGAAATTAGATGCAAATGTAGCAGCTGAATTAGTTTTAGGTGTAACGGAGGGATGTTTACAAGCTGGAGCAGCACTTGTAGGTGGAGAAACTGCAGAAATGCCAGGATTTTATAAAGAAGGAGATTATGATATAGCTGGTTTTTGTGTAGGGATTGTAGAAAAAGAAAATTTAATTGATGGTTCAAAAGTAAAAGAAGGGGATAGAATTATAGCTATACCATCAAGTGGATTTCATAGTAATGGATATTCTTTAGTTAGAAAGATATTTAATAATTATGATGAAGAATTAACATTAAAAGAATATGGAACTAAAAAAATTTCTGATATATTACTAACACCAACAAGAATATATGTAAAAACCATTTTGGCATTACTTGAAAAATTTAAAGTAAGTGGTATGGCACATATTACAGGTGGAGGACTTATTGAAAATTTACCTCGTTGTATGTCTAAAGATTTATCACCTGTTGTATTTAAAGATAAAGTAAGAGTCCCAGAAATTTTTAAAATTGCTATGGAAAGAGGAAATATAGAATTAAATGAAATGTTTGGAACTTTCAATATGGGAGTAGGATTTACTTTAGTTGTGGATGAAAAAGATGTAGAACCTATTATTGCATTTTTGAAAGAGCTTGGAGAAGATGCATATGAAATAGGGTACATTCAAAAAGGGGATAATAGCTTATGTCTAAAATAGCTGTTCTAGTTTCAGGTGGTGGCTCAAATATGCACCAACTTATAAAAAATGGTATAGAACTTAATTGTGTTATTGCAGACAGAATTTGTGGAGCTGAAAATATTGCAAAAGAAAATAACATACCATTTTTTATGTTTGATAGAAAAATTATAAATATTTCAGAAGAAATTTTTAAATTATTGGAAGAGAGAAAAATAGAACTAGTTGTTTTGGCTGGATTTTTATCGATTTTAGATGGAAAAATTTTAGAAAAATATGAAAATAGAATAATTAATATTCATCCATCACTTTTACCTAAGTATGGAGGCTTTGGCATGCATGGTTTAAAAGTACATCAAGCAGTTTTTGCCAATAATGAAAAAGAAAGTGGTTGTACAGTGCATTATGTAAATAATGATGTGGATGCAGGAGCAATAATTGAACAAGAAAAAGTTGATATAAGCAGAGCAAAATCTCCTGAAGAAATTCAAAAGCTAGTTTTAGAAAAAGAGTGGATACTACTTCCAAGAGTTGTGAAAAGATTGATAACTAAATAAAATTGAATATCAAAGAGAAATTCTAAAAAAACTTTATTAAAATAAAATATCATTTTACAGAGATAAGTTAAGAAACTTAAAATGTTTCAGTAAAATAAAATTAAAGGAAATATTTGAGTATCTAGCAAGAAAGCTTAGAACTGTTTGGTAGAAAAAAAGGTGTTTTTGGGTATCTAGGGCGAAGCCCTAGAACCTTTCGGTAGAACCATTTAAAGTAAGGAGTTTATAAATGAAAAGAGCTTTAATTTCAGTTTATGATAAAACAGGAATTCTAGATTTAGCTAATTTTTTAGTTAGTAAAAATATAGAAATTATTTCAACAGGTGGAACATATAAGTATTTACTTGAAAATAATATACCTGTTATAGAAGTAAGCAAGATTACAAAATTTGAAGAAATGCTAGACGGAAGGGTAAAAACATTGCACCCAAATATTCATGGTGGAATTTTAGCATTAAGAGATAACAAGGAACATATGAATACTTTAAAAGAAAGAAATATAGATACTATTGACTATGTTATAGTAAATTTATATCCTTTCTTTGAAAAAGTAAAACAAGAGTTATCATTTGAAGATAAAATAGAATTTATTGATATAGGTGGACCAACTATGCTTAGGTCTGCTGCAAAATCTTTTAAAGATGTAGTAGTTTTAACAGATATAAAAGATTATGAAGCTATAAAAAATGAAATTAATGAAAGAGGCAATGTAAGTTTTGAATCTAGAAAAAAACTTGCTGGGAAAGTTTTTAATTTAACATCAGCTTACGATGCAGCCATATCACAATTTTTATTAAATGAAGAATTCCCAGAATATTTAACTATATCATATAAAAAAGAATCAATAATGAGATACGGAGAAAATTCTCATCAAAAGGCAGCTTATTATGTAGATAATATGACCGATGGTGCAATGAAAGATTTTGAGCAATTAAATGGAAAAGAACTTTCATTTAATAATGTAAGAGATATGGATTTAGCTTGGAAAGTTGTATCTGAATTTAATGAAATAGCTTGTTGTGCGGTTAAACATTCTACACCTTGTGGAGTGGCAATAGCAGAAAGTGTAAAAATGGCATATCAAAAAGCCTATGATGCGGATCCTATTTCAATTTTTGGTGGGATAGTTGCGTTCAATAAAGAAGTTAATGCAGAAACTGCTAAATTATTAGAGAAAATATTTTTAGAAATAATAATTGCTCCTGAATTTTCTAAGGAAGCATTAGAAATTTTGACAACTAAAAAGAATTTAAGACTTATTAAATGTACAAAAAAACCTAGTGATAAAAAAGAATATATCAAAGTTGATGGTGGAATTTTAGTTCAAGATGTAAATTCTGAATTATATGAAAATTTAGAAATTATGACTAAGGCTAAGCCAAGTCAAGAGCAGGAAAAAGATTTAATATTCGCTTTAAAAGTAGTAAAGTATGTCAAATCAAATGCAATAGTTATAGCAAAAGATGGACAAACATTGGGTATAGGTGGTGGAGAAGTAAGTAGAATTTGGGCAGCAGAAAAAGCAGTTGAAAGAGCAGAAAAAATTGGTAAAGATAATTTAGTTCTTGCTTCGGATGCTTTCTTCCCATTCAAAGATGTTGTAGAATTAGTAGCTAAGAATAAAGTTTCTGCAATAGTTCAACCAGGTGGTTCATTAAAAGATCAAGAATCAATAGATGAATGTGATAAAAATAATATTTCAATGATATTCAGCAAATTAAGACATTTTAAACATTAATTTAATAGGAGAATGATAATGAAAATATTAATAGTTGGAGCAGGTGGAAGAGAACATGCAATAGCTTGGAAAATTTCTCAAAATGAGAAAGTAAATAAAATTTTCGCTGCACCTGGAAATGCCTATAATAAAGTTATAAAAAATTGTGAAAATATAAATATATCAGCAACAGATGATATATTAAAATTTGCAGAGCAAGAGAAAATAGACTTGACAATAGTAGGTAGTGAAGAACTTTTAGTTGATGGAATAGTTGATAAGTTTCATGAAAAAGGTTTAAAAATATTTGGGCCAGATAAAAAAGTCGCTATGTTAGAAGGGTCAAAAGCTTTTGCTAAAGATTTTATGCAAAAATATGGAGTTAAAACTGCTAAATATAAATCTTTTACTGAAAAGGAAAAAGCAATAAAATACTTAGAAGAAATGTCTTATCCGGTAGTTATAAAGGCAAGTGGGCTTGCCGCTGGGAAAGGTGTTATAATATGTCAAAATGAAAAAGAAGCTCTTGAAGCTTTAGATGAGATTATGACTAATAAAATTTTTGCAAGTGCGGGAGATACTGTTGTGATTGAAGAGTTTCTTGACGGAGTAGAAGTTTCTATATTGTCTATAACTGATTCAAAAGTTATACTGCCTTTTTTGTCGGCAAAGGATCACAAAAAAATATCTGAAGGGGAACAAGGATTAAACACAGGTGGCATGGGAGTAATTTCTCCAAATCCATATTATACAAAAGAAGTTGAAGAAAAATTTGTAAGAGATATCTTAGAACCAACATTAAAAGGAATAAAAGAAGAAAAATTTGATTTTTGTGGAATTATTTTCTTTGGACTTATGATAGCTAGAGGAGAGGTTTATTTACTTGAATACAATATGAGAATGGGAGATCCAGAAACTCAGGCTGTGCTTCCATTACTTGAAAGTGATTATTTAGAATTGATAGAAGCTGCAATTGATAGAAAATTAGAAAATTTTGATATTAAATGGAAAAATTCAGCTTCATGTTGTGTAGTGCTTGCAGCAGGTGGATATCCAGTAAAATATGAAAAAGGAAATATAATTTCAGGTTTGGAAAAATTTGAAAATAATAGAGATGCAAAAGTTTTCTTTGCAGGAGTAAAAGAAAGTGGAAATAATTTTACAACTAATGGGGGAAGAGTTTTAAATGTGGTATCTGTTCAAAACTCTGCAGAAAAAGCTAGAGAAATAGCATACAAAGAACTGGAAAAAATTCAATTTAAAGATAAGTATTTTAGAAAAGATATAGGTTTGATAAAATAGAAAAAATAAAAATAACTAAAACATAACAAAGTTTGTAGGAACATTTAATGAAAGTTCCCTACAAACTTTTTTTATTAAAAATATAAAATTATTGAAAATAAAAGAAAAAGTTTAAATAGAATAGAACAGATATAAAAAATAAATTGTTATCTACCCTTTTTAGTTACTTATATGGTATTATTCTTTCAAATAAAAATTCAGGAGGAAGTAACATGAAAAAATTATTAACAATTTTAGGATTAACTTTAGGTTTATCAACTTTAACAGTATCAGCAGAAAAAGAAATTAAAATAGGAGTGACACAAATAGTGGAACATCCATCATTAGATGCAGCGAGAAAAGGAATTGAAAAAGCTATAAAAGATAAGGCTCCAGAAAAAAAAGTAAAAATTGAGTACCAATCAGCACAAGGAGATTTTGGAACAGCACAGTTAATAGCTAAATCTTATGTGTCATCTAAAAAAGATATGATAGTAGCAATATCAACACCATCAGCACAAGCAGCTCTTAATGCAACTAAAACTATTCCAATAGTTTATACAGCGGTTACAGATGGAGCAAGTGCGGGATTAAAAGGGGATAATATCACAGGAACTTCTGATATGTCACCTCTTGATAAACAAATATCTTTAATAAATGATATATTACCAAAAGCAAAAAAAGTAGGCTTTTTATATAACCCAAGTGAACAAAATTCACTTCTACTTTTAAAGAAGTTCAATGAAATTGCGAAAGTAAAAGGACTAACTGTTGTAGAAAAAGGTGTAAGTTCAGTGAATGATATCAATTTAGCAATAGATTCATTATTAGGACAAATAGATGTACTTTATATACCAACAGATAATTTAGTAGTGTCATCAGCCAGCTTAGTATTACAAAAAGCAAATAGGAAAAAAGTTCCGGTTATTTCTTCTATTGAAGATATAGTAAAAAAAGGAGCTTTAGCAACAGAAAGCATAGACTATGAAAAGTTAGGATATCAAACAGGAGAAAGGATAGTAGAAATATTAAATGGAAAAAATCCTAAAGCGATTCCAGTAGAAACTCTAAAAGAAACAACTTTAATTATAAATAAAAAAGCAGCTCAAACTTATAAAATTGACTTAAATAACACTAAATTAAAAAATGCAGTATTGTATTAAAAATAAATTGAGTAAAAACTTAATGGATATATACCTACAAACTTTTAAATAAAATTATTTATTAAACCATTGAAAATAAATAAAAAATAAAAATGAAATACGAACAAAAAAGATTTTTAATTGTTATCTATCATACTAATGTTTAATGTGATAGAATGCTCCCAATAAGAAAATAAATGGAGGAAAACACTATGAAAAAGATATTAACAACATTGGCATTAGTTCTTGGATTATCAAGCCTATCAGTAGCAGCAGAAAAAGAAATAAAAATTGGAATTACTCAAATAGTAGAACATCCAGCGTTAGATGCAGCAAGAAATGGAATTGAAAGAGCATTAAAAGAAAAAGCACCAAATAAAAAAATAAAAATTGAATTTCAATCAGCACAAGGAGATTTTGGAACAGCACAGTTAATAGCTAAATCTTTTGTATCATCTAAGAAAGACATGATAGTAGCAATATCAACACCATCAGCACAGGCAGCTCTTAATGCAACAAAAGATATACCGATAGTCTTTACAGCAGTTACAGATAATGTGGCTGCCGGATTGAAAGGAGATAATATTACAGGAACTTTGGATGCTTCTCCTTTAAAAGAACAAGTGAAGTTAACTAAAGATTTATTTCCTAAGGCAAAAAAAATAGGATTTCTATATAATCCAAGTGAACAAAACTCATTAGTAATTTTAAAAGAGTTCAGCAAAATTGCAGAATCAAATGGATTAAAGGTTGTAGAAAAAGGTGTTAATACAGTAAATGATATAAACTTAGCATTAAATTCACTACTTGAACAAGTAGATGTACTATACTTACCAACTGATAACTTAGTTTCGTCAGCCATAACTTTGGTAAATAAAAAAGCTCTACAAAAGAAAGTTCCGACAATAGCTTCAGAAGAAGAACTTGTTAAAAAAGGATCACTAACAACTCAAAGTATAGACTATGAAAAATTAGGATATCAAACAGGAGAAAGAATAGTAGAAATATTAAACGGAAAAAATCCTAAAGACATAAAAGTTGAAGGATTAAAAGAAAATAAATTAGTTGTAAATGAAAAGACAGCAAAAACTTTAGGAGTATCTTTAGATAATCCTGCACTTAAAGGAGCAATAAAATATTAATTAGACCAAGAAAGCCGACTTTTGTCGGCTAACTCTTATAAAAAAATTTAAAAATTTAAAGGAGCTAAAAATGTTACAAGCAACAATAGAACAGAGCCTAATATTTGCAATTATGGTATTAGGAGTATATATATCATTTAGAATATTGAATTTCCCAGATATGACGGTTGATGGGAGTTTTCCATTAGGTGCAGCAGTGTCTGCAAAACTTTTGACATTAGGGATAAATCCATATTTAACATTGTTGGTTGCAATATTGGCAGGAGCTCTAGCAGGAGCAGTTACAGGAGTAATACATGTAAAGTTAAAAGTAAAAGACCTACTTGCAGGGATACTTGTTATGACAGCACTATACAGTATTAATTTAAGAATAATGGGGAAATCAAATATCCCGTTATTTGAAGAGGAAAATATATTTAATACAGATTATTCTATGATGATAACAATAGTTGCTTTAATTTTGGCAGCAAAAATTATTTTAGACTTTTTATTAAAAACAAAATTTGGTTTTGCATTAAAAGCTTTGGGTGATAATGAAAATTTAATAACGTCATTAGGTTTAGATGAAAAAAAATACAAGATATATGGTTTGATGATATCTAATGCTTTTGTAGCATTATCAGGGGCAATACTAGCACAGTATCAAGGCTTTGCAGATGTAGGAATGGGAACAGGAACAATAGTTATAGGTTTAGCATCTATAATAATTGGTGATACATTGTTCAGTAGAAGGAAAAGACAGGTAGGTACAACAATAGCAATAATAGGTTCAATGTTTTATAGAGGAGTTATTGCTATTACTTTATCATTAGGAATGAATGCTAGTGATTTAAAAATGATTACATCAGTTATTGTTATAGTAGTGTTATGGATTCGTTATCAAAAAGACAAGGGAGGAAAAATTCTATGATGCGTATATCAGAAATTAAAAAAACATTTTATTCGGCTTTGGGAGAAGAAAAACCAATTTTCCGTGGACTTAATTTGGATATAAAAGAAGGAGAATTTATCTCTATAATTGGAAGTAACGGAGCTGGGAAATCTACATTACTTGATACAATAACAGGAAATGTAATTCTAGATGAGGGAATGATAGAAGTTGATGGTCAAAATATTAACTCATTAGCTAAGCATAAAAGAGGTGAATTTATATCAAAAGTTTACCAAAATCCATCAATGGGAACAGCACCTTCAATGACAATATTTGAAAATTTATCTATGGCTGATAATAAAGGAAAAACTTTTGGCTTTGGTTTTGGACTAAATCATTCAAGAAAAGAGTACTATAAAACTCTTCTAAAAGAATTAGATTTGGGATTAGAAGATTTAATGGATACAGAAGTTCAATACCTGTCAGGAGGACAAAGACAATGTTTGGCACTTATTATGGCAACATTAAATCAGCCAAAGGTTTTATTACTAGATGAACATACAGCAGCTCTTGATCCAAAGACTTCAAAAATTATCATGGATAAGACAGAAGAAATTGTTTTAAAGGCCAAAATTCCTACTCTTATGATTACACATAACTTGCAAGATGCCATAAGATATGGAAATAGGCTAATAATGCTTCACAATGGAGAAATAATTTTAGATATTAAAGGGGAAGAAAAGAAAAACTTAACTCCTGATATATTGATGGGAATTTTCCAAGAAAAAGCTACATACTCAGATGTGTTTTAATGAATTTTAAGAGAAGTGTGTAAGACTTCTCTTTTTTTTGCATTCAATAAAACTTGAAAAACAATATTTTTTATACTATAATGTTCAAATAATGATTCTGAAAATAGGAGGGAGAGTTTTGAAGAAGATAAGAGTTACAGTTCCAGAAGATATATGGTATATAATGAAAATTGACCAAGAAGATTTCGGAATTAATAACAACAAATTTTGTAATTATATTTTAGAAAAATTAAAATTTAACAGAAAAATTGATACTGAACGACTTCTTCAAGCTCAAGGTAGATCTTATAAAAAGATAATCCAATTTGACTTAAATGTTAATAATAAGGAAATATATTATAATGTTCTAAGATCAAATGAGGTTGAGATAGAGGCTGAGTATTTTAGAGAGTTATTTGAAATATATTGCTCTAAATTTAAGTATCAAAGAGAATTATTTATTTACGAGGATAGATTAAAAGTTATTCTTGATGCTATAAAAGATGAAAATAAAATAAAAATAAAATATTTTTCAGAAATTTTCGATATAGAGCCTATATTTATTCGTCGTGAAGATAAAGGAAATGAAAACTTTTTATTCTGCTATGTAGAAAGTAAAAATTCATATCAAAACTATAAATTAAAAGAATTAGAGATAATTTCTGTATTACCGGAAAAAGTTAAAAAAAGAGATAAAAAATTTATTGAAAATATGAGAAAAAAATATGATCCATTTTTAAGTATGGGAAATGTAGTAAAAGTTCGTTTATCTGTTTTAGGTGAAAGTATGATGAAAGGACTTACAGATTATAGACCCAAATTTATAAAAAGGGATGGAGATATTTTCTATTTTGAAGCTGCAAATGAAAATGCAAAGATGTATTTTAGAGGATTTATGAAAGAAGCTGAGATACTTGAGCCACTTTCTTTAAGAGAAGAAATGAAGCAAGAGTACCAAGAAGTTTTAAAATTGTATGAGAATAAAAATTAACCAATAGAATTCGGTGGGTTCTTTAATTAACCTATGCCAATAGTGTAAAAAAATCAAATAACTTTTTATTTAGTTCCAGATATTTTCTGGAGCTATTTTTTATTGTTTAGAAAAATATAAATTTAATATGTTTTCGGATTATCAATGGATTTTATTTAAAAAATTGTTATAAATATAAAAATAAGCTATAATAAAAAAAATAACTTTCTCATGGAGGGTAGAATGGAAAATAGAGATAAAGCTATAAGTCTTTTTAAATACATAATGCAACTATATGCACAAAGATATCAAGTGGTAACTGAAATAAAAAATCAAGAGTGGTTAAGATTTTTTTCAGATATTCCTAATGACGATAAAAATATAAAAATTAACTATATGGATAGAACAACTAGTGAAAATGAAAATTCAATTGATAATAGCTTTTTATTGGAAGTAAGAAAACCAGAATTCGATTTAGTACCGGAATTACCAAAAGTATTAGAGGAATGGCTGGAAGAAAGTTGGGATGACTTTAATGAAGATTTAAAAATAATAGAACAGAAAGTAACAAAAAAAGAAGATGGGGAACAGATAGAAACTTTTAATGACAAAAAAACTAGGCAAGATGCTTTAAAGAAATTTGAAATAGAAAGAAATGTATGGGCAGAAAAACAAAAAATAATAGAAGCTACTCGAAAATTATTTAATGAATTATATGCTAAATATATTGACTTGAGTAAAGATTCAGAAACTTATGAACTAATGGTTGGACAAGGTTTGTTAAAAAGCGAAATGCTAAACAACAAAAAAGCATTACATCCAATTTTATTAAAGAGAGTAGCAATTGAATTTGATGCTTTAAATAACATAATTAGAATAGTTGATACTGATTCAGAAACAGAATTATATACAATGTTATTACAAGGAATAGATTTTATAAATCACTCAGTTATAAAAAATTTGAAAGAAGAACTTGAAGAAAATTTCTATCATCCTTTAGATAGAATAGAAACTGTAAATTTTCTAAAAAGCTTAGTGCATAGCTTACATTCTGAAAGTAAATATATTGAAAGTCAGAATGAAAATAGATCAGATGAAAAATTAGTTATCTATGATAAGCCTGTTTTCTTTGTTAGAAAAAAGACAAGTGGAGTTGTAAAATCAATAGAAGAAATAATTAAGCAACTTGAGGAAGGTGGAGAAGTTTCAGGACCACTTTTAAACTTAATTGGAGAAAATGTAGCTCAATATGATGTTAGCAAAAAGGAAGAAAGCATAAATGAAACACTTTCTGCCATAAGTGGTGAAGATAGGAAAATTCTTTTATCAAAAGAGGCAAATAGAGAGCAATTAGAAATAGCAAAGAGAATAGAAGATTACAATGCAGTTTTGGTTCAAGGACCACCAGGGACAGGGAAGACTCATACTATTGCAAATTTAATGGGGCATTTTCTTGCACAGGGTAAAAATATACTTGTAACAAGCCATACTAAAAAAGCTTTAACGGTTGTGAAAGAAAAATTAAGTCCTGAACTTCAAAATCTTTGTGTATCTGTATTGGATGACAATAGTAAAGATATGGAAAAATCCATAGACGGAATAACAGAATACATTTCATCACATTCAGCACTTGAGTTAGAAAAAAATATTGTTGAGCTTACAGATAGTAGAGATAAGATATTAGATGATTTAGATTCAGTTCGTAAGGAAATATTTGATGTAAAATCCAAAGAATTTGAAAATATAAAATATGGTGATGAAAGCTACAATATAGCAGAAGCAGCAAAATTTGTATATGAAAATAGAGAGCAATTATCTTATATTCCAGGTAAAATAAATTTTAATAAAGAATTTCCATTATCAGAAGAAGATATTGAATTAGTTTATAAAACAAATGAATTCATAACTTTAGATGAAGAAAAAGAATTGGGCTCATATTTGCCTAACCCAGCTTTATTTATAAGTCCTGAAGAGTTAAAAAACTCAATGGGAGAAGAAGATACAAAACTAATAGAAAATAGCAAAATAATTGCTCTTATAAATAGAAAAGATTTGATAATCGACCATAAAATAGGTAGTTTAAAAATAGCTGGAGAAAACTTAATAACAGATTATAATGAAAAAGCACTTAGAAATTTAAAACAATATTTATTAGAAACAGATTTCAATAATTCAAAAATTGAAGAATGGTGTTCTTATGCAGTTTTTGATGGGCAAAAAGGTGGAGGCTTTAAAGCTATTTGGGAAAAATTTGCACAGAGAATAGAAGAAGCATATAATTATGCTGGAAATAATGTAGTGAATCTTTTAGGAAAATCAATTGAGGGAAATTTTATAAAATCTAATCAAACTCTTATTAGTTTAAGAGAAATGAGAGAACATATTGCTAAGGGTAAAAAAATTAATTCATTTTCTTTCTTTAAGCCAAAAGAATGGATGGAAATATATGATAAGGTTAAGATAAATGGAAATACCATAGAAACTGTGGAAGAATGTGATACTTTGATAGCAAATTGTGAACTAACACTAAAGCGTGAAGAAGTATCAAGAATGTGGTATGAGCTTATAGAAAAGCGTGGTGGAGAAAGTTTTAAATCTTTTGGAGAAGAACCTGAACAAGGTGCTATAAAATATGTTAATAAAATAAAAACTTGTGTAAATTGGTATGATAGTATCTATTTGAAAATAAAAACTTTAATTCATGAAGCAAATATTAATTTTGATTTGATTGTGGATAAAAAAGAATTTATGTCAAGTTTGGATGAAGTTGATGAGATATTAAAAACAATATATTTTTATTTACCAAAATACATAGAACTTTTAATAAATATTAATTCAAATTTAAGCCCTATTACAATTAAATACGAACAGACAAAAGAAATTTTAAGTAAAGAAGAAGCTAGAAACTCAAAAATTTTATTAAGGCTTTCAACTGCTCTTGAAAATAGAAATATAGAGGATTATATAGAAGCATTAAAGATTTTATCTGGTTTATATGAAAAAAATAATTATATTGTTGAAAGACAAAGAATATTAAATGCGATGAAAGATTTTGCTCCTGAATGGACGGCAGCTATAAAGAATCGTACAGGTATACATGGACAAGGAAAGGCACCTGAAAATATAAAAGATGCTTTGAAATGGAAAAAGTTTACAAGTTATATAGAGTCAATAACAAAACTTCCATTTGAAGAATTACAATATAAATCTGTAACTTTAAGCAAGGATTTGAGAAAAATAACAACTAAATTGGTAGAGGCAAAAGCTTGGTATCAATTACTTATTCGTATAGAAAAAGATATAAGTCAAAAACAAGCTCTACAAGGATGGAAATTAACAGTAAAAAAAATAGGGAAAGGAACAGGGAAAACAGCTCCTGCTTTAAAAAGAGAAGCTAAAAAATTAATGACAAAATGCCAAATGGCAGTTCCTGCATGGGTAATGCCAATTAATAAAGCTTTAGAAAGTCTAGATCCAAAAACAAATAAATTTGATATCGTTATTATAGATGAAGCTAGTCAATCTGATATTTCAGCATTAGCTATATTATATCTTGCAAAAAAAATTATTATTGTTGGAGATGATGAACAAGTTAGCCCATCTGCCGTTGGATCGGATGTAGAAAGAATGAATAATTTATCAAATATGTATATAAAAGATATTATACCTAATTCACATCTATATGATATGAAATCATCTTTGTATGATATTGCAAAAACAACATTCCCTACTCTGATGTTAAGAGAACATTTTAGATGTGTACCTAATATTATAGGATACAGCAATAGACTGGCATATGACTATAAAATAAAAGCTTTAAGAGATGATAGCTCTGTGCCTGTAAAGCCAGCAACAATTTCTTATCACATTGAAAATGGGGTTAGAGATAATAAAAGAAAAGTAAATGAAGAAGAAGCAAAGAACATAATTGCACTTATAAAAGCTTGTATGGAATTTGATGAATATAAAAATATGAGTTTTGGAGTAATTTCTTTACTGGGAGATGAACAAGCAGAAAAGATAAATTCTCTTGCTATGGAGAAAATTAAACCGATTGATTTTGAAGAAAGAAAGATATTATGTGGAAATGCTTCACAATTTCAAGGTGATGAAAGAGATGTAATATTTATTTCTCTTGTTGATAATAATGAGGGAGAAGCTCCACTTAGAATGACCGGAGAAGGGACAGGAAAAGCTACAAAACAGAGATATAATGTTGCAGTTAGTAGGGCTAAAAATCAATTGTGGATAGTACATTCTCTGGATGTAGGAAATGATTTGAAATCTGGAGATATGCGTAGAGAACTTATAGAATATGCTATTAATCCTGAAAATTTTAAAGAACAAAAATTATCAAAAGCAAAGGTTGAAACAAATTTAGAATTAACTGTTGCAAATGAATTAAAAGTAAAGGGATATAATATTGTTCCAGATTGGAAAGTAGGTTCATATAGAATAGATATGGTGGCAGTATATAAGGATAGGAAAATTGCTATTGAATGCGATGGTGACTTATCAAATACGGTAAGTAATACGATAAAAGATGATATGGAAAAACAGACAGTTTTAGAAAGACTTGGTTGGAGGTTTGTTCGTGTAAGAGCAAGTGAATACTATTCAAATCCAATAGAAACAATGTATAGAATAGAAAAAGAATTAGCAGAATTCGGTATTCAAAAGGAAGATTTTATTAATAATTTTAATGCAAATGAACTAAAAGAAAAAGTTATAAGAAGAGCTAAAGAAATATTAGCTGATTTTTAGTTGCTTAGTTTTTATGAAAGAGAGAAAAAATGTTAAAAAATTTATTGCTAACAATATTTATTTTATTATCAATTAAAATATATTCTCTAAATATAAAAAAAGAATATGAAGAACAATATATGATAAATTTGCATACTTGGTTACCAGATAGTTTTGAAGAATTGAAGAAAAAAAACGAAAAAGAATTATATAATCTGGCAAGAAAAAAGTATCATTATCATACAGATAGGACAAATTTATATAATGAGGCTGAATTGAAAGAAATAGAAAAATTTATAGATGAAGAAAAATTGAATAAATATTTTGTGGAAATTTTGAATAAAGAAAGAGAAAAAAAAGGGTTAAATAATAATGTTAAAACTAATTTTTCATTGGTAAAGGCAGCTAAAATTCGTTCAATAGAAATAGCTGAAAACTCTGAAGTTTCTCATGAAAGACCTAATGGAAAAGCTTTTTGGACAGTATTTAAAGAAGAAAATAAAGAGTTTTTAAATGTGTCTTCTTTTGAAAATGCTTTAGTGGTCAGCATGGATAGCGAAGCTCAGATGATATCTGAAAAATTTTTAGCAGAGTACTTTTTTCAACTTTGGAAAGAAAGTCCTAAACATCGGGAAGCAATGATGGACTCAAAAATAGAAAGTATAGGTCTTAACTTTGCTTTTGGTTTTCCCTCAAATAAAAATTTATTAGTACATAGTACCTATGCAATTTTATTAGGAATAAGAAAAAATTAAAATTCATAAAACTATATTAAATAATATTGATAACAAGAAATTAGCCAATTCCAAATTAATTTTTGGAGTTGGTTTTTTTAATATAAAAGTATAAAAAAAATAAACAGACTAAATATATATAATTTATTTGAAACTCTAATTGAAAGAAGGTATAATGATAAAAATTATTTAAAAGGAGATGAGAATATGAAAAAAAATAAATGGTTGCCTATTTTTTTACTTTCTTTTTTCTTCATAGCATGTGGAAATAAAGAAAAAGTTGAAGAAGTAAAAAAAGATACGCTTGTTTATGCACAAATATCTGAAGGAAAAACTCTCGATCCACAAGATACAACAGAACAATATTCTCAAAGAATAGTGACTTTAATTTATAGTCGTTTAGCGGAGATAAATGAAGAAACCGGAGAAATTGAACCTAGACTTGCTGAATCTTGGGAAAGACCTAATGCCAATGAGATAATTTTTAAATTAAGAAAAGATGTTAAATTTAATAATGGATATGATTTTACAGCAGAGGATGTAAAGTTTACAATAGAGCGTGCACAAAGTTTGCCAAAAGTGGCACATTTATATAAACCAATTACTGAGATAACTATAATAGATCCATATACTATCTCATTTAAAACAGAAGAACCATTTGCACCACTTTTAAATCACTTAACACATAAAACTTCATCTATTTTAAGTAAAAAATATTTTGAAGAAAATAAAGAAAAATATTTTGAAAATCCAGTAGGAACAGGACCATATATATTTAAAGAATGGAAAATTGGAGATAGAATTACATTAGAATCGAATCCAACTTATTTTGGAGGAGAAGCACCTATAAAAAATGTAGTTTTTCGTTCAATTCCAGAAGAAGGAAATAAAGTAATAGGACTTCAAACTGGAGAAATTGATATAGTTGGAGATGTTGAAGCTATATCAAGACAAACTATACTTGAAGATAAAAATTTAGGTTTAGTTGAAACAAGTGGAATAAGTACTATATATTTGGGTATGAATACAGAAAGAAAGTTTTTTGCTGATAAAGAACTTAGAAAAGCTGTTATTATGGCAATAAATAGAGATGATATCATAAATTCGTTATTAATGGGTGTGGCAAAAAAAGCAAATAGTTTCTTAGCACCTAATGTATTTGGATATTCTGAAAATAGTAAAGTATATGAATTTAATCCTGAAGAAGCTAAAAAAATTATAGAAGAAAAAGGAATGGCAGGAACTAAATTAAAAATAGCAGTAAGTAACAGTCAATTGAGAAGTCAAATGGCAGAAATAGTACAGGCACAATTAAAAGAAATTGGACTTGATGTTACAATAGAAATTTTAGAATGGGGAGCATTTTTATCAGCTACTTCAAAGGGAGATGTCGATATGTTTATTTTAGGTTGGGGACCTTCTACATATGATGGAGATTATGGATTATATCCTAATTTTCATAGTAGTCAAAAAGGTGGAGAAGGAAATCGTTCTCAATATGCAAATAAATATTTAGATAACTTGTTAGAAGAAGGAAGAAAAGAAATAGATACAGAAAAAAGAAGAGAAATTTATATAAAAGCAACAGATTTTATAAATGAAGAAGCAATAGTTTTACCTATTTATTATACGAATGTATCTGCTGGTTATAATAAAGCATTAAAAAATGTAAAAGCAGAAGCCTACCCTATGATAAATAACTATACATATTAAAATGGAGGATATAATGAAAAGAATATTGGAAATGACAGAGGTATTAACGAATGCCTTTGGAGCTCCGGGTTACGAAGACGATGTATTGAAAATAATAAAAAAATATGCTACTGGTATGAAATATGAAAGAGATTCTATCAATAACCTATACATATATTTTAATGAATTTGATGAAAAAAAACCTACAATATTATTAGATTGTCACAGTGATGAAGTTGGTTTTATGGTGGAACATATTGAAGAAAATGGAAGCTTGAAATTTCTTCCACTAGGTGGCTGGCATACAGGAAATATACCAGCAATGTCAGTTACTATAAAAATAATAAGGGAGAATATATCCCGGGAGTAGTTGCAAGTAAACCACCCCATTTTATGACTGATGAAGAGAAAATCAAATTACCTAAAATGAACGAACTAAGTATAGATTTAGGAACAAGTTCATATGACGAAACAGTAAATTTATATGGAATTGAAATTGGGAACCCTGTTGTACCGGATGTAAAATTTTCATATGATGAAAAAATAGGAATAATGAGAGCTAAAGCATTTGATAATAGAATAGGTTGTGCAGCAGTATTAGAAGTGTTAAAAAAATTAGAAGAAGAAAAATTTAGCTCATTTTTTAATATAGTTGCTTCTATAAGTTCTCAAGAAGAAGTAGGACTAAGAGGAGCACAAGTGGCAGCTCAAAGATTTAATCCAGATTTTGTAATAGTTTTTGAAGGTTCTCCTGCAGATGATAGTTTTCAATCAGCTAACAAAGCTAAAGGGAAATTAAGAGGAGGAGTACAATTAAGAGCCTTAGACGCTTCTATGATTTCAAATCCAAGAGTTTTAGAATTTAGTAAAAATTTGGCAAGAGAAAAGGATATTCCTTTTCAAGTAATCGTGAGAGAAAAAGGAAGTACAAATGCTGGTAAATATCATATAACTGGAAAAGGAATACCATCACTTGTTTTAGGAGTTCCAACAAGATATGCTCATACAGCATATTGTTATGCATCGTTATTGGATACTGAAGCTGCAGTAAATTTAGCATTAGAATGTATAAAAAGATTAACTTTAGAAAAAGTAAAAGAATTTTAAAAAAGTTAAATAAATTTAAAAATGGGATGTTTATTAGCATCCCATTTACTTTTTATTTTCCTATTCATCTGAATAGCCAAGCTCTTTTAAGAAAGGTTTTTTCTTTCTCCAATCATCAGCTACTTTAACCCAAAGATTTAAGAATATCTTTACTCCTAATAAATTTTCAATTTCTTTTCTAGCCTCAGTTCCAATATCTTTCAACATTTTTCCATTTTGTCCTATGATGATTCCTTTTTGAGAATTTTTTTCAACATAGATATTTATATCGAAGGTATCTTTTCTTCCATCAACTCTGTTTACATTTAAAATTTCTATTGCCACAGAATGAGGGATTTCATCTCTTGTTTTAAGCAATATTTTTTCACGAACAATTTCAGTAATAATTCTATAAGTGGACATGTCTGTGTACATATCATCTGGATAATATTTTACACCTTCTTCCAAGTAAGGGTCTATAGCATTTAAAAGCTTATTTAATCCAAAAGAATACATACCTGAAGCAAAAATAATATCATTAAATTCACCAAGTTTTTCTTTTATTTCTTCTTTTTTCTTTTCAATTTCCTCATCCGATATTAGATCTACTTTATTAACAAGCAATATTTTTGGCTTTTTAGAATTTTCTTTTATTCTTTCCATAACAAATATATCGCCGGTACTAATTTCTTTAGAGGCATCTATTAAAAATAGTATAACATCAACATCTTTTAAAATTTTTATTGCAATATTAGTCATATGTTCGCCTAGAAGGTGTTTGGGCTTATGAATACCGGGTGTATCTATAAAGATATATTGATTATCTTTGACATTTAAAATTCCTTTTATATTATCTCTTGTTGTTCCTGCTTTGTCAGAAACAATTGCAACTTTTTCAGCTACCATTTTATTTATCAGAGTAGATTTTCCTACATTTGGTCTACCAACAACAGCTATAAATCCAGCTTTCATTTTAATCTCCTATTCCTATTTCAAAATAAATTTTTTTAATATTATTGTATAAACTTTCGTCATCTTCATTAAAAACGAATTTTAAATCAGATATATCAATATTAAATTTTTTTAAGTCTTTACGAAAAGCATTTATATTATATGTACTAAACAAAAATCTTTTTTCAAAAGCATATTTTTTATAATAATTTCTTAAAAGCTCTCCAATATCATTATCTAAATCATAGTTATAAATTTTATTATTCCTGTAAATTATAATTTTTTTAAAATCATATTTTATTAGATCTCTTATTTGGATTTCAAAGATATTTATAAGATTTATGTTTAACTTAGCTATTAAATTAGCAATAACCTTTATTCTCATATCGTATAAATTGTCCTCGTCAAGCGAATCCATAAATAATTTAAAAGAGTCATTATCCAAATATATGGGAGGCTGAAAATCTTTTTGATGTAAAATTTTACTATTATCATCACTAAAATTATATTCAAAAATTTTTTCAACAAGTTTATTTTTCCAAAGATATTTGTAAAAAGCTTTAAGAGAGCTTTGTTTTCTTTTAAGACTGGTTATTTTAAAAACTTTTTTTAAATCTTCAAAATAATTCATATATTCTTCTTCAGTTAAATTGAACATATCTAAGTTATTATTTTTTATATATAGAGCAAAGTCAGTTAAATCCTTCTCATACGCAGTTATAGTGGTTGGAGAAGGATTTTTTTTAAGACTAAATTCTTCTAAAAAGTTATTGATTTCTTTCACATTAAACCTCATTTAACATTTTATTTGCAATTTCTAAGATATCTGGACTGATTTTTTCACCAACTAACATCCTTCCAATTTCTTTTATTCTTTCTTCAGTTTTTAATTTTCTAACTCTGCTAATAGTTTTAGCATCTTTGGTATATTTTTCTATAAAAAATTGCTGATTTGCTTTAGAAGCAATAACCGGAGAATGAGTTATAGAAATTATTTGCGTGTTTTCACCAATTTCTTTTAATTTCAATGCAATTTTTCTAACTGTTTCTCCTCCTACACCAGTATCAATTTCATCAAAAATTAAAATAGGTATATTATCAACTTTTGAAAAAATTACTTTTAAAGCCAACATAATACGACTTACTTCGCCACCAGAAGCTATTTTGGAAAGTGGTTTTAAGCTTTGTCCAAGGTTTGTAGAAATTAGAAATTCTACATCATCAAAGCCATTGCTAGAAATTTTATCTTCTTTCAAAATAGAAATATTGACTTTAGCATTTTCCATATTTAAAAATTTTAACTCATCTAAAAGATATTTTTCAATTTTTCTAGCTACATTAATTCTTTTTTGACTAAGTTCAAAAGCAAGTTTATCATACTTTAGCTTATAATCTTTTAATTCTTTTTCTAATTCTTTCAGTTCAAAATCACTGTCTTCAAATTTTATCAATTTTTCTCTTAATTCTTCTCGATAAGTAATTAAATCAGGAATCTCTCTTTTATACTTATTTTTAATTTTTTTTAGAGCTTCCATTCTTGTGGTAATTTGTCCAAGGTTAGTATTATCAAAAGTATTTAAACCTTGACTTAGTTTTTCAATATTGTCGACACAATCTTCCAGTTCGTAGTAAAGGTTTTCAATTTTTTTTGAAAGTTCTCCATATTCTTTATCATATTTTTCTAAATACTCTAAATTTTTTTTACTGTATAACATACTATCTAAAGCAGAATCATCATCATTTTTTAAATAGTCTAAAACTTCATATAGTTTTTCTTTTATTTTTTCTGCATTAAAAGCTTTTCTATACTCATCTTCTAAAATTTTATCTTCATTTTCTATTAATTTCAGTTTTTCTATTTCTTGAAGCTGATATTCATAAAATTCTTTTTTTTCTAAGATTTCTTTTTTATTCAATGTAATTTTATCTACTTTATCTTCAATTTCTCTGTAATTTTTGACAATAGTTTCTAAATTTTCCTTTATTTCTTTTTCCTCTTTTGATAAAAAACTATCTAAAAGTTTGATATGATTTGCTTTATTAAGCAGCATTTGATGAGAGTGTTGCCCAACTATATCAACTAAATTTGACATTATATTTTTTAAATCATTCATAGAAACTCTTACATTATTTACAAAAACTTTTGCTTTTCCATTTCTATTTAGATATCTTCTTATAATAACTTCATTATTTGAAGTTTCTATACCTAATTCTTCAAGTATTTTAGCTTGTTCATCACTTATATCGAAAACTCCCTGAGCCAGAAGATTTTCTTCTCCATCTCTTATCATATCAACGCTTGCTTTTTCACCTATCAATAGATTAATTCCACTTAAAATTATTGATTTTCCAGCTCCAGTTTCACCAGTAAGCACAGCAAAACCCTTTTCAAACTCTAAATCTAATTCATCAATAATAGCTAAATTTTCAATTTTTAGTTCTCTTAGCATAGATTTTCTCCCCATTTTAATTTTTCTCTCAAAACTTCAAAATAGTTTCTATTTTTTGGAATGATAAGTTTTAAAGTTTCAGTAGAATATTTTATTTCAATAGTATCATCACGACTGATTTTTTGATGAATATTTCCATCAATAGTTATATACGCTTGTTCACTAGGCTTTGATAAGTTTAAACAAATATTCAAATCACCTGACAATATAAGTGGTCTTGTGTTTAAGTTATGAGGAGCTATTGGAGTAATCAAAAAAAGTCTTAATTCAGGGGTTACCACTGGACCTCCGGCTGAAAGAGAATATGCAGTAGAGCCAGTTGGAGTTGAAAGAATTACCCCATCACCTTTAAATTCACTTAAAAATTTATTTTCCACATAAATTTCTGAACTGACTATATTTCTTTTTATATTATCTTTGGTTAAATAAACTTCATTTAAAGCTTCATAAGTTTTATTTCCAATTTTTACTGTCAAAAAATATCGTTCTTCAATGTTAAAATTGTCATTTAGAATATCATCTAAAATCTCTTTATAAAAATCTTTTCGTATTTCAGTAATAAATCCTAAAGTTCCTGCATTGATTGCAATGATTTTGGTATTTTTATTTTTAATTTTTTGAAAAGCTCTAAGTAAGGTTCCATCACCACCAATAACTACAACAAAATCAGCTTTTGCTATTTCTTTTACAGAAATAACTTTAATTATTTTGTTTCTTAAATATTCTTTTATATCTTCTAAAATTAATTTGGCACTTTCTTTATTGTCGTTGTGTATGATACATATCTTTTTCATAAAATTCTCCATAAATAATTTATATGCTAATATTTTATCATAAAAATTTTATATTTAAAAAAAAACGATAGATTTTTTTATCTATCGTTAAAAATATTTTATTTTAAAATGTTGGTAAAGGATCAATTGCTCTTAAATTTACTCTAAGTTCATAATAAAGATTAGGTTCCTTATCACTAGAAAGTCCAAGAGCACCTATCGATTGCCCAGCACTGACATTAGAATTGACAGAAACTTTAGTTGCAATTAAATTACCGTAAACTCCTATTATACTATTTCCATAATCTATCATTACAACTCTACCTAGACCTTGGAATTTATCAGCATATATAACTTGTCCAGATTTTGCAGCAACAACATTAGCTCCTACTTTTCCTTTTATTTCAATTCCATTGCTTTCTACAATTCCTGCTTTCTTTTCTCTGAAATAAACAACAATTTGTCCATCAACTGGTTTTATAGTTTTTCCTATTTTTTTATAAGCAGCAGAACTGGTTATTGTAGGTTGAGGTTTTGGTTTTGTAGTTGTAGAAGTATTACTTTTTCCAGTTTTTCCACTTTGTTGTTGTTTCTTTCTTTCAGCTTCTAATTGTTTTCGGCGTTGTTCTTCTTGTTGCCTTCTAATTCTTTCTTTTATTATTCTTTCAATTTCTCTAGCAATTCTTTGTTTTTCTTTTTGAAGTTGAGTAATAGAACTTTGATGTCCTTTTTTCTCAATATTTAATTTTTGAATTAATTTTTTATGTTCTTCTTTCTTTAAATCGCTTTTTCTTGAATTTTCAGCAAGTTCATTTCTAAGTTTGTCTAATTTCTTCTTTTCGACTTCAATTTTTTCTTTAACTTCTTTTATACTACCAGTAATTTTTTCGATGTATTCCATTCTTTGTAAGTCACCATGTAGTATTTCTCTATAATTTTTTCTAAGTAAAATATTTTTTTCCAATTCTTTATTATGAACCTTTGCATATTTGTCCCAAGCTAAAATTTTTGCAACATACTCAAGTTCTTTTCTTCCATGTTCTTGAGATGAAATATCTAGATTTTTTTCTCCGTAATCAATATTTTTTTTAACAATATCAATTTCTTTTTCAATCTCTTCTCTCTCGGTTTCCATTTTCTTTATTTCTTCTTCTAAGCTTTTTATAGAAACCTCTAATTTAGAAGTTTCAGTATTTATATTTTTGATACGAGTATTCTTTTTTTGAATTTCTTGATCAATATTTTTTATTTTTTTATTCATAGTATTAATAGAATCAGCACCAATAATTGTTAATGAGAGAGAAAGAAAAAGTAAAATTGTACTTAAATTTCGCATTCTTCTCCTCCATCAATTTTTAAAATATTAGCAGGAATAATCCAAACTACAAAATTTAAAAAAGCAATTGCAGCTATATGATATAAAATAATTTGCCATAGTGAAAGCATAGCATATTCAAAATTAACAATAAAAATATATTTTCTAAAATAAGCATAAATATTGAAGAATATTAAAGTTCCAACTATTGTGGCTCCTGAATATCCAAGTAAATTTCTTATTTTACACGATCTAATCATTTCATTATAATCTTTACAAATATTAACAGAATTTAAAAATTCAATACCTGTGTTTAAATTAAAGAAGATAATTGAAACTATTCCTAAAAATAAAGTTACAACAGCACTTATAATTTGAATAAATGAAAATGCTAATCCTTTTTCTTCTTCTTTTTCAAAAAAATAACTTTCTTTATATACCTCTTTTATTTCTTCCTGACTTTCAAGAGTTTCTTGTATAGAATCAGCTAAGGCTATATCTTTCAAATAAACTATGATAGAGTCAGATAAAGGGTTTGTAGATTCTGGTATAGAAATATTTAACTCATTTTGTAAATTTTTAAAACTTTCAGATTTGGCCATAAATCTGACTGAAGAAACTCCTTTTAAAGCTAGTATATCACTTTCAATTTTATTGATACTCTCTTCTTTTAGATTATGCTGCAGGTCAACTATAATAAAGGGATTAAAAAGCGATTCATCTGCAAGTTTTTTAAAATTTAAAGTTAAAGATAAAAAAAGGTTAAATAACACAATAACAATTACAATAGCACAAAACACACGCACTTTTAGTCTGTTTATATAAGGAATATTTTTACATCCATTCCCAAATAATTTATTCATAGCTACCTCTCAAAATATAAATTAAATATAAAATTTCCATTTTACTATTGTATCATAAAATTTAATAAATTAAAATATTTGAAAAAAAAATATAGAAATTTGGAAAATGTTAACTAATATTTTATAAAAAAATTTTATAAAATCAACAAATAAAAATCAAAAAAATGCTTTATTATTTAACAATAAGTTTATATAAAGGAAAATAATATTTTTTATAAAGATAAAAATGTATAAATTTTTAACAAAATATAGTGTAAAAAAAATATTTATTTACAATATAAAAATATAGTTTCAGAAGAATACTGTATACAATAGTTAAAAAAATAAACCAATTTTAAGGTACAAAAGAGCAATTTTTTACCTAAACAAATTTTGAAAATAAAATAAATTGAAAATAAATTTAAGTTATAGTAAACTTATGTTAAGTCAGTCTGAATAGAATATATCAAAGAAAACAAACATATTTATAAAATAAATATGTTTAGATTTTACTGGCATTAGTTGGGTTTACAAAAATTAATATATAAATTGAAAGGTGGTACAAATGGAAGCTTGGAGAAGTTTTAATGCAGGTGAATGGCAAAACAGTATAAATGTTAGTAATTTCATAAAACTAAACTATACTGAATATACAGGAGATGAATCATTTTTAGAAGGACCTACTGAAAATACTCAAAAATTATGGGATATTTTAAGTGGAATGCTAAAAATAGAAAGAGAAAAGGGAATTTATGATGCTGAAACAAAAATTCCTTCAAAGATTGATGCTTATGGAGCAGGATATATCAGCAAAGATTTGGAAACAGTAGTTGGACTACAAACAGATGCACCTTTAAAAAGAGCAATATTCCCAAATGGTGGATTAAGAATGGTACAAAATTCTTTAGAAGCATTTGGATATAAGTTAGATCCACAAACTGAAGAAGTGTATACTAAATATAGAAAAAGTCACAATTCAGGAGTTTTTTCAGCATATACAAATACAATCAAAGCTGCAAGAAATACTGGAATTATAACAGGACTTCCAGATGCATATGGTAGAGGAAGAATTATAGGAGATTACAGAAGAGTTGCTCTTTATGGAGTAGATAGACTTATTGAAGAAAGAAAAAGAGAAATGGATGCCTATGATCCAGAAGAAATGACAGAAGATGTAATCAGAAACAGAGAAGAAATGTTTGAACAACTAGAAGCTCTAAAAGCTTTAAAAAGAATGGCAGCATCTTATGGATTTGATATAGGTAGACCTGCTGAAACTGCACAAGAAGCTGTTCAATGGACTTATTTTGCATACTTAGGAGCAATTAAAGATCAAAATGGAGCAGCAATGAGTTTAGGGAAAACTGCTGGATTTTTAGATATTTATATAGAAAGAGATTTAAAAGAAGGAAGAATTACTGAAAAACAAGCTCAAGAATTTATTGATCACTTTGTTATGAAACTTAGAATAGTTAGATTCTTAAGAACACCAGAATATGATCAATTATTCTCAGGAGATCCAGTATGGGTAACTGAATCTATCGGTGGAATGAACAATGATGGAAAATCTTGGATAACTAAGAACGCATTTAGATATTTGAATACACTTTACAATTTAGGACCTGCTCCAGAACCAAATTTAACTATTTTATGGTCTGAAAAATTACCAACTAATTGGAAAAAATTCTGTGCTAAAGTTTCTATAGATACTTCATCTTTACAATATGAAAATGATGATATTATGAGACCACAATTTGGAGAAGATTATGGAATAGCTTGTTGTGTATCTCCAATGGCAATTGGAAAACAAATGCAATTCTTTGGTGCAAGAGCTAACTTACCTAAAGCATTATTATATGCTATAAATGGTGGAAAAGACGAATTAAAGAAAGTACAAGTTACTCCAGCAGGAGAATTTGAAAAAATAACTGGAGATTATTTAGAATTTGATGAAGTTTGGGAAAAATATGATAAAATGCTTACATGGTTAGCTTCTACTTATGTAAAAGCATTAAATATTATTCACTATATGCATGATAAATATTCTTATGAAGCATTAGAAATGGCTTTACACTCTTTAGATATCAAAAGAACAGAAGCTTGTGGAATTGCAGGACTTTCAATAGTTGCTGACTCACTTGCAGCTATTAAATATGGAAAAGTAAGAGTTATAAGAGATGAAGATGGAGATGCGGTTGACTATGTTGTAGAACAACCATATGTACCATTCGGAAATAACGATGATAGAACTGATGAATTAGCAGTTAAAGTTGTTAGAACTTTCATGAACAAAATTAGAGCTCATAAAATGTATAGAGATGCAGAACCAACTCAATCTGTATTAACTATAACTTCAAATGTTGTTTACGGTAAGAAAACAGGAAATACTCCAGATGGAAGAAGAGCAGGGGCTCCATTTGCTCCAGGAGCAAACCCAATGCATGGAAGAGATACAGAAGGAGCAGTAGCTTCTCTAGCTTCAGTTGCAAAATTACCATTTGAAGATGCAAATGATGGAATTTCTTATACATTTGCAATTACTCCTGAAACTTTAGGAAAATCTGATGATGAAAAGAAAGTAAATCTAGTTGGATTAATGGATGGATATTTTAGAAAAACTGGACATCATTTAAATGTAAATGTTTTCGGAAGAGATTTGTTAAGAGATGCACAAGCACATCCTGAAAATTACCCACAATTGACAATAAGAGTTTCTGGATATGCTGTAAACTTTGTAAAATTAACAAAAGAACAACAAGAAGATGTTATAAACAGAACAATATCAAGCAAAATCTAATAAAAAAATAAATAGGGAGCACTAGCTCCCTATTATTAACTATATAAAATAAAAGGAATTGGGGTATATTATGAAAGGTTATATAAATTCATTTGAATCATTTGGTACAAAAGATGGTCCAGGAGCAAGATTTGTAGTTTTTATGCAAGGTTGTCCTTTAAGATGTTTATATTGTCATAATGTTGATACCTGGGATTTAAAAGATAAAAATTATATTCATAGTCCTGAAGAAGTAATTGAAAAACTACTTAAAATTAAAGAATTTTTAACAGGTGGTATAACTGTATCTGGTGGAGAACCACTACTACAATCTAGCTTTGTGATAGAACTTTTTAAATTATGTAAAGCTCAAGGCATACATACTGCTCTTGATACTTCTGGTTATATTTTTGATGAAAATGCAAAAGAAGTTTTAGAATATACAGATTTGGTCTTACTTGATATAAAACATATTGATAAAAAAGTATATAAAGAATTAACTTCTGTAAACTTAGATCCAACATTAGATTTTATAAGATATTTACAAAAGATTAAGAAACCTGTATGGCTAAGATATGTTTTAGTTCCAGGATACACAGATGATAATTGGGATCTAGAAAAATGGGCTAGATTTGCTGCTCAATTTGATGTAGTAAAAAGAGTAGACATTTTACCATTTCATCAAATGGCTTTTTATAAATGGGAAAAAACAAATAAAGAATATAAATTAAAAGATACGCCAACTCCAACAAAAGAAGAAATAAAAAAAGCAGAAGATATATTTAGAAAATATAATCTTCCACTTTATGAAACAAGAGAATAAAAAAGGGGTTGAGAGTGCGAAAAAAAGTCTGTAAATATTTAAAAGAATAGTCTTCTATGATAGAATATTAAATATCATAGGAGGCTATTTTTATGAAAGAAAAAAAAGAAGTATTCTAATGCCATTTAAACATAAAATACTTCTTATTACCCTTATTTTCCAGTTTTTATTTTAGCACCATCTTTAAAAGCTTGCCCAACTACTTCTCCAAGTATACGATAAGAATTTGTTACAGAATCAAAAGTGATAAGTTTTAATTTATCAACATCTAATTGTCCTTTTTCATCTAAAACACTTTCATCAATTAAAGTATTTACAATCTCTGCAACTATTCTATAATCTCCTAATTCTTCTTGAACATCTATAACTTTACATTCTAGTGTTAATGGATATTCTTCAATAACTGGGGCATCAACATTTTCACTTTTTACAATATGCACACCAGATTTTTCAATTTTATCTTCCCTATTTCCACTCACTATTCCAAAATAATCTGAAATATCTTTTAAAGATTTTGTAGCTAAACTTATGGTAAAAGCTTTTTTTAATAATATATTCTTAGTTGTTTTATGTTCTTTTGCTATACTAAAAGAAACTTCATGATAACCACATTGAACTCCCCAAGCTAAATTCATAGCATTAGCTTTTCCTTCTTCATCATAAGTTCCTATAATATATACTGGTAAAGGTAATAATACAGTCTTTTTACTAAAACTTTTTTTCATAAAAAATCCTCCTTAATTGTTTTATTAATACTTATTTTTTATACCCTAAATTTTCTAACCAATTTATGATATTTTTTTCTGAATTAGCAATAGCATTTCTTGATATTATTCTTCCATTATCACTAACTTTTGCCTTTGATTCTAATTTTTTTATAGTTTCAACTGTTCCTGCAAAGCCACTTCCACCATGAGTTCCAAATGGTATGATAGTTTTTCCTGATAAATCCACATTATCAAAAAATGTGTATAATATCATTGGTAAATCTGCCCACCAAATTGGATAACCAATAAATAGTGTGTCATATTGACTAACATCTATAATTTTGTTAGCTATTTCAGGTCTAGCATTATTTTTTTGTTCTTCTTTTGCAAAATTAGTTAAATTTCTATGATTTGATATATCATAAGGGATTTTAGGAACTATTCTATAAATATCTGCTCCTGTATTTTCTTGAATTATCTTAGCCATGTACTCTGTGTTTCCTAAAACCTTTCCATCTATTACAACAGTACTATTTTCTCCTTCTATACTTAGATTATTTGGATCACTTCCTTCTGGAAGTGAAAAATATACAATTAATGTTTTCTTATCAACACCAAAAGCAGTCACTGTTAAAGTTATACCTAACAAAAATATTGTTATTAAAAAAATTATTTTCTTCATAAGCCCTCTTTTATTATTAAAGTTTTTCATAGTACCACAGTCTCACACCACTTAGTATATTTATTTTCCTCTGGTATATCAATAACCAAATATGAAAATATAATTAACTAAAAATTTTACTCCTTCAGTATTAAAATATGATAAAAAATAACTTTTTTTATCTAATTTTTTAGAACTTTAATAAATCTTCAACAATTAAATCTGCTTTTAATCTATTTTTAGTTAATAATTGCTCAATATCATATCTATCTAAAAATTCTTTTTTCAATCCATAATTTAGAACTTTTACATCTGAATTTCCATAGAATCTAGCAATTTTTTCTCCAAAACCACCATCTAAAATTCCATCTTCAAGAGTTATAACTAAACTATGGTCTTTTTTCAATTCTTCTAATAATTTTCCATCAACACCGGTTATATACATAGGATTTATAACTGTTATTTGTGTACCAGTTTTTTCTTGATATAGTTTTGCAACTTTTTCTCCTAAGTGATAGAAAGTTCCTAAACCTATAATTGCAATCTTTTCTCCTTTTTGTGTCACTTCATAATTATTTAGTTTAGAAAAATCTTTTGTCACTTCTTTTCCTGTTGATACCATTTCTCCACCAGGTATACGAATTGCAACTGGATGTTCTTGTTGGTTAATACTCCATTCAAGCATAGCAAGATGTTCTTCTTTTGTTGTAGGGGCAAGATAAACTAAATTTGGAATATTTGCCATCATGGATATGTCAAACCAACCAAGATGAGTAACATCTGTCATTCCTATTGCTCCTGCATAATAAACAATTATCGTTGCGGGATTATTATTTATACATAAATCTTGTGACAATTGATCGTAAGTTCTTTGTAAAAATGTACTCACAACACCATAAACTGGTTTGGCACCTTTAGATGCCATTCCTGATGCAATTGCCACAGCTGTTTCTTCAGCTATTCCTACATCTATAAATTGAGAACCAACTTCATCTCTATCTTTTTTGTAAAATCCTAGTACTCCTGGTGTTCCAGATGTAATTGTAACAACAGTTTGATCTTCTCTCATTTTATTTATAAGATAATTTTTTGTAATTTCTGTATAATCTTCTCCATCATCAATGTACATAGGTTTTCCAGTTTCTAAATTAAATGGCATTACATAGTGCCAAGGTTCTTTATCTTCTTCAGCTTTTTTATATCCTTTTCCCTTTTGTGTATGAATATGAACTACAATAGGATGATTTATATTCTTTACTTTTTTAAATGCTTCTATCAACTCTTCTAAATTATTTCCATTTTTTACAAAAATATAATCTAAGCCCATAGCTTTAAAAAAATTATTTTCAGCTTTACCATCTGTATCTCTTAATAATTTTAAATTTTTATAAAGTCCCCCATGATTTTCAGCTATTGACATATCATTATCATTTACAATAATAATTAAATTAGTATTTAGTTCTCCAGCATAATCTAAGCCTTCAAGAGCTTCTCCTCCACTTAAAGAGCCATCACCAATAATAGCAATAATATTTCCAGTTTCCCTTTTTACATCTCTAGCTTTAGCAAGTCCTAAAGCTAAACTTATAGAAGTTGAAGTATGCCCTAATATAAAGTGATCGTGCACACTTTCATATTGATTACTATAACCTGTCACATCATTGTAGTATAGTTCATCTGTGAATGCTTTTCTTCTTCCGGTTAGCATTTTATGTGGATATGTTTGATGAGATACATCAAATACAAACTTGTCTTTTGGCGACTCAAAGATATAGTGTAAAGCGATTGTTGCTTCAACTATTCCTAAATTTGGTCCAAAATGTCCCCCATGTTTAGCATCCCTTATTATTATAGCTTCTCTGATTTCATCAGCTAAAGTTTTCATTTCTTCAATATTTAATTTTTTTACATCTTCTGGTGAATTAATTTTTTCTAAATACATTATTATTTTTCCTCCTATTACTCTTTATCCCAAGTCAATTTTCCAGTTTCAACTGCAACTTCATATCTTGCAATCTTGTAATTTAATTTTTCTAATGTTTCATCAATTTGTTTTTTTTGTTCTAATAGTTTTTCTCTCTGTTCTTTTAAAAGATTATATCTTGCTTGAATTGTAGAATCTCCTTGTTGATATAGATTTAGATAGTCTATCATTACTTTTATAGGTAATCCTGCATTTTTCATGCAAGTTGCTAATTGTATCCAAGCTATATCTTCTTCTTGATAATTTCGTATTCCTCCTGCTGTTCGTTTTACTATTGGAATCACTCCAATTTTTTCGTAATATCTAAGAGTGTCTTGAGAAATATTTAAGATTTCACTAACTTCTTTTATTGTCATTTTAACTCTCCTTTATGTGAAAAATACACAATTAATTTACTATTCATTTTTCCTCCTATTATTATAATAAAATTATAATAATATTTAGAGTTAACTCCAAGTCAAGATATTTTTTAACTTTATAATTAAATATAAAATATATGTAAAATAAAAACAAATGGAATTTTCCACTTGTTTATTACTTTTTATAATATTTTTCTTTTATGTGCTTCTTCAATAAGTTTTGGTTGAATTAGAGGATAAGTCCAATTAGTTATCAAATTTTCAGATAATATTACTTGTTCGATTTCATTTTCTAATTTTTCATTAAAAGAGAATATTTCTGCAAAAAATAGCATACCGTAATTAGTTGTTAAGGTATTTTTATTGAAAACAGAATACACACAAATAGGTAAAATTTTAAATTCAATAGCTCCTGTTTCTTCATATAATTCTCGTTTAGCAGTTTCTAAGATATTTTCATTAACTTCTCTATGTCCACCAGGTAATTCAAAAGTTGTTCTTTTTTTGTGTTTACAAAAAACAAAGCTATTTTTATGTTTAGCAATAATTACTGCATATTCTAATAAACTGTCATTAATTTCTTCTAGAAAATTTATTTCTAACATATTTGAAACCTCTATTTCTTTGATTTTTTATTTTTATTAATTTTTTTAGCAACAGAATATCCAAATTTTCCAATTGCTGTTCTCGGAATTGGAAAATATTCTCCATGAGAATAAGCTATTAAATCAGCCCATTCAAAATGGATTTTATTTTTATCATCTATTAAATCATCGTTGATATGTGAAGATAATACATCAGCTATAAACATATCATGACTTCCAAGTGATATTATATCTTTTACTCTACATTCTATATTGACAGGGCATTCGGCTATGTATGAGCACTCAACATTCTCACCTTTTATCATAGTAAAACCCATTTCTTTAATTTTATCATTCGTTCGACCAGATTTAACTCCACAATAATCAGTTGCTTTAGTTTGTTTTACAGTGGGTAAATTTATAATAAACTCTTTAGTTTGTTTTATATAATCATATGATAATCTCTCAGGTCTTATAGAAATTGAAAGCATTGGAGGTTTTGAACAAATTGTACCTGTCCATGCAACCGTAAACACATTTTCTTTTCCTTCTAAATTTTTACAAGTAACAAGTACGACAGGAACTGGATTTAATACAACGCTGCCTTTAAAAATTTTTTTCTCCATAAAGCAATATCCTTTCTCAATAATACAAAATTAAACTACCATGAAAATTCAGGATTTTCAGTAATTTTTTCTCTAAGCATCAAACTATCAACTGCAGTTTTAGGATCTTTATTATCAAATAAAACAGCATTGACTTCATTTATTATAGGCATTTCAATTTCATATTTATCAGCAAGTGCTTTTGCAGCTTTTGCTGAATAAACACCTTCAACAATCATTTTAACTTCTTTCATGGCTTTTTCCATAGAATATCCTTGTCCTATTAAAACACCTGCTCTTCTATTTCTACTATGCATACTAGCACAAGTGACAATTAAATCACCAATACCAGAAAGCCCATAAAATGATTGAGCCTTACCTCCCATTTTCATTCCAAGTCTAGATATTTCAGCCATACCTCTTGTGATAAGAGCAGCTTTTGTATTATCTCCATATCCTAAACCATCAGCGATTCCAGCAGCAAGTGCAATAACATTTTTTAAAGCACCGCCTATTTCTATTCCAATAATATCGGGTGAAGTATAAACTCTGAATACTGAATTCATAAAAATTGATTGGATTAATTTTGCAGTTTCTAAATTTTTAGCCCCAACAACACAGGTAGTTGGCAATTTTTTAGCAACTTCTTCTGCATGACTAGGACCAGAAAGTACAACAACAGTAGCATTAGGAATTTCTTGTTCAATTTGGTCAATTAAAGTCATATTAGTTTTTTCTTCTATTCCTTTTGCAACATTTACTATTATTTGGTGAGATTTATAAAAAAGTTTTATCTGTGCAGCGGTTTTTCTAACAAATATAGAAGGGACAGCTAAAACTAAAACTTCAGCATCTAACACAGCTTCTTTCAAATCAGAAGTAAAGAAAATTTCTTTTGGAATATCAAGGTCAGGAAGATTTTTATGCCTAAAATCTCTTCTTAACATTTCTATTTCGTCTTGAAGAGCAGACCAAACAGTTATTCTATTTCCATTATTATGAAGTAAACTTGCTAGTGCAAGTCCCCAAGTACCTGCACCTATTACAGTAATTTTTTTCATTTTTACCACCTTAAAAATATTTATACTAAAATATTTTAACATTCTTTTGTTTAAAAATCAAAAATAAAACCCCTAAAAAATTAGGGGCTTTAAATCATATTAGAAATATTTTTTTAGTATTTTATCATATTCTCCATTTGCTTTAATTTTGGCAACAGCAGCATCTATTTTTTCAATTAAAGCTTTATCATTTTTTCTAACAGCGATTGCATAGTCTTCTTCTTCTGCTGGAACATTTGCTATCATTAATTGTTTGCTGTTAGCAATATATTTTTTTGCTGGCTCAGAATCTAAAACCACAGCATCTACTTTACCTTGGTTAAGTGCCATTATTGCAGCATAAGCGGCATTAAATCTTTCAACTTTAGCACCTTTAATTTCACTAACAACTGAATCTCCAGTAAATCCTAACATTACACCAACTTTTTTCCCTGCCAAATTATCAAAACTTTTTAAAGATTTATCTTCACCTTTAGTGATAATAACTTGTTTAGCAGTAAAATATGGCTTTGAGAATAAAACAGTTTTTTGTCTTTCAGGAGTAGCAGTCATACCTGCAATAACAAGATCCACTTTTTTAGTTTGTAATGCAGGTAGCAATCCATCAAATGCCATATCCTTAACTTTAAATTCAATTCCTGTTTCTTTAGAAATTGCATTTAATAAATCAATATCAAAACCAACTATTTGATTTTTTTCAAGATATTCAAAAGGAGCAAATTCAGCATTAGTTCCTACATAGACTACTTGTTTGGCAAAAACTGATATAGATACAAAAAGTGATACAGCTAATACAGATAATAATTTAACAATTTTTTTCATAGTGTTTCCTCCATTAATAATTTTATTTTTATATAATTTGTTTTATTTGTTTAGTACCTTATTTAAAAAGTCTTTTACTCTTTCATTTTTTGGGTTTTCAAAAAATTCTTTTGGAGATGAATCTTCAACTATTTCTCCTTTGTCCATAAATAAGACTCTGTTTCCTACATTTTTTGCAAATCCCATTTCATGAGTAACTATTATCATTGTCATACCTTCTTTTGCAAGTTCCCTCATGACATCTAAAACTTCTTTTATCATTTCAGGGTCAAGAGCAGAGGTAGGCTCATCAAATAATATTACTTCTGGTTTCATTGCTAGAGCTCTGGCTATTGCAATTCTTTGTTTTTGACCTCCTGAAAGTTGAGCAGGATAGGAATTTGCTTTGTCAACCAATCCAACTTTTTCTAAAAGATAAAGGGCGTATTTCTCAGCCTCTATTTTATTTTCATTTTTTACTATTGTTGGAGATAAAGTCAAATTTTCTAAAACTGTCTTATGTGGAAAAAGATTGAAATGTTGGAATACCATCCCAACTCTCTCTCTAATTTTATTGATATCAGTTTTTTTATCCATTAAATCCATACCATCAATAAATATATGTCCGTTTGTAGGTTCTTCTAATTTATTTATACATCTTAAAAAAGTAGACTTTCCACTACCGGAAGGTCCTATAATAGAAATTATTTCTCCTTTATTTATTGTAGTAGAAATATTCTTAAGTACTTCCAAATCACCAAAGTTTTTATATAAGTTTTGTATATTAATCACTTGTCTTCAACCCCTTTTCAATTTTTCTCATAAAGGCTGTAAATATTGTAGTTAAGATTAAGTAAATTAATCCAACTGCTAGTAAAGGCTCAACACCTCTATATGTTTGGCTTGTTATTATATTTGCAGATCTCAATAAATCTATTCCACCTATAAATCCTATTATTGAAGTTTCTTTTAATAAAGTTATGAATTCACTCACAAGTGCTGGTAAAATATTTTTTATTGCTTGAGGAATAATGATTTCTTTCATAGTTTGAGGATAACTTAATCCCAACGCTCTTCCAGCTTCCATTTGCCCTTTATCAAGACCTTCTATACCAGCTCTTATGATTTCAGCAACATAAGCTCCTGAGTTAAGACCAAATGCTATACCACCAATAATCATAATAGGAGTATCTCTTAAGACTCCAACAAAAACTAAATTGGCAAGTATCATAAGTTGAACTACTGCTGGTGTCCCTCTAACTATATCAATATATATATATGATATTTTTGACAAAGGGTTAAATGTTTCAAAGCCTTTTATATTTTTTAATGGATACCAGTGAGATAGTTTCATTATAGCAAGAATTATCCCTAAAACTACACCGATTATTGCAGAAAGAATTGTTATTCCAACTGAAAAAATTAAACCGTCTACGATATACATATATCTATCATCAGTTATAAATATATCTTTTAAAATTCCTAAATATTCCATCCTTTATACTCCTTAAAATTTTTATTTTTAAAAATTTTCAAAATAAAAACACAGATTATACTAGCAATCTGTGTTAAATTTTTTTATTTTATTCAATATATAAATATATTAAAAATAAATATCCAAATAAAATCAGCTAATATAAAATAGATAAGGCTATTAAATTATTTATATTGTTCCTTACCCTAAATCTCCTTAGCATGACTCCTCCTAAAATATTTTCTTTCAAATAAATTTTATGTAATTATATTATTATAAAATAAAAATGTCAAGATTAAATTTTCATAATTTCAATAATTTCTTTTTTGTATTTTAATCTTTGGTATTCAATATCTTCATTTATGTTTAAATCAATTTTTATTTCCTTTACAATTTCCCCGGGTCTATTAGCAAGGATATAAATTTTATTACTTAATAAAACAGCTTCTTCTACATCATGAGTTATAAGTATAGTTGTTAAATCAAAATCTTTTACTAATTTTAAATACCACTTATGAAGTTCTCGCTTTGTAATTGCATCTAAAGCTGAAAAGGCTTCATCTAGTAAAAAAATATCTCGTTTAAACATATAAGTTCTTATAAGTGCAATTCTTTGCCTCATTCCACCGCTTAACTCTTTAGGATACATATCTTTGTATTCAAATAAATTAAAAATTTTCAATATTTTCTCGGCTTCCAAAATCGCTTCTTTTTTTTGGACTTTATTAATTATAAGTGGGAGAATGATATTATCCAGTATGGTTTTATGTTCAAATAATAAATCTTTTTGAAGCATATAAGCAACCTTATTTTTATAATCTTTAGAATTATAAATCTCAATACTGCCATTTTGTAAATCCAAAATACCAGCTATTAAATTAAAGAGAGTTGTCTTCCCTACACCACTACTCCCTATTATACTAACCACTTCATTTTTATTTACAGAAATATTAATATTTTTTAAAATTTTTGTATTTCCAAATGAATAATCTAGATTTCTTATTTCTATCATTTACTATCAAATCCATTTCTTTAATCTAAATAATCATTAGAAAATCCAGTATTTTCTGGAATAGGATTTTTTAATAAATTATTTTCATTTAACCAATTATAAAATCCATTCCAACGATTAGCGTCTATATATCCCCATTTTTCTTTATCACTGGCATATTGTGTTGAAAGGTATTTTTGAGAATTAATTATAAATTCTTTCTTATTTTCTAATTCAGGAGCATATTTTATTAAAATTTCAGCAGCTTCTTCAGGATTATCAATTGCAAATTGATACCCTTTTTTTATTGCTTTAAGTATTTTTTTTGCTTCATCTGCATTTGATTTTAAGTATTCGTTATTTGCTATTATTATAGGTGAATAGAAATTTAACTCAGTTGCGTAATCTCTATAATAGAAAAAGTTAGTATCAATTTTTAAACTATCAGCCATAATTTTATCCCAAGCATAGTAAACAGAAGCAGAATCAAATACACCATTTGATATACTTGTTATAGAATTATCATCTCCATTAGGAATTTTTACTATTTTAGAAAAATCTCCACCTTGATTTTCAACTATAAATTTTAACATGGCAAGTTCAATAGGATCATCCCATGTACCATATTTTAAATTTTCCAAGTCCTTTGGGTTTTCTGCATTAAATTTTTTATTTGATATAATTCCAGAAGTATTATTTTCAATAATGGCAGCTACAGCTGTGATTTCAGCTCCTTTTGCTAGTTTTGTAGCTAAGTAATCTTGGAAATAGATTCCCATTGGAGCTTTGTTATTAATAACAAGAGCAGATGTACTTTCATTAGCAGGTTGTTTTATATCAAGATCTATTCCTTCTTCAGCAAAATATCCTTTTTCTTTAGCAACAAAAAGTCCAGTATGATTAGTATTAGGAACCCAATCTAATAAAAAATCAACTTTTTTTAATTCAGTAGCTTGTGATGCTTCTTTTTTTTCTTTTGAACCACAAGCAACTAAAAATAAAATCATAAAAACAAGCAAAACCCTAATTTTTTTCATTTTCAAATCCTCCTAAAAATTTTAAATTATAGTTTAAATATAAGTTTTTTACTTCCACTTCAATACCTTTTTTTCTATTAGCTTTACAATTTCAATATTTAATAAGCTAATTATTGAAATTAAAAAAATAACTGCAAACATCGAATCATATTCAAAAGCTTTTTTTACTCTGGTCATAAATACTCCCAAGCCTTCAAAACCACCTAACCATTCAGCAACAACAGCAGTTATAAAAGCATAAGATACACTAACTCTTAATCCGGCAAAAAAATATCCTAATGATGTTGGAAATTTTAAATGTTTCAAAATTTGAAAATCAGTTGCATTCATAAGTTTTAGTAATTGGATTTGGTCTATATCACAATGTTTAAAACCATCTAATATGCTTATAATTATTGGAAAAGTAGTAGTAATGACTATTAAAACTATTTTTGGTGTCATATCATAGCCCAACCATAATATAAGTATAGGAGCTATTGCAATAGTTGGGACTGTTTGTGTAAGTATAAGTAGGGGATAAATAATTTTATATACCAATTTATACTTATCCATCAGGATAGCGAGTATAGTTGCAACTAGAATTCCAAGTCCAAGTCCAATGGCAGTTTCTAGCAAGGTGATTTTACTATGAAATAAGAGTAAATCAAATTCCCTTATAAATGCTTTAATAATAGCCAGAGGTGTTGGAAATATAAATTTTGGAAGCAGTGAAAAATATCCAGCTAATTGCCAAATCGTTAAAACAGAAAAGATACTTATAAAACTTGTATATTTGTAAAAAAGTTTCTTTATTTTTTGCATTTTTTTCATCCTTTAGATTTTTAATAAATTAAAATGAACCTGTTATTTCAGGTAAGTTGCAATATCAGTATTAAATTAAAGATTAAGTGTTTGTTTAATTTTCAAGAAAATAAAAATCCCCCTAAAAGGAGGACTATATTTAAAAAAATGGTACTCCCTTCGTTAGCATTATCTAAACAGGTTATTATGGGTTTAAGAGTTAAACTCTAATCTCAGCTAAAGCTCCCCAGTACAAAATAAATTATTTAATTTTCAATTTTGATTATAAATTTATTAGAAAAAAAAGTCAAGTTTTATAATTTTATATGAATAGTTCAGCTATCATACATCTTGCAGAACCACCACCATATTTTTCAATAGTTTTTACATCTACTGGTAAGATAACAGAATATTTTTCAATTATATTTTTTTGCTTTTCAGTTAATATATTATAAGCTGTTGATGACATGATAAGGATACTTATACCATCCTTATTTTTTAATTCAATTGCATTACCTAAAAAATTTTCAACTTGTTCTTCACTGATATATACAATTTCTTTTTTATTTGCTTTCAATTCATCTATAACTTTTTGTCTTTCTTCTTTGTTATCGATAGCATCAGCACAAAGAATAGCATAATTTTCCGCAATGCTCATCATAACATTAGTATGATATATCAATTTTCTCTTTGTATCGACTGTTTGGTAAGAACGAAAATCAATTTTTTTATATCCCATATCATCACAAAAAACATTTAAAAGCCTTTCATCTGCTCTTTCAGATAAAGAGCAATAAGCCTTTTTATTCTTCCTATCTAAGACTAAAGAACCAGTCCCTTCAAGAAATACATCTTCATTTTCTAATTGAGAATAATCTAAAGTTTTTATTTCATTTATATTTTCAAAAATATCGTATAGATCCTCTCTTCTTTCCAATCTTCTGTTTTTAGCAAACATTGGGTATAGAATAACAGTGTTATCAGAATGTGTAGAAAACCAATTATTTGGAAATATACTGTCAGGAGTATGTGGAGTTTTAGTGTCCTGTAAAATTTTTACATCTATTCCTATATTTTTTAACTTACTAACCATTTCATCAAATTCAAAAAGAGCTTTTTCTTGAATTTCATAGTTACTTAAATTTCCTTTTTTCTGATAGTGATTATTCACAGCAGTTTCTTCATTAAAACCAAAGGCAACAGGTCTTACCATTAAAACTTTATTTGTTTTATATCTCTCCATTTTTCCTCCTAATTTTTAATTAAATAATAAATTCAATTATTTTTTCACACATATCTTATATTAATAAACTTAAAAAATCAATAAATTTGTTCATATGATTTAATGAGAAATCTTTTATACCAGTTTTTTATTTACTTGAATTAATTTCTATGTTAAAATTAAAATGAAATTTTAAATTTAAGGAGGATTTTTGTGGCTGGACATAGTAAATGGGCGAATATACAACATAGAAAAGGAGCTCAAGATAAAAAAAGGGCTAAGTTATTTACAAAATTTGGTAGAGAATTAACTATTGCTGCTAAAGAGGGTGGAGGGGATCCATCTTTTAACCCAAGACTTAGACTTGCTATTGAAAAAGCAAAGGCAGGAAATATGCCGAAAGATATTTTGGAAAGAGCAATAAAAAAAGGAACAGGGGAATTAGAAGGAGTAGAGTTCATAGAAATGAGATATGAAGGATATGGACCTGCTGGAACAGCTTTTATAGTTGATGTTGTGACTGATAATAAAAATAGAGCTGCTTCTGAAATGAGAGTTGCTTTCTCTCGTAATGGTGGGAATCTTGGAGCAGATGGAGCAGTATCATGGATGTTTAAAAGAAAAGGAGTAATTTCACTGAAAGCTGAAGGACTTGATGCTGATGAAGTTATGATGGCAGCATTGGAGGCAGGTGCTGAAGATGTAATCGAAGCTGATGGTTACTTTGATGTCATAACTGATTATACACAATTTCAGGAAGTTTTAGAAAATTTAAAAACTGCTGGTTATTCTTATGAGGAAGCAGAACTTGATATGATACCAGAAAATAAAGTTCAAATAACTGATGTTGAAACTGCTAAAGCTGTTATGAAATTATTTGATGCTTTAGAAGATTTAGATGATTCTCAAGACGTATATTCTAACTTTGATATAGCAGATGACATTTTAGAGCAATTAGATTAATAATATAAAGGACTATTGATATTTAATAGTCCTTTTCTTCTATATGTATAAATATATAGAAATTTTATAAGGAGTTTTTATGTTAGGAAATTATCAATATTTATATTATCCATTAGAAAAATTAGGAATAAAATTTATAACAGAAAAACAATTAAATAATTTAAAAAAATTGGGTATAAATTCAATTTATGATATGTTTTATTATTTTCCTAGAGCTTATGATGATAGAACTAATATAAAAAAAATAGCAGAATTAAGAATGGAAGAATATGTAGTAGTAAAAGCAAATATTTTAACAGTTTCTTTTGCTAAAACAAAACTCGGCAAAACTGCAGTAACTGCAAGAATTACTGATGGAACAGGAATTATGGAGGTCTATTGGTTTGGAATGCCTTATTTGAAAAAAAGTTTAAAAATAGGTGAAGAATATATATTTATAGGGCAAGCAAAAAAGACTTCCATATTTAGATTTATTAATCCTGAATATAAATTAACAAGTGCACAGAAAAAAATTACAACAGATGAAATTTTACCTATTTATAGTTCTAGTAAGGACATAAATCAAAATATATTAAGAAAGTTGTTTGAAAAATTTATAAAAAGTTTTTTAGAAAATATTGAAGAAAATATACCAATAAGTATTATAGAAAAATACAATATTCTTAATAGGAAAGATGCTATAAGAGAAATACATTTCCCCAGTTCTATAAAAACAATTGAAGAATCAAAAAGAAGATTTGCTATTGAGGAATTGCTGATACTAGAGTTAGGAATACTAAAAAATCGTTTTTTAATTGAGAGTTCAAATAAGAAATATGATTTATCTGGGAAGAAAAATTTGGTAAAGAATTTTTTAGCATCACTTAGTTTTGAATTGACCTCTGCACAAAAAAAGGTTATAAAAGAAATTTATGATGAACTTGCTGCTGGAAAAATTGTGAATAGATTGGTACAAGGTGATGTTGGTAGTGGAAAGACTATGGTTGCTATGGTTATGCTTATATATATGGCAGAAAATGGATATCAAGGTGCATTGATGGCTCCAACAGAAATATTGGCCAATCAACACTATATAGGTGTAAAGGATAAGTTTGAAAAGTTAGGGCTAAAAGTTGAAATTTTGACTTCAAGCATAAAAGGAAAAAAGAAAAATAAAATATTAGAGGAAATTGCATCAGGAGAAATAGATATAGTAATTGGAACTCATGCTCTGATTGAAGATAATGTTATATTTAATAAATTAGGCTTAATTGTTATAGATGAACAACATAGATTCGGTGTAAATCAAAGAAATAAATTAAGAGAAAAAGGCTTTCTGGGAAATTTATTAGTCATGTCTGCAACGCCTATTCCTAGATCTTTAGCATTGTCTATTTATGGAGATTTAGATTTATCAATAATTGATAAATTACCCCCTGGTAGAAGTCCCATAAAGACTAAATGGATCAATAATTCAGCAGATTTAGTAAAAATGTACGATTTTATATTGAAAAAAATAGATTCAGGAAGTCAAGCATACTTTGTAGCCCCTCTTATTGAGGAAAGTGAAAAAATATCATTGAAATCTATTGAAAAGCTAAATGAAGATGTCATAAAAAGATTTCCGAATAAAAAAATTGCTATTATACATGGAAAAATGAAATCAAAAGAAAAAGATGAAATAATGCTAAAATTTAAAGATAAACAATATCAAATTTTAATTGCAACAACAGTTATTGAAGTTGGGATAGATGTACCATCATCCACAATAATGTGTATTTTTAATGCTGAAAGATTTGGACTATCTGCATTACATCAACTTAGAGGAAGAGTTGGTCGGGGTTCTATGCAATCATATTGTTTTTTAGTTTCAGAATCTAAAACCGATAATTCAATTCAAAGATTATCTATAATGGAAGAAACTCAAGATGGATTTAGGATAGCAGAAGAAGATTTAAAACTTAGAAATTCTGGGGAAATTTTTGGACTTAGACAAAGTGGCTTTAGCGATTTAAAATTTATAGATATAATTTACGATATTAAGACAATAAAACTTGTTAGAGATGAATGTATTAAATATCTAAAGGAAAATAGAGGTGAGATAAAAAATATTTACCTTGCTTATGATATTGAAAAAAATTTGAAAATAATAGTATAAATAATTAAAATAAAGAATTTTATTCAATTTAAAAGGTTGAATATTGAAAATAGGCTTTAAAATTTTTCGGAAATGTAGTATAATTGAATTAAGCAATACTTAGCTATGAAAGGAAAGTGATGTTTATGAAATTATTTATCCGTGGAAGACAGATTACTTTAACTGATTCAATTAAAAAGTATGCTGAAGAAAAAGTTTTAAAAGTTGAAAAGTTTAATGATTCAATAATAAAAATGGATGTAACTTTATCAGCTGCAAAATTAAAAACAGGAAATGCTCATGTAGCAGAAATTTTAGTTTATTTGAGTGGAAGTACTTTGAAATCAAGAGCAACTGAGCAAGATTTATATGTTGCAATAGATAGAGCTATTGATGGAATAGAACCACAACTAAAAAAACATAAAGAAAAACATAGCAGAGCAAAAGCTCAAGATGATTCTGCAAAAAAATTATATTCTTTAACTAATGATGAAAATTTTGAAAGTGATGAAAAAAAATTAGTAAAAGTATATTTACCTATTAAGCCAATGGATGTTTCAGAAGCTATATTACAATTAGAAAATCTAAATAAAGTATTCTTTGCTTTTACAAATATAGAAACTGGTAAAATGGCAGTGGTTTATAAAAGAAAAGATGGAGATTATGGTTTCATAGAAGAATAAATATAGAATAATAAAAAAGTATAAAAATTAAAACTGCACTCTTTTGAGTGCAGTTTTTTTAAAAAGTATGTGTAAATCCTAAAGATATTAAACTGTCATAAAAATTTTTATTTTTTGTCCCTTTGTATTTTAATTCAATTAATAAATCATCATAAATATTGTAACCTACTGCAAGTGAATAAGCAAGATTAAACTTCTCTCTATTGATGTCATATTTTTTATCATCAGCATTGAATTCTAGATTTCCAACAAATCTAAACCTATCTATAAAATGATAACTAGACACACCTAAACGAAAGTTATTAAACCTGATATTTTCCATGTTTTTATGTTTCCATTTATTTGAGTCTATCCCAGCATAATAGTAAAATCTACCTTTATCAAATAAATTTAATGTTTGATTTGATGAAAATTTACCAACTTCAAAGTTTCCACTATAAGCTCTTTTATTTACTTTTTTGGATTGTGTATAACCTAAACCACCAATAAACAAGTAGTTATCTTTTCTATATGATAAAAAAGTATCAAGAGAATACTCTCTATCTTTAGTATCACTATCTTTAAATTTATATTTTTGATAAGAAACAGTAAGTCCTGCATGAATATTTGGGGCATCCACAAAATTACTCACTGTACCTAATAAAAAACCTCTAGATTTAACTTCTTTATTATTTCCAACAAAATATTCAATACTTTGTAAACTTCCACTTTCTTTACTAAGTTCAGTGATTTGATTGAAGTTAGCTTCTCGCATAAGTTCTAATCCTCTATTTGTTGCGATATCTGCTCTTCCGGTATCAGCTAATACATTAAACGATAATAAAACTGATAAAGTACATAATAATTTTTTCATAAAAACCCCTCTTATTTTTTTCTGCCAAAAATTCTAAGTATATATAAAAATAAATTAACAAAATCTAAGTACAGTGTTAAAGCACCTATAACGGAAAGTTTCTCTATGGCTTCACCATTTTCTTCTGCCATCTCATAAGTAAGATGTTTTATTCTATTTACATCAAATGCTATAAGACCAGTAAAAATAACAACACCTAAAATAGTTCCTATCCAATAAAGCGGTCCAACTCCTATAAAAATATTAATAAATCCTATAATTATAAGAGAAATTACCCCTATTGTAAAAAATCTTCTATAAGAAGATAAATCTTCCTGTGTTGTATAACCAAAAATAGCCATTACAACAAAAATTACAAAAGTTATTACAAATGCATAAAGTATAGCATTGGGATCAAACATAAGTCCTATGCCGGAAAGAGTTAAGCCAGTCAAAGCTGAATAAGCAAAAAATAAAATTTTTGCTGTAAAGGAAGAGATTTTATTAATAGCAAAACTCAATGATAGAACCATTCCCAATTCGGCAATAGTTAGAAAAGTAAAATACTTGTAAACAAAAAATAACATAGCATCACTTGAATAAGTATAAAAAGCAACTACAAATGAAATTAAAATTCCTAACGCCATGTATACAAAAACTTTTCTTAAAAAACTATTTGTATTTCTTAAATCAATATCCATATTGTTGTACATAAAGTACCTCCTTATCTTAATATCTTAATTTTTTTTATTTATTATAGCACTAAAATAGAAAATAATACAGTTTAAATATTTTTATGGACTTATTTTAATTAATAAGTTAATATAAAATAGAAAAATTTATTTTTATACGGAGTAACTAATAAATGGAAAAAATATATTCAGTAAGTGAATTTAACCAAATGGTTAAAAGTTATATAGATGATATAGATGATTTTCAAGAATTTTTTATTGAAGGTGAAATTTCAAATATAACTTACTATAAGAGCGGGCATTTATATTTTTCAATAAAAGATACAAGAGCACAAATAAAGTGTGCAGCTTTTAATTATAAGTTAAAAAAAATTCCTGAGGATTTAAAAGAAGGGGATTTAATAAAATTATTTGGAGATGTAGGTTTCTATGAGGCAAGAGGTGAATTTCAAGTGCTTGCAAGATTTATAGAAAAAAGAAATACACTCGGAGATTTATTTGCTAAATTAGAAAAAATAAAGGAAAAAATGGCAAGTGCTGGTTATTTTAATGAAGAGTATAAAAAGAAATTGCCGATTTTTCCTAAAAATATTGGGGTCGTAACGGCTTTGACAGGAGCAGCCTTACAAGATATTATAAAAACGACAAGAAAAAGATGCAAAGCTATAAATATATATATATACCCAGCAAAGGTACAAGGTGAAGGGGCAAAAGAAGAAATTATAAAAGGAATTGAAACTTTGAATAAAATAGAAGAAATAGAACTTATAATAGCAGGTCGTGGCGGAGGAAGTATAGAAGATTTATGGGCTTTCAATGAAGAAGAGGTTGCTATGGCATTTTTTAATTCCCAAAAACCAATAATTTCTGCAGTAGGTCATGAAATAGATTTTTTATTGACAGACTTAACAGCTGATGCCAGAGCAGCTACACCAACTCAGGCTATTGAAATGGCAATTCCAGATAATATAAGTCTTATAGATGAACTTGAAAATAAAGAAAGGTATATAGTTAAGCTTTTAAAATCTTCTTTAAATGAAATGCAAAGTAAGTTGCTTTTAAGAACAGAGAATTATTATATAAAAAAGTTTTTAAACATTTTTAATGATAATAGGGAAAAAATTATAGAAAAAGAAGAAAAAATAAAAAAAGTAATAAATAATTTAGTAGAAAATAAAAAAATAAATTTGGAAAGTAAAATAGATAAAGTTTTAGTTTTAAACCCTATTAATACTTTAAAGAGAGGATACACAGTATCTCTTATAGAAAATAAAAAAATAGAGAGTATAGATAGCATTGAACTTGAAGATAGAATGGTAACTATCTTAAATGGTGGTAAAATAATAAGTATAGTTAAGGAGAAAATTTATGAGAAAAATAGTGATTAGCTCTTTGTTAATAGTAAGTGTATTGATTTATGCAAATGAAGATATCAAGGAAGTAGAAAGTATTTTTAAGGCTGATTCAATAATAACTTCAGAACAAGTGGAGAATACAGGAACAGCAGAAACAATACATAAAGTTGAAACACAGGAAAATCAAATATCAGAAAATTCAGAAGCAGAAACAATGAATGCAGAAGTGAAAGCAGTTTATGAATATAGACCTGCATCGCTTAGACAGCTAGATGCTCAAATGGCAATTCCTGCAAACAGAGGTGCATTAAAAAGTTTAAATGCTCAATATGATGCTGAATTGATAAGTTATTTAGAAAGTATAAATTTTGATAGTGACAGAATATTTTTTATGGCAAATCAATATATGATGATGAATAATTATGCTAATGCCAATAAAATATTTCTAATGGATAACAAAGATTTAAAAAATATATTTGGAGCGGCTACAACTTTTAGATTTATGGGGAAAAATTCAGAAGCAGTTCATAAATATAATGAGGCTATTTCAATGGACTCATCTTTTGCTGAGAATTATTTAGGACGAGCTTTAGCTAATAGAAATTTAGATAACTATGATAGTGCTATAAATGATTTAAAAAAGTATCTTTCAATGACATCTTCAATTGAAGGATATGCAGCTTTAGGGGATATCTACTTTAAATTAAATAAAGGAAAAGAAGCTTATGATATAGTTGCAGCAGGCCTTTCAAAATACCCTGATTCTATACTTTTAAAAACATTGATGAATGGGATTTCAAAGAGTGGAGAGAGAAATTAAAATAATTTTATAATTTTTTATAGGAGGCTCTATGAGAGATAATTTTTTTACTATTGATGATGATATTTATCCAGAAATTTTAAAAAATATTTATAATCCACCTAAGAAAATTTATTATAAAGGAAATTTGAAATTATTAAAAGAAAAAAAGAAAATTGCTATTGTAGGGACAAGAAATAATAGTTCTTATGGTGCACTGTGTTGTGAAAAAATTGTAAAGGATTTGATTGCAGAAGATATAGTTATAGTAAGTGGATTTGCTAGGGGAATTGATAGCATAGCACATAGAATATGTATAGAAAATAATGGTAAAACAATAGCTGTGGTAGCTTCTGGTTTAGATATTGTTTACCCATCTAGTAATGTCAATCTTTGGAAAAAAATAGAAGAGAATGGTCTTATATTGAGTGAATATGAATATGGTACAAAGCCTTTTAGAGCCAACTTTCCGCAAAGAAATAGGATAATAGCAGGTTTATCAGAAGGAGTTATAGTAATAGAGAGCAAAGAAAAAGGTGGTAGCTTAGTGACTGCCAATATTGCTCTTGACGAAGGACGGGATGTTTATGCTGTTCCTGGAGAAATATTTTCAGATCTTTCAAGAGGCTGTAATAATCTAATAAGGGATAGTAAGGCGAAACTTTTAAATTCTGTTGAAGAAATTTTAAAAGATTATAATTGGTTAATGAATAAAAGTATTTTAAAAGAAGATAAAAATTTTACTGAAATACAAAGTAAGATTTTGAATTGTCTAGTTTATGAAAAAACTTTGGATAGAATTGTACAAGAATTAAATATGAGTACAAGTGAATTACTATATGAAATAATGGAATTGGAAATAAAAGGGCATATAAAAAGTTTAGCTGGTGGGAAATATATAAAAATAAATTAAAAAAATATAGCATATATAAACTTCATCTGCTATAATCAATTCTGTAAAATTTTTTATTTGAGAGGTGTTACTTTTGACAAAGAATAAGTTAGTTATAGTTGAGTCACCAGCTAAGGCTAAAACAATAGAAAAGATCTTAGGGAAAACCTATAAAGTTTTGTCCTCTTATGGTCATATCATAGATTTACCAAAAACAAAAATCGGTGTAGATGTAAACGATAATTTTAAGCCTTCATATAATACTATAAAAGGAAAAGGCGATATTGTAAAACAATTAAGAGATGCTGCAAGAAAAGCAGATAAAGTATTTCTAGCTTCCGATCCTGATAGGGAAGGAGAATCAATAGCTTGGCATATAGCTAATGCTTTGAGATTAAATCAAGATGAAAATAATAGAATTGAATTTAATGAGATAACTGAAAAAGCTATAAAGGAAGCAGTAAAAAATCCAAGGAAAATAGATATAAACAAGGTAAATTCTCAGCAAGCTAGAAGAATTTTAGATAGATTAGTTGGGTATGAAATAAGCCCTTTTTTATGGAAAATGATTTCTCCGAATACAAGTGCTGGAAGAGTTCAATCAGTTGCTTTAAAAATTATATGTGAATTAGAGGATAAAATTAAAGCATTTATTCCAGAAAAATATTGGGATATAAAAGGAATATTTGAAGAAGAATTCAATTTAAACCTTTATAAAGTTGAAAATGAAAAAATTGATAAACTAAAAGATGAAAAAATACTAAAAAAAATTGAAAAAACACATAAAAAAGAATATAGAGTTATGTCGTCTAAAGTTTCTGCTAAGACAAAAAACCCGCCTTTACCGTTGAAAACAAGTACATTACAACAATTGGCATCATCTTATTTAGGCTTTTCAGCAAGTAAGACTATGATGGTTGCGCAAAAGCTTTATGAGGGTGTAGAAATAAGAGGAGAGCACAGAGGTCTTATAACATATATGAGAACGGACTCTACAAGAATTTCAGATGAGGCTAAAAATATGGCTAAAGACTATATAATTAAAAATTTTGGCAAAGAATATTTAGGTACCTCTGTTAAAACGAAAAAAGATAATAAGAAAATTCAGGATGCACATGAGGGGATAAGACCTACTAATATTGATTTTACTCCGGAAGAAATAATGCAGTATTTAGATAAAGATCAGTTTAAATTATATAATTTAATTTGGCAAAGATTTTTAATATCACAACTTGCCGCAATGAAATACGAACAATTTGAGTATATTTTAGAAAGAGAAAATATTGAATTTAGAGGAAGTATAAATAAAATAATTTTTGATGGATACTATAAAATTTTTAAAGAAGATGAAGAATTACCTATTGGTGATTTTCCTGATATTAAAGAGGGAGATATATTTACTTTAACTAAGCTTGATATAAAAGAAGATTATACTAAGCCACCTTCAAGATTAACAGAATCTTCGCTTGTCAAAACTCTTGAAACTGAAGGTATAGGAAGACCATCTACATATGCAAGCATAATTGAAACTCTTAAAAAGAGGGAATATGTGGAATTAAAAAATAAGAGTTTTGTTCCTACTGATGTAGGATATGAAGTTAAATCTAAGTTAGATAAATATTTCCCAAATATTATGAATATAAAATTTACAGCTCAAATGGAAGATGAACTTGATGAAGTTGATGGTGGAGAAAAAAACTGGATAGATCTTTTGAAAGAATTTTATAAAGAGTTACAGGAATATGAGGAAAAATGTAAAATTGCATTGAATGAAGAACTTGAAAAAATAGTAGAATCAGATGTAAAGTCAAAAGATGGTAAATATTATTTAATAATGAAGATTGGGAGATTTGGAAAATACTTAGCATCTCCTGATTCTGAAAGTAAAGAAAATATTTCTTTGAAGGGAATAAATATTCCTATGGAAGATATAAAAAATGGTAAAATTTTTGTGAAAGAGCAATTGGACTTACTTAATAAGAAAAAAGAAGGTCAAAGAACTGATTTAATATCTGAAACAGGGTATCCTATGCTTTTAAAATATGGGAGATTCGGAGCATATTTAGAAAGTGAAAATTATAAAGAGGACGAAATAAGAAAAACTATTCCTAAAGAAATAAAAGATAAAATTGAAAAGAAAATTTTTAAAGAAGAAGATGGGATACTTTTGATTAAAGAAAGTTTTGAAGAAATTCAAAGAGAAGAAGAAAGAATTTTAAAACAGGCAGGTAAGTGTGAAAAATGTGGAAAGCCGTTTAAAATTGGAAATGGAAGATGGGGTAAATTTTTGGCATGTACAGGATACCCAACTTGTAAAAATATAAAAAAAATAAAATAAAATAAGAAAGAAGGGACTGTCATAAATTTAATATATCAGTCCCCTTTTTTAGAAAGAAGGATGTATGAATAGTAATGAAGTTATAATTATAGGAGCAGGACTTGCAGGTTCTGAAGCTGCTTATCAATTAGCAAAAAGAGGAATAAAAGTAAAACTTTACGAAATGAAAAAAATAAAAAAGACAGAAGCCCATTCTAAAGAATATTTTGCAGAATTAGTTTGTAGCAATTCCTTGGGGAGTAATAATTTGGAAAATGCCTCTGGACTTATGAAAGAAGAATTAAGAATGTTGGATTCTTTTTTAATAAAATTGGCAGATAAACATAAGGTTCCTGCAGGACAAGCTTTGGCGGTAGACAGGGATTTATTTTCAGAAGAAATAACTCAGACTTTAAAAAGTATGAAAAATATTGAGATAATTGATGAAGAATTAACTGAGATTCCAAGTGATAAAATAGTTCTTATTGCAAGTGGACCATTGACATCAGATAAATTATTTGACAAAATTTTAGAATTGACAGGGGAAGAAAGCTTATATTTCTATGATGCAGCAGCTCCAATAATTACTTTTGAAAGCATAAATATGGATATTGCATATTTTCAATCGAGATATGATAAGGGTGAGGGTGAATATATAAATTGCCCTATGAATAAAGAAGAATATTATAAATTTTATAATGAACTGATTAAAGCTGAAAGAGCAGAACTGAAAAAATTTGAAAAAGAAAAGTTATTTGATGCTTGTATGCCTATTGAAAAAATTGCAATGAGTGGAGAAAAAACAATGACTTTTGGCCCTTTAAAACCTAAGGGATTAATAAATCCAAGAACTGAAAAAATGGATTATGCAGTAGTTCAATTAAGGCAGGATGATAAAGAAGGGAAATTATATAATATAGTAGGATTTCAAACTAATTTAAAATTTGGAGAGCAAAAAAGAGTTTTTTCAATGATACCAGGTTTAGAAAATGCAGATTTTATTAGATATGGAGTGATGCATAGAAATACTTTTATAAATTCAACTAGGCTTCTAGATAAAACTTTAAAGTTAAAATCAAACGAAAATATTTATTTTGCAGGGCAAATAACAGGTGGAGAAGGTTATGTTTGTGCCATTGCAACAGGATTATATAGTGCAATAAATATAGCCAATAAATTAAATGAGAAAAAGGCTTTTATTCTGGAAGATATTTGTGCAATAGGCTCTATTGTAAATTATATAACGGAGGAAAAGAAAAAATTTCAGCCTATGGGACCAAATTTCGGAATAATTAGAAGTTTAGATGAAATTAAAATAAAAGATAAAAAAGAAAAATATAGAAGAATTTCTAATCAAGCTTTAGCTTATTTGAAAAACTACTTAGATACAAATTCTATATAATATACAGTTTGAGAGCCAACTATTGTTGGTTCTTTTTTATTGTATAATGAAATATAAAAATTTTTATGGATTTTTTAAGTCAACATAAATGTTGACGGTTTTTTATAAAAAATAAAAATTGCATTATAAATACTGCTATTATATAATATAAAAGAATTAGTCTAGAAAATATTATAAGGATGAATATTTTATGAGAAAAATATTGAAAGATTTTATTTATTATCTCGAATTTAAAGAAAATAAAAAGTATAATACTATAATATCTTTAAAAAATGATTTAGAGCAATTTATTAATTATTTTGCTGAAAAAGAAATAGATGATATAAAAAAAATAGACTATTTACTTTTAAGAGAATATTATAATTTTTTGAAAAATGCGAACTTTTCAATAGCAAGTTTCAATAGAAAGCTTTCTTCGATAAAAAAGTTATATAAATATTTGAAAGAAATAAATTTTATTGATGAAAATATCAGTATACTGTTAGAGAATTTAAAACCAGAATTGAAAGAAATAGAGTATTTAACCGAAGATGAAATCGAAAAAATACGGATGGAAATCGATGGAAATAACTTTAATTCTATAAGAGACAAGTTTATATTTGAGCTTATGTATTCTTCTGGAATTACAGTAGCAGAGCTTTTAAGTTTAGGAGAAAAAAATTTTTTAATTGAGGAAAGGGAAATTCAGTTTTTTAAAGGAAAGAAAAAAAAATACCTATTTTTCAGTGAACGATGTAAAAAAGTTTTCAATGAATATGTAAGTATAAAAAAAGAAAAATTCAAAGATAAAAACAATGAAGATATACTTTTTGTAAATAATTCAAATCAAAGAATGACTGATAGATCTATTAGAAGAATAATAAGTAAATACTCAGAAAAAGCAGATATAAAGAAAGAAGTTAGTCCATATACGATAAGACATACATTTTGTGTAATTATGTTAAAAAATGGAATGCCTAAAGAGTATTTGAAGCACATGTTGGATATAAGTAATATAGATTTACTTAGTGGTTATGAAAGAAGTATTAGGAAGGAGAGCTTATGACAAAAAACTGTATAGGTTGTGGTGTAGAATTACAAAATCAGGATGCTAGTCTTGAAGGATATACTCCAAAAGAAATTAATAAGTCTGAAGATATGTATTGTCAAAGATGTTTTCAATTAAAACATTATGGGAAATATACTTTAAATAAAATGACAAGAGAAGATTACAAAAAAGAAGTAAGCGAATTATTAGACAAAGTAAAATTAGTAATTCCTGTATTTGATATTATTCATTTTGAGGGATCTTTTGATGTTGATATTTTAGATATATTAAGAGAAAAAGATTCAATAATTGTAATTAATAAGCTAGATTTAATTCCGACAGATAAGCATCCATCAGAAGTAGCCAACTGGGTAAAAAATAGATTAGCAGAAGAAGGAATAGCTCCGCTTGATATAGCGATTGTAAGTACGAAAAATGGCTATGGGATAAATGGAATTTATAAAAAGATTAAATATTTCTATCCTAATGGTGTAGAAGGAATGGTTATAGGAGTTACAAATGTTGGGAAATCAAGTATAATAAATAGATTAGTTGGAAAGAAAATAGCCACAGTTTCTAAATATCCTGGAACAACTTTGAAAAATGTTTTAAATATGATTCCTTATACAAATATTGGATTGTATGATACTCCTGGTTTAATACCTGAAGGAAGAATTTCAGATTTCTTATGTGATGATTGTGCTCAAAAAACTATACCATCTACTGAAATTTCAAGGAAAACTTTCAAAACAACAAAAGATAGAGTTATTATGCTAGGGAATTTAGTTCAGTTTAAAATCTTAAATGATGGAGATATAAAACCTATTTTCACACTTTTTGCATCAAGAGAGATTCCATTTCATGAAACTAATATTGAAAAGGCTAAAGAGCTAAATGCTAATCATTATTTTAATATACCTTGTGAAAAATGTAGAGATAAATTTAATAAGCAAAAAAAAGAAAAGAAAGTTATTACAATTAATTCAGGTGAAGAACTTGTGTTTAAAGGCTTGGGCTGGGTATCAGTAAAAAGAGGACCGCTTACAATAGAATTAACTATACCAAATGGTGTACACTTGATCCAAAGAAAAGCTTTTATAGACCCTAAAAGATAAGGAATGATAATAAATGAATGTTTCAAAAATAAAAATATTTAATTTTTCACTTATTCCGGTGTTATTACTGGCAACTTTGTTTTTTATATCAATAGCAAAAAGTGATAATTCAGATATTGATTATGCAAGAAAAATGATGAATGACATAAAACATTTGAGGATATCGATAGATAGTTACTATTTAAAGACAGGAGAATTTCCGGATTTGGCTCTTGAAGGGGCAAAGGATGATTTAACTCAAATAAAACATAAATTTGATAATGGTGAAGAAATAAATTTTGCTGCCATATATGGAGCTGAAACCTTAGTTGCAACTCCTGAATACAAGAATTTAGAGAGTACTAATCGAGTTTATGAAGTTTCAAAATTTAAAGATATTAGTAATAACGGTGGATGGAACTATAATAAAAAAACGGGAGAAATTCATATAAATTTACCTTATAATTTTTTTGATCAAGGCATGGATTGGAATTCCTTTTAAAAAGCTGTTACTATTTTTACAATTATGAATTGGAGGCAAAATGGGTTTATTCGATAAGTTATTTGGAAAAAAAGAAAAAACTGAAGAGGCAAAAGAAGAATTAAAAGAAGGCGTAAAAGAAAAAGAACAGAAAATTATAGAAATTTCTAAAGAAATTAAAGAAAAAGATGAAATTATTGATAAGAGAATTGAAGAAATAAGAGAAGAAGTAAACGAAAAAGTCAATATGTCAGAAAGATTAACAAAAAGTAAGCAAGGTTTTTTTGCAAAACTAAAAAATATATTTTCTTCAAAATCTAAAATAAGTGAGTCTATATATGAAGAGCTTGAAGACTTATTGATACAGTCAGACATAGGTTTAAATATGACTACTAAAATAATAGAGAAATTGGAAAAAGAAGTTAAAAATAAAAAAATTACAGAAACATCTGAAGTATATGATTTACTGAAAGAATTAATGACAAATTTTTTAATTACAGAAAATAATAAAATTGAATTGAAAGATGGAGAATTAAATGTAATTTTAATAGTAGGAGTAAATGGGGTAGGAAAAACTACAACTATTGGGAAATTAGCATCTAAATATAAAAAAATGGGAAAAAAAGTTTTACTAGGAGCAGGGGATACATTCAGAGCGGCAGCCGTAGAACAACTAGAGGAATGGGCAAAAAGAGCGGATGTTGATATAGTAAAGGGAAAAGAAGGAGTAGATCCTGCATCAGTTGTTTTTGATACTTTAACTAGGGCGAATGAGATAAAAGCAGATGTAGTTATTATTGATACTGCCGGAAGACTACATAATAAAGCAAACTTAATGAGAGAATTAGAAAAAATAAATAGTATTATCAAAAGAAAAATTGGAGAACAAAGATATGAATCTATACTTGTTATAGATGGAACAACAGGACAAAATGGTCTTAACCAGGCAAAAGAATTTAATGAAGTAACAAATTTAACAGGCTTTATTGTTACAAAATTAGATGGAACTGCAAAGGGAGGAATAGTTTTTGCTGTTTCAGAGGAATTACAAAAACCTATTAAATTTATTGGACTTGGTGAAAAAATAAATGATTTAGTGGAATTTGATGCAAGAGAATTTATAGCTGCTATATTTGAAAATTAATTTATAAAAATAAAAGATGTTAAATATAACTTAATGAACTAAATTTTTTAGTTCATTTTTTTATACGAAAAAATACAAGATTTAGGAAAAATAAATATTATTTAATAAAAAAATATGATAAAATATTTCACAATAGACTTAGTTAAATTTTATACACAGTAATGAAAAAGTGTCAAAAAATAATAGATATTGCAATTCAATGTATTTAGTGTTAATATATACTTAATGAATGTTGAAAATCTCTATTATAAAAATAGGAAATAAGGAGTGATTTTAAATGAGTTTTTTAGGTCAAATCAGAAAAAAAGCTATGCAAGCTAATAGAAGAATAGTTCTTCCTGAAGCAAGCGATGGAAGGGTAATTGAAGCTACTGCAGAAATTATTAAACAAGGTTTAGCTCAACCTATTCTTGTAGGAAATCCAGAAGCAATAGCAACAAGTGCAAGAGCTTATGAAGTTTCTTTAAGTGGAGCTAGAATTGTAGATCCATATAACTTTGAAAGATTGGAAGACTATATAAACAAGTTAGTTGAAATAAGATCTAAAAAGGGAATGACTCGTGATGAGGCAAAAAAAATATTACAAACTGATCCAAATTTCTTTGGAGCAATGATGGTTAAAATGGGAGATGCAGATGGAATGGTATCAGGTTCAGCATCACCTACTGCTAATGTATTAAGAGCAGGAATTCAAGTTATAGGAACAACACCAGGAGTAAAAACTGTATCATCAGTTTTTATTATGGAACTATCTCAATTTAAAGACCTATTCGGTAGTATTTTAATATTTGGAGATTGTTCAGTTATACCTTTCCCAACTTCTGAACAATTAGCAGATATAGCTTCTTCTGCAGCTGAAACAGCTCAAAAAATAGCTGGAATAAATCCAAGAGTTGCTTTAATGACTTTCTCAACAAAAGGTTCTGCAAAACATGAATGTGTAGATAGAGTAAAAGAAGCTGGAGCTATTTTAAGAGAAAGAAAAGTACAATTTAGATTTGATGATGAGTTACAAGCAGATGCTGCCCTAGTAAAATCAATTGGAGAAATAAAGGCTCCTTTATCAGATGTATCAGGAAATGCAAATGTACTAATATTCCCTACATTATCAGCAGGAAATATAGGATATAAATTGGTAGAAAGACTAGCAGGAGCAAAAGCATTTGGACCTATCATTCAAGGGTTGGCTGCTCCAATAAATGACTTGTCAAGAGGATGTTCAGTTGAAGATATAGTAGTATTAACAGCTATTACATCTGCCCAAGCATGTACTGACTGTGGATTTTAGTATAAGATTTACAGTAAAGTTTTAGATTAGAAAGAAGGGTAAAACATGAAAAAAACTTTGATAATTTTAGCTCATCCAAATATAGAGCAATCAGTTGGAAATAAAAGTTGGAAAGAGGAAGCAGAAAAGAATACAGATGTAATTATTCATAATATTTATGAAGTATATCCAGATGGGAAGATAGATATTGAAAAAGAATTAAAGTTATTAAAAGAAACAGGAACTTTAGTATTACAATTTCCAATGTATTGGTTTAATTGTCCACCTCTTTTAAAAACATGGATAGACAATGTATTTATGGCAGCACATTATAGTGATGGAGAAAAAATATTAGCTAATAAAAAAATAGGTTTAGCTGTAACTACAGGTGGAGTTAAAGAGAGATACGACGGAAGCTATGGAGTAAAATTTGAAGATGTTTTAGCACCTTTTAGACTAAGTGTGAACCATCTAAATGCAATAAATTTACCTATACATTCTCTTCATGGTGTAATGCCTGGGCAAATAAAAGAAGAAGAAGTTTTAAAAAGTTCAAAAGAATACGGAGAATATCTAAAAAATAATATATAATACGGAGGATTCAAATGAAAGTTTTAGTAATTAATTGTGGTAGCTCATCATTAAAATACCAATTAGTTAATCCAGAAAGTGGAGAAGTTTTTGCAAAAGGATTATGCGAAAGAATAGGAATTGACGGTTCTAAATTGGAATATGAAGTTGTAGCTAAAGATTTTGAAAAAAAATTAGAAGTTCCTATGCCTACTCATAAGGAAGCTTTAGAATTAGTAATCTCTCATTTAACTGATAAAGAAATTGGAGTCATAGCTTCTGTTAATGAAGTTGATGCAATAGGACATAGAGTGGTTCATGGTGGAGAAGAATTTGCAAAATCTGTTCTTTTAAATGAAGAAGTTTTAAAAGCGATAGAAGCAAACAATGATTTAGCACCACTACACAATCCAGCAAACTTAATGGGAATTAGAACATGTATGGAACTTATGCCAGGTAAAAAGAATGTAGGTGTATTTGATACTGCATTCCATCAAACAATGTCGGCAGAAGCATTCATGTATGCGTTACCTTATGAAGATTATAAAGAATTAAAAGTAAGAAAATATGGTTTCCACGGAACATCTCATCTATTTGTTTCAGAAACTATGAGAGAAATTATGGGAAATCCAGCACATTCTAAAATAATAGTTTGTCACCTTGGAAATGGAGCATCTATTTCTGCAGTAAAGGATGGAAAATCAATAGATACTTCTATGGGGCTTACTCCGTTACAAGGACTAATGATGGGAACTAGATGTGGAGATATAGATCCAGCTGCTGTTTTATTTGTAAAAAATAAGAGAAATTTAACAGATGAAGAAATGGACGCAAGAATGAATAAAAAATCTGGAATTTTAGGATTATTTGGGAAATCTTCAGATTGTAGAGATTTAGAAATGGCAGCAACTGCTGGTGATGAAAGAGCAGTTTTAGCAGAAAAAGTTTTCATATATAAAATAAAATCTTATATAGGTGCTTATGCAGCAGCTATGGGTGGAGTAGATGCTATCTGCTTTACAGGAGGAATAGGAGAAAACTCTGCTAATGTTAGAGAAAAAACATTAGAAGGTTTAGAATTTTTAGGAGTAGAACTTGACAAAGAAATTAATTCAGTTAGAAAGAAAGGAAATGTAAAACTTTCAACTGAAAATTCTAAAGTGTTAGTATATAAAATTCCTACAAATGAAGAATTAGTAATAGCTAGAGATACTTATAAATTAGCAAAATAATAAAAATAAACAAAATTAAAGGAAGAAAATTGTGATATTGAAATTGAACGATTTATCTCTTAAACGAGGAGGAAACGACATGGCAAAAAAAATGCAAACTATGGATGGAAACCAGGCAGCTGCATATGCTGCATATGCTTTTACAGAAGTGGCAGGGATTTATCCTATAACTCCATCATCACCGATGGCTGAATATACAGATGAATGGGCATCAAGAGGAATGAAAAATATGTTTGGTGTACCTGTAAAATTGGTTGAAATGCAATCAGAGGGGGGAGCTGCAGGAACAGTACATGGCTCTTTACAAGCAGGTGCTTTAACAACTACATATACTGCATCTCAAGGATTACTATTAAAAATTCCTAATATGTATAAAATAGCAGGAGAACTATTACCTGGTGTTATACATGTATCTGCGAGATCTTTATCAGCTCAAGCACTATCTATATTTGGAGATCATCAAGATATATATGCAGCAAGACAAACAGGTTTTGCTATGTTAGGAACTAACTCAGTTCAAGAAGTTATGGACTTAGCAGGAGTTGCCCACTTAGCAGCTATTAAATCAAGAGTTCCTTTTATGCATTTCTTTGATGGGTTTAGAACATCTCATGAAATACAAAAAGTGGAAGTTATGGAATACGAAGATTTAAAGAAACTTTTAGATATGGATGCTGTACAAGCTTTTAGAAATAGAGCTTTGAATCCTGAACATCCTGTAACAAGAGGAACAGCTCAAAATGATGATATTTATTTCCAAACAAGAGAAGTTCAAAATAAATTTTATAATGCTGTGCCTGATATAGTTGCAGATTATATGAAAGAAATTTCTAAAATAACTGGAAGAGAATATAAACCATTTAATTATTATGGAGCACCAGATGCAGAAAATATCATAATAGCTATGGGATCTGTGTGTGAAGCTACTCAAGAAGTAATTGATTACTTAGTAGGACAAGGTCAAAAAGTTGGATTAATTTCTGTTCATCTATATAGACCATTCTCTGCTAAATATTTCTTTGATGTATTCCCTAAATCAGTAAAAAGAATAGCTGTTTTAGATAGAACTAAAGAACCAGGAGCATTAGGAGAACCTTTATTATTAGATGTAAAATCTTTATTCTATGGTAAGGAAGATGCACCTATGATAATAGGTGGAAGATATGGTTTATCTTCTAAAGATACAACTCCAGCTCAAATTTTAGCAGTGTATGATAATCTTGCTAAAGCTGAACCAAAAGATGGATTTACAGTGGGTATCGTAGATGATGTTACATTCACATCACTAGAAGTTGGAGCACCAGTAGCTCTTGCAGATCCATCAACTAAAGCATGTCTATTTTATGGATTAGGAGCTGATGGTACAGTTGGAGCAAATAAAAACTCAATAAAAATCATAGGAGATAAAACAGATTTATATGCACAAGGATATTTTGCATATGATTCTAAAAAATCTGGAGGTGTTACTAGATCGCACTTAAGATTTGGTAAAAACCCTATAAGATCTACATATTTAGTATCAAGACCTACTTTCGTAGCTTGTTCAGTGCCAGCATATTTACATCAATATGATATGACTTCTGGAATAAAAGAAGGTGGAAAATTCTTATTAAACTGTGTATGGTCTAAAGAAGAAGCAATAGAAAACATACCTAATAATATAAAAAGAGATTTAGCAAAGAATAAGGCAAGATTATTTATTTTGAATGCTACAAAACTTGCTCATGAAATTGGATTGGGACAAAGAACAAATACAATAATGCAAGCAGCTTTCTTCAAACTTGCTGATATTATTCCATTTGAAGAAGCTCAACAATATATGAAAGACTATGCTAAAAAATCTTATGCTAAAAAAGGAGATGACATCGTAAAACTAAATTATGATGCTATCGATAGAGGAGCTAATGAAATTATAGAAATTGAAGTAGATCCTGAATGGGTAAATCTACCTGTTGAAGAACCAAAAGTAAAAGAAGCTTCTTGTGGCTCTGCTTGTGGATGTTCATCAGCTAAATTAGGTGCAAAACCTGAAACAGATTTTGTAAAAAATATTGCAAAACCAATGTCTGCGATAAAAGGTGATTTATTACCTGTATCAGCATTTTTAGGATATGAAGATGGAACATTTGAAAATGGGACTTCTGCTTATGAAAAAAGAGGAGTTGCAGTTGAAGTACCTGTATGGGATGTTGATAAATGTATTCAATGTAACCAATGTGCATATGTATGTCCACATGCAGTTATAAGACCATTTTTAATAAATGAAGAAGAATTAAAAAATGCACCAAATGAATTAGCAACTAAAAAACCAATGGGAAAAGGTTTAGATGGATTAGCATACAGAATACAAGTTTCTACACTTGATTGCGTAGGATGTGGATCTTGTGCTCATGTTTGTCCTGCACCAGGAAAAGCATTAACAATGCAACCAATAGCTGAATCTTTAGATGCTAAAGAACAAGAAAATGCAGATTATTTATTCAATCATGTAGAATATAGAAGTGATTTAATGCCAGTTGATACTGTAAAAGGTTCTCAATTTGCACAACCACTATTTGAATTCCATGGAGCATGTCCTGGATGTGGAGAAACTCCATATATAAAATTAATAACTCAACTATATGGTGATAGAATGATGGTAGCTAATGCTACAGGATGTTCTTCAATTTATTCTGGTTCTGCACCATCAACACCTTATACAACAAATTCTTGTGGAGAAGGACCATCTTGGGGATCATCTCTATTTGAAGATAATGCTGAATATGGATTTGGTATGCATGTAGCAGTTGAAGCTCTAAGAGATAGAATTCAAACTATAATGGAAAATAATATGGATAAAGTTGATGAAGAATTACAAACTTTATTTAAAGATTGGATAGCTAATAAAAAATATGCTGCTAGAACAAGAGAATTAAGAGATATTTTAGTTCCTAAATTAGAAGCTTTAAACACAGATTTTGCAAGAGAAATTCTTGAATTTAAACAATATTTAGTTAAAAAATCTCAATGGATAATAGGTGGAGATGGATGGGCATATGATATTGGTTATGGTGGTTTAGATCATGTGCTTGCATCAAACGAAGATGTTAACATTTTAGTAATGGATACAGAAGTATATTCTAATACTGGAGGACAAGCTTCAAAAGCTACACCAACAGGGGCAGTTGCAAAATTTGCGGCTGCAGGTAAATCTGTTAAGAAAAAAGATTTAGCTGCGATAGCTATGTCTTATGGACATATATATGTTGCACAAGTATCTATGGGAGCAAACCAACAACAATTTATTAATGCTGTAAAAGAAGCTGAAGCTCACCAAGGACCATCAATAATAATTGCATACTCACCATGTATTAACCATGGAATCAAAAAAGGTATGTCACAATCTCAAACTGAAATGAAGTTGGCAACTGAATGTGGATATTGGCCAATATTCAGATATAATCCATCATTAGAAAAATTAGGAAAGAACCCATTAAAAATAGATTCAAGAGAACCTAAATGGGAAAAATATGAAGAATATTTATTAGGAGAAGTTAGATTCCAAACTTTAACTAAGTCTAATCCTGAAGAAGCAAAAGTTTTATTTGAATTAAATAAAAAAGAAGCTCAAAAGAGATGGAGACAATATAAGAGATTAGCTGCTCTTGATTATGCAGAAGAAAAAGAAGAAGTAGCTGAATAATAAAAAAATAATAAAAATTAAAGCCGATTTTGAAAAAAATCGGCTTTTCTTTTGTTATAGCTATAATTTATGATATAATAAAATAATAAAAAATTACATATATTTTATTAAAATATGAGGAGATAAAATTGGGAAAAATTGTATTTTTCACAGGTGGAGCTAGAAGTGGAAAAAGTAAATTTGCTGAAGAATATATAAAAGAAAAAAAATATAGAAATAAAATTTATTTTGCAACAGCGATTCCATTTGATGACGAAATGAAAGATAGAGTAAAAAAACATATAGATAGACGAGGTAAAGATTGGAAAACTATAGAAACATATAAAAATATAGTAACAACATTAGAAAAAGAAAAAACTGAAAATCATGATGTGATTTTATTTGACTGTATTACAAATATGGTAAGTAATCTTATGATAATGGATAGAGATGTTGACTGGGATAATATTTCTCAAGAAGAAGTGAACAAAATAGAAAAAGAAATTATAAATGAAATGCAAAATTTCTTAGAATATTTAAAAAGTGAGAATATAGATTGTATTTTTGTAACTAATGAACTAGGTATGGGTTTGGTACCAAGCTATCCTTTGGGAAGATATTTTAGAGATATATGTGGAAATATTAATCAAATGGCTGCAAGTTTTGCAGATGAAGCTTATCTGATTGTATCAGGAATAAAAATAAAAATTAAGTAATGGCATACGAAATTAATTTATACAGAAGTTTATTAACTTCATAAGGGAGGAAAAATGAAAGGTTTTATTTTATTATTGTCTTTTATGACAAGACTATATGTACCAAAAGTAGAGTATGATGAAGAAAAATTGGGAAAGGCCATGAAATACTTTCCAGCAGTAGGACTTGTAATATCAATACTTCTATATATAACAACAATAATCTTTTTAAGAGTTACATATAGTATTAACTTAGCCATTGTATTTGTAATGTTAATGGAAGTAGTTTTGACCGGTGGAATTCATTTAGATGGATTAGCAGATACATTTGATGGGATTTTTAGTTATAGAAGTAAGCAAAAAATGTTAGAAATAATGAAAGATTCTAGAATAGGGACAAATGGAGTATTATCTCTTATTTTATATTTTATATTAAAATTCTTTTTATTGCAGACAATAGCAACTAATATCGGTATTGAAATGCTTTTATTTGCTGTATTTTCTTATCCAATAGTTGCAAGACTTTGCAGTGTTATTAGCTGTGCATCAGCACCTTATGCAAGAACAAGTGGAATGGGAAAAGCCTTTGTGGATAATACAAATAAAGTTTCAGTAATAACTTCATTTATTTTGACTGCGATGCTGTTAAATTTGCCAATAATAATCATGTCATTTAGAAATATGGATATTTTAAATTCAGTATTTTTAGCAATATTTATTATAATTTTAATTCTAGCTTTTATGTCAATAGTTGCAAATTTATTTTCTAAATTGATGACAAGAAAAATAGGTGGAATAACTGGAGATACACTTGGAGCCTTATTAGAGCTTTCTCAAATATTATACCTTTTAATTTTATTAATTATAATGCTAAATTTCAATTATTAGTGGTAGATGGATATGGGGAAATTAATTTTGATAAGGCATGGGCAGACAGAAATGAATGCCAATAGAGTGTATTTTGGAAGATTGGACCCACCTTTGAATGAAGTTGGACTAAATCAAGTAAAAAAAGCTAGAGAGAAATTTTTAGATTGTATGTATGATAGAATTTATTCAAGTCCTTTAAAAAGAGCAAGAGAAACAGCAGAAATTTGTAATCATCGTTCATTTGAGATTGAATATGTGGATGATCTAATGGAGATAGATTTTGGAATTTTTGAAGGGTTGACTTATGAAGAAATTTTAAAAAAATATCCTGATGAAATAAAGAAAGCAGAAGAAGAATGGCAAACTTATAACTATGAAACTGGTGAAAGTTTGATGGATATGCAAAAGAGAGTCATAAATTTTTTAAAAAGTTTGGACTTTTCTAAAACGAATGTTTTAGTTGCACATTGGGGAGTAATAAATTGTATACTAAGTCACTATATGAGTGGAAATTTAGATACTTATTGGAAATTTAAAGTTGAAAATGGTGGAATCGCAGTTCTTGAGGGAGATTTTGATTTTTGTTATTTAACTAAATTTATATGATGGAGATATTATGAATAATTTGACAAAAGAAAATTTATTTGAACTTATAGATCAAATTGAAATTGTTGATATGAATTCAATAGAGCAAGCAAAAACAGAGCTTAATAGGAAAATGAAACCTCCTAGAAGTTTGGGAACATTAGAAGATTTATGTGAAAAAATAGCAGGGGTATATGGATATCCAATTAAAAAATTAGAGAAAAAATGTCATATTGTAGCTTCGGCGGATAATGGAATAATAGAAGAAGGGGTTTCTTCATGTCCATTGGAATATACTTCATTGGTTTCTGAAGCTATGCTAAATAGAATAGCTGCTATAGGGATATTCACTAAGAAATTGAATGTTGATTTGAATATAATTGATATAGGTATGGCAACTGAAATCGAAAAAGATTATCCTAATTTATATAGAAAAAAAATAAGAAAGGGAACTAATAATTTTTATAAAAAAAAGGCTATGTCTGAAAACGAAGCCATAAAAGCAATTTATACTGGAATAGATTTAATCAGAAAAGAGTTTAAAGATTATGATATTTTTTCAAATGGAGAAATGGGAATAGCCAATACTACAACAAGCTCTGCACTACTTTATTCTGTAACTAAAAAAGATATAGATATAATAGTGGGAAGAGGTGGGGGTCTTTCAGATGAAGGACTTAATAAGAAGAAAAAAGTGATATTGGAGTCATGTGAAAAATACAATACTTTTGAAATGGATATAATTGATATGATAGCAGCAGTAGGGGGGCTAGATATTGCATGTATGGTGGGAATGTATATAGGAGCAGCTCTTAGCAAAAAAATTATGTTAGTTGATGGTTTTATTTCAGGAGTAGCAGCTTTACTTGCTTGTGAGTTAAATTCACAAATAAAAAATTATATAGTTTTTACACATAAAAGTGAAGAACCTGGAGTAAAGGTAATATTAGACCACTTAAAAGTAAAACCTTTTTTGGAAATGAATATGAGATTGGGAGAGGGAACAGGAGCGGTATTTACATATCCTCTTATAGATTGTGCTATAGATATGATAAATACAATGAAAAGTCCAGCTGAAGTATATGAATTATTTAATAAAAAAATTCAATAAAAAATATAAACTTTAAAGTTTTGACATGTTAGTATCTTAGATTTCTTATCTTTTGAGGTGATTTCTTATGGAAGAACATTTTGGACATAGAAAAAGAATTCGAGAAAAATATTTAAAAAGTAGTATTGAATTATTTCAAGACTATGAAATTTTAGAATTACTTTTGACTTATGTAATACCAAGAAAAGATACAAAAATTGAAGCAAAAAATTTAATAAAAAAATTTGGAACAATCGAAAATGTTTTAAAAGCAAAAGAGGAAGAACTTTTAAAAATAGAAGGAATAGGAAAATCAACAATCAGTTTTTTAAAACTTATGGGAGAATTACCCAGTATCTTTTATAAAAATAAAATAAGAGAATCTGAGAATATTTCAATAAAAAGTAAAGATAACTTAATAAGATTTTTAAGGGAAAAAATTGCTTTTGAAAAAATAGAAAAATTTTTTGTACTTTATTTATCTAGTTCAAATGAATTATTAGCTTATGAAGAAAAATCAAGTGGAACAATTGATAGAAGTAGTATTTATCCTAGAGAAATCTATAAAGATGTGATAAAATATAATGCTAAGGCAATAATTATTGCCCATAATCATCCATCAGAAAATTTGAAACCCTCTAGAAGTGATTTAGATATAACAAAGGAGCTGGCAGAAGGTTTAAAGAATTTTGATGCTCTACTTTTAGAGCATATAATAATAACAAAAACTTCTTATTTCAGTTTTTTGGAAGAAGGATTAATATAAATTGAGGAGAAAATAATGGAAAATAATATGATAGATAACAATGTAGAACTTCAACAGGAAGCAGTGGTAAGCACTAACCCTGAACAAATTCATGAAGTCCTTATAATAATGTTTGAAATAACAAAAAAGAGATACTATTTTGAAGTTATAGAGGGGATGACTTTTAAGAAAAATGATAAAGTAATTGTTGAAACTATAAGAGGTAAAGAAATTGGGATTGTATGTGGAAATTCATTAAAAATGAAAGAAAAAGATTTAGTTTTACCATTAAAACCAGTTTTAAAATTGGCAAGTCCAGAAGAAATTGAAGTGTATGAGAATCAAAAAAAGGAAGCTGAAGAAGCATTTAAAGTTTGTAAGGAAAAGATAAGAAAGCATGAACTTGAAATGAAATTAGTTACATGTGAATATACTTTTGATAAATCAAAATTAATATTCTATTTTACAGCTAATGGTAGAATAGATTTTAGAGAATTAGTAAAAGATTTGGCACTTGTATTTAGAACAAGAATAGAATTAAGGCAAATTGGAGTTAGAGATGAGGCAAGGATTTTAGGAGATATAGGTCCTTGTGGTAAAGAGTTATGTTGCAAAACATTTATAAATAAATTTGATTCTGTATCCGTTAAAATGGCGAGAGATCAAGGATTAGTTATCAATCCAACAAAAATTTCAGGGGTATGTGGTAGATTACTATGCTGTATAAACTATGAATATTCTCAATATGAAGAAGCATTAAAAAATTTCCCTGCTGTAAATCAGATAGTACATACAGAATATGGAGAAGGAAAAGTTTTAAGTATAAGCCCACTTAATGGTTTTCTATATATAGATATTCCTGAAAAAGGTATCTCTAGAATTAATGTTAAAGATGTTAAATTCAATAAAAAGGAAGCAAATATTTTAAAAAATATAAAAACTAAGGAAGAAATTGAAAATAAAATTTTAGAAAAAGAGTAAAAAATATACAATAATATAGAATATTTTCTATTAAGAGAAAAAATTTTTTGCTGTTTATAAGAATGAAAATAAAAAATAAAAAGGTGTAAATATGATAAAAGATGATGAAGTTTTAGAAACATTAAATGAAGAGTATAAAATCATCCAAAAAAAAACAGGGTATAAATATGGAATTGATACAGTTCTCTTATCTAAATTTTTCATCTTGAATAATTCTAAAAGAAATAATCTTAAGATAATAGATATAGGAACGGGTAATGGAATATTACCTGTTCTTTTATATACACATAAAAATGTTTCTGAGATAGTTGGTATAGATATTCAAACTGAAAATATAGAAAGAGCTAATAGAATACTTAAAATGAATAATATGCAGGATAAAATAAAATTCATTTGTGAAGATATAAAAAAATACTCTAAAACGAATTACTATGATATAGTGCTCTCTAATCCTCCATATATGGAAGTTGATGGGAAAAAAATTAATGAAAATGAGCATAAAAAAATTTCCAGACATGAAGTTTGTTTGAATTTAAAAGATTTTATAAAAATGAGCAAGAAGCTTTTAAAACCAATAGGGAAACTTTGTTTTATTCACAGAACCCACAGGCTATTAGAAATTATAAAAGAACTTGAAGAAAATAAATTTTGTGTGGTAAAAATAATTTTTATTTATTCTGCTAATAATAAATCTTCTATGATGTATATTGAGGCTTTAAAAGGAAAAAAAGGAAAGCTAGAAGTTGAGAATTATTTTATGATTGAGGGAGAAGATTATAAAAATAGAGAAGAAGAGAGTTCACAGTAAATAGTATTTATTAAGATATAAATAAAAATATAAAAAAGCATCTAAATTTATAGATGCTTTTTTATTAATAGTTATTTTCTATGCCAATATATCATTTAAACTTTCAGTAAAATTAGGGTGAGTATAAATAAAATCTCTTAGCATTTGATATTTTATTTTTGTTTGAATAGCAAGTGATAAAATATTTATCATTTCGTGAGCTTCATAATGAAATAAAGTAGCTCCTATAATTTCATCATTTTCGTTGATTAATATTTTTGAAAAACCTGCCGTTTCATCTATAACATGTGCTTTAGGTATAGCAGTTGTTAAGATATATTTTTTTGTAAAATTGATATTTTGTGCCTGAGCTTCTTTTTCATTTAAACCGACTCTTGAATAAGGTGGGTCAATAAAAGTTGTTGTTGCAACTACAACTCTATTATTTATAGTTCTTTCATTTTCAATTCCTAGAATTTGTGGAAGAATAATACGGCTGTCATCTAGAGAAATATAAGTAAATTGTGCTCCTCCCTTGACATCGCCAGCAGCCCATATATTTGGAGCAGTAGTTTTTAATTTTTCATCAACAATGATTTCACCAAACTCGTTTGTTTTTACTCCAGCATTTTCTAAAGATAAATCTGCTGTATTTGCCTTACGCCCAATGGCAATAAGAACTTTATCAAATTCCTCCATGCATTCTTCTCCATCTTTAGAATATTTTACTCTTACAGAAGTTTCTTTATCTACAAACTCATTGACAGTAACATTGAATTTAAAAGTAATATTCTTTTTAGAAAGAACATCTTTTATCATATTTGCATCTTCTTTATCTTCTCTTGGTAAGAAGTTATCATCAGATTGAAAAACTGTCACTTCTGAACCAAAATTAGCAAAATAAGAAGAAAATTCAAGTCCTATATAGCCAGCTCCTATAATTAAAAGCTTTTCAGGTAAGGTTTCTAGATTAAGAGCAGCTTCACTATAAATGATATTTTCTGAATCACAACCTTTAATGGATAAAGTTCTAGGAGTAGAACCTGTGTTTATCAAAATCTTTTCAGCACTTATAATTCCTTCTCCTCTTTCGCCATCTACTTCAATTTCTGTATTTGATAAAAAAGTTGCAGTTCCTAAATATAAATCTACATTAGGATTTTTTTCTAAAAGTCCAAAATTTTTTAAATTTAATTTTTTTACCATTTCATTTTTTTTAGCAATTGAATTTTTAAAAAATATGTCATTATACTCATAATCTCTTTCTAAGCCATATCTTTCCATTTGTTCAAGTAATTTAGAACTATGAACTAAAGATTTTGTTGGAAGACATCCTACATTTATACAAGTTCCTCCAAACATTTTTTCATCTTTTTCAATCAAAGCAACTTTTTTTCCTTTTACAGCAGCTTTCGCAGCTATTGTTTTTCCAGCTTTTCCCCATCCAATTACAATTAAATCATAATTTCTTTTCATTCTTTTTCCTTTCTTTTGTGTAAATTGTTTAAAATTTTATGATAAATAAGAAAATGACGATAGGATACTTTTAATAGTTTCATAATCTGCCTTTAAAAGTTCATCTCTATCAAGTTCCGCTGATAAAAATTTATCAACATTTGCTAAATATTCATAAGCTTTTTCTTTATTATCTATAAGAGCATAGCACCATGCAAGTTGTAAATCAACCCAACCTTGATATTCAGTATGCTCGTAAGATTTATTTAAAATTTCAATAGCTTTATTGAATTTACCAACTTCCCTATAACATATTCCTAAATGATAATGTGTCCAATTATCATATGGTAAAATTTCATCGGCTTTTTTTAAATAAGCAAGAGCCTTATCAAATTTTTTCATTTTTTCATATAAAAAAGCAATTTGATTATATATCCATGCATCGTTTCTTCCAAGTTCAATAGCTTTTAAGAAATGTTTTTCAGCTTCTTCATATCTGTCAGGAAAATCAACCAAGCTCCAAGCTATTTCTGAATTTAACCATATGTCATCTCTTCCTAACTCATTTGCTTTAAATAAGTATTTCAAAGCTTCTTCACGATTTTCAAGTCTGTCATATACCCATCCTATTTCAGAGTTTACAAATATTTGCTCGCTTGTAGCTACCCCTGGCATATCCAGAACAATTTTTAGTTTGACAAGAGCTTCTTCGTATCTACTAAGTCTAGCTAAACATTGACCTATTTCAGAGAAAATCCAATCGTCATTTCTTCCAAGGTTCTCAGCCTTTTCTAAATATTTGTAGGCTTCTTCATAATTAGCCAATTCATCATAAATCCAGCCTATCTCAGAATTTAACCATATATCATTACTTTCATTTTCATAAAGTTTCAAGAGATATACAAGAGCTTCTTCATACCTGCCAAGTAATTTATAACAATTTGCAATTTGTAAAGTTGCAGTTGAATATTCATTATCCATACTATGAGCTTTTTCAAAATATTTTAAAGCCTCTTCATATTTATCAAGATATAAATAGTTAAGTCCAATTTCTACATTTAGCCAAGCATCATCTTTTCCTAATTCATTTGCTTTTAAAGCAAATTTTAAAGCATTTTTATAATCGGCAGCTCTTCTATATGTATATGAAAGTTGAGATATGATAGTTGTTTTATCTTCTATTGCGATATTCTTTTTTCTATTTAATTTTTTAAAATTTTCAAGAGCCTCTTCATATCTTCCCAGTTCTGCTAATGCACGACCTATTTCTATTTCAACGACTAAGTTTTCTTCTTTAGCTCTTTCTTTTGCTTTAGTATAAAATTCTAAAGTTTTCTCATAATTTTCTAAATTTGAATAAGCGTAGCCAAGTTCATTATAAATCCATTCATCATCTCTTCCTAGTTCAATAGCTTTATTAGCAGCTTTAATAGCTTCATTATATTTAAAATTTCTAGAAAGAGAGTATGTGTATTCAGAGTAAATTCCAATATCTTCTCTTCCTAAACTTATAGCTTTTTCTATAAAAGGTAAAGCTTTTTTATATTCAGAAATAGAATCATAAAGCCAACCCAGTCTTGAAAAACACCAAATAATTTCTTCTTTATTTTCTTCAAGTTCTGCAAATTTTAGAGCCTTTAAAGCCCATTTTATTGCTTTTTTACAATCATTTTCTTTTTCGACTGCATCTATGCAAAATACTTGATATATATATCTTAAAAAGAATGGAACATCAGGCTCATTTGGATTTAATTTAAAAGCTTTTTTAAAATGCTTTTCAGCCTTTTTTTCTTTACCTTCCATATAAAAATATGAATATCCCATACGGTAATTCCATACAGCTGTATTTCCTTCAGTTTTTTCAATAGTTTTACCTACTTCTATTCCTTTTTCATACTCATCAATATTATTATAAGCTCTAGCTAACTTCCCTATTATTTCAGGAGTTTTATCTTCTTCATCTAAATTTAGAATCTCTGTAATTATTTTTTCATGCTCATTTTCTTCATGCCATTTATCTAGTTGTTTTAAAAGAGATTTTTTCATATTTACTACCACCTCCATTATTCAAATATTTTTATTTTGTTTTATTAAATATTATCATTCCAGTTATTATAACAAGACCACCTATAAAAGTAGATAATTTTGGAATATCACCTAGGATAATTATTCCCATTATAGTTGCAAGTACTGGAGTTACAAACATGAACGAGGTAACCTCTGTTGTAGTCTTACAGATTTCAAAAGCTCTTGTCCAAAATAAATAAGCTATCACACTTGAAAAAATAGCCATGTATATAATTAAAAGAAGTGCAAAAAAATTAATTTCAAAGATATTTAAAAGAGATTTTGGGGAATATAAGAAAAGTTGTAATGCACCTATTACCATCGAATAAATTATAACTTCTAAAGAACTATATTTTTTTCCAGCAAGCCCTCTTTGACAAATGTTAGATAAACTTATAAAAAGACAGGCTATAAGCATATAAATAATTCCTACATTTATAGAAAGTACACCGTCCCACATTGTTAGAATAACAATTCCAACGAAAGATATCAACATTGAAAGCCATCCTATCATTTTTATTTTTTCTTTAAATAAAAAATATGCAATAATTGCTGTTATTGCTGGAGAAAGTGCATTAATAACACTGGCAGTAGATGGACTTATTTTTTGCATGGCTATATTAAAAACTACAAAATAGCCAGAATATCCAAAAAAACCTGCTACAAAAAGTATAGGTAGATCTTTTATAGCAGGAAATTTTATATTTTTTTTAAATGCAATAAAAATTAAAACTAGAGCTGCAAAAAAATATCTTAAAACAGCAAGGGTATTTACATCAGTATACTTTAAAACAAGTTTGGTAAAAACAAAAGCTGACGCCCAAAAGAAAACAGCAACAAAAGCTGCTTGTTTAGCAGAAATCTTTGAATAAATTTTTTCTATAATCATTTTAAACTCCTATAATTTTTAATAAATTTATTATAGCAAAAAAAAAAGATAAATAAAAGTAAATAGGACATAAAAAATACTTTTAATTAAAACTAGAAATTTATTTGAAAATATTGTATAATTAAAAATGCTTTTGATGGCATTCGGCTGTTCCCGTAGCTCAGTTGGATAGAGCACCGTCCTCCTAAGACGGGTGTCGGAAGTTCAAATCTTCTCGGGGACGCCATTTTTTTATACACAAATAAAAAAGTTGTTTATGTTAGCTAACTATTTTATATAATAAGAATGAAGGTCTTGGAAAATTTCCAAGACCTTTTTACTTATAAATTATTCATAAAGTTTTTTACTTTTTCTTTTACTTCGTCAGCAGTTGAAAATTCTAAAACTTCTTCTACCAATTTTTGACATTTCTTACTATCTAAATTCTTTAAAATTTTCTTAATTCTTGGAATAGATATTCCCGACATTGAAAATGCGTCAAGTCCCATACCGAAAAGTAAGGCAACAGCATTTTCATCTCCGGCAAATTCACCACACATTGAAATTTTTATTCCACCTTCATGAGCACCATCAATTAATAATTTAATTGCCTGTAAAACTGCTGGATTGTAACTATCATATAAGTTTGCAATTTTTTCATTTCCTCTGTCCACTGCTAAAGTATACTGTGTTAAATCATTTGTTCCTATTGAGAAAAAATCACATTCTTTTGCAAAGTATTTAGCTCTGAAAGCCACAGCTGGAGTTTCCACCATTATACCAAGCATAACAGTTTCATTAAATTCTACTCCTTCTTCTCTTAGTTCCTTCTTACATTCTTCAAATATTTCTTTAGACTTTCTAATTTCATTAACATCCATTATCATTGGAAGCATAATTTTAATATTTCCATACTTTGAAGCTCTTAATAATGCTCTGAATTGGGTCTTTAAAATTTCTGTTCTATCTAAACAGATTCTTATAGCTCTCCATCCTAAGAAAGGATTTTCTTCTTTTGGAAGCTCCATATATGGAAGAGATTTGTCACCACCAATATCCATCGTTCTAATTGTTACAGGATGAGTTCCCATAGCAATAGCAACTTCTTTATATGCTTCAAATTGTTCATCTTCAGTTGGAAAAGATTCCTTGTCCATAAATAAAAACTCTGTTCTGTAAAGTCCTATTCCAAAACCACCATTTGATAGAACTCCTTTTACATCTTTTGGAGAACCTATATTTCCCCAAATATCAATTTTTACACCATCTTTAGAAATAGCTTCTTTATCTTTTAATTCTTTTAATTCCTCTTTTTCTCTTAAATATGCATTTCTTTTTTCAGTGTAAATTTTTAAATTTTCTTTATCAGGATTTATTATAACTTTTCCATTCAATGCATCTACTATTATATTTTCTTCACTAGTAATGGAATCTAACAATTCTCCAACACCAACAACGGCAGGTAATTCAAGGGATCTGGCCATAATAGAGGAATGGGCTGTTTTTCCACCTATTTCTGTTACAAATGCAAGTACATTTTCAAGATTAAGTTGAGCTGTATCAGATGGATTTAATTCTTTTGCCACTATTATGCTTTCTGGAGGAAGTTTAGACAGATCAATAACATTTACATTTGCAACTCCGTACAGCCATCTTTTGCCTATATCTCTTAAATCTCCAGCTCTTTCTTTGAAATAAGTATCTTCTAAATTTGCAAGCATTGAAGCATATTCTTCGATAGCTTCATTTAAAGCGTATTCAGCTGTATTATTTTCTGAATTAATTTTATCATTTATTTCAGTAAATAAATCTTCATCTTCAAGAAGAGTAATATGCCCATCGAAAATAGCAGCCTTATCTTTTCCCATTTTTAGAAGAGTGTTATCTCTTATTTCTTCAAGCTGCTTTTTAGCTATTTCTCTACCAAGAATCAATCTTTCTATTTCTTTTTCTTTTGAAATAAGACTTTTTTCAGCATAATTTAGTTTAATATCTCTGTATATGAAAATTTTTCCTATAGCAACTCCAGGTGAAGCAGCTATACCATTTATAACTCTATTCATTCAATATACTCCTTAAAATTTTTTATAAAATAATAAAAGAGGAATATATTTCATACTCCTCTTAATTATAAAAATTAATCTTTTAAATTAGCAAGAAGAGTTGTTAATTTTTCAACTGCTTCAGCTTCATCTTCACCAACAGCATGAACAGTGATTTTTGCTCCTTTTTTTATACCTAAAGATAATAATTTTAATAATGAAGTTCCATTTACAACAGTTCCTGCTTCATTTTCAACTGTTATTTGAGATGTAAATGATTTTGCCAAACTTACAAATTCACTTCCTGGTCTAGTATGTAGACCTGTTTCATTTATTATTTCTACTGTTTTACTCGCCATTCAAATCATTCCTTTCATATTTTTTATTATATATCAAGTGATTATTTTATACTTTAGAGTACATTTTTTTTTATTTTTTGTCAAATTTAATTATGATTAAAAAGTAATCTTTAATTGTTGTAAATATACCCAAAGCAGTATACTATATAAAATTTATTTCTTTTGACTAATTTCTTTCAATTCCTTTTTTTCAACAGTGATAGTTTTTTGATTACTATAAGTGACAAAACCTAATTTAGCACCGTTAGGCTTATTTATATATTTTTTTAAAGTATAGTCTATTTCTATCTTTTCTCCCAAGCTAAGTTTGGTATAAAAAGCTACAACTTCTGCAGCTTTTTTTATAATTTCTTCAGAAATGCTGTCACTTTTTACAATAACATGAGAACTAGGAAAATTTTTTGCATGAAGCCATAGATCATTTTTTGAAGCAATTTTGAGAGAAAGATTATCATTTTCGATATTATTTCGTCCATATAAAATTAAAGCACCATTATATTCTAAAATACCATATTTAATTTCTTTTTTTATTTTAGTTTTTTTTGTCTGATGATGTTGATTAAGATATCTGGCTTTTATAAGCTCTTCTTCAATTTCACGAAGTTCTTCAACTTTTTGAGCTTTCTCTATAAATAAAATATTACTTTCTAAGTAGTTAATTTCTTCATAAACTTCTCTTTTTCTTCTGAGAGCATTTTCAAAACTTCTTTTAGCTTTATTGTATTTTTTATATATTTTGTCCAAATTTTCTTTGGGATTAAGAGAAGTATCTAGGTAAATTTCAATATCTTTATTGTTATAGAAATCATAGGCTAATATTGAAGACATTCCTTTTTTTACAGAGTAAAGTACTGATGCTAAAATATCTGCCTGTTCTTTTATGTTATTCATAGAATTTGAAATTTTTATATCTTCTTCTATTAAATATAAAGTTTTGTTTAATTTTTTATTTTTTTATCAATAGAAGAAATTAATTTATTTTTTAAAAGACTAAAACTTGTAGAAATAGACTCATAACTTATATAAAAATTAATTAAATCATTATAGGATTCAAAAACTTTTATTTCATCATGATTTAGATAAGAAATATCTAATACTGTAGCCAATTTTAACTTTGCTTTCTCAAAATAAATTTTAAATTTTTTACTTTTTAATAATTCTTTATATTCTTCAAATGTATTCTCAGAGTTTTGTAAGGAATTTTCAAAAATTTTTCCGACTCCCTCAACCTCTGAAGAAAGAGCTATTTGATTTTCTTTAAATCTATTAAAGTCAATCTCTGTAAGTTCAGACGGAGAAATTTTTTTCTCAAATTGTGGTCTTTGATATTTTTCACCATTGAAAAGTGTTCTATCTGATTTTTCACTTATATAAAATTTCTTTAAGCTGTCTATTACTTTGTGTTCTTCATCACAAAAAATTAAATTTGAAGCTTTTGCAAGACATTCAAAATAAATATAATACTTTTTAACCTCTCCTAGTTCGTTTATTTTTGTAAAATGAAAAACTAGGATTCTATCAAATCCTAGCTGCTCAATATCTACAAGCATTGCATTCATAAGATGTTTTCTAAGATTGGAAATTATAGAAGATGCTATATCTAAAATAGGTTTTTCTTTATTCTGTGTGATATAGCATATAGCTAAGTTAGGCATACAAGAAAACAGCAACTCTATTTTTCCAAAATGTAGTGAGATTGAGTAATCATTGTTTTTAAAAATTCTATTTATCTTTTTATTTATTAAGTCTTTTTTTAATTCTTCTCTGACTACATTTAAAGATATTCCATCTATATAAAACATACTAATCCGCCTTTACACCAATTAGATTTTTTGCATCTAAAATATCTAAAGTTAGGATTTCTCCATTTTCTTTTTGAATAGTAAATTGAGATTTATCTTCAGATCTTAAAACTCTTAAAATAGTGAAATTTTCAATTCCATGACTTGCAAAATAATTTTGAACTATTGGAGTTCCTTTGATTTCTACTATTGATACTTTTGTTTTTTCAGGAAAATCAGTTATAGTCATTGGTTTAAAATAATCAGTTTTGTTTCTAAGAGCATTTAAAATTACTTCAAATGTTTCAACAAATTTTTCTAAATCTTTTCCTGGAATATTTTCAGTAATAGAGGCCATTATCATTTTATGATAGTTGTTATGATAAGTCAGAGCATCAAATCCTTTCTTTGTTAAAGAAACGAAAACTTTTCTTCTATCAACACTGGATCTTACTCTATCCATATATCCTTTATCAGCCAATTTTGAAATAGCAACAGTTGCAGTTCCCATTGTTATACCAATTTTTTCAGAAAGTTCATTCATTGTAAGAGAGTCTTGTCCAACTGATTCAATAATATGAAGCTCTGTATGTGTAAGAGATTTTATTCCTCTCTTTAATGCCATATCTTCTGTTTTGTAAAATAATTTATAGTATTCTTCAAGTACCTCATTAACTTTTTCAATATTTACTGTCATTTCATTTTCCTCCCTTTAATAAATCAATTCTTTCTTTATAGTTACCTGAAAATACATAGGAACCTGCTACAAAAATATTAGCTCCAGCTTCTATACATTTTCCAATAGTTTCATTAGTAATTCCACCATCAACTTGAATATCAATATCACTTCTCATATTTCTAACAGCTTTTATTTTATCAACAGCTGATTCTATAAATTTTTGCCCTCCAAAGCCGGGATTTACACTCATTACTAATACCATGTCAATATCATTTATAATATATTTTAAACTGTCTTCAGGTGTAGAAGGATTTAAAGATACACCAGCTTTTATTCCATATGACTTAATTTGTTGTATTACTCTGTGCAAGTGTATAGTAGACTCTACATGAACTGTTATTATATCAGCTCCGGCTTTAACAAAATCTTCAATATATCTTTCAGGTCTATCTATCATTAAGTGTACATCAAAAATTAAATCAGTACATTTTCTAAAAGCCTTTATAACAGGAGGACCAAAAGTTAAGTTAGGGACAAAATGCCCATCCATGACATCGATATGTACATAATCAGCTCCAGCTTTATCAATTGCAATAATTTCTTCACCTAATTTAGAAAAATCACTAGATAAAATAGACGGAGCTATTTTAATGCTTTTATTCATATTTATTCCACCTTTCATTTAATAAACTAAGTACTTTTTTATAAAATTCATATCTTTCTATTGATATTTTTAAATTTTCTACTGCTTCTTTGACTGCACAATTTGGTTCATGAGTATGAGAACAATTTAAAAACTTACAATTGTTAAAATTTTGAAATTCTGGAAAAAGAGAAATTAATTCCTCTTTATTTTTTATATCTGGAATATCTATTGAAGAGAAACCTGGAGTATCAATAATATATCCACCTTGTTTTAACTTTATCATATTAGAATCTCTGGTTGTATGTTTTCCTCTTTTTAATCTCTCACTTATTTCACCAGTTTTTAGAATGTATTCATTTTGTAAAATATTTATAAGAGATGATTTTCCAACTCCACTTGGACCACCAATGACTGTAATTTTATCTTTAATAAATTCTTCTAAATTCTCAAGTCCTATGTTATCTTTAGTTGAAATTAAGAATAAAGGAATATCTAAGGCTTTTAAATATGCTAATTTATTTTTTATAAGATTTATTTCAGTTATGCTAAGATAATCAATTTTATTTATAATGACAAGAGGTAAGACCTTGTGGAAAAGAGCATTCAAAATAAGTAAATGAATTCTTTCAAAATCAATATTCGGATTTTTTGCTGCAAATTGTATAGCCATATAATCGACATTGGATACAATTGGTCTTATTAGTAAGTTTTTTCTTTTAGTTATTTCAATAATAGAGTTATCTTCAGATAAAGTAACTAAATCCCCTACTACACAATTAAATTTATTATTAACTTTTTTTAAAATTCCACGAAGCTTAGCTTCTATTACAATATTATTTTCAATTTCAACATAATAAAAACCTTGTATTTTATTTATAACTCTACCTTTTTTCATAATATACTATTTATTTTTCACCCCTTAATTTGAGTTTCCGTTACTTATAAGAAATGAAATCTTTGTACCTCTGGCTAAAGGTTCACCGCTCTTTGGAGAAGTTGCAATAACATAATTTATTGGAAGTTGTGAATTTATTTTTGTAATTTCATCGACAATCATACCTTTTCTTTCAGCAATAGAAATAGCATCTAAATAATTGATTCCAGTTAAATCATCCAAAAATACAGCCGGACTTTCCATACTTGTCCAAATTTTTATATTTCTTGATTTTTTTACAACAGCTCCAGCTTTAGGTTCTTGCATAGCAACTTTTCCATAGGGAAGGGTAGAAAAGGTTTCTCCCATATTTCTGATGTTAAGAGCAGATGATGAAATAGTTTTTTCAGCTTCAGCCATGTCCAAACCTATAAGATCAGGAACTTTATAATAGAATTCATTGAAGTAAAATCTTTTACTTAGATAAACACTTAAAATAATTATTAAAATAATAAGCGATAAATTAATTATTTTGATATAAACATTATTAATTTCTTTCATATTTCTCCTAAGTCAATAAAAATTATTTTTTCAAAAATAATTTTGTATTCAAAATTTCTATAAAATATAAATTATTTTTAATAATTTTATCATATATGAAAAAATATAACAAGAAACTTTTTTCTTTTCAAAATTTTTTATAAAATATTTAATAACTTTTCTAAAGTATATCAAAAAATAATAGTATAAAAACAATGAAAATATGTTATAATAAAAAATGATTTTAAAAAAATGGGTGAATTTGATGACAAAAATAATTGTAAAAAAAGATAAGGAACAAAAAATTTTAAATTTTTATCCAAATGTATATAAAGATGAAGTGAGAGAAATTATAGGAAATTTTAAAAATGGAGATATTGTTGATGTATGTAATTCTGAAATGAAATTTTTAGCAAGAGGATATATTACTGAGGGAACTTCAGCCTTGGTTAGAGTTTTGACGACAAAGGATGAAAAAATTGATAAAGAATTTATTTACAACAGAATAAAACAGGCATATGATAAAAGGAAAAATCTTTCTCAAGAAACAAATAGTATTAGGGTTTTCTTTTCGGAGGCTGATTATATTCCAGGACTAATTATAGATAAATTTGATAAATATGTTTCAGTACAATTTAGAAATTCAGGTGTAGAAACTTTTAAGTCAGATGTTATAAATGCAATAAAAAAATATTTGAAACCAAAAGGTATCTATGAAAGAAGTGATGTTGAAAATAGAGTTATAGAAGGTGTAGATATTCAAACAGGTACATTATACGGAGAAATTCCTCAAAGAGTTATTATGGAAGACAATGGAATTAAATATAATGTAGATATTATGGACGGGCAAAAGACAGGTTTCTTTTTAGATCAAAGAGATTCAAGAAAATTTATAGTTAAATATATAGATAGAACGACTAGATTTTTAGATGTATTTTCCAGTAGTGGTGGTTTTTCTATGGCTGCTTTAAAGGCTGGAGCAAAAGAAGTTGTTGCAATTGATAAAGATACACATGCTTTAGAGCTTTGTCATGAAAATTTTCAACTCAATGAATTTAATAAAGATTTTTCAAAATTTTCCACTGTTGAAGGTGACGCATTTTTATTGCTTAATACTTTAGCAACGAGAAATGAAAAATTCGATATCATTACTTTAGATCCTCCATCACTTATAAAAAGAAAAACAGATATCTATAAAGGAAGAGATTTTTTTATTGATTTATGTGATAAAAGTTTTAAACTTTTAAATAATGGTGGGATTTTAGGGGTAATAACTTGTGCATATCATATAAGTTTACAAGATTTGTTGGAAGTCACTAGAATGGCAGCATCAAAAAACGGAAAAATACTTAGTGTAATTGGAATTAATTATCAGCCTGAAGATCACCCATGGATATTACATATACCGGAAACTTTATATTTAAAAGCATTATGGGTAAGAGTTGAAGAGAGATAGGAGGGGAATATGTATTTAGATATTTTAATATTAATTCTAATAGGATTAGGAGTACTGGCAGGTTTGAAAAATGGAATATTCACGGAAATTATTTCTCTTTTTGGATTTATTATAAATATAATAATTACAAAAATATATACACCGGTTGTTCTAAAGTTTTTTAAAAAATCAGAAACTATATTTGGTAACAATTATTTAATAACATATATAGTTACATTTATAACAGTATATTTAGTAATTTCTATGATTTTATTGTTTGTTAAAAAGGCTCTTAAAAATCAACAAAAAGGTTTTTTAAATAGGATGTTGGGAGGAATTTTAGGGCTTTTAAAGGGAATAGTTATCAGTATTATAGTTGTGGTACTTTATAGTTATGCAATAAATATAGCACCAAGTTTGGAAAAATATTCAGAAAATAGTAGAAGTATAGAATTGTTCTATGAAATAATTCCCAATATAGAGCAACATATTCCTGATGTATTGATAGAAAATTTTAATAAAAATGCTACAAAAAAAATAATAGAAAAAAATATAAATACAGTTATATAGGTGAATTATGAAGATTATTAATAGATATATTTTAGAAGAATTAAGAGGTCCACTTATTCTTTCGGTGTTTGTTTTTACTTTTATCTTCCTTTTAGACATTATGGTTGCTATGATGGAAAATATAATAGTAAAAGGAATATCAATAGTGGATATTTTGAGATTGTTATCATTTTACATACCTCCAATATTAACTCAGACGATACCCATAGGACTATTTTTAGGAATTATGATATGTTTTTCTAAATTCAGTAGAAATAGTGAATCTGTGGCTATGGTTTCCACAGGTATGTCAATAAATGATATTTTAAAACCGATATTGGTAGTGGCTCTTTCTTTGTCACTTTTTATTTTATTTTTACAAGAGAGTATAATACCTAGATCTTTTGTAAAACTAAAGTATTTGGGAGCAAAGATAGCTTATGAAAATCCAATATTTCAACTAAAAGAAAAAACTTTTATAGATACTATGGAGGAATATAGTATTTATGTTGATCAAGTGGAATCAGATGGAAGAGCTACAGATGTATTAATTTTTGAAAAAAGTGAAAAAAATGAATTTTCCACTGTTTTAGTTGGAAAGGAAGCTTTTTGGAAAGATTATTCAATTGTAATTAATGATGCTCAATTTATAAATTTTACTGATGAAGGGAAGAAAAATGTAATAGGAACTTTTGATGAGAAAAAAGTATCTTTAACACCTTTTTTTGAAGACTTTAATTTGAAAATAAAAGATGTGGAATCTTTGAGTGTCAGTACTTTGATTTCAGAAATGAAAGATAAAAAAATTGAAGAAAAGATAAGCTATAAAGTCGAAATTTATAGAAAACTCGCTTTAATATTTTCAACTGTTCCCTTATCTATTTTAGGTTTGGTTTTATCAATAGGTCACCATAGAACATCAAGAAAATATGCTTTTTCTCTTGCTATGATAATAGTATTTTCATATATTGTTCTTTTAAATATGGGGATAGTTATGGCGAACGCTTCTAAAATGAACCCACTTTTGGCAACATGGTTACCTAATATTTTATTATCAGCTGTAACATATAAGTTTTATCGTTTAAAGCAAGTAAGGGGAATATAATGATAAAAAAATTAGATATTTATATAAGCAAGTATTTTTTAAAATATTTTTTTATGAGTAGTTTTTCATTTTTGGTTATTTTTTTGTTGGCACAGATGTTTAAAATAATGAAATATATAAATGATGGAAGATTAGTAGGGAAAAATATATTCATATATATATTAAATTTAATTCCTAAAATTTTTATAGATATAGCTCCTCTGTCAGTACTATTAGCTGGACTTATTACAATAAGCATAATGTCTAGCAATCTAGAAATAATTTCTTTAAAAACAGCTGGAATAAGATTTTTTAGAATAGTGGCAGCTCCACTGGTTATTTCTTTTATAATTTCAATATTTGTATTCTTTGTCTATAATTCAATATATACAAATTCACTTGAAAAAATTAATTTATTAAGAGGAAGAGAAACCGAGGATACTATAAAATTACCTGATACAAAAGAAAATGCTTTTTTCAGAAATATAGAAGGAAATTATCTTTATTTAATGAAAGAAATAAATAGAATTGATGGAAAAGCAAAAAATATTCAAATTGTTATTTATGAAAATAAAATAGCCAATTTAAAAGAAATAATAACAGCTAAAAGTGGAACTTATAGTAAAGAAGAAAAAGTATGGGTATTTAAAGATGTTAATATATATTATCCTGAAACAAAAGAAGAAAAAACTTTAGCAGAATATAAAAATGAAAAATTTATAGATAAGCCTGATAACTTTATAAGAGTTAAGGGAATCGATCCTAGAATGCAAGATATAAAAGGACTAAAAAAATCGATAAAAGAGCAAAAAAGTATAGGAGAAGATACAAAAACATATTTGGTTGAACTAGCTAAGAGATATTCTTTTCCATTTGCAAGTTTTATAGTTGCTTTTATAGGGCTTTCAGTAAGCAGTAAATATGTTAGAGGAGGAAAATCAACTATAAATTTAGTTATATGTATAGTGGTAGGGTATGGATATTATATAGTTTCTGGAGCATTTGAAGCTATGAGTTTAAACGGGATCTTAAATCCTTTTATAGCAAGTTGGTTGCCTAATTTAATTTATTTAGGCATAGGTCTATATTTTATGAATAGAGCAGAGTATTAATCTTAAGGAGAAAATGTGAATAACAACATAAAATTAAAAAAATTTGAAAATGGAATTACTTTAATAACAGAAGTTATGCCAAGTATGGAAACTTTTAGCTTAGGTTTTTATATAAAGACAGGAGCTATCAATGAAAAGTCTAAAGAAAGTGGGGTATCACATTTTATTGAGCATTTACTTTTCAAGGGAACAAAGAATAGAAATGCAAAAGAAATATCAGAATTTGTAGATTTTGAGGGTGGAATGATAAATGCATATACTTCAAGAGATACAACTTGTTATTATATAAAATTGATGGCATCTAAGTTGGATATAGGTATAGATATATTGACAGATATGTTTTTAAATTCCACTTTTGAAGAAGAAAATATTGAAAAAGAAAGAAATGTTATCATAGAAGAAATTAGAATGTACGAAGATATTCCAGAAGAAGTTGTTCATGAAAAAAATATTGAATTTGCAATAACAGGGGTTCATTCAAATTCAATTTCTGGAAGTATAGAGAGTTTAAAAAAAATTAATAGAGAAACTATAATGCGATATTTAAAAGAGCAATATATAAGTGAAAACTTGGTTATTGTGGCTGTAGGTGCTTTTGATGAAAATTATCTTTTTGAAAAATTGCATGAAAAATTGTATGTTTTAAATAGAGGAAAAAATACAAGAGCTCTAAATTTAGACTATAAGCTAAACTCTGGAGAAAATTTAATAAATAAGGACTCTAATCAAATACATCTTTGTTTTACGACAAGAGGGGTATCTAGTATGGATAAATTAAGATATCCAGTTGCTATAATATCTAATATTTTGGGAGAAGGAATGAGTTCAAGACTTTTTCAAAAGATAAGAGAAGAAAGAGGACTTGCTTATTCCGTTTATTCATATTTAACAAAATTTGAAAATTGTGGCTTACTTACTGTATATGTAGGAACTACAAAAGAAGATTACAGAGATATCATAGAAATAATAAAAGAGGAATTTAAAAGTATAAAAGAAAATGGAATTTCAGAAAGAGAATTGAGAAAAGCTAAAAATAAATATGCCAGCGCCATTACATTCAGCTTGGAAAGCATGGGTTCTAGAATGAATAGATTAGCTTCATCATATTTAACATACGGGAAAATTATAGATATAAACGATGTAAAAAATGAAATTGAAGCTGTGACCTTAGATGACATAAAAAAAGCAGCTGAATTTATTTTTGACGAAAACTATTATTCGCAAACAATTGTTGGAAACATATAAAAATATCAGCTGAAAAATATATTAAATTTAAAGAAAGGATATAAAATGGAGAAAGTGAAAGTTAAAATAGTAAAAGAAAAGAATATAACATTACCTAAATATGAAACTTTAGGTTCTGCTGGAGTAGATATTAGAGCTAATATTGCTGAGCCTATTACTTTAAAATCTTTAGAAAGAGTTTTAATTCCTACTGGAATAAAAATGGAGATACCTGTTGGTTATGAAGTTCAAGTTAGACCAAGAAGCGGTCTTGCAATTAAACACGGGATAACTATGCTTAATTCTCCTGGAACAATTGATAGTGATTATAGAGGTGAAATAAAGGTTATAGCTGTCAATTTAAGTAAAGATGATTATATCATTGAACCAAATGAAAGAATAGCACAGTTGGTTTTAAATAAAGTAGAACAAATGGAATTTATTGAAGTGGAAGTTTTGGATGAAACTGAGCGTGGAGAAGGCGGATTTGGTCATACTGGAAAATAAAAAGGAATTTTTATATGAATAATGGAATAATTAAAAGAATTGTAAAAAAAGCATCTAAAATAAATTATTTATTATTATTAAATGTTTTTTTAATTTTTGCTTTAAGTTTATCGACTATATATAGTGCTACTTTATCAAAAACTTCTTCTTTTTTTAAAAAAGAAATTATATGGTTTGTGGTAGCATTTTCTATTTTTGTATTTGTTTCATTTGTAGATTATAAAAAGTATGCTAAATATTCAGCCTATATATATTTATTTAATATTCTCATGCTTATTTCAGTTCTAATTATTGGAACTAAAAGACTTGGTGCAAGAAGATGGTTGGATTTGGGACCTGTTACAATTCAACCTTCAGAATTTGCTAAATTATTTTTAATATTTACTTTTGCTAATTTTTTAGTCACAAACTATGATGATAAATATATGGGATTTAAGAGTATGTTTTTTTCATTCTTGCATATATTTCCAATTTTTGTTTTAATAGCAATAGAGCCTGATTTAGGAACATCACTTGTTATAATTTTAATATATGGAGTTCTATTGTTTCTAAATAAACTTGAATGGAAATGTATTATTTCTGTTTTAGGTTCTATAATAATATTTATTCCGTTTGCATATAAGTTTTTATTAAAAGAATATCAAAGAGATAGAGTGAATACATTTTTAAATCCAGAATCAGATGCTTTAGGAACAGGATGGAATATAACGCAATCTAAAATAGCAATTGGATCAGGACAAATCTATGGGAAAGGATTTTTAAATAATACACAGGGGAAATTAAGATTCTTGCCTGAATCTCATACAGATTTTATAGGTTCGGTTTTCTTTGAAGAAAGAGGATTTATAGGAGGAACTATTTTAATATTACTTTATTTACTACTATTAGCACAAATAATTTATATAGCTGATACTACCGAAGATAAATTTGGAAAATATGTCTGCTATGGAATTGCAACAATCTTTTTTTTCCATATCTTTGTAAATTTAGGAATGATAATGGGAATAATGCCTGTAACAGGTCTTCCTTTACTTCTTATGAGTTATGGAGGAAGTTCTTTGGTATTTTCGTTTTTAATGTTGGGAGTTGTTCAAAGCGTAAAAACTCACAGGAGTACAAAATGATAGAGTATATTATAGATGATGAGTATTCAGGAGTAAGAATTGATAGATATTTAAGAAAAAATTAAAAAATACAAACTTATCAGATATATATAAAATGATAAGAAAAGGGAAAATAAAAATAAATGAAAAAAAAGTTAAACAAGACACTAGACTAAATTCAGGAGATATATTACAATTATATTCAAAAATAAATGTTGATGAAGAACCACAGGATAAATTTATTGAAATATCTTTGGAGAGAAAAAAAATACTAGAAGATAGCATTGTTTTTGAAAATGTAGATCTATTCATTATAAATAAATCGGCAGGAGATATAGTTCATAGAGGTAGTGGTCATAGTATAAGTTTACTTGAAGAATACAGAGCTTATTTTCAGAATAACACAGTAAATTTTGTAAATAGAATAGACAAAGATACTTCTGGACTTGTTATAGGTGCTAAAAATATTAGAACCGCTAGGAAAATTGCTGAATATATAAGAGAAAGAGAAATTGAAAAAAAATACTATATACTTGTAGATGGAGTTATAGAACAAGAAGAATTTTTTATAGAGAATTATTTGAAAAAAGATGAGATTGAAGAAAAAATAATAGTATCTAATGAAGAAAAAGAAGGATATAAGAAATCTATCACTTTCTTTAAAAAAATTAAGGTTTTACAGAAAAATACTATTTTGGAAGCAGATTTAAAAACAGGTAGAACACATCAATTAAGAGCTCAATTAGCACATATTGGGCATGCAATTGTGGGTGATAAAAAATATGGTAAAAATAATGATAAAGAAAAAATGTATCTATTTTCTCACTATATAAATATTCCGAAAGAAAATATAGAAATAGACTTAGAAATGCCCAAAAATTTTTTAAATATAATAAATAATTAAAGGAGGAAAAATGGGATTTTTAGACAAGTTTTTTAAAATCAGTGAAAGAAATAGTACTATTTCGACTGAGGTAATGGGGGGAATTACCACTTTCTTAGCTATGTCTTATATTATAATAGTAAACCCATCTATACTATCTATTACTGGTATGGATAAGGGAGCATTAATTACTGTTACAATACTAAGTACAGTTTTTGGAACATTAGTATCAGGGCTATATGCAAATGTACCAATAGCTTTAGCTCCAGGAATGGGATTGAATGCGTTCTTCACTTTTACTTTAGTTCTAGAAAAAGGTATTAGTTGGGAAGTTGCTTTAGGAATGGTATTCATATCTGGTTTATTTTTCTTAATTTTATCAATAGGTGGTATAAGAGAAAAGATAGCAGATGCTATACCATATGATTTGAAATTAGCAGTAGGTGGAGGAATTGGATTATTCATAGCCTTTATTGGATTTAAATCAATGGGACTTATAGTAAAAAATGATGCTACTCTAGTAAGTATTGGAGAATTCTCTAAAACAGTTTGTATATCAATTGTGGGCTTATTTGTAATAGTAATAATGGAAGCAAGAAAAATGAAGGGTGGAATTTTATCTGGAATTATCGTTACTACTATTTTAGCCATGGTATTTGGTGAAATAGCGTTACCAGAACAAATTATATCAATGCCGCCTAGTATGAAACCTGTTATGTTCAAGTTAGATATTTTAGGAGCATTAAAAATTTCATTGCTTGGACCAATATTCTCTTTTATGTTTGTTGATTTATTTGATTCATTAGGAACTTTAATTAGTTGTGCAAAAGAAATGAATATGGTAGATAAAGAAGGAAAAGTTAAAGATTTAGGAAAAATGTTATATACAGATGTGGCATCAACAATAGTAGGAGCGACTTTAGGAACAAGTACAGTTACATCATTTGTTGAATCAGCTGCAGGAATTGGAGTAGGAGCAAGAACTGGATTGTCAGCAGTTGTTACATCAATAGGTTTCCTATTGGCGTTATTTTTAGCACCTCTTATTTCTATTGTTCCAGCTTATGCTACTGCACCTGCTTTAGTTGTTGTTGGAGTATATATGTTTAAACAATTAATAGGATTGAACTTTAATGATCTTAAGGTTCTATTTCCAGCATTTGTAATTGTATTTACTATGCCTCTAACATATAGTATAAGTACAGGTTTGGCTTTAGGATTCTTAGCATATATTATAATTCATTTCTTAACTGGAGATTTTAAGAAACTAAATTTACCACTATTATTTATAGGTATAATTTGTCTGATACACACAATAGTTTAGTTTAATTAGAGAATTAAATGTTAATTTTTATATCATAATAAACTATAATTTTAAAGAGATATAAAAAAATATTGAAAAATAATAATATTATGCTTGACATAGCTAATTATTTATAGTAGAATTCGGTTAGAAAAAAAGTAACAAGAAATATCGGTAAAAACTAAATTTTAATTTAAATATATGGAGGTTTTGATATGACTAAAAAAGAATTTGTTGCTGCATTTGCAGAAAAAGGTGGATTAAAATTAAAAGATTCAGAAAGATTAGTAAATGCTTTCTTAGAAACTGTTGAAGGAGCTTTACTTGCTGGAAATGGAGTAAGATTCATAGGATTTGGATCATGGGAAGTTAAAAAAAGAGAAGCTAGAGAAGTTATGAACCCTCAAACTAAGAAAAAAATTAAAGTTAAAGCTAAAAAAGTTGTTAAATTCAAAGTTGGAAAAACTTTAGCAGATAAAGTAGCAAAGATTAAATAATAAATTATAAGTAAGGGATTGGTTGTAATTACAATCAATCCTTTTTATATAATATAAATTTAATTTTTGAAGATAACCTAATAAGCCGCAGAGCCACTGTAGTAGTAGAGGAAACGGCTGGTAAAGTTGATTTTTTATAAATAGCTAAATATAAACTATTATTATAATAAATACAATATATTGTATATATTTTTAAAAAAAATAACAATATATTGTATTTTTTTTTAATATTTTATGATATAATGAATTCAAATCTGAATAATAAAAAATAGAAAGGGTGAGTAGAAATGAAAAGGGTTATAAAAAGGGATGGAACTGTCGTAGATTTTGATAAAAACAGAATTATTAAAGCTATCAGTATGGCATTTGAAAAAAATTCAGGGCTCATTAATAAAGAATTAATAGAAAAAATAGCTACCCAAATTGAAAATGCTGATGAAAAAATATTAACTGTCGAAGAAATCCAAGATATGGTAGTTAAAAAACTTATGGCATCCTCAGAAAAGGATATAGCTATGGCATATCAAAGTTATAGAACATTGAAGACAGAAATTAGAGAAAAAGAAAAAAGTATTTATAAACAAATAGCTGAACTTGTAGATGCTTCTAATGACAAATTACTTTCTGAAAATGCAAATAAGGATTCAAAAACTATTTCAGTTCAAAGAGATTTATTAGCTGGAATTTCATCAAGAGATTATTATTTGAATAAAATAGTTCCTACTCACATAAAGAATGCACATATAAAAGGTGAAATTCATTTACATGATTTAGATTATTTATTATTTAGAGAAACAAATTGTGAACTTGTAGATATAGAAGTAATGTTAAAAGGTGGATGCAATATTGGAAATGCAAAAATGTTGGAGCCAAATTCTGTGGATGTGGCAGTAGGCCATATAGTCCAAATTATAGCTTCCGTTTCATCAAATACATATGGAGGTTGTTCTATTCCATATTTGGATAGAGCTTTGGTTCCGTATATAAAAAAGACATTCAAAAAGCATTTTTTAAAAGGGCTTAAATATATAGAACAATTAGAAGATTCTGAAATAGAAAAAATAAAAGAAAAGTATGAAATTATTGATATAGAAAATAAAGAATTAAAAGAAAAATATTCAAAGACACATAAATATTCAACTGATATGACAGAAGAATCAGTTAAGCAAGCTATGCAAGGCTTGGAATATGAAATAAATTCGCTATCAACTGTGAATGGACAGACACCTTTTACAACGGTGGGTATAGGAACAGAAACTTCTTGGGAAGGAAGACTGGTACAAGAGTATGTGTTAAAAACAAGAATGGCAGGCTTTGGATCTAAAAAAGAAACTGCAATATTCCCTAAAATTGTATATGCAATGTGTGAAGGTTTAAATTTAAATGAAGGAGATCCAAATTGGGATATTTCTCAACTTGCATTTCAATGTATGACTAAATCTATTTATCCTGATATTTTATTCATAACAGAAGAACAACTAAAAAAAGGAACTGTGGTTTATCCTATGGGATGTAGAGCCTTTTTATATCCATGGTTTGATAAAGATGGTAAGGAAAAATATTCAGGTAGATTTAATATAGGAGCGACTACAATAAATTTGCCAAGAATAGCTATAAAAAATAAGGGTAATGAAGCAGGATTTTATAAAGAATTGGATAGAATATTAGATATTTGTAAAGACAACTGCTTGTTTAGAGCAAAATATTTAGAAAAAACAACAGCAGAAGTTGCTCCAATATTATGGATGTCAGGTGCATTGGCACAAAAAAATGCCAAAGAAACTATTGAAGATTTAATATGGGGTGGATATGCAACAGTTTCTATCGGATATATTGGGCTTAGTGAAGTTTCACAACTACTTTATGGAAAAGATTTTTCACAATCTGAAGAAATACATGAAAAGACTTTTAATATATTAAAATATATAAGAGGAAAGCTGGAAGAATATAAAAAACAATATAATTTAGGAATAGCTTTATATGGGACACCATCTGAATCTCTTTGTGATAGATTTGCAAGAGTTGATAAAGCTGAATTTGGGGATATAGAAGGAATAACAGATAAAGGATATTATGATAATTCATTTCATGTTTCTTCAAGAATAAATATGAATCCTTTTGAAAAGTTAAGACAAGAAGCCTTAGGACACAAATATTCAAGCGGAGGACATATAAGCTATATAGAAACAGATTCATTGACTAAAAATATTGAAGCTATTCCAGATATTTTAAGATATGCAAAAGCTGTTGGAATTCACTATATGGGAATAAATCAACCAGTAGATAAATGCCATATATGTGGATTTAAAGGAGAATTTACAGCTACAAAAGATGGTTTTACATGTCCGCAATGTGGAAATCATGATGGAAATCAAATGAGTGTTATAAGGAGAGTATGTGGGTATCTATCTCAGCCAAATGCTAGACCTTTTAATAAAGGAAAGCAAAAAGAAATTATGAATAGAGTAAAACACAACTAATATTATGAATTATTCAGGAATTAAGTATGCGGATATGATAAATGGAATAGGTATAAGGGTAAGTTTATTTGTAAGTGGTTGCAACCATGGATGTAAAAATTGCTTCAATGTTGAAACATGGAATCCGAATTATGGTGAAGAATTTACACAAAAACAAGAAGATGAAATTATAAATTTTTTTAAAAAATATGGGCAAACTATAAGAGGATTGTCACTTTTAGGAGGAGATCCGACATATCCTCAAAATATTATACCTTTGGTAAGCTTTTTAAAAAAATTTAAAAAAGAATTACCAGATAGAGATATTTGGATATGGTCTGGTTTTACATGGGAAGAGATTATAGAAGATAAAAATAGGAAAGAGCTTATAGAATTATGTGATATATTAATTGATGGAAAATTTAAGGAAGAGTTAAAAAACTTAAATTTAAAATGGAGAGGAAGCTCTAACCAAAGAGTTATAGACATAAAAAAAAGTTTGAACTCTAATACTCCAATTTTGTTTGTTGAATAAAATATAGAAATATGAAAATCTTTTTTAGTTATATAATCATTTAAAAGCCAATATAATTATTGGCTTTTTAAATTTAGAATAATAAATTGTATAATCTAAAAATTTCACTTTTCTATTTAATAAAAATAAAGGTGCTAAGTAAAGAACTTAACACCTCTTTTTTGTATTATTCAGTTATTTTTGTTCCAGCTGTTGCTCCAGATCTTAAAGTATAAATTTCTTCAATATGGAATATTACTGCAGCCTTAGGAACTCCCATTTTACCTTTAGCCCATTCTACAGCTTCATCATAGTATTTTCCTTCAGTGTGCACTTCAGCAGTTCCTGTGAATCTATAACCATCTAATTTTTCCCAATTAGCATATCCAATAGCTACTTTAGAACCTCTTTGAATATTTTTCATGATTTCTCCACCAGTATTTTCATTGAATATTAAAGTTTGATCATCATAAATACGACAAGATCTTTTTGGTCCTATATTAGGAGTACCGTCTTCTTTTACTGTTGCAACCCATCCAAGTTGAGTAGTTATTATCTCTTTCATTGCATCTGTTAATTTTGCCATTTGCATACCTCCTTTTAAATTTGACTATATTTAAGTTTTAATTCTGACTTATATGGTATATATTACCATTTAAAGAAAAAATTTTCAAGTAGTTTATTAAAAAACTAAAGATTATTTTTAACTAAATCGTAGAAATTAATTTTATCAAAATCATTTAAAAGCTCTTCTTGAATATATTTCAAAGCTCTTCTGATGTTACAATCAGTACCTCTTCTTGAACAAATAGTTTCACTGTCTATACAAGGTTGCAGTACAATATCATCATCAATTATTTCTATGATATCTCTAAAAGTAAGTCTTTTTGGATCTCTAGAAAGTGAGTAACCACCTTTAGCACCTCTGTAAATTTTTACTATACCTGCTTTTTCAAGTTTTTTTATTATACGCAAACAAAAAAGTCTTGGAATATTTTCTTCTATAGAAATTTCATTTGAAGATATAATTTCTTTATCTCTATGTAGAGTAAGGTAATATATTATTTGTAAAGCATATCTTACTTCGTTCTTTATTTTCATTTTTTCACCTTTCTTAAAAGTATATTAACATTGTTATATATTATACAAAAAAATATATAAAAAGTAAACATATTTTTAAATATTTTAGTATATATTTTATTAGAGTATATTTTAAAATTCTATAGTTTCTACATTAGGATTTAGTTTGTAGACAACATCTTTTCTTTCAACGATTATTTCAATTTTTTCTTTTAAAAGTAAATTATTTTTAATATTTTTTAAAAGTTCCTTACTAGGATTTATTGCTCTGGGGTTTCCAACAGAAGAAAGCATACTTAAATCTCCATTTGTATCACCATAAGCAAAACTTTTTTTCATATCTATCTTGTATTTTTCAATAAATTGATTAATTGCTTCTTGTTTGTGGAGTGAATCCCACATAGGCTTCACAATATTTCCTGTAAATTTTTTATTCTCGAAGTCTATTTCATATATAGAACCACAATATTCATCTGCTCCGAATTTCTCAGCCATCCTTGAAACTAAAAAAGAAGGACTCCCTGAAATAAAAATAACCTTATGTCCATTTTCTTTGTGCCACCTTATCATTTCACGAGTGTAAGTATAAACTCGGTTTCCCTTTAGAGAAACAACTTGGTCAGAGATAAAATTATTATATTGTTCAGATAAACCGTTTAAAGCTTTTTTATAAAGTTCAATTAAGTCAAGTAAATAATTATCATAATCACCTTTACGGATATCCCATAGATGATAGGCTTCTTCCACCTTGAGCTTATAATGAATATCATCAAAAAGTTCATACTTTATCATTTTTTTAAAGTGTTCTATGAGTAGAGCATTCCTATATATAGTTCCATCAATATCAAAAAAAGCCGCAATCATTATACCTTACCCCCCTTCTCTAAATTACTTGGATATTATATCACATTTTTTTAAATTTAAAAAACATTAGAACTTATTATTGCTAGATATTTTTTTTTAAAAATGATAAAATGAAAAAAATAAAAAAAAGGAGAAAGTAATGAAAAAAATATTTTTTGGAATTTTATTTTTAATTGTATCAATAATGTGCTTTTCTGAAGAAGCCTATATTGCAAGTTTTAATATTTTGAGATTAGGTGATAGTAAAAAAAATATGACTAAAACTGCAGATATAATAAAAGGATTTGATATAATTGGTTTGGTAGAGGTTATAAATAAAGATGGTGTTGAAGATTTAGTGGATGAACTTAATAAACAAACTAAAGAAAAATGGGAATATCATGTTTCATCATATGGGGTAGGTTCAAAAAATCATAAAGAATATTTCGCATATGTATATAAAAAAAATAAAGTCAAATTTGTGAAATCTAATGGTTTTTATAAGGATGGAAAAAGTTCTTTTTTAAGAGAACCATATGGAGCAACATTTAAAATCGATAATTTTGATTTTACTTTTGTTTTAGTTCATACTATTTATGGAGATGGAGAGTCACAAAGAAAAGCTGAAAATTTTAAAATGATAGATGTATATGAATATTTTCAAGATAAAGATAAGAAAGAACAAGATATAATTTTAGCAGGAGATTTTAATTTATATGCTTTAGATGAATCATTTAGACCTCTTTTAAAATCAACAGATAAAATTACATATGCAATAGATCCATCAATAAAAACAACTTTATCCCCAAGAGGAAGAGCTAATTCATATGACAATATGTTTATAAGTACAAAATTTACAAAAGAATTTACGGGTGTGAGTGGGGCTTTGGATTTTGCAGATGGAAATTATGCAAGAATGAGAGAAGAGATTTCAGATCATATACCGATATTTATTACAGTTGAAACATTGAAGGACGATGATTAATGAAAGTAGCATATGTGTTTTTTAATGGAGCTTTACTTGGTAAGAAAGAATTTTATAAAAATTTTATAAAAAATGAAGCAGGAGATGTTTATTGTGCAGATGGAGGAGCAAATATCTCCTTTTCTTTAAATATAATGCCATTAGAGATTTGGGGAGATTTAGATTCAATAGATAAAAATGTTTTGAAAAGCTATATATCAAATGGTGTCAAAATAAAAAAATTTCCAATAGAAAAAGATAACACAGATTCAGAGTTATTAATAAATTATCTATTGGGAAAAAAGTATGAGAAAATTTATTGTATAGCAGGTCTTGGTGGAGATATAGATCATGAATTAACAAATCTAAATTTATGTTTTAAATATAAAAATTTATATTTTTTAAGTCAAAAAAATTTAATTTTTAGTATAGATAAAAATTATGATTTTAAAAATATGAAAAACAAAAAGATTTCTTTTATAATTTACTCAGATAGAATAAAAAAATTGAATTTACATGGTTTTAAATATGAGGTAGACAATTTAGATTTATTTCGTGGCGATAGTAGATGTATGAGTAATATCATATCTGAAAATAATGCAAATATAAATTTTGAGAGTGGGAAAGTTTTAGCTATTCTGAAATAGAATTAGATATTTATATAAAAATAAAATTGACTTATTTTGTAAATTGTTATAGACTATCAAAAGGGTTAAATAAAGTTAGGTTTATATAGGAGGATTTATGTTAGAAGTAGGTACAACATACGAATTTAAAAGAACTGTAACTGATGATGTAACTGCTGCAAAGGCTGCATCTGGAGCTGTAGAAGTTTTTGCAACACCTTTTATGATAGCTTGGATGGAAGAAGCTTCTTTAAAATTAGCTCAAAAAGAATTAGAAGAAGGTTTAACAACAGTAGGAACAGAAGTAAACATTAAACATTTAAAGGGTAGCTTAGTTGGGACAGAAATGAAAGTAGTTTCTACTTTAAAAGAGATAGACAGAAAAAAATTAGTATTTGATGTCGCAGTTTATGAAACAGATGGAAATATTCTAGTGGGAGAAGGTACCCATACAAGATTTATAATTGATACGGTTAAATTTTTTGAAAAATTAAAAAACACTACAAAATAATTTTTTATAAGAGATAGAGAAATCTATCTCTTTTTATAGAGATATAAAAATATATTATGGAGGAGAAATGGAAAAATTAGATTTTAAAATGAAGTTTATATTGGGAATTCAACATGTACTTGCAATGTTTGGAGCAACTGTTTTAGTTCCTTTTTTAACAGGATTAAATCCATCTATTGCACTTATAGCAGCAGGTTTGGGAACTCTTATATTCCATAGTGTAACCAAAGGAATAGTTCCTGTATTTTTAGGATCATCATTTGCTTTTATTGGTGCAACCGCATTAGTTTTAAAAGATTATGGCCCAGGGATTTTAAAAGGTGGAATAATTGCAGCGGGTTTAGTTTATGTGGCAATGTCATTAGTAGTTTTAAAATTTGGAGTTGAAAGAGTAAAATCATTTTTTCCACCGGTAGTGGTAGGTCCTATCATAATGGTTATAGGATTGAGATTAAGCCCAGTTGCTTTGAGTATGGCAGGATATTCAAATGGAACTTTTGATAAAGATGGGCTTATAATTTCTTCTGTGGTTGTTTTAACAATGGTAGGAATAAGTATATTGAAAAAATCATTTTTCAGATTAGTGCCAATTTTAATATCAGTTATTGTGGGTTATACTTTAGCTTATCTTTTAGGAGATGTAGAATTTTCAAAAGTAGCTGAAGCAAGTTGGATAGGATTGTCTGATGATGCAATGACTTCTCTTACTACTGTACCGGATTTTTCTTTTACTGGTGTAGTGGCAATAGCACCAATAGCTTTAGTTGTTTTTATTGAACACATAGGAGATATAACAACGAATGGTGCAGTTGTAGGAAAAGATTTCTTTAAAGATCCAGGTGTACATAGAACATTACTGGGAGATGGACTTGCAACTATGGCAGCAGGGCTTATTGGAGGACCAGCTAATACGACATATGGTGAAAATACAGGAGTTTTAGCCGTTACGAAAGTTTATGATCCTTCAATTTTAAGAATAGCAGCAGTTATAGCAATAGTATTGGGATTTATAGGGAAATTTGGGGTAATACTGCAAACAATACCGACACCTGTTATGGGAGGAGTATCAATAATATTGTTTGGAATGATAGCAGCAGTTGGTGCAAGAACAATTGTTGAAGCCCAACTAGATTTCTCACATTCTAGAAATCTAGTAATAGCTTCATTAATTTTTGTTTTAGGAATTGCTATTGATAATATAGCAGTGTATGACGCAATATCTATATCTGGACTTGCAATAGCAGCCCTTGTAGGAATAGTATTGCATAAAATTTTACCTGAAGATGCATAGAGAGGGAGAATTATGGATAGAATAGCAAGTTTTCAAATTGATCATCAAAAGCTAAAAAGAGGTATTTATGTGTCTAGAATTGATGATGTAAATGGAAATTATATAACAACTTTTGATATTAGAATGAAATTACCCAATAGAGAGCCTGTATTAAATATAGCAGAAATGCATACTATTGAACATTTAGGTGCAACATTTTTGAGAAATCATAAAATATGGAAAAATGAGATAATATATTTTGGACCTATGGGATGTAGAACAGGATTTTATTTAATATTAAAAGGAAAATTAGAATCAAAAAATATCGTTGAGCTTTTAAAAGAAATGTTTGAATTTATTTCGAAATTTGATGACAAAATCCCAGGTGCAACAGAAATAGAATGTGGTAATTATCTGGATCAAAATCTTCCTATGGCTAGATATGAAGCTATAAAATTTATAGATAAGACTTTAAATAATATTGAAAAGAAAAATTTAGTATATCCTGAATAATGGGGGTAAATACTTATGAAAAAAATTCTAATATTAGCTATTTATTTGACTACTTTACTTTTTACTGCATGTTTTAATGAAAAAAAGGAAAAAGAGAACACAAATAAAGAAAGTACTTTAAAAGAGAAAGAAGGAAATAGACAGATGAAAGATAGAAATTTAATTGCAGAAAAATATAAATGGAATCTTAGTGATATTTATCCATCATGGGATGAATGGCAAAAAGATTTTGAAGAAGTGCAAGTTTTAATGAAAGAATTGCCAAAATATAAGGGACAAATAAAAGGCAATTCTGAAAAATTTGTTGAAGTTCATAATTTAATTGAAAAAGTATCAAGAATTTTTGATAAACTATATCTTTATCCTTACATGTTAAAAGATTTAGATTCAACTGATGAAGTGGCTTCAATAAAAATGCAAGAAATAGAAATGATATTTGCAAAATTTTCTGTTGATATGGCTTGGTTAGATCCGGAAATTTTAGAAATTCCAATTGAAACTATGAAAAAATGGATTGAGCAATATCAGGAGTTAAAAGTTAGAGAATTTCCTTTAATGGAATTATATAGATTGAAAGAACATTTATTGGATGAAGGAAAAGAACAATTGCTTTCCTACTATTCACAATTTATGGGATCGAGTTCTGACATATATGGAGAATTATCTATTTCTGATATGAAATGGAATACGGTTAAATTATCTACTGGAGAAGAGGTAACAGTATCTAATGGAGTTTATTCCAAAATCCTATCTACTAATAGAAATCAAGATGATAGAAGATTAGCTTTCGAAGCTTTATATAATAGTTTCAATAATTCAAAAAATACTTTTGCTGCAATATACAGAGCAATAGTTCAAAAAAATGTAGCAACTTCGAGAGCAAGAAATTTTGAATCATCATTAGATAGAGCTTTGGAGGGAAAAAATGTTCCAAAAGATGTATTTTTATCTTTAATAAAATCTACATCTGAAAATTCAGAACCTCTTAGAAGATATATAGAGCTAAGAAAAAAAGCTTTAAAATTAAAGGAATATCATTATTATGATAATAGTATAAATATAGTGGATTATAATAAAACATTTGAATATGATGAAGCAAAGGAAATTGTTTTAAACTCAGTGAAACCTCTAGGAAATGATTATCAGAAAAAAATGGCTAAGGCAATAGGAGAAGGTTGGCTTGATGTATATGAAACAAAAAATAAAAGAAGTGGAGCATATTCATTAAATATATATGATGTCCATCCATATATGCTTCTAAATTATCAGGATACTATGGACGATGTATTTACATTGGCTCATGAGTTAGGTCATACTATGCATAGTATTCTATCAAGTGAAAATCAACCATATCCAACGGCAGACTATACAATATTTGTTGCCGAAGTAGCATCTACTTTTAACGAAAGACTTTTACTGGATTATATGCTTGAACATTCAAATGATCCGATGGAAAAGATCGCTTTACTTGAACAGGCATTGAGTAATGTGGTAGGAACTTTCTTTATTCAAACTTTATTTGCCAATTATGAATATGAAGCTCATAAGCTAATAGAAGAAGATAAGGCAATAACGGCTGATATATTAAGTGAATTAATGGAAAATTTATTTAAAAAGTATTTTGGAAATACAGTTGTTATAGATGAATTACAAAAAATTATTTGGTCAAGAATACCACATTTTTATAATTCACCTTTCTATGTATACCAATATTCTACTTCATTTGCAGCTTCTGCAAAATTATATGCTGATTTGAAAAATCCTGAAACTTCTGAAGTGGCTAGAGAAAAATATTTAACTTTATTAAAATCAGGTGGAAATAATCATCCAATGGAACAACTAAAAATGGCTGGAGTGGATCTATCAAAAGAAGAAAGTTTTGTAGCTGTAACAAAAGAATTTAATCGCTTAATTGATATCTTTGAAGAGGAATTAAAAAAGATAGAGATAATAAAATAATAGAATATTAAAAAAGCTATTGGTAGAATAGGAGTTCTATTCACAATAGCTTTTTTATTGTATCTAAAAATATAAATTTAATCTATTTTTTTGTTTTTTTATGGTATATAAAATTTTTTAATACTCAAAAAATGTTTCTATGATTTTATCATTAGGCTTTTTACCTAAAAAAGAACCTACTATAAAAGCAACTAGTGAAACAGTTAAAGATGGAATAACATTGTGTAGTCCAAAGATTGAAATTTTAAAAATCTCAATATATAAATAAGTTGTAATTCCTAAGACCATTGATGCAATTGCTCCCATTGCATTTGCTTTTTTCCAGTATAAACCTAATATTAGAGGACAGAAAAAAATAATTTCTTGTCCAGCTAGAGAAAATAAATTTATCCATACGATTAAGCTTAATTGCTTAAGTGATAAAATGAAAACCAAAACTCCTATAAAGAAAGAGGTATAAACAGAAATTTTTTTCATTTTTTCTTCGGAAGCTCTTTTATCAAAGTAGTTTATATATAAGTCTTTTATAATTGTGGAAGAAGCCATTATTAGTAAAGAATCCACAGTTGACATAATCGCAGCCAATGGTCCACCTATAAAAACACCTGCTAATATAGGATGTAAGTGATTCAAAGCGAGTATAGGAATAATTTTATCTGCTACATCTAGGTTAGGTTCAATTGCTTTACCCATAACTCCAACTAAGTGCATTCCTAAAACTAGAATTCCAACCAAAGATGTTCCTATAACCATGGCACGATGCATTGCTTTAGAATCTTTAAAAGCCATGCATCTAACACTTGTTGCAGGGAGTCCTAAAATTCCTATTCCAACAAGAACCCAGAATGACATAATAAAAGGCTTTGCAATATTTCCACCAGAATCAGGTCTTAGCATATCAGGATTAATATCTTTTATCTTGAACATGATATTTTCCATACCATTTCCTTTTTTTAGGATAATAAAAAACAATATAAAAGTTGCAACAAACATTACAACAGCTTGAATAGCATCTGTTAAAGTAACAGCTCTAAAACCTCCTATTGTAGTATAGATAATAACTACTATTGAAAAAACTATTAGTCCATATATATATGATAGACCAGTTACTGCTTCAAAAAGTCTGGCACCACCTACAAATTGAGCAACAATAGCTCCAATGAAGAATATTAAAAGCATAATGGATGAGATGATTGTAACAGCGTCGTTATCATATCTTTTTTTTAAAATATCAAATATAGTGACAGCATTTACTTTTCTTGAGATAATAGACATTTTTTTACCTAAAATTCCTAAAGTAAAGAAAGCTGTAGGGATTTGAATACATGCAAGAAGAACCCAACCTAAACCTAATTTATAAGCAACACCAGGACCTCCTATGAAAGAACTAGCTCCTATATATGTAGCAATTATAGTCATTGCCAGAACAAATCCTCCCATAGATCTGTTACCTATATAGTATTCTTCAGCGAAGTTTTCTGAATTTTGTTTTATTTTATTAACTCTATAAGCGACATATAACATTAAAATTAAATAGAGTATAATTGGTATCATTATCAATGCTTGATTATTCATGTTTTTCTCCTCTATCATTCTCTCTATTTTCAAATTCTTTAAAATCGATATCTTTAAAAAAGAATTTAGTAGCTAAGAAAACTAAAAAATTTATTAATACTAAACCAACAACGCATGAATAAAAAAACCATTCAGGCATTCCTAAAATATATTTATAGTCTTCAACATTTTTAGGTGGAAAGATGTAGGCAAAATAATACCACCAAAGAAAATAAATTAAATATAAAATTATCGTGACTATAACCTCTTTATTTATTTGTTTAGTTATATCTTTTGAACTTTTCATTGTAACCTCCTTTAAAAGCCTATACTTTTCAAATTATAACACTAAAAATTTTTATGTCAAATCCATAATAAATTATTAAATCAAAAATAGACTATTTTAGTTATCTTTGGTATAATATATAAATAACAAAAATAATGGAGGCTAAGAATTAAATGGTAATAAAATGTTTTCCTTTGGGGGCAATGTATACAAATTGCTATTTAGCATATGATGAAACTACAAAAGAAGCTTATTTTTTTGATTGTGGAGGAAAAAATATTGAGAGGTTAAATCTTTTTATAAAAGAAAATGATTTACTTTTGAAGTATATAGTTTTAACTCATGGACATGGTGATCATATTGAAGGTTTAAATTTATTTGCCAAAACATATCCAGAAGCAAAAATCTATGTAGGTGTGGAGGAAAAAGAATTTTTATACAATTCCGATCTAAGTTTATCAAGCAGAATATTTGGAGAAGATTTTATTTTTGAAGGTCAAGCAATAGCTGTCAAAGAAGGAGATATGATAGGAGAATTTAAAACTATTGATACACCTGGTCATACAATAGGCTCAAAGTGTTTCTACTATGAAGCTGAAAATATATTAATTTCTGGAGATACAATGTTTAGAAGAAGTTATGGAAGATATGATTTACCCACAGGCAATATAAATTCACTCTATGAAAGTTTGGAAAAGCTTTCAAAATTACCTGAGAAGACAGTAGTTTATAGTGCACATAGCGAACCTACTACAATAGCTGAAGAAAAAATATTTTTAAGAAATATTGGTGTACTATTTTAATTAATAGGGAGGAAAAATGGAAAATAATAATAAAGTTTATGATCTTATAATTGTTGGTGCTGGTCCTGCAGGGCTTACAGCTGGAATTTATGCAAGTAGAGGAAACTTATCCACTTTGATTTTAGAAAAAGATGGAATAGGAAGTATGATAATGACTCATCAAATAGATAATTATCCAGGATATAAAACAGGTTCAACTGGAAAAGAAATATATAATGAAATGAAAAAGCAGGCTAAGGAATTTGGTTGTGAGTTTAAATATGCAACTGTTTTGGGCTTTGATCCCTATGATGAGATTAAAATTGTGAAGACAGATAGCGGTAATTTTAAAACAAAATATATAATTATAGCAACTGGATTGGGAAAAATAGGAGCAAAAAAAATAAAAGGTGAATCTAAGTTTTTAGGAGCTGGGGTTTCTTATTGTGCTACTTGTGATGGAGCTTTTACAAAAGGAAGAGTGGTATCACTTGTTGGTAAGGGAGATGAGTTAATAGAGGAAGCACTTTTTTTGACAAGATATGCCGATAGTGTTAATATATTTGTTACAGCTGAAGAATTGGATTGTAGCAACGAGTTGAAGGAAGCTATTTTAGCTAAAGAAAATGTTAAAATAGAAACAAATGCTAAATTGTTAGAAATAAAAGGAAATGATTTTGTAGAACAATTAGACTTAGAAATTAATGGAGAGATTAAAACTATAAGCACTGATTTCATTTTCCTATACTTAGGAACGAAAAATAATATTGAGTTATATGGAGAGTTTGCGTCTATATCTTCTAGAGGTTTTATTGAAACGGATGAAAATATGAAGACAAGAACTGATAAAATGTATGCAATTGGAGATATAAGAGAAAAAGAAGTAAGACAGGTTACAACTGCAACAAATGATGGAACAATTGCAGCTACTATGATAATAAAAGATATTTTAAAAAATAAAAAGAATATATAAAAAACCGACAAAAGTCGGTTTTTCTTTTATTTTTTAAAAAATTCTCCAATTAATTTATATAGATTATAATGGTCATCAACTCCAGCCAATTCTCTAACTGAATGCATAGATAACAAAGGTATTCCCATATCAATTCCGGAAATCTTTATTTGAGATTGTGTTATTGGTCCGATTGTAGATCCTCCTTTTAAGTCAGAACGATTTACAAAAGTTTGTACTGGAATTTTTGCATCTTTTGCCAATTTTTCTATCACTGCTCTTGAATAACCATCTGTTATGTATGCCTTATTTGCTGCCATTTTTATAACAGGTCCATAATTTAATTTTGGTTCATTTGTTGGATCAGACTTTTCTAAATAATTTGGATGTATTGAATGGGCAGCATCTGTAGAGATTAAAAAAGATTTAGAAAGTGCTTTTTGATACTCTTCTTCATCAGCTCCAAGTGCATTTGATATTCTATCTAAAAGTAATTTTAATACAGGACTGTCAGCACCTTGCATAGTATTCGATCCTACTTCTTCATTATCAAATGCAGCAACTATACATGTATTTTTTTTATCTTTATTATCAATTAAAGAAAGCAATCCTGCATGTACAGCAGCTAAATTATCTATTCTTCCAACTGAAATAAATTCTTCTTTTTCTCCTAATAATGTTCCTTTTTCACGAGAATATAAAGTTAAATCATAACTTAAAATTTTATCTTCCTTAACATTTAAGTAATTAGCTATTAATTTTTTGAAAGAAAAATTGTTTTCTCTATCAATAGTAATAAAAGGCAATGTGTCTTTTTGTGCATTAAAAGCTACTCCATTATTTACTTCTCTATTTTGATGAATGCATAAAGACGGAATTATTAATAAATCTTTATCATAGTTGATAAATTTTTTTTCTGGTTGAAAAGGATTGTCTGATTCTAAAAATACTCTTCCACTTATAGATAAAGGTCTATCAAACCAAGTATAAAGTATTGGACCACCGTAAACTTCTGTATTTAAAACTATAAAGTCTTTTTTATTTATTTCTGGATTTGGTTTTATTAAAAATGATGGACTATCTGTATGAGAGCCAGCTATTTTAAAACCTGTATCAGATATTTTTTTACTACCAATTGTAAATGCAAAAAAACTACTATCATTTACTACTACAAAATATTTTCCACCCTTTTTTATTTTCCATGTATCACTTTCCAGTAATTCTGTGAATCCATTTTCTAATAACAAATTTTTAGAATTGATACATGCAAAATAATTAGATGGGCTTTCATCAATAAATTTTATTAAATGCTTAGCAAAGTTTTGTTTATTCATACATCCTCCTTATATATTAATTTTATATTCATAATTTTATCTTATTATATTTTAATATAAAAATCAAGAAAAAAGGCTTAAAGAAAGCTTATAGACTTTACAAAATATGATAAAAATGGTATTATTTTTAGAAGAAAATTTATTTGTAATTTATGAGTTTTATCTGAAAAATGGAGGGATTATGAATAGTAAAAAAATTATTATTGTGACTGGCTTAAGTGGTGCTGGGAAGACGACTGCTTTAAATATTTTAGAAGATATGGGATTTTATACTATTGATAATTTACCTCTGGGACTTGAAAAGTCGTTAATAGATATAAATTTGGAGAAAATTGCAGTTGGCATAGATATCAGAACTTTTAAGGAAACTAAGGATTTTTTTAATTTTATCGATTTAATTAATATTGCTAAAGTTGATTTAGAAATTATTTTTCTTGAAGCAGAGGAATCAGTAATTTTAGGAAGATATAATTTAAGTCGTAGAGCTCATCCACTAAAAGAGAAAACACTTTTGGATAGCATAAAAAAAGAAAAAGAGATTTTTTTTCCTATAAGAGAAATAGCTGATTTAATAATAGATACTACAAATTCTAGACCTATAAATATTGAAGAAAAAATAAAGGCCAATATAAATTTGCAGGAAGATATAGTTAATTTGAACTTGCATATACAATCTTTTGGTTTTAAATATGGTGTACCTTTAGATACAGATTTAATGTTTGATGTTAGATTTATTCCTAACCCATACTATATAGATGAATTAAAAAATAAAACAGGTTATGATAAAGAGGTAAGTGAGTATGTAATGGCACATAGAGAAAGCCAAGAATTTTATAAGAAATTATTAGAATTTATAGAATTTTTATTACCACAGTACATAAAAGAAGGAAAAAAGCACTTAACAATTTCAATAGGATGTAGTGGTGGGAAACATCGTTCTGTAACTTTTGTCAATAAACTAGCTGAGGATTTAAAAATAAATTCTAATTTAAATATTTATGTTAGCCATAGGGAGAAAGAAATTGGACATTGGTAAATTTAATATTCCAGAAACTCCTGGAGTATATTTAATGAAAAAAAATTCTAAAGTTATATATGTAGGGAAAGCTAAAAATTTAAAAAATAGAGTTTCTTCGTATTTCAATAAAAATCATGATAATTTAAAAACAAATGAACTTGTAAAAAACATTGAAGATATAGAGTTTTTTATAACTAATACTGAAGTAGATGCTTTGCTTTTAGAAAATAATTTGATAAAAAAATATAATCCTAAATATAATATTTTACTGAAAGATGAAAAAACCTATCCTTTTATAAAGATAAGTAAAGAAGAATTTCCAAGTATAAAAATTATTAGGACTACAAAAGCATTAGATTTAAAAAATGGAGAGTATTTTGGACCATATCCCTATGGTGCATGGAAATTAAAAAATATCTTTATGAAATTATTTAAAATTAGAGATTGTAATAGGGATATGAAAAAAATTTCCTCAAGACCTTGTTTAAAATATTATATGAAAAGTTGTACAGCTCCATGTGTGTATAAAAATATTAAAGAAGAATATAGCACTGAAGTAGAAAGTTTAAAAGAAATATTGAGAGGAAATACGAATAAAATTGTTAACGATTTAAAAGAAAAGATGAATAGATCTTCTAAAAATATGGATTTTGAAAAATCTATAGTATATAGAGAGCAAATAAGGGAGCTAAATAATATACAAAGTTCACAATTAATTCAATATGGTAGAGAACTTGATGAAGATATTTTTGTTTTTAAAATAATAGTTGATAAAGTATTTATTTGTGTTTTAAATATGAGAGATGGGAAAATATTAGGGAAATTGTCTACAACTATTGATTTAAAAAATAAATTTACAGATAATTTATATGAAGCAATTTTTATGTCTTATTATTCTAAGCATATGCTTCCCAAAAGTATAGTTTTAGATAATCAATATGAAAATGAATTTGAAATTGTTAAAAAAGCATTGGAAGAACAAAATTTAGCAAAAAGGGAATTTCATTTCCCAAAAATAAAGAGTAGAAGAAAAGAATTGCTTGATATGGCATATAAAAATTTAGAAAGGGATTTGGAAAGTTATTACTCAAAAAAAGACAGTATAGAAAAAGGAATTAAAGAGTTATATTACACTCTTGGCTTAAAACGATTTCCTCTAAAAGTTGAATGTTTTGATATTTCTAATATTCAAGGAAAGGATGCAGTTGCTTCAATGTCAGTTTCTGTTGAAGGTAGACCTGCAAAAAAAGAATATAGAAAATTTAAAATTCAATGTAAGGATACGCCAGATGACTTTTCAATGATGAGAGAAGTTATAGAAAGAAGATATACAAAATTGGATTCCAAAGATTTTCCTGATGTAATACTTATAGATGGAGGACTTGGTCAAATTAATTCGGCAGGAGAAGTTTTAGAACGCATAGGAAAAGCAGGAATTGCAGATTTATTAAGTTTAGCTAAAAGGGATGAAGAAATATATAAATATGGAGAGGTTACTCCATACAGTTTAAGTAAAGATAGTGAAGCTTTAAAAATGTTTCAAAGAGTAAGAGATGAAGCACATAGATTTGGTATTACTTATCACAGAAAACTCAGAAGTAAGAGAATCATTTCATCTGAATTGGATAAAATAGATGGAATAGGAACTGTTAGAAAAAAAGCATTATTTGAAAGGTTTGGCTCTATTTCTGCAATAAAGGTCGCCACTTTTGAAGAACTTTCTGAAGTTGTTCCTAAAAACATAGCAGAAAAAATAAAAAATAATTTAAGGTAATTTTATTATTTTATAGTATAATACTAAAAGAGTGAAATTTTTTAGGAGGAAATAATGATAGTAGCTTTTTATTTAATTGTAGCTTTCTTGATTTTTGTTTTTCTTTCATTTTTATATATGAAAAGAATTATAAATCAGTTTATGAATGAAGAACTAAAAATAATTACTAGTTTAAGAAATAAAGAAAAACTTACAAATATTCCCGATAACATTAGAGCTGAATATGAAGAAACTTTAAATAAAATTGTTACTCAGGAAAGGGATTTAATCAGTTCAATAGAGGAATTAAAAGAATATAGAAAAGAATTGGATATAACTTACAATACATTGGTATTGAAGTCTTCACAACTAGAATATACCAATCAAATCCTTGAATTGAGGGTTAAAAATCTTTCGGATCTTAATCAAATTTCCAGAAGTATTTCGTCTTTATTCAATCTAGACAAGATTATAAATACAATTACGGATGCTTATTTTATTCTTACTCCTACGAAAAGAATGAGCGTATATCTTTGGGAAGATGGAAGATTGACTAATAAAAAAATAAAGGGTGCTATCGATTATAGAGAAGATGCTATTTATCCGGTGGAAGCTTTTTACAAGTTTACACCTGAAGATTTTAACAAAATATACTATGATTTAGCTAGACATATGACTGTTCTAAATGGTGAAAAAGTAACTATTTCACCTTTGAAAGTAAAAGATAGAGAAATTGGAGTTTTATTTACTATACAAGACAAAGAAAAATTAATTGATATTAATAAAGAGATGATATCAGCTTTAGCCATTCAAGCTTCAATAGCTATTGATAATGCAAACAATCATTCTGAACTACTTGTAAAAGAAAGAATCTCTCAGGAGCTTGATTTAGCAGCAAATATCCAAAAGCAAATTTTACCAGCATATATTGATGGTGTAAAAGGAATAGAAGTAGCTGCACATTTTTCACCTGCAAAAGAAATAGGTGGAGATTACTATGACTATTCTATAAAAAATAACATCTTTTCAATAAACATTGCCGATGTTAGTGGAAAAGGTATTCCCGCAGCATTTTTGATGGCCTTATCTCGTTCAATGTTGAAAACTATCAATTATGTTTCAAATTATACTCCAGCTGAAGAGTTGAATTTATTTAATAAAATTATATATAAAGATATAACAGAAGATATGTTTATTACTATTATGAATGGTAAGTATGATATGAATACAGGAACTTTAGTTTATTCAAGTGCTGGTCATAATCCACTTGTGGTATATAGAAAAAATAGTGATGAAATAGAATTGTGTGGAACTAAAGGTGTAGCTATTGGATTTATGGCAGATTATTTATATAAAGAGAAAGCTATTTCTTTATATGAAGGAGATATAGTTGTTTTTTATACAGATGGAATTATTGAAGCAGAAAATGAAAATAAAAAAATGTTTGGTATCGAAAGATTACAGGATATAGTTTTTGAAAATTCAAAATTGAGTGCAGAAGAACTTAAAGAAAAAATATTAAGTGGAATTTTAGAATTTAGAAAAGATTATGAACAGGTCGACGATATAACATTTGTGATTTTAAAATGTAAAAAATAGTAGGGAGGATTATGAATAATAAAGTTTCTATTGGTGGTCAAGCAGTAATAGAAGGGGTAATGATGCGTGGAACCGAGTGTCTTGCCACAGCAGTAAGAAGACCATCTGGAAAAATAGTATATAAAAAAACTAAAATTGTTGGAAAAGATAACGAGTTTTTAAAAAAACCTTTCATCAGAGGTATGGTAATGTTATTTGAATCTCTGGTTATTGGTGTCAAAGAATTAACCTTTTCCGCTAATCAAGCGGGAGAAGAGGAAGAAAGTTTATCAGATAAAGAAGCAATTATGACTACAATCTTTTCATTGGCATTGGGAATAGGAATATTTATTGTTCTACCATCTGTAATTGGAAGTTTTGTTTTTCCAGATAACAAAATTAGAGCAAATATTTTGGAAGCACTTATAAGACTTGTTGCATTTGTAGGATATATTTGGGGAATCTCTTTTTTAAAAGATGTAAAAAGAGTATTTGAATATCATGGTGCTGAACATAAATCAATTTATGCATATGAAAATGATATGGAGTTAACCCCAGAAAATGCAAAAAAATTTACAACTTTACATCCAAGATGTGGAACAAGTTTCTTGTTTATTGTAATGTTTATTGCTATAATAATATTCTCAGTAATAGATTTTATTTTACCAACACCAACAAATTTATTTTATAAATTTTTAATAAAAGTTGTTTTAAGAATATTACTGATGCCATTAATAGCCAGTTTATCTTATGAATTACAAAGATATAGCAGTAAACATCTTGATAACCCATTGATTAAACTTATATCTTTACCTGGACTTGCATTACAAAAAATTACAACAAAAGAACCTGATTTAGATGAACTTGAGGTTGCAATTGTTGCAATAAAGGTTTCACTTGGTGAAGAAGTAGAAAATGCAGAAGAAGTAGAAAATTAAAAAATTAAAAATAAAATAGTTTCCATAAGTTGAAAGGAGAGTAAAATGAAATTAAAAAATGAAATAGAATATGTATTTAGAATTTTAAATTATTTATCTTTACAGGATAGAGAAAGAATAGTGACTTCAACTGAGATTGCAGAGAAAGAAAACATACCTCATTTGTTTAGTATAAGAGTTTTAAAGAAAATGGAGAAAAAAGGTTTACTAAAGATATATAAAGGGGCTGCTGGCGGATATAAACTTGATAAAGATCCTAAAGATATTACTTTGAGAGATGCTGTTGAAACAATTGAAAAAGAAATTATTATAAAAGATAAAAGTTGTAAAGTAGGGCACACTAGTTGCTCTGTAATATTTGATGCACTAGAAAAAGTTGAAAATAATTTTTTAGCTAATTTAGAAAAAGTAAATTTTGAAAAAATTTCTTGTTGTGAAAGTAAATATAAGCATTAAAATAAATATTTTTGAGTGTTGAAATTAAATTTTCAACACTTTTTTTATATATAGAAAAATAAGAAAAATATAAATTTATTATAATTTATATTTCATAAAAAGAATTTTTAATTTTAAGATAGAAAGCTTGAATTTTAGTAGGAATATTTTTATAAGAAATAAAAATGTATTTGGAAATATGATAAGTATAAAGGGTAGAATAATAATAATTTTTTTATTTTAAAAATATATATAATATATATTAAAAAAATAAGAAATAAAGTTTTAAAGAAGTAAAAATAGATAAATTACCAGTTTTTCTATATTTTTTTCGTAAATAGTTTTTCTTTTAAAAAATATATAATTAGTTTAGTTGACTTTTTTTAAATAAAGTGCTACTATTAAAATATACATGACAAGTATAAAATAAATTATACTGACTAAAGAACTAATTGTTCTAATATAGAAAAAATAGAATTAAAACTATTTAAGGGAGGAATTTGTATGCTTTTTAAGACAACTGATGAACATGAAGCGTTACGTAAACAAGTTAGAGAGTTTGTAGAAACTGAGGTAAAACCTATTGCTTTCATTTTAGATAAAGAGAATAAGTTTCCTCATGAAGCAATTAAAAAATTTGGGGAAATGGGATTTATGGGATTACCTTATCCAAAAGAATATGGAGGAGCAGGGAAAGACATTCTTAGTTATGCTATTGCAGTAGAAGAACTTTCTAGAGTTGATGGTGGTACTGGAGTTATATTATCAGCACATGTTTCTTTAGGGTCTTACCCAATATTTGCATTCGGAACAGAAGCACAAAAGAAAAAATATCTAACACCGCTTGCTAAAGGTGAAAAAATAGGAGCTTTTGGACTTACTGAACCTAATGCAGGATCAGATGCAGGAGGAACAGAAACAACAGCTGTTTTACAAGGCGATCACTATATCTTAAATGGTGAAAAAATATTTATAACAAATGCTCCTGTTGCTGATATATATGTTGTTTTTGCAGTAACAACTCCAGACATAGGTACAAAAGGAATTTCTGCATTTATAGTTGAAAAAGGGTGGGAAGGATTTACATTTGGAGATCACTATGATAAATTAGGAATTCGTTCTTCTTCAACAGCACAATTATTGTTTAATAATGTGAAAGTTCCTAAAGAAAATCTTTTAGGTAAAGAAGGAGAAGGATTTAAAATAGCTATGTCTACTCTTGATGGAGGAAGAATTGGAATAGCAGCTCAAGCTTTAGGAATTGCTCAAGGTGCTTTTGAAAGCGCGTTAGAATATTCTAAAGAAAGAGAACAATTTGGAAAGCCTATTGCATATCAACAAGCTATATCATTCAAACTAGCAGATATGGCAACAAAAATAAGAACAGCAAGATTATTAGTATACAGTGCAGCTGACTTAAAAGAACATCATGAACCTTACGGAATGGAATCAGCTATGGCAAAGCAATGGGCTTCAGACATAGCTTTAGAAGTTGTAAATGATGCAGTTCAAATCTATGGTGGTTCTGGATATTTAAAAGGAACAGATGTAGAAAGAATGTATAGAGATGCAAAAATTTGTACAATCTACGAAGGAACTAATGAAATTCAAAGAGTTGTTATAGCTTCTTATCTAGTAGGAAGAGAACCAAAATCTGATGTAGGAGCTCTAAAAAAGGCGAAGAAAGGTGCAGTTACAGGAGTAAGAAAAAATGTTATTTTTAAAGATGGTTCTAATAAAGAAAAAGTTTCTGCTTTGGTTGAGGCATTAAAATCAGATGGATATGATTTTACTGTTGGTATTCCTATGAGCACTCCAATTGGAAAAGCTGAAAGAGTAGTAAGTGCAGGAAAAGGTATTGGAACTAAAGAAAATATGAAATTAATAGAAAAATTAGCCAAAAATGCTGGAGCTGCAATCGGCTGTTCTCGTCCAGTAGCTGAAACTTTACAATATCTTTCTTTAGATAGATATGTTGGAATGTCTGGGCAAAAATTTGTTGGAAATTTATACATAGCATGTGGTATTTCAGGAGCTTTACAACATTTAAAAGGAATAAAGGAAGCAACAACAATAGTAGCAATAAATTCAAATGCAAATGCAGCTATATTTAAAAATGCTGACTATGGAATAGTAGGAGATTTAAATGAAATCATACCTCTATTAATTAAAGAATTAGATACAGGAGAAAAGAAAGATGCTCCACCAATGAAAAAAATGAAAAGATCAGTTCCAAAAGTTGTATATTCACCTAAAGTACATGTTTGTGGTGGTTGTGGTTATGAATATAATCAAGATCTTGGAGATTTAGATGGTGATGTAAAACCAGGAACTAAATTTAAAGATGTTCCAGAAGACTGGGTATGTCCTGAATGTGGAGATGGAAAAGAAGGATTTATAGAAGCATAATATTGTAAAAAAAGCTATGGAAATTTAAGGAGGACAACAAATGCATAATGTTAGAAAAATAGTTGATGATTTATATTGGGTTGGAGCAAATGACCGTCGTCTTACACTTTTTGAAAATATACATCCTATTCCAAGAGGAGTATCTTACAATTCATATTTACTTTTAGATAAAAAAACAGTTCTATTTGATACTGTTGATTGGTCGGTAGCTCGTCATTTAATAGAAAATATTGAATATCTTTTAGATGGAAGAGAATTAGATTATTTAGTAATAAATCATATGGAACCAGATCACGCTGCTTCAATTGAAGAAATAACTCTTCGTTATCCAAAAGTTACTGTTATAAGTACTGAGAAAGCCTTTTATTTAATGCATCAATTTGGATTTAAACTAGAAAATATTAAAAAAGAAGAAGTAAAAGAAGGAGATACTAAAAAGTTTGGTAAACATGAAGTAGTATTTATAGAAGCACCTATGGTTCATTGGCCAGAAGCTATGGTAACATTGGACACAACTAATGGAGTTTTATTCTCAGCTGATGCCTTCGGTTCGTTCATTTCATTAGATGGAAAATTATTTAATGATGAAGTTAATTTTGACAGAGATTGGATAGATGAAGCTAGAAGATATTATACAAATATAGTTGGTAAGTATGGACCACATGTACAACATTTATTGAAAAAAGCTGCAGGAGCTCCTATTACAACTTTTTGTCCTTTGCATGGACCAGTATGGAGAACTGATTTAGGATATCTATTAGATAAATATGATAAATGGAGTAGATATGAACCTGAAGAAAAAGGAATAGTTCTTGCTTATGCTTCAATGTATGGAAATACAGAAGCTGCAGCTGATTTGTTAGCAAGTAAATTAGTACAAAAAGGTATTACTAATATAAAAATGTATGATGTTTCAAGCACACATGTGTCTTATTTAATATCTGATGTATTTAAATATAGTCATTTGATTTTGGCATGTCCTACATATAATTTGGGAATTTATCCTGTAATGCATAACTTTATTATGGATATGAAAGCTCTTAATTTACAAAAAAGAACTGTAGCTATTTTAGAAAATGGTTCATGGGCATGTAAATCTGGAAGCTTAATTCAAGAAATATTTGAAACTGAATTAAAAGATATGAATGTGTTGAATGAAAAAGTTACTTTAACTTCTGCAACTAACTCTGTAAATGTTGATGAAATGGATGCCTTAGTTGACGCATTGGTAGAATCTTTTAAAAAGTAAAAAGATAACAGAAAAAATATACTGCACCTTTAATCTTAAAGAAAAGATTGTAGGTGCAGTCTTTTATTGTCTTTTATTCAAATTGTACAACAAGTGAAGCATCTCTAACTTCTTTATTTTCTCTATCAAGAGATTCAACAGCTCTTATAATCCAGTGCCCTGCTCTTGATGGTGTAAAGGCAAAGATACCATTATCATCTGTAAAAACTCTAACAGAAGTTTTTGAAGTTTCATTTCCACCTTCCCAGGTATCATTTATGACATCGAATTTAGCATTCAAGAAATTAGCATCGATTCTTGCACCTTTTATAGGATTTCCATTTTTATCTACAAATTTGGCTCTAAATACATTTTCTTTCCAAGCATTTACTGGATTTAGTAAAGGAATAATTTCATTATGTCCCTCTGCAACTCTTTGCATATAATCAGAACTCGCTCCATCTTTGGTAACAATAAGTTTCATAACTGGATTAAAAGTATAACCAGCATCCAAAGTTTTTCCACTATCCATTACAAATACCCAGCTACCTGTTCCTTTTAAACCATCTTCAGCACCATAGGTAGCATCAATTGAGATAACTTCTCCTTTAGCAGTTTTTAATTTTCCTAGTTTAGCATTTTTTAAAATATCTTTTTTTTCTCCATTATGAACTACAAAAAATTCTTTAGGTAAATGACTGGAACCATTAATAGTAGCAATGTTTAAAGGATCAGCTTCTTTTCCTTCTGAAGGATGACCCAATATCGCTTTCATTTTAATTGAATTTTCTCCACTTACATCAAGTTTAGATGTATATAGAAAATGTTCATGTGAAAAAGCACTGGCAGCCAACAATACAGTTCCCAAAAATAATATTGTTTTTTTCATTTTGATACCTCCTAATTTATTTATACAGAGTAAACTCTGTTATTAATTGAAATATTAAGATGTATCATACCAACCTGTTCATATTTATTTTTCTGTCATAGCTTCTTTCCAACTTCCAAAATCGTATTCAGTTATAGCTTTTTCCCACTTGACTTGTTCATCAGTACTTAAAAGAGGTCCTTTCTTGCTAGCAACATGACCTTCACCTGCATTGAAGTAGATTTCATATTTTTCACTTGCAGGTTTTGGAATAGTAAGAGAATTGTCCTTTCCAAGGGAACCTTTAAATATGATTTCTTTTCCTTTGAATGTTTCTTCTGGACCATTGTATGGTTTATCTTTGACTATTATTATTTCAACTCCTTCAGCAGATGCCCCATTTGAAAATCCACCTTCTATATAGATTGTTCCATCACTATTATCATCTACTGACAATAGTGGTGCATGTGCAAAAATATTGGTAGAAATAAGAATTCCAATAAAAAAAGCAAAAATTTTTCTCATAATCTCCTCCTAATATATATTTATTTAAAATGAATACATTTTATTTATACTCTATTTGGATAAAGCATTTAATAAATTTTGACGATTTTCTCGATAAGCTTTTAAAAGAGCATCAGGATCCATTTTTCCATTTAAATCCATTGGAATATCCAATGTGTTTATAATTACAAATTCTCCACCGGCATCTTTTATAGCCTTTATAACATTTTTCTTAAGCCATCTATCGGAAACAAAAACTTTAATTCCTTTTTTATTCATTATTTCAGCCACATTTTCAGCGTTTATATTTTCAGGATTCTCATATTCAATGTATAGATTTATATCATTCAAAAGATAATGAATATTTTCACTTAAAGATATAACTTCTAAAGATTTGGCATTCATGAAAGAAGAATCACTAATACTTTCTTCTTTCAGTATTTTATTTGTGAAAACTATCACATTTTTTTCAATTTTTTCCTTTTGTTTAGGATATATTCTAGCAAGATCTCTTGCAATGATGTTTGCCATTCTTATAAGATTTTTTGTTCCTAACCAAACATAAAAATTAGTTTTCCCATTTGAAAATTCATTAAAGAAAAGAGAAGAAACTTTGTTATCATAGGGGAAACTGGCATCGATTTCAATTATTTTTATATTATTCATTCTAGCTTTACGATATATAGTGTCATCATGCCAAATTTTAGCAATATCTATAACAGCTTGAGCTTTTTTTGCAATTGATAAATCAAAATTTTCTTCATTAATAGCTTCTCTTGACATTGTCATGGAAGTTTCAGAGCCAAAAGCATTGTAAACATTTATGTCAGTATCTTTAGTTATATATGTTGTTAAAGAGTACAGAGGCTGTATAGATGTAATTACAATATTTTCAGAAAAACTAAAATAACTAATTATAAAACAAAATAAAATTAATAATCTTTTTCTCATTTTAATCCTTACTCTCCTTCAGAAAATTGTCTAAATATCATTTTTATAATTATAGAGATAATAAATATAGTAGAAGCAACTAAAATAATTGCACCACCGGACGGAATAGAAATTGAAAAATGTATAGGCATATATATTCCAAGCAAACAACTAATTAATGAAAAAATAATACTATATATGACAAAGCTTTTTATAGACTTAGATAAATTCTTAGCTGAGGCTGCTGGAATTAAAAGTAAAGCTTCCACTAAGATAGAGCCGACTATTTTTACAGATGCAATTGTAATAACTGTGACTATGACAATAAATATATATTCAATCAGTTTTACATTTACTCCTCTTACTATGGCAAGGCTGGGATTAAAGCTAGCCAGTAACATTTTATTTAAAAAAGGGATTAAAATTATAACAATTATTATAGAGGTTATAAGTAAAATATAAATATCATTGTCATTTACTGTTAAAATAGAGCCGAATAATATACTCTCAAGTGCATGAGAATTTACTTTTCCAGATACATAGATTAAGAGTGAACCACCAAGAGCAATAGACATCGCAAGAAAGACTCCAATCAAAGTATCTGAAGCCATTTTAGTTCTATTTTTAGTATAATTGATCAAAAGTCCAAATACTATACAATAAGTAAATAGTGATATGTACGGTGCAGAAAAAGGCTCACCCAGAATTACACCTATTGCAATTCCTGTCATTGCGGCATGCCCCACTGCTTCAGAAAAGAAAGCCATCTTTTTTGCAACAACCATAGTTCCAATTCCACCTAATATTGGGCCTATTAGAATAGCACAAATAATTGCATTTATAACAAAACCATATTTAAAAGATTCAGGTATTTTCCCTTGCTCTGCCAAAGCAATTATATATATTCTAAAGTTTTCAAACATTCTATATCTCACCAAACCTTTTATTGAAAAATTCTTAGAATTTTATCATCTGTTAATTCTATTTTTGGAATACCACTAAAAATAATTTCCTGTTTTATACAAGTTACTTTATCAGCCAGTTCTTTAACCTGACTTAAATTATGATGTATCCACAGTACTGTTATTCCTTGTTTTTTTAGTTCAAGAATAATTTCTTTAAAATATTCTTCACCTATTTTATCTATACCTGTAAGTGGTTCATCCAATATTAATAGGTTAGGGGTTGGATGTAAGGCCTGAGCTAATAGAACTCTTTGTCTTTCACCACCTGATAAGTTCCCTAAAAGTCTTTTTCTTTTTTCATATACAGCTAATTTTTTTAGTAATTGATTTATATGTTCTTTATGTTTTGAAGACAGGCCAAAAAAACAAGGCAAATTTTGACAACTAATAGCCATGAAATCCTCAACTGTTATAGGCAAAGTTTTTTCAAAGTCTAGAACTTGTGGGACATAACCTATTATTTTTTCATTTTCATAAGACATTGAAATCTCACCTTCAAAAGGCATTTGACCTAAAATACATCTAAGTAGAGAAGTTTTACCACCACCATTTGGACCTACTAAGCAATGAACTTCACCTGGCTTTACAGTTAAGTTTATATCTTTCAAAATTTTATTATTAGAAAGTATCAAATTTAAATTTTTTATATCTATTTGTATTCCATTCATTTTATTTTTTTCCTTTTTTATTTGCAACATCTTTAATAGCTTTTACGACTTCATCCAGATTCCATTTAATGAACTCTTCAAAGCTTTTATCTTCATAAGGTCCATTTGTCATATGTGACAAACTTCTCACTTCAACACCTGTTTCTTTATGTATAGTATCCACAAATTTATTATTAAAATTCTTTTCACCAAAAATAATATCTATCTTTTCTTTTTTTATAATAGCGATAACTTTTTGTAAGTCGGAAGCACTTGGTTGTGCACCATGAGATGGTTCTATAACAGCTTTTACATCTATACCAAATTCTGAAAGCAGATAGTCATAACCGCCATGTAAAGTGGCAACTCTGAAATCAACTTTTCCTAAATTTTGTATTTCAGTTAGAGCATCAGTTTTTAATTTTCTTAACTTCTTAGCATATTCTCTAGCATTACTAAGATAAAATTCCCTATTTTGAGCATCTATTTTTCCTAATTCTTTAGCAATGTTATAAATTTGTTGTATTGAAGTTGTTATAGAAATAAAAGTATGTGGATTTAATACTTTTTCAGAATTCAAAGTACCAGCTATCGGCATTAGAGATACTTGTCTATTTGCATATATAACCTTTATTTTATCTTTTTTATCAGAAGCATTTAATATATCAAAAATAAATTCATCATGTCCTATTCCATTTACAACTAAAATATCTAACTCTGATATTTTTTTTATATCTTCAACTTTTGGTTGATAACTGTGTGAATCATAGAGATCCAGTCTAACTACTGGCAAAACATTTACTTTATCTTTAGCAATATTAGAAACAAAGCTATAATAAGGTTGTAATGTAACTCCAACAGTAAGTTTATCTTTAGCAAATGAAAAAACACTTAAAACAAACATCAATAATGTAATAAAAAAATTACGCATTTTATTCCTCCTTAAATTTTTTTCTTTCATCTCCTCCAGTATATGGAACTATCTTTTTAAATAAATTTTGATAATTTTCAAGTTTTTCAATATTGTTTATTTCAGGCAAATTTTCTTTTGTGTAAAATACGCTGGCATTTTCCGAAGAATTTTTATCTATAGAAAGAAGAAAAGAACCTATTTCTGAAACTGTGCTAAGCCCCAGATAATAAATTTCATTCTCATGTTCAAATCTATTCCATTTTAGAGCTCCCTTTTGCTCCCAACTTTGATCTTTATAATATGGTGGAATCTCTCTTTCTTCTAAAGTAGCTATAGATGGGAATTGTTCAGTTTCATCATATAAAAGATTTATTTCTAAAACAGAATTTAATATATCAGAATAAACACTGGCTTCTATATTGTTTAAACTTGAAAAAGCACTTATTTGATTGCTGAGAATATTTTGTTTATACTTCTCTTTATATCTAAATTTTAGAGCTAATGTTGCAGAAAAAATCAAAATACAGAAAACAAGTAATAAATAAAAGTTCTCTTTTTTTGAACTTAAAGGTTTAACTATAAACTTTTTTATTTTAAACACCTCTTTTCATTAAAGATAATTTATGATAACATATTTTTTATAAAATTTGAATATAAAATTAAATATTAATCTAATAAAAATTTAAAAAATAATTGATAAATATATGACTAATTTATTTTTTAATTGATATATATAAATAAAAAATAATAATAAAAATTCTTGACAAATTAAATAATCTTATTTAAGATTACTTAGTTTTTTAAAATATATATTTTCAAATTTTTTGAAGGAGAAATTTATTATGAAAAAAATATTCATCTTACTTAGTATTATGACATCAGTACAGTTATTGGCAAATGAAGTTATAAAATTAGAAAAATCTGTAATAAAAAATAATTCCAGACCCTCTAATTATTCTCTTATACCGAAAGAGCAAAAGAATACCTTTGTTATTACCCAAGAAAAAATAAGAGAAAGGAATTATAAAAATGTGGAAGATGTACTAAGGGATGCTCCCGGAGTTGTTGTTCAGAATACTGCATTTGGCCCTAGAATTGATATGAGAGGAAGTGGAGAAAAAGCCTTATCAAGAGTGAAAGTTTTAGTTGATGGTATTAGTATAAATCCTACTGAAGAAACTATGGCAAGTTTACCTATAAATTCTATACCAATTGAAACTATAAAAAAAATTGAAATTATTCCAGGTGGAGGAGCAACTTTATATGGAAGTGGGTCAGTAGGAGGAGTTGTAAGTATAACTACTAATTCAAATGCAACAAAAAATAATTTTTTTATGGACTTAAATTATGCTTCCTTTGAAAATAGAAATTTTGGATTTGCAGGTGGATATAATCTTACAGATAAATTATATGTTAATTATGGATTTAACTATTTAAGTAGTGAAGATTACAGAGAACATGAAGAAAAAGAAAATAAAATATTTTTATTAGGTTTTGATTATAAAATAAATGATAAAAACAGATTTAGATTTCAAACAAGACAAAGTAATTCAAAACATGATGGAAGCAATCAATTAGCAAAAGAAGAATTATTAAAAAATAGAAAAGCTCCAGGATTAAATATGGATTTAGATACTAAAGATAGGAGCAATACCTTTGATTATGAATATAGACCTACAGAAAATTTGACTTTAGCGGCAACTTTGTATGAACAAAAGCAAGACAGAGATATATCAACAGAAAGTATTGATGATATTAAAATTATTGCTTCTAATAGAAAATATACTTGGTTTAAAGAGGAAATGTCTTTTTATGATGTTAAATCTATAATGAATGCAAAATTTGAAGAAGCCAAACATGGACTTAAGTTAAAAGGTAAATTTGATTATAAAAAAGGAGAACTTATTTTTGGTTATGATTATCAATCTTCAACTAACAAAAGAAAATCACATGTTCAGTCAGAAACTTTAAAAACTTATAACACAGGATATATGGACGCCGTTTTGGATCAAGCTAATAGATTACCTGTTATTAATCTAGTAGATATAAATTTGAGAAAAAAATCACATGGTGTATATGCTTTTAATAAATTTGAATTAAATGACAAAGTGGACTTAACAACAGGAATAAGAGTTGAAAAAACTGAATATAGTGGGCATAGAACTAACGGTCCTAATACTATGCCATTTGTTGATCCTAAAGTCAACAAAATAGAAACGGATGAGAAATTGACAAATTATGCTGGAGAGGCAGGCTTACTTTATAAGTATAGTGATACAGGTAGATTATTTACAAGATACGAGAGGGGATTTGTAACTCCTTTTGCAAACCAATTGACTGATAAAATTCATGATACGAGTTTAAAAAATCCTGATGCTGGCTTTATCATTCCGCCTGTTGTAAATGTTGCATCTATTTATGTAGCTAATGGATTAAAATCTGAAAAAACAGATACACTAGAAATAGGATTTAGAGATTATCTTTTAGGCTCTATGATTAGTACATCATTTTTCGTTACAGATACAACTGATGAAATTACTTTAATAAGCTCTGGGGTTACAAATCCTGCTGTTAATAGATGGAAGTTTAGAAATATTGGTAAGACTAGAAGAATGGGAATAGAATTAGAGGCAGAACAAAAATTTGATAAATTTGAGTTTTCGCAATCGTTAACTTTTATAGATGCAAAAGTCTTAAAATCTAATGATGAAGCAAGAATTTATAAAGGTGATAGAGTTCCGATGGTTCCGCGAATAAAAGCAACATTAGGGCTAAAATATAATTTTACTGATAAATTATCTGGAATATTGACATATACATATTTATCAAAACAAGAAACAAGAGAGTTAAGAGAAAATGAAGAACTTGATAAAGAAGATAAAATTATAAAACATAGTATTCCAGGATATGGAGTAGTAGATGCAGGGCTTATATATAAGCCAGATAGATATTCAAATATAAAAATTGGAGCAAAGAATCTTTTAAATAAAAAATACAATTTGAGAGAAACAAGTTTGGAAGCTTTACCAGGACCTGAGAGAAATTATTATTTAGAGTTAAATGTTAGATTCTAATTTTCTTAATAAAAGGAGTACAAAAATGAAAAAAAATATATTGATAACATTACTTATAGTAGCAGCCACAACTGCCCAAGCAGAAGTAAATATATATAGTAAAAATGGGAATTTTAGAATTGCCCAAGCAAATGATAATATAGTTACAATTGAAAACGGTGCATATGAAGATCTTTTAAGAGTAGTTGATGAAAACAATAGACAAAATGGAATAAATTCTAATTATCTGAATAAATCTACGAACAGAGCAAGCAGACTACATGATTTAGTGGATATAATTCCTATTGCAACATATACAGATGAATATAACAGCTATAAAGTTGATTTTATGAATAGCCCTATTTCTGCAAATGATAGCTCTGAGATAGCTCAAAACTTTTTTTCTGCAAAAAATTTAATAGAAAGAGGAAATTCTGCAATAAGTGAAAATTCTATTGAAAAAACTGGGTATATGAAAAGTGGTAGTGAAAAAAGAGTATATTTCGGTAATGGAAATGTTGCAAAAGATATCCTATTTTTAGGAAAAAATAAATTTGAAGAAAATTTAAAAAAATCTTTGGATGATAAAACAGTAAAATATACTTTAGAAGGAACTTATAAAAGTATAAATACTAAAGATATGAATCAATTAGGAATAACAATGGATGAATATTATTCTAAAATTCAAGGAAAATCGAGAGCAGAAGTTGCAGAGTTTTTGAAAGAAAAAATGCTTGTTAAAAATATTGAAGTCTATAGAAAAAATGATGAATTATACACTAAGGATCAAAATGGAAAAGAATGGAGAGTTTTGTGGTCGTTAGAGCCAGTATCAATATTTGATACTTTAGCTACAGATGAAAACAAAAGATTTAAAGATGAGATTTTCACTAGAATTTTTACTTATGATTCATCACTTGATTCAAAAGACCCGGCGGGAAGAATTATTTACACTAAAGATGGAAGTATTATATCTGAAGATAAATATGAATATAATGATAATCTAAGCTTAAAAACAGGAAGTTGGTCTAAACCTTATGCTACAGTTGAAGAATTAGTGAAGGAAGCTAAAGAAAAAGCAGAGAAAGGTGAAAGTCCGTCTACTCCATTAGAACATTATTTTGTTGACAAAAAAAAATTAACAGAAGAAGAATTTAATAAAAAATGGGTAGAGCCATTTAAAGCTAATGGGGAATTTGAACAAGCTAATCATAAAATGAAAGATGAAATAAAAGATGCTAGAGAAAAACTGAGCACGGTTGAAAAAGAATATGAAGAGTTAAATAAAAAAGTAGAATCACTGAAAAATGATACTGATTGGCCTGATGATTTTTATGTTTCATATATGTGGGAAGATGAAGAAGGGAAAGCGAAGTACTTAAAATCTAAAAGTGAGAAAGTACAAAGTTTGATTAAAGATTGGGAAATATATGAACCATTAAGAAGTAAAAAATCCACTGAAAAGAATGAATTAGCTTCTCAAATTTCTAGTGAAATCCCTAAAAAATACGGTTTCTATAAATATTGGACTTCAAATGAGAATGAAAAAAAATGGACAAATAGGGTTATATCTGAGGTTGATATAATTAGAAATTTACTGGGAAAAAGAGTACAATTCAGAGGAAAAGGAAAAGTTGAAGGTACGATAGATTTAGGTGAAGGGAATAATGACCTTATAATAGCCGAACAATTTACAGGTAGATACGGAACGAATATTATACTTGGACCTTATTCAAAATTAAAAAATATAAATACTGTGTATGTTGCGGGGCAAGTTGGAAGTGACAGTGGGGTATCGATATCAGGAAGAGCTTCTTTAACAATGGATATCGATCCTCAAATAAAAAATAAAAATGGAGAACTTATTCAACATGCTTTAAAAGATTCGGATAAAAATATAGTTTTTAGAAAATATGGAGCTTTAAATGAAAATTCAAGGAATGATTTTTCTATAGAATTAATGACAAGTAAGGTTTCTGAGGACTCTAAAATAAATATGGGAAGAAAAATTTATTATGAAATAGACGATATAAAATCAGGATCTAAACTTGATATGAAAATTCCTTTTATTTCAGATTCAATAGCTCATACTTTAGTAGATAATAAAGAATTGTCGGAAGATGGAAATTCTATTTTAAATTTAAAGGTAAAAAATGAAATAAAAAGATTATCTGATTCTGAGAATAAAGTTTACAGGAGTATAAAAAATTCTGGTAAATTAGCTGAATTACATCCAACTTTAACAACTACTAATAAAAAAACTACTTTCAGTGTTACTGATGATGAGAGAGAAGCAAAGAAAAAAAATGATTTGGCAAAATATTTAAAAGAGAAATCAGCTGAAGATATTTTGAATGATTTATCACAATTTAACTTGAATGAAGTAGATAAAAAAGAAGTTATTTCTAAAATTAATAGTATTAAGGAAGGAAAAGCTATTAAAGATATAACAAAGAAAGAAAATAATTTAAAATCTAAGTTAGAAACAGTTAGAAAGCTTGAAACATCTGAAGCATATAGAAAAATGAATTTTGCATCAATTTTAAGTTCTTTAGAAAATCTAGATTTAAGTAATATTGAAGCTACAGATAAAAATGAAAATTTAAGAAAAAATTACAGAGAAAAAATTGAAAAAGTTTTGTCGCAATTGGATATGATTAATTTAGAAGAATTAAAAAAAGAATACACAGAAACAAACTTGGAGGCTATTTATTCCAATTTAAAAGAAGTTAAAGAAAAATTAGAAAGAAATGATTGGGGCTTTGCATACTATGTACCAAAAAGAATAGACGATTTAAAAGAAGCTATAAAGACAGAATTAACTTACAATAAAGCAGAGTTGGAAGAGAAGATTTCAAAAATTGAGCAAGAGCTTAGTGATACTTTAGAAAAATATTCTCATGATAAAGCAGAAGAATACCAATTTTTAAAAGGAAAACTATATTATACTGTAAGAGAAGAAGAAGCTCTATTTGAATTAAAAAATACTTTAGCACAATTAAGCGAAAGAAATATTTATTCAAAATTAAATAAAATTTCAAAGAATGAAATTTCTACATATACTAATATTCCATTTGAAATAAATCATGCACTTTCTAATAAAAAACATTATGCAAGAGGTGGATTTATTTCAGGAAGAACGGTTCAAGACAATTTTAAAGGCAATACATCCACTGCCTATGGTATTTATGAAAAAGAACATGGAAAAGGAAATAAAATAGGCTTGTTAGTAGGAGGGGCGACAACAAAGCATAACGAAGTTTATACAAGAACTTTAAATACTGTTGCAACTGAATCTTCAATAAAAGGTGTAAGTGCTTATCTTGGAGCTTACTATAATAAAGAACTTATAAAAAATTGGAATTGGATAAATGGAATAGGTTTACAATATGGGAAATATACAATAAATAGAGAAGTTAAAAATACCTATCAAACTTTAAATTCTAAAGGTAGAGCAAACAATTTAGCTTCTAATCTTTATACAGGGCTTGTAATAAATTATCCTATACATGAAGATGTTTCGGTTCAATTAAAGGGATTATTATCATATAGTGCAGTTAAACAAAGTAAAGTAAATGAAAGTGGGAATTTAGCACTTGATATAAATTCTAAATTGTATAATTATTTAGATACGGAATTAGGCATCAGTTTTACTAAAGTACTTTATGGCGATAATATGTTGAGTAGTTTATCAGCAGGTGTTTATGGTATGGCTGGTTTAAGTGGATATAAGAACGGTAACTTGAATGCAAAAGTAGATGGAAGTAGCTCATCTTTTAATATAAAAGGAGATAAAGTAAAAAAAGATGCAGTGAAAATCTTTATTGACTATAATGTTCAAACTGATGAAGGATATAATTATGGTTTAGAAGGAACATATATTGCAAATTCTGAAGAAAATAATGTAAAAATTGGAGTAAAAGCAGGATATGTTTTTTAATAAAAAAATATTGACAATATGTAAAAAATAGTTTATACTTAATAAGTATTAAAAATTAATTTAAAGTAATAAAGTAGAAACACTGCCTGTTTCTCACCTTATGGACCTTAGGAGTTTACATAGGGTAATAAAATTTATTTAAGAATATATAAGTATATTTTTATTTTATTTTGTTATAAACAGGCTTATGCCTGTTTTTATTTTTTAACGGAGGTGTAGGATTATTTCTGACAAAACAAGAATAAATGAAAAAATTAGAGGAAAAGAATTTAGAATTATATCTTTTGACGGAGAGCAATTGGGTATAATGTCTGCTGAACAAGCTTTGGATTTAGCTGTATCACAAGGATATGATTTAGTTGAAATAGCTCCAAATGGTAATCCACCAGTTTGTAAAATAATGGATTACAGTAAATATAAATATGAGCAAACTAGAAAGTTGAAAGAAGCTAAAAAAAATCAAAAACAAGTTGTTGTGAAAGAAGTTAAAATTTCTGCAAGAATTGATGATCATGATTTAGAAACAAAATTAAATCAAATAGAGAAATTTTTACAAAAAGAAAATAAGGTAAAAGTGACACTTGTTTTATTCGGTAGAGAAAAGATGCACTCTAATTTAGGAGTAGTTACTCTAGATCAAGTTGCAGAAAAATTTTCTGAAATAGCTGAAGTTGATAAAAAATATGCAGATAAACAAAAACACTTAATTTTATCACCAAAAAAATTGAAATAATGAATTTTAATTCACTTAAATAATAAGGAGGAAAAGATTATGCCAAAAATGAAATCTCATAAGGGAGCTAAAAAAAGAATTAAAGTTACTGGAACTGGAAAATTTGTTATAAAACATTCTGGAAAAAGTCATATCTTAACTAAAAAAGACAGAAAAAGAAAAAACAATTTAAAGAAAGATGCAGTTGTTAGTGAAACTTTAAAAAATCATATGAAAGCATTATTACCATATGGAGAAGGAAGATAATTAAATCTTACAATTAGACTAGGAGGGAAAAATGAGAGTTAAAACTGGAATTATAAGAAGAAAAAGACATAAAAGTGTATTAAAAGCTGCTAAAGGTTTTAGAGGTGCATCAGGTGACGCATTTAAACAAGCAAAACAAGCTACAAGAAAAGCAATGGCTTATTCTACAAGAGATAGAAAAGTTAATAAAAGAAGAATGAGACAATTATGGATCACAAGAATAAATTCAGCAGCTAGATTAAACGGAGTTACTTATTCTGTATTAATGAATGGATTAAAGAAAGCTGGAATTGAATTAGATAGAAAAGTTTTAGCTGATATAGCTTTAAATAATGCAGCAGAATTTACAAAATTAGTAGACGCAGCGAAAGCAGCTTTATAAAAAAAAGTTGACAAAAAGTATAGAAGTATGATATTATCTATGAGTCGTGGAAGGTTATCCTAATTGGTAAGGAACCGGTCTTGAAAACCGGCGTCGTAAGACTTTAGAGTTCGAGTCTCTAACCTTCCGCCATAGAAATATTATGGTGAGATGGCAGAGTGGCCTAATGCACTGACCTGCTAAGTCAGAGTACCGACTTTAGGTACCGAGGGTTCAAATCCCTCTCTCACCGCCATAAAATTTTTATTTACCAATGCTTTTTTCAAAGTAAAAAAATATTTTGACAGGGAGTGGCAGGGTGAAAACTTGCAATATCCTTGAATTTAAGGGGAGTTATAAAGTTTTTTATAACTCTTTTTTATTGAAATAAATTTTTTCTTTATTACTATTAAAAATGAAATATAAAAAAATAGTTCCAGACAGTATCTGGAACTATATAAATTTATTTAATTCAGAATAAATACCTCTATATTTACATCATAAAGTTTTTATTCTTAGAAACTTTCATAAATATAACTAATGAAAGTATAGTCACTGTACTTAAAATAGCTGCCATAGCTGCTGCTACACCATAGCTTCCTCTTGAAACATAAGTGTAGATTTGAATAGTAAGTGTAATAGTTTTATAGTTGTACAGAATAACTCCAGAGGATAATTCTGTTATAATTGTAATCCAACTCAGTAATGCCCCAGATATGACTCCATTTAACATCATAGGTACTGTAATTTTAAAGAAAGTTTTTAATTTTGAAGTACCTAAACTTATAGCTGCTTCCTCAATAGACATTGGAATTTGTTGTAAAATTGCCACAGAAGATCTAACAGTATAAGCATTTCTTCTTATAACAAGAGCTATTACCATTATAATAAATGTTCCAACAAGAGTGAAGTTTGGTTTATTAAATCCTATAATCAAGGCTATACCTATAACTGAACCTGGAATAACTTGAGGAACCATAGATAATGTATCTATAAATTTATTAAGTTTAGAATTTCTTCTAACGGCAAGATATGCTATCAAAACTGAAATTAAAACTATTAATGTCAATGCTGATCCGCCAATAAAGAAGGTATTTTTTATTGCTCTTCCTACTTTACTAAATGCTTCAACATAGCTATTTAGAGAATAACCATCAACAAATAGTTTTCCTGATGTATTTTGGAAAGATGTATAGAATACATAAAGTTGAGGTGCATATGCTGTAAATACTATACCATAACAGAATATATGAGCAAATATAGATTTAATACCCTTTATTTCTTTTGCTTCAATAGGATGAAGAGCATTCATAGTAAACTTAAATTTACTATTTATATATTTTTGAATTAAGAAAATTATAGTTGTAATAGTAATTGCTATGATACTTATTGCTGCAGCAAAGTTTTTATCAGTTCCTGTTTCATTCATAAATTGACTATAAATTTCAACTGGGAAAGTTCTATAACCTTCACCAATGAAAAGAGGAGTTCCAAAATCTGCAAATGAAATCATGAATACCATAAGTCCTGCAGCTAATATTGTAGGAATACAAAGTGGTATTATAATTTTAAAGAATTGTTTTGCACCTGAACAACCCATATTTTCACTTGCTTCTAGTAATGAATTATCAATATTTCTTAAAGCTCCAGAAACATACAGGAATACAAGAGGATAAAGTTGTAGAGATAAAACAAGTAAAATTCCACCAAACCCATAGATACTTGGAACTTTAATTCCTAAAAAAGTTTTTAAGAAATTAGTTACAAGCCCATTTCTTCCTAATAATAATATCCATGAATATGCTCCTATAAAAGGTGCAGACATACTACACAGAATTATTATAATTTGTAATAAAGTTTTCCCTTTAATTCTATACATATTATAGAAATATGCCAGTGGGATACCAATTAATAAAGTTAAAATAGTCACACATAAACTAATTTTAAACGAATTAAAAATAGTTGAAAAGTAGTAGTATCTACTTAAAAATCTTACAAAATATTCAAGTGTGAAAGTTCCCTCTTGAGTTATAACGGCATTCTTAAAAAGAATACTTAAGGGATATATCATAAAGACAGAATAAAGAGCTAAAATTACAAGAGAAACTACTAACCAAATATCTCTTTTTTTATTTTCCATAGCCATCTCCTACATTATGATTATTTACACCTTCAAGAATATTTTTCGCTCCATCTTCTGTAAAAATATTAATTTTATCTTCTTTAACTTTTAAATATATTTTACTTCCTTTAGGAATGATATTATCTATTTTAGATTCTTGAATAATTTCTAGCTTATCACCATTTTTCAAATGTACTAAGTAGTGAGTATTTAATCCTAAGAAAATACTGTCATCAACATAAGCTTCCATTCCTTCATTCTTATCATCAATCACAAGTTCTTCAGGTCTTATTGATAAAGTAACAACTCCTTGAGTTGATTTATCTTTGATATTTTTCATCTCAACTTGATAGTCATCAGTAATTTTTAAAATAGAATCTTTTAAATTAGCTTTAAGTATATTTGTTCTTCCAATAAAAGTTGCAACAAATACATTTGCAGGTCTTTGGTATATATCTTTAGGTGTACCTAAGTGTTGAATTACTCCATCTTTCATAACTGCTATTCTATCACTTACAGCCATAGCTTCTTCTTGATCGTGAGTTACATAGACAGTTGTTATACCAACTGTGTTTTGGATCTCTTTTATTGCAGTTCTCATTTCCACTCTTAGCTTAGCATCAAGGTTACTTAGTGGTTCATCCATTAATAAAACATCAGGTTTAATAACAAGGGCTCTTGCAAGAGCAACTCTTTGTTGCTGTCCACCTGAAAGTCGTTCAGGCATTCTTTCTCTATAGCCATCAATTTGCATTAATTTTAAGAATTTATCAGTTTCAACTTTCATCTCTTCTTTAGAAACTTTTCTATTTTTTAAACCAAATTCAACATTTTGCTCAACTGTTAGATGTGGGAATATAGCATAGTTTTGGAAAACCATTCCTATATTTCGTTTAGAGGGATCTAAGTCATTTATTCTCTTATCATTAAAATAAAAATCTCCTTCTTCAATAGAGTTAAATCCTGCTATCATTCTTAAAAGAGTTGTTTTTCCACAACCTGAAGGTCCAAGTAGTGTAAAAAATTCTCCTTCTTTAATATCAACCGTTAAATTAGGGATAATTATATTATCACCATATCTTTTTTGTGCGTTTTTAATTCTAATATTAACACTCATTAAATTCTCCTAGCTTTTCTTTATATATAATTTTTAAAATTTAACTTTTTATAAAATAAGTGGCATAGACAACTCTTATGCCACTTAAAATTTTTGCTATTTTATTTTTCAACTCAAATTTTGAAGATAATCACAGCATAACATTTCTATTGTTTCAGTTCATCATAATCACTGAATTTGCTGAAATTTATTTAGTTAAGATATCTGTCCATCTTTTTTGCCATTCAGATTTATTTTTTGCAGTAAATTCAACATCTTCAAATGCCATATTGATTTCTTCAAATGGTTTCATGTTAGGGCTTGTATTTTTAATTGTAGTTATAACAGGTCTTATAGTTGTAGGTGCAAGTAATTGTTGCCCTTCTTCAGAAATTATGAAATCAACAAATTTCTTAGCATTTTCCATATTAGGTGCATTTTTAATTATAGCAATTCCACCTGGTAACCAAACTGCTCCTTCTTTAGGATAAACAACTTTCACATTTTTAGCTCCATCTTCTAATAACCCGATAGCTGGATCTTCATAAGTAACTCCAACAGCATATTCTCCATCAGCAGTTGCTTTATAGATTTGTGAAGAAGAAGAAAGTATAGTACCATTTAATTGACCTATAAATTTTTCAACAAATTCCCAAGCTTTTTCATCATAAGGTTTTTCTCCCATAACTAATAACATATTTGTTAATTCAGCTAAAGCAGAACTACTTGCAGTTGGATCACCCATAGCAATTTTACCTTTTAATTCAGGTATTAATAAATCTTCATATCCATCAAAGTCATCTGGGTTTAGTCCCAATTCTTTAAATACATCAAGATTTAAAAGAAGTGCTGCACTTCCTGATAATTTTGTGTAAGTAAAAAATCCATTATAGCTTTTATAAGCATCTGGTAAATTTTTTTCATTTGGTGAAACATATTGTTCCCATAAATCAGGATTTGAATTATAGAATGCTACATTTATAGCTCCCCAGTTTAAATCTGCTTGAGGGTTTTCTTTTTCTGCATTAATTCTTGCTAAAACATCTCCAGTTCCCATAGATTGAAGTATAACTTTTATTCCTGTAGCTTTTTCAAATGCAGGAATAATTGCATTAACTTCTGTATCAGTATTTGGTGAATAAATTACAAGTTCGTTAGAAGCTTTACTTTCAGCTTGTGCAGCTTCTTCTTTCTTTTCACCACAACCTACCAATGCTAAAATGAATAGCATACTTAAAACTAATAATTTTGTAATTCTTTTCATTTTTACTATTTCCTCCTAAATAAACTAAATTCTCAGTAAACAACATTCATTTTAATTTAAACTAAATTTGTTTACAAACCTTTGCAAGTCAATTCTACTATATAAAAGTGAATAAAGCTATTAATTTTTAAAAAATACGAAATATAAACAAAATAGTATGCATTAATTTAATATATTGAACAGTTTTTTTATAAATATAATATCAGAATATTTTTTATTAGCTAAAATTATAGTCGATAAAAATGACAATTTTATTTTTTTATCGATTATAATCGATAAAAAAGTTGAAAAATATAAATTTGTCGATTATAATTTAAAAGAGGTGATAATGTGATAGAAAGAAAAACATATATTGAACAAATAAAACCTTTTATAAATACAGATTTAATAAAAGTTCTAACTGGAATACGAAGAAGTGGTAAATCTATTTTATTGAAATTATTGGTTGAAGAAATAAAAAAAATGGGAATTAATTCAGAACAAATTATTAGTTTAAATTTTGAGGATATAAAAAATAAAAGATTATGTACAGCGGAAAGTTTAAACAACTTTATATTAAGTGAAGCTAAAAAAGGAGAAAAAAATTATCTTTTTTTAGATGAAATCCAAGAAGTTGAAAATTGGGAGAAAGTTATAAATTCTTTAAGAATTCAAGAGGAATATAATTTTGATATTTTCATAACAGGTTCCAATGCAAAATTGTTATCAGGAGAGCTTGCAACATATCTAGCTGGAAGGTATGTCGAATTTAAAATATTTCCTTTTTCATTTTCAGAGTTTTATGTTGCACTTGAAGAACAGCAAGAAAATAATAAAATTACAAAAGATGAAGCTTTTAAACAATATATAAAGTTTGGAGGAATGCCATTTTTATATAATTTAAAATTTAATTATCCTGCTAGTATGCAGTATTTAGCAGATATTTATTCATCAATAATTCTAAAAGATATAACTCAAAGGAATAAAATTAGAGATATAGATTTACTAGAAAGAATTATTAAATATATATTAGCAAACATTGGAAATACATTTTCAGCAAACTCTTTAGTAAAATTTTTTAAAAGCGAGAATAGAAAAGTTGCAATAGATACGATTTTAAATTATATAAAATTCTGCGAAGAGGCTATGCTTATTTACAGAGTAGAAAGATATGATTTACTTGGAAAAAAAATTTTAACTATTAATGAAAAATATTATATTGCTGACCATGGAATCCGTGAAGCAATTTTAGAAAGTAACGAGAGAGATATAAATCAAGTATTTGAAAATATTATACACCTTGAATTACTAAGAAGAGGATATAAAGTAAAAATTGGAAAAATCAATGAATTAGAAATTGATTTTATTTGCGAGAAAAATTCTAATGAAAAAATTTATATACAGGTAGCTTATCTTTTAGCGTCTGAAGAAACTTTAAAAAGAGAATTTACACCATTAGAAAAAATAGGAGATAATTTTCCTAAGTATATAATTTCTTATGATCAATTTGATTTTTCAAAAAATGGGATAAAACATATTAATATTGTTGATTTTTTGTTGGAAAAGATATAAAAAAGGAAGAGTGTTTACTCTTCCTTTTAACAAATCTTTGGACTTAAATAAAAAAATGTTTTTCTAGCCAATATTCTTTAAGTATACAAAGTAAAGTTCCCATTCCAAATAATATAAGAAAGAATGATGAACTACCAATAATGAAAGATTTTAAAAATATTAAAATTAAATCATTAGTAATCTTTTTATTAAAAAGTGCACTTATTTCTAGAATATTATGAGATACACCGAGGATTATACCGCTTATTATAGAAAGACTTTCATTCACTATCTTTCCTATATTTTTTTCAGTACAGCAACTTATAAAACACCAAATAATAACAAAAACTGGTATAAATAAAATAAAAAAATAGGAATTAACTATGTCACCTATTAAAATTAAAAAAGATGATAGAGTAAATGTGAAATAGAAACTGTATTTTAAGAATCCTCTAATTGAAGTTAACATAAATTTAAAATTTTTATAAATATCCCAATATAAAACAAAAAAAGTAAATAAAAGAAAAATATTATATATATTTTTTGTTTTTAAAAAAAGTATTAATAAAATAAATATAAAAAAAATAATTTTTTCAATTTTTTTACAATCATTATTTTTATTATCTCGATATAAAAAAATTTTAGTTTTTTCGGATAAATAAAAAAAATTTTCAAGTATCAGTAAAGTATAGTTCATACTACCTCCTAGTTTGTTTCTATATAAAATTATAACTATCATTTATTTCCACATTTAAATTATTTAGTTCTATTTTTAAATCTGTTATAAATTCATCTACACATTTAGTGAATAAATGCTTATCGATACTTTCATCTAATCTATTTTTAAAACAAAAATCAATATATTTATTTCTCATAGTGTTATTCCACAAAACTTTTTTTTCATTAATAATAAAAAATGGGAAAAGAATAATATTTTTATTAATAATATATTTTAATTCAGGAAGTAGATCTAAAATATTTGGATATATAGTTTTATAGGAAATCCATTGTTCACTAGAAGTCAAATCTTTGTTTTTCTTTAAAAATAAATTTTTATATTTTGGATTTCCATATATATAAAATCTTCCTCTTTCATGAAAAAAGCTTTTATAAAATAGATTTTCAAATTTATATTCTACATTTAAATAAGATTCTTCAGATTTTTTAAGTTTATTTTTCCATTATCTTCTTTTTTTAAAGAATATTCAATAATATAGTTGTTATGGTTTATTATTTCGGCTAATATCATTTTTAAAATTTCATTAGCAATATCCTTATTATTTAATTTCCATTTATATGAATGGTTATTTTTAATATATGAATATTCAATTATAATTTCATCCATTTTTAAAACTTCTTTTATAACAAAGTTATTAGGAAACTTGTATTCACATAAAAAGTTTTTGAACATTGCAAGATGCTCTCCTAATTCATTTGAAGATTGATTTTCTTTTTTTAAAATAGGCAATGCTATATCCTCATAATGTGAAATAAAAAGTGCTATATTTAATTTTGTACTATCATCTAAAGTAGAGAACTTTACTATGTATTTTTTTAAATTTAGGCAAATACTCTTAAAAATTGTATTACTTTCTTTAATTAAAAATTCTTTTTTTATTTTATCTCTATTTATTTCTAAAACTTCATTTGCATTGAATCCATTTATATTTATATAATATTTTAAATATTTATAAGTATTTTTCTCATCTAACCATTGATTTTTAAATAAAAAACAGTTATATCTATGGTTATAATGGCATGAATTAGAAAAATTTGGATCAAATTCAAAAAAAACCTGAAATTTCTCTTTAGGTGAAAAAATATGTTTATCTTCTATTTTAGATTTATCCATAGTAATAGGGACATTGTCTTTTATTAGATTTATGTTAACTAATGAGGTTTTATTTATTTCTTCAATATAATCCATAATTCTAAAAATTTCAGCATCAAATTCAGAAAAGATTAAAGGATCAAATCTCTCTACAAGACGATAAGTAAAACCGCCTTCCTGTGAGCTATAACTACTAGCTACTTTAGAGGTTTTATATACAAAAGATAGGGTTGTTCCTATTTTTTGCTTATAATCAAAAGTAGTTTTTTTAAAAAATATATTTCCTGCATTATTGTAATTTAGGGAAGGACTTAATAACTTAACATCAATACATTTATGATTATATAAAAATTTACTTTTAATATTAACTTTATCTGTTAGCATAAAAATACTTTGAAAACCTATCCCAAAATTACCAGAAGGTCTTAACCAATAGGGCATTTTTTCTATTATTATTTTTTTCTTATAATCTTTATAAGAACTCCCAGCTTCTAAAATATATTTTAAATGTTCTTTATCAATTCCAATCCCTTTATCTTCAATTGAAATATTCCAGTAGTTATATTCAGAATCAGGTTTTTCAATTTTGTTAATTCTAATGGTAATCTCAAAGTCTTTAAAGATTTCTTTAACATCTAAATAGGAAAGTTCATTTTCAAAATTAGTGTTTTCACTTTTTTCTTCAAATACTCTTAAATATGTTGCATCAACAGCATTTTGTATAAGTTCCCTTAATGCTTTTTCTTTTTTATCGTATATAGAAGTCCCAGTTAGTAGTTTTAGAATATTATTTATATCAACTGAAAATTTAGGCTTATTTTTAGAATCTATATAGTCATAATTAGTGAGATTTATATTTAGGTCACCAAGTGTAGGTAATTGGAAGTTAAAATTTTCAGGAACAATATTTTTCCAATGATATAATTGATTTTTGTATTCATTTTCAATTAACGAAAACCATTCTCCTGTAATTTCTGCAATATTATAACTTTCATCATCAGAATCGATTGTTGCAGTTATTTCAATTTTTTCTTTATCAATCCAGAAGTGTGAGATAGCTTTGTGTTTAGCCATGTGATTAAGAGAGTCAAGAGGCATAATGCTTTTTAATGAATTTATGAGCATAGGAGAAAATCTATTATTATCTATATCTAATAAATCCCCCATTCTTAAAAGCATAGTAATGAAAATTGGATGCCCCACGTCTGCACCAATTCCATTTTCTTTTTTAGGAAGATTTAGAACATTAAAAAAACTTTGTGTATGATGTGCAGCAATTAATGAAAGAATCAGATATATTCTGTTAGGAAGAATTTTATTATTAAAATTTATATTTTTTACAAAATCTTTTGAATGTTCTCTCCTTTTATAAGCGGATATTAAAAATCTTATTCCATAGTCATTATTTATATCATATTCAGTTTCTTTATAAAAAATTTTTTTTTGAAATTTATCAATATTAAAAGGTGATACATATTTATGCATGTAGTCGTTACTATTTAAAGAAACTTTTATAAGATATTCAATAAAGCTTTCTTCCTTTAGTACATTCATAGCTTCTTCCCTAGTAATACACATACCACAGTCATGTAAATATGAAGCTTCTAAAAGTAACCAAATGTCAAAAGAAGAAAGAAACTCAAAGGATTCTTTTCCAAATAATCTTAAAATATTGTTTAAAATAGTTTCTGAATGTATTTGAGAATGGTCTGTATAATTAAGATAATAATCTCTAACTCCATTTAAAATATCTATATACAGCTCTTTATCATAACACCATTGAGTATAATAATCTAAAGTATCTTCTTCTTTAACTTTTTTTTCTAAAAGTTTTTCAAAAAAATTCATATTAAATCACTCCTATTTTCTAACAAACTTTCTCTCAACATCTCCAAAGCTAGCACATCATTTATATTCCCCGTCCCAAGCTCTCCTCTGAAAGCCTTATTTAAAATAGACTTTTCAAGCAAATTAATTTGTTCTTCCATTTTTAAAATTTCTGAAATTTTATTTTCCCTTTCTAAGACTTCATCTAAAATTCTAACAATTTCTTTTTGCTCTTCTAGAGGTGGAAGAGGGAAATATAAATTTGACAGGGCAGGTACATTTATATTAGGTTGACCAGTTCCTTTTGCATTTTTTTCAAGTAATTTCCAGTAAAAATCAGTTTCAAAATATTTTTTAAAATAAAATTCATTTATATTTTTGATAGGGGTCATTTTTATTAAGTAAGAAGCATATACTGATTGAATAGTATTTTCTAAATTATTTATTAGAAATGTTTTTCCAATTGTTCCACCTGTACGAGCAATTAAAACATCTCTATTATTTAGTTTATAGTTTTTAAACTCTTCTTCAGATATATTACAATACGGGACATTTTCCCAATCTACTTTATTATTTTGTATATCTGTTATTCTTAAAAATTTATAAATACCTACTTCTTTTGCAGAATCAGTATAACCATATTTTATATTTATAAAAATATCTCCCAATCTAACCCATCTCCAAGTATCAGGAATCTCATAAGGGAACTCATCTTCTGAAATTATCATTTCATCAACACTTTTTAAAGTAGGCTTCTTTGGTTTTTTATTTCCATTTTTCTCAGCTTCTGCACATTCATCTTCCCACTTAGCAATTTTTTCTTTATTAATATTTTCTAAAAGCTCTAAAATATCAGAGCAAGAATTTTTTTCTCGCCACTTTGCTGTAAGCTCTCCTTTAAATGCTTTGTCTAAAATAGAAATTTTTCTATTTTCAATATCAGCTTTTACTTCCTCAATAAGAGCTTTTAATCTATTTATTTTTTCAGAAAAATAATCGAGTTTTTCAACTATTCTTTTTTGCTCTTCTAGTGGTGGCAAAAGAAAAAATAAGTTTTCTGTATTTGTTTTATTTAAAATTGCAACAGTTGTTGCAGAAGTACTTTCTAACATATGATTTTGGAAAAAACTAGAATTGACAAAATAATAAGTATACTTATTATTTAAAAATTTTTCTTTTGATATGATAGAATTTATCTGCTGATTTGTACAACATTCAGTCATAGAAAAAGAATTTTTTCCAATACTTCCTATACAACATAAAAGTGTTGAATATTTTGGAATCATTCTAATACTTTTTTTTGCTCTATTATCTACATATTCTTCAGAATGAAATAAAATTTTTTCGTTTAAATCATTAGGTTTCACGAAAAAAATATCTCCATTTTCCCAAAATTTATTTTCTTTTTTAGAGGGAGTATTTCCGGTAATAACAGTACTAACATTTCCCAATCTAGTCCAAACCCAATTATCAGGAATTTTATAAGGCTGTTCTTCTATTGGAAGAACAAAATCTTCTATCTTTATTTTTTTTCACTTTTCATTTTTATCCTCATTTTTTATTTTTAAAACTTTATTTTCTATTTTATTTTTAAGTTTTTCAAGCTCTTTTACAGATTTCTCTGGTGTAGGAAGCTCTTCTGGAAGAATACTACTAATTTCAAACATAGTTTCTCTTACTTTTTTTCCTATCTTATAATGAGTAGCATTGGCACTCTCTTGCCCTACGATATCACCTTTTTTTAGTCTTTCATCAGTTTGAGTTATTCTAAAAAAGTTTGCTGCAAGTTCTGTTGAACCCATATAATCTAATATTTCATCTTTTTCCTTTAAGCCTTTTCTTAATTTGATATCTTGAGCAGTTTCTCCATTATAAAGTCCTCTATAACCAGCATTGTTAAATTGTGCATAATTCTCTACACCACAATCATGAGCAACTTTAAAAAGTTTCTTATTAAAACCTTTTATATTTGCTCTCAAAAATAATCTTTTCTCATCTTCAGAAAGTTCTTCAAAATCTTTTTCGATTAATTCTTGCTTTCTTGTTTGAATGGCAAAATATTGTTGCCCTAAGGCTATCATTTTTTTTCTAGGATCTCCATTTTGAACTATTAAATAGCAAGCATATCTAGAAAGGATCATGTCATCAATTATCTTCTCAGCATTATTTGGCATTTTTAACGTTTTGTTGACGTCAACAAAATGCTCATTTATGGCTATTTGAGTTGCCTCAACAGAGTTTTTTGCTTTACTTATAACTTTTAAAAAGTTTCTCCACTCTTTATACTCTAAGATTTCTTGTAATTCTCTAGCATACCAAAATTCAATACCATCTTCTGTAAAATGTTTTATTTCTTCAAAAGTTTTTTGATGATAAATTTCTAATTCAGACATAGATACCTCCTAAATAAAATCTATATTTTCAATATAAAAAATTATTTTTCACAATTAGAAAGCTCTGTAATAATCTCTTTTAATAAATCAACAGCTTCTTCTAGTTTCTCAATTGAACTAGATGCAGTTTCAATTGGCTCAGGTAAATTATTAACATCTATTAAAGATTCATCTTTTATAAGTCCCAAATCAAGAGAGAAATTTTTCTTTTCAATTTCTTCAAGAGAAATTTTGGTCCATCTTTTAATTTTTTCTTTTTCAATATTATTGTTAAAAGTTTTTTCAAATTCTTCAAAATGCTTTTTTGTTAAAGGATTAGTCTTTCCAAAGCTAGGCATATTAGTTCTTAAATCGTAGAACCAAATTTCTTTTGTATTGTTAAGATCAGTTTTCCCCTTTGTAAAGAAAAGTACATTAGTTTTTACCCCTTGAGCATAAAATATTCCAGTAGGCAATCTTAGAATAGTATGCACATTACATTTATTTAAAAGGTCTTTTCTTATTTCTCTTCCTTTTCCATCTTCAAAAAGTACATTGTCAGGAAGGACTACTCCTGCTCTTGCTTCTCCAGTTTGTTTTAATGATTTATAAATAACTTGTAAAAAGTTTAGTTGTTTGTTTGAAGTATCAAACATTAAATCATCTCTTGTGGCACTTTCTCCACCTTTTTTTGTACCAAATGGTGGATTAGAAAGAATCAAATCAAAGTTATTTAATTTTTTTCCATTTTCAGAAAGTGTATCCCCAATTAAAAATTTTCCATCAACATTATGTAGCCAAGCATTCATCATACCCAATCTTTGAGTTTCTTCCACCAATTCAAATGCTGAGAAAGCTTCATTTTTTTTGAAGTTATAATTTTCTTCCTTATAATATTCTTTTTCATATTTTTCATTTAAGTATCTATTAGCTGAAATTAAAAATCCTAAAGTTCCTGCTGCTGGATCATATATCTTTTCATTTATCTTAGGTTCTGTCACTCTAACAATAACATCTATTAAAACTCTTGGAGTAAAATATTGCCCGGCTCCTGATTTTTTTTCAGCAGCATTTTTTTCCAAGATTCCTTCATATAGATCACCTAAATCATCTTTGTCCGTAGAGTACCAATCAATTTTATCAATTTCAGAAAAAAGTTTATTTAAGTTTGCGGGCTCTTTTATGTTAGTTCTAGCATCTTTATAAATAATGCCTAAATTTCCACTTATTTTAGAAAAATCTAAAAGGGCTTGTTGATAAACATTTTTTAACTCTATTCCTTCTAGCTTAATAAGTTCCTTCCATCTATATTTCTCTGGAATATTTTCTTCAGTTTCTTTTTCAGCTGACATCTTTAAAAATAAAATGTATGTAAGCTCTGTAACATATTGTTGATAAGTTATTCCATCATCTCTTAGAACATTACATAAATTCCATAACTTTTGGACTATATCATTATTATTCATCTTTACCTCTTCTTATTTAATTTCTTTATATTAGTTTAATAAAATTTCCTCATTGATAATAGCTAAAATTTCTTCAAGTTTTTCATTTAGCTTTAAATTTATTTTATCAAAACTTCCATATTTTTCTTTTAAAATACCTTTATTAAAATCTTCTTTTGTTAAATAATCATCTTGTAGTAAAATCTCTTCAATACTTTCCAGTATTTTCTTTTGAACAGGATTCCAATTATTTAATTTTTTTATTCTCTTCATAACATCTTCAACTTTTTCTTTTTTATCTACAATAGGAGAACCAGATAAAATATTTTTAACAAAAGTTAGAATATTTACATATATATCTTCATTTTTCATATTTTTATAGGCTGAGTTAAGATTCATTTCAGAAAAGCCTTCACTATCTAAATAAAATTTAATTTCTTTTAAGTCTTTTTTAGTAAAATTCTTTGGAGAAGTTTTTAAAAGTGTAAGAGCTTTTATTTTATCTTGATTTTCTCTTACAAACTGGTTAAAGTTTTCCAAATAATCCTCAGGTTTTTTGCCAGAAAAATCTTGAAATATCTCTTTTACCTCATCATTATGCTCAGATATAATTTTTGTCTTATCTTCATTTTTTATAAAGTCTAAGTATCCTAAAAATTCTTTGTTTTCTTCAAGTGTTTTATAGATTTTTTCTTCAGGAAGATCCTTTAAATACTTTAAGTATTCATCTATATCTGAAAAATTCTTTGAAGTAAATTGACTTGATAAAAGTTGAAAATTATCATTTCCTAATTTTCTAATTTTATTTTTCTTTCTTTGTAATTTTGCTAAAACTTTGTCTAACAATAACTTATGTATAAAAGGCTCATCACTTGCATTTATATTTTTAAATAGCTCAGACATCGTAAGAGAAGCATTAGCTACCACAGGTTTCATATCTGAGTGATCCTTCAAATCTTTATAAACTTCCACTGCATCATAGATTCTAAAAAATTCTTTTCCTATTCTATCACAAGTTCTAGTAGCTCTTCCCTTCATTTGCTCAAAAAGTATTCTACTTTTTACTTTTCTTAAAAATACAAGGCTTGTAATTTCTCTTACATCAACTCCAGTTGTCAATAGGTCAACAGTAACTGCTATTGTAGGATACAATTCATTTTTATATTTTTTTATTAGAGATGCTACATCTTTCACAGAACCCGTAATTTTTTGTATCATATCATAGTTAACATTGTACTCAGCCTTTTTATATTCTTCAAAAAGTATTCTTACTATCATATCAGCATGCTCATCAGTAGCAGCAAAAATAAGAGTTTTCTCAGGACCATATGGATTTATTCTGTTTACTAAAGCTGAGCAGACAGCACGATTAAAATTCTCTGTAATAACTTTCTTATTAAAAGCATCTATCTCAAAGTTAAGCTCATCATCTTCTATCTTAAGAACTTTTAATTCATCTTTTTCTTGATCATAAAATTTTATTTCATCACCAAGTTCATAATGTATACCATCTTCAGAAAGTTTAGTCACTATTTTATACGGTGTTTCATGGTCAATAAGATAACCATCTATTACCCCTTGCCTATATGAATATTGATATACAGCTTGACCAAAAATTTCAATAGTGTGAGTTGCAGGAGTTGCAGTTAGTGCAATTTTATCTGCGTCAAAATAATCTATAACTTTTCTATACTTACTTTGAAAGTCTTCTTCATTTATAAATAGACTTTCTTCTTCGTTTATTTCCTTATCTAAAATATATCCTCTATGAGCTTCATCTATAATTATACAATCATACATTCCAATACTTAGATTTTCCTCTTCACTATTAGGAGAGAAAATTCTTTTCATAAGCCCTTGTACAGTTGCAATATGAATTTTTGTGTTCTCGCTAGGGATTTTAACATCTAAGCCCTCTAATTCATATATTTTTGAAATGGGGTACTGCTGTTCTATTTTGTTATTTTCAAAGCTATCTTTTGTTTGCCTGCCCAGCTCTGCTCTATCTACTACAAATAAAATTCTATTATATCTTTTAGTTTTTAAAAGTCTATAAGCTAGGGCAAGAGCAGTCATAGTCTTTCCTGTTCCTGTTGCCATAGTTAGAAGAACTTTATCTTTATCATTAATCAAAGCAGCTTCAACTGCCTTGATTGCTTCTATTTGATAATATCTTAAGCCCAAATTTTCTTCTAAATAAGAAAAAGCTTCACTTTTTAGTTTTTCATTTGCTTCTTCTATATCTTTTTTCAATAAAGAAATTAAATCACTAGGTGAGTGAAAATTTGCTATAACTTTAGCTTCATTATTTTTTCTGGCATCTAAAAACCAAAGCCCAGATTTTTCTTTATACTCTTTATTATATTTTCTTGCATTAGATGAATATAAAAAAGGAACTTTGATATTATTTATATAAGGAGTAGTTTCAGCTAATTTAACACTTTCGTTCATCGAATTTTCATCGATTATAATGCCTTTTGAATACATTATACAATCTCTTTTTAAAGCATAAAAAACATCAACATTTTTTCGTTTTGCTTCAATAAGTGCAACCAATGTATTCCCACAAAATAAGGCATAATCAGCATAGCCTTTTTGTCCATTATCTTTTTTACAAGGCCATTCAGCGATTGCTAAATTTTTATTTTTTTCCGGTAAAGTCTTATTCTTTTTATAATTTAAAATTTGAGTATCAACTTCCCAACCAGCTTCTCTAAGTTGAGCATCTATTACTAATCTTGTTTCTGCTTCAGTTAAGAAAATTTCTTTTTTGGCTTTAATAATTTTTCTTCTCTCTTCAATAGAAATCTGATTTGAATCAGGTGTAAATTTTTCAATTTCAGTTTCTGTATCCTTTTCATTGGATTTAGCAACTAATTTCTCATATTCTTCAACATAATTAATTTTTTGTGGTTGCTCATAATTAATATCATCTGAAGAGAAATTATGATCAGAGCCATAAACTTCTTGAAACCAAGCACATAGTTTTACTGTCATAGAAAGTAAATTATTTGCAGTTTCTTCATCACCATAAAATCCATGAGCCGCTTTATTCCCTTTTGTCCTAAGAGCAGTAAAAATTTTATCAATATCATCAGTTATTAAATCATTATCTTTAAGAATTTTTACTCTTTCATGTTGTTGCATAGTTTTTTTATCACTTAAATTTTCAACCTTCATCATAAGCTTAGCTAAGGCTTCAGCAAGTTGTCTTGTTTTAATAATAGTAGTATTAGGATCTACATAAAGATTATATTCTGCAACAGTACCAATGTTTGCTAATATTTCCCAATCTTTTTTTAGAAATTCAAAATTTGACTGCATAATAACACCCCATATTAATACAAAAATTTTATATATTATAACATTTTTTATACTAAAATAACAAAAGATTAAAAAAATAGTGTTTTTTTAAATGAATTTAATATTTAAAATAAAAAAGGTGAAACTATCACCTTAGTTAAACAAATTACTTTTCAATATTTTATCTATTAATATATCTCCCATAAAGACCAGTTATATATGAGATATAATTTTCTAAATTTTCATTAAGTTCATCTTTTAAAAGTCTAAATTTCCAATTTATTTCTACTGTTGATGGAGTATTTATCCTTGCCCATGAACCATAGTCAAGCCAATCTTGTATAGGAACTATTGCTAGTTCAGAACAAGAAGCCATAACAGAGCGAATAAAAGCTTCACTATATTTATCATAAGTTTCCAATCTCAAATATTGTTTTGCATACTCAAGAGAATTTTTAGAAGTAGTTAAAAGCCATTCAGCAAGAGTTGCATTATCATGAGTTCCAGTATAAGCTACAGTATTTTTATGGAATCTATGAGGTAAATTCAAATTATTGGCATCTGAATTGAATCCAAACTGTATAATTTTCATTCCGGGATAGCCTGTATAATTCAATAGAGCTTGAACTTCTTCTGTTATGATTCCTAAATCTTCGGCTACAATATTAGCATTGGGAATTTCTTTTTTTAAAGTTTCAAAAAATTCTTTTCCCGGTGTTTTTATCCACTTTCCATTTGTAGCATTTCTTGTTTTTATATCTATACTGTAAAAACTTTCAAATGCTCTGAAATGATCAATTCTCAAAATATCATATAATTCTAAAGATTTTTTTATTCTTTCAATCCACCAAGAAAAATTAGTACTTTTCAAATAATCCCAATTATATAAAGGATTTCCCCAACATTGTCCAGTTGCGGAAAATTCATCTGGAGGTACACCTGCAACAGAGGATATTTCTCCTTTTTCATTAGTTAAAAATAATTCTTTATGAAAATAGAAATCTGAACTATCATCCGATATATACATGGGGATATCTCCAAAAATTTCTATTTTTTTGGTATTTGCATATTTTTTTAATTCAAACCATTGTTTATAGAATAAAAATTGTAAAAATTTATGGTAATTAAAAATATTTTCATAATCACTTATAAGGTTTTCTTTAGAGTATATCCATGTTGAATAATGTTTAAAAGAATTGATTTCTTTTAAAGCCATATATGAACAAAATTCTTGAAGCCAAAAGGAGTTATTCTTTTCAAAAGTAATAAAATTAGGATCTTTAAAAAATTCTTTTTCCTTAAAATTTTTAAAAGCTTCCTTAAAAAATATTTCTTTCAATTTTCTAACTTTTTCATAATGGATATATCTTGGATCGGTTTCAAATTCTTTTAAATCAATAGAATTTACAAAATTTTGGCTCAGGAAATTATCTCTTATTAAAAAATCTATATCAATAAAATCAAAATTCCCAGAAAATGCTCCATTAGTTTTATAGGGTGAGAAAAAATCTTCTGGACTGGTAGAAGTGAGAGGCAATATTTGCCACACACTTTGTCCTGTTCTAGCCAAAAAATCTATAAATTTATATGCCTCTTCACCTAAAGAGCCTATGCCATATTTAGATGGCAAAGAAAATATAGGAAGTAAAATGCCTGCTTTTCTCATAATAATCCTTTCTTGGTATTTAGTGCTAGATAAGAATTAGCACCAATAACTAAACCATAATCAGTAAAGAAAACTTTACTATTTGAAAATAGTAATTCTCCTTTATTTATTTCTTCATAAATAACAGGTTTATCATCTAAGTTTATAATACAAAGTATATCATTTCTATGATATGAAATAAGAGTTTTGCTTATTTTTTCAAATTTAAAACCTGTTTTAAAGCTATTCTCATATTTTTTCCTAAATTCTGTAAGTTGAATATAATATTCTAATAAATCTCTATCACCACTTTCTAAACAGAAACATTGTCTATTGAAAGGATCTCTAAAGCCTTCCATTCCTATTTCTTCTCCATAATAAATAGAAGGAATTCCAGGCAAAGTAAACTGTAAAAATGCTGCCATTTTTTGTAAAGCCTTACCTTTTTCATATTCATCTTTAGCGAGCTTAAAATATTTTCTATCTTCATAACTAACTTTCTCAATATCAGTTCCTAAAACTGTTATAATTCTTTCAACATCATGGCTTGATAATAGGTTCATCATAGTGTCAAGAGCAGGTTGAGGATAATTATTGATAATACTCTGAATTCTTGAAGCGAAAAGTTCCACATTTTTATATTTTACCAATTCAATGATAGCTGTTCGCCAAGGATAATTCATAATAGAATCAGCCTGTTCTCCAAGCAAATATCTTCTTCTATTACCATAAGAAAATTTATTTGAAGCATCTTCCCAGACTTCACCTAAAATAAAAGCTTCTTTATTCTTTTCTTTTATTGATTTTCTAAGTTCATCTATAAATACATCTGGAAATTCATCCAAAACATCAATTCGCCATCCCATTATTCCTAAATTTTGCCAATAGTTTAAAACTCCTTCTTCTTTTTTACAAATAAAATCTATGTAATCAGCGTTTTCTTTTTTTAATGTAGGTAAATTTTCAAATCCCCACCAAGATTCATATTTTTCAGGATATTCTATAAATTTAAACCATGGATAATATTTAGATTCCTTGGAATTATAAGCCCCAAGCTCATCATAGCGATAGTATTTATTAAAATAAATGCTATCAGAGCCTGTATGACTAAAAACGCCATCTAAAATAAAATTTATACCTATATTTTTAAATTCAGTACAAAGATTTTTAAAAATTTCATTGGTTCCTAAAAAAGGATCCACTTTAAAATAATTCGCCGTTGAGTATCTATGATTTTCAGAACTTTCAAAGATAGGATTCAAATATATCATATTTACATTCAAGCTTTTTATATAATTTTTTTTATCAAGAATTCCATTTAAGTTTCCCATAAAGAAATCTTTTGCAGAATAATTTTTTGTGTCTAAAGCAGAGTTAGGAATATCAGTCCAATTAGAATGGATAATTCTTTCTTCGCTATTCTTCGCTTTTGTAGGAATAAAGTTTTCACTTTTTTCAAATCTGTCTGGAAATATTTGATAAATAATCCCACCTTTTATCCATTCAGGAGTTTGAAAATCTTTATTATATACAGTTAATTGCCAAGTTGATATTTCATCACTAATTTCGGCATTAAAATTAAAATTTGAAATATACTTTAAACTTTCATTTTCAAAAAATTCAAAATAATAAAAATATAAACCAGTTTCCAATTCATCTAATTGAATTGAATACAACAAATAATTTTCATTTTTATTTAGATAATTCATAGCAAATTTATTTCTTATATTTTCATTTTTATCATTAAAAATAACCAAAGATAAATTTTTTATTGATATTTTTTCATCTATATAAATCTGAAATAAATTTTTTCATTATTCTTACTTGCACCACTTGGTCTTTTATTTATAAGTGGATTGTATATTACATTTTTCATTTTTTACCTCTATAATATTAAATTTGAGTTATTATATAATATTTGTAAGAAATTTGTAAGAAAAAGAAAATAAATTTAAAATATTTTGAAAAAAGAGTAAAATTTTCACTCTAAAATGTGCTATTATAAGGCTATAAAAGAATTGATATTTTAAAAGAAAAATGGTAGACTTAGATAATTTTATACAAAGAAAAATAACCATAATCAGTGAGGTGGTTTTCAAAATGCAAGGAGTCAATAAAAATGAATGGGCAGAATATCTTTTTCATGAAGGAACCAATTACAAAGCATATGAGTATTTAGGTTCTTTTTTAAAAGGGAATAAATGTATATTTAGAGTTTGGGCACCAAATGCAAAAAAAGTATTTGTAACAGGAGAATTTTGTAAATGGGAACCATATAAATATGAAGCAAAAAAAATAACACAAGCTGGAATTTATGAATGTGAAATAAGTGGAGTAAATAAATTTGATAGCTATAAGTTTGTTTTTATCACTCCAGATGGAAAAACTATTTATAAGTCTGATCCATATGCTAAACATTTTGAAACAAGGCCCAATACTTCATCTAAAATTTATAATATTCCGCCTTATGACTGGACCGACAAAAAATGGTTAAAAAATAGAGAAGTTCCTTATAACAAACCAATGAATATATATGAAGTGCATTTGGGATCATGGAAAAGAAAAGAAGATGGGAGTTTTTACACTTATAGAGAATTAGCAGAAGAATTAGTTAAATATGTAAAAAATATGAATTATACACACATAGAAATTTTACCTATATCAGAATATCCTTTTGATAAATCATGGGGCTATCAAGTAACTGGATATTTTGCTCCTACTTCTAGGTATGGATTACCGGAAGATTTTATGTATTTTGTCAATGAATGTCATAGAAATGATATAGGTGTTATTTTGGATTGGGTACCTGGACATTTTCCAAAGGATGAAGCAGGATTATGTGAATTTGATGGAGGCTATGTATATGAGTATTCTTCAATAAAAAAAATGGAGCATAAAGAGTGGGGGACAAGAATTTTTGACTATGGAAGAAAAGAAGTTATATCTTTTTTAATCTCAAATGCTTCTTATTGGTTTGAAAAATATCATATAGATGCTTTAAGGGTAGATGCAGTATCCTCTATGCTCTATTTGAATTACAATAGAAAAGATGGAGAATGGGAAGCTAATAAATACGGTAAAAATGAAAACTTAGAAGCAATAAAATTTTTACAACTTTTAAATAAACACATAAATGGAACTTTTAAAGGTGCATTTATGATAGCTGAAGAATCTACGGCTTGGCCTAAGGTAACTTATCCTATTGAAAGTGGAGGTTTAGGCTTTAACTTTAAATGGAATATGGGATGGATGAATGACAGTTTAAAATATCATTCACAAGATCCTTTTTTTAGAAAAGGAATACATAACAATATGACTTTTTCATTGACTTATGCCTTTTCTGAGAATTATATTTTACCTTTATCTCATGATGAAGTTGTCCATGGTAAAAAATCTATTTTAGATAGGGGAGCAGTGGATTTCAATAATAAATTTCCTAGTTTGAGGGCATTTTTGGCATATATGTATGCTCATCCCGGTAAAAAACTTACATTTATGGGAACAGACATAGCACAAGTTATTGAATGGAACGAAGAAAAAGGTCTAGATTGGATATTACTAAATTATCCCAACCATAATAACCATCATAAATTTATAAAAGAATTAAATAAAGTATATAAAGAATCTAGTGAATTATGGGAAAACGATACAAATTGGCAAGGCTTCAAATGGAATACAGTGAATGATGATAAAAATAATGTGTTTGTTTTTACCAGATTCAATAAAAATGGAAAAGAATTAATATTGATAAGCAATTTTTCATCACAAGAATTAAAAAAGTATAAAATAGGAGTAGATAATAGGAAAAGATATAAAGTTTTATTAAATACAGATGCTAAAAGATTCGGAGGCAAAGGTGTAATAAATAGGAATATTGAATCAATAGAGGAAAAGTGGAACAATTTTGAATATCACATTGAAGTAAATATTCCAGCATTTTCAACTATATATCTAGTTGAGAAATAATTTAATAATGAAGAAAATAAAGTATTAGATATATTCAAATAAAAGTTAATAAATATTTTGGAAGGAGAGCACTATGAGATTAAAAAAAGAGATAGTAGCAATGTTATTAGCTGGCGGTCAAGGAACTCGTCTTCAAGTATTAACTAAAAATATGGCAAAACCGGCAGTACCTTTTGGTGGAAAATATAGAATTATAGATTTTCCACTTTCTAATTGTGTAAATTCTGGTATATCAACAGTTGGAGTTCTAACACAATTTATGCCATTAGAATTAAACTCTTATATGGGAAATGGTTCACCATGGGATCTTGATAGAATGGATGGAGGACTTTCTATCTTGCCTCCTTATACTGGTGGAGAGAGTGGAGATTGGTATAAAGGAACTTCTAATGCGATCTATCAAAACTTAAACTATATAGAGCAGTATTCTCCTGAATATGTTTTAATTTTATCTGGAGATCATATTTATAAAATGAATTACAATGAAATGTTAAAATTTCATAAAAAAAATGATGCAGATTTAACCATTGCTCATATTGATGTTCCCTTAGAAGAAGCTTCCAGATTTGGAATTTTAAATACTAACCCAGATCTTTCAATAAGAGAGTTTGTAGAAAAACCTAAAAATCCTATTTCTACAAAAGCTTCTATGGGAATTTATATATTCAAGTGGTCAGAATTAAAAAAATATCTTATTAAGTGCGAAGAAATGGAAGGAACAAGTTATGATTTTGGTAAAGATATTATTCCTATGATGTTGCGTGAAGGAAAGAAAATGTATGCTTATCCATTTAAAGGATATTGGAAAGATGTAGGAACAATTGAAAGTTTATGGCAAGCTAACATGGACTTACTTCATAATGTAGATGGACTAAATATATACGATCCGCTTTGGAGAATTTATTGTAGGCATTATGAATCTATGCCACAATATATTGGAGAAAATGCAAAAATTTCTAATTCTATGGTTACTGAAGGAAGCATAATAAAAGGAAAAATTCAAGAAACTATTATTTCATCAGGTGTTTATGTAGATGAAAGTTCAGAAATATATAATTCTGTTCTTATGAAAAATGTAAGAATAGGCAAGAATGTGAGAGTATATAATTCTATAATTGGTGAAGAGGCAATTATTGAAGATGGAGCTGTGATAGGTCACAAAGAAATTGAATCTGGAAAAGATATGATTACAGTTGTAGGGCATAAAGGTTTAGTAAAAGAAAAAGAAATTCTTCAAAAGGCTTTATAGGAGGTAAAAAATGAATGCATTTTGTATATTATTTTCAGATAGTTTTAAAAATTATGACATTGGTGGCTTTGTAAAGGATAGAACTTTAGCTTCTCTACCAATTGCATGTAGATATAGAGTAGTGGATTTTATATTATCTCATTTGGTAAAAGCTAATGTTCCCAATATTGGTATATTAGCTACAAGTAATTATAATTCATTAATGGACCATGTTGGTTGGGGAAAAGATTGGGATTTGAACAGAAAAAATAGTGGCTTAAAAATATTACCTCCACTTGCTATTACAAATGCTGTTGCCAGAACAAAATTTGAATCATTAAACAATGCAGAACCTTATGTGAATTCTATGTTACAAGATTATTGTATTTTAGCTGATTCCAACATAATTTGTAATGTAGATTTTAAAGATATGTTAGAATTCCATGAAAGTAAAAATGCAGATTTTACAGTGGCATATGTTAAAAGAAAACCTTTAGCCGGAGAAATAGAAATGATTATAGATGAAAAAAATAGAGCTTATTCATCTTTATATCATCAATATGGAGCTGATTATGAATGTAATACCCTAGTAAAAATTACAATATTACACAAAGATATTTTAAAAGATGTAATTTTAAAAGGGACTTCTCATGGTTGGGAAGATATAGTAAAAGATTACATTTCTAAAAATTTCAATAGACTTAATGTATATGCATATGAAATAAAAGGATATTCAGCTGTTATTACTAATCTAGAAAATTATTATGAATTTAATATGGACTTATTAAAAGAAGATGTAAGTAGAGAATTATTCTTATCTGACACAGAAATTTTGACAAGAGTTAAAGACAGTGCTCCAACATTATATGGGGAAAATGCACAAATAAAAAATTCTATGTTTGCAGATGGTTGTCGTATTTATGGTAAGGTAGAAAATAGTCTTATTTCAAGAGATGTGATTATAGAAGAAGGTGCAGAAGTAAAAAATTCAATCTTAATGTCAGGAACGATAGTGAAGGCAGGATCGAAATTAGATTATGTTATAGCTGATAAAGGTGCTTTTATAAGCGAAAATAAAGAACTAAAAGGGGATAGAAATTGTCAATTTACTATTTCTAAAAATAAAAGAATATAAATATTTTATGAGGTGATAAACTTGAAAATATTATTTATAGCAGCTGAAGCAGCTCCTTTTATAAAAACAGGAGGTCTAGGAGATGTCATTGGTTCATTGCCAAAAGCTTTAAATAATGAGAGAATAGATACAAGAGTTATTCTTCCACTTTATTCAAAAATTGATAAAGAAAAGTATAATCTTAAATTTTTAAAATATGTATTTATAAATTTAGGCTGGAGAAATTTATATTGTGGGATTTTTGAAACCAAATTAAATGGAGTAAGATACTATTTTATAGATAATGAGCAGTATTTTTTCAGGGAAAAAATATATGGAGAATTTGATGATGCAGAAAGATTTGCTTTTTTCTCAAAAGCAGCAATAGAGATCTTACCACATATAAATTTTAGACCTGATATTATTAATGCAAATGATTGGCATACTGCCTTATCTATTGTGTATCTTGCTATATTGAAAGATAAAAGTTATGAATATTTTTCTAGAATGAGTTCAGTTTTGTCTATACATAATATAGAGTTTCAAGGAAGATTTAATCGTGAACTTTTGGATACTCTATTTGACATTGAGAAAAAATATCATAATGCACTTATATATGATAGCGATGTAAATTTATTAAAGGGTGGAATTCAACTTGCAGATAGAATAAATACGGTCAGCGAAACTTATGCACAGGAATTAATGTATCCATATTTTTCATTTGGAATGGATAGAATTTTAAAAATTGAAAAAAATAAATTATTGGGCATAGTAAATGGAATAGACTATCAAGCTTTTAATCCTAATAAAGATAAAAATATCTATTTTAATTATTCTAAAACCACTTATAAAGAAAAAGTAAAGAATAAACTAGAGTTACAAAGAGAGTTAGAATTTGAAGTTAATCCTGAAATTCCTATGATAGGTATGGTTACAAGACTTACTGATCAAAAAGGTATTAACTTGGTTTTGGAAGTTGCCGAGCAAATTTTGGACATGGGAACTCAACTCGTTGTTTTAGGAACGGGGGATAGTCACTATGAAATTCTTTTAAAAGAGCTTGAAAAAAGAAGAAAGGATAAAGTAAGAGCTTTAATTATGTTTGATGCTATTCTTTCTTCAAAAATATATGCCGCCTGTGATATATATTTAATGCCATCTAAATCAGAGCCATGTGGACTTTCTCAATTAATAGCAATGAGATATGGAGCTATTCCTATTGTCAATAGAGTAGGAGGATTAAAAGATACTGTTCAGCCATATAATCTTGAAACAAAAGAAGGTACAGGATTTACATTTGAAAGCTTTAATGCCTATGATATGCTTTACGCTATTAAAAGATGTTTAGATGTTCTATATTATGATAAGGCTTCATGGAATAAATTAATAAAAAATGCTATGGGCTACAATTCTAGATGGAAAAAATCAGCTCAAAAATATTTAGAAATGTATAAAGAAATAGAAAAAACTGACTTTATCAGCTGACTGTTTCAATTCAGAGAAGCATACAGATAGACCTGTGACCTTATCAATTTTATAATTGTACTATAGATTAAAAAGGAGAAATAATTTAATATGAGTAAATTTACAGAAGATGTAAAGAAATATCTTGAAACAAAGTTTGGAAATTCAATAGAAGAAGCTAACGAAAGACAGCTTTATCAGACATTGATGGTGGTGACAAGAGATACACTCTCATCAATGAGATATGAATACAATAAAAAACTTAAAGAATCAGCTCAAAAACAGGCATATTATATGTCTATGGAATTTTTAGTTGGAAGAACTTTAAGAAATAATTTATTTAATTTAGGTTTGGAAGAGGAAGTGAAAGAACTTTTAAAAAATTATAATATAGAACTTGAAAAAATTTATAATATGGAACCTGATCCAGGACTTGGAAATGGAGGATTAGGAAGGCTAGCTTCTTGTTATATGGATGGTTGGACAAGTCAAGATTATCCGGTAACAGGATTTTCAATTCTATATGAATTTGGAATTTTCAAACAAGTTATACAAGATGGCTGGCAGCATGAATATCCAGATAACTGGTTAGAGTATGGAGCTTATGGATTGGTACATAGAAATGATGAAGATATTGAGATTAAATTCTATGGTAAAACAGTTGAAGAATGGACAAGTAATGGATTAAAAGTCAATTATCAAGGCTATACTTCAATTATCGCTGAACCTTATGATTTAATGATTTCTGGATATAAAACAGACTCTGTAAATGTGTTAAGACTTTGGAAAGCAAAAGCAAATACAAATTTTAATATGAAATTATTTGAAAGAGGAGAATATGCAAAATCTATGGAAGCTGATGCTATTGCAACTTCAATTTCAAAACTTTTATATCCAGCAGATGATAATGATAATGGAAAAGCATTGAGAATAAAGCAACAATATTTCTTTACAAGTGCTTCTTTGCAACAAATTACAAAAAATCATTTTAAAACTTATAATACTTTAGATAATTTTGCAGATAAAGTGGTAATACATATAAATGATACTCATCCTGCAATGTGTATTCCCGAGCTTATGAGAATATTAATGGATGAATATTCTTATTCTTGGGATAAGGCTTGGGAAATTACAACTAAAACATTTGCTTATACAAACCATACAATTATGGCAGAAGCTCTAGAAAAATGGTCAGTAACATTATTTGAACCAATTTTACCAAGAATATACTCTATAATAAAAGAAATTAACAATAGATTTTGTCAATATTGCTATGAAAAAGGTGCCGGAGCAGACATAGAAACTATGGCAGTTATTCATCATGGAATGATAAGAATGGCAAATTTATGTATAGTATCTAGCTATAATGTAAATGGAGTATCCAAGCTACATTCTGATATCTTAGTTGAAGATACATTTAAAACATTTAATAATATTTATCCTGGAAGATTTAGCAATGTTACAAATGGAATAGCTCATAGAAGATGGATAGGTCAGGCTAACCCAGAACTTACTTCCTATTTAACAGACTTACTAGGTGTAGATTTTTTAAAAGATTTATCTGCTATTGAAAAATTACTGAAATATAGAGATGATAAAACAGTTATAGCTGAATTAAATAAGATAAAAGATATTAAAAAAATGCAACTTGCAAAATATATAAAAAATACAACTGGAATTAATGTTGATAATAATTCTATATTTGATATACAAGTAAAAAGATTACATGAGTATAAAAGACAATTGTTAAATGCTTTACATATAATATACTTATATAAAGAAATTAAATTTAATGCTCTAAGACCACACCCTAGAACATTTGTGTTTGGAGCTAAAGCTTCATCAGGTTATGCTATGGCAAAGAATATAATTAAACTAATTTGCTCTTTATCAGATATGATTGAGGCAGATCCACTGGTAAGAAATTATATAAAAGTAGTATTTTTGGAAGATTATAGAGTAACTTTGGCTGAAATAATTATTCCAGCAGCAAATATTAGTGAACAAATTTCTCAGGCTGGTAAAGAAGCTTCAGGTACTGGAAATATGAAATTTATGTTAAATGGAGCATTAACATTAGGAACTATGGACGGAGCAAATGTTGAAATTCATGGAGCAGTTGGAAATGAAAATATATTTATATTTGGATTGACAACTCCAGAAGTAAATGGATTGTTTGCAAAAGGTTACAGACCTTATGAATATTACAATACTATCCCTGAAATAAAATCTACTTTAGATTTTATGAGAACAATTGAAGTAAATGGTGTAAACTTTAATAACATAGTTGATTATTTAATAAATCATGATCCATATATGTGTCTAGCAGATTTCAAAAGCTATATAGATAAACAAAAAGAGGTTGCTGATATATATCAAGATAAAGAAAAATGGGGGGAAATGAGTTTAGTTAACATCTCTAAAGCAGGAATTTTTTCAGCAGATAGAGCAACTTCTGAATATGTTAATAATATATGGAAAATAGAAAAAGTAAAGAAATAGGAAAATTTTTCAAAAGGAGCAGCCGACGACAGTTGGCTGTTTTTATGTTATAATTAAAATCATCAAATAAAACTAAGGAATGATTATGTTAGAGAATTCTATTTCAAAAACAATTTTAAAATATGCCTTACCCAATGTAGTGTCTATGTGGATTTTTACTTTATACACCATGGTAGATGGAATATTTATAAGTAGATATGTAGGAGAACTTGGACTTGCTGGAGTAAATTTAAGTTTTCCACTAATTAATTTAATATTTTCCATTTCCATAATGATAGGAGTTGGAAGCTCAACTTTAATATCGATTAAATATGGAGAGAATAAAATTGATGAAGGAAATCAAATATTAACTCTTGCAACTTGTATAAATATTTTTATATCTTTATGTATAAGTTTGATTATTTTCCTGAATATTAATTTTGTAATAAAGATATTAGGAGCTGTGGAAAGTGATGAGGTATTTCCTTATGTAAAAAATTATTTGTCTTATATAATTTTATTTTCACTGTTTTATATGTCTGGTTACGCTTTTGAAATTTATATAAAAGTGGATGGAAAACCTATATATCCATTGATATGTGTGATTATTGGAGGGTTGACCAATATTGTTCTTGATTATATCTTAATCGTTAAATTTCGCTTCGGAGTAAAAGGTGCTGCTATAGCAACCGGAATATCACAAATGACAACTTGTTCACTATTATTTTTTTATATAAAATTTAAAGCTAGAACAATAAAATTTATAAAATTAAAAAAAGAGTATTTAAAGAAAAGTTTTTCTATTTTTAAATATGGATTTTCTGAATTTATAACAGAAATTTCAACAGGACTTTTAATTTTAATTTATAATTTAGTTATTTTGTCTAAAATTGGTGTATTTGGAGTTTCAATCTTTGGAGTAATATCTTATCTAAGTTCTTTTATTGTAATGAGCATGATAGGATATAGTCAGGGACTTCAACCTGTTATGAGTTATTTATTAGGAAAGAAAGATTATAAAAATTTAAGCAATATTTTTAAACATTCTTTATATTTTCTTGGCTTTTTAGGAATAATTTGCTATTTTTTTATAAATTATTTTTCTCTTGAAATTGGTGAAATATTTTTTAAAGATATAAGAAGTATTAAAAAAGTTAAGGCTGTTATTTCAATATATAGTTTTTATTATTTATTTTTAGGTATAAATATTTTTATATCTTCTTATTTTACAGCAATAAAAAGAGTTTCTTATTCGGCATTTATAACTTTTCCAAGAGGAATTTTATTCAATAGTCTATTTTTATCTTTTTTACCAATTTTTTTAGGAGAAAACGGAATATGGTTATCAGCATTTTTTAGTGAACTTTCTACTTTGAGTATATCTATTTATTTAATATATCTGCATAAAACTAAAAAGGGAAAAGAATAATTTATTTCTTTTCCCTTTTCAGTTGGCTGACGAAGTCAGCTTTCTTTTATTTTTAAAAAATTTTTTTAAAATTATCCATAATATCTTTTACAGATAAAATCTCATTGATTTTCCATGCATCTCTTCCCGCAAAGAAAATTCCTTCTTCCAAATTACCGTTATGTGCCATAACAAGTCTTTCATTTACACAGAATTTTTTTGTACATTTTTTTAAACATGCAAAACAATTTTTAGGAAACTCTGTTACTTCATCTATAACTTTTTTAGCATAAGGACTTATTATAGTATTTGCAGGTAAGCCAGCAGAGCTCATAATTTTAATTACATCGCCTTCTTTAATTTTTGTATACATATTTTTAAATACTTGACTTACTTCACATTCTACTGAAGCAACAAATCTACTTCCCATTTGAACTCCAACAGCACCTAAAGATAACATTTTTTCTGCATCTTCAGGATTAATAACCCCACCAGCTCCTATAACAGGAATAGATAAATTTTCGGCAATTTCTGGAACTATATCCCAAGAATCAAGCTCAGTTCCTAAATGTCCTCCAGCATTTCCACCCTCAACAATAACGGCAGGTGCTCCTAATTTCTCAGCTATTTTTGCAAGTTTTAGAGAGGAAACGATAGGTATAGCTTGAGTCTTAGTCCCTTTTACATATTCAAAAATATCTCTTGAAAAGCCGGCACCAAATATTATAAAATCTACACCACTTTCAATTGCACCATCAACAAGTTTCATAAAATTACTTGCTGCAAACATTATATTTACACCGAGAACTTTTTTAGTATCTTTTAATTTTGCCTTAGCTTCAGCAATTTGTTTTTTCAATTCTAACTTTGAAAGTCCAGTACCAGCAATAACACCTACTCCACCTTCATTACTAACAGCAGCAGCAAGATTAGCCATTGAAACTCCTATTGCCATACCACCTTGGAAAATAGGAACTTCTATTTCAGTATTTCCAATTTTTAACATGTTTTACCTCCTATAAATAACATATGTTATTTTATTAAGTTATTATAGCACAGGTTTTAGAAATAAAAAAGAGAAATAATATAAAGTATATGAAGAATTTTAGAAATTTAAAAAATTCTGTGGTATAATTAAAATCAAAATAAACTTAATCAGGAGTGGACATGCAATACAAATTAATAATTTGTGATATGGATGGAACTTTACTTACATCAAATCACAATATATCAAATTATACAAAAGAAATTATAAACGAAATAAATAAAAAGGGGATAACTTTTGTTATAGCAACTGGAAGACCCTATTTGGATGCTAAAATTTTTAGAGATCAATTAGGGCTTAACTCATTTTTAATAACATCTAATGGAACAGTTGCTCATAATGCAAATGAAGAAAAAATATTTGAAGAAAAAATTTCTTCTAGTTTAGTTAATAGATTGTTAGATTTTGAAAAAGATATAAAGAAGTATCATAGAAATATCTACAAAGATAATAATTGGTATATTGAATATAAGATAGATGGCTTAGATGAATTCCATGCTGAATCTGGTTATCGATATCAAATAACAGATTTGAATAAATTTAGAGATAGCGATATTACAAAATTTTTCTATCTAGGAGAAGAAAATGATATAGAGGATTTAGAAAAAAGATTGAGAAATGAATTTTCTGAGGATTTAACTGTGACATTATCTTCACCTTATTGTCTGGAATTATTAAAAAAAGATGCTCATAAAGGAACTGCAATAAAAAAAATAGCCAAATATTTGAATATTTCTTTAGAAGAAACAATAGCGTTTGGAGATGGCTTAAATGACTATGAAATGTTAAGTTCTGTAGGTCAAGGTTTTATTATGGGAAATGGAAGCTCAAGACTTAAAGAAAAATTACCACAATATGAAATTATTCAAACTAATGATAATGATGGTGTTGCAAAAAAATTAAAAGAATTATTTCTATAAAAATTTACTAAGGAGTTAGACTATGTACGATTTATACGATTTTCCATTATACAGACCACCTAGTGAGGCATACAGCTTAATAATTCAAATCACACTAGGTTGCTCACACAACAGATGTAGTTTTTGTAGTATGTACAAAGATAAAAAATTTGTAATTAAACCTGTTGAAGAAATAAAAAAAGAGATAGATGCATTCAGAACGATCTATAAAAATAGACCTGTTGATAAAATTTTCTTGGCAGATGGAGATGCACTTGTAGTTCCAACTAAGATTTTAGCCGAAATATTAGACTATATAAAAATAGTTTTCCCAGAATGTAAAAGAGTTTCTGTCTATGGAACAGCGATAGCAATACATCAAAAAAGTGTAGATGAGTTAAAACTTTTATATGAGAAAGGATTAACACTTGTTTATTTAGGAGTAGAAAGTGGAGATGATGATGCTCTTAAATTTATAAAAAAGGTGTAAAAGCAGAAAAAATAGTTGAATTATCTAAAAAGATTATGAGTACAGGAATTGATCTATCTATAACACTTATTGCTGGACTTATGGGTAAATTCCAAGATAATAAAAACCATGCTATAAATACAGCAAAAATAATTCAAGATATTTCTCCGAAGTACGCAAGTATTTTAAATTTAAGACTTTATGAGGGTACAGAACTTTATAAGCTTATGCAAAAAGGAAAGTATGACTATCTTGAAGGAGTAGAAGTTTTAAAAGAAATGAAAATGATACTTGAAAATATGGATAAAACAAAATTCACAAAAGAAGTAATTTTTAGAGCAAATCATGCTTCTAACTATCTTAATTTAAAAGGAAATCTTCCTGATGATATAGATAAGATGGTTGCTGAGATTGATAGAGCTATTGAGCATGAAGCGATAGATGTAAATAACTATAGATTTTTGTAAATTAAAAGAAGGGAAGTAGAAGGTAAATGAATATATTAATGGCATTATCCCAGTTAGAAGTGACAGGTGCAGAAGTTTACGCAACAACTATTGCAGATGAATTAATAAATAGAGGAAATAGAGTTTTTATTGTTTCTGATACTTTTTCTACAAAAACAAAAGCTGAATATACGAAACTTGAATTTAATAAAAGAAATTTTGTGAATAGAATAAAACATATTAAATTTTTATATAAATTTATAAAAGAAAATGACATACAGATTGTACATGCTCATTCAAGAGCTTCATCTTGGAGTTGCCAGGTAGCATGTAAACTAGCAAAAATTCCTCTTATTACAACTACTCATGGGAAACAACCTGTACATCTTAGTAGAAAAATTATAAAAGGCTTTGGAGAACATACAATAGCTGTTTGTGAAAACATTAAAGAGCATATAGTAAAAGATTTAGGATATAAAGAAAATAAAATATCTGTTCTTAGAAATCCAATAAATTTTATTGAAAAAGAAAGAAATATAAAAAATAATGAAAAAAAAATTATTTCTATAATTGGAAGATTATCTGGACCAAAGGGTGATGTTGCCTATGATTTATTAAAAATATTTTTGAAAGAAAATTTATTAGAAAAGTATGAAATCAGAATTATAGGTGGAAAAAATCTTCCTGAAAGATTTGAAACATTTAGAATAAAAGGAGTAAATTTCTTAGGATATATTTCTAATATTCAAGAGAAAATATTAGAATCAGATGTGGTTATTGGTGCAGGAAGAGTAGCAATAGAAAGTATACTAAATAAAATTCCTACAATAGCAATAGGAGAAAGTGAATACATCGGTTATATCGATTCAGATAAATTAAAATTAGGTTTATCCTCAAATTTTGGAGATATAGCATCCTCAAAATATCCGAAAATTGAAACAGAAAAATTTATATTAGATTTAGAAAAAGCCCTTAATTTAAAGAATAATGAAAAAAATTTTTTAAAAGAAAAAGTATTTTCTGAAATAAATTTGAAAAATATAGTTGATAATATAGAAAAAAAATATTTTTCCCTTTGGGTTGAAAAAAGAAAATGGGAAATTCCAGTGATAATGTATCATAGGGTCATAAATTCAAAAGAAAATGAAGGTGTACATGGAACATATATTTATGAAAAAAAATTTAGGGAACATTTAAAATATTTGAAAGATAATAATTATGAAGTAATTACTTTTAAAGATTTAGATAGAATCTCTTGGAGAAATAGATTTAATAAGCATAAAAAATATATAATATTGACTTTTGACGATGGTTATGTTGATAATTATGATTTAGCTTTTCCTATATTAAAAGAATTTGGTTTTAAAGCTACTATATTTTTAATGGCTGAATCAACTTATAATGAATGGGATGTAAAGATGAGTAATGAAAAAAAATTCCCACTTATGAGTAAAAAAATGATATTAGAAATGCAAGACTATGGAATAGAATTTGGTGCTCATACATTTAATCATCCAAAAATAAATGAAATAAGCCCAGAAGAAATAGAAACTCAAGTATTAGGATGTAAGAAAATTTTAGAAGAAAAAATAGAAAAAGAAATTATAACTTTTGCATATCCTTATGGAATTTTAAATGAATATGCAAAAGGAGTAGCAATAAATGCAGGTTATACATTTGCAGTTGCAACAGACTCTGGACCAGTTTGTTTATCTGATGATTTTTATCAAATTAGAAGAATTGCTATATTTCCTAATACAAATATCAGAAGTTTTAAAAGGAAAGTAAAGGGAAATTATAATTTCATAAAAATAAAAAGAGAAAATAAAAACAAATAGATAAATAAAATTTTTTAAAGGAGAAGCCTAATGAATAATAAGACAAAAGGTATACTCTGGATGTTAGTATCAGTAATGGGTTTTACAGTTATGAGTTTAATCATAAAATATATACCTAACATACCAATTTATGAAAAGCTTTTTTTTAGAAATTTAATAAATTGTATGATGTCATTTATTTTTATAGCAAAAGATAAAATATCTCTTAAAGTAGAAAAAAAATATATTCCTTTTGTATTTGGAAGATCTTTTTTTGGTTCTTTAGGAATGGCAGCAAATTTTTATGCAATAGAGTACTTAACCATAGCTGATGCCAATATGTTAAACAAATTATCACCTGTTTTTGTAACTATATGTGCTTGTTATTTTTTAAAAGAAAAAATTGACAAACAGCAAGTCATAGGCATAATTTTTATGCTTATAGCTGTTGTGTTTGTAGTGAAACCTGGGAACTCATTTACCCTTATTCCAAGTTTAGTAGGTTTATTTGGAGCATTAACGGCAGGCTTTTCGTATACAATTATAAGATACCTTAATAAAAAAGTAGAATCGGAAATAATAATTTTTTATTTTTCTTTGACAACTGTATTAGGAACATTACCATATATGATGATGAATTTTGTAAAACCAAATACAATGGAACTTTTATTCTTGGTAGGTATAGGATTATCTGCTACCTTTGGTCAATTTGGGCTTACTTATGCATATAAACTTACACCTGCATCAGAGGTATCAATATATAATTACACAATTATTTTAACTGGAATGATTTCAGGATATTTAGTTTTTGGAGAAATTCCAGATAAATTTAGTTTAATAGGAGCAGCAATTATATTGACAACTGCAATTTATCTATATAATCATAATAAAAAGAAAATAATAAATGAATAAAAAGAAATGCGACAAATTTGTCGCATTTTTTTGTGTATTTGATATTTTTATTTGTAGCAGCTCAAAATTTTATCTATATATATTCCCTGCTAAACCTACAATTTCTTTTGCTCTTTGAACTTTTTCTATAGCAATGGCTCTTGCTTTTTTTGAGCCTTCATTTAAAATATCATGAACTAAATCCATATTTTCTTTTAACTTTTCTCTTTTTTCTCTTGCTTCTGCAAAATGATTCAAAATAGATTCTAATAATTCATTTTTAGCGTGACCATATCCAAAATTTCCAGCCAAGAATTTTTCTTTTAATTCATTTTGTTTATCTATATTATTAAAAAGAGCATAAATTTTAGCGATATTATTGTCTGGATTTTTCGGTTCTTCTAAAGGAGTAGAATCAGTTACTATACTCATAACTTGTTGTTTTAAAGTTTTTTTAGATGCAAACATATTGATAGTGTTTCCATATGACTTACTCATTTTTTGTCCATCAGTTCCAGGAACGATAGCAGAATCATCTAATATAAGAGGTTCAGGTAATTTAAAAAACTCAACCTCATATTGTTGATTAAATTTCATTGCTATATCTCTTGTCATTTCTAAATGTTGTTTTTGATCTTTTCCAACAGGGACGAAATCAGTATCATATATAAGTATATCTGCAGCCATAAGAATAGGATATGTTAAAAGCCCTGTATTAGGAAAAAAACCTTTAGCTATTTTATCTTTATATGAATGCCCTCTCTCCAAAAGTCCAACAGGAGTAATATTTGAAAGAAGCCATGTCATTTCTGTATGTTCAGGAACATTAGATTGTAAAAATATAGTTGATTTATTTGGGTCAAGCCCAATTGCTAAATAATCTAAAACAATATCATATGTATTTTGAGTTAAATCTTTAGGATTAGTTAGTGATGTCAATGAGTGATAATCAGCTATAAAATAAAAGCCTTCATATGTATTTTGAAAATCAACAAATTGCTTCATTGCTCCAAAATAATTTCCAAGATGTAAAATTCCACTTGGTTGTATACCAGATAAACTTCTTTTCATATTTATATCTCCTTTTATAAGTAAAATTAACTTATAAATTATAACATAGCAAAAATTAAAAGACAAATATTAAAATTAGATAAATATCTTCTCTAGCTATAGCTACTTAATTAATATAAAATCAAAAAAAGTAATATAATGGTATATTTGAAATAATAGAAAAAAATATAAATTTTTATTGCTTATTTCGTGTTATAATATAGAGTAAATTTTTATAGAAATGGTGAAAAGATGAAAATTTTAATTGTAGGAGATATAGTAGGAAAACCTGGTAGAAATACCTTAAAGGAATATTTAGAAAAATATAAAGATAATTATGACTTCATAATAGTAAATGGAGAAAATTCAGCAGGTGGTTTTGGGATAACTGAGAAGATAGCTGAAGAGTTTTTATCGTGGGGAGTAGATGTTATAACTGGTGGAAACCATAGTTGGGATAAAAAAGAAATCTATGAGTATATGAATAATTCAGAGAGCTTATTAAGGCCTTTTAATTATCCGGTTAATGTATGTGGCAAGGGTTACACCATCAAGGAAAAAAATGGTGTAAAAATAGCTGTTATATCTTTACAAGGTAGAGTATTTATGAATGTTGTTGATTGCCCTTTTGTGGCACTAAAGAATCTAGTTTCTGAAATAAAAAAAATAACTCCCAATATTATAGTTGATTTTCATGCTGAGGCAAGTTCAGAAAAAATTGCTTTAAGTAAATATATGACTGGAGAAATTAGTTTATTATATGGAACACATACCCATGTACAAACAGCAGATGAGAGAATATATAAAGAAGGAACAGCTTATATAACAGATGTTGGAATGACCGGTTCTCAAAATGGTGTCATTGGGACAATAGCAGAAACTGTCATAAATAAGTTTTTAACTTCTTTACCACAAAAATTTGATATAGCCGAAGGAAATGAATTTTTAAATGGTATAGAAATAGATTTAGATACAAATACTGGAAAAGCTAAAGTAATTAAAAGAGTAAATTGGGAAAGAACTAAGCAGGAGTAAAATGATGAAAGTATTAGAAGCTAAGCTTGTGTATGAAAGTGACAACATAGAGAAATATAAGAAAATAATTTCAGATATATTTTATGGTTTTGGCGTAACAGGGTTAAAAATTGAAGAACCTATTTTAAATAAAGATCCATTAAATTTTTATAAGGATGAAAAGCAGTTTTTATTGTCCGAAAATTCTGTTTCGGCTTATTTCCCATTAAATATCTATTCTGAAAAAAGAAAGGAGGTTTTAAAGCAAACTTTTGCTGAAAAATTCAATGAAGATGAAAATATTGTTTATAATTTAGATTTTTATGAATATGATGAAGATGATTATCAGAATAGCTGGAAGAAATATTTATTTGTTGAAAAAGTAAGTAATAAATTTGTAGTGAAACCAACTTGGAGAGAGTATGAAAAACAAGATGATGAATTCGTGATAGAACTTGATCCTGGAAGAGCTTTCGGGACAGGGTCACATCCGACGACTTCATTATTGTTAAGCCTAATGGAAAATGAAAATTTTAAAAATAAAAAAGTTATAGATATAGGAACTGGTTCAGGTATACTTATGATAGCAGCAAGTTTACTGGGAGCAAAAGAAATATATGGCACTGATATAGATGAGTTTTCAATTGAAGTTGCAAGTGAAAATTTAATTTTAAATAAAGTTGATATGACTGAAGTTAAAATTTTAAAAGGAAATTTATTAGAAGTTTTGAATAATGAGAAATTTGATATAGTTCTATGCAATATTTTATCTGATGTATTGATAAAATTATTAGATGAGATTAAATATATTTTAAAAGAAAATTCTAAAATTATGTTTTCTGGAATTATTGAAGATAAATTAGATTTAGTTATTACAAAAGCTAAAGAAGTTGGCTTAAAAGTAGTTGAAACTAAGATGGACAAAGAATGGAGAGCCATAGTTTTAGAGAAAGCATAGAAAGGGGCATATATGAAAAATATTATAGTGGCAATAGATGGACCAGCTGGAAGTGGGAAAAGTACAATAGCTAAAATTATAGCTGATAGATATTCTTTTACTTATATAGATACGGGTGCAATGTATAGAATGATAACTCTATATTGTTTGGATAATAACATTGATTTTGAAAGTGAAATGGCTATAAAAAATGTTTTAGATAATATTTCTCTTGATATGCAAGGAGATAAATTTTTCTTAAATAACAAAGAAGTTACAAAAGAAATACGAGAAACAAGAGTAAATGAAAATGTTTCCAAAATTGCAAGTATAAGGATAGTAAGAGAAAATTTGGTAAATTTGCAAAGAAAAATAAGTCAGGGGAAAAATGTTATTTTAGATGGTAGAGATATAGGAACTGTTGTTTTCCCAAATGCTCAAATAAAAATTTATCTGATTGCTTCCCCGGAAGAAAGAGCAAAAAGAAGATATAAAGAGCTTATTCAAAAAGGAACTGAAATTTCCTATGACGAAGTGTTAAAATCAATAAGAGAAAGAGATTATATTGACAGCACACGAAAAGAAAGTCCACTTATGAAAGCGGATGATGCTGTTGAACTTGATAGTACTGGTCTAAAAATTGATGAGGTCTTGGATTTTATATCAAAAAAAATTGAAGAGAAGTTATAAAAAATAATAAAGGTGCATATTATGTATAATTTATTTAGAGATATTATTATAAATATATCTATACCATTTTTAAATAAACAAAAAAAAGAATTTGTAAAAAAAAGATTGGAACAAAATTTTTCTATTTTAAATAGTTCAGACTCTCAAAATAAAGAAGAATATATTTGGATACATTGTTCGTCAGTCGGAGAAGTGAATCTTTCTGAAAATTTAGTTATGAAATATTATTCTATATTCAGAAAAAATATTTTAATCTCAACTTTTACTGACACAGGATATGAAACAGCTCAAAAGAAATATTCTAAATATAGCAAGATTAAAATTATATATTTTCCACTTGATGATAAAAAGAAAATTCAAGATATTTTGAAATTAATTGCTTTGAAGGAACTTGTCTTGATAGAAACAGAATTATGGCCTAATATTATAACTGAAGCTAAAAAAGTAAATGCCAGAGTAATTATGGTAAACGGAAGAATATCGGATAAAAGTTTTGGAAGATACAAAAAACTTAAATTTTTGTTCAAAAATAGCTTAGCTCAAATTGATTATTTTTATATGCAATCACTCATTGATAAAGAAAGAATAATATATTTGGGAGCAGAAAGTACAAAAGTTGAAAATGTTGGAAATTTAAAATTTGATTTGAATTTAGAAAGATATTCTACTAATGAAAAAGAAGAATATAAAAAATTCTTAAATTCTGGTGATAGAAAAATTTTTGTAGCCGGAAGTACAAGAACCGGAGAAGATGAAATAATTTTAAATGTATTTGAAAACATGAAAGATTATTTGTTAATTTTGGTACCTAGACATTTAGAGAGAATTGAAAAAATTGAAAATTTATTAAAAATAAAAAAATTTAAATATATAAAATATAGTGAGTTAAAAAATAATTATTCTAAGAATAAAACTTATGATATAATTTTAGTTGATGAAATGGGTATACTAAGAAAGCTTTATTCAGTATCCAATATAGCTTTTGTTGGAGGAACTCTAGTAAATATCGGAGGACACAGTATTCTTGAGCCACTTTTTTATGAAAAAACGCCAATTTTTGGAAAATATACTCAAAATGTTTTAGAAATTGCTAGAGAAACTTTAAAAAGGAAAATTGGTTATCAAGTTGAAACAACAGAAGATTTTTTACATGCTATAAAAGATATTGAAGCCAATTCAAATATAAAGATAGAAGAAATAAAGCAATTTTTTGAAGAAAATAAACTACTCAGTTTAAAAATAGTAAAAAAGGAAAATTTAATTATGAAAAATGAAAATATAACAAATACTGAAGATAAAAAGCAGGATCTTTGGAAACATTTTTTTCATTCTGCAAAATCAAACTACAATAAATATATGTACCAGCTTCTAAACTATCCAGAATATATTATTTATGATACCGAAGAAATGAAAAAAAATATAAATAGTTGGAAGACATATTTTAAAAATGAAAACCCAATTGCGGTTGAAATTGGGACTGGTAGTGGAAATTTTATGAAAGAGTTGGCTCGAAGAAATCCAAATAAAAATTTTATTGGATTGGAGTTAAGATTTAAAAGACTATGTCTAGCTGCTGATAAATGCAGAAAAAATAATTTAACAAATGTCGCTCTTTTAAGAAAAAGAGGAGAAGAACTTGAAGAGTTTTTAGGTGAAAATGAGATAGATGAAATGTATATTAACTTTCCTGATCCATGGGAAGGAAATGAGAAAAATAGAATAATTCAAGAAAAATTATTTAAAGTTTTAGAAAAAATTATGAAAAAAAATGGAAAACTATTTTTTAAGACAGATCATGATATTTACTATCAAGATGTTTTAGAATTAGTAAATAGCTTAGATAATTTTGAAGTAATGTATAATACTAATGACTTACATTCTTCTGAAAAAGCTGAGAATAATATAAAAACTGAGTTTGAACAATTATTTTTGAATAAGCATAAAAAAAATATTAATTATATTGAAATATTGAAAAAAAGCTAGGAGGAAACAAATATGGCTGGATATGTAGTTGTAGGAACACAATGGGGAGATGAAGGAAAAGGAAAGATTATAGATGTATTAGCAGATAGAGCTGATTATGTTGTAAGATTTCAAGGTGGAAATAATGCAGGGCATACTGTCGTAGTAAATGGAGAAAAATTTATTTTAAAATTATTACCATCAGGTGTTCTTCATGCTGGAACTTGTATCATAGGCCCTGGTGTAGTTGTAGATCCAAAAGTTTTTCTAGATGAAATAGCGAGTTTAGAAAAAAGAGGTGGGAAAACTGACCATGTAATCATAAGTGATAGAGCACATATAATAATGCCTTATCATATTAAACTTGATGAACTTAGAGAAGGTGTGGAAGACAGGATTAAAATAGGAACTACTAAAAAAGGTATAGGTCCTTGCTATGCGGATAAAATTTCAAGAGATGGCATTAGAATGTCGGATTTACTTGATTTAAAACAATTTGAAGAGAAATTAAGAATGAACTTAAAAGAAAAAAATGAAATTTTCACAAAAATTTATGGGATAGAACCTTTAGATTTTGATACTATTTTTAATGAATATAAAGAATACAGAGAAAAAATAAAACATAGAATAGTGGATACAATTCCAATAGTTAATAAAGCTTTAAATGAAAATAAGTTGGTTTTATTTGAGGGAGCTCAAGCAATGATGTTGGATATAAACTATGGAACTTATCCATATGTAACTTCTTCATCTCCTACACTTGCCGGAGTAACAACTGGTGCAGGAGTATCTCCAAGAAAAATTGACAAGGGAATTGGGGTAATGAAAGCTTATACAACAAGAGTTGGAGAAGGACCTTTCGTTACTGAATTAGACAATGAACTTGGAGAAAAAATGAGAAAAATAGGCTATGAGTTTGGGGCTGTAACTGGAAGACCAAGAAGATGTGGATGGCTTGATTTGGTTGTTGGAAAATATGCAACTGAAATAAATGGATTAACTGATATTGTTATAACAAAGATAGATGTTTTAAGTGGATTAGGAAAATTAAAAATTTGTGTTGCTTATGAAATTGATGGAAAAATTTATGATTATGTTCCAGCTGACACTCAATCTTTATATAGAGCAAAACCTATTTATGAAGAATTAGATGGTTGGGATGAAGATATAACTCAAATTAAAAACTTTAACGATTTACCAGAAAATTGTAAAAAATATTTAAAAAGAATTGAAGAAATTGTAGGTTGCCCTATATCTGTTGTTTCTGTTGGACCTGATAGAAGTCAAAATATCCATATAAGGGAAATATAAGATGAAGGCATTAATAAGTTCTTGTCTTTTAGGAAGAAATATAAAATATTCGGGTGGAAATAATTTAACTCCTAAATTGGTTGAAATTTTAAAAAAATATAATGTTGAACTTGTTGAAGTATGCCCCGAAGCCTTTGGAGGGCTTAGCATTCCAAGAGAACCTGCTGAAATAATAAATGGAAAAGTATTAAATAGAGTGGGAAAAGATGTGTCTTTGGAGTTTGAAGAAGGAGCACAAAAAACTTTGAATCTTGCGATTAAAAATGAAGTGGATTTTGCTATTTTAAAAGAAAGAAGCCCCTCTTGTGGAATAAATTATATTTATGATGGCTCTTTTTCAGGTAAAATTATTCCTGGCAAGGGATGGAGTGCTAAAAAATTATTTGAGAACAATATTAAAATTTTTTCAGAAGAAGAATTGAAAGAAATTGAAGAGTTTATAAAAAAATTTAATTGTGGTAACTGATGTTACCACTTTTTTCTTAGATAGGAAAGTATAAACCTACTATATCTTTAAATGTTGTTTATTAGATTATCAATGAACTAATAATGGAGAATGCTAGGACTTCGAGAGCCGAGCTTTGAGTCACACCGCGGTAGAGCAGAGGTTAGTTTTTTAATTAAAAATAGAAGATTTTTACAATGAAAAAATAATCAAAATATGCTAAAATCAATAATAAATAATTTTACATTTTGCATTGGAGGCTTTTATGAAAAATGATATTACCAATACAAATATAGAAATCCAAAAGATTATTTACTCTTTTAGAGGAAAACAAGTAATGATCGATAGCGATCTTGCAAAACTTTATCAAGTTGAAACTAAAGTCTTTAACCAAGCTGTAAAAAGAAACATAAACAGATTTCCTGAAAATTTTAGATTTCAACTGACAGAAAATGAGTATGAGGACTTGAAGTCACAAATTGTGACCTCAAGTAATATTAACAATCATGGAGGTAGAAGATATTTACCTTATGTTTTCACTGAACAAGGAATTGCTATGTTATCTGCTATATTAAAAAGTGATATTACAGTAGAAAATTGAAGATGAATATATAATAGAAAATATTATAGATAAAATAAAAATATATTAATAAAATTAAAAATAAAAATTTATAAGAAAGTGGTAACTAATGTTACCACTTTTTTTATATTTATAGTCTATAATATGTTTATAAAAATACTAAAGAATTAAAAATAAATAGGAGGTTTTTTATGTTAGGTAATGTATTAAAAGATTATGGAAGAGTTTTTGAAAGTGAAGATTTATTAGTAGTACATATGAAATTAGAAGCAGGACAAACTATACCACCACATGATCATCCAAAACAAGAAATTTTCTTTACAGTAGTATCTGGAAAAGTTGAGGTTTATTTAGATGAACAAGAAACATATATATTGGAGCCAAAGAATGTTTTAAATTTTAAAGGAGAAAGAAGAATTTCAGCAAAAGCCTTAGAAGAAAGTGATGTTTTTGTGTATTTAGTTAATAGAAGAAACTAATTTTCAAGGACATAATATTAAATGAAAAATAAAATAATTGAAATTAATGAAAACACATATTTAAAAAATTTGATAGAAGAATATCCTATTTTAAAAGAAAAATTAAAAGATATAAATCCAAAATTTTCATTATTAGATACAGTTTTTGGAAAGATTATGTTAAATTCAGTTACACTTTCTAAAATGTCTGAAAAAACTAATACTAATATTGAAGAACTTATAGATAAAATTAAAAAAATAATTGAAGACATCAGTAAAAGCAAGGACTAAAATAGTCCTTGTTTTTAAATTATTCTTTAGTATAAATTCAGTTTATATGTTAAAATAAAGAGATTAAATTTTATAATAAGGAGCAATGAAATATTTAATGAAATTTTTACCAACAACAAGAGAAGAAATGAATAAATTAGGTTGGGATAGCTTAGATGTTTTACTGATATCTGGAGATACCTACTTAGATACTTCCTACAATGGTAGTACATTAGTAGGAAAATGGTTAGTAAAACATGGTTTTAGAGTTGGAATAATAGCACAACCGGAAATTGATAGTCCTGTTGATATTACTCGTTTAGGAGAGCCAAACTTATTTTTTGCCATATCAGGTGGTTGTGTTGATTCAATGGTGGCTAATTATACAGCAACGAAAAAGAGAAGACAGCAAGATGATTTTACACCAGGTGGAATAAATAATAAAAGACCGGATAGAGCAGTTCTAGTCTATTCAAATATGATTAGAAGATTTTTTAAAGGAACAGATAAAAAAATTGTAATCAGTGGAATAGAATCAAGTCTGAGGAGAATAACTCATTATGATTATTGGACAAACAAACTGAGAAAACCTATTTTATTTGATGCAAAAGCTGATATTTTATCATATGGTATGGGAGAAATGTCAATGTTGCAATTAGCTAGAGCATTAAAAAATGGAGAAGATTGGAAAAATATTAGGGGACTATGCTATATTTCGAAAGAAGATAAAGAAGAGTATTTAAAGCTTCCTTCACATCAAGAATGTTTAGATAGTAAAGATATATTTGCAGAAGCTTTTCACAACTTCTACTTAAATTGTGATCCTATAACAGCAAAAGGGTTGGTACAAAAATGTGATGATAGATATATGATACAAAATCCTCCATCATTAACTTATAGTGAAAAAGAAATGGATGAAATATATTCAATGGAATTTGCAAGAGATGTCCATCCCTATTATAAACAAATGGGAGCTGTTAAAGCACTAGATACAATAAAATATTCAGTGACTACTCATAGAGGATGTTATGGTGAATGTAATTTTTGTGCTATAGCAATTCACCAAGGTAGGACAGTTATGTCAAGAAGCCAAGATTCAATCATAAATGAAGTTAAAGAAATTTCTAATATTCCTAAATTTCATGGAAATATTGCAGATGTTGGAGGACCTACAGCCAATATGTATGGAGTTGAATGTAAGAAAAAGTTGAAATTAGGTTCTTGTCCAGATAGAAGATGTCTATATCCTAAAAAATGTCCAGCACTTATAATAAATCACAATGCTCAAATAGAACTTCTGAAAAAACTAAAAACGATACCAAAGATTAAAAAAATTTTTATAGCTTCAGGAATTCGTTATGATATGATTTTAGATGATAATAAATGTGGACAAGCATATTTAAAAGAATTAGTAAAAGATCATATTTCAGGGCAGATGAAAATTGCTCCCGAACATACAGAAGATAGTATACTTTCATTAATGGGAAAAGATGGAAAATCTTGTTTGAATGAATTTAAAAACAGATTTTATAAATTAAATGAAGAGCTAGGGAAAAAACAATTTTTGACTTATTACTTAATTGCCGCTCATCCCGGATGCAGAGAAAAAGAAATGATGGATTTAAAAAAATATGCTTCAAAAGAGTTGAGAGTTAATCCAGAGCAAGTGCAAATATTTACACCGACGCCATCAACTTATTCAACTCTTATGTATTATATTGAAAAAGATCCTTTCACAGGCAAGAAACTATTTGTTGAAAAAGATAATGGAAGAAAGCAAAAACAGAAAGATATAGTTATTGAAAAAAAAACAAAAAAATAATATAATGTAATGTATAATAAAAATTTTTGGAGGATGGAATGCTACAAAAAAATAAGAGAAATTTCTCAATTATAGCACATATAGATCATGGAAAGTCAACAATAGCAGATAGACTTTTAGAATATACAGGTGCGGTTTCTGAAAGAGATATGAAAGAACAACTGTTAGATTCTATGGAACTTGAAAGAGAAAAAGGAATAACTATAAAAGCTCAAGCAGTAACACTTTACTATAAAGCTAAAGATGGACAAGAATATGAATTAAACTTAATAGATACTCCGGGACATGTGGATTTTATATATGAAGTATCAAGATCTTTAACTGCTTGTGAAGGAGCTTTACTTGTAGTTGACGCTGCACAAGGTGTTGAAGCTCAAACTCTTGCAAATGTATATTTAGCAATAGAAAATAATTTGGAAATTTTACCTGTTATAAATAAAATAGACTTACCGGCTGCAGATCCCGAAAAAGTAAAAAAGGAAATAGAAGATATTATTGGATTACCCGCAGATGATGCAGTTCTTGCATCTGCAAAAAATGGAATAGGTATAGAAGATATTCTAGAAGCTGTTGTAAAAAAAGTTCCTGCACCAAATTATGATGAAAATACCCCTTTAAAAGCTTTAATTTTTGACTCTTATTTTGATGATTATAGAGGAGTTATTACATACATTAAAGTTCTTGATGGAAGTATAAAAAAAGGTGATAAAATAAAAATTTGGTCAACTGAAAAAGAATTAGATGTAATGGAAGTGGGAATCTTTTCGCCAACTATGAAAGCCACTGATGAATTAGGTAGTGGGTCAGTTGGATATATTATAACAGGTGTAAAAACAATTCATGATACAAGAGTGGGAGATACTATAACTTTAGCAAAAAATCCTTGTTTATTTCCACTAGAAGGTTTTAAACCAGCTCAATCAATGGTATTTGCTGGAATATATCCATTATTTACAGATGATTATGAAGAACTTAGAGAAGCTTTAGAAAAATTACAATTAAATGATGCTTCTTTAACTTTTGTACCTGAAACTTCTCTAGCACTAGGATTTGGATTCAGATGTGGATTTTTAGGTTTACTTCATATGGAAATTATCGTTGAAAGACTTAGAAGAGAATATGATTTAGATTTAATCTCTACAACGCCATCAGTTGAATATAAAGTTAGAATTGATGATAGAGAGGAAATGATTATAGATAATCCTTGTGAATTTCCTGATCAAGGGCGTGGAAGAATAACAATCCAAGAGCCTTATATCAGAGGGAAAATTATTGTTCCTAAAGAATATGTTGGAAACATAATGGAGCTTTGTCAGGAAAAAAGAGGAATTTTCATATCTATGGATTATCTGGATGAAACAAGATCTATGCTTTCTTATGAACTACCTCTTGCAGAAATTGTAATTGATTTTTATGATAAATTAAAATCACGAACAAAAGGATACGCATCATTTGAATATGAGCTTAGTGAATATAAAGTATCGAATCTTGTGAAAGTTGATATTTTAGTTTCTGGGAAACCAGTTGATGCTTTCTCTTTTATAGCACATAATGATAATGCTTATTACAGAGGAAGAGCTATATGTGAAAAATTGAGAGAAGTAATTCCAAGACAACAATTTGAAATCCCTATTCAAGCAGCGTTAGGTTCCAAAATAATTGCTAGAGAAACAATTAAAGCATATAGAAAAAATGTTATTGCGAAATGTTATGGTGGAGATATAACAAGAAAGAAGAAACTTCTTGAAAAACAAAAAGAAGGAAAAAAGAGAATGAAGAGCATAGGAAATGTTGAAATTCCACAAGAAGCATTTGTGTCAGTATTAAAATTGAATGATTAAAAAATTAAGGTTATTACAGTTTGCTATTGTAATAACCTTTTTTACTCTCTATTAGCTCAAATCTATATTCTTGCTCTACATCAGGATATTTGTCTTTATCAACTTTAGAAGCAAACATTTCATAAGGTCTAGCGTAAATTCCAAAATCTCCATACAACGCTTGATAGATAACTAAGTTTTCAGCAGTTTCAGTATGTTTAGCAATTGCTATTACTTTATATTTTTTTCCTTTAAAATGAATGTATTCTCTATTTATTAAAATTTTTCTTTCGTGAATTTCTTTTTTTTGTTCAATATAATTTTCATCAATAGTCACTAATTTCATATTAGTTATAGCCTCCTTTTGAAAAAAGACTGGGAACGACCCCAGTCTACTCTTTTAACTTCTCACTTGTTGGTAGAGAATCACCGCTCTTTATATTTTGATTATAACATATTTTCTATAAATTACAATATTTTTTATCTTATCCTATTCCATTATAAATAATTCCAGCTACAATTACAAGTAATGTAAGTCCACAGAAAAGATATTTTCCTAAAGGAATTAACCATTTTTTATCTTGAGATTTTGAGCCTTGTATAATAGCTTCATATGCAAATTCATCTCCACATACCCAATAAAACATAATGGCTGCTAGTAATGCTCCCAATGGAATGATGTAAATACTTATAAAATCCATCCATTGTCCCAAAATATTTCCATCTTCTAAAAATATTGCTACTATCGTTCCCAAACCTATAACAATAGATACAGCAAAAAATCTTGAAATTTTGAATTTATTTTGCAACGCTTCAATAGGAGTTTCAAATAAATTTATAAGCGATGTAATTCCTGCAAAGAAAACAGCTAAGAAAAATATAGAACAGAATACTATGCCCAGTGGCATCATTTTAAAAATTTCAGGCATTACTATGAACATAAGTGGTGGTCCTGCAGATGGTTCTATACCATATGCAAAAACAGCAGGTATTATAACTAAAGCTGCAAGCATAGCGGCAAGAGTATCAAATATAGAAACATACATAGCTGAACTTACAATATCTTCATCTTTTTTTAGATAGCTTCCATAAACAACAGTTCCTGAACCTGCTAGTGAAAGAGAAAAGAAAGCTTGCCCTAGAGCAAAAATCCATGTTTTAGGATTTCCTAATTTTGACCAGTCTGCTTTGAATAAAAATTTATATCCTTCAGATGCACCTGATAAAAACAATACTCTAACTGCTAAAAATAAAAACATAAAGAAAAATAAAGGCATCATAATTTTATTAGCTTTCTCTATACCTTGTCCCACACCTAAATTCATGATTAAAACTGTAATTATAATTGCTGCAATATGCCAACTTAAACTTCCATATTTCCCAGCAATAGCACCAAAAAAGGCTCCACTATTTTCAGAAGTAGTAACTGCTCCGGTAAAAGATTGAATAGTAAATTTTAAAATCCATCCTACTACAACAGAGTAGCCTACTGCTATCCCTAATGAACCAATAACAGGAATCATTCCGATTACTTCACCATAAGTTTTACCTCTTTTTTCCATAGCCTTTTTAAATGCTCCCAGAGGTCCAGTTTCCATGACTCTACCTAGAGCCATCTCTTCTATAACACCAGAATATCCAAGTAAAATAACAAATATAATATAAGGAATAATAAAAGCTGCTCCACCAAGTTGTCCTACTTTATAAGGGAAAAGCCAGATATTACCCATTCCAACAGCAGAACCAATACAGGCTAAAATAAATCCAGTTTTAGATTGAAAATTTTCTCTTATTTCAGACATGAGCTACCTCCTTATTTGTTTATAGGTTCAAGACTTGCTTGGAAATGTCTAAGAACAGGTGGTTCCCAAGTTATTCTATATCCATTTACAGAAGCTGCTCTCTTTTTAATTTCTATCAATGCATCTGCCATTATATCAAAATGAGCTTGAGTGTAAACTCTTCTTGGAATTGCAAGTCTAGTAAATTCAAATTCTGATTTCAATTGTTCTTTAGTATCTGGGTCATTTCCTAACATATAAGATCCTATGTCACAAGATCTGATACCAGCTTCTATATATAATTCAATAGCTAAAGCTTGCCCCGGAAATTCATTATAAGGTATATGTGGGAACATTGCTTGAGCATCTATAAATAATCCATGTCCTCCAACAGGAGCTTGATAAGCAATTCCATGATCATCAAGTATAGAAGCTAAATATTCAATTTGTCCTATACGATATCTTAAATAGTTTTCATCTAAGCCTTCTGTTAATCCAATTGCCAAAGATTCTAGTTCTCTACCAGATAAACCACCATAAGTAGTAAATCCTTCAAAACAAATAGTATTTGCTTTTATTTTTTGATAAAGTTCAGCAGATTCCTTTATACCTATTAAACCTCCCATATTAACAATAGCGTCTTTTTTAGCACTCATAGTAAAAGCGTCGGCATAGCTAAATACTTCTTTTATTATTTCTTTAATAGATTTATTTTTAAATTCTTCTTCTCTTTGTTTTATAAAATAAGCATTTTCTGCATATCTAGCAGCATCTATACATAGAGGTATTCCATATTTTTTAGCAATAGCTGAAACTTCTCTAATATTTTTTACTGATACAGGTTGACCTCCTGCAGAGTTGTTAGTTATTGTCATAACTATAAGCCCAACTTTTTCTTTCCCATGTTCATTAATTATTTTTTCTAATCTTTCTACATCCATATTTCCTTTAAACGGAGCCCTAACTGAAGGATTTCCAGCTTCTTTTACTACACAATCAACAGCTCTTGCACCAGCAAGCTCTACATGAGCTCTTGTTGTATCAAAAAACATATTTGATATAGCTATTTTTCCTTCTGTTAACATTAAAGGGAAAAGAACTTTTTCAGCCGCTCTACCTTGATGCACAGGTTGAATGTATTTATATCCAAAAATTTCTTGTGCATTTTCTACTAAATTAAAATAGCTTCTTCCACCGGCATAGGCCTCATCTCCTCTCATAATTCCGGCCCATTGATAGTCACTCATAGCATTAGTTCCACTGTCAGTTAAAAGATCAATATAAACATCTTCAGCTCTTAAATTGAAAAGATTGTACTTCGCTTCTTTAATTTTTTCAATTCTTTCCTCTCTTGTCAACATTTTAATTCTTTCTACCATTTTAATTCTAAATGGTTCTGGTACATACTTAATTGCCATAAAAAACCTCCTATCTTAATTTAATTTATTTTAATTTGTTAAAAATTAAAATATTTTATATCTTATTGTAACATTAACTTAAAAAAATATATAATTTATATTAACAATTTTATTTATATTTTATTTTTATTATAAATGCTATATAATAAATTATTAAAGTAAAAATAACTTTGTCAGCTTTGCTACTATATTGACTTTTTCCTCACTTCCACTATTAATTTATTGCTTAATAATCTAAAGAACACCATAAAAATACATTAATTTATATTTTCTTATATAACAAAAAAGGAGCTAAAATGGATTATAAAATAACAAAGAAAAAGATTAAAAATTATATTATCAGAATTTATCCAGATAAAACAATAAAAATTTCTGTTCCTTTAAATGCAAAAGAAGTGGATATAAAAAATTTTATAAAAAATAAAAAAGAATGGATAGAAAAAACTCTTGATAAATTTGAAGAAAAATCCAATGCTATAAATAAAAATTCAATGGTGATCTTTGGTAAAAATAGAGAAATAAAATTCATAAAATCAAGCAGTTTAAATATAAGATTAACTGAAAATAATGTATTTATTTATCATAACTTTATTTCAAACGATGACCCACAAATAGAAAAATATATTACTGAATGGAAGTTAAATAATTTAAAAAATTTATTAGAAGAATACTTAAATAAATATTTTAATATTTTAAATGTTTCAATAAAAATGTATAAAATAAAAAAAATGAAGTCGGCTTGGGGAATTTATCATATTAAAAAAAATTACATTACATTTAATTCTTTATTAATTGAAAAAGAAAAAGAATGTATAGAATATGTTGTTCTACATGAATTATGTCATATATTCTATCCTAACCACCAAAAAGAATTTTGGGACTTAGTGAAAAAGCATATGCATTTCTATGAAGAATATAGAAAAAGATTAAAATAATGAATAAATATTTAATTGACCTCCAGATAAATCAATGTTAAAATAAAGATAAGCTATTCAAAATAAAAATAAAGCTTATTTTTTTATTAGGAGGTTTTTATTATGTTAAAAAAGAAATTTTTAATTATTGGAATGTTAGCTTCTTCTTTTACTGCCTTTGCCCATTTTCAAATGATTTACACTGAAAATTCAAATATAACAGGTAAATCTTCGGTTCCTTTTGAATTATTTTTCTCACATCCCGCTGATGGTATGGAAGGACATAGTATGGACATTGGTAAAGATCATAGTGGAAAGATTCAACCTGTAGTAGATTTCTTTTCAGTTCATAATGGTGCTAAAACTGATTTAGTAAAATCATTAATTCCATCAAAATTTGGTGCTGATAAAAAAGTTGCTGCTTACAAATTTACATTAGATAGAAATTCAGGATTAAAAGGTGGAGGAGATTGGGGATTAGTGTTTGTTCCTGCTCCATATTATGAGTCAGCTGAAGATATTTATATACAACAAATTACAAAAGTTTTTGTGAATAAAGATGAAATTCCAACTGATTGGTCATCTAGAATAGCTAATGGTTATCCAGAAATTCTTCCTTTGTCAAATCCTATTACTTGGAAAAATCAAATATTTAGAGCACAAGTAGTAAATGCTGAAGGTAAAGCAGTTCCAAATGCAGAAATAGAAGTGGAATATTTAAATGCTGATATTAAAAATTCTTCATTTACAGGAGAAAATAAAGAAGAAAAAGCTGCAACTGTTATTTATGCAGATGCAAATGGTTATTTCTCATTTGTTCCTATCCATAAAGGATACTGGGGATTTGCTGCTTTAGGTGCAGGTGGAGAATTACAACACAATGGAAAAGAACTTTCTCAAGATGCAGTTCTTTGGATAGAAGCTAAATAAAACTAAAAATAAACATGAATAAAAAATTTCCCATCAACATTAAAGTTAATGGGAAATTTTTTTATATTATGGAATGAGTTGTCATATTTATTTTTTCTTTTTAAAAAGACCATTTAGCATTAAAGCTAAAGCACCATCACCAGTTATATTACAAGCAGTTCCAAAACTATCTTGCAATGCAAAGATTGTTAATATTAGTGCAGTTCCATTTTCATCAAATCCCAGAACTGAAATTATTATTCCAAGAGATGCTAAAACTGTTCCCCCAGGAACACCAGGTGCTCCAACTGCAAATATTCCTAGTAAAATTATAAATAAAGCCATTGTTCCGAAACTTGGAAGTGAACCGTAAAGTATTTGAGAAACTACCATTACAAAGAATGTTTCTGTTAGAACAGATCCGCATAAGTGAGTAGTAGCTCCCAAAGGAATTGCAAAATTTGTTATTTCTTCATCTAAAACATTAGCTTTTTTTACACAACTTAAACTCACAGGCAAAGTTGCAGCTGACGACATTGTTCCAACAGCAGTTAAATATGCAGGACCATAATGTTTTAAAAGTTTCCATGGATTTTCTTTTGAAATAATCCCTGCGATTGTATAAAGTATAGTTATCCAAATATAGTGACCTACTAAAACTATTAGTATTACTTTTAAGAAGACAGGTAATTGTTTTGTAACTCCTCCTTCATATGCAAGGGCAGCAAAAGTAGTTGCTATAAATATAGGTAATATTGGAATTATAACTCTATTAACTACTTCTAACATAATATTGTTAAATTCCATTAAGATACCTTCTATTTGCTTTGATTGTGTCCAAACAACAGCAAGCCCTATTAAAAGTGATAATACTAATGCTCCCATTACTGATATTGCAGGTGGAATTTGAACTTTAAAAAGAATTTTTGGAAGTTCTTTTAAACCTTCAACATCTGAAACAATATGTAATTTCGGAATAATTAAATACCCAGCCGCCGCCGACATAAAAGCTGCTCCAATTGAAGAAGTGTATGATAAACCTATCATTGTTCCTAACATTTTACTCGCATTAGTTTTCAACTGAGTTATTGACGGTGCAATAAAACCAATAATGATTAATGGTACAGCAAAAAATATTAGTTCTCCTAAGAAAAATTTTATTGGTAATATTATAGAAATGATCCTTTCATTAGCAAAAATTCCAACTACCATTCCCACAATAACACCAATAATCAATTTAAAAATTAGATTATCTCCCTTTTTTTCCATTTTTCCTCCTAAAAAATATTGATGTTATATATGTCGATTATATATTATAGAAACTAAAAAATCAAGTATAAAATGAACTAAAAATTAAGAATATGTATTAAAAAAGATTTTAATATACTTTTTTGTGGTTTTATGATATACTTATTTTGTAATTTTTTATTTACGGAGGAAATTTAATGGATAAAATTGAAAAAGTTTTAAGAATTTTAGAAGAAGAAATAGTTCCGGCTGAAGGATGTACTGAACCAATAGCTATTGCATATGCAGCAGCTAAAGCTAAAAAAATTCTTGGAGCTATTCCAAACAAAGTTGATATTTTCCTTTCTGGTAATATTATAAAAAATGTTAAAAGTGTAACTATACCAAATAGTAACGGAATGATAGGAATTGAAGTTGCTGTTGCTATGGGAATTATTGCCGGAAATAGTGATAAAGAACTGATGGTAATTAGCGAAGTTAGCCCTGAACAACTTAAACAAGTGGAAAATTACTTAGAAAAGAAAATAATAAAAACTCATGTTTTCCCAGGAGATATAAAACTTTATATCAGATTAGAAATCGAAAGCAATAAAGATAAGGTTGTATTAGAAATAAAACATACTCATACTAATCTTACTAAAATAGAAAAAAATGGAGAAGTTCTATTGAATCAAGTATGTAATGACGGTGATTTCAACTCTTCATTAACAGATAGAAAAATATTATCAGTTAAATATATTTATGACTTAACTAGAGTAATCGATATAGATTTGGTAAAACCAATATTTAAAAAAGTAATTTCTTATAATTCAGCCATAGCAGAAGAGGGTTTAACAGGGAAATATGGAGTAAATATCGGTAAAATGATACTAAATAATATCGAAAAAGGAATCTATGGAAACGATATAAGAAACAAGGCCGCTAGCTATGCCAGTGCCGGTAGCGATGCCAGAATGAGCGGTTGTGCATTACCAGTTATGACAACAAGTGGAAGCGGGAATCAAGGAATGACAGCTTCATTACCTATAATAAAATTCGCTGCAGAAAAAGATTTATCTGAAGAAGAGTTAATTAGAGGACTTTTTATGTCACATTTAATGACTATTCATGTTAAAACAAATGTCGGAAGACTATCTGCATACTGTGGAGCAATTTGTGCTTCAGCAGGAGTTGCTGCATCATTAACTTATTTACATGGTGGTAGTTATGAAATGGTATGCGATGCAATAACAAATATTTTAGGAAATTTATCCGGCGTCATCTGTGACGGTGCAAAAGCTTCATGTGCAATGAAGATTACTTCCGGTATTTATTCTGCTTTTGATGCTACTATGCTAGCTCTACAAAGAGATGCACTTAAAGCAAAAGATGGTATCGTTGGAGAAGATATTGAAAAAACGATAATTAATGTCGGGAACCTTGCACAGGCTGGAATGAAAGGAACAGATGAGGTTATTTTAAAAATTATGACTGAAGAATAAAAAAACAGGAGTCAATTTATTTGACTCCTATTTTTATTTCTTCTAAAAATTCAATTAATTTAGATTTCATATTATCAGAATAAGGTGTATGACCTGCTGCTTCAATAATTTCCAATTTGCAATTTTCTAAATTTTTAGCTAACTCATATGCTCCACTTACTCTACAATCCACATCATAACGCCCATGAACTATATATGTTGGAATTTTTTTTATTTTTTTTGCATTATTTATGATATAATTATCATCGGACCAAGACATTTTATTTTTAAAATAATGGCATTCTAAAACAGCTAAAGAAATATCTGAAAAGTTAACATCATTTGTAGGGACAAAAGTTGAAACAAGTTCAACTACCCCAGATTCCCAATTAGACCAAATTTTTGCAGCCTTTTTCATTGTTTCTTTATCAGAAGATGTCAATTTTTCATAATAAGCCTCTATTAAGTTATTTTGCTTATCTTTTTCAATATGGTTTTTGAAAATTTCAAATTTTTCAGGATAAAAATAAGAAGCTCCATTTTGGTATAACCAATTTATATCTTCCTGTCTTCCTAAGAAAATTCCACGAAGTACCATCGATTTTACTCTTTCAGGAAAATTTATAGAATAGACAAGAGCTAAAGTAGAACCAAAACTACCTCCAAATATATGCCATTTATCAATATTAAGATGTTTTCTTATTTTTTCCATATCTTCTATTAAAAAAAATATATTGTTTTCTTTTAGCGAAATAAAAGGCTCACTATTACCAGTACCTCGTTGATCAAAAAGAATAATTCTATAAAAATCAGGATCAAAAAATCTTCTTGCTTTAGGCATTATTCTACCACCAGGACCACCATGTAAGAAAACAATAGGTTCTCCATTAGGATTTCCACATTCTTCTACATATATAGAATGAATATCACTAACTTTTAGCATAAAACTATTATAAGGATTTATTTCTGGATAAAAATCAAATTTGTTCATTGATAGCTCCTTTATTATTTATTCTTTGAATTTAGTCCTATATTTTAAAATATATCTTTAATAATTTTAAATAATTATTTAAAAAATAATTTAAGTGCATATAATTATTATTATATGTGGTTTTATTATTTTATACAGTAAACTAATTTTTATTTAATTTATTTTTTATATTTTAATTGTATAAATAAAAATATAGGACTATTAGTATTTGTAAAATAAGTTTTTATTAACTGTTTTTATTTTATATAATTTAAAATAAAAATTATTTTTATAAGTTATTAATTTTTGATTAAAAAAATTTATAATAATATTTAATTTATAAAAATATTATGAATTTATTTTATTATATAAATCTTTATAAATCATATAATATATTATAGGACTTTATAAAAATTTATTTGATGCGTTTTCATAAATAAAAATATAGGACTATTTTATATGTTTTATAATTATTATTTATGTTTTGTATTTATAATTTTATAAATATAATTATCGGACTTAATCTAATTTTATATCAGGCAATTTTTCTAAAACCTTTTTTTCTAAAATAGAACGAGCATTTATATAAACTTCTGTAACTTTAGTATCTGAATGTCCTAAAAAATCTCTTATTTCTAAAATATCTGCTCCATTTAAAGAAAGTTCTGTGGCAATTGCATGTCTTATATTGTGTGGACTTATTTCTTTGTCTATTAATTTCCCCATATCCTGCACTATATCATTTAAAGCTCTATATGATAATTGTTTATTTTCTTGCATAGAACTAGAAAATATATAATAATCTTTTAAATCGTTTTCATCTAAGTTGTATAATATTTTTAAATAATCTTTATATTCTTCCAATTTTTTTACTAATGATGGATGTATAGGTTTGTACACATCTTTTCCACTTTTGGTTTCTATTAATTTAAAAAAATAATTATTTTCTCTTTTTAAATAATGTTCAAATTTTAAAGTCAATAATTCTTTACTTCTCATTCCTGTATAAAATAAAGTATAAAGAATTGTTATATTTCTATATTTTTTTTCAGAGTCAACCTTATAAAGTCCTATAATATTTTTTATATCTGATATTGATAATTTTAGCACATTTTCAATATCTCTAGTAACTTTAAATAGCTTAGTATATTTCACTGGATTATTTAGCCCTTTTGATTCAAGTTCTTTATAAAGTGATTTTAAAGCAGATAAAATCTTATTTACAGAGGTTTTTTTCAGTTTTCTCTCTTCAAATAAATGAACAATATAATCATCAATATCTTCTTTTTCTATATTTTGCATTAAGGAAATTATTTCTGAGGAATCAAACTCATTTTCACCTTCATATATAAAATGTAGAAAATCCTTCAAATAAAAAAGATAGTCCTTAATTGTTTTTTCGGACTTATATATTTCAAATATAGTTTTTTTACTTTCTTTATTTCTTTTTTTTCTTTGTGCAATTGCAATATTACTGTTCTCTATGATTTTTATATCATTCATAATTTTTTCCTTATTTTCAATATTTTATTATAGTATACTCTAATTTTTTTGAAAAAAAAAGAAAAATTATATTTACATTTAAAAAACAGAGTCTTAAAAACTCTGTTTTATAAAATTTATTATTCAGTTATTACAGATTCTCTAGGAGTATATCCACCTAAAGTATTAAAAATTCCTCTGATTGCTTGAGTTGTAGGATATTCAAAAGAATTTCTTTTTTTATCATCTAGCTTTCTAGTATAAATTCTTGATAATTCATCCCTATATGCTAATTCTTCTTCAACAGTTGCTTCTTTTATTGGATATTTTTTTAGATTAGGAAAATTTTCATCTAAAGTTTTATTCCATTCTTCTATGTAATGTTTATTTAATGATAGGAATAAGTCAACTTCACCTTCAAATTTAATTTCTTTTATAACATCACCAAGTTCTAATTTTTTTACTTTTAAGAAATCTGCTTCAGATTTTACTTCACCAAATATTGTATGCAATCCATTTAACCAATCAGCAGGATAGTAAGTAAAGAAAAATTGAGAACCTCCAGTATTAGGCCCTGCATTTGCCATCGCAAGCATTCCTTGTTGATAGAAATCTAACCATTCAACAGTTTCATCAGGAATAGTATATCCAGGTCCACCATAACCTGTTCCTGTAGGATCTCCACCTTGAATTACAAAATTTTCAACTGCACGAGTAAACTTTGTATTATCATAAAATCCTCTTTTAGCTAAATTAATAAAGTTTGCCACTGTTATAGGAGCAGCTTCAGGATATAGGAAAAATGTAATTTCTCCCTGAGTTGTTACAAAAGTTGCTTGAATATTATTATAGTTTGTTTGTGATTTAAAAAGATTTTTTACGCTATTTACAGAATTTTTCATTCCACTTGTACAGCTTACAAAAATCACAAAAGTAAGTAATAAACTAATAAATTTAAATATTTTTTTCATTTTGAACCTCCAAGGTTTACTTTGATTATCTTATTATACTATAAAATATCTTAAATTTGAATTATTTTATAAAGTTTCTCTGTAATTTCTTTGTAGAAAGTGTCAAAATTACAGAGATTATAATTAATAACACTGAAAGAGCATTGATAACAGGTGAAACTCCTAATCTTATCATAGAATAAATTCTAAGAGGTAAAGTTGAAGAACCTGGACCTGATACAAAAAATGTTATAACAAAATCGTCAAATGATAGAGTTAATGCCATTAAAAAACCTGATATTATTGCCGGTAAGAGCATAGGTAAAATTACTTTGGTAAGAGCTTGTTTATTACTGGCTCCCAAATCATAAGCAGCTTCCACAACTGAATAATCAAATTCATCCAGTCTGGAAAGTATTATAAATAAAACATAGGGAATATTAAAAGTTGTATGAGCAATAAAAATTGTTATAATCCCCAATTTAAAATTTATAGTTGCAAACATTATAAGTAAAGATACCCCAATTATGATATCAGGAACTACTAACGGTAAAACTGATAAATTTTTCAAATAATTTTTTCCTTTAAAATCAAACCACTTAAGTGCAATCGCACCAAAAGTTCCTATTAAAGTAGAAATAAAAGAAGAAGCAATAGCAATTACTATACTATATTTAAAAGCTTTCCATATATTATCAGAGTGTGTAAACAATTCTCTATACCATTTTAAAGAAAAACCTTTCCAGATCATTCCTTTACCTTCATTAAATGAATAAATAATCAGAATAAAAAGTGGTATATAAAAAAATAATATAGTCAGTACAAATAAAAATAATGAGGTTTTTCTTCTATCTAATTTATTGGACATTGACATCACCTACTTTGGCAATATTTTTCTCTTCATATTTAGTAAATACCCAAACAACTAGACTTGTTATAACTATCAATGCTCCAGATATAGTTGACGCTAAAGGCCAATTTCTAGTTACTGTTAAGTGTTGTGCTATGACATTTCCAAGCATTAATGAATTTGTTCCACCAACCAGTTTAGGTACTGCATACGATCCTAATGCCGGTATTAGAGTGAATATAGTTGCTGTTATAATTCCAGATTTTATATTTGGTAAAAAAACTTTTCTAAAAGCTTGGAAGTTAGTCGCTCCTAAATCTCTTGCTGCATTAAGTAAAGCAAAATCAAATTTTTCTACTACAGCATATAATGGCAATATTGCAAAAGGTAAACTTGTATATACAGATATAACTATTACAGCCGGAACATTATACAGCATTTTTATAGGGCTATCTATAATTTTAAAATTCATAAGTAAGTGATTTATAAATCCGTTGTTTCCTAAAAGAGCAATCCAAGCATATATTCTTACTAAAAAATTTGTCCAAAAAGGAATTATTATTAAAAATAAAAGTTCTTGCTTATGTTTTGAACGAGCTATATAGTAAGCAACTGGTATTGCTAATGCAACTGTAAATATTGTTATTAATATTGATATATAAATAGTATTAAAAAGTATAGATAAAAATACCTTATCTATAAATATATTAAATGTAACAAATGATAATTCAAATACAACTCCACCATATGTTCCCTTCTTTAAAAAAGAATAAGAAAGAATAATCAGCATGGGTAACATAAAAAAAAGTGTTAACCAAATATTTATTGGCAAAGAATAGGAAAGTCCTTGATTACTTTTTTTCATCAGATACCACCTCAACTAAATAACTGTCATATGCATCCCATGAAATATAAGCGTCTTCATCCCACCATATTGCTTCTTTATCATTGTCATCAAAAAATGCAGCATGTTGCAAAAATATCTTAAATTTTAAATCTTCATTTTCTTTTAAATGTACATAATATTTACTTTGAAAGCCTGAATAAATGTATTCATCAACATATACTGCAAAAGAATTTACAGTATTTTTAGTATTATTCAATTTTGTTTTTGACAATCTTATTTTTTCAGGTCTTAATGAGATATTAACAAAATCTCCAACTTTAACTTTTCTATCTTGTTCAGTAATAATTTCTCCAAGACCTTCTATATTTATTTTAGCTAATTCATCATTGATAATTTCTGTTACTCTTCCACTAAAGAAATTATTTTCTCCTAAAAAATCAGCTACAAATGGATTTGCAGGAGCTTCATAAACTTCAGCTGGTGTTCCAACCTGTAGAATTTCACCCTTATTCATAACTGCGATTCTATCAGAAATTGAAAGTGCTTCTTGTTGATCGTGTGTTATAAATATAAATGTTATTCCAACTTCATCATGAATTAAGTCAAGTTCTATTAATAAATTTTGCCTAAGCTTTGCATCTAAAGCAGAAAGAGGTTCATCCAGTAATAAAACTCCTGGTTTATTTATCAATGCTCTTGCAATTGAAACTCTTTGTTGCTGTCCACCAGACAATTGATTAGGCATTTTTTGGCTGTGTTCTTCTAAACCAACCAGTTTTAAATATTTCTTTACTTCTTCATCCACAATCTTTTCATCAGTCTTTTTTAATCTTAATGAAAATGCAACATTGTCATAAACATTTAAATGTGGGAATAGAGCATATTTTTGAAATATCGTATTTACATTTCTAAGATTTGGAGGTAAATCAATAATATTTTCATCACCCAAATAAATTGCTCCACTATCTGGTGATATAAAACCAGCAATCATTCTCAAAAGGGTGGTTTTACCACATCCAGATGGACCTATTATTGTAAAAAATTCCCCTTGTTCAATTTCTAAATTAACATTTTTAAGTATAGGTACTCCATCAAAACTTTTGTTAATATTAACTATTTTTATATCTTTTTTTTCCAATTTATTTTCAACCTCCAGTCATGTAGTTGTGTAATTTATATATTAACTTTATAATGATATCATTAAATATGAAGTTTTTCAAGGAATAATATCATTTAAAAGTCTTTTTATTGTGGGAATCCAGCATCTTCTTCCATTAAGTAAGTTATTTGCTGCCAATCATAATATTCCTTCATTTTAAAAGGAATTGTATTATTTTTATATGCTAAGGCAATAATTTCATCATCAGACACTTTATACACTATTTTATGTTCTTCAAAATCATCAAAAAGCATTTCTTTAAATTCTTCATATTTTTTATTTTCTTTTAATTTATCTATAATTTCTTTTATTTCTTTATTATTAAGTCTTTCTAATTTTTCCATATTCATACCTCCATAAAATTTTTATGCTATAATATATAATATACATTTATGATATATTATATACTTATTTAGTCATCATTTCAATAAAAAGAAAAATATGAGAAGGGAGAGAATTTTATGAGTATACATATAGCGGCAAAAAAAGGCGAAATAGCAGATACTGTTTTACTACCTGGAGATCCAAAAAGAGCAAAATGGATAGCCGAAACTTTTTTAAAAGATGTCTTCTGCTATACAGATATAAGAGGAATGTTTGGTTTTACAGGAACATATAAAGGAAAAAAAATTTCAGTTCAAGGAACAGGTATGGGTATTCCATCTGCATCTATTTATATAAATGAACTAATTCAAGAGTATGGTGTTAAAAAATTGATAAGAATTGGCTCAGCAGGCTCTTATCAAGAAGATGTGAAAGTTAGAGATGTAGTTTTAGCTATGTCTACTTCTACTGATTCTTCATTAAATAATAGAAGGTTTAATAATGCCAATTTTGCTCCCACAGCAGATTTTGAATTATTTTATAATGCTTTAAAAATAGCAGAGGAAAAAAATATAAAAATAAAGGCTGGGAACATATTGACATCTGACGAATTTTATACAGATGATCCAAATTATTATAAAAAATGGGCTGACTTTGGTGTATTGGCTGTTGAAATGGAAAGTGCTGGTTTATATACATTGGCAGCAAAATTTAAAGTAAAAGCTCTCTCTATCTTAACTATTTCTGATTCTTTAGTAAGCAAAGAAATTACTTCTTCGGAAGAAAGAGAAAAAACTTTTTCTGAAATGATAGAACTTGCTCTTGAAACAGCAATAAAATAATTTAACTTAAAAAGGCTATTGTAAATACAATAGCCTTTTATTTTATAATAAAACGATATTCATTTGCTTACAAATTTCATGTACTTCTTGTGGCCAAATAGAAGATTGAACTTCACCTATATGTAATTTATCTAGAAAAAACATACAGATACGAGATTGTCCAATTCCCCCTCCAATAGTATATGGTAACACTTTATTTAAAACCATCTTATGATAAGGTGTACTCTTTCTTTCTTCACAGTCCGCTAATTTTAATTGTTCATCTAATGAATTTTCATCAACTCTTATTCCCATTGAAGACAATTCTAAACCTATACCTAAAGGTGGATAATTAAATATAATATCTCCATTTAGTCCCCAGTCATCATAATCGGGAGCTCTTCCATCATGTTTTTCCCCAGAAGCTAGTTTTCCTCCTATTTTCATGATAAATACTGCACCATGTTCTTTTGCTATTGCATGTTCTCTGTTTTTAGGTGTTAGAGTAGGATATTTATCTTCTAATTCTTGAGAAGTTATAAAGAAAATTTCATCTGGTAATTTTTTAGAAAGCTGTGGGTATTCACCAGTAATATAATCTTCTGTTTTTTTGAAAACTGAAAATATTTTTCTCACTGTTTCTTTTAAATATTCTTCATTTCTATCTTCTTTTTCTATAATTTTTTCCCAGTCCCATTGATCAACATAATATGAATGTATAAAATCTGTATCCTCATCTCTTCTAATTGCATTCATATCTGTATAAATTCCTTTATGTGAGTCTATATTATATCTATATAGAGCCATCCTTTTCCATTTAGCAAGTGAATGAACGATCTCAACCTTTTCACCATTTTTAGTATCAAAAGAAACTGGTCTTTCTGTTCCATTCAAATTATCATTCAATCCTGACTCCGGAATAACGAATAATGGTGCTGAAACTCTAAGTAAGTCTAATTCCTTTGATAACTCTTTTTGAAAGAAATCTTTTACTTTTTTAATGGCGATTTCTGTTTCAACAAGAGTTAATTTTGCTTGATACGACATAATATACCTCCTATAAATTTATAATTTGTCATTATAGCATTAGTTCTTTTTTTATGCAAGTATTATTTTAAATAAATAATTTGATTTTTTGTTATTTTTAGTATATTATTAGCTTAATAGATGTATTTTTTTATATTTTTCAAATATTTTTTAGGAGGTAAAAATGAAAAAGGTAACACTTGTAGCTGTATTTTTAAGCTTAGTTATAATTGGATGTGGAAAAGAAAAAGTTAAAGAGGTAAAAGATGTTGCTAAGCAAACAATAGAAGCATCAAAGGATGCAACTAATAATGTTGTAGAGGGAGCTAAAGAAGCAACTACTTCAGTTATTGAAGAAACAAAAGATGTAACTGTTGAAGCAAAAGATTCTGCTGAAAAAGTGGTAGAAGATGGAAAAAGTATTGCTTCTGAAGCATTAAAAACTGTTAATTCTGTTGTGGATAGTACGAAAAATACTATTTCACTTAATGATGAAGCAAAAGAAGTTACAGTAAAAACATTGGAAGAAGGAAAAGAGTTTGGAAAAATAGCAGGTAAAACTTCAAACCAAGCACTACAAGCTTCTAATAAAATTGTCGATAGTAACAAAACTACAATTTCTCTCAATGATAGTACTAAAGAGGTCACTGAAAAAGCATTAGAGGAAGGGAAAGAATTAGGAACGCTTGCAACTAAAGCTACAAAAAAAATTTTTTCTAAAACTGAATCAGGTGTACTTCCAAATTCAAATATAAATAATAGTATGCCTATTTCTCCTGATTCTAGTAGTACTTTGAAAGAAAAAATAACTAATGTAGCTAATGTTACTCATGATAGTACTGAAAAATTTACAACTGAAAAAACATCTAAAGAAATTATTACAAAAAATATAAAAGTATCACCTAATAAAGTCAATTCAGATATATCAGTTTCTAACAATACAAAAAATGTTAATACTGCTACAACTTTAAATACCTCGGAAGAACATTTAGAAAATTCAAAACATGAAATTAAGAAAGATGATTTATTAGAAACAGATAATAATAGTCAAAAAGTTCTAACTCCTAATACTAATGTTTCACCATCAAAAGAACTAAAATTTAAAAATGAGAACAATGAAGAGTTTTCTGTGGAATTTGTTGGAGCATATGCAGTTTTAAAAACAGCTAAAGGAGAAGGTTTTATTTTAAGTTCTTCTGTTACTCCAGAAGGTGTCAGATACTATGATGATAAAGGTCATGAATTATTTTTTACATATCAATTAAACAATATTTATTTAAACGGTATGTCTATAATTCCGATTTTATCAAATTTTTAAAATATTTGTACTACTATATATCATTTTTAGTTCTTTTTTTAAACAAAAAACTATAAAAATTATTCATTTATAAATATTTTTTTGAAATTTTTCAAAAAAATTTGATTTTTTCTTAAAGTTGATATATTATTAATGAGTATGTGATTATACAGTATTAAAGAATTTTTAGGAGGATTTAAAAAATGAAAAAAGTAACACTTATGGCTATCCTATTAAGTTTAGCACTAGTAGCATGTGGAGAAAAAAAAGTTGAGGAAGTAAAAGATGCAGCAGCACAAACTGTTGAACAAGTAAAAGAAACTGCTACTGAAGCTACAGCTGAAGTTAAAGAAACTGCTGAAAAAGCTGTTGAAGAAGTAAAAGATGCTGTTGCTCAAGCATTAAAATTCAAAACAGCTGATGGTGTAGAATATGGATTAGATGTAGATGGTGATCATGCAGTTTTAAAAACAGCTGATGGTAAAGAATATCATTTAAAAGCTGATGTTTCTGCAAGTGGATCTAGATTTGCTGATGAAAACGGAAATGAAATTCATTTCAAAGATGGTTCAGGAATAGCTAAAATAGATGGTAAAGAATTTAACTTAGATTTAGTAAAATAATAGAGTTATTCATTTATTAAAAATAAAATAGATTTTTAATAGTTTCAGAAAATAAAATTCTGAAACTATTTTTTATATTCAAAAGTAAATAATAAATAAAATTTAAAAAATTGTAAATAAATATAAAATGTGCTAGAATTAAGTGTTAAATATATTTGCTTAGGAGGAAAAAATGAAGTTCAGTAAAAGTTATATAAAAACTTTAAAAGAAACACCTAAAGAAGCTGAAGTTATAAGTCATATTCTTATGCTTAGAGCTGGAATGATAAAAAAATTAGCTAGTGGAATCTATTCATATTTACCGCTTGGATATAAAGCTTTAAAAAAAGTTGAAAATATAGTTCGTGAGGAAATGGATAGAGCAGGGGCTTTAGAAGTACATATGCCTGTTATCCAACCAGCTGAATTATGGCAAGAAAGTGGCAGATGGTCTGTTATGGGGCCTGAAATGTTTAGACTTAAAGATAGACATGAAAGAGATTTTGTTCTAGGACCAACACACGAAGAAGTAATAACAGATATTGTTAGAAGTGATATATCTTCTTATAAAGCTCTACCTGTTAATCTATATCAAATTCAAACAAAATTTAGAGATGAGAGAAGACCAAGATTTGGACTTATGAGAGGAAGAGAATTTTTAATGAAAGATGCTTATTCATTTCATACTTCTCAAGAATCTTTAGATGAAGAATTTGAAAATATGAGAGAAACATATTCTAGAATTTTTACTAGATGTGGATTAAAATTTAGACCTGTTGAAGCTGATTCCGGTGCAATAGGTGGAAATGGCTCACAAGAATTTCATGTTCTTGCTGAATCAGGAGAGGATGAAATTATATATTCAGATGGTTGTGATTATGCAGCTAATATAGAAACTGCAACTAGTAAACTTGTTAATCCACCTAAAGAAGAAGAAAAAGAAATAGAACTTGTACATACTCCGGATTCTCCTACGATTGAAAAGCTTGCTGAATTTTTAAATATCCCTCTTACAAGAACAGTAAAAGCTTTATTATATAAAGATTTGGGAACTGATGAGTTTTATATGGTTTTAATCAGAGGAGATTTTGATGTAAATGAAATAAAATTAAAAAACGCAATAAATGCTGTTGCAGTTGAAATGGCAAAAGATGAGGAAATTGAAAATCTTGGATTAATAAAAGGTTATATAGGACCATATAAATTAACAAATGATAAAATTAAAATAGTAGCAGATTTATCTGTAATCGAGCTTTCAAATCATGTAACTGGTGCACACCAAAAAGACTATCACTTTGTCAATGTAAATTATGGAAGAGATTACAAAGCTGATATAATTAAAGATATAAGAACAGTAAAAGTTGGAGAAACTTGTCCTAAATCTGACGGTAAATTACATAGTGCAAGAGGAATTGAATGTGGTCATGTATTTAAATTGGGGACTAAATATTCAGAAGCTTTAAAAGCAACTTATTTAGATAAAGATGGAAAAACTCAAACTATGATAATGGGATGTTATGGAATAGGTGTATCGAGAACTATGGCAGCTGCTATTGAGCAAAATTATGATGAAAATGGAATCATTTGGCCTGTGGCAATAGCACCTTATGTAGTTGATATTATTCCTGCTAATGTAAAAAATGAAGCTCAAACTTCTCTAGCAGAATCGATATATCAAAAACTTAAAGCCGAAAATATAGATGTAATGCTAGATGATAGAGATGAAAAGCCTGGTTTCAAATTTAAAGATGCAGATTTGATAGGTTTCCCTTTTAAAGTTGTTGTAGGAAAAAGAGCTGAAGAAGGAATCGTTGAATTAAAAATTAGAAAAACTGGAGAAACTTTAGAAATTTCAAAAGATGAAGTGATAAACAAAATTAAGGAATTAATGCTTAAATATTAAATAATATATAAATAGGGGAAGATGTAAAGGCAAAACTCATCTTCCCCATAGTTTTTGATATTTAAAATTAAATATCCATTGTCTATTATTTTTTAAATTTGATTATTTTTCTTTTATTTTAAATCGTAAATTTTAAAACCATAAAATATTTTATAAATCGTAAACCGTATTCGCTACTTTTCGCTTTAATATAATTTTTTATTTTAAATAATAGACTACCCATTATTTTTATTTTTCACTCAAAAGTTCAATATCAATATTAGTATTTGCATTTATAAAATCTATAGCTTGTGAAAGTTTGTATACTTCCACTTCAAGCTCTGCAACTTTTTCTTTTATAAAGTCTTCATTCAATACTCCATATTGCACAACACCTATACCATTTTCAACCTTCGTATAATTAGCTTTTAATAAGCTATTCAAATTTGAAAGATAGGTTCTTTTTATTCTTACTTCTTCTAAATATTCATTCAAAAATTTTTCTTTATATTTTGTTTCAATATTTGCTTTAGCTAGTTTTGTTTTTAAATGATATATATCTTTTTGTATAGAATTTAATTTTTCAATTTCTTCCAACATTTGCTTTGCTCTCTTCTTATCTATCACATCTTTTCCGTTCACGGATATTGGAACTTTATAGCTGTGAAGATTAGAAGAAAGTTCCCTCTCTTTTTCACTCAAAGTTGATAATAAAAATATAGCTTGTTGTATATTGATTTTTTTCATATTCTCACCTCATTTATTTATTTGCTATTATAACATACTTTAATAAAAAAGAAGTTGCTGCTTTGCAACTTCGAATTTTAATTATTTTTTTGGATGTTTTTCTAAATATTCATAAAGTAATTTTGCTGGGTTATTAAGTAATTTTTCTTTAATATAATCATCACTAGGATTTTTTATAAAACCTGTTGCAATTAGAGTTGCTAGTCCATTTAAAAATATCCAACAGTTCATAAAAATTTCATTACGCTCGTCATCTGTTAAATGGAAAAATCTACTATCTTTTTTCATCTCATCATGTATAAGATCTAAAAATTCTGTCATTAAAGCTCTTTCCATGCTTTCTATTAAAAATATGTTAGAAAAAAGTTGTCTTTCTTCACGAGCAAAAATTACAAACCCCATACCTATATCTAAAAATTTTATGTTAGTTTTTTTAACAGTAATATAGTCCATAAATAATTTCTTGGCTTTATTTACCAATTCATCTTTTAAAATATCCATAGAACCAATTGAACTATAAATAGGTGCAGGGGAACAATTTAACGCCTTAGCTACATTTCTTGCACTTATACTATCTATTCCTTCTTCCTTAAAAAGTTCAAAAGCTTTTTCAATAATAGTTTCTTTAGAGAAAATAATTTTCTTTGGCATAATTCCTCCTACCAATTATAATTTTTTCATATTATATCACAAAAATAAAAAAATAGAACTTCATTTTTAATAAAGTTCTACTTTAAAAGTTTCAATCTATTAGAACTTTTTAGTTAAAGAGATACCAACTGCTGTTATAGACTTTTTATATTTTTGATTTTCAGTCACTCCGTATTTAGCATATTTATTTGCAAAATTTCCTTCAGATGTATTGTAAATAAAATGAGCCACAGATCCAGCAATATCTAAAGTTTCATCATATTTGTATCTTACACCAGCTCCTAGTGTAGTAGAATCTATTGCATATTCAACATCACTGTATGAAGAAGCTTTTGCTCCAGTCTTTGCGTAATTAATACTTCCAATTAAAGTAAATTTATCATTTAATTGATATTCATTTCCTAATGCTATTTCCCATCCATTTTTATAATCTCTTCCATGCTTATTTCCTTCAGTGTCAACAACTCTATCCATTTTTGCATCTTTATTGAAATAATAATTTGCAGCAGCAGAAACAGTCCATTTATCTGTTACTTTATATGAAGCTCCCAAAGCTAATATTGCTGGTAAATCTCTTCTTGTTTTTGTACCAGGCATATATTGATTATAGAAACTAGTAAATCCTATATTTGTTCCAATATTTGTTCCAATTATGTCAGATATATTTAATTGGTTTTCACTACCTTTAGATTTAAAGTTTAGTTTTACTCTTGAGTCATATCTAGCAGCTAAATTTAATTTTTCAGTTGCTTTATAATCAATTCCTAATTGAAAACCATATCCCCAAGCTTCTCTCTTCACATCAATATCACCTTGTAAACCATTTTTCAACAATGCTCCCATTTTTGCTGTATATTGTTGAATAGCAGCTTGTTGTTGAGCTGCTGGTAATCCTGAAATTTGGTTCTGTAATTTTGTTTTTGATGCATTTACAAAACTTTGATTAGGGTTAAGCCCTATATCTATTGTTCCTTTTAATTCTCTAGTTCCATGTACAACTCTACCTGCAACAGATACAGATAGTTTATCATCAATATTAAATGCTCTTCCTAAAGTTAGTTGTTCATATTTATTAGAACCTTCAACTTTTGTTCCTTTATCATAAAGACCTAGCCCCATAGCCTTATATTTATACATAGCAACATTTAATCCTGGAACACCATTATATTTTAAATCTCCTCCACCAGCAATTCCACCAAAAGTTGCAAAATACGCTCCTTTATCATCCACTGAATATAATGCCATATTTGGAATAGCTTGTCTTAAATTTGCTTTATGTGTTTTTCCAGCATAAGACATAGTTTCATTTCCAAATGCATATTGTAAACCTGCATGAACATATTTCCCCTCTTCTAATCTTCCAACACCTGCTGGGTTATAATAAGCAGAAACATTATTTATCATACCATTTTGAGCTTGGTTAGCCAAATAATCTGGCGAATATGTTTGAATGTGGTCTATCGATGCTCCAAATGCAGAAGCTGATATTGCTAAGCTTAAAATTAAAAATTTATTTTTCATTTTTCCCCCTGTTTTGTTAAAAATATAAAATTACACCAGTAATATAACACTTATTTTAAAAAAAAGCAATATTATTTTTTTAGTTACCCTCCTTATACAAGACTCAATATTTTTTTAAAAAATACTGAACTGCTATCCCATCCTTTGAAACCCTAAAATATTTTCATTAAAATATAAAAAAATAACGGAACATCACTTATTCTCAGTTCCGTTTTAACAAATTTACTTTAATTTAATTTGCCCTGTAACATAAGCATTTAATAATTTTTTTAAGTCATTTATTTGATTTTGAATTTCTTTTCCTATATCAGTATCTTTAACCCTAATTCTTTTTGATTTCTCTTCTACTATTATATGTGAGGAAACCATATCAACCTCGTTTAAAATTGCCTCATCCTTTGAACTAAAACTTAGATGAGATGCCAGTTTAATACCATACGAATTATATATTAATGTATAACCTGCAATTCCAGTTGTTTTTTGATATGCTCTTGAAAAGCCACCATCTATTATTAAAAGTTTTCCATTTGCCTTTATAGGGCTTTCTCCTTCTTTTACCTTAACTGGAATATGTCCATTAATTATATGTGACATTGATGGATTTAGCCCAAATTCCAATAAAACTTTATCACATATTTCTTCATTATTTATCAATTTATGATATGGATTTTTATTTTCTTTATGAATAGTTTTATCATCAATAAAATATCTTTCAAATGTTCTCATGACATCTTTTCCAAAAAGTGGTGAAAATTCTCCAGACCATAAATACCATATAAAATCTAAATATTTTTTATTTCTATTTGAATTTTTTCTATCATGATAAGTCAATCTCACTATGTTATCAATTTTATCTAAAAATGCTTTCCCACTATATTTTTCTCCATCTATTTCAAAAACACTAAATTCAGCATTTCTATCCATTGGAATGCATGCATGGAATAAAAGATTGGAATTATGCTTTAGATACATAGAACCTTTATTAAACAAAAGTTTAATATGTTTTTGTAATTTTTCGCTTCCCATAAAAGAAGCTTTTAATCTATCAAGTATTTCAGCTTCTTCTTCAAGTAAGTCCAGAGGATGTTCAGGATCAATTGTAGGAAAATTTGTGTCATTCAAAATATACTCATTATTGTCTATAACAATTGTTCCTTTTGAATAATCTATATCTTTTAATAATTCTCTAGATTGCATTTTAAACTCTGGGTTTCTCTGTGAATAAATACCTTCTACTTTGAATTGAATTATACTTATAGCCTTGTGCATTTGTGCAATTAAGTCAGTATCTATTCCCTCTTTTGCTCTAAATTTTTTACATGGATCATTACCATAATATTTCATAGCAAATGTAGCAAGTGGTAGTAAATTTATTCCATAGGCATCTTCTAAAATTTCTTTATTATTATATCTACAACATATTCTTAAAACATTAGCTATACACGCTTTATTCCCAAGAGCAGCACCTATCCATAAAATATCATGATTTCCCCACTGAATATCAATATTGTTGTATTCTGCCAATTTATCCATAATCAAATGTGGGCTGGGACCTCTATCATAAATATCACCAACTATATGCAAATGGTCTATATTTAATCTTTGAATTAAATTGGCTATCGCTATTATAAATTCCTTTGCTCTTTTTATTGAAAGTATAGTATCTATAATGGCTTCTAAATATTCTTTTTTATTTTTTTGATTGGTATTTTCATATAGAAGTTCTTGTAAAATATATTCAAAATCCTTCGTCATAGCTTTTCTAACTTTTGATCTTGTATATTTTGAACAAACAACTCTACATACTTCTAATAGACGCATTATTGTTATAGTAAACCACTTATCTATATTTGCATTATTTTTTTTGTATTCTTTTTGAATTAATTCAACTTTTTCTTTTGGATAGTAAATTATTGTAGCTAATTCATTTCTTTCTTTTTCAGTTAAGATTTCAGAAAACAAATCATCAATTTTTCTTCTAACAGTTCCCGAACCATTTCTTAATATATGATTAAATGCTTCATATTCTCCATGCACATCAGTTATGAAATGCTCTGTACCTTTTGGCAAATTCATAATTGCTTGTAAATTTATAATTTCTGTTGATGTTTCATCAATATTTTTAAAAGTTTTTGAAAGTAGTTCTAAATATTTTAATTCGTTCATTCTCTCTTCCTTTCAATAAAATTAATAAAAATTTTAATTATCAATGATTTCTTTATAATATAATTTAGTTACATTTGTTTTAGTAAATCTTCCTACAACACAAAATTTTGCTTTATCTCTTTTTAGAACAGGAATAGAATCTATTTCATGTTCTATTAATTTTTTTGTCGCTTCTGCTATGGTATCATCTTCATAACAATAAATTAAATTAGGCATTCTTGTCATTATCATACTTACAGGAATTTTTTCAATATTTTTCGCATTCAGAGCAGATTTAAGTAAATCTTTTCTTGAGATTATTCCCACTAAATTATCCTTATCCACAACTAAAAGAGTCCCTAAATCATAATTAAACAAATGAATAATGGCATTATATACACTTGTTTTTACATCAATAGAATTTTGAGGGCTCATAACTGTTTTTACAATATTTAATGCACATTTATTTTTATATGAATACCCTTTTTTTGTTTTTGAACTAACTAGATTAAGACCGGTTAAAATAGAAAAATCTGTTCTTAAAGCAGATTTTGTAACACCTAATTTTTCTGCAATTTCATCCCCAGAAATAGGAGATTTTTCTTTAATTAATTCTAGTATTTTTTCTTGTCTTTCTGTTAATTTCATTTTATTTTCTCCTTTTTAATTCATCTATTTTTTACTATATCATATTATTTTTTTTTAATCAATCATTTTAGAAAATAATATTGTACATTATTTGAAAATAAAATTTGTTTTTAAATATTTGACATCAGAAAGAAATAAGAATATAATTTCTAAGAATATTATTTGTACAAGGAGATTAAAATGATTATAGGATTAGATATTGGAAACACTCATATTGTAACTGGAATATACGATGCAAACGGTAGGTTATTATCAACATTTAGAATTGCAACAAACGATAAAATGACTGAAGATGAATACTTTTCATATTTTAGAAATATAACTCAATTTAAGAATATAAATATCGATTCTGAGTCTGTGAGAGCTATATTGATATCTTCTGTTGTACCAAATATAATTACTACATTTCAATTTTTTTCAAGAAAATATTTTAATGTTGAACCATTGATTGTTGATATAGATAAAATATTACCTTTTACTTTTGCTCCAAATGTTAATAATACCGGCTTTGGTGCTGACAGAATAATAGATATTGTAGAAGCATTAAAAAAATATCCTAATTCAAATTTAGTAATTTTTGATTTTGGGACAGCTACAACTTACGATGTTCTAAAAAAAGGAGTTTATGTCGGTGGAGGAATTCTTCCAGGAATAGATATGTCTATAAATGCTCTGTGCGGTAATACAGCTAAGTTACCTAGAGTAAAATTTACTACCCCAAGTAGTATCTTAGGTACTGATACTATTAAACAAATTCAAGCTGCTATATTTTATGGATATGCAGGGCAAATAAAACATATTATAAAGAAAATAAAAGAAGAGATAAAGGAAGAAGTTTTTGTGTTAGCAACAGGAGGACTTGGAAAAATTTTGTCAGCAGAAATTGATGAAATTGATGAATACGATTCTGATCTAAGTCTAAATGGTTTATACAGTTTATATCAATTAAATAAAAAATAAAAATTGACATTATACACTTTTACTAGTCTTATAGCTATAAAATATTTAGGTATAAATTTAGTCACGCATTTTCTAGACATTTATGTTTCGAGAATGCGTTTTTATTTTTAAGCTTTTTATTCTTATTTTTCCAAAACTTTATATCTTTAGTTATTGACTTTTCTTTCAATAAGGAATGTGACGCTATAGAGTAATGGATTATAATTAATTGTAGAGATTCAAGCTGATATGTTAATCATTGTGGCTGTAGATTATAACCACAGAAATAAAATATATGAAAAATACAAACCCTAGTTAAAGGTTAAGATTTTAAACTCTCGGTATTAATTTACTGAGATTTTTTTGTTATAAAAATAAAAAACTCTCTAAAGTATTATTTTTAGAGAGTTATATAAACTTATATTAATTTATAAAAACTAATGGTGCCGAAGGCGGGACTCGAACCCGCACGCTCCGAAGAACTCCAGATTTTGAGTCTGGTGCGTCTACCAATTTCACCACTTCGGCGTATCCAAGACTTATAGTATCATAAAATTTTAACTTTGTCAAAAAAGTATTTTAACATAGAAAAAAATATTTATACTATTTATATTATCTTTTCATTTTAAATATTTGATTTAAGCTTATTTTAGTGTTAACCTAAATTAAATAAAATTAAAGGAGGGGTTTTTATGAGTTTTGAAATAATTGAAGGAGTTTTAAATATAAAACTTAACTCGACATTGACTTTAGCACTTGCTGCAATTTTATTAATTATTGGTTATTCAATTAAGAAAAGAATTAGTTTTCTTAATAAATATTGTATTCCTGCTCCTGTTGTGGGTGGATTTTTATTTATGTTTATAACATGGTTAGGACATAATGGAAATATTTTTAAATTTACTTTTGAAAATACTTTTCAATCTACATTTATGTTAGTATTTTTTACTACAGTCGGTTTGGGAGCAAGTTTTTCTTTATTAAAAAAAGGAGGAAAGCTACTGATTATTTACTGGCTAATCTGTGGAATAATTTCAATTTTTCAAAATGCAATAGGAATCACCATCACAAAGTTAACAGGTCTTGAAGCTCCATATGCTTTATTGTCCAGTGCTATTTCTATGATAGGTGGACATGGAGCAGCACTTGCTTATGGAACAAGCTTTTCAAATATGGGTTATGAAAGTGCTCCACTTGTTGGTGCAGCAGCTGCAACTTTTGGTTTAATTACAGCTGTATTGATTGGTGGGCCACTTGGAAGAAAATTAATAGAAAAACATAATTTAAGCCCTGATACTTCTGAAACATTAGATAATTCAATTAGTAATATAAATGCAGATAGTGTAGAAAAGCTTTCAGATTTAGATATTATAAAAAATGTTGTTTCTATTTTAGTTTGTATGGCAATTGGAAGCTTAATTTCAGTTCAAATTGGGAAATTAATTAAAATGGATTTTCCTGCCTATGTAGGTGCAATGTTTGTTGCTGTTTTAATGAGAAATATAAATGAGAAAACAAAAATTTATAATTTTAATTTTTCTTTAGTAGATGGAATCGGAAATGTAATGTTAAATCTTTATCTTTCATTGGCACTTATGACATTAAAATTATGGGAACTTTCTGGTCTAATAGGTGGAGTGCTTCTTGTTGTAGCTTGTCAAGTTATATTTATGATAATTGTTGCATATTTTATTGTATTTAAAATATTAGGAGCAAACTATGATGCTGCTGTAATGTGTGCTGGATTATGTGGTCATGGATTAGGAGCAACACCTTCTGCCATTGTCAATATGACGGCACTAAACGAAAAATATGGTATGTCAAGAAAAGCTATGATGATAGTCCCAATAGTTGGTGCTTTCTTAGTAGACATTATCTATCAACCTACTACTATTTGGTTTATAAAAACTTTTGTTGAAACTAAGTAATAAATATAAAAAAGGAAGAGTAATTAATTTTGCTCTTCCTTTTTAAGTTAATTGAAGTTGTACTATATTATTCTTTTGAATATCCCCAAAATAGATACCAATTAATCTAATATTATCATCTTTTTCTAACAGATTAAATAATTCTAAAACTATATTATATAAATATTCTTTTTCTTTTGTTGCTATTTTTAATTTTTTACTTCTAGTTATAGTTTCAAAATTAATATATCTAATTTTTATAGTTATAGATTTAGTAAAAACCTTTTTCTTATCAAGTCTATTATATGTAAATTCAAATAAGGAATTTATTTCACGAGTTAAATCTAAAGTTCCCATTAAAGGAATCATAAATGTTTCTTCATTTCCTATGGAGTGAATTCCTTTTTGAAATTCAATATCACTATAGTCAATTCCTCTGATTGAACAATAAAGATTCTCTCCTCTTGATTTTCCATACTTTTTAACTAAATAATCTAAGGTATATTTGAAAACATCTTTCACGAGAAAAATTCCATCTTTTTTTAGAGTTTCATTAAATTTTTTTCCAACTCCAGGAATAATTTTTACTTTTTTGTCTGAAATATAATTTATAAATTCCTCTTCATTATTAAAAATGAATTGCCCAAAAGGCTTGTTTATATCACTTGCAATTTTTGCACTTAATTTATTAAAACCTATTCCAACAGAACAAGTTAAATTAGTAATTTCTTTAATTCTTTTTCTAAAAGTTTCAGCAAAGTATATTTTCTTATCTTCAGTTATTATATTTGTTAAATCTATATAGCCCTCATCTAAAGAAATAAATTCAGCTTTATTAGTTATTTTATACACAAGTTCATGAATTTGATTTGATACTCTTTGATACTCTTTTTTGTCAACTGGAATAACTATAAGCTTTGGACATAAAATTTTAGCATCAGATACCTTCATTGCTGAATGAATTCCATATTTTCTTGCTTCATAACTTGCAGTTGTAACTATATTTTCTCCCACAACCAAAGCTTTATCTTTTAATTTAGGATTTCTATTTATTTCGACAGAAGCAAAGAAGGCGTCCATGTCGTAATGCATAATTATTCGTTTCATTAAATACCTAGTTCCTTTACCACTTTATCCATCGTTTTAGCAAAATTTTCATACAAAACTAATTGAGCAGATGAATCATATTGAGTAGCTTCATTATTAATAATAACTAAATTTTTCCCTCTAAAATATCTTATATAATGAGCTGCCGGATAAACAGTTAGACTTGTCCCAGCTATAACAAGAGTATCCGCATTCTCAATATTATAGATTGCTTGACTCACAGCTTCTTCATCTAACATTTCTCCATATAGTGTTACCTCAGGTCTAACTATTCCACCACAGTTACAATTTGTATTGTATGTATATTTTTTACCACAAGATATACAATACCATCTTTTTAAACTTCCATGTAATTCGATAACATTTTTATTTCCAGCTTCTTGGTGAAGATTATCTATGTTTTGAGTAATAACAGCTTTTAAAATTCCTAGTTCTTCTAATTTAGCTAATGCTATATGTCCTTTATTAGGTTTTACATCTTTTATCGATAATTCTTCTTCTATATATTCTAAAAAAATTGCTTTATTTTTATTAAAAAAATCTATACTTAAAATTTCTTCAGGTTGATATTTATTTTTATATTTTGAAGAATAAAGTCCATCCTTACCTCTAAAACTTTTTAGTCCACTATCAGTAGAAACACCTGCACCAGTAAAAAATACTAAATACTTGCTATTTTTAATTATATCTAGCAGCTCATTAAATTTATTTGATGCTAACATTAGAATCACCTCACATATTATTATTTATTATAACATAAATAAAATTCTTAATGAACTAATAAAAGGAACTTTCTTTGAAAAAAATATATTATAATTTAAAAGAAAAAATGAAAAAAATAGAACTTTTTTTATATACAACTGAGCCATTGTTTAAAAAAAATTGAAATGCTATAATTCTGACTATATTAATAAAGAAAAAAATAATAACTGAAATATAAAGGAGGAATTAATGTTAAAAAAATTTTTAACAATTTTATTGGGAGCAACTTTTTTTATGGTAGCTTGCAATAAAAATAAAGTAGAAGAAAAAGCAGTAATTAAAGAAGAGATGGTAGTTGCTAGAGAGGGTGAATCAAAAACCCTAGATCCTCATCAAGGAAATGATGGATATTCTCTACAAGCAAATAGACTTATCTATTCAAGACTTGTTGAAGCAGATGGAGATATGAAAATTCATCCCGGAATTGCTGAGAGTTGGAAGCAAATTGATGATAAAACTACGCAATTTACTATAAGGAAAGGAATAAAATTCCACAATGGTGATCCTTTAACTGTTGAAGACATCAAATTTTCGTTAGAAAGAATGACTCAATCACCTAGAATAGCCTTTGTGGTTCCACCAATCGAAAAAGTTGACATAGTTGATGAATATACTATAAATATAGTTACAAAAACTCCTTTTGGACCTTTGTTAGCTCATTTAGCACATCCAGCATTAGGGATTGTAAATAAAAAAATTGTAACTGAAGCTGGTGAGAACTATGCAAATAACCCAATTGGAACTGGAAGTTATAAATTTAAAGAATGGATAAATGGAGATAGATTAGTTTTTGAAAAAAATGAAGATTACTTTGATAAAAATGAGAAAGGACCTAAAACTATAATTTTTAAACCTGTTGTTGAAGAATCAAGTAGACTTATAGGTTTAGAAACTGGAGAATATGATGTAGCTTTTGCTCTTTATGGATTAAATGAAGAAGCTGTAAAAAAGAGTGAAAAGCTTGAACTGCATGCAAAACCTTCGTTATCTACAATTTTCTTAGGCATGAATAATGAAAAAGAACCTTTCAATAATCCGAAAGTAAGAAAAGCTATTTCTTATGCAATTGCAAAACAGTCAATTATAGACACTGTTTTAAACGGCAGTGGAATTATTCCAAATGCTCCAGTTGTAGGTGCTGTATTTGGAAGCACTGACAAAACTAAAAATTATGAATATAATGTTGAAAAAGCAAAAGAACTTTTAAAGGAAGCTGGATATGAAAATGGATTTGACACTTCAATAGTCCTAAGAGGTGGAGATATAAATCAACAAACTGCAGAAATAATTCAAGCAAATTTAAGGGAAATTGGAATAAATGCTAAAATTGAAATTTTAGAAGCTAGTGCATTCTTAGATTTTACTGCAAATGGAAAACATGATATGTACTTAGGTGCTTGGGGAGTTGTTACAGGGGATGCTGACTATGGATTATACTCTGTTTATCATTCTTCTGCAAAAGGTGGAACAGGAAATAGAGATTTCTATTCTAATCCAGAAGTTGATAAATATATAGAAGAAGCTAGAAGAGAAATTAATCCTGAAAAAAGAAAGGAACTTTATGAAAAAGCAGAAATCCTAATAATGGATGATGTTCCTAATGTATTATTATTCAGTAGATTTATCACTGTTGCTTCACAAAAAAATGTAAAAGGGATAAATGTTCATCCTGTAACTTTGCATAACATGGCAACTGCTTATTTTGAAAATTAGAAATAAAAGCCGACGAAGTCGGCTTTTATCATTTAAGCTAATATTTATTAATGCCATCTTTAAGGTCTTTCCATTGACAGAAAATAATTTCTTAACTATAATAAAATTTAAAATTATTTATTAAAAATGAAAAGAGGTATAAATGAAATTATTTATAAAATTTTTTATAGTTTTAATATTTTTAGGTATTATTTTATCTTTATTAATTAATCTTTTTTTACAAACAAAAGCTTTTGGAAAATTGTCTAGTGGAGAAAGATTGGAAAAAATTAAATTATCAAAAAATTATAATTTAGAAAAAGCTGAATTTGAATATCCTATTCCCACAATTTTATTAGGGACAAGCAAAAATAAAGAATCTGCAAATAAATTAAGTGCAAAATTAAAAAGATTATATCAATTTGCAACTGGAAAAGATGAAGCTGAAAATACTGTTCCAAACAAACCTATTCCCAGTGTCAAAACCAATCTTTTCAAACTAGATATTAAAGAAAATTTAATAGTATGGTTGGGGCATTCTTCCTTATATCTTCAATTAGAAGGAAATAGAATTCTAGTTGATCCTGTCTTGGAAAAGGCTTTTCCTTTACCTTTTGCTATGAAAGCTTTTGAGGGTTCAGATATATTTAAAAGTAAAGATATTCCTGAAATTGATATTTTGATTTTAACTCATGATCATTGGGATCATCTAAATTATCCTACTATTATGGGAATAAAAAATAGAGTTAAAAAATTTATTGTTCCTTTAGGAGTGGGAGAACACTTAGAACATTGGGGCATAAATAAAGAAAATATAATTGAAACTGATTGGTGGGAAACAATAAGTTTAAAAGAACTTAAAATTCATACTTTACCTGCTAGACATTTTTCAGGAAGAGGCTTCATTAGAAATAAATCTTTATGGGCGTCATTTTTAATTGAAACTAAGGATAGTAAATTATTTTTTAATGGTGACAGTGGTTACGGTCCACATTATAAAGAAATAGGTGAAAAATTTAAAAATATTGATTTTGTTGCCATGGAAGCAGGGCAATATAATAGTGATTGGGCAAATATTCACATACATCCTGAAGAAATTTTATTAGCTTTAAATGACTTAAATACTCAAAGATTTCTTCCAATTCATAATAGTAAATTTAAACTAAGTAAACATAATTGGTATGAACCTCTAGATAGATTAGATACTTTAATTGAAAATACAAATATACACATGCAAACACCACTCATTGGTGAAATAATTTATTTGAATAAAAAAGATAAATTTTCTAAGTGGTGGAAAAGTATAAAATAAAAAGAATATTAGAAGTTTAATATTGACAATAAATATATTTTATGTTATATTAAATAGGATTAACGCATAATAAAGGTAATCAGCAACCTTATATTAGCGAAATATGGAGGTGTAATATGTACGCAGTAATTAAAACTGGTGGTAAACAGTATAAAGTTACAGAAGGTGATGTATTAAGAGTAGAAAAATTAAATGCTGAAGTTAATGCAACTGTTGAATTAAACGAAGTTCTTTTAGTAGCTAATAGCGACAATGTTAAAGTTGGTTCGCCTTTAGTTGAAGGAGCAAAAGTTGTTGTTGAGGTTTTATCTCAAGGAAAAGGTCCAAAAGTTGTTAACTTCAAATACAAGCCTAAAAAAGCTAGCCACAGAAAAAAAGGTCATAGACAATTATTTACTGAAGTTAAAGTAGTTTCAATAAATGCTTAATTATGACAGTAGTAAAAATTTTTAGAAAAAATGGTAGTATTATTGGATATAGAGCAAATGGTCATACTGGATACTCAGAATCAGGTACTGATATAATATGTGCTGCACTTTCAACTGCCTTGCAGTTACCACTCTTGAGCATGCACGAAATCTTAAATTTAAGTCCTAAATTCATTATAAATAATGATGGGTTTTTAGAAGTAGATTTAAAGACTTTAGATAATGAAAATTTTAAAAAATTAGAGTTATCTTTAGAAACTATGGTTTTGTTTATTAAAGAATTATCAGAACAATATCCAAAAAATATTAAGCTTGTAGAGAAGGAGGATTAATAACATGAGATTTTTAGTAAATATACAATTATTTGCACATAAAAAAGGACAAGGATCAGTTAAAAATGGAAGAGATTCAAATCCTAAATATCTTGGAGTAAAAAAATATGATGGGGAAGTTGTTAAAGCTGGTAACATCATAGTTAGACAAAGAGGTACTAAATTCCATGCTGGAAATAATATGGGAATTGGGAAAGATCATACTCTTTTTGCTTTAATTGATGGATATGTGAAATTTGAAAGATTAGGAAAAACTAAAAAACAAGTTTCTATATACTCAGAAAAATAAGAATATTAAAGAGAAGTCAGTTGACTTCTCTTTTTTTTATAAAATTTTATTGATTTATTATTTTATTTTGTTATACTATATATATCTGTTAGAAAGTTTTGTTATTTTTTAAAATCATTTTAATAATTAATTTTAATATTTAGGAGGAAGAAGAATGGCAAAGATAGTAGAATGTATACCAAATTACAGTGAAGGAAAAGATTTAGCAAAAATTGAAAGAATTGTTACACCTTACAAAAATAATCCTAAAATAAAACTTTTAGGTGTTGAACCAGACGCAAATTACAATAGAACCGTTGTTACAGTTATGGGAGAACCAGAAGCTATAAAAAATGCTGTTATAGAATCAATAGGAATTGCAACAAAAGAAATAGATATGAATGTTCATAAAGGTGAACATAAAAGAATGGGAGCAACTGATGTTGTACCATTTTTACCAATCCAAGAAATGACTACTGCAGAATGTGATGAAATATCAAAAGAAGTTGCTAAAGCAGTATGGGAAAGATTTCAATTACCAGTTTTCTTATATGAAAATACTGCAACTGCACCAAATAGAGTATCTTTACCAGATATAAGAAAAGGTGAATATGAAGGAATGGCAGAAAAAATGAAATTAGATGAATGGGCACCAGACTTCGGTGAAAGAGCACCTCACCCAACTGCAGGGGTTGTAGCTATTGGATGCAGAATGCCATTGATTGCATTTAACATTAATTTAGCTACAACTAATATGGATGTTCCTAAAGAAATTGCTAAAGCAATAAGATTTTCAAGCGGTGGTTTCAGACATATTCAAGCTGGGCCTGCTGAAATATTAGATAAAGGGTTTGTTCAAGTTACAATGAATATCAAAGATTACACTAAAAACCCTATTTATAGAATAATGGAAACTGTAAAAATGGAAGCAAAAAGATATGGAGTTAAAGTTACTGGATGCGAAATTATAGGTGCTACTCCGTTAGCTGCTTTATCAGATTCATTAAAATACTATTTAGCATGTGATGGAGTTAATGAGGATGTAGATAGCATGTCTATGGAAAAAATAGTTGAGCTAATGATAAAATATTTAGGTTTAACTGATTTTGATGTATATAAAGTATTAGAAAAAAATATATAACATGATTATAAGGGCTGTTACTTAGCTAACAGCTCTTGTTTATAATTAAATTTATATAGAGGAGAACGAATGGTAGATTTAATTTTATTTAATATAGGTCAATTAGTTACTTCAAAAGAACTTGATAGTTCAAAAAAAATGGATAATATAGAAGTTTTAGAAAATGCATATGTAGTTATTGAAAAGGATAAAATAGTTGCTGTTGGGACAGGTGAAGTTCCAAAGGAATATTTTAATCCTCAAGTAGAAATGGTAGATTTAAGTGGTAAACTTGTAACTCCTGGTTTAATTGATTCACATACCCACTTAGTACATGGTGGTTCAAGAGAAAATGAATTTGCTATGAAAATTGAAGGTGTTCCATACCTTGAAATATTGGCTAAGGGTGGTGGAATTTTAAGTAGCTTAAAAGCAACAAGAAATGCAAGCCATAAAGAACTTATAGATAAAACTTTAAGAAGTTTAAAATATATGTTAGAGCTAGGTGTAACTACTGTTGAAGCTAAAAGTGGTTATGGTTTAGATTTTGAAAATGAAATAAAGCAAATGGAAGTAGTAAAAATTTTAGAACATTTACAACCTGTATCATTAGTTTCTACTTTTATGGGAGCACATGCAGTTCCTGTTGAATACAAAGAAAATAGAGAAGCTTATATACAATTAGTTATAGATATGTTACCTGAAGTTAGAAAGAGAAATTTAGCAGAATTTTGTGATATTTTCTGTGAGGATAAAGTTTTTTCTGTGGAAGAAAGCAGAAGAATTCTAACAGCCGCAAAAGAAAATGGCTTTAAACTAAAAATACATGCTGATGAAATTGTTTCTTTAGGGGGAGTAGAGCTTGCAGCTGAATTAGGTGCTGTATCTGCTGAGCATTTAATGAAAATAACTGATAGTGGTATAAATGCTTTAGCAAATAGTAGTGTTATAGCTGATTTATTACCTGCAACTTCTTTCAATCTGATGGAACATTACGCACCAGCAAGAAAAATGATAGAAGCTGGTATACAAATAGCTCTATCTACTGACTATAATCCTGGTTCATGTCCATCTGAAAATTTACAATTTGTTATGCAAATAGGAGCAGCTCATTTAAAAATGACTCCTAAAGAAGTTTTCAAAGCAGTAACTATAAATGCGGCAAAAGCTATTGACCGACATCATGAAATTGGTTCAATAGAAGTAGGAAAAAAAGCTGATATATCAGTTTTTGATGCTCCAAATATGTCATATTTCTTATATCATTTTGGGGTTAACCATACAAACAGAGTCTATAAAAATGGTAAATTAGTATTTAAAAGATAATTTATATATTAATGGAGGTTTTAAATGAAATTAGTTGAAATGGATGTTATAAAATTTTTAAATGAAGTTGATTCAAATTCCCCTGCACCAGGAGGAGGATCTGTAGCTGCTCTTGCTTCTTCATTAGGAGTAAGTTTAGGAAGAATGGTAGCTCATTTAAGTTTTGGGAAGAAAAAATATGAAGCAAATTCTGATGAAGCTAAAGCTGCTTTTGTAAAAAATTTTGATGAATTATTAAAAATCAAAGATGAATTAAATGTATTAATCGATAAAGATTCTGAAGCATATAATACTGTTATGGCTGCTTTTAAATTACCTAAAGAAACTGATGAAGAAAAAGCCATTAGAAATGCAGAAATTCAAAAATGTACAAAATTTGCTATTCAAACTCCATATGATATAGTTGTTTTATCTGGGAAAGCAATTTCTTTATTAGGAACTATATTAGAATATGGAAATCAAAATGCTATAACTGATATTGGTGTGGGGACTATGCTTTTAATGACAGGCCTTGAAGGTGGAATTTTAAATGTTAAAGTAAATTTATCTTCTATCGAAGATCAAGAATATGTTCAAAAAATTTCTAAAGAAATAGCTGAAATTAAAGCCACTGCAGCAAAAGAAGTAGAAAGAATTATGAATATTGTTAATGCTGCATTATAATATATAAAAAAGGGTAGCTCTAAGGAAGATGAGCTATCCTTTTTTTATCTTTAATTATTGTAAATTTTTGTCTTTTTATAATTTTTCAATTAAATATTTTCTGATATTACTAAATCGATTCTTCTCATTTTCTTCAATAAATTGACTTATATATGTCAGTAAGTATTCTATAAATATCTGTGAAGATATTAATGAGTTAAAAATACTTATTCCATTCATTTTCGCCTTATATATTATATCTGCATATTCAGCTAATGGTGAGGCATCTGAATCAGTAAATAAAATTATTGAAGCCTTTTTTTCAGTAGCTATCTTAGTTAAAACTTCGGCAGTTCTTGAGTACATAGGATAGTCAAAAATTACAAATACATCTTTCTCACTTATATTATATAACGCATTTATTACCACAGAATCATCTATATTAAAGCTATATACATCTTTTAGCATGAAACCTAATCTTACTCCAAAAAAATTAGAAATACCTGCCGTGCTCTTAAAACCAACTACATATTTTCTTTCTTTTCTTATAAGCATTTTCCCAATTTGCTGTAATATATCTAAGGAAATTTTTGAAAAAATTCTGTTAACTTCCTCATTTATTTTATCTATATATACTTTTTCAATAGAATTTTCTTTAATTATATCTATATTTTTTATAAAATCTTTTGTTTTATCTAAATGGCTCTTTATTTTTTGTTGACCACTATTTTTGAACTCAGTAAAATTTTTAAAACCTATACTCTTTATAAATCTTATTACGCTAGTATCACTAACTCCAATTTCATTAGCAATTTCTGATACTGTCATTAAGTATATTCTTTTTTCTTCATCTAAAAAAAATTCTGCAACTCTTTTTTCTTTTTTTGTAAGCTCCAAACCTTTTATTAAATTTAAAAGTTCCTTTCTCTCCATTTCTAACCTCCTATTTATTAATTAATATTAACATAATTATTTACAAAATTAAAGTTTTTATTTAAAAAAATATATAATTGTGTCTAAAAAAGAACACTTTTTCTTGTTGACAAAATAAAAAAAAGTGTATATAATTCTTTTAAAATATTTTTACAAAAAAATTATTAAAAATTTTTTAAGGAGGAAGACATTTATGAAAAAGAAATTTTCTTTTCCAGATACCTATGTAATAATAGTTATCATGATGATTGTTGCAGTTGCTTTAACTTGGATTATTCCAGCAGGAGAATTCGAAAGAGTTAAAGATGCAGTTAGTAAACAAAATATTGTTGTTCAAGGAACTTTTAAATACATTGAAAGTAATCCTGTTAGCTTTTTAAAAGTACCTAATTATATAATGAAAGGTTTAACTAAAGCTAGTAGCATTATATTTCTTGTACTTATTGTTGGAGGAGCATTTAATATAATTATAGAAACTGGAATGTTCCAAAGCTTTGCTTCAAGAATGACAAAAATCTTTTCAAACAAAGAAGTTTTTATTATCCCTGCATTTTCTACGATATTCGCTCTTGCATGTACTACTATGGGAGTTAATACTTTTATAGGATTTGCTCCTATTGGTGTTATCATAGCAAGAAGTATAGGTTATGATGCAATAGTTGGTGTTGCTATGGTATGTTTAGGTGGAGCTATTGGATTTAGTACTGGAACATTTAACCCATTCACAACAGGAGTTGCTCAATCACTAGCAGGTTTACCACTATTTTCAGGATTGGGATATAGATTTTTCTGCCTATTTGTTTTCTTAATAGTTACTAATATTTATATAATTTGGTATGCTAAAAAAGTCAAAGCTGATATTAAAAATAGTGTTGTTTATGATCTAGAAATGGAAGATAGAAAAAATAATACAGTTGCTGAAGATAAATTTAATGCAATTGAAAGCAAACATTACTTAGTATTGGTTATAGTAATTGCATGTTTTGCGTTATTAGTTTATGGAAGTCAAAATTGGAAATGGGGATTGCCTGAAAATGCAGCTATCTTTATATGGATGGGTGTTTTAAGTGGACTTGCATATGGATTTGGTCCTAGTAAAATAGCATCTGAATTTACAAAAGGAGCTAGAAAATTAGTTTACGGTGCATTAATGGTAGGTATGGCTAATGGAATAGGAATTGTTCTAGCTGATGGTAAAATATTAGACACTACTGTTTTGTTCTTAGGTAATTTATTAATTGATTTACCTAGATATTTACAAGCTGCTGGTATGTTCTTAATGCAACTTATAATTAATGGTCTTATCACTTCTGGAAGTGGACAAGCTGCAGCAACTATGCCTATCATGCTGCCTGTTGCTGATTTAATAGGAATGACAAAACAAACTGCCGTTCTTGCATTTAACTTTGGTGATGGACTAAGTAACTATGTTTTACCAACTTCATCTGCTCTTATGGGATTCATTGCAATGGTAGGAATTTCTTATGATAAATGGATGAAATTTATGTGGAAACTATTTTTAATTTGGATAGTAGTAGGATCAATTTTAGTTATAATTGCAAATAGTATTCACTATGGTCCATTCTAGAAAATAATTTATAGTTAGGAGAATTTTTAATGAAAGATTTATTAAACAAGTACATAGATAGCATAGCTCCAGAAATTTTAAATATGGCTGATTCAATTTTTGATGATCCTGAATTGGGCTTAAATGAATACAGAGCTATGAAAAAGATTACTGATTTTTTAAGAAAAAATGACTTTAAAGTAGAAGAAAATATATATGGATTTGAAACTGCATTTAGAGCGACTTATAAGGTTGGAAAAGGTGGAATTAATATAGGTCTATTATGTGAATATGATGCTTTAGAAGGATTAGGACATGCTTGTGCACATCATATGCAAGGGCCTTCAATAATTGCTACTGCAGCTGCTTTAAAAGATGTGCTTAAAGATTATAACTTCAACATAGTTGTTTACGGAACGCCAGCAGAAGAAACTTTAGGTGCTAAAGTTGCTATGGAAAAAAATGGAGCATTCCAAGATATTGATGTAGCTTTTATGATGCATGGTTCACCTATGACAACCACAGATGTAAAATCTCTAGCACTTTCAAATTTTGATATAATTTTCCATGGAGTAGCTGCCCACGCCGCTTTGGCTCCTGAAAAAGGTAGAAGTGCTTTAGATGGAATACTATTACTTTTCCAAGCTATTGAATTTTTAAGAGAACATGTAAAGGAAGATACAAAAATGCACTATACAATAGTTGATGCAGGAGGTCCAGCAAATGTTGTTCCTAAATATGCTAAAGCTAAAGTTAGTCTAAGATCTTATGACAGAAACTACCTAAATGATGTAATAAGAAGATTTAAAAATATTGTTGAGGGAGCTGCTATGATGACAGAAACTACCTGCGAAATCATAGAAACAAAATCTCTTGATAGCAAAATTCCAGTTTTATCATTAAATAAAATTTTAATGGATAATGCTGTTGAAGTTAATGCACCAAGAATAGAGCCTCCTAGAGAAAAAACTGGTTCTACTGACTTTGGTAATGTAATGTTTAAAGTTCCGGGGTCATGTATAAGAATAGCATTTGTACCATCTGGAACATCTTCACATTCTGAAAAATTTATCGAGTGTGGAAAAACTGAAGACGCTCACAACGCTATTTTATTAGCTTCTAAAATTCTCGCAAATTCTTCATTCGATTTAATATCAAAACCTGAACTTTATAATGAAGTCAAAGAAGAATTTTTGAAAAATAAACAGGTGAAATTTTAATTAAATTAGTTGCCAAATTCCTTTGGATGCTATGGTCTTTATTGATCTAGCATCCTATTTTATTTTTTAATAAAAAAATGACTCTAAAATTTATTTAGAATCATTTTATTTTTTATTTAATCTTTCAATACTTCAATTAATTCATCTATATTTGAATAACAATTTCTATACTCCATCTCTTTTTTATCCAAATAGATAATCTCAATATCCGTCTTATCACAGGCAGATACTTTTTCTCTTTCTCCACCAGTATCTCCAGCTCTTTTAGTGATTAAATATTTAATTTTGAACTGCTCTATCATGGCAATATTCATTGCTTCAGTAAATGGTCCCTGTATTGCTATAATATTTTTAGGTAATATATTATTATCTTCACATCTTTTTACCATATCCCATTTAGGTAAAATTCTAAAATATAAATTTGATAAATTTTTCATATATCTAAAAAGTGGAACATTGTTACTTCCTAGTGTTACTAGAATGTTTCCTTCTAAATTTTCAACATATTTTAAAAGATTTTCTATATTTTCAAATTTAGAATATTTTTTTGGTAATAAATCTATTACCTCTCTTTCAAATCTATAATATGCAATGTTTGTTTCATCTGCTACTTCCATTGCATTTTTAGAAACTTCAAAAGCATATGGATGACTTATATCTATAATTCTATTTATATTATTTTCTTTAGCAAAATTTAACATCGCTGCCTTATCCATTTTTTCTGATGAAATTTTTATATTTAAATTTTCAAGTAATTTCCCACCATATTCTGTTGCAGTTGAAACAATTATATCTTTTTCATAGGCGACATATTTTTCAAGAAAATCTCTTGAATCTTTTGTTCCACCAATAACCCAAATCATTTTTACCTCTTTCTTTAATTACCTTTTTCCATATTTATCTTGATATCCTCTAGGAGTTATCATCTTCCCATCTTTAACATAAGTATTAGAGTTTCCTACTAAAACTATTGTAAACATATCTATATCGTGATTTAAAAAATTCTCAAGTGTAGTTAATGTGTAATTCTCTTCTTCTCTTCCTATATGTCTTAAAAGAGCAACAGGTGTTGATGGATTTTTATATTTTAACATAATTTCTCTAGCCTCTGCTATTTGATCAACTCTTGTTCTGCTCTTAGGATTATATATAGAAATTACAAAATCACCCTGACTTGCACATTCTACTCTTTTCTTTATAACTTCCCAATCTGTTAATAAATCACTTAAACTAATTATTGCTTGGTCATGCATAAGTGGTGCTCCAACTAAGGCTGCTCCTGCTATTGTTGATGTAATTCCGGGAACTACTTCCACTTCAATTTTACTTTCATCTGCCATAGCAACTTCAAGCATGATTCCTGCCATTCCATAAATTCCAGAATCTCCGCTACTTATAAGTGCAACAGTTTTCCCTGTTTTTGCTATTTCTAGAACTTCTTCACATCTTTCAATTTCTCTTTTCATTCCAGATGCGTAAAATTCTTTTGAAGCAAATTCATCTTTTACCAAATTAACATATGTAGTATATCCTGCTATAACATCTATATTTGACAATACATCGTATGCTCTTCTGCTAATATCTTGCATATTTCCTGGCCCTATTCCAACTACATAAATTTTTCCTTTTTTCATTTTTACCTCTTTCTTCTATTTATTCTACTATATATCCAGCTTTTTCAAGTATTGATAAAGCTCTATTAAAATTTTCATTTTTTACTAAAATATAATCTGTATTATAAGTTGAAATTGCAAATATACTAATTTGGTTTTCTGCTAATATATTAGATAGTTTTGCTAAAATCCCTACCATTGAAAAGTCTAAAACTCCTTTTATATAAAAAGCATTCCACCCTTTATCTACATTTATTGTATTAGTTGGTATGCCATCAGCAGGACATACAAATGATAGTTCCTCTTCGGTTTTTACTAAAGAATAAAATTTTTTATTAAAATTTATTTTAGCTTCTTCTTTTAACTGGCATATTGCTAGATCATATTCTAATTTTTTTATTATCATTTTTACCTCTTTTAAAGTCTTATTATAAATCTATATTATCTTCTTCATAAATTGAAACTGTAATTCCATTATGCTTTGATTTCATTTCTATAAATTTCCCTTTTTGTGAAGAAGAAAGTAGAGCAACTGGTTCCGATACAGCCCTTACTCCAATATTTTCTTCTACAAAATCTGACCCTTCAAATAAATGTTCTACTTTTTTTATTTCTTCTCGTGAAATTACCTTTAACTCTAATTCTAAAAATTTTGCTGCTTTTAATAAACCTACTTCATTTTCTTTAACATCGACAGTCGCAATATGCTTAACTGCTTTTATATCTAAATTGTGTTTATTTAAAGAATTTTCTATTGCATCTAAAATATCTTCAACTTTAGTATCTTTTTTGCAACCTATCCCCAAAATTATATTTTTAGGGCAAATTCTTGTTATTTCTATTTTTTTTCTATTGGATATAAGTATAAGTCCGTCTGAATTAACATTGTTATCTTTTGCAAACCCAACATTTGTAGGTAATAAAATATTTACTTTCTTTCCATCAACTATAAGTGATGTCACTTCTTTTGCTGATTTGAGATTATCTAATTCACTATTTAATTTTTGTGATATACTATCAACTGCAATTTTTCCTGTTATATCTGAACTTGTTGTAATGATTGGTATTAAATTTAATATTTCTGCAACTTCTTGTGTTAATTCATTTGCTCCACCTAAATGCCCGGATAACAATGATACGACAAAATGTTTACCTTCATCTATTAAAAGTACGGCTGGGTCTATATCTTTAGATTTTAATAAAGTTGAAATCTTTCTAATAACTATACCTGATGCCATTATAAAAATGTGTCCCTCATATTTATTAAATTTTTCCGTAATTTCTTTTGTAAAATCGTCAATTTGAATGGTTCCTTCTACTCCAAATTTTTTCAAAGTAAATACATCTATTTCTGCATTCTCAAGTTTTTGAATTAACTTTTCAGCATATTCCTTTCCAATGTTGCCTGCTCCTCTTGTTACTGTCCATAGTGCTATTCTCATATTAACACTTCCTTTCATAGAGTATTTTCTTTATTTTATATTTCAATTTCTATTTCAAAATATTGTTCTTGAAAATTAATTGCTAAAATAATTTCTTCTCTTGTAAAATTTAGATTTTTGGGAACAACCACCCACTTAGTTTCAATATCATTTTTCCTATGAATAATTGCTATAACTTTTCCTGTAAAAGTATCAACCGCTTCATTTACTCCCATTATATAAGCATCTTGTTCTTCGCCATCAGCAGCAATAACATTTTCAATGTACCCATAATTAATTGGATAAAAAATATTTGGATATTCAGGATGATGGCTTCCTAATTTTCTATCTACTTTTACAGTAACAATTTTGCCTAATATCATAACTTCCTCTTTTAAATTTTAGAATTTATTTCTCTTTTATCAAATTTTCAAATTTTCAGTCACAAATGCGACGCAAAATTTTTCGACTGATTTTTGTTTGAAAAATACGATGTAAATTTTATTAATTATAAATTTTTATCTTCCTTAATTGCTTCTATAAATTCAATATAATATTTAGAAATACCTGATTTATAATATTCATACCACTTTTCTGTTGCAGTTTTAGAAAAAATTTTTAAATTTTCTAAAATATATTTAGTCCATAATAAAGAACCAGCTGAACTTGCAGTAATTAGTTTTTCATCATACACAGCTACAACATCATTTCTATAATTTTTTATTCCTTTATAATTTTTAATAAAATTTGTTAATAAAAATTCTATATTACTTGTATGTATTTTCTCATTTAAAAGTCCTTTACTAGCTAATCCTAATGTTGCTCCACATATTCCAGCGACTAAAATATTTCTTTTTAATAATTCATCAGCCAAATTTAAAATAGTTTCTTGTTCTTTGTTCAGCCATAGTTGCATATCTGCACCTACTAAAATTAAAGCTATAATATCATCTTTATTTATTTCATTTAATGTATAATCTGGAGTAATTTTTAATCCACCCATTGTGACAATAGTTTCTTTAGTCAAAGCAACTGTACAAAATTCATATTTAGGATTTTTTTGTGATGATAATGCTGCTAATAGATAACCATGTTCATGGTCTGCCATCCCATTTAATAAATACATACAGATTTTTTTCATAAGTCTTCTTCTCCTTTTTTTATTTGAATACTTTTTAAATTTTCTAATTCTTTTTCCAAATTTTCTGATAATTCTTTAAAATTGATATAATTTATTTTATTTTTTCTATTTTTTTCTCCATTATATAATTCACTCAATATTTCATTTTTAAAAGAATCAGATATTTTATCAGAGTCATATATATAACTAAAAATATCTTTTTTATTTATTATAGTAATCTTTGACAATTCTTTATCATAAACTACTGCTCTTACTGGATTTATCATCATAATTTCATTGAAAGCATTATCCGAAGATAATATTAATGGAAAGTTCAACATTTCATTTTTACTATTTAATGAAATTCTTTCTTTCAGTAATCTAAGATGTAGTAAATCCCATGTCATTGATTCTACTTTTTTTTGTTTAAAAAACTTTGTAACCTCATCATTATCAAATAAATACATAGTACATAGTAAAATTTCTTCTTCCATATAGCAACATAGTTGATTATTTATAAAATCTATAAGTCTTTTCAATTTATCTTTTAAACTTAATTTTTTTAATTTTAAGTAAAAAGATTTTAATAGAAGAGAGTAAATTATATAATATCTTTTTAAAATATCTTCCTTTAAATTTTTTATTTCATTTATTTGATTTAAGTACGTCTTCTCTTCAATATTATCTTTTGTTTTATAAAATTTATAATTTAAAACACACTCTGCTTTTTTTATATTATCTAAAAGTATATCTTCTTTTTCACCTTTTATTAAATTTTCCCAAATGTATAGATTATTTCCTAATAAAAAATTTTCTCTTTTCCCATCTAAATCTTTTATTAAACTCTCAACTGCCTTTATTAATTCATTATCTTTAAGATTTCTGTCATAAAAACTTTTTAAATAACTTACTACATTTGTATCTAGTTCAATAACATATCTTAAATTAAGTAGTATTTCCTTATTAAATATATCTAATTGTTCATAATTAGTAAATTTAGTAACTTTTATTTTATCATTAGAAACTGGTAAAGAAAAAATTTCTAAATTTAATTTTTTATTATCCTTATCATTTTCTTCAAAAGAAAAAATTTCGACATTTTTAAATTTATCTTTATTTTTTTTATAATATTCTTTAGGAACAGATGAATTAAATAATTCTTTTATTATAGTTTTATCCATTTATTCCGCTCCTTTTCTAAATTTATAAATAAAATACTTATATTAATCTATATTTTTTATATTTTTTTAAGCTTCAATAACTTAATACATGAAATATTCTTCATTATTAATATTTTTATTACTTTTTTAAATATTTAGTCCCTCTACCATTTCCAATGATTTCAATATAATTTTTTTGAACTAATTTTTTTAACAATCTATTTAATTTATCTTTTTTAAATCCTGTCATTTCTACAATTTCACTACTTGATAATATACTTCCATCTTTAAAAATATCCATTACTATTTTTTCATCAGTTGTCAAAAATAATTTAGTTGTAATTATTGGTAAAGTTATTTTTATTGAATTTTCAAAAATTTCAAAATTTGGTTTGACTGCAAAATCTTTATAACTTTCATTTATTCTTTTTATTCCAGTTCCAAACATTTCAATATATTTTAATCTAAAAAATACATTAGCTAAAATAGGATTTCTAAGTTGAGAAATTTGTCCATTTAAATATTCTTTCTCACTTATTCCTGTTGGTAATCCTCCTGGTGATGATACTTCTAACTTATCTTCAAACATTAAAATCCTTATATTTGAATTTACATCCCAAGTTCTATGAATTAAAGCATTTGCAATTACTTCCCTAAATGCTTTTTCTGGGATTAATTCTTTTTCAATCCTTTCTGAACCTGAAATTTGTTCATATTTATAATATCTATTAAAAACTTCTAAAGTTTTTTGATATTGTGAAATAATAGATATATTTATAAATAAATTTCTATCAGATATCTCATCTATATTTTCCCCAAATTTTGCAATATCAATGCCTGAAAAATTATTTTTATCAGCTAAGAGTTCAGCTGCATTATTATAACCATTTTTATCATCATACAAATTTAAAGTTTTTAGAACATCTTCAGAAAAATTTTTTATGGTTAATTTTTTTTGTAATTCTTTCTGTAAAACTTTGAATTCTAAATTTTGATTTCTACTCTTTAATTCTTCATAATATTGATTTAAACCTGATAATGTTAGTCTATTTAATTCTATATTATCCACTTCAACTGTAGCAGTATCATTTCTTTTATATGCTTTTCCTTTGTAAAGATACGGTTTATTCATTCCTTCTTCTACTATAAGAGTTATAATATTTTTTTTACTATCTTTTATAAATCTAAAGTCTGGCTTAGGGCTTATATTATCATTAATTTTATTCTCTAAATCTAAGCAAAGCTCTTCTATATTTTTTAATCCGACAACTTTTCCATTATCATCGATGCCAAATACAATTTTCCCTGAATTATAATTAGAAAATGCACTAACTGTTTTTAAAAAAGTATTTGTTATTGTTGACTTTAATTCTAATTTTCTGCTTTCTTTCATATTAATCACCCAATATAATTATAACATATATCAGTCACAAATACGACGCAAAATTTTACGACTGATTTTTGTTTGAAAAATACGATGTAAATTTTATTCTTTCACTCCAACTCTATATTCATGAGTAAATGTTTTATCATATAATTTTGATTTTTCGTACTCACTTCCTAAAAAATCCCCAACTAGTATTTGAGCCGTTTTATTTATTCCAGCTTCTTTTACCTTTTGTTCAATAGTTTCAAGTGTTCCTAAAACAATTTTTTGGTCTGGCCAGCTTGCTCTTTGTACGACTGCCACTGGTGTTGACATAGGATATGAAGTTGAAAGAGTTTTTACAACTTTATCTATCATATGTACTGATAAAAATATTGCCATAGAAGCTCTATGTGAAGCAAGACTTTCCAAACTTTCTTTTGCAGGGACTGAAGTTCTACCTTCTATTCTAGTACAAATAACTGTTTGCGAAACATTAGGTAAAGTAAATTCTTTTTTTAATGCAGCTGCTGAAGCTAAAAACGAACTAACACCGGGAATAACTTCATATTCTATTCCGTGTTCATCAAGTAAATCCATCTGTTCCCTATGAGCTCCATAAATGGCAGGATCTCCTGTATGAACTCTTGCAACTTTTTTCCCAGCTTTTATTGCTTTAACAGTTACATCTATAACTTCATCTAAAGACATAGAAGCGGAATTATATATTTCTGCTCCATCTTTATGGCAATCTATAACTTCTTTTGGAACTAATGAACCTGCATAAATAATTACATCTGCTTCCTTTACTATTCTTTGACCTTTTATCGTAATTAGTTCAGGATCCCCAGGTCCTGCACCTATAAAATAAACTTTTTCCACTTTTCAAACCCTCCTTTTTTTACTATTAATGTTGTAAAATACGGGATATCATCTTCTGTTAAATCTTTAATATCAAAATATACTTTTTGGTTTTCTTTTCCACAATTTGAAACCATAATTAAGTTATTTATATTTCCACTTTTTATAAGAGCCTCTTTTAAAGTTTCAAAGTTTCTACTAACTTTCATAAAAACAATATTGTCATTATTTTTTAATTCAAATTCTATATCTGTTTTTTTATTAAGTGATATTACTTTTAAAGTTTCATCCCCTATCATAAGTGGAAAATTAAATCTTGATGCCATATCTACAAAAGATGAAATCCCTGGAACAGTTTCTACCACATACTTCTCAGGCAAATGCTCTAGTAAATATACATAAGTACTGTAAGTCATTGTATCTCCAATAGTTAAAAAACCTACATTTTTTCCATTATCTAATAGTTTTCTTACAATTTCAGCATTTTCTTTTCTTGCTTTTTCTCTTTCTTCAAGTGATTTTAACATAGGAAATTCCACAAAAATTTTCTCTATATCATCTTTCATATATTGCTTTGTTATCTCATAAGCAACTGAACCATCGTCTTTTTTTGCCTCTGGAAGTAGTATTACATCTAATTTTTTTAATGTATTTATTGCTTTTAGTGTCAATTCTTCTGGATCTCCTACTCCAACACCTATTCCATAAAATTTGTTAGTCATTTTTTTCTCCTAATTTATAAATAAATTCTGTCATTGTAATTGTTCTTTCTAAAATAATGTTTTCTTTATTATTTCCTTCTTCAAAAATTTTTAAACTAACTGTTTGTTTTCCATTACTTACCCTATGTTCATGTATCATTAAAAAAATTTTTGAAAAAAAACTCACATCTTCTCTTTTTAATATTTTTTTCTCTTCATTTATTGTGAAAAAGTCACTTTTCCTTTCTATAGAAGAATATATTTCTTGACCTAATTCATTATCAATATTTAGAATTTGACCATATATATTTATTGATTTCTCTGTATACAAAATAACATATGGTATGTTAAATCTATTAATATATGTATAACAGTAGTTCTTATTTTCTAAAAAGGAATTTATAATTTTTTCTAATCTCTCATTTTTAAAGTAAAAACTTGTAATTGCTTTTATAGCATAAATTATTTTCTTTTTATTTTTCTCTATCAATTCTTTTAACTCTTCGTTTTTTCTACTATTATTTCCTATCTTTTTTAAATCAAATGCAACTGGATTATGTAATTCACAAGAATGATACTTTTCTTCATTATATTCTGCAATACCTAAAATACTTCTAGGAATATGTCTAGCATGTAATCTTCTTCTTTTTGTTATATTTTCTTCATATTCTTCTCTAAATAAATTAATAATTTGAATAGGATTTCCACAACAAGGACAAATAGCAAAATAAGATTTTCCTTGAAAATAAGGTTCTTTTTTATTTGTTACCTTTATATAAGTCTCTTTTGTAAGGTAATAACTAATTCCTGCTATTGAAAAAATATCCATCTTTTTCCTCCCTTAATTCCCATTCATTCCTTTTTTTTAGTTTCAAAAACATTTTTCCAATAATTTTCTCTTTCTAATATATATTCTTGTCTTGTCTTAGTATCAAAAATTTCAAGTATAGAATATTTAAAATTTTTTATAATATAATTCTCTCCATTTTCCTTTACAAGTGCTTCAAATCTTTATTTCCACCAGTTAAATCTTTAAAATTTGCATAGCATTCCCATCTTTGCCATAGACCTTGACTATTTCCAGAAGCAGAACCAATATATAATTTTCCAGTTTTTGTATCTGTAATAACATATACTGCTTTTACAGATGAAAGAGCTAATTTCCAACTGGGTTCAGTATCATTTATAATGTATTGAAGTTCTTTATGAGTTAAACTTACATTTTGATAACCATTAAATTCCTTTAAATTCGTACTTGGAGATAATTCATACACCTCTGGCATTAAATCATCATCAATACCTACATAACGTCTATTATAAGCTCTTCCAACTTTTTTTTGTGTTTTTATAATTAATCTTTTTCTATATTCAATAAAATCATCTAATAGAGTTAATTTATAACCAACATTACCTAATATTTCTGGCAAAAGTTTCTCAACTTTATAAATTCCACCAAAAAGAAAAAATTCATCTCCATAATAATAGTATTTTGCAAATGTAATTAACCATCTAATGTATTATTAGAATTTTTTTCTCTCCAAGCATTCATTCTATACCATTCATCTTTTTTTCTGGATTTTCATTGTATATGCTGGTTCATCTTCATTGCTACTGTTTAATTTAATTTTTATTTTATTTTCTTTGCCACTAGTAAAACTTTCAATAAAATCAATAAATTTAATCATAATGTTTACTCTCCTATGAAATTTTTAAATATTTACTTATAAAAAATTAATTTTCTTCCAACAGCCACTCCAAAGCATTAATAATTTTTATTCCATAAAAATCTGAATTAGGAGGAAAAGTATCCATAGTGATTAAATATTTTGGATAATTATCTTTTATATTTTTTAAAGGTTCTAGTTCTCTTTTTCGAGTATTTTCATCTAAGATAGTTAAAGCAACTTGATAGTATTCAACTTCATTTGAATTGATAACAACAAAATCAATTTCTTTTTTATCAAATTGTCCAACATAGACACTGCCTTTTCTTCTAAGCAATTCAAGATAAATTATATTTTCTAATATATGCCCCATATCTATGTTTCTATTGCCTAGAATCATTTGTCTAAGCCCCAAATCTGCAACATAATATTTTGATAATGTTGATAAAAATTCTTTTCCCTTTATATTATATCTATTAACTTCATATACAAGTAAACTATCTACAAGCCCTCTTATATATTTTTCAACAGTCTTTGTATCAGTTTTTCTTCCTATTGAAGTTAAAGTATTTCCAATTTTTGATATTGAAGTCAAATTTCCAATATTATCAAATATATATTTGACAACGCTTTCAAGCCTCATTACATCTGAAATTTTTAACCTTGTCACTATATCTTTTAAAAGCACTGAATTATATATTCCTGCTAAGTATTCATATATATTTTTTAAATTATTATTTAATTGTAAAGTATAAGGAAAAGAACTATTAACTATATATTCATTGTAATATTGCATAAGTGTTTTCAATAGTTTATTTTCTTTTTCATCCAATTTTTCATATTCTAGTTTAGCTTGATAATATTCTTTAAAAGATAAAGGCAGCATTTTTAATTCTATATAACGCCCACTTAAAAGAGTTGCTAATTCACTTGACATAAAATAAGCATTGGAACCTGTTATATATAAATCAGTATTTTCTTTTATAAAAAGACTATCTACAACTTTTTCAAAGTTTTCCACATGTTGAATTTCGTCTAAAAATATATAATTTTTTTTATCTTTAAGCATTTTAGACTTTATATATTCATAAAGTTTTTTATAGTCTGTAAGTTCTTCATAATCCATATCTTCAAAATTGATAGATATTATTTGAATTTTCTCAACTCCGTTTTCAAGTAAATAATCTTTATATATTTCAAAAAGAGTAGATTTGCCACATCTTCTTACACCTGATACAACTTTTATTATTTGCTTGTCTTTTGATTTTATTAAAAAATCTAAGTATTCTTTCCTATCTATTCTTATCATAGCTATACCTCTTTTTTCTTTTAATTATAGCTTATTTTTAAGAAAAATTCAAATTTTAAGGAATAAATTCCTAAAAATTTTATTTTTTATTTTTTTTAAGATTACATTCCGAATTTTTGATTTTAATTAGAATTTCTTTTTATAACTTTGATTATACATATAGGATTTTCTCCAAACATCATAGTGTATGGTCCTACTTTTTTTGCTCTACCAACTGTGACAGTTATAATTTCTATATCTTTAAATCCTTTTTCTTTTAAAATTTCAATAGCCTTGGATTGAGTTTCCAAAGTTATACAATTTATAACAAGTATTGCCCTGTCTGTTGCATAAGTCATAAAATGATTTATAATTTCATCAAGCCCACCAGTTGAACCGCCTATAAACATTTTATCATAAGCAATATTAGGTATAACATCCGGTGCTTTACCATGTATTAATTCAAAATTTTTAAGTTCAAATCTCTCTGCGTTTAATTTTATCGTGTCCAAGCCTTTTTCTTCTTTCTCAATAGCATAAACTTTTCCTTGTGGCATATAAGTTGCAGCTTCTATCCCAATCGTTCCTGTTCCTGCTCCCACATCAATTAAAATTGAATTGGGTTTTAACATAAGTTTGGCAATAGAAATTGCTCTTATTTCTTGCTTTGTCATTGGTAATTCTGTTTGAGTAAAATCCTTATCATATATGTGCATAATTATCCTTTCATTTAAAACTTATTTACTTACTTTCTAGACCTATTAATTTATTTTCTAAAAATAAATTTAGATTATTTTCAATTGCTGCAAAAAGTCTTTCCACACTTTTTAATGATTTCCAAGCTAAATGTGGAGTTACTGTAAAATTATCTAGTTCAAGTAACTTACAATCATTTTGAGGAGGTTCTGTCGTCATTACATCAGTTGCAGCTGAAGCAATTATTTTATTTTTTAAAGCATAATATAAATCTTCTTCATTTATTATAGGACCTCTACCTAAATTTAAAATTATTGCAGATTTTTTCATTTTTTTTATTTTATCCAAATTTATCAAATTTCTTGTAAAATCACTTAAAGGTGCATGAATAGATAATACATCGCATTTTTCTAACACTTCCTCTAAGGAAAATCTATTTTCTATATCATCTTTGTATTCTCTTCCCGGTATTTTAGCAACCATAACTTTCATACCAAAACTTTTAGCATATTGTTCTACTTTTCTTCCTATATTTCCATATCCTAAAATCCCTAAAACTTTATCTTCCGTGTCTACATGATAATATGTATCCATTTTGTTAGAAATTTCATTCCATTTATTTTTTTTAACTTCTTGACTTAACTTTTCTACTTTTGTTAATTCATTTAATAAAAGTGTCATTGTGAGTTGGGATACTGAATTAGTAGAATAATTCTCTACATTAGCAACTGTTACTCCGCATTCTTTAGCTGCAACTAAATCAATGTGATTATATCCTGTTCCAGTTAATAAAACCAATTTTAAATGTGGAGCTTTTTCAAATTCTTTTTTTCCTAATCTAATTCTATTTAAGATAACAACATCATAATCTTTTAAATAAGATGCTATATCATCATCATTTGTAAGATTAAGCTCTGTATATTCACCATATTTTGAAAATATATCTTTTAATTCAAAAGGACCTACTGCATTTCTATCTAAAAATAATATTTTTACTCTATTCTTTTCCATAGTTTTCTCCTTTCTTTAAAACTAAAACATTCATATCAAATTTTCTATTTAATTTTTCATAATCTTCAATCTCTAATATAGTGATTTTTTCATTGTCATAGGATAAATTTTCACCTACAATAATAGTTAAATTTCTTATACCTAAGCTATATAACTTTTTAGCTATTTCATAAGGATTTTGAACATCATCTGTTAATAATATTAAACCAGAATTTTCTATATCATTTATATGTTTGACATAGTCAAATTCTCGCCCATGTACACTTGCCAATCTAAAATTTTGCCAATTTTCTCCCAGCTTAGAAAATAAATACTGATAAGATGAAATATTGGGTACAATATTTAGAATATCCTTAGATAAATTTTTTGATAAGTAAGGAACTAAGCTATAATAACCTGTATCTCCTGAAACTATAATTGTTATATTTTTTTCTATATTTTCTTTTAAATAAGCGATTAACTCAGCTAATTTCCCTAAAATATATACTTCTTGTTTTTCAGAAATAATAGATTTTAAATCAGAAAGTTGTCTTATGCTTCCAACCACAATTTCTGCTTCCTTTATAGTTTCAATTCCAGCGGTAGAGAGATATTTTATATTTCCAGGACCGAGTCCCACCACATTTATCTTATTTTGATTTTGCAAAACATTCACCAACCATTCTTTCATAGTTTTCACTTTCTGCTAGTGTTTCCCCTTTAAAAGAGAATATAGCAGCAGAAACTTCTATATCTGCTCTTGCATATTCTTGCATTTTTTTAGCAACTTTATTTGCTATTAAATTATAAATTTGAGTATTCTCTACATAATCACAGGCTTCTTCAATAGTATTTGAATTTAAAATTTTCTCAATAATCTCAGGTTTTTCTCTCACTAAAAAAGCATTAGCTCCCATTATTTCCATTCTTGCATCTGCTACTCTACTATGAGTATTGAATATTCCACCAGCAACTTTTATAGCCTTACTTATATGTCCAAGCATTATAATTTTTTTAAAACCAAGTTTTACAGCAGATTCAATCATAAAACCAACAAAATTACTAATAATTATCATTTGTTCAGTATCAAGCCCAATTTTTTGACAATGTCGTTCTCCATAATTCCCAAATGCAAATATTACCCAATCTCTATCTTTATCTTCTCTCATAACTTTAAGTTCAGCAAACATTGATTTCTTTAACGCTTCCTCACTCATAGCTTTCACAATTCCCGTTGTACCTAAAACCGATATACCACCTATAACCCCCATTTTTGGATTATAAGTTTTGATAGCCTTAGCTCTTCCTTCTGGAATATATATTGTTATAATTGCTTTATACTCACTATCTACTAATATATCGTTTACAATAGTGGTTATCATTTTTTGTGGTCCGGGATTGATTGCAGACTTTCCAATAGCAATTTGTAAGCCTTTTTTAGTCACTAGTCCTACACCACGACCTCCCACAATAACACAGTTATCATAGTAAGCTCCTCTGTCAATTTGTGGAAGTTTCTCTACTAATTGTACCTTAGCACAAATACTTATCCCATCTGTAACATCTGGATCATCACCTGCATATTTTTGTATGGCACAACTTGCAAAATTGTTTCTAACTCTCAATCTTTGTACAGGAATTTTAAGAGTAGTATTATTTAATGTTGTTATTTCAATCTCATTATTTTTTTTACCATAAACTAAAGCTTCTAAAGCAGCTTTTACAGCCACTGCTGCACAAGTTCCAGTCGTATAACCATTTCTTAATTCTTTTTCCATAAGAATCTCCCGTCTAATTTTCTAGAAGCCTTCTCTTTTATAACTTTGATATATTATTCCGTGTAATATTCCTACACCTATTGTACTTCCACCTTTTCTACCATTTATTGTGATGTATGGTAAGCCTAATTTTTTAAATTCTTCTTTTGATTCAGCTGCTCCAACAAAGCCAACTGGGACTCCAATTACAAGTTCAGGTTTTTCAATTTCCCCTTTTTCTATCATTTCTTTTAATTGGAAAAGTGCTGTTGGTGCATTTCCAATAATAAATATTTTTGTTTCAGGATCTTTTCCTGCTTTTCTCATTCCTACGATTGATCTAGTTAAGCCTTCTTTTTTAGCCTCTTCAATTACTTCTTTGTCTGAAACTAGGCAATAAGCCGAACAATTAAACTCAGAAAGAGCTGGTTTGCTCAATCCGTTTACTATCATATTTGTATCACAATAAATTTTACATCCATTTTCTAAGGCATTTAATCCACTTTCAATAGCATTATTTTGAAATTCTATTAAATCTGCATATTCAAAATCTGCCGAAGTATGTATTATTCTTTTAACAATAGGTAATTCTTTTTCAGAGAATTTTTTCACTTTATCTCCTAATTCTTCTTCAATAATCTCAAAACTTTTTTTTTCTATATCTCCTGGTACTTTTATATAACTCATTGATATCACCTCTAATTTTTCTATTATTTTTTAATATATTTTCTTGCTTTATATTCCCCAACAGCTTCTAAAATATTTTCCTTAACCAATTTATTTAAAAACCTCTTCGCTGTTGCTTCTGAAACATCCAACAAGTTTTGTGCTTCTTTATTGTCAATATAGTTTTTTTGACTTAAATATTTTAGAATTACTTCAATTCTTTTTTTATTTTTATCGGTCATTTTATCGGTCGTTTTATCGGTCATTTTTTGGTTTTCTATCAATTCAATTAAAGTTTCATTAATAATTTTTAGCATAAATAAAATAAATTCTGTGGATTCTCCATCTCTGTTTGAATTGTTTATTGCAGTATAATATTCTTTTTGATATTTTTGTACCAAACTTTCTATTGGCAGCCACCCAAAAAAATCTTTCCACTTTGAAAGAATAAGAGTATGCCATAACCTGCCTATTCTACCATTTCCATCCTGAAATGGATGTATAAATTCAAATTCATAGTGAAAAACAGCTGCTTTTATTAAAGGATGCTCTTTGCTATTTTTAAGCCACAAAAATAAATTATTTATTAATTCTGGTATATGAGCTGGCATACTTCCCATATGTATTAATTTTTCTCCTTGATAAACTCCTGCATTCTTGCTTCTAAATTTCCCATTTTCTTTTATTAATTCACTTGTCATTATTTTATGGGCTAGCAATAAATCTTTTACTGAGTTATCATTTAGTTCATCAAGTCTTTCATATATTTCATAGGCATTTTGAACCTCTTTTATATCTTTGAGAGGTGCTAAAACTCTTTTTCCATTTATTACATCCGTCACTTGTTCTAATGTTAAAGTATTCTGCTCTATGGCTAACGATGAATAAATAGTTTTTATTCTATTTTCTCTTCTTAATATTAAATTTTTCTCAAATTCTTGAGTCACACTTATTTTTCCAATAAGTTCCCCTATTTCATATATTAAAGTAAGTATTTCATTCGTTATTTTAAAAGGTGGTAGATTTTCTTTTTTCATTAAAATACCTCTTCTATAAACTTATAGCTTTCAAAAAAGTGTAAATGTGGATAACCAGCATATAAGTTTTTACTATTGAATATACATTCCCAATTTCTTCCATCTTTCTTATATGCTTTAAAAATTCTTGTATCTTCTGATACAAATTTTATTTTAGAATAATGAAATTCATGTCCTTTTGCTAATTTTTTATTGTTATCATCCTTTCTATTAATTGATATATATCCAAATCTTGAAATATCAAGTTTATTGGTCATGTTAACGATACAAGGCACTAGATTACACATAGAATAAAACTCTCCATTTAACTGCTCTATACCTTGGCTTAAATACATAAAGCCTCCACATTCTGCAAATATTTTTACTCCTTCTTCGTATTTTTTCTTAATAGATTCTATCATAGTTTTATTTTCAGAAAGTTCTTTTGCAAAATTTTCAGGATAACCTCCGCCAAAATACATCACATCACATCTAGGTACAAACTCATCCTTGATAGGTGAAAAATATCTAATATCAAAACCCATATATTCTAAAAATTCTATGTTGTCATTATAGTAAAATGAAAAAGCAGAATCTCTTGCAATTGCAATTATTTTATTCTTATATTTATCTTTCATCTCTTCAAGCATAAAAGGATAAACTGCATCCTCTTTTCTTACATTTACATATTTACATTGCTCTGTTGCTATTTTTTCTATTGCCTTTATATCAATATTCTCCAAAGCTATTTTCTTTAAAACTTCTATTTTATTTTCTAAATCATTAACTTCATTTGCTTGTAATAAACCTAAGTGTCTACTTGAAATATTAAGCTCATCATTTTTTAATAAAAAACCTAAGCATTTTATTCCAGCATAATTTTCAATTGCTTCTTTAAAAATTTCATAAGTTTTGGCACTTGCCACTTTGTTTATAATAACCCCTGCTATATTAACTCTAGTATCAAGCATTTTATAACCTAATACTTGTGCTGCTATACTTGTAGACTTTCCAACACCGTCTACAACTAAGATTACAGGTAAGCCTAAAACTCTTGATACATGTGCTGAACTATTATTATCAAGTGAATTATCTATACCATCATAAAGACCCATTACGCCTTCAACTATTGAGATATCTTTCTGATGTTTAAAAAAACTATATCTAACCCCTGCATCTCCCATCATAAATAAATCTAAATTATAACTTTTATTTCCTGTTATAAATTGATGAAAAGTTGGATCTATGTAATCTGGTCCAACTTTAAATGGTGAAACATTTTTAAAAACTGACATAAGTGCCATTGAAATGGTAGTCTTTCCTATTCCACTGCTTACTCCTGCCAACATAAATGCTTTCATTTTATCCTCTCCATTCTACAACTTCAGATAATTTTTCAAGTAATTTCAAATTTGACTCTCTATCTTTGATAGCTAGCCTAACATATCTATAATCTAAAAACTTAAAATTAGATGCATCTCTTATTAAAATATTTTTCTCTATCATCTGTTCTCTCAAATTTTGCGAACTCATATTAAATAATTTTATCAAAATAAAATTACATTCAGTTTTATATACCTTTATATTTTGAAATGTAGATAATTCTTCATACATAAATTTCTTTTCTTTAGCTATCCATTTTTCTGTTTTTTCAATATATCCTTTATCATCAAGCATACTAAGTCCTGCTAAATTTGCGAAACTATTCACAGACCAAGGTTCTTTTTCAACCCACATTTTCTCTAATATTTCCTCATTATAGCTAAGCCCATATCCTAATCTAAGCCCCGGTATAGCAAAGAATTTTGTGAAAGCCCTCATGATAAAAATATTTTTTGATTTTAGCAGTACAGCTGTTTTTTCTCTCCAATTATCAACAAATTCAATAAATGCTTCATCTATGAATAAATTTATATTTTTTTCTTCAATACACTTTTTTAATTTATAGAGCTCTTTTAAGTCAATAAATTTCCCTGTTGGATTATTAGGATTACATAATAGAACTAAATCATATTCTTTTGATTTCACTGTGTTTATTAATTTTTCAATATCCACTACGAAATCTTTTTCTTCTTCCAACTCAAAATAATCTATCTCTGCCTGAACAGAGTCTAAAGCTCTCTTATATTCTGCAAAACAAGGTGCTAATAACAAAACTTTTTTAGGCTTCATTGCTCTCATATATAAAAATAAAATTTCAGTTGCTCCGTTCCCTACAATAACATTTTCAAACTTTAAATTATTGTGTGTTGCTATTTTTTCTCTCAACTCTATGTAATCAGGATCAGGATACTTTGTTAATAGCTCAAAATTTTCTTTGACTTTATCTATAAATTTTTGAGGTATACCAAAAGGATTTATATTTGAACTATAATCTAAAATATTTTTTTTCCCTATTCTCTCTAATTTATAAATATTTCCTCCATGTAAGTCCATAGTATTCTCCTAATTTAAAATTCTATCAAAATTTTCACTGTAAAAAATATTACTACTGTTACAAAAGAACTTGTATAAAGTAAATATATCGCCTTTTTTATATCTTCATAATCAAATTCCTTTAATTTATCTCCAATGGTAGGTTTTTCATAATCTTTTCCAAAATATGATATTTTACCACCAAATTGTATTCCTAATGCTCCAGCATATGCTGCTTCACTTTGCCCTGAATTAGGGCTTGAATGCTTATTTCTATCTCTAAAAAATATTTTTAAGGAATTTTTTAAATTATATCTCAATATTATACATGCAATAGGTACAAATAAAAGTCCTGCCAATCTTGCTGGAATAAAATTTGCAACATCATCTACACGAGCTGAAAACTTTCCAAATTCAATATATTTTTCATTTTTATATCCAACCATTGAATCTAAAGTATTTATAGCCTTATATGTCATTGTAAAAGGCAAGGCTAGAGAAAGAGCTTTTCCAAATATAGTTACTTCAAAAAAGCTTCCTAAAAATGCAAAAAAAGCAGGAGATACAAAGCCATCAACTGTATTTTCACTGATAGTTTCTACTATACTCATAATAACTTTGTTTGTAGATAAATTTGCCGTATCTCTACTAACCAAGTAAGATAGTTCTTTTTTTGCTTTTTCAATATCTCCTGATTTCAAAATTCTATAAACTTTTTTTCCTTCATCTGCTAAACTTTTTGTTGCTAAAGTTGTAAATAAAAAGAAAATTTCAAAAAATACCCCTAAATATGTAAAAAACAGTGATATTATAAATGTTAGGCTTAAAGTTATAATATTTAAAATAAAACCTGTTAAAATCTTATTTTTAAACCTATATAATATTTTTTCTAAAAAACTTATAAGTTTTCCTATGGCAACAACAGGATGATAAATCCATCTAGGATCACCTAAAATTAAATCTAGTACATATGCTATTCCATATTTTACTACAAAAACATTTATCATTACTCGTTCCTTTTCTTCTATTTAGATTCTATTTAGAATTATTTAAAATATTGTATATTGCATCTATATCAACATTTTCTCTAACTAATTTTTCTAATTTATCAAACTCTTTTACTTTATATTCTTCATATGAAATATTATTATTAATTTCATCTAAACCTTTTCTTTTTCTAATTTTATTTAAAAGATAATCAGTAAATTCTTTATTGTCAAAAATTCCGTGTAAATAGGTTGCAATAATATTATTTCTATTTACAAAAATAGTTCTATTATCAGTAGTTAGATTTTTTTCATTGCCCTGTGTAATACCTTGATGAATTTCATAGCCTTTAATTTCAATATTATTTAATTCTTTTAAAAATCCCTTATCTACTTTCAAATTTCCTTTATACTGAACAAGAGTTTTTTCACTTTCCATAATAGTTTCTAAATCTAAAAGTCCCAAAGCATTTAATTCTTCTATATCTCCTTCAATATGATAAGGGTCTTTAACCTTATTTCCCAAAATTTGAAAACCTCCACAAATACCAAAAATTATAGTTTCTGTCCTAGCTCTCTTTATAATTTCTTCTGCTATCCCACTTTCTTTAAGCCATTTTAAATCATCTATGGTATTTTTAGACCCAGGAATTATTATTAAATCTTCATTTCCTATTTGACTTCTTTCTGTTACAAACTGTATTTCAACATCATCATAAATTGACAAGGCATCAATATCTGTCGCATTTGAAATATGTTTTAATTTTACTACTGAAATTTTTATTTTATTTGAATTTTTATTTAATTTAAAACTTTTATATTTTTCAGTTAAACTATCCTCATCTTCAATATCTATATTTGCATAAGGGATAACTCCCAAAGTTTTAACTCCTGTCAGATTTTCTATTATCTCAAAACCTGCTTTTAAAACTTCTTTGTTACCTCTAAATTTATTTATAACTATACCCTTTATTCTTTTTCTATCTTCTTCTTTCAAAAGCATAATCGTTCCATATATAGAAGCGAATACTCCACCTCTATCTATGTCTGCCACAAGTAAAACTGGAGCATCTGCTATTTTTGCCATACCAAAATTCGATATATCTTCCTGTTTTATATTAATTTCAGCCGGACTTCCTGCTCCTTCTATTACTACTATATCGACTTTATTTTTAATTTTTTCATAACTTTCTTTCAAAATTGGAATAAAATTTTTTTTATATTCATTGTATTCTGTTCCAGACATATTTCCAATTGATTTTCCTTGAATAATAACTTGGATCTTATTCATAGTTGATGGTTTTAACAAAATTGGGTTCATATTCACATCAGGCTCTAAGCTACTTGCTTCTGCCTGAACAACCTGTGCTCTTCCCATTTCTTTTCCATCTTTTGTAATATAGGAATTTAATGCCATATTTTGTGATTTAAAAGGTGAAACTTTAAATCCATCTTTAAAAAAAATTCTACATAATGCTGTAACTAAAAGACTTTTTCCAGCCCCTGATGATGTTCCCACTATCATTATATTTTTTTTATCCATCTTTTACCTCTTAAATGCTATTTTGCTTTCTTTTGAATATTATATAAATTTCAATTTAATTAGTCAATTTTTATATTTTAATTTGATAATAAAAATATAAAAAATATCGAAATTGTAGTGTTGCAAAAATCTATATCCTATGTTATACTGTAGAGTCGTTTTATTGTGTATTTATTTTATACCTTTTTTTTATTTAATGGAGGAGTCAATTATGAAAATCGGTTTTGATCACAACAAATACTTAGAGGAACAATCAAAGTTTATCTTAGAAAGAGTTAATAACTATGATAAATTATACTTGGAATTTGGTGGTAAGCTTTTAGGAGATTTGCACGCAAAAAGAGTTTTACCTGGCTTTGATGAAAATGCTAAGATAAAAGTACTTAATAAACTGAAAGAAAAAATTGAAGTTATTATCTGTGTATATGCAGGTGATATTGAAAGAAACAAAATAAGAGGTGATTTTGGAATAACATATGATATGGATGTTTTTAGACTTATTGATGATTTAAGAAATCAAGATCTAGAAGTAAACAGTGTTGTTATTACAAGATATGAAGAAAGACCTTCAACTGAACTTTTCATAACAAGACTTGAAAGAAGAGGCATTAAAACTTACAAACACTTTGCTACTAAAGGATATCCAACTGATGTAGACACTATTGTAAGTGAAGAAGGATATGGTAAAAATCCATATATTGAAACAACTAAACCTATTGTTGTTGTAACTGCACCTGGACCTGGAAGTGGAAAATTGGCAACTTGTTTAAATCAACTATACCATGAGTCTAAAAAAGGAAAAAATGTAGGGTATTCTAAATTTGAAACTTTTCCTGTTTGGAATGTGCCTTTAAAACATCCTTTAAATATCGCATATGAAGCTGCAACTGTAGATTTGAATGATATAAACATGATAGACCCTTTCCATTTAGAAACTTATGGCGAAATAGCAGTAAATTATAATAGAGATATCGAAGCTTTTCCGTTATTAAAAAGAATTATAGAAAAAATTACAGGAAAAGAATCTGTATACCAATCTCCTACCGATATGGGAGTAAATAGAGTTGGATATGGAATAACTAACGATGAAGTTATCAAAGAAGCGTCTAAACAAGAAATAATAAGAAGATTTTTTAAAACAGGTTGTGATTATAAAAAAGGAAATGCAGACCTTGAAACTTTTAAAAGAGCTGAATTTATTATGCACAGCTTAGGTTTAAAAGAAGAAGACAGAAAAGTTGTCGTAGCTGCAAGAGAAAAATTAGCTACTCTTGATACTAAAAACAAAGAAGACAAAAATTATATTCCTTCTGTTCTAGCTTTAGAATTAGCAGATGGAAAAATTATTACTGGTAAAAAATCTGATCTTATGGATGCTCCATCAGCAGCTATTTTAAATGCAATAAAATATTTATCAAAATTTGATGATGAACTTTTATTAATATCTCCAACTATTCTTGAGCCTATTATAGAATTAAATGAAAAAGCATTTAAAAATAAAAAAATTCCTTTAAATTGTGAAGAAGTTTTAATTGCTTTGAGTATTTCAGCAGCTACTAACCCTATGGCTAAAATGGCTCTATCAAAATTACCAGAGTTAGAAAGTGTTCAAGCACATTCTACTCATATCTTAGGCAGAAATGATGAACAATCTTTAAGAAAACTAGGAATGGATGTTACTTGCGATCAAGTTTTTCCGACAGAAAACTTATATTATAACGCTTAGTATTGATATTAAAAGAAAAACAAATGATAAAAATGCTTAATGGTTCTGAAATGGTTCTATTAATAAAAAAGGAGTGATTAATTTCACTCCTTATTTTAATATCCATTCAAAAATTTTTATAATTTTATTCAATTCTTTTAAATCTTGCTGTGCTAGGGTAGGCTATTAACCTACCCCTCGTTTATTACAATTAATCATATGTGTATTTATTGTTTTTAAACTTTCTTTAATTTCTTTTAGTTCTTCCTTGATATCTACTTCGAGTTTTTTTATTTTTTCATCAAGTTGTCTATCTCTTTCATCGCTCCACTTTTTAAAATTTAACTGGTCTTTCTCATAAGTGATTTTATCCAATTTTTTATCAATTAATTGTAAAAGTTTATTGTTGTTCTCTTCAAGTTTCTTAGTATTCCAAGATATTATAGTTTTAGTTGATATAACGATACCTAATATAGTTCCTATAAATGCTAAGTGTTCCTGCGTTATGGCTATCATCATTCTTTCCCCCCTTTACCTGTTAGTTTTTCTATGTTCCATTTGCCCATTAAACCACAGGCAAATATCATTGCCAGTTTTGTTATTGGTTCTGGGAACGGTATTGCCATAAATTCTCCAGTTTTAAAGAATGTATAAACTCCAACTCCTGCATAAAGTAAGCCATATAAAGTCAAGAACCAACACATCACAGGAAATGTCAACGGTACTACCTTTTCAAGTACATTCTTATTATTCTTTATAATCTCTTGATTAACCTCTAGTACTTTTTTATTCAGCTCAATTTGTGCGTCTTTATCAGGTATAAACTTATCAGCTATTTTTAAAATTTCATCTAACCCCGGTATTAATTTAGTTGCTAATCCCATAATATCATCTCCTATTTATATTTATTTAAAAATCTTACAAAAAAATCTACTACATCAGATACAACAGAAAATTTCAAAGCTTCTTCATTGTTGCTAGCAAAGAACGGCTCAAGTAATATATAGTTATGCTTAGCTTTATATATTCCGTATCCCCCTCTATCTTTGCTTGATGAGCTTTCAAAAACGCCTCTAATCTTTACATCAAATTCTTTATTTAGCATATTTAAAAACTCTTCTGACAGCTTTTTAGAGAAGTTATTATTTGGATATATTAAAGTCAACGCTCCATTAGCTTTGTTGTCAGTATGTGAATTAAAATGCAATTCTAAACAATATTTATAATCTTTAGAATTAAGCTCTTTTAAAACTTCATTCATTTCTGCTATATAGTTATTATTCGGCTTTCTCTCGTATATATCCACAAGTTCTGGAATCCTTTCTTTTATTCTGTACGCTACATTTAACCAGTAATCGTATTCAGAGCCTATTATATTAGAATAAGCCCCCTTGCTTCTTTTGTTATGTCCTATAATTAATGCTATTTTTTTCATTCATCTCCCTTTCATCGGTTAAGTAAATCCCTGTGTAGTTTAAATCCGTAATAAATCTAATAAAGTTTTTAAGTAGTAATTTAGATATGTAGTTATCTTTAAATATAGTTTTCAAATATCCATACTCACATTTATAAAATTCTAATTCCAAATTACTACACATATATTGAGCAACAGCAGATACAACATTACAAATACTTGTTGCTGTATGACCTTTTATTTCTATACTAGTATCTGTAATGTTTATTTGTATCATATTAAGCCCCCACTAATTGCCTATGTATTTCTTTTCTTTTGTTTTCAAATTCAAATTTAGTTATTATTCTAGGTTCTTCTAAATTCTTGAAAAAACTCTCAGTATCAAACACAGATTGAATAAAGTTCATTCCGTATAGCATTAATGTTCCTATACCTGTTAAATTCATATCTGCTCCAAAATCATCTTCAAAATACCATTTTTTGACCACATCTTTGTTAAAAATTTGCTTAGCTAATTGTAAACCTGTCACTGTTGCTACCATATAAGCTATATCTTTATCTCTACATCTTTGCCTATGTGGAACATCATCAACTAAATAATCAAAGCCGTATTCCAATATCTCAGCTTTAATTCTATTCACTTCTTCGTTGCAGTATTCTTTATATTTTTCTTTATCCTTAATAATCCAAGTTCCTTTTATAAATACGTGAAACGGACTAGGTCTATCACCCTCTGAAAAAACAACATCATTTTCTTCATCATAAATAAGGTCATTTGGTATGAAATCTCCTATGTACTGTATGGCGTCTTCTTTACCTTGCCCTGTCCTATAAGCAATTAAATTCACCTCAACATCAAAAGCATCATAAACAACAATTGTATTACTATCAATCATATGATTTCTACTTATATAATAATATTTCATTTTTTATCCCCCTTTTTAATGACACATATGAAATAAAGAAGTTCCTTTAAATTCATATTTACCATAAGAATATAAGTTATTTAAGTTTGTACATGATTCATATATGCAACGATTGTTATTACAGTATTTGAAATCATCATTTAATATATTTCCTAATTTGCTTTCTTCGATTCTGTGGCATGCCAAATAATCTCCATTCCAATTAATAAAGCATACTTGATTTCTCACAAAACACTCTCCAACAGAATTGTAATTTACAGGTAGGTCTATTCTAAAATCTTTCCCTAAAATATATTGAAATTTCTTCTGTACTTCTTCCATTTTTTTAACTTCTTCTAATTCCCATTTCTCTGATAAATCATATTTAAACTGTATGTTTTTTCTATATTCTCTGGCTAAAAAATTGATTAACTCATCTGTTAGTTCACTGATATTTTTTTTAGTTGCTACAAACCTAAAAAAGCTATTTTCATTTAATTTATTTAAGTTTTTGTGTTCTTTATTAGATAGTAAATTAGTAATAAGACTACCCCAATACTTCTCTAGTTCATAGAATTCTCCTCTTAAACTCCCATTAGTGGATATAGATATACTGTGTTTCTTATCTATCCTATCCATTATGTATTTTATTTTATCTACATAAAGCAAAGGTTCTCCACCGAAAAAATCTATATTGTGTTTTCCTTTTAACTTATTAAATCTTTCTATAAATTTATCTATTATTTCATAACTCATATTTTTTTTTAGGCTATGCGATTTTAATTGGTAACAGTAATCACATTTCATATTGCATTCATAACCCAGTATTAATTTAAAATCCATAAAATTCATCCTCCTAATCTATTTCCATTGCTATATATTGAACTTCCCCAGTTCCAGTAACACCACTTAATGTAGAAGTTTCAGACGAAGCCGTTATAGATAATCCTGTAAACATCGCTGTTGTTAGAGTAAATGCTACTCCTTTATAGTACATAAAGTATGTTCTTGTAGTTTTATGGTCGCCTGAACCTGATGTAATTGTATCTATGTCTTCCCTCTCTATCTCTAAATTTGCTTGTGTTATAGTGAACACTAATTTAAACTTAACATTTGTTCTTGTAGAGTATTTTTTTATAATATTAATTTCCGATGATAAGTCTAATTTAGGGAAATCTACATAAATTAAATTTTGAGAATAATTCCATCGTATAGTGTAATTATTTAAAGTGTAATTATTATTAACAAGAATAGTTTCACTTGTCCCATCTACTCTAACGACTTTAAAATTAAAGGAAGGAATCTTTATATCTCTATTATTGCGGTTATCCCCACCACTTCTAGAAGTAAGAGTTTTACTTACAGTCCTAGCATCAAATCTTGCTGTGTATCCTAATAAAGTTGTCACTACTGCATTTGTAGTACTCCATTCAGAAGCTACAACAGTTATTGGCTTAGCTTCGGTGTAATGTTCGTTCGTCCCACCTACATGGAATCTATACTGTGTCCCTGTTATATGTTCCGCATAACAGAATACACTTGCCATATTTTTACCAAAATTAGCAGATTTTATAGATGTTAACACTATCATAGGTTGCTTAAACCCCGGAAAGTTTACAACACCTTTACCAGCACTATCAGTTGCAATTGTCCCATATCTACTGTTTTTAATTCTCGTTAGTTTCTGTCCATCTCTATTAAATGTTATAGCTCCATTAGCAATGGCTACAACTTCATTTGTTCCGCGAGATACAAATCTTACTCCATCAGCAAATGTTGTATTTCCATTAACTACAAAATTTCCATTATCCAAAGCACCTTGAACAGTATCTATCCTATCTGCTGTTTGAGTTTTAAAATTTGTCACATCTTGAACCGTGTTTTGATAATTTTGTTGTAGTTGTGTTAATCTTCCATCTGCATTTGTAAGTCTTCTATCTACTTCTTTTATTTGTTCTTTAGCATACAGTGCTTTAATTGAACTTGCTGACCCAGTTTGTTCAAATGTTCCAGCAGATAATGTAAATCTCCACCTACTATCTGCATATTCTCCACCCAATATAGCACTATCATAGCCATTTATATACGGAATTACTCTTAAATTTCTATTAACTTCAAAATCATCACAATAAGCGTGATAAATTGCTCCGCCACCTCTAAGCCATATAAAAACTCCGGGATTTATTCTTATTTCTATTTTGCTTGCTGGAGTAACATAATTTGTATCAAATTTATTTACTATTACACTCGGTGAATTTCCGCTCCAACTTCCATAAAAATTAGTAGTCAATTCTAAGAATAATGCCCCTTTATGAGTTGCAGTATTCCAAGAATTAGGAGCTTTCTCATTATAATTTCTATATATTATTAACCTGCATTGCTTATTAGTAGAATTAAATAGTACTGGGTAATATTTATCTGCTTCCCCACCAACTTCAAAAGTAATTTCTTTTTTAAGGCTATTTTCTATTTCAGTTTTTTTACTGTCAGCATATCCTTTAGCTGTATTTAAACTATCTGATATACCTTTAGATAAGTTCCCTATTTCCTTATCAATTTCAGATTTCTTAGTATTTGTATATCCGTTAGCACTATTTATTGCTTCTGTTTTTTTAGTATCGGAATATGTCTTAGATGAATTTATCGCTTCAGTTTTCTTAGTATCAGCATAAGACTTAGCCGTATTCAAGCTATCTCCAATGCCTTTAGAGAGATTGTTAATGTCCTTATCAACATTCCCTAGCTTAGTCTTCAAGTCCTGTCCGTCTAACTTTGCTACTGAACTTCCCTTTTTAAGCTCTAAACTAAAGCCTGTTGCTTCATCGCCTACTTTGAAATATGTTTCTGCTGGAACTGTATCAACATTTTGTACACCCATCAAAAACCTTGATTGCATCTTATTACTTGTAGGGTCTTTAACATTCCATTGGATTAAGTTATTGGCATTCTTTATTAATATTTCTCCTGTCTTTGACAAACTCACTTCTGCTAAAGTTCCATTTTTAGCACCAAACTTTGTATTGTTATTAGTTAAGAACATTCCAGCTTTTTCATCTACTCCGTCAATTCTTTTTCCTATATCAAGCTGTGCTGTTGCCAAACTTACATAATGCCTTAATGCCGGAAAAATATCATCTTCCGTTGCAGTATTCCATCTGTTATTCAACCATTTTTTAAATGTGTTATTACTTGGTTTATACCAAATATCGTGATTTTTCATTCCACTTGTTGGTTGTTCCTCTTGTACAAATGCTTTAGCTAGAATCTTATTATCAATAGTATTGTTGATAGTTTTTATTTTTTTTTCTATCTCAACAATATTTGTATTTGCATTTGCTATTGCCGTTCTTATGCTTTCGTCAATTTGTACCCAAGCATTATTTGTATATCTTTTCCAAATTCCGTCATTACCTGTATCTATCCAAATATCCCCATTTTTTGGATTTTCAGGCTCTGTGTTTTGATACACAATATCAATTACTTTAGCGTCGTTAGATTTTATATACTCATTCAAATCAGCTCTAACAGAACTATCTGTAATCGGCTTCCATACAAGACTATTATTTTCTTTTACTAAAATTTCAGCAGAACTATCAGAAATATACATATCTCCGATATTACTATCTGTTAAGCTACTAATTGCTGGCTTTAAAGTATATATTTTAGTTTTACTATCTTGTATACTTTGTTCTAAACTCTCAAAGCTACTTTTTATCGAGCTTAACTCTTGCTTATTCTCAGCTAATTCTTTTTCTATGCTAGATAAGTCTATATATTGAGTATTTGAGTTTCCAGATAGTTTAGCATTTACTTTAATTTCTTCTAGCTCATTTTTTATTTCTCTAGCTTTAACAGACATTCTAAAATCTGCTGTTTTTAATGAAATATTTATACTTTCTATTTCTATAAGAGTATCTATATCATCAAGAGTGAAATTATAAATTTGTCCAATCTCTAAATTAGGTAAAAATTTTGTATTGAAATTATATTCATAGCTATTGCTGATTTCTCTTTTCATTGCTGATTTACTTAAAAAAATAGCTTGTTTTTTTGTTTGTATTAGCCTATTTTTAAATTTAGTTATAAAATTCTCTTGATTTTTTTCAACTGTTTTAAAAGTTATATTAATTTCATTATCTTCATATTTAGTTAAAGGACTTCCTTTAATTTCAAAATTATCAATGTATAACTTATATCTAAGAGGATTATAGAATTTTACTTCACAACCTGTTTCTTTCCAACTTTCAACTACATAATGTGTATTTTCTACTAATTCAATCATAGTCATTGTACTAGGGTCATCAGATGTAAAATAATATGCAGTTGCTTTTGTTAATGTTGGTTCATTTACAGCAGATGTTATATAATTAATTCTCATAGTTGGAACTTCTGTATCTTTATTAGTATTTTCATCAACTATAATCTTATTTTTTATGTTAAAAACTGTCTGATTTTCTCCTAATTCAAATCTATCATAAGGAACTTTTATACCATTTTGTAAAACTTCTTTTCTAACCTCTTCTATACTAGTGATAATATTAGTCCTATCTAAACTTAAAGCACTGTTAATATTGAAATTACAAGGTCTAAAAAATAATTTTTTATTCTTAACATACAAAATTCCGTTGCTTGCTTCAATATATGTCTGTAAAATGTCTATCCATCTTGAATTTTCTTCTAAATAAACAAATGGTACTCTTATAAATTCTCCATTCTCATAAACTAAGTTCACAAAGTCAATTTCATTCTCTTTAAATCCTAAATTTTCAGCTATGATGTGTAGTAAAGAATTATTTTTATCATTTTCATTACACATAAACAAATTATGATAAACTTTATTTTCTGTAAGCACTTTTTCAAATAATTTTTCATAGCTATCCTTAACTGAATATTCCCATGTTTCATTTCCTGTATAGCTTTTTGTTCTTTTATTTATTTTTGCTTTTCCTTGCAATGAATAAATAATATTTTTAACTTCATCTAAAACCTGTATAGATATTTCGTTTTCTTCATCTATAAGTTTAGTTTCTGTATTGAATTTTGCTTCTAAACTTGAAATCAAAGAGGAATTAGGGAGAGCGATATTGCACTCCCCAATCATATCTGAAATATCCTCATTTTTAGATATATTGAATATTTTTGCTGAATAGCCTTTATATTGCAATGTTGATATTTTCATTAAATCCCCCTATCTTTGAGCTACTGGCAATTTTTGCCATTCTTTCATAAATCCTTGCCACATCTTACGACTTTTATTTTCGTATTCATCAAATCCGTATATATCACCTTGATATGTGAAATTAAATGTTAAATTAATTTCTTTTTCTTTGTCTTGATAATATGCATTTCCAAGTTGATTATCTTGTGTATTAACTTTATTTATAGCGTCAAAACCACCATATCCACTTGCTTCAAGTTCGTATCCAAATTTCTTTAAGATTTCTTCACTTATAGAAAACGCTTCTTTAAAACTTTTAGCACTTTCTAATTTAGTTTGAAAATTTTCAGCTTTAATAAATTTTTGTATCATTCCTTGATATAAAGAACTTTCACTAAATGCTTTTACTAAAGATGATTTCATACTCTCGTATAAACTTTCACCTAATGTTTTTGTGAAACTAAAGAATGATTTATCTGTCAATCCAGTGTTCATAGCATTGGATAAAGCATTTTTTAGCTCGTTTATTCTGTCATTAAAATCTGATTTAGGTAAAATCTTATTGATTAAAGATATGTCTACTCCACTATTTACAAGTTCTGACTTCAATGTATCTAATGATTTTTTAGCTTCTATTTCCGTGATTTCTGCTAGTTTTAATTGATTAAAATCTACATCATCGAATAAATTATTAAAATTAATCTTTCCAGTTCTTTTTATATCAACTAATTTTTCAGATATATTTTTGTACACTTCATTGAAATAACTATCATATTCACTAAACATTACATCATAAATAACTGATGTAGCATTTTTAAATATTTTTTCAAAATATCCTTTCATTGATGATAAAAACCCACCAGTTCCATCAGATAATCCGTCAATCGTGCTAGTTCTTACATCTTGCATAGATGTTATGAATACTTGATTATTTTTAGCCATTTCTTTTATAGTTTCAGAATATTGTTCTCCGACAAGCCCTAATTGCTTGAATTGTTCTGTGTATTCTGCTATCAATTCTTTTTCTGCTTTATATTCAACACCTATAAAACTTTCAAGAGTTGAGCCTCTAAAGAGTTCTTTTTTTTCTTTTTCCAGATAATCTATCTGTGCAACAAACTCATTTATCTGTGCTTTCCATTCTTCGATTGTAGATTGAGTTAAATTTCTTCTGGTTGCTTTCTTTAAATCTTCATGTCCTATATTTTGGATTGCACCTTTAAGTTGACGCATTTCATCATCCGTGAATAAGTCTAGTTCAGTCTTATCAAAACCTAAATATTTTAATAATTCTGTTTCTCCAATTTTTACAGCTGTAAAAGTATCTTTTCTTTTTTTTCTGAAGCCCGACCTATATTTTTTACTTCCTTTTTCTATCGCGTCAATATCATTAAAATGTTTTCCTTGTAACATCGCTTCATAGATTGTTGTGAAATTATGTTCGCCACCTAATATTGATTTCAATGTTGGATTTTTAGAAATATCTGATAGCATTCTATCTGAAAACGATTTTATTCTTTCTGAATTTTGTCTTAAAGCTTCTGTTAATTGTTGCATTGCCTTAACTTGTTCTTGATATCTATTCTCATTTTCCTTATTGTTCGCGTCTATTTTGGCTGCTTTTTTCTTACCACTAGAACCAAATATAGAGCCTATTGTTGATACTAATCCTATACCAGCGACAACACCCCCAGCTAAAGCTCCCAATGATGTAGCTCCAGAAACAAAACCACTTTTTGAAAATATTCCAGAAATCGTACCTATTCCCCCAGCGTCTTTAATTCCTTTCATAGCAGAACCTATATTTGATATTGAACTTAATGTTCCCCCTATACCAGCTATGGTCTTACTACCAGTTATTGAGCCTAGATTATTAAAAGCACTTGATAAATTACTGATAGCGTCAACTATATCTTTCCCAGAGCCTTTTACACTTTTTTCAACATCATTTATATCTGTTCCTAAATTTTTAAGTGCTTTGTTGGCTTCTTCTGTATCTCCAGCAGTTACTTTATCTTTATTTTCATTCCAAAATGCTTGAGCATTATCTAAATCAGTTTTGAGCTTATTAATTTCCTTTTGCTTTTCTTTTGGTTTTATATCATCATTCTTTTTTAAGTCATCTATTTTTTCTTTAATATTTTCAATAAAGTCATTAAAGTTTTGTTTAAATATAGAAAAGTCTATTAATTCAATTTCTTTTTCTATTTTTTCGACTTCTTCTTTATTTTTTGTTAAAGCTTTCTTTTCAAGGTAATATGATTTTGCCTTTTCATATTTAGCTATGGTTTCATCTTTAGAATATTTATGACTTTCTAAACTTACTCCCTCTAAAGCTTCTGATATTTTTCTTCCCAGTTCATCAATCTTGAAATTAGTTATAGCTACATTTATTTCATCAATATGTTTTTTAAATCTTCCCTTAGCTTCTTCAAGTTTTGCTATTTTATCATCAATGCTAAGTTCAAATTTAATTTTTGCCCCTAGCTCTGAAATCAATTCTTTGAATGGGTCGGAACTTGATTTTGAGCCTTTACTTTTTTTAGAAGTATTACTACTATTACTTACTAAATTTTTCAAACCTTTCTTCATAATGTCTAAAGTGATATCTCCAGCTCCAAGTTTCTTAGCTTCTCCAATTGCACTACTCAATGAAGATATATCTTTATAAACTTTATTATTGAAATTTCTATAAATTTCTCCAACTTTAATTGCATTTATTCCTGCTACTCCTACTGTTTCAGAAAGTGCATTCCCTATTTCAGAACCATCTAAATTAATTTTTATATTTATTTCTTTACCATCCATTTTATTTAATTCATCATTTAGCTTATTGACTTCATTTAAAAGAGTAGCTAAAACTTTTTCAAAATCTTCTGTATTAGGAGCTTCTTCCAACATTCTTTTAGCTTCTTCTAATTTTCCTTTTAAGTCTTCAAAATCTTTAGAAACAACTAATAAATCTGGATTTATAATTCCACTTTCCAAATCTTTTTTTACAGCTTCTAGCAACGCTTTTCTATTTTCCCATTCAGAGTTTGCTTCTCTTAAGCTCTCTAACGACTTTTTACTTCTTTCGTCATCACTTTTTAATGAATTATATAAATAAACTAGTCCTCCGACTGTTGCGGATATTCCAGCTAATATAGGGTTAGCAGATACAAGAGCTGTTATTACTGTTTTTACACTAGTTAATATAGCTCCTGCTCTAAAAGCATATGCTAATGCTTCTATACTTCCTACAACATAAAAAATAGCTTTTCCTGTTGCATATATATCATCTATTCTTTCTTTCTTAAACATTTCATCAAAAGGTATATCTTTAGTTAAGTTTAAAAAATCCGATAAATCGGTAGCTACTCTATTTCCTATTTCTTTTGAAAACTGAGATAATGTTTCTTTTAATCTGCCTAAATTACTTTTAGTATCATTGTTTATACCTTTAAAATTTTCATTCAAATGTTCTCTTGTAGTTTCTGAAATGGATTTTAGAATATCTTTAAATGGTTCAGCTAAATTTGATAAAGTTCCAGCACCTAATGTTGACCTAATATTACCAAACATATCTACAAGACTTTTATTTCCTTTTTTTGCTTCTTCTTCAAGTTTGATGATTGCTTCTAATACAGTTCCACCCATTGTTAAAAAGTTTTTAAAATCAATTCCGTTATTTATCTTTGTGAATGTTTTGCTAACTTCCGTATCAGCTTTAGCTAATTCTTTCAACATATTATTTAGAAATGTTGTTGCTTGGTCTGTTTTTATTCCTCCAAGTGTCATTGTTGTTATTGTTGCTAGCATTTCTTCAAATGATAAATTGACTTGATTAGCCATAGGCATAACTGTTCCCAGTGAATCAGATAATTGTTTAATAGTCGTATTACCTCTAGTTTGAGCAACTAAAAACTTACTGGATAAAAGTTCTGCATCTTTAACTGCATACCCATAACTTAACATTGTAGAAGTTAATAAATTCACTGCGTCTGAACTTTCTGCAAATCCAGCTTTAGCTAATTTTGAAACAGTTTCCATGAAAGTATATTTATTAGGGTCATCTTGAATAACTTGTACTGCATCATATAAAGTTTGTGCTAATTCTTTTGATGATATACCAGTTTCATAAGCCATTTTTCTGACTTTTGAACTTATTTTTTCATAAATATCTTTTGAAATAGTTTGAATTTTTTTAATGCTATATTCATAGTCAGCAAATCCTTTTAAAGAGTATCCAGCAATTCCACCTAAAGTTATGAATGTTCTTTTAGCTATTTTCTCAATATCTTTAAAGCTATCTTTTAATTTTTTATTCATTTCTTTAGTCGCTTTTTCAGTTGATTTAAGGGCCTTTAAATTTTCTTTTTCGATATTTTTAGCCAGCATTTCAGCTTCTTTTGCTGATTTTCTAGCTTCATTTAATTTTTCTTTTTCAACTCTCTTAAATTCTCTTTCAGCTTCTTTAATTGTTTTTAAGTTTTCTTTAGCTAATTCTTTTTGAGCTTTTTCAATTTCTTTTGCTACTCTTAAATTTTCTTTTTCAATAGCTTTTTGAGCTTTCTCAGCTTCTGATTGAGCTATTTTAAATGCTTTTTGTACTTCTTTACTATGAGGTTCAAGCATTTTCTGTACTTCAACAACTTGCTTCACATATTCTTTAAATTTATCAACAGTTATTCCACAAGCTTTAGCTATTTTATCAAGTTCAGGACTAGCTTTATCACTTAATACAACTTCCATTGAAATACTTGCCATTTTTGCACCCCCTTTCTTCAATAAAAGGAGCTATAAAAGCTCCTTTAATTTCTCTGTGATAAAACTTCATTCAACGCATTCTTAACATCTTCTAAATCTCTTATGACTCGCCAATCGTGATTATCATATCCAATATCGCCTTGTGGTAGAAAAGCTATGTAATAATAACCACTGAAAGATTCTCTTTGCATATATACTATGTTGTCGTATATAAGTTTTTTATATTTGAGAATTTTTTCATAATCAGGATTATCTTCTGATGTTTCAAGTCTTTTAATAAAATGTTCAGAAGCTATCGAAAGAAATTTTAATCGTTTTTTTCTTCATCAACTGCTTCTTTTATTAGTGTTTTCGGTTTGAAATTCTTTTCTATAATTTCTTCAAGCATTTTGTCTAAATTTTCAGAGTTTTCTACTACATCACAAAGAACTTCATAAGCTATTTGTTCTCTTGGATTTCCTGCTCTATCAAATAGAACTTTTTCATTTTCTACTAATTTTGTTAAGCACCCAGTTATTAAAACTAATTCAGGAGATTTAGCAAAATCTGATTGGCTTAACTCAAATCCCACTTCTCCATCATTAATTTTAAATGAGTTTGGTTTTCTCTTATGTTCATAGTTTTTCTTTGTTCCATAAGTTAAAGTATCATTAAACTCTATATAATTTTCATCTGTTCCTATTCTTCTTTTCATATTCATATCTCCTTTTTATTAATCAGTTATATTACCTATTGCAAATGTAATAGGTGTTTGTTTTGCTACATCGTATTGAATATCAAGTTCTTGTGTTAATCCACCACTTGAATTTTTATCAGTCATTTCTACATTTGATGTTCCTAATTTATGTAAGTACATCAAAATAACTTTTTTATCTTTAGTTACCATCTTTATAACAGCTTCTGCTGTATCTCCACTTATTAAGTTTTGATAAGCTTTTTTATAGATAGCTTTGTCATAAGCGTTTAATGTTAAATTTGCTTTAGCTTCTATTTTTCCATTTCTCACTATTCTAGTCGCTGACCTAGACCCAAGACCGTATTTAGCTTCTAAGTTATTATTTAAAGATACATTTATCCCTTGTGTATTTGCAGATATATCAGAATCTGCTAGTTTTAATGTTGAATCTACGCAAGTTAATCTCTTATCATAATCAGTTAAAGGTTTGATTGTAGACATAGATGTATCCACATATTGATGTTCATACCCTATTACTTCTAAATCAACCTTGACAAAAGCACCTTGTGAAGCGTCAAAAGTTATATTATTGATTTGACAACCAATTAAAACTCTTTCTTCACCATCTTCTAAGTTTTGTTCAACTATTGTGAAAAACTTTTCTATTTTCCCTGATTGAATAGCTTTAGCTACTTCTGTAATTGTTGTTCCAGCTTCAACTACTCCATTTGCTCCACTAGCTACCCTATATCCAAATCCCTCAAATAGTAATTTTAAAGTTTCAGGCGTTAAATGAATACTTATGTTTCCACTTGCACTCTCTCCTACAACTGCACTATCTCCTTTATATGCTGACCCGTTGTAATCTTCTGAATCTATTTTGTTAAATAAAGGCTTTAAATTACTTTCTGTTGCTCTTAATTGAGTAATAACAGAAGCTTTTGTTTTAGCGTCTGTTTGTACCCCTATCCCTATTTTTAAATTCATTTATTCCTCCTATCGTATTTCTCCAAATACTTTTATCCTATAAATCCACACATCAAAAGCTACTTCATCATCAGTAAATTTCAAGGCTTCTGTTTCAATTTTTAAACTTCTAAAATCTCCATAAACTCCTAAAAGGTCTTCACAATATAGAAGTTCAATTATTTTATCTTTATCATTTACAAATGTTTCTAATGATTTATCTCCGTCAAATTCTTCTTTTCTTATAAGATGAACATTAAAGACGATATTATCTATTTCTTTTTCTGCAAAGTTTCCTAATCCTACACTTCTATAACTTTCATTAGCTGGTTCTATCGAAATAATATTTAATATAGGACTATCAAAGATTTCATCTTCTAAAAATGATATAGAAACATCTTCAAAGTCTTTTTTTAAGATTTCTTTTACTTTCTCTAAAATTTCCATAGTTTTAATCATTGAAAATCATCATTCCTTTTTGTTTTATAGTTTCTTGAACTTCTTTTTTTACACTAATTACTGACGAAAAACTTTTTAATAATTTGTTGAAATTTTCTAATTTAATATTAGCTATTTTTTCATCTCCCATTGCCGAATAAATCTTGTATTCTGCATAGAGGTCAAGGAAAACATCATATCTATCATCATATTTAATATTTAATGCTGTTATAATGTTTTTCCCCTCTTCTTTAAATTTCTTTAAAGCCTCTTCTGCATTTTCTTCACTTTCATACTCTTGCTTTAGGAATTTTCTTATTCTTATAGAATATTTTGTTATATCCATAAGCTAAGCCCCCTAATTAAGCTAAGTCAGTGAAGTTATATCTTCTAAATAAATTTGGCAATATAATTAATGGGAATGGGGCAGATTTACCAAATAATTTAGTTTGTCCAGTTTGTTTGTTTGGTTCTTCTTGGTCGATAATAATATCTCCTCTTACCATTTCACAACTTCCTGTTGTTCCTATATATTCAAGACCTGCAAAAACAGGAACTAGACATAATTTTTGATATAAAGTTACCTTTGTTGAAGTATCTTCGCCTATATCATTTGCTGGGAATGTTTCTATCGGCAAAACGAATCCAGCTAATTCAATTCTTATTCCACCATCAACTAAATTTACTTTAGATGTGAATTGTGGAGTTTGAGAGCTATTTATTTCAGCGATAATGCTATCTGCCACTTTTGCTCCTACAACCACTTTATCTGGATATTTTTTATTTTTTTGATAATATTCCATAACTAAATTTGTTAAAACAGAAGTCCATTGAGCTGTTCCTTTGGTTTTGCTTTCAATATTTTTCAACCCTAAGTCAACATCGTTTCCGTTTAAATCTTTAACTTTACCAGTTATAAATACTCTTGCCGCCATATCCTCTTTGGTATTTTCTATACTTGCCTTAATTTCTTTTATTTTTTGTAATCTATCAAAATCTTTAGATTTCATCGCTTGTCCATTTACCACAACCAATTCTCCAGCTTCTGCGTTTATACTATCTAATGCAGATATTCCAACAGACCCACCTATAATATTTGGTTCAACTGTAACTGTGCTATGTCCATTAACTTTAATTGCAGGAACTTCCGCTCCTCTCGGAATAATTCCAGCTTTTGACATACCTGTTACTACTTCATCTACTCTTATAGAATTTGATAATGCTAAATGTGGTTGTTTTGCGTCTATAAAATAATTGTAAAATGGTGTTTTTGGTGCTTCTACTGCTCCGTATACTCCTATAAATTCTTGTTGTTTTTGTGTTAATGCCATTTTTTTACCCCCTTAAATTCTTAAACTAAAAATAATCCTTGTCTTGCTAATAAACTATATAACGCTTCATCGCTTTCAACCGCTTTTACATCAACTCTAGCTACTTCACCTCTAACTAATATAGCTATAGTTTTATCTGCCGAAGTAACATCAATTTCATCTTTTGCTACTCCTAATAGAAAAGCTCCTGTATTGTGGGTTTCTTTAACATATTTAACCCATTTTTTAGTAGTATGGTTATATGCCAATACTTCAGCAAATTCAATTTTTTTGGCAGTTTTATCAACTACACCAGCTATTGACTTTTCATCTCTTACAATACCTTTTTTTTCAAAGTTTTCTCTCTTAAACATCATTTTTTACCCCCTAATAATTTTTCTGTTTCTTTTCTGGTTTTTTCTATAATATTTTCTTCTGGTTCTTCAAACTCAAAATCCTTTGAATCTGATTTAAAATTTGTTGCATTAGGTAAAGAATTTATATCTTTTTCTATTTTTTCAAAATAAGATATATTTTTCTTTTCTCCATTTTCTTCAAATTCAACTGTTTCTACATCTGTTAAAGCCTTATTGATAGCAAATTCAACTATTGGTTGTAATGCTGGAATTATTTTTGTTTTCATAGCATTTTTTAATTGTTCACCTTTAGTTTTTAATTCAAATTCTTTTGTTATTTCTGCTCTAATTTCAGCTTCTGTTTTTACTTTTACTGGTTCTTTTTTCTCAAAATCTGCCCAGTAAAGTTGTCTTATTCCATCTTTTTCATCATTTGTTAAGCTACCAAATACAGCATTTATAATAGCTGTTCTGTCATCTAAAGACATTGTTTTAATAGCTTCTAAGATTGCTGTTAAATCCATTACTTTACCCCCTTTTTCTTCTTCAAACTCTTCAAAATCTAAATATGCTCCCTCTTGTTCTTCAAATTCAGCTCCTGCGACTGCTGGCTTAACTCCAATAGGTAATAACGCTATTTTCCCTAAGCTATCTCCTTGTATCTCCACCGATACACCTCTTATAACTCCATCGTTATAATAACTTTCCCCTTTTTCATTAAACTCGCAATCAGCCATAACTACTCCATTTTCAATGGTAAAATTGCTGAATTCTCCAATATTAAGTGGTTTCTCCCCTTTTTCAAGCCATTTGCTTGTATGGGCATATATTCCATCTGTACTTTTAACATCTCCAAAGATTTTATTTACTCTGTCAATATCAAATTCACCTTGTGGATACTTGCCAGCTTGAAATACTTTTATTCTTTTTTTCACTCTGCACCCCCTATTTTTTTATTAATTTCTTTTTCGTAATATTCTGAAATCATTTGTGTGTACTTATTTATAATATGTTGGTTAAATCCTATAAATGGTCTTGCTTTTATTTTTACCTGCTTAACCTTTACCCAACTATTACCTATCTTAAAATGTAGATATGGTTTATTTTTAGCTTTTATAACGCCCCCATAATTGTGTATCCTAGCTCTTATATCATTTGTCCCTATCTCTGCTCTATCTTTGTTATAAGAGCGTTTAAAGCTTCTTGCTAGCTTTCCTGTTACCCAAAGTGGTCGCCCTGTTCTATGCGTTATTCCTGCCCATTGCGAGCCATCAGGAGCTGTCGAAGTTCTAAATCTTTCATCGATTACAGTTTTTAAATCCTTGCTTATAGCCTCCATCAATGGTCTTGTTGCTATTCTCATTTGTTTTGCTAACTTAATCTTTATATTTAACTTATCCGACATCGCCACCACCGTTTAAATCTGTATCTTTTATATTGCTTTCTTGCATTGCTTTAATATTAGTTATTTTTAAAGCTTTTAATTCTTCTTGCTTATGTAAATACGCCATTTCTTCATCTCTATTTTTTACTTTTTCTAACTTAAAATAAAAATCTTTGTGGTCATATCCAAAAAATAAACCATCGTAATATAGCAATTCTTGCAGTTTATCGGTTATAAAATTACAGCAATCATTGACCACTTCTTCAAATGCTTCTTGATGTATCTCTCCAAGCCCGTAACTTCCACGACCTTGACCATTATTAATAGTTAAAGTTCCACCGAGTAAGTTTTGCATAATCTTTTCCGATTCCCAATCGTGCAATTTTGTATATATACTCGGGTCTATGTCTTTTAAATCCAGTAAATAAATGCTATCCGATAAAGATACTCCCATAGATGTTGGAACTCCTATTACAGTTCCCCCACCTTGCATTTTTTTAACTTCTTCTGCTTTTTTCTTTATATCTTCTTCATTTTCAGAGCTGTCGTAAGCAAAGAATATAATTACTTCCCCATATTTCTTAGCTAGATTACGCATAAATCCAGAATACATTTTCTTATCCGTATAAGCTTGTAATATATCTACAAAAACGCTCTTTCCTTGCTTATTTGCTACATCTCGTTCGTGTATGCACAATAAATATTTATCTCTATCTATTGGGATTTTCTTATTACTCGCATTTATGTACCAACCATCTTTATTGTCGTATACCACAAACTTTTGCGGGATATGTACAAGAGAAGTTAAGCAATATTCATCGTTATAGACTTTCTCAAACAGTGAATATCCGTAATATCTAGCGTTTAACATAAGCTTAAACACTCTATTAAACTTAACTATATTAAATCTTGCTTGTATCTCTTTAGTTTTCCCTAATAGTTCTGGCTTATCGCTCCACAGCACAAGTTCTCTAGCTCCAACAGTTCTATTTATCTTATTTACCAACTTAGATATATCTACATCTCTTAGCATTTCATCTGTTGTGCTAATATCCAATTTTAGGTTAGTTTCAGATATTTCATTAAACAAAACTTTGGTCAATTGTTCCATTAATTGCCCTTTTCCAACTTTTACAGGTTCTATTTTAACCACCCCCTTTATACGCTTATTACTTTAAATAGTTCTTTTTCTTTTCTTCTGTACTCTTCTAAAAATGCATAAATGCAATAATATTCCAAGCTATCACATGTATTACTAGCACTCATTCCCTTACCATGTACAGGAATTAGCATATTTTCCCCATCTGCATTCTCTTTATATTCGTATTGCTTCATCAGCTTTACCATATCTTTTACATTGGTATTATTAAGAAATTTAATCTTTCCTTGTTGTATTGCGTATCTTGTAAGTTCTATCGTTTTATTAACACTATGTGCTTTTAACACAAATAGCTTAAATCCTGCCTCTGCGTACATCTTGCGTCTGCTCGTTAAATGTGTAGCGTAATCAATTCTGTTGTTTGCGTCATGTGGTAGAATCAACATTACATTGTTTTTATTTATATTTTTTTCTTTAATAAACCTTTCTATATAGCTTATATAATGCTGTGTTGCTTCTCCTACTGCTTTGTAGTGGTGTATTACAGTATTATCCATAACAAATGTAAGTGCCGTACTGTCGTTAATTCCTAAGTCAAAACTTATGTATAAAGTACCGTTTTTAAAATTATCCACATAAGTAGCAACCCTAAGAGATTTTGCGTATATAGATAGTTCGTTTGCTATATCCGTATTACACAAATACTCTTGCTCAAATTTCTCCATAGACATCAATTTTCTAGCCTGTTCTAGCTTCTTATCTGTCCATACTGCAATCCCGTTATCGTCTACTGCCTTTTTATCCGTAGCTTTTAAGATACTTTTATACCACAAACTATTATTTTCTGTATCTTCTAGCATTGTATTAAAATAACTTGCAAATCTTGGAGTACTTACAAGCAAAATTTTCCCATTAATATTTGTAATAGATGGTATTAGATATGTTAAAACTTCTGTATTCTTAATTAACGCCATTTCGGAAATTACTAATAAATCTAGGTTCCCACCCACTTTATCCGTTGCGTCTTGTGCCCCAACAAAATAAATTACAGAACCATTTTTAAACCTTAAAGAATTATCGGAATGGTACAATTTACCATTCTTCTCTGGTAATAGTAAGCATTCCACACTTACCACTTCTTCTATTATTCTTTTTTTATTGTTCGTAAATCCGTCTAAAATCATCATTTTCCCTTGTTTCATAGTTGGGAAAATATAGTAAACTACTGTATTTTCTTTGTTTAAGCATTGTTCACATGCTAGGCTAAAAGCTAATAAATCTTTCCCCAATCTTCTAGCCCAACAAATTAAGAAGAAATTATAAGTTCCAGCTTTAAATATATCTATAATTTCCCTTTGGTATGCTCTAGCTTTAAAAGTAAAATGCTTTAATCTCTCTTTTTTTCTTCTGTCTAACTCATTTTTTAATAACTCTAAAGCTCCCATTTTGTTCACTCCTGCTTTACAAATATTTTTATTTTCTCGGTAATTTTTAGCATTTTGTTTACTCTTACTTTACACTTTAACTCTGTGCTTTACTCTCCATATACTCTATTAAATGCTTTAATTCCTCATCTGTCATCGTTTTTATCTTCTCTAGAACATCGATTTTGAGCTTGTTTGTGTAGATTTCCTTATCAAACTCGAACCGTTCTAATCTCTCTAGTCGGCTTAATTCTAGTATTTCCTGTTCTGTTTTTTCGTTTAACAATAACATCTCTTGCATTTGTTTACTCGCTCCGCATTTGTACAAACTATCTTTAAATCTAGTGTTTAAATGTAGTCTGTCTAATTTATTCTGTTTAATTCTTTCTATTTCTCCAGCTCTTAAGCTTTGTAAAAACTCTCTTTGGCTTTGTTGTAGATTCTCTCTACTGCTTAATTTAAGACCTACATCTATTCCTATGCCAACTTCTGCCGTTGCTTCTTTAATGCTTGCTCCTGTTATTATTTTTGCCTTTGCAATTTCTTTGCGTTTTTTATTTTCTCTTGCGTCTTGCGTTTTATTTGCGTTTTGCGTCTGTATGTTCCTGTGTTCTTTTATATAAGTCTGTGCAGTTCTTAAAGATATCTTTAATTCTTCTGCTATCTCTTTACTTGTCTTGCCTATCTCTATTAACTTATATACTTCTAATCTTGTATTTTTCTTATCCATTACATACAGCCACCCCCTTTTATTTTTTTGCCGAATAAAACAAAAAAAGGACTATAAAAATCTACTAGGATTATTCCTAATAAATTCTTATAGTCCTTCTTACATAATTTTTTTAAATTATCTTCTTAAAATTTAGACTTTTATTATTAAATTGTAATTTTTTAAAAAAATTTTATCTTTATTTTTTCTTTTATTTTCAATATAAAATTGATAGTTTTAGAAAAAAATAAAAAAAATATTGACATAAGTTTAAACTTATGTTATCATTAAAGTACCTCGAGAGCAAGGGGGTGATTTTATGAAGATACAACTTAAGATTGTAGTCGGGAGCTGGACACTAACGATAACAATAAATAAGAAGTAAATTCTAAACCCCCCAACCCTTTGGGGAATATCAAAAGTGATATACCTCGACAATTAATTATATCACTTCTTGATAAAAAAATCAATATTTTGAATAAAAAAAAGGAGTGGTATTTATGAAAAAAATAACAATTAACAAAACTAAAACAGTGAGCAAAACAACACTAAAAAAACTTTTAAAGGATGAAAATACAGTAGTTTACTGTAGACAAAGATTGACAGGTGATTATCATTATGACGCTTGTACAGGGTTCGGAGAAGGAGAAGTTGACAAAGAAGATTTCTTAAATAGAATGATGCCTTGTTTATCTCATATAAAGCAACCAAGATTTTATAAAGTTTATGATAGACCTGAAATAGATGTTTTAATAGGAACTAGCGATTATTATACAATTATAAATGAAAATATAGAATGGATAGTATAGGGGCTATGCCCTTACTAGGAAAGGGGAAAAATGGAAACAAAAAAAAGAAAGGGGTACAAAACCCCAGAGGGACAAAAAAAAGCTAATGAGCTTTATTTGTCAAAAAACCCAGAAGCAAAAAAAGTAAAAAATATTAACTCTATGCGTAGTAACGCAAAGAGATATATAAGAGAATTTACAACTATTAAAGAATTAGAAGAGTTTAAAACTCTAATAAAAAATAGGGAGGAAAAAATGACAAATTTAAAAAAATTATACGCTGACTGGAGAGAAGTTAGCGAAGAAATGCTAGCCGACGGATATAAAGGGTCTGTTGACTGTGGAGAAGAAAGAGTTAGAGAGGATTTCTCTAACTATGCAGGATTAGAAACTGTAATTAGTTTCGAACAAATGTTCGAACTAGAAAAAGAATATAATAAATAAAAAAATAAAAAAAGAGCCAGCTACTGCGAATAGTTAGACTCTTTAGAAGTGATAGAATCACAACGACAAATAGATTTTATCACTTCTTATATAAAAAATCAATAAAAAATAGGAGATGATAAAATGAATATAATTAAAAATTTTGAAGAAATAGAAATAGGGGATAATTATATAAAAATAGAAAATGTTGAAACATTAATAAAAATAAGAACTGGTTTCATAAAAATACAGTTCTTAAAAACAGGAGTTACTTTTTTTAGAGAAGCTCCAGAAGAAACAGGATTTTTAACAGCTAATAACTTGAAAAAAGAATTAGAAAAGATAGAAAATATTGACCAATTTACGGACTACTGTTTTAGTAGTTTCGAAGAAATTAGAAACGAAAAAATAAAATTTAACCCTTTCTTTAAAGAGAATAAAGGGAAGATTGAAGTTTCTAAAAAAATAACACAAAAGACATTAGAAAAAATTCTAAAGCATAATAAAACTATTGTAAAAATAGTGGAAAGATGTACAGATGACTATACCTACGATACTATGACAGAGTATAGTAAAGGTAAGATAATTAGCAATATAGAAATTTTAGAAGACTTAACAGAAGAAAAAGCTAAAATCTGTACAATAGAAGAAAATGGGAAAATAAATTTTTTCCTAAATGGTTGGGGAACTCTTTATGAACTAATAAACCCAGCTATTATTTTAAAAGCATAAATGAAAAGAGAGGTTAATCCTCTCTTTTTAACTTTATTATATTTTCTTCTCCACATTTACATTTGATAATTATACTATCTTCTGTAAATTCTATACTTTTACCCTTAAGAGTCATTAAATTTTGACTTCTTATGTTTGCTAAAAATTTTTTACATTTCTTACATTTGTAAATCATTTTCCACCTTTATTATTTAATATTATACCTCTAAAAATCGTTTTAAAACTTTTTTGAATATATTTATTGTCTTTGTTATTAGAACGCTTTAAAATAAGATTTAAGCCTTAAAATAGAATTTAAGATTTTTTATACTCCATAACTGTAATTATAAAATAATCTTTTTTACTTGTGCCTATATTTTTAACAGCACTTATTTTCTGGATTTGCTTATCGTCTATCCATAAAATACCATTTAAAGAATCTAAAATAGATTTAAAGTAATTGTCTACATCTAAATCCCTTTTAGATTTAAAAAATAGTTGTATAGACACTTCTATATCTCCAGTATATTTTTTAATTTTCTTAGATAACATAAACCACTTCACATTATCCCTAAATTCTTTTCCTTTTTTGCTAACAAAAACTATATTTCCTCTTCCTCTCTGCCAGTGGCTATTTACGCTATCTGGTCTAAATGGAATTATAAATTCTTGTTTCATACATTTCCCCAAACTAATAATATATTTATTATCACAGATACAACCAACGCTCCAGCAAATGATTTTTTATATAGCTTTTGCAATTCTAATTCAGTTTTATTATTTTGGGCTTCCAATATAAAGCCTGCTTTAAAATTAGATTGTTCAAAATTTTCTTTCCTAAGTTCTGTTATCTTACTATTAAGAGCTTTAATATTTTCTTTGTTTATAGAGATTTCTTTGTTCTTAAACTCAATCTCTTCATTAAGTTTATCTATTTCTTTGTAAAGAGCCTTGCAGTTATCAGCATTTGCAATTTCTACTTCTAATTTATTGCATTTTTCTTTTATTTTATTTTTCTCTTCTGAATAATGCTCAACTAGCATGCTTTCGACTGCAAGCTCTTTTTTAGCAATCGTTATTTCTTCTCTTAACTTTTTTACAAGACTTACTATATATCCTTTACAAGCATCTGTTGTATGTAGCTTTCCAGCATTAAACACAACTCCTGCTTCCTTATTTATTTTTGTGACGAATTTTCTCCAATCGTCTCTGTTTTGGATTTTTTTTACTATCATTTTTTATCACTCCTATGTGGTCCTGTATTTTTTCTTTTATTTTCAATATTTTTATTATTTTTGTCTATTTTTTTCAATTAAATGGTCCTATGCTTTTTCGTATATATTCAATACTAAATTTGTTGTTTGTTGTGAATCAATTTCATAATTATCTCCAATAAAATTTTTAATAATATATCTAATTTTTTTATTTATATTATTTCTGTCCAAAGCTTTATAACTCGTATGACTAATAGATATATGTTCAATATGTCTTTTTAAATCTTCATCGTAAAATGCACCATACACTATAATATAATCACAATATCTGTAAACTCCATAAAGTAGATTCTTAATATTTTCACCAGTGTATAAATGTCTGTTGTTAAAATACCAACTTTCAGTTTCTTCTTTTAAATGTTTAATGCAATTTTTTAATTTTCTCATTCTTCAATCCTCCTATCTTTAAAATTCATTTGCACTGGACTTGTCAATCCTGCTATTCTGCTATAAATTCTATTTATTCCGTTATTTTCTAAATGTCTTCTTAATGTTTCAGGTTCAAAATTAGTTGTCAGGATTAATGGCTTCCCTGCTCTATCTCTTGTATCAATTAGATTAAATATTTTCTCTTCTCTCCAACTTACACCCTCATTATTTCTTCTGTTTATTTGTTCTGCTCCCAAATCATCTATAAACAACAAATCACAATTTTTAACTGCTTCCAACATAGAAGATTCTATATTTTCATTTGTTTTAAAATTGTCTTCTAGTAGCCTTAGATATCCGCTTAAATTAAAACTTAGGACAGTGTATCCTTTAGCTTTTAATTCATTGCAAATACAGTTTGCTAGATATGTTTTCCCTGCTCCAGTCGTTCCGTAAAACATCATCCCCTTTTTTATATTCTTGAACTTTTCAAATCCATCGCAGAATTTTTTAGCTCTTTCATATATGTTTTTTTCTGTATCTGTGGTTAATACGGCATTTTGGAATGTATTTTTGTTTTCTTCTCTGTCAATTATAGAAAGTTTTTCAAATCTCTTAGACTTAGCTTGAAATCTTGCTTTTCTTCTACAATTGCACTCTTCAAAATGTTCAATTCCTTGTTCATCTTCCCAAATTAAGACTTCACCACAATTTGGGCATTTGTGCTTGTCATATCTGCCGTTTATATATTTAGGGGTAAAATCTATATTTTTACCTAAATTTCTAATCACTTTTTGAAAAACATCTTGACAAGAATTTAATATAGTTTCCATAATTCCCCCCTTATAAATCTTCCCACCAAGAATCAGGCTTTATTTTTACTGCTCCTGTTGTCTGGTGGTTTATTCTTTTTTCTTCGGATTTAGATTTTAATTTTTCGTTTATTTGTTTATTTTTTATAAAATTATCCCAACAAGTAGGCAATAAATCTTGCCATAATCTTTCTTCTGCTAGTTGTATAAACTCGCTTAAATAAGGACTATTAAAAATATAATCCCTTTCTAAAAGTCTTGTTAAAGATATATTGCCAGCTAATTTTTTCTTTATAGCTTTAGGTTTTACAAAAAACCACCAATAAATAATTTTTTCTTTTGCTTCCTCTGAAAATTTAGAATTTTTTATAAGTTCTTTTGCTTCATTTTCTTTTTTTATTCTTTCATTTTCATTGAAAGCTATATAAAGCGTCTTTTCTTTTTTATTTATTTTTTCTTTAATATTTTTATTTATATCTTTTTGTATATTAGTATCTTTATTTGTCGGATTTTTTTCCGAGTTATTTTCGGATTTTTTTCCGAATTTACTCGGATTTTTTTCCGAGTTTTGATTTTCAGATTCCGTATCTAAAAAATTCCATGTTTTACCTTTTTCAGTTAATCTTATTAAGTCCATTCCTCTATGTTTTATATATTCAATAATTCCTTTTTCTGCTAATATTCTTAGATTTCTATAAACTGTATCAGCTTTTTCAAAATACATTGGTAATTCTTTTAAAATAAGATTTCTTGATACAAAATAATAAACATTATTATTTATTATCTCTTCCTTAGCCCAAGAACTAGCTTCATTTAATAAAGCAACTAAAATCCCTTGATTAGCATTTAATTGCCATTCTAAACATTTTTGATTATTTAAAGTTATAGAATATCTCATATATTTATCCCCTTTCATGTTTCGGAGAGCTTGTCAATCTCTCTTTATTAATTCAATTAGCGATTACAGCCTAAGAGCCTTGACAAGCGTTAAGACTGCAACCACTAATTCAAGTAATAAATATATTTCAACTATCGATTTTTCATCATTTTGTTGATGCTAACAAAATGTTCAACCATCAATTTTTAGTTAACTGTCGATTATTAACTAGTAAACTTACTAAATTAACTAGTATTTATATTTTTTTATTTAATTTCAATGTTTTATTACTAATTGCTTATTAACTAGTGTAACTAGTATTTTTTATCATTCAATTTTCATCTAACATTTCCCCTCAGCTATCATTTATCCATTCTTTCCTCGCAAGTACCTGAATGTTAGAGGGGAGCCGTTAAATGCTTTATTTTTCATAAAAAACAAAGAAAAAATTTAACTAGTTAAGATGTCGGGAATGGTAGGATTTGAACCTACATCTTTTGCTCCAAAGGCAAATGCTCTCCCAAATTTAGCTACATTCCCACAAGTGTAAGGATAAAAGACTGCTCGGTCATAACCTTACTCCATTCTGGAACTCTATCCTTACTGCTAGCTTTTCTTGGACTTTTTGAGTGGAAGTCTAACCACTTTTATTTAATAACTCCTTAATGTATAATATATTTGCAGATAATCACACACGAGAAAGGAGGTTATTAATATGGATTTAGTAAATAAGTATAAAACTAAAAAAATTGAACTTATTTTGCTAGATGGCTCTTCAGTTTCTGGAAAACTAACAAACATTTTTAATGATGTTTTAGAATTGGAAACAGAAAATGGGTCTTCTTATATTTTTAAAACTGCACTTAAAGAATTTATCCCTTTAGAAGAGCTTAAAAAAACAGAATTTAAAGTTATTAGTTTTTAGTATTTTTATTTAAGCCTGTTAATACAGGCTTTTTTCTTCTTCTAAAATTTCATTGTATATTTTTAAAAAAGTTGAAATTTCTTCAAAAATTAATCCTCTTTTTTCTATATCTAGACCATATCCTTTTTCAACTTCTTCTAATTCTAAATACAAATTAGAAATAATTTTACAAAGTGTTGATTTTCTTATTTTAATTTCTTTTTTCATTTTTAATTTTTCCTTTCGACTTTTTGAATGGAAGTCTAACCATTTTATAATAACTCCAATATGTTATAATATACTTGCAACAAATTATAAAATTATGGAGGTTATTATTATGCTATTAAAAGATTTATTCGAGTTCAGAGAAGCAGAAATCATACTTATCAATGGCAGCACTATACAAGGTCATATTTATAAAATTGATGATGATTGTATAGAAATTGGTACTGATGACAAAAAAAGATATATTTTAAAAACTGCTATTATTGAAATCAAAGAAATAAATTAATATCTTTAAGGCTCTATATTGAGCCTTTTATTATAAATTTGGAAAATATACTCTTTCAACTTTCCTGACATCTCTTCTGCCTCTTCTATTAAATAAGGTCTATATCCTACATTTGCCATTTCTTTATAAATTTCAGCTAATGCTAAACAAATTAATCTTTTTTTTAAAAATAATCTATCTTCTTCCATCTCAGATTTTCTACTTTCTTCTTTCATGTTTTCACCACCTTTTCATAGTTGAAGTCTATCCATTTTTATTATATTTACCAACCTTTTATGCTATAATGTAATCACCACAAAAACAAAAACATAAAGGAGGTGGAAAATATGTTTAAATTTTATCCTCGTTCACAAACTTATGCAGTATCTAAAAATCTTGTTAACGGAGAATATAAACTGTATGCTGTTCATTTAGATAATTTCGATGAAAAGACATTACAAGAAATACTTGATGGAAAATCAACAAACTATATCAATCTTGGAATGTTTGGAGAATTAGAACTAGCTATACAATCAGCTACAAGTAAAGGTTATACGCCGTTAAAAGTAATTAAGTAATTTCGTATGTACTACTCATGATGTGGGTAGTACATTTTTTCTATTTCTTCATCTGTTTTTGGTTCTTCACCTATATAAGCTACAATAGTTTCACATTTTACTTTCAAACTATCTTGGACTTTTTGTATTTCTTCTTGGGTCATATCAAATTTAAACTCTTTTATATCTCCAATAAATTCAAATTTTGCTAATAAAAGTCTTTTAACTTTTCTCCCCTCTTTTCCTTTAACAAATTCTAGAAATATTTTTTTACTTTCTTCTTTCATATTTTTACCCCTTTGTTATTAAAGTATATTTTTAATAAAGCCAAAACTCATTAATAATATTCCTATTTCTATAAAAGAAAAAAATATTGCTAAAATAATATTTTTTTCTAAAAAAAAGATTAGTATATCACCAATACATAAGAAATTTAATATCATAAGTAATATAGCAATATATATATCTAATAATTTATTTAACATTTTCGCTCCTATTCATTTACGATTTTTATTGATAAATATCAACTTAAGGTATAAAAAAATTAAATTTTTAATAATATTTCATATAGTTCAAATAATACTTTTTTATTTTCAGCTTTGCATTCCTTAAATAAATATTGTCTACTTCTTCCATCTAATTTTGCTAATTTAGTGAAAGTTATTCTTTTGTCTATTAGTAATTTTTTTAAATCTATAAAAGTAAACATTTTTATCACCTCAAAATTATTATACAAATTACATTGATAAATGTCAACTAAATAATTTTTCAAATTATATATAGAAATAAAATTTATAAAATATAAAAAGCCACTTTTTAAGTGGCTTTGTTAACATCTTTACGACGATAACTTTTAACAAAAACTTTAGCGTATATTAAATTGCTTATAATTAAGAATAAAAATATTATAATTTTCTTTTTCATAAAATATTCTCCTAAATTGAAATATTTAATTTCTATACTCTATCGCTTCTTTAACTGTCCAATATCTTTGACTTTCTCCTGCAAAATAAAATTGAATAGTTCCATAACCTCTATTTGTTATATATACTTGTTTTCCACTTGTTAAGAAGCCACCAGTACCTGTTAATTGTAATGCTTTCATCATTTTTGAAAACATCTCTTTATCTCCATTACTTACAACTTGAATTAATTCGTCTAAATGGTTAGCGTGAACAGTATAAACATAGTTTGATTTAGTATAATAAGTTCCTGCAAAACTAATAGCACAAACAAACAAAAATAAAACTAAAATAACTTTCTTCATAATATCCCTCCCAAAAATATTAATAATTTATTATAACCTACAAATAAATTTATTGCAATAATAAGGGAGTGAGTGAATTAAAAAAGAGCAGATTTGCTCTTTTAGTTTAAATTTATTATAAGATTATTATAAATAATTATCTCTTTTGCTTTTCTTTTTTTTTCAAGACTATAAGTAATATCAAATTCTTGAATGTTATATTTGGAATAAATTTCTTTTATTTCATCAGCATTATCATAAGTTATAATCCATTTTGTTTTTAAAGAACTTATTTTTTCTGATAATTTTAAATGGTCGTTATGTGTATAATAGTTAGTATATAATTCTTGGCCTTTTTTATAATAAGGAGGGTCAAAAAATATAAATGAATTTTTTGATGGTATTTCATTTAAAAATTCTATAACATCTAAGTTGTAAAATTTAATTTTATTTCTATAATCGTAAATTTCTTTTATTTTACTTATTAACTTTTCTTTATTAAACCTACAATCCATTTTATAATTTCCATTTTGATTTATTCCTCCAATAACTCCGGCCTTAATAATCCCAGAACGATTCACACGATTTAGATAAAAAGTTGCAAATCCTAATTTCAATATATTTTCTTTTATAGTTAAATCTAAATTATCTTTTTGAAAGTATATAGATTTCTGTATTTCTCTTTCAGATAAATTTAACTTGGCCAAGTTAATAAGAGAACATAAATCTTCATTATAAAATAAAACAGATTTCCAAAACGAAAATATTCCTTTATCTATATCATTCAGAATTACTTTTTCAACAATATTATTTTTTAATAATTTTAAGGCCAAGCCCGAACCACCAGCAAAAGGCTCAATATATGTAGATTTTACAATTTTATTTTCTTGAAAGATTTTTATTAAATTGTTATAAAATTTAACTTTTCCTCCAGGATATCTTAATGGAGATAAATTTTTCATATATTTCACCTACCTTTTTACTGATTATAGCATTTATTTTCTATGTTGGCCAGTTATTTTTTTATTTCATCAAAAGTATAACTATCCATATTAATAATATTTTTATATTTAGTTTCAAAAACTCTTAAAAAGTCATCTATATGATTTTTATTTTCTTTTGGCCAATTTTCCCAAAATACTTTTTCAACACATTTAAAAAATTTTTTATCTTCAAGAACATTTTTACAACTATTTGTATTTGTAAGATTTACTGTAGATAAATTAAAGATTTTATCCTCAAAATGTTCTTTATTAAATGAGTATAAATCCCAAGAATTATTTTCTGGAGGAAGTGTATTCAAATAATTTAACATTTCAACTTCTATTGCTTTAGTAAAAGGTAATTTCATCTCATTATCTTTTTTGATTTCAGTATACGGAACATCACCATCATAAATAAATAGATGCTTATCTAAATTGAATTTTTTATTTGCATTTTTTATTGTCTTCCAGTCCCAAATTAAAGGAACTACTTCAATAAGAGAAAGTTTTATTGTATTTTTTAAAATATTTTTTAAAGCAGAGGAAGCTAGTTCATCTTCAGTATATATTTTAATTTTTTCTTTCACTTCATTTTTGTTTTCTAAGGCAAAACATATATTATTAGAAATGTTTTTAAAACTAGGATTTTTATCAATAACTATATTTTTACCTTGTTTAATAAAATAGTAAAGTTCTATATCTTTTTTATTTTTATTCTTTATATACTTTAACAAATCTAAAGAGTGTGTAGTAAAGATAATTTGTAAATTTAATTCTCTTGAATATTCATCTAAAACATTAAAAAGCATTATTTGAGAAGCTGTATATAAAGAAACATCTAATTCATCTATTAAAAGAATTCCGCCTTTATATTCAGGATATTCTTTTTTTAGTTTTTTAAATGATAAAATTGAACCTAAAATTCTTCCTATGTTATCTTGACCAGCTGAATTTCCATAGGAATCATAGTATCCTGTATCTATTCCTATTGATTCCCCTTTGTCTTTCTTCAATATTTCTGCCTGAAAACTATCAACTTGCTTTAAAATTTTATTGTAATTTTTCTTAAACTCTTCCTTTATTTCTCTATCTTCTATTTTTAAAGTTTGTTTTTCTAACTTTGCTGACTCTCCTATTGGAAATAGTCGGCTAAGACCTAAATATAAAACTGGATAAATAAAATCACTAAATACTCCATATTCTGTGTAATTATCATTTTTATAATGAAGTATTCTTATTGTATTTTCATTTCTTTTCTTTGAATTTAAAAAGCATTTGTCAAGTTTAAAAGTTCCATTCATAAATTTTATTTCATAAGGATGATTTTCGGGATTATCATATTTAGGTGAAAATTTAAAAAGTTCTGAAAAATTAGCTTCAAAATAAGAGTTAAATAAAGTCCTGTATTCAAAATTACTTTTAGTTTCACCCTTATGTTTATTACCAAAAAAAACAAATGGGTGCCCTAATAGTCCTAATAAAGTTGATTTTTGTGTTCCATTTTTACCAGCAAAAACAGTAATATTTCTACCTAATTCAATCTTTTTATTCTCTATACCACGAAATTTTTTTATATATATTTCTTTTATCATAAAATAACTCCAATCAAAATTTTCAAAATCCTACTCCCTCATTCTCAATATATCCTCAACTATCCAAGAGTTTATAGATATTTATTACTTATAACTTGTAAAACTCTTCCTTCAACTTTTAAGTATTCTTGTTCTTCAAACGAAATATAAATATCATCATAACTTGGATTATCACTTTTTAAAATTATAAATTTATTTTTTTCATTTATATCAAATCTTTTAATGTAACTTTCGTTGTCGTATGTAAAAACATAAATCTTATTTTTTTCACAACTTATATTATCTGGGTCAACCAAAACAAAATTTCCCTCTTCTAAAGTAGGATACATACTGTTGCCGTGAATTTCTACTAAAAAACTTCTTTTTGAAAAATTTCCTTTTAATACAGGCATAAAATAAATTTCATTTTCAAGATTAATATAACCATTTCCAGCACTGGCACGACCATAAACAGGTAATATTACAGTATTTACCTTTGATTTTTGAAGATTAAAAGAATCTAATCTATTTTGTAAAACTTTTTCATCAAGGTATCCAACTTTTTTAAAAAGTTCAATAACATCTAATTTTAAAGCTTTTGCTAATTCTTTTATATATATAGGGTTTATTTTTCTCTTCTTCCCATTCTCTATTCTAGATAAATCAGCTTTATCTATATTTGTTAATAGTTGAATTTTATTTGTACTATATTTTAGTTCTTCCCTTCTATTTTTAAAAATTTCTCCTATTTCTTTTGCTAATTCATCAGCCAATTCAAAATCTTTTTCTTTCATTTTAAACTCCTTTTTTCTTTTATTATAAGTTCCACATTGACAAATGACAATAAAAATAAAAAAATAAATAAAAAAACAGTTGACAAATGACAACTGATGTTGTATTATAAGTTCATAAGAAGAAAACAAATATTTTTTTAAGCATTAAGTTGATAATTGTCAACAATAAAGGAGTGATAAAAAAATGACACTAAGAGAAGCACTTGAAATATTAAATAAAGAAAAATTTAACTTAAATTACCATGATAATGAGAGATATTGGGTACTTACAATATTTGATGACGAATATGGAATCAAATACGAAAGTGAAGAAAATAAATATTTATCTAATGTTTTAAGTGATTACTTAGGTTCATTAGTTGAAGTAAAAAATGAATTTTATCTTACAGAAAATGAAATGTGTTATTTAAAACTAAATTATGACAATACAGATATTAACAATTATATATATTTAGAAGTATGCAAGTGTGATAACGAAGCAATAGAAATATTTAGCTTAAATCAACTGGCAGATATACTGGAAGATGGATTTTTAAAAGAGATTAAAAAAGAAACAGATATACAAATACAAATAGGTGCAATGGAAGCAGATAAAAGAGCTTGGAAAAGTAACGGGATATAAAGGGGAGGAATAAAAATGAGAACAAGAATAATAAATAGTATCCTAAACGAAATAAAACGAGAATGTAAATATATAATCTTTAAAAGTTATATCGGAGAAAACGGAATATACATATGTCCAAATGTTAATTTTGATACCACAACAATAGAAATTATTTTGTATAAATTATCCGAAGCTTTTGATTTAAAAGGTTTTGAAGCAACAATCCATTTTAATTATAGTGAAATAGAACTATATAAAAATAACAAAACAAAAAGTTTTAAATTAGAAAATAAAGATAATCTATTTTCTCAATTGTTAGAAATAATAAATAAAGAGGATAAAGGAAGTGAAGAAGATGAAAATTAATAAAGATTCAACAATGGCAAAAGCAACTGCCAAAGATTATATAAAACATTATTTGAAATTACCATTATTTTTAATAATGATTTGGTTTGATACCATAGGAAACATTTTTGAATATTTAGGAGATGATGAAGATGTTTGAAACGATTGAGGGAACAACAGTAGGAACAATTTTAACAATAATTGCACTATGGATAGTATGGATAAAGGAGTGATTATGAAAACTGTAAATATCAAAGGGAAAAATTATGTGACAGTAGTTGAAAGGCTAAAGTATTTTAGAGAAAACTATATTGATTGGTCATTAGAAACTGAATGGCTAATTATAGAAGAAGAAAAAGCTGCTTGTAGAGTAGTTATAAAGAATGCAGAAGGGGTTATAAAATCAACTGGAACTGCTATGGAATTAAGAGATGAAAAAAGTTCCCTTGTAAATAAAACTTCTCACGTTGAAAACTGTGAAACATCAGCAGTAGGAAGAGCTTTAGGAAATTTAGGAATTGGACTTGATGGAGATGTTGCAAGTGCAGAAGAAGTTGAACTTGCAAAGAAAAAACAAATAATTATATCTATCAATGAAATGATAGATGAAAATAATAGAGAAGAGTACGAAGCTGAATACAAACTTTCTGAATTAGGAATGCTAAGTATAGGAGAGCTTGAAACTATAGAAAAACAACTAAAAATAAAACAAAAAGATTTGCTATGTGAAGTTATAACTAAAATAGCAGATGACGAAGATTTAAGAAATATTTTACAAAGATATAAAGCAAAGGCACTAGGAAATATTGATTTAAAAGAATTAATTTCTATTCACGATGTTTTGATAACTTTTAATAAACCTTGTAGTAAGAAAGAAATTGAAGATTTAAGGGGATGTTGTGAAGTTGTCGGAATTGATATGGATGAGTATGTAAAAAATCATTTTAAGAAAAATGTTGATAATTTAACAAAGAAAGAATATAGCAGAATGAAAAAGAAAATAATGGAGTGAAAACATGAATAAAATAACTTTAACAGGTCGTATAGCTAACGACCTTGAGATAAAAAATGAAGTAGTTAGAATAAGTTTAGCTGTTGAAAGCTATTCTAATAAAGAAAAGAAAACAATATTTGTTCCTTGTGCAGTTTTTGGGGAACAAGCAAAGAACATTTTAAATTTAACAGAAAAAGGCAAAAGAATATTAATTGATGGCAGACTAGATATAACTAAAAAAGATGATAAGACCTATACAAATGTAATAGTAAATAATTTTGAAGTAATAGATTTCAAAGAAAAAGAAAAAGCGGAAAATAAAAATGAAGATTTTTTAGATTCTGAATTTCCGTTTTAGATAGGAGTAAATTATGGCAGTAGAAAAAACAACCGAATTAACAGGACATAGTTATGAAAGTCATAGACTTTGGGAATGGTTGGTATCTGATTTAACTAATCATAATCTTGGAAAACAAGCAGGAAGCCCACAAGAAAATGAATATTTTAGAAATCAGACAAGATTATCTCTAAAAAAAGAATATTTAAAGGCTATTGGATATAAGCCATCTGATAAGCCGATAAACGATTTCCAAAGTCTAGTTGATAAAATCCCTAACCTAACAGAAGAACAACGCTTAAATTTAAAATTAGCAAATATTAGGTGCATTCAAGATACATTATGTAAAGATAATAATTTTTCTACTGCCCTTAATTTGATGAATCAAAAATCAATGAATAAATTAATAACTTATACTGTAGATTTAATGACTGAATACGGCATAGCTTTCAGAAAAGAAATCGTTGATTTATTCAAGCAACAAGATATGAAAAATTATATTTATATATGTTTGAAATATCAAAAATGTTGTTGTTGTGGGGCAGAGGGAGCAGAAATACATCATGTAGACCATGTTACAAAAATAGGTGGTAGAAAATATGATGATGGAACAAAATTAAGGATAATGCCTTTATGCAGAACTTGCCACACCAAAGCTCATAGCATAGGAGAGAAAAGGTTTTATATTGAAAATGAGATTGAGGGAATTTTATTTTCAGAAGAAGAAATTATAAAATTTATGCCTCATTATAAAAATCAGTTTAAGGCTTTAAGAGGAAAATAAAAGAAGAATCAAAGGAGGGTAGTTAATGACATGATAAAGATAATGAAAACATCTGAGGTGTTTACCGATAGACATTTAGCAACAAAAAGAACAAGAGAATTAAACAAAATAGGAGATTATAAATATATTTGTCTAAGAACAAAAAATAAAGAATTTAAAATTTTTAAAGAAATTATAGAAACAAAAGAGGGGGTAATTTTACCTAGAATACTCAACAAAGGCATTAAAATTGATAGAAAGAAAAGATTGCAAGAATTGCTACCTAAAGTAGTTGAATTAAAGAAACAAGGTTACATAAGTAAAATTGTAGCTGAAGAAGTTAATTTAACGGAAAATACTGTTAATTATTGGTGGAGAAGATATAGAGATGGATTTTATAAAATTTAAAGGAGAAAAATATGAATAAAAAATACGAATTTACTGGAGAAACAAAAGTAATAAATGGTAAAACTTTAAAAAGAATAAGAGCTTTAAGAGATTTTGGAGATATTAAAAGTGGGGAAATAGGCGGGTGGATAGAAAAAGAGGAAAATCTATCTCATTTTTGCTATGCTTGGGTCTATGACAATGCTAAGGTCTATGACAATGCTAAGGTCTATGACAATGCTAAGGTCTATGGCGATGCTGAGGTCTATGGCTATGCTAAGGTCTATGGCGATGCTGAGGTCTATGGCTATGCTAAGGTCTATGGCTATGCTGATGTCTTTGGCTATGCTAAGGTCTTTGGCTATGCTTGGGTCTTTGGCTATGCTGATGTCTGTGGAAATGCTGATGTCGCAAAAACTAGCCATACAATTTTATTCGCAAGTGTCGGAACCAGAAGCGATATTTTAACAGCTTTTAGAACAAAAACAGGTTTTTCTATTAAAGTGGGTTGTTTCTTAGGAAGCTTAGAATTATTCCTTGAGAAAGTAAAAGAAACTCACGGTGATAGCAAGTATGCTAAAGAATACGAAGCTATCGCAGAAGTTATAAAAATTAGATTTAGTGAAGAAGATTAAGGAGTAAAAATGGATAACAAAAAAACAATATTAGTTAATAAATTTTGTAAAATAAATGAAGAAAATATAACTAATATAGACGATAGATTGATAGCAATAAATGTAATTACAAACGAAGAAGAAAAAGGTTTTATAAATTATTGCCTTGCAATTGATTCATTTTGGCAATGTTGCGAAACCTTTGGAACTGCACTTTCTAAAATATCTGAATTTAATTCTGATAATGTTTTTGTTTCTAAAATAGAACTAGATGTAAGTTTAAATAAAGAAGAAGTAGAGTTGTTAAAAAAAATAAATAATGAATTTGATGAAGAATACGAGTACTATGCTTGCAAAGTTTATGGAGAAAACAATTTATTAGCTATTGGAGTAGTTTTTAATCATCATAATGGATTCTATGAACATAAGGTTGAAGTTTTGGAAAATGGAAAAGTTATTTACGAGAACTATTTATAAAGGAGTGTATTTATGGAAAAAGAAAAAGTTTTGGAAATAAAAATAGAAAGAATGAATGATGAATATAGTGCTTGGTGCATTACTTACCAAAATGAAGAAATTTTAAAAAGAGGAGAATTTAGTGATAGTGAATTAATAGTTTATTCAAAAAAATACCCATGTTTTGATATTGATTTTGAATATAGATTATTTTTAAAGGGAAAAGACAAAACACTAGATAACACTGTAAATATAATTCCAAATTATTTAGTTGAACAACTAAAAGAAATGGTTAATGCAGTAAATGAAAAATATGGAATACTAAAGAGATGGAGAGCCATTGAATATAGTGAATATTATTTTTTGGGTTCTCATATGAATATTCTTTCAAATTATGAACATTACGATATAATTGATAACGAAAGATATGAGTTAGGCAATTATTTTGAATCTCTAGAAGAAGCTGAAAAAGTAAAAAGAAAATTACAAGAATTTTGGGCTAAGGTAAGAGCTGGAGAGATTGGAGATGATGAAGAATGAATAAATTTTTAATACTAAAAACTAGAAATAAAAAACTAATAAAAATTATTGAAAGCAAAAATTGTACTTTTGTAGATTTTGAAAATAAAGTTAGTAAATTACCTTTTAATTTACTAAAAACATTGGAATTTTTTAAAAAATTGGAAATAATTTAAAAAATATTTTGAACATTGGCAATAGAATAACTAAGGGAACTTGATTTTAAGGGGTTTAGTAGTGTAATAAAAAAATAGTTGACACCTTGTGACAAGTAATATATAATAATCTTGTGACAAGATTAGGAGGCATTATGGAAAAAAGAAATCTTAATATTTCTTTCTATAAAGCTGGTGGAACACAAGCAACAAGAATAAATTTACCTATTCCTTGGGTTAAAAAGTTAGGAATAACACAAGAAGAGAAAGAAGTTGAATTATTTCTTGATGAAGAAAACCAGCAAATAATTATTAGGAAGAAATAAAAAAACTCCTAATCAGTTAATAAAAAACATAATTAGGAGTTGACCAGTATAATACTGACCGAACATCTTTATTATACTGCTTAACCTCTTAAAAATCAAGGAGGAACAATGGAAAAAGAAAAGAAAAATTTATTGCTAACTTTTATTGATTTAGCAACGGAGCAAGGCTTATTAGAAGACGGAATCAAGGCACACAAGAAAAAACTTTTTAATCTTATGGCAGAACTTGAAAAGCGATATACAGGAGATAAAAAGATTTTTGTACAACTTGAAAGAGCTATAATTGATATTCTTGACTTGACACAATACAAGTATTTTGATTATGGAAAAATAGCTAATGACATTGATGAGAATTACACTCTTGAATATGACCCTTTTAAAAGATTAGCAGAATAATAAGGAGGAATAAAAATGAATGAATTAAAAAACAAAAACGAAATAACAAGTTTGGAACTTGTTGAACAAATTAATATTTTTAGAAAACAAGAAGGAAATAGAGCAGAATTACATCATAATGATTTACTAAAAATAATTAGGGATGAATTTGAAGAAGAAATAGGTATGGGAAAAATTTCCCAGACCCTATATGAACACCCACAGAACAAACAAAAATATCCAATGTTTATATTAACTCTTAATCAAGCTAAACAAGTTTTAATGAGAGAAAGTAAGTTTGTAAGAAAGGCAGTTATTGAATATATAGAAAAATTAGAACAACAATTACAAAACCCTTATAAAAATCTGTCAACACAACAAATGATGATATTAACATTACAAGAACAAGAAAAGATAGCAGAAAGAGTTGATGTATTGGAATATAAAGTAGATAACGAAATAAGAGTGGATAACGGAGAACAAAGAAAAATACAAAAAGCTGTAAGTACTAGAATATTTCAAAGAATAGATATTGTACCTCAATTATTAGAGAATAAAAAATTTATGTTTCAAGCATTGTACAGAGATTTAAAAGATAGATTTGGTGTTGCAAGTTATAGAGATATAAAAAGAAAAGATTTAAGAAATTGCTTAGAATATATTTCTACTTGGATAGAGCCAGCAGATTTTAGAACTGCAAGTTAGATTAAATCCCTTAGTTAATTCTAAGGGATTTTTTAATTAAAATAAAAAATATAAAAAGTAGGTGAATATGATAGATGATAACATTATTACTAGCGTTTATAGAAGCTAAATATAAAGCTAATTTTAGCTTATTATACTTAGTAACTTTTATTATAGATTTAGAAATAGTGGAGATGATTTGCAGAAAATAAAAAGGTGATAACATGGAAAAGAAATTTTATAAAGTAAAAGATGTAATGGAAATAACAGGATTAGGAAGAACAAAAGCCTACGAAATGGTAAAAAAATTTAATAAAGAATTAGAAAAAAACGGGATAGAAATTGTTAAAGGAGCTATACCGATAGGATACTTTAATCTAAGAACTGCTAATATGAGCTTTTCATCTATTAATGAATTTGAAAAAATAGCTCTTCAAAATAAAAATAGAGGTGTTTAAAATGCCTGCATACAAGGACGGGAAAAAATGGAAATCTTTGTTTTATTGTAACGGAATTAAAATTCAAAAGAGGGGCTTTGAAACCAAAAGAGAAGCATTAGAATATGAAACTGAATATAAATATAAATTTAAAGGTAGCGAAAATATGTTGCTATCATCATTAGTTGAATTATATTTAGATGACATAAAGATACAATTAAAATTAAAAACTATAATTAGAAAAAAATCATCTATAAATAAATATATTCTGCCTTTTTTTAAAAATTATAGAATTTCTGAAATCACAGTTAAGGTAATAAACGATTTTAACAAAATGCTTATTAACTCTGGAAAACTAAAAGGAAGTAGTATAAATAAAATAAATTCAGATATAAGAGCAATACTTTTATACGGAAAAAAATATCATAATATAAACTGTATAGATTTTGAGCCAATTGTAGCTAAAAACATAGTAGAAACTGAAAAAAATGTAATTACCGAAGATGAATTTAATAAAATTATTGAAAGTGAAATATCTGAAAAATATAAGTGTATCTATCAAATATTATTTTGGACTGGTATAAGACAAGGTGAATTATTAGCATTGAAATTTGGAGATATAGACTTCAAAAATAAAAAAATGAAAATAAATAAAACTTTAACTAGATATAAAAAAGAAGATTATGTAAGTACTCCTAAAACCCCAAAAAGCAATAGAACAATTTTACTGAATGATATTACTATAAAAGCTATTGAAAAATTAAAAGAAATAAATTATTATAATAGTGATAATGATTATATTGTATTATCGAATGCTAATACAATATATTCTAGGTTAAAAACAATAGAAAAAAAATTTAATTTTAAAAATTTTAGCATTCATACTTTTAGACATTCACATGCCACATATTTATTTTCAAAAGGTGTAAATATTTTATTAATATCAAAGAGATTAGGACATTCAAATGTAAGTACAACTCTTAATACTTATACTCATATTTTGGATAATATGGAAACCCAATTAATTCAAGCGTTAGAGAAATAAAGAGTGGTTCTATTTTGGTTCTAAAAAAATAAAAATAGCTATTTTTTATCAAATTTTAAGTGGATAATATGAACAAATAATATATATTTTATCACTATTTGATAATTGTATATATTCCCGACAGAAAACTTATATTATAATTCATAAAATATTTATTAAGCTGTTGCTTTCTAGTAACAGCTTTTTTTAAAATAATTTTTTTAATATAATACTTTATGATATAATAAAAAAGATTATTTTTATTATTTTTTTATTGATTAAAGGAGGAACTATGACTAACAATTCTTTTTATGCAATAATTGATAAGGAAGCTCTAAAACATAATATAAATTATTTAAAAAATTTTAAAAATAAAAATATCTTGCCTGTAATAAAAGCGAATGCCTACGGTCACGATATTCTTTTAATATCAAAATTACTCTATGATTTAGATATTAAAACTTGGGCAGTAGCTCGTTTATCTGAAGCATTAGACATAATTGAAAATTTTAAAAAATTCAAAATAAGTGATTACAAAATTCTAGTTTTTGAAAGTATAGAAGACTATAAAATTTTAAATGAGAATCCTAATATATTTCCATCTATAAATAGCATAAAAGAGTTTAAAGCAGCTCTTGCTAATAACATAGAAACTGAAAGAATGTCTTTGAAAATAGATTTAGGTTTTGGTAGAAATGGAATATTGGAAAATGAAATTGAAAGTTTAAAAAAATTAGCAAAATTTAATGACTGGAAATTTTTTGGAATTTTTTCTCATCTTTTTTCAGCCACTTATGATGACGGGTTGGTTGTTATACAAAAATTTACAGATATTGTAAATAAATTAGGGAAAAATAAATTTGAACTTATTCATCTACAAAATGCTGCTTCTATTTTTAATTACGATATTGAAGTAGTTACACATATTAGAACTGGTATGCTTTGTTATGGTTTACAAGAAGCAGGATACTATGATACAAATTTAAAACCTGTCCTAGCAGAATTAACTGGAAAAGTTGATACAGTAAAGTATTTGAATGAACTAAATTATGTTGCTTATGAAGAATTATGCAGTGTAGATAGTTCATGTAAAAAAATTGCCAAAATAAAAATAGGTTATGGTGATGGGTTTCCTAAATGCAATAAAGGAACTTACTGCTTAATTAATAAAAAAGAATACAAAATTTCACAAGTAACAATGGATAATACTTTTATTGAAGTTGATGATCTTGTAAATGTTGGAGATAAGGTTGAACTTTACCATAGACCAAACGAATTAAAAGCTAAAACTGGGTGTAGTGCTTTAGAATTATTTATATCTTTATCTCCGCTTAGAATAAAAAGAATATTAAAAGATTAATTTTAAAAAATTGGAAAGGTGAATACAATTAAATGATTAAATTATTTTTAAAATCTATCGTAATTGGTGTTGCAAATATTATTCCTGGTGTATCTGGAGGAACGCTTGCTGTTATATTGAATATCTATGATGAATTAGTTGAAAAAATAGGGAATTTTTTACAAGTAAATTTTAAAACTAAGATTGAATACGCAAAATATTTAACAATATTTGCAGCTGGAGCTGGAGTAGGAATTTTAATGTTTGCAAATATAATAAAATATTCTGTAACAAATTATCCAAAAGCGACTTCTATTGTATTTTCATTATTAGTTTTACCTTCTATACCCTATATAATAAAAGGATTAGATTATAAGAAAAGGAAAAATATTCTTTCTTTTCTTATAGGAGTATTAATAATGCTTATATTTATATTTTTAAATATAAAATATGGAAAAAATTCAAGCTCAGAAGTTATGTACTCATTAAATAATACAAGTACTTTTGAAAATACATATTTGATAAAATTATTTATATGTGGGTTAGTTGCAGCAGGTGCCATGATAATTCCAGGAATTTCAGGATCATTACTACTTTTAATGCTAGGTGAATATTATAATGTAGTTGCATTTGTAAGTAATTTTACAATAAAACCTTTAATATTTGTTGGTTTAGGCGTAGCAAGTGGAATAGTAATTTTTTCTAAAATGATTGATTATTTATTAAAGAATTACAGAGAAGTTACCTTATTTTTTATAACTGGTATAGTAACGATGTCAGTTTTACAAATTTGGGTTAATATATAAATTAAAAAGCATTGACAAATAATGTCAATGCTTTTTTATACAATTAAATTGAAGTTTATTTTATTCTTTCAAATCTCCAAATTCTAATTTATTTAACTACTAATCTAAAATAGATAAATATAAATCTAATCTTTGATTCAAATATCTTGCAAACAAGTCTTCCATAGCTGATAGGTTACCCTTTATATGATATTCATCAAAAGCTTGGTAGTACTTTATTCTATCTGTAAATTTAATATCTATTGGTGGATATCCTGCTTTCATTAATTCTAAATTTACTAATAATCTTCCAGTCCGCCCATTTCCATCAATAAAGGGATGAATACTTTCAAATTCTATATGAAATTTAGCCAATTTCGTTATAATATTTTCATGATTAGCATTAAAATCTGTTATTAATTTTTCCATTTTAGATTGAATCAGATAGGGCTGTATAGGTTCATGAGCTGCACCCATAATTTTAACAGGAATCTTTCTATAAACTCCTCTATCATCTTTTTTATCAGATAATACTAAATGGTGAATATTTTTTATTACTCTTTCTGATAAAGACTGCTTTTCTTCAACAAGAGTCACTACATATTCAAATGCTTCTTTATGCCCTATTGCCTCCATATGATCTTTCAATGGCTTTTGATCAATAGTCAATCCTCTAAGAACCATATCTGTTTCTCTTAAAGTTAAAGTATTTCCCTCTATAGCATTTGAATTATAAGTAAATTCAACTAGAAATTCCTCATTTAATCTTGCTATTTCTCCAGCAGTTAATGGACGCTTTTCTTTTAATATCTTTATCTTTTCTTCAATAAGAGGCAGTAAACTTTTTATTTTTTTTATACGCCCATCAGCTGGTTTTACTGTATCAAGTGGAATTTTCCATGCTCTTCCTTCTTGAAATACTCCTGATATCTTACCTTCAGAGCAAAGTATACGAATTCTGCGTTCTGAAATTCCCCATTTATCTGCAGCTTGCTTTACTGTCATATACATAATATCACCCTCTTTCTGATATATTATATCATTTTATCGGAATAATATCCATTTTATCGGAATGATATTTTCGTTTTAACGGAATAATATTTCTTTCAAATAAATAACAACTACAATTTTAAAATTATTTATTTCGTTAAAAACTAAAATTTATTCTTATCACTGAAATGACTTCTAATTTATTATTCAAAATAAAATTTTAATTCAATTGTGCCAATAAATATTTTTCAATAAGTTTTGTCAAAACATTCGCATTTACAATTTCATCATTTAGCAAATCATCATATTCATTTTCCAATTCTTCTTGTTGTTCAGTAATATAATCTAAATATTTCTTGGCAAAAGTATAATTCTGATTCACAAAATAATACTCACCCAAAAAGCAATGGGCTTGAACATTTGCAACTATATCATCATTCAATTCAATAACCTTTTTCATACTACAAACAGCACCTTCCATATCCCCTCTTTTTATTTGTATAGATGCCTTATTTATATATAATTCAGCTTTCATATTTCTTCCTTTCGTTTAAAATTAAAATTTATTCTTCAAACTCTTCTGTCACATCTAACCATTTTTCTACATTGATAGTTTTATCATTCATATACTTTTCAAAATAAGAAATAATGATTTCTGGTTTATCAAAGAAAGCACGATAATGTTTAAAGTCATCTTTATTATCGTAATGTTCATCATTTTTATCTACTACTCCCAAGTAATGCTTCCCAAGAAAAATAGTCCATTATAATTGTCTAACTCATCAATATCTTTCTTTTTTCTTTTTATCAATTTAGGGGTATTTTTCATATAAATACAAATATGCTTATCAAGTAAACGATTTCTAAAACCATTGGCTACATAACAAAATGCACAATTAGCTTTATAGATATTTACCCTTTCTAAGTCAAGATATAGCCCATCGTAAAATATGGGTTCTTTCAACACCTCTTGTAAAAGCAGCTCTGCATCAATAGGAATAAGCTTGTCAGAGAACGTAACCCTTAAAAGTTCAGGGTAATAGAAATCAAGACCTACATCCTTACAGAATTGGCATCTTAGTTCCGGATTAGGCTTCTTCTTTGATTTGCCAGCCTGATAATCTTGTAATGCCTGCATATATTCCGACTGGTCGAAGTATTTCATGAACTCCTCCTTACTCTTGTCCGTAGTTCCCACAAAAGTGGAAAATTCCATTCCCGCAGTAGAGAATCTACTCTCTATTTCTCTGGTAGAATACTCATGGATACCTATGTAGGCAACACTGGACACGCATGAAGCCTGTTCCTCTGTGATACCCGCTCTTCGCTTATAACATATAAGACTGTTTGCTTTGGTCAGACCATTTGCCTGACATTCAGACAGAAACAGGTCCGTCTTAATAGGGACGAACTTTGCGAATTCCTCCAAATCATCTGATTTATCAAGGTACTTGAGAATACTGAAGTCCAAGTCAAAATCACCTCCATTCAGCTCATTGTAAAAGGAGGGAGCAGAGGTTGGCGTATCATACTCATCTTGTAAGTATGTGCCTTGTTCTGCAAAATCATTAAAATCTTTCTCTGTGGGAAACCATCCCACCCAACACATCATCTTTGCCATAATTTTCTCCTTTTATTAAAAATTAAAATTTATTCTTCTATTTCAATATCATTGATATATGCAAATTTAACTGTCATTGCACCGGAAAATTCCGAGTAGTCTAAATTCACATTTTCCTTTGGTATTCCTTTTAATGAGTTATAAAATCCGATATACCTTTTTTTCAATCTGTCTTCCTTTATGATTTTATTAAAATACTGCTGTGCTTTATTTTTACCGCCAAAAAAATAAATATAGTACAGCAAACAAGCTTGCGTATAACTTCCGTTTATAATTCTATCAATATTTTCCTGAGTATCCTCAAAATCGTTAAAAATCGGAATAACATATTTTTTGATAAGCTCGCTTACTTCTTCCACTGTATATTTATAGCTTACACCGGCAAGCTGCCACCACTTAAGCTGTTTTCTACCACTTAAAGAGCCTAACTCTCCACCATAGATATAACCATTATTGATACCTGCCTTTTTCATTGATTTTGAGTGAATGCTTATATGTGGAATAAACTCTACGCTATATTTATAGTTATATCTATTTGCTTGAAAGTATATTTCAAAGAAAATGTCCTTATTTTTAGCAACTTTTTTTAATTTTTGTCCTTTTGAAAGTACCTTAAAATCAGGAAAATTACTTGCTATCTCTTGCCAAGCGTCTTCACATAATTTTCTAGGCTCCATTATTTTTCCTTTCTATTCTCCTAAACACTAATATAGTCAATTTACAATTATTTCAGCATAGTTCCATTTGGTAATATAATCCTCCCTTTTCTCCACTCATATCAAAAAAATGACACAACACTTAAATGTCTATCGTCAATGATAAGCCATCAATCGCTTCTTTTAATACAGGTAATTTTTCATACCCGATTCTTTTTATTCCAGATTTTTTAATTTTCTTATAAATTTCCTCATTTACAATAATACCTGCTAAAGCACTGGGAAATAAAATAGGATTTGGGATAGACTTATCAATAATATACCAACTATTTAACGGTAAAGGAAAGTATGAAACTGCTCCGCATTTTTCACATATTCTAAAATTCGATTCTTTTCCTCCTCTTACAAAAAACGAAACCTTTGGAACTACAGAAATGTATTCTTTAGATAAATTTTTATTTATGTCATAAACCTTACCTACATAATATATATTCTCAATATTTTGCAAGCCAAGTAATGAAACTATATCTTTGTGCAACATTCCAATAAATGTTCCTCTTACATAGCTTATTGGTGCAAAACCCTTTTTTATTGTGTCATTTAAAAATACATCTATTACCTTAGGTTTAATGATACTCCAACAATCACAAATTATTTCTTCTTTTTTTATTTTCTCTAGCCAAGCATCATCTCCTTCAGGAACATTTTGTGTAGGGTCGCTAAGTTGATAGAACACTTTTTTAATCATAATATTTCCCATTATAAATCACCTTATATTTTATAGTTAAAATTTAATTATTTTTCCCTAATTAAAATAGCATACTTATTAGATAATTCTAATTTGGGAAACCCTTTTGAAAAATCCATCGTTCCTACAGCAACTATTTTATATATTTTATCTTTTATTATATTATCATTTATTGTACCTCTATAAATTGATGTTCTTTTAGTCCATTCTCCCTTTTTATTTAAACAATAGATATTTAAAAAATAAATTTGATATTTATTGTTTTCTTTTTCGAAATCTCTTGTAGATGTAGATAATTTAACCTCTCCATAAAAAAGGTGCAATTGTCCTTCTATTTCTTCTTTATCTAAATATTTTCCTAAATTTTTTCTTCGTAATGATTTTTTTATTTGGTTTCCATTATTTTCTATTTTTAGTATAAAAGGATTTTCCTCATTATTTGTATTATTTACAATAGAATTTTTTCTATCTAAACCATCTTCATTCTTAAATAGCACTCTCATTGCCGAGTTCATCTTATCTTGAATTTGATTTGAATTTAATTCTTCATAGTATTGTTTTGAAAATTCAGATGAACTATATTCAAAGTTGTATGAACAATTTTGACTGTGGTGTGAGCTTGGCTTTCTACGCAAAAATGCTCTTCTTTGTGAAGTTTGGTGTACATAGCTTAACTCTGCTATTTTGCACTCAGGGCAAAATATATAATTTTTATACTTCCCTAAATCATTTCTGTTATTTTTGACATAGTCTATAATATCGTCTAAATATTCTGTTCGATTTTCCACAGAAAAATAACACTCATCAAATGTTTTATAGTTTTTCATAATTTTCTCCTTTCATTAAAAATTAAAATTGATTGCAACACCCTATTTTATTCATAGGATTCATACTCTCCATCAAAAACAAACTTTTCCGGATTGGCTTTGATATAAGTCAGTTCATTGTCATCGCCTTTGTAGTCATAAACAAAGTCATCGGCTTTATCTAACAAATCAAAAAACTCTTCTTCATTTTTTTCTTCCAGTACCTGCAACATTTCATATCTTTCATTTCTATCAAAAGAAATACTTCCACCACAGTAATCAATCACTTTTTGGAAATTCTCGGCATAATCATTCATACCAAATAATTTAAAGCCGTTTATAGCATCTTCCCACATAATACCTGTTGAGTTATAGAAAAATTGATGATGTCCTCCATTGTTTACTTCAGCAAAATACCAATTGATTGCAAGCAAATAGCGTTGCTCTAAGGTAAATACTTCTGCTGACTTGATATATTCTTCATAACCATCATAGATATTGATGATATTCCACATCGAGTCAACAATATCCCAAGAAACATCAAGATTTTTAATATCCTCCACAGTGATTTTTTTGTAAATTTTTACTTTTTTCCATCTTTTTGTTGTTTTCATAATATTCTCCTTGTTATTAAAATTTATTTTTTATCTTACAAGACATTTTTCACTATCTTAGAAACATCGCTAAAATACTTTGCTCCACCTTTCTTATCATTTGTTATCTCCTCATAAATGGATTGTAAATTTGTTGCTGGAGAACTTACCCACAACATACATTTTTCTTCAAATTCTACCTTTCCTATTTTAGTAAATGAAGAGGAAATTTCCTTTAATTCCTTATGAGAAAACCAACAATCTGTACAAATTCCAACTGATTTTTTAGTCGTGGCGATTTTACTATTTAAAACATCTTTCAAAGTCGGTATAGTATCTTGTAAAGCCTTGTACAGATAAGATGATATTCTATTTTTCTAGGTGTTTGATCCACAACAAATACTAAACAAGCCCCATATCCTTGCTCCATTTTTACCACTAGCACATCACCTTTTTCAAATAACGGAATCAGAGGTATTTTTCTAGGTTTATATGGCTTAATTGGTTTTAGATTTTCACTTTGTAGTTGAACTGCTAATTTTTCTAATTGTTTTTGTCTGCTTTTCTTTGATTTTTCATCAAAATATTCTAGCCAAGTATCAGAAGCCCCTGTGCTTATAATTTTTAAAGCTCTTTCCTTAATATCTTCTGTTAAATGCCCAATTTTCCAAAGTGAATAAGCTACTGCTGTCCAATAAATTTCCATATGTAGCTCATTGGTACAAAAATTATTCGCCTCAGACAAAATCTTTTGATAAATTTTCTGAATATCTTCGCCATTTTTATAATCTTCCACAACGAAATGATAAATGTCCCAACCCTCATCACTATCAATTATTTTTGTGCCATCTATTGCCATAATTTCCCCCTTTCGTAAAAAAATAAAATTTATATTTTTATTAAATCTTTTGGTATATTTACAAAAGGTTCAACAGAAAAATCTGTTTCCTCTATTATTTCTATAACACACTCATTTTCCCCCACTTGAAGACCTATTTTAAACGCTTTATTTTTTACTTTCTCTTCAATTTTGATTAAAAGTCTTGAATCATCATAACAAATATAATCTTCTTTTGGGCAATTTTCTAAACTTCCATATTTTTCATAGATATAAGTTGGTGATAAAAGCCAATAAATAAGTCTTGCAGTTTCTATATCACATAAAGGGTGTAAAATGACTTGCTCCAACAAAAAATTTCCACCGTCATAATTATATTCAGAGGCAAAATAATGCAATTCTTCTGATGATAAAATCTGATTAAACTCTTCCTTTACCTGATTTTGATACACTTCAAAACCTACTTCTCTTTGTTTTAGATATTCCTTATAAAAATCTTCCTCTTCATCGCCTTCCATTGCTTGTACAAAAACTTCTTTCTCCATCTTAAAATAATAATCAGACCCTGCAACATCTGCTTTTAATAAAAGTTTTTCTAAATTTTCATAATTTATTGTCATAATCTTTTCTCCTTAAAATTTAAAATTATTTTTATATATTCAAGTTATACTCACAAATAAAGGTATCTTTTTGGGCTTTTATCTCTTTTCTTTGCTGTAAATAATTTTTTAAATCTATTTCTCCCTTATTCTTTTTATCTATTAAATTTTTCTCTTTCTTATCTATTTCAAGATAAGAAACTAAAATAAAAAACGAAACATCAGGATTTAACTTTTTTAGTCTTGCATATTCTACAACATCATACTGTAAATCAAACATTTTACTGCTCAAAGTGATTTGACAAAAATAGTTGTTTAATATTCTTTTCCCAAATTCTTTTTCCAGCTCTTCCCATAAATTTTGTTTTAAAACAATAAAAGCAAGTGTATCATCACCCAAACTTTCCGACCATAAACGAATTTCATATTTGGGTTTGATAAACTCATTTAGATATTTTATTGTCGTATCTCTATCCATTTTTTCTTTATAGGGAATAATTAGTGATTTGTCTTTATATTTTAGACAAATATCATCTCCGTAAGGCTGATTATTAGAAATAAACTCTACTTCTATCTTATCCTTCATTTTCTCACTAAAATAAGAAATTATATCTTCGTCATATTCTCTCCAATCAACCCAAATCAGCGTATCAGCGTCGATGATTTCTTCATTTTCTTTGGGATTTTGTAAAAATCTTTTTAATACATCAAGCATATTTTCCATATTTATCCTTTCGGTAAAATTTAAAATTTATTTCCCTATTCAACTCATATTCAATATTTTGTTTATTTTAGGATACCCATCAAACCAAAACATCAATGCTTCTTTATCTAATCCATCTCTCCCTCTCCAAAAATCAACGGGATAATCCCAATCTGAATTGTGAGTACTCAGTTGCGGATTACCATAGTTATAATATTCATAAAATGCCCCCTTATGTTTTTCAGTATGCAAAATGCCAAGCCAACCTAATATTTCTAAAATATCCTGAAGCCATTCCTCTGCTGTAATCATATCCAATGATTTTTTCCAACTTTTAAAGAACTCTTGTTTTTTCAATTTTTTAAAAATAGTGCGTATATTATCATTATCTTTCGCTTGTAAAAGTATAGACAATATCGTATAAAGTATTTCAAGGCTCTCAACTGCTATTAAAGATTTATCAATAGTATCAGATTGATTGTCGGCTCGTAGGCACTACAACATACTATAAATGTTATTTTCACCAAATTCTGCTTCTATGGGATACGAAAAAGAACTCGAACAAATATGGCAAGGGCTAGAGATTCCATTACTCATAATTTCTTGCTGTTTATGTTTATCCATATTATGAAATGATGTGTATCTTCTATCAAATAACGGCTTTTTAAACTCGTTAGCTAACAAACTATCATTTTTTAAGCAATCCCCCGTATCAGAAATGATAATCTGTGAAAATGAATGTTCATAAAAGTGTTTCATTGCAGAATAAACTTTAATACCAAAATGAATTTCTCCACGAGAAATACCATCTATAAAAAGGTTAGTCAATTCTTCTTTGCCAGCTATTTTATATTCTGCAAGTAATTGCTGTATTGCCTCATCGTGTGTCATAATATTATTCCTTTCATTAAAAATTAAAATTTCTTTAAATATAATCCCACTGTTACAAATAGCGATACAACTAGCCAAAATAGCCCAAAGATAATCCATATCCATTTTTGTGCTTTCAGTGGCAATTCGTTGATACCTGTTTTTATTGCAATTCTATTGTTATATACCCAGTTATGTCCTTTAAAAATACCATATAAGAAAAATATAAAAAACAGACTTGTAAATAACGACACTAACTCGTAGTGATTAGCTAAATAATTTTTTATCTTTTCAAAAATTTCGTCCATATATACACCTCTTCTCAAAAATTAAAATTAAATGTTTTTACTGTCAAATCCTTTATTCTTTTCATATCACTATGAGTTTGAAAAATTAAAAATTATAAAATATTTTCATAAATCATAATAATATCAATAACATTATACTATCTTTGTATTTTTTATTCTATCTACAATTATTTATTTTTTATTTAATTTTACTAAGAAAAATTTAAAAAGTATGATATAATATTATGCTTATATATAATTTGAGGAGAGTGTAAAATGTTTGATAAACTAGAAGAAGTTGTTGCTAGATATGATGAATTAAATAAAATGTTAGTAAGTCCAGAAGTTCTAGCTGATTCTAAAAAAATGATTGAATGTAATAAAGCCATAAATGAAATTACAGAAATCGTAGAAAAATATAAAGAATATAGAAAATATGTTGATGATGTTGAATTTATAAAAGAAAGTTTTAAAACTGAAAAAGATCCAGATATGAAAGAAATGCTTCAAGAAGAATTAAGAGAAGCCGAAGAAAAAATTCCTGAAATTCAAAATCAATTAAAAATTTTACTTTTACCTAAAGATAAAAATGATGATAAAAATGTTATCGTTGAAATAAGAGGTGGAGCTGGTGGAGATGAGGCAGCTCTATTTGCAGCAGATTTATTTAGAATGTATTCAAGATATGCTGAAAGAAGAAAATGGAAAGTTGAAGTTATTGAAAAACAAGAAGCAAGTGGTTTAGGTGGATTGAAAGAAGTTGCTTTCACTATAATTGGATTAGGAGCTTATTCAAGATTAAAATTTGAATCTGGAGTACACAGAGTTCAAAGGGTTCCTGAAACAGAAGCTTCAGGAAGAATTCATACTTCTACTGCAACTGTTGCAATTTTACCAGAAGTCGAAGATGTTCAAGAAGTAAAAATTGATCCGAAGGATCTAAAAATTGATACATACCGTTCTGGTGGAGCTGGTGGGCAACATGTTAATATGACAGATTCTGCTGTTAGAATTACACACTTACCTACTGGGGTTATAGTTCAATGTCAAGATGAGAGATCACAATTAAAAAATAGAGAAAAAGCAATGAAACACTTGCTTTCAAAATTATTTGAAATGGAACAAGAAAAACAAAGAACTGAAATTGAAGGAGAAAGAAGATTACAAGTAGGGACAGGAGATAGAGCAGAAAAAATTAGAACATATAACTTCCCACAAGGAAGAATTACTGACCATAGAATTAAATTAACAGTTCACCAACTGGATGCTTTCCTAGATGGGGATATTGATGAAATGATAGATGCTCTTATTACTTTCCATCAAGCTGAACTTTTATCAGCATCTGAAGAATAAAATAAAAATTTTATTAAATATATTTAAAATTTTTAATAGAAGAGGTTAAATATGAACTTACTTGAAATATTAAAATTTGCAGAAGAGTATTTGAAAAAATACTCTTTTTCAAAACCAAGATTAGAGGCTGAGAAATTAGTTTCCTATGTTCTTAATCTTGATAGAATCGCCCTTTATATTCACCATGAAAGGGAGTTAAATGATGAAGAAAAAAATATGATTAAACATTATTTAAAAAAAATGACAAAGGATAATAAAATTTTTGATGAGGTAAAAGAAGAAAAAAAAGATTTCAGAACTGAAAATATGGAAATTTTTAAAAAATCTATTGATTATTTAGAAAAAAACGGAGTTCCTAATCCTAAAACTGATACTGAATATATTTTCTCTGATATCTTAGGCATTAGTAGAAATATGTTAAATATGTCAATGGCTAGAGAAATATCTGAAGAGAAAAAAAATAAAATAAAAGAAATGCTTATTGCTAGGGGAAAAAATAGAAAACCTTTACAATATATTCTTGGTGAGTGGGAATTTTATGGTTACCCATTTAAAACTGATGAAAGAGCACTAATTCCAAGACCTGATACAGAAATCTTAGTTGAACAATGTAAAATACTTATGTATGAAAAAGAGGCTTGTAGTATTTTAGATATTGGTACAGGTAGCGGTGCAATTTCTATTGCTCTTGCTAAAGAACTTCCTAATTCAAAAGTTCTTGGTTTAGATATCAGTGAAAAGGCTCTTGAACTTGCGAATGAGAATAAAATTTTAAATAATGTTGAAAATGTTGACTTTATACTTTCAAATTTATTTGAAAAAGTACAAGATAAAAAGTTTGATTTAATCGTTTCAAATCCGCCATACATAAGTTTTAATGAATATCAAGAACTGATGCCTGAAGTAAAAAAATATGAACCTCAAAATGCTTTAACCGATATGGGAAATGGCTTGTATTTTTACGAAGAAATAACGGCTAGTGCTGATAAATACTTAAATGATAATGGTTATCTGGCATTTGAAATTGGCTATAATCAAGCAAATGATTTAAAAAAGATTTTAGAAAAAAATAGCTTTACTCTAACTTCTTTAATTAAGGATTATGGAGGTAATGATAGAGTTATCATAGCTAAAAAACAAAAGGTAGATGATGAAGATGTCCACATATTTGAGTGACTATGACTTTTTTTTACCGGATAATTTAATAGGACAAAGTCCCAGAGAACCACGGGATCATTCAAAATTAATGTTGATAAATAAGAAAAATAACTCTATTGAGCATAAACATTTCTATGATATTATTGATTATTTAACTGCAGGAGATGTTCTTGTCAGAAACTCTACCAAAGTTATCCCTGCCAGAATATTTGGACATAAAGATACAGGTGGAGTTTTAGAAATTTTACTTATAAAAAGAATTGATATTGACACTTGGGAATGCTTATTAAAGCCAGCTAAAAAACTAAAATTAAACCAAAAAGTTTATATTGGACAAAACAATGAGTTGGTTGCGGAACTTTTAGAAATAAAAGAAGATGGAAATAGAGTTTTAAAATTTTATTATAAAGGAACATTTGAAGAAAATTTAGATAAGTTAGGGAATATGCCTTTACCTCCATATATAACAGAAAATTTGAAAGATAAAAATAGATACCAAACTGTTTACGCCATAAAAGGAGAGTCTGTTGCTGCCCCCACTGCAGGTTTACATTTCACAGATGAATTATTGAAAAAAATTGCTGATAAAGGTGTTGAAATTGTTGATGTATTTTTAGAAGTAGGGCTTGGGACTTTTCGTCCTGTACAAACTGAAAATGTATTAGAACATAAAATGCATGAAGAAATATTTGAAATTCCCGAAGAAAGTGCTAATATTATAAATAAAGCTCGCAGTGAAGGACGAAGAATTATATCAGTTGGTACTACTGCAACTAGAGCTTTAGAATCTTCTGTTGATGATAATGGAAAATTGATTGCTCAAAAAAGGGATACTGGAATATTTATATATCCTGGTTATAAATTTAAAATAGTTGATGCACTTATAACGAATTTTCATTTACCAAAATCAACATTACTTATGTTAGTTTCTGCTCTTTACGAAAGAGAGAAAATGCTTGAAATTTATAAAATTGCTATACAAGAAAAATATCATTTCTTTAGTTTTGGAGATGCGATGTTTATTTATTAAAATTAGGAGAGATTTATGAGAATAATAGCTGGTGAAGCGAGAAACAGAAAAATAAAAACAAGAAAAGGTTTTGATACTCGTCCAACTTTAGAGAGTGTTAAAGAGTCTTTATTTTCAATTATTACTCCATATTTAGAAGAATGTGTTTTTTTAGATTTATTTAGTGGAAGTGGAAGTATTGCCCTTGAAGCCATAAGTCGTGGTGCAAAAAGAGCAATTATGATTGAAAAGGACAGTGAGGCACTAAGATATATTATAGAAAATATTGATAGTCTTGGTTTTGCTGATAAATGTAGAGCATATAAAAACGATGCAGCAAGAGCTATTGAAATTCTTGGTAGAAAAAATGAAAAATTTGATATAATTTTTATGGATCCTCCTTATCAAGATGAAGTTTGTAAAAAAATATTGAAAGAAATCCAAAAAGCTGATATCCTTGCTGAAAATGGACTTATAATTTGTGAACATCATCTGTATGAAAATTTAGAAAATGAAATAGCTGGCTTTAGAAAAACAGATGAACGAAAATACAATAAGAAAATTTTAACTTTTTATACCAAGTAATTGTCAGGAGAATAAAAAATGAAAAAAAATAGCTTTGAAGAAAATTTAAAATCTTTAGATGAAATTATTGAAAAATTAGAAAGCGGAACTTTAAGTTTAGATGAGTCAATTAAAGAATATGAAGTAGCTATGAAATTGATTAAAACTTCATCTAAATTATTAAATGAAGCTGAAGGTAAATTATTAAAAGTTTTAGAAAAAAATGGGGAAATAGATATTGAAGAAATATAGATAGGAGATACAATGTTATCTAAAAATTTTAAAGCTTATTTGGATAGTAAAACACTCTTCTTTGAAGAAGAATTAAAAAAAGAATTAAATGAACTTTCTTATCCAGATGTTATTTCTGAAGGAATGAAATATTCAATTTTGAATGGTGGAAAAAGATTAAGACCTATCTTACTTTTTGCTACTTTAGATTTATTGGGAATAGACTTAAATAAAGGAGTTAAATCTGCCATTGCTTTAGAAATGATACATTCATATTCTTTAGTTCATGATGACTTACCTGCTCTTGATAACGATGATTACCGTCGGGGTCAACTCACAACTCATAAAAAATTTGGAGAAGCTGAGGCTATTTTAATCGGAGATGCTCTACTTACTCACGCTTTTTATCTTCTTTCTGAAAAAAATTTAATTATTTTAGATTCAGATAAAATAGTTAAAATTATTTCTAAAACAGCTCTTTATTCTGGAATAAATGGAATGATAGGTGGACAAACTATTGATATAGAAAGTGAGAATAAAAAAATTGATTTAGAAACTTTAAAATATATTCATAGTAATAAAACTGGAAAACTTTTAAAATTACCAATTGAAATTGCTTGTATTATCGCAGAAGCTAATGAAGAAACTACAAATATTTTAATTGAATTTTCTGAACTTATTGGACTTGCTTTTCAGGTTAAAGACGACATTTTAGATATTGAAGGAACTTTTGAGGAGATTGGAAAACCAGTTGGTAGTGATTCTATTCTAAATAAGTCTACTTATCCTAGTATTTTAGGTATGGATGAGAGTAAAAAAATTCTTAATCATAATATACAGAAGGCTAAAAAATTAATTTTAGATAATTTTGGTGAGGAAAGAGGGAATATTCTTATTGCACTTGCTGGCTATATTGAAAATAGAAAAAAATAAAAGAAGCTTTAAGCTTCTTTTTTACTTAATTAAAAAAATTCTCCATTATCACAATAATTATTTCCAGAAAGTTCAAAGAAAATTATACAGCAATCATTGTTATTGTTAATTCTTTTAACTAGTTTAGTTAAAAAGTCAGCTACCTGCTTTTTAACTTTTTCACTTCTTGGAAACCAGTAAACTTCAATAAAAGTATAACCATTAATTATTTCCCCATCGAATATGTATTCAGTTTCTTGATGTTCCAATGTAAACCAATTTCTATCACATTCTATAATAGCTGTTAATCCGTCTATTATTTCTTTACTATTTTCGATAATCAACTTTTTTTCAATTCCTCTTATTTTTAAATGTGGCATAAATTCCTCCTTAATTTTTTATACTATAAACATTATAAATAAAAATATCCAAAATTGGCAAGTATTTATTATGTATGTTATAATATTTTATAAATCAAAAAAAGGAAGTAAACATATGTTTTATAGAATAGTTCTTATACATGGATTTTTTAAAACTTATAAAGATATGAAAAATTTAGAGGAATATTTAACTAATATGGGCTATCAAGTGGATAACTTAAATTTCCCTTTAACTTTTCCAAAATTAGAAATCTCAGTTGAGCTTTTAAAAAATTATTTATTAGATATAAAATCAAAAAAATTAAATGAAAGTGAAGAAATTGTGCTTATCGGTGCAGGATTCGGAGGTGTTTTAATAAGAGAAACTTTAAAAGATAGTCAATTGAAGGGAATTGTTGATAAAATTATTTTAATTTCATCTCCTATTAATGACTCTAAACTACTTAGAAGATTAAAGCGAATATTTGTATTCATAGATTTCATTTTTCAACCTTTATCAATTTATCAAAAGATTCGTAAAGATAAGGTTTCTTTTGATAAAAATATAGAAGTAGGACTTCTTATTGGGACAGAAACAGAAGGTTTTTTTGGTAGTTGGCTAGGAGAGTTTAATGATGGTTTAGTTGATTTAAAAGATGCTGATTTAAAAGATATAAAAGACAAGGTTCTAATACCTATAACGCACAAAGAAATTCATAGGAAAATTGGTACTGCAAGGTACATAAACAATTTTATAGCAAAAGGAAAATTTAAACTTGAGTAAGATTAATACAATTTTATAATCGTTTTAAAATATTTAGTTAATAAAAATAATAAAAATTAAAATTTTTATTGACAAATAGTTATAAGTATGGTAGTATTATCTTGTATCGTTTCCTTAATTATAGTTTAATTTCTACAAAAGAAGCCCGAACTTGCAAAAAGTTGAGGGCTTCTTTTGTATTTAAATATAAAATTTGTTACCCTTTTGTTACCATCAATAAGCTTTTAAATTATCGATAATATTTTAGTCATAAAGTTTAATAGAGTCAACTATCCTATCTTTGAAAGAATACAAGTCATTTATATTATTTATTGGTATTTTAGCACCTCTATCTTTAAAACCTTCTTCATCAATTTCTGGAAATTTTATAAACTTAGTGGTTCCATTAAAATATAATCTACATATCCATTTAGTTACTTTATCATCAATAGTTACAGAAAAATAATTTAAAGTATCTTTATATGTTATTCTATCTAAGTCGATAACATCATGAATTAAAGCTTTAATTATAGATAATCCTTGCTTTTCTTCTTCTGTAGTAACTGGCCCACATTCAATCTCTTCAATTTGTGTTTCAATAATTTCTTCTTCAACTATATTTTGAGTATTTTTATTAGCTTCTAAGGCTCCCTCAAGTTTATTTCTAACAATATCATTTAAAAATTCACTTATAGATTTTTTAATAGTTCCTGTAAATCTATCTTTCACTTTTTGTGTTTTCACACCATCATAAATTTCATTTAATATATATGTTATAAAATTTTCACTTGGACTATCAAATTCAGTTTTTAAAAGTTTTTTAATTAAATTAGAGTACTTTAATTCTTCTGCACTATTTAAAATATTGTCTATATCAAAAGAATTTCTAGCAAATTTCTTTAATTCATTTATTTGATAATCTTTAATTTTTAATAAGTTTATCTCTAAAAATGGCTTTTCATCCATCATATTCGGTTTTTCCAAGTCTGTATAAAATTTATAAACTATTCCATTTGTTAAAACTCCAATTTTAGCTGGAGTAACATTAAAATAACGAGTTAATTGTTTATCACAATTTTCAAGACTGTTATTGCATTCCTTACATTCAACAAGTATTCTGGGAACATCATCAATTAAAATAGCATAGTCTACTTTTTCACCTTTTGCATCGGCTATATCAGCAGTAAATTCAGCATGAAACTCAAAAGGATTTCTTGTGTCATACCCTAACATATCAAAAAAAGGTAAAACAAATGCTGTCTTAGTCATTTCTTCATTAATAACTCTATCTTTGTACTTTTCAATTTTTTTAGCTAATTCCTCAATATTATCTTTTAAGTCCATAAATATTCCTCCTATATAAATTTTCAGTATAAAAATTATTATTTAGTACTCTTAATTACTTCATAATTTATATCTTTTAAAAGAAATACTTTTATTTTTAATTCATATACTTTCATAAATTACCTCCTTATTTTATTTTAAAACACTTTTTTGAATTTATTATATCATAATATTTATTTTTATAAAATACTTTATTAAAACATATATCATTTTATCTTGACATTTTATGAAAAAAAATGTATTATAAAAATACGAATTAAATAATTAGACTAGTGAATGAGTGAGTCATGAAAAAAGTAGGAGAATTTCTTCTATTCTTTTTTCATGACTTTTTATTTTAGGAGGAGACAATATGATTGATGTAGCTGTTATAGGTACTGGTATTATGGGAGCTGCTGTTGCAAGAGAATTATCTAAATATGAATTGAATATTTTAATTTTAGATAAAGACAATGATGTTTCATGTGGAACTACAAAAGCAAACTCTGCAATAGTTCACGCTGGTTATGATGCAAAAGAAGGAAGCCTTATGGCAAAATACAATGTAGCTGGTAACGCAATGTATGAGGAGCTTTGTAAAGAAGTTGACGCACCATTTAGAAAAGTAGGTTCTTATGTATTAGCTTTTTCTGAAAAAGAAAGAGAACATTTGGAACTACTTTATAAAAGAGGACTTAGTAATGGTGTTCCTGAGTTAGAAATAATAGAAGCTGAAGAAATTCAAAAAAGAGAACCTCATGTTAGTAAAGAAGCTGTGGCTGCCTTATATGCTGGAACTGCTGGAATTACTGGACCATGGGAATTAGCAATAAAACTTGTAGAAAATGCAATGGAAAATGGGGCAGAATTAAAATTAAATGCAGAAGTAGTAAATATAGAAAAAGTTGGAGAATATTTTAAATTAACTCTAAAAAATGGAGAAATAATAGAAACTAAAACTGTTATAAATGCAGCTGGAGTATATGCTGATATTTTAAATAACATGATTTCTAAAAAAACATTTAAAATTACTCCAAGAATTGGAGAATATTATTTATTAGACAAAGTTCAAGGATATTTAACTGACTCAGTAATTTTCCAATGTCCAACAGAAATGGGAAAGGGTATCTTAGTTGCTAAAACTGCTCATGGAAATATAATAGCCGGACCTACTGCTTCTGATGTTGAAGATAGAGAAGATGTTGGAAATACTCAAGAAGGCTTTGATACCATAAAACAATTTGCAGTAAAAAGTATAAAAGATATCAATTTTAGAGATAATATAAGAAATTTCTCTGGGCTTAGAGCTGAGGCTGACACAGGAGATTTTATACTAGGAGAAGCTGAAGATGTAAAAGGGTTCTTTAATATGGCTGGAACTAAATCTCCAGGACTTTCTTCTGCTCCTGCTATGGCTATTGATTTAGCTGAAATGGTAGTAAAAAGTTTAGGAAATATCAGTAAAAAAGAAAATTTTATAAAGAATAAAAAACATATTTATTTTATAGAGCTTTCTCCAGAAGAAAAAGCTGAAGTTATAAAAAAAGATCCTAGATATGGAAGAATTATATGTAGATGTGAAAACATAACTGAGGGAGAAATTGTTGATGTTATTCATAGAAAAGCCGGCGGAAGAACACTTAATGGAATTAAAAGAAGATGTAGACCAGGTGCTGGAAGATGTCAAGGTGGATTTTGTGGACCGAGAGTTCAGGAAATATTAGCTAGAGAATTAAACTTAAAACTAGATGATATTGTTCTTGAAGAAAAAGGATCATATATTTTAACTGGGGAAACAAAATAGGAGGAAACGATATGAAATATGATTTAGTTGTAGTTGGTGGTGGTCCTGCTGGGCTTGCTGCTGCAATAGAGGCTAAAAAAAATGGTGTTGATAGCATATTAGTTATAGAAAGAGCTAAAGAATTAGGCGGAATTTTACAACAATGTATACATAATGGTTTTGGACTACATGAATTCAAAGAAGAATTAACTGGTCCAGAATATGCACAAAGATTTATAGATCAACTGAAAGAACAAAATATAGAATATAAATTAGATACTATGGTTTTAGAAGTTTCACCTGAAAAAATTGTTCAAGCAATTAATAGCGAAGATGGATATATGATAATCCAAGCTAAAGCTGTGGTATTAACTATGGGATGTAGAGAAAGAACAAGAGGAGCAATCGCTATTCCAGGTGATAGACCTGCTGGAGTTTTCACTGCAGGAGCTGCTCAAAGATATATTAATATGGAAGGATTCATGGTAGGAAAAAGAGTTGTTATCTTAGGTTCTGGAGATATAGGGCTTATAATGGCAAGAAGACTTACTCTTGAAGGAGCAAAAGTATTAGCCGTTGCTGAACTTATGCCATTCTCTGGTGGACTTATGAGAAATATCGTTCAATGTCTTGAAGACTATGATATCCCATTATATTTAAGCCATACAGTAGTAGATATTATTGGAAAAGATAGAGTTGAAAAAGTTATAATTGCCAAAGTTGATGAAAATAAAAAACCTATACCTGGAACTGAAATAGAATATGAATGTGATACTTTACTTTTATCTGTTGGACTAATTCCAGAAAATGATATTTCAAGAGCAACTGGAATTGAAATGGATAGAAGAACTAATGGTCCGGTTGTAAATGAGTTAATGGAAACAAATATTCCTGGAATATTTGCAGCAGGAAATGTTGTTCATGTTCACGATCTTGTTGACTTTGTGAGTGGTGAATCAAGAAAAGCAGGTGCTGCTGCTGCCAGATATATAAAAAATGAAATTCAAAATGGAGAATATATCAATTTAAAAAATGGAAATGGAATTGTTTATACCGTCCCACAAAAAGTTAGGGTTGAAAATATTGAAAAATCTTTAGAAGTTTTCATGAGAGTTAATAGAATATTTAAAGAAGTTAAATTAGAAGTAAGAGCTGGAGATGAAATACTTCTTTCAACTAAAAAGAATCATATGGCTCCTGGAGAAATGGAGAGAATCTTAATCTCTAAGAAAAAACTAGAAGCTCTTAATGGAAAGGATATTATTTTTGAAATTGTAGAAGGAAAACAAATAATTTCATGTGATAGCTATGATAGCTGCACAATAGTTCCTGTTGGAGGCGATAAATAATGAAAAAGGAAATGATATGTATAGTTTGCCCTGTTGGTTGTCATATAAATGTTGATACTGAAACTCTTGTTGTAGAAGGAAATGCTTGTCCAAGAGGGGCTGTTTATGGAAAAGAAGAAATAAAAGCTCCTAAGAGAGTAGTTACATCTACTGTAAAGATAAAAAATGCTCTAGATCACAGATGTCCAATTAAGACAACTGCAGCAATTCCAAAACATATGAATTTTATGTTAATGGATGAACTAAAAAAAATTGAATTAACTGCTCCTGTAAAAAGAGGAGATATTGTTATTGAAAATGTTTTTAATACAGGAGTTAATGTAGTTGTTACTAAAGATATGTAATATAAAAGGTTGTTGCAGTATTGCAACAACCTTTTATATTTATATTTTTATTTTACTTTTTCTATATCAATTCCAAGTTTTTCTAATTTTACTCTTATATTATCATAGTTATTTTTATCAGCTTCTTGAAAACCATATAATCCAAAAAGCTTCATCATAAGATCTTGCATTTCCTTATCTTCTGCTACACTCGCAAAGGCTGCTTTTATCTTTTCTTTTGTTTCTGGATCAACCTTTGAAGATACAGTTAATGTAACTCCAGGGATTAAATCACTTTTTTGTAAAATTTTAGTTTTAGTTTCAATTTCAGGAAATTCCTTTGAAAACTTCTTAAAGGCATTTTCATAAGTTCCAATAGCATCTACATCTCCATTTATTAGAAGTTGTAAAGCTTTATCATGTCCACCTGCAAATTGATATTTAATATCATTTTCTATATTAATTCCATTATCCATCAATATAACAGCTGGAAATATATATCCTGATGTCGATGATGGATCTACAAATGCAATTTTTTTACCTTTTAGATCTGAAACTTTTTCTATGCCTCTATCATTTCTTGCAATTATTATAGAGTAATATCCAGGTTCATTATCTTTATTTAAACTTGTAAGTAACGCTTCTGAACCATGTTTTTTATTTGCAAGTATATATGCAAATGGTGGTATTAAAGCAAAATCAACTGTTCCAGTTCCTAAAGCTTCAACTACTCCGATATAGTTAGTTGCAATAAAACCTTCTACATTTTTTCCTACTTTCTTCGCTATCATGTTATGCAAAGGTGCTGTTTCTTCTATAAGTTTTTCTGAATTACTTATAGGAACTAATCCCATAACAAGTGGTTTTTCTTCTTTTTTCTTCCCACAACCTACTAAAAAAATAGAAATAGATAAAAGTACGGTAATTACTAAAAACAACTTTCTTTTCAAAGCACTCCCCCCTAAATATATTATCATTGTCTATATAATAGCTGGATATATCAGTATTGTCAAGATTTTTTCATCTGTAAGTCCCATATTTTAATATTTTATGAATTTGACTTTTTTGTTAGATACACCTATTGCAAGAGTCAATATCTTTGTATAAAATATTAGAACTCTATACTAGACCTTAAATTCCTAGAATGTTCCATTATTTCTTTAATTGATAATCTAAAAATAAAAAATACGATAAAATTCCATTAAATTTAAACTTCCTTATATAATAAAAAAAGAGTTATAGTTTTTATAAATAAAAATCTATAACTCCTTTTTATTATTTGTTTGACATTTTATTTAAAGCATCTCTAATTTCAGTAAGTAAAACTTCTTCATTTGTAGGTGCAGGTGGAGCGGCAGGTGCTTCTTCTTCTTTCTTTTTCATATTAGCTATAATTTTTATAAATACAAATATACAAAAAGCTATTATTATGAAGTTCAATATATTTTGTAAAAACATACCATATTTAATTGATGCTTGTTCAACTCCTTCAACAGCTTCTCCCAATTTGTATTCTAAAGTAGAAATATCAACATTTCCTATTGCTAATCCTATTATTGGCATTATTACATCATTAACTAAGCTTGTTACTATTTTTCCAAATGCTCCTCCTATGATAACCCCAACTGCCATATCAACTAGATTTCCTCTGATTACAAATTCCTTAAATTCCTTTAAAAGTGCCATTTTTTCCTCCTAATTTTATTGTTTTATTAATTTTATTTATTTTTTTATAAAACCGCCAGCAATTACATTCCCTTCATCATTGTAGAAAACTATACCCTGACCTGGGGTAACTGCTCTCACTTTATTATTCACAAAGTTGACGATATAGTCATCTCCATCTTTTTTTAAAGTACATCTATGTAAAATATCTCTAGATCTTGTTTTGGCAAAACATTCCAAATTATCCAAAGCTTCTATTGAAGGTACTAAAAATAAATTTATATCTGTGGCTACTAAAGTATCTCTGTGCAGGTCTTCATTTGTTCCTACTATAATATTATTATTTTCCATATCAAACTCTAAAACATACAAAGGCTCTTCTGTTGATATTCCCAATCCTTTTCTTTGTCCGATAGTATAGAATGAAAAACCATCATGTTTCCCAAGAACTTTTCCATTTTTATCAACTATATTTCCGGGATTTAATACTTTTCCATCCGAACTTTCAATCAAAAAATCTTTTAATTTTCCATCTTTTACAAAACATATTTCTTGAGAATCCTTTTTAGAATATACTCTTACACCTAATTCTTTTGCCATTTCCCTAAGTCTAGGTTTTTCCAAATCTCCCACTGGAAATATTATGTTCTTTAATCTCTCTTTTTTTATTTGAGATAAAAAATAAACTTGATCTTTATTCCCATCATCTCCAACAGATAAAGCACCATTTTTTAACTTAGTATAATGCCCAGTAGCCATATATGTTGCACCTTTATCCAAAATAAAATCAAGCATTCTTCCAAATTTTATATGCCTGTTACATACCATACATGGATTAGGTGTCCTTCCATTCATATATTCATTTACAAAATAATCCATTACTTTTTCTTTAAAATCATCTCTAACATCTAATACATAGTGCTCTATTCCTAAATCTTCACAAACCTTTTTGGCATCAGAATCCTCATCATTGAATGTTTTCATTGTCACACCAAAAATTTTATATCCCTGCTGTTTTAAGATATATGCTACCGTTGAACTATCAACTCCTCCACTCATCGCAACACCAATGACAGTATTTTCATTTTCTGGATTATATTCTACATATTTCTTAAATTCTGCGGATATTTTTATGTTATTCATTACCATTTCCTCTCTAAAATTTTATATACTTAATTAAAGATTTTATTACTAAAATAGACGAAAATATTAGTAATAATACATTAACCCCTTTAATTAAATGTACCATTCTTTCTTTATCTAGTTTTTTCCTAAAATTAGCTACTGCATATGTAGTAGTAAACCACAATGTAGCTCCACCTGCTAATACACCCAAAAGTATTTCATATATCTGAGTTGGGCTGTTATCATTATATATCTTAAGTGATGTAAAAATAATTGTTATCACTAAAATACTTGATATATTCACTAAAGCAAATACCAATCCAGTAAAATAATTTTGTATAAAATTTTTTATTTCAATTTTAACTTCCTTTATTTCTATTTTTGATAAAATCTTTTTTATTGCAATTGTCATCAAAAATAATCCAATAAGAATTGACAAGAAATGTTCATATTTCACTATTTTTTCTTCAACTTTTGCAATAAAAAGTAAAGAAATCAAAGAATAAAAAACATCTATTGTCACCATTCCCATAGCTGTTGCATATCCTTTCCAGCGTCCTTCAACAATAGTAAGTTCAATACAGTATATTCCCACTGGCCCAAATGGTAAAGACAAAATTAGCCCTGTTAAAATTCCTTTTAATAATGAAAGTCCCAAAGTTCTTCTCCTTTTATTAGTATTTTAAACAAACCACTTTTAATTTTAACATAATTATTAATTTTTTTCTATAACTAATATACTAAACTATGCTATAATTAGATATAATAAAAAAATCTAATAGAAGGGTCGTTTAATATGACAGAACTGGAAATAAAAATAATTCAATTTTTGCTTTCTTCTGCTGTTTATAGTGAAACTGCTATTATGAAAAATCTTGGTATAGATGAACTTACTTTAAAAAAAAGTTTTTCTATACTAGAAGAACATGGTTATATAGAGCCTTATGATATTTTTATAAAAAGAGAACAACTAAATGAAGAAAAAGATTGTTGTAAAACAAAATCAAATTCTGGTTGCTCATCATGTAAATCCTCGACACATTGTTCTTCTTCAAATTGTTGTTCAAATAATTTGTTCAGTAACTTACAAGATTTTTCAAAAATAAAAGTCTTGACTATGAAAGCAGTGGATGAATTCTACTAAAGTTTATAAAAAAAGCTCCAATTGGAGCTTTTTTTTATTTTTGGATTAATGCATTTATTTCATCTAAAATTAATTTTACATCTAAACCATGAGCTTCAATACCTTCTCCTAAAGTTTCTCCTGAAGCTATCATACATCCTACACATCCAAGTCCATGTCTTTGGAATACTTCAATTGCTACTGGATATTTTTGTACTACTTCCATTATATTCATATCTCTTGTTACCATTTCATATCCTCCTTAATATTTATATTAAATTACTCCACTATTATAATAAACTTTATCTTTTTTGTCAAGATATTAGTTTATCTTTAATTTATCTCCCTTTTACTATATTATCAATTTGAATTGCTATCTTCAGAATTTCTTCTAAATCTTTTAGGTATAACATATTTGGTCCGTCAGATTTTGCTTCTGTCGGATTTGGGTGAACTTCTGCAAATATTGCATCGACACCTACTGCTAAACCTGCTCTTAGAAGCGGATAAACATATTCTCTATCACCAGAAGTTGCTGTTCCTAATCCACCTGGCTTTTGAACTGCATGTGTCACATCAAAAACAACTGGATAACCAAATTTTCTCATTTCCAAAAGTCCTCTCATATCTACAACCATATTATTGTATCCAAAAGTTGACCCTCTTTCACATAACATTATATTTTTATTATTAGATTCTTCAAATTTGATAACAATATTTTTCATATCCCATGGTGCTAAAAATTGCCCCTTCTTTATATTAATTGCTTTTCCTGTATTTGCTGCAGCTATAAGTAAATCAGTTTGTCTACATAAAAAAGCCGGTATCTGCAAAATATCTGCTACCTCTGCAACTTTTTCACATTGCCATGCCTCATGAACATCTGTAATAACTGGTATATTGTATTTATCCTTAATAGCTTTTAGCATTTTCATGCCTTCTTCAATCCCAGGTCCTCTATATGAGTATATAGATGATCTATTTGCTTTATCAAATGAAGCTTTAAATATATAGTTTATTCCCAATCTGTCACAAATTTCTTTCACTTTCCCAGCTATTTCATCCATTATTTCTAATGATTCCATAACGCAAGGACCAGCTATAAGAGTAAATCTATTATTACCTCCTATTTCATAATTTCCTATTTTAACTTTATTTACATCACTTATTAACATCTGACCTCCATTAATTTTTCTCTTTCATTTTCCTTCTAACAATTTCTCTTCTTGCAATTTCTTTATCATCAAAATGATATTTTATCAATCCCTTAATATGGTAAGTTTCATGTCCCTTACCGGTTATTAATATTATATCATTTTTTTTAGCTATGCTTATGGCTTTTTTTATAGCTTCTTCTCTTTCAGGTTCAAATATATGTCTTTCAATATTAATAAATCCTTTTTTTACATCATTAAATATTTGTTCAGGATTTTCAGTTCTAGGATTATCTTCAGTTAATATAACTATGTCAGAATTTTTTTCTGCTATGTTAGCCATAAGTGGTCTTTTTGTTCTATCTCTATCTCCACCACATCCAAATATAGTTATTACATCTCCTCTATTTTTAATATTTTTTGCCACTTTTATAACATTTTCAAGAGCATCCGGTGTATGTGCATAGTCAACAATTACTTTATAATCTTGCCCACAATCCACCGTTTCAAATCTTCCGGGTGCTGGTCTTAGTATTTCAAGTCTTTTTATAATATCTTCTAATTTTTCTCCCATTTTTAAAACTATTCCTATCGCACCTAAAGTATTATATAAATTAAAATCTCCTAAAAGTTTATATTTAGCAACAAATTCTTTCTCTTTAAATTTAATTTTTACACTATCATTTTCTAAAAACTCTCCGTGTAAATCCCCATTATTTATTCCATATGAAAGAATATCCTCAGAATTTTCTAAAAATTCTTTATACAACCTTTGTCCATAGGTATCATCTATATTAATAACAGAATTATTTTTATCTTTAAGTTTCAAAAATAATTTTCTTTTAGCTAGGAAGTAATTTTCCATATTTTGATGATAATCCAAATGATCCTGAGTCAAATTTGTAAACATTGCATAATCAAAATCTAAAGTTTCAACTCTTCCTAATTCCAACGAATGCGAACTAACTTCCATTATTACACAATCTATCCCTTTTTTTAAACTCTTATCAAATATTTTTATCAAGTCTAATGATTCAGGCGTTGTATTAACTGCTTCAATTACCTCATCATCAATTTTATATTCTATTGTTCCTATCCTTGTTATTTTTTTATTTCCAAGTAACTTTTCTATCATATAAGTACTTGAAGTTTTTCCATTTGTTCCAGTGACCCCAATTATAGTTAACTTTTTTTGTGGCCATCCAAAGAAATTTGAGGCTATATAACCTAATTTTTGTCTTAAATTTTCAATCAGAATATAACTTACATTATGTTTTAATTCAACTTCTTTACTAACAATTATGCAAGTTGCTCCATTTTTAACAGCAACATCTATATAATTATGTCCATCGACATTTGCACCTTCGAGAGCTATAAAAATAAAATTTTCTTTTATTTTTCTTGAGTCATATTCAATTCCACAATATTCTCTTTCTAAATCTATATTTTTTAAAACTCTATATTCTATACCTGAAAAAATATTCATAGTCTGTTCTCCCATTTTTTATATTTTTTAAAATTTATTTTCAATTTGCCAATCTATTTCTTTTATATTTAAACTCTTTAAGATTCTATTTGCTTCACTAAAATGTTTACATCCAAAAAAACCACGATTTGCTGAAAGTGGACTAGGATGAACTCCTTTTAATATAAAATGTCTACTACTATCTATAAATTTTTCTTTAGATTTTGCATTATTTCCCCAGAGAATAAAAATAACCGGGTCTTTTCTATCATTTAATGCTTTAATTACATTATCTGTAAAAATTTGCCAACCTATGTTTGAATGTGAATTAGCCTCACTATCTCTAACAGTAAGAGTTGTATTTAAAAGTAAAACTCCTTGTTTCGCCCATTTTTCTAGATAACCATTATTCGGTACATAAAGCCCTAAATCATCTTGTAGTTCTTTATACATATTTTGTAAAGATGGTGGTGTTTTAATTCCATAATTTACAGAAAATGCAAGCCCATGTGCCTGACCATATTGATGATACGGGTCTTGTCCTAAGATTACAATTTTTGTTTCTGAAAATGAAGTCCACATAAAAGCATTTAATATATCTTTTTTTGGTGGATAAACTTTATAGTTCTTGTATTCTGCTTCTAAAATATTTTTAAGTTTTACAAAGTATTCTTTTTGAAATTCATTTTCTAAGATTTCTTTCCAATCATTATTTATTTTTGACATAGTAATTCTCCTAAAAATAAATTAAATTTTAAAAAAAAATAAGGCACTGTTTTTACAGTACCTTTTTATTTTACCATAATTGTATTGCTTTACCTAGAGTTTTGAATAAATTTCTATTCGTCATCTAACTTTTGAAATTCTTCCATATCTTTATCATGATTTTTATCATGATGCATAATACATAATTTTGCAAGTTCTATATTATGCTCTTTTAATTTTTCATAAGCAATTTTTGTATGATTTTCTAGAAGTTTATCTCCGAATATAACTTTTTTTATTCTTCTCAATAAACTAATATTTTCTTTGCCACAATCATGAAGTAAAGCTAATTTTAAATATAAAATATTATCGGATAATTTACTTTTTTTTACTTTTTTCATTAAAATATAAGAATGTAACTTATCATAATCTGACATCTTTGAAAAAATTAAAAATTCAAAATCCGATAAAATTTCCATGACTTCAGAGTCAAATTTGTTATTATATTTACAAAAAATATAAAAAAATCCCTGTTTCAGTCTAGCTTTTAGCATTACTCCCATCTCTCATTTAATAATCTTCCATTATTATATGTTCTAACTATATCAAGTGACCCATCTTCTCTATATTTTTTCCAAACTCCATCCTTTTTCCATGAAACATATTGACCTTCTTCTGAAAGATTTCCGTTACTCCAATAAAATTTCCAAATTCCTGTTCCATTTTTAAAAATACTTTCATGTTTTATTTTAGAATTTTTATCATACACAAGCACTCCATCTATTCTTCCATTTGTATATTTCACAATAGATTTTAATTTCCCATCCTCATAATAAGATTTTTGCTCACCATTTAATTTCCCTTTTGAATAATGTTCTGATAAAAGTATTTTACCACTTCTAGAATACCAAGCACTCTCCCCATCTAAAAGACCATTTTTATAAGATTCCACATGATCTATCTTTCCATCAATTACTGCCCCAAATAAACCAGTGAAAGGTGTTGTTTCATCTTTTCTATAGGCTACTCCATTTTTCATATTCTTATCAAAGGTATCAACTATTGCATTTTTATCAAATCTAGTTTCTGAGTCTGACTCACTAAAAAATGATTTTGTCTCTTGTTTACTATTCTCAATATCTTTATCTGATTTTATTGATGTTTTTTCTTCAACTTTTTTTATAACAGTTGGCATTGTTTTGTTTACTTTATTTTTCCCGATTATTTCACTAGAAACTTCTTCTAATGTTTCTACTTCTTTTATTTCAGCTGCATTAAGAACTGAAAAATAAAATAAAAATCCCCCCAGAATTATTATTTTATTTAATTTTAACATGTATTTTTACCTCTTTAACTTTCTGTATTTTATTTTGAATAATTAGGTGCTTCTTTTGTTATAGTTATATCATGTGGATGACTTTCTTTCAACCCTGCCCCTGTTATTTTCATAAATTTTCCATTTTTTTGTAAATCTTCTATTGTAGGTGTTCCACAGTATCCCATTCCTGCTCTTATTCCACCTGCTAGTTGGAATACAACATCTTTTACTGAACCCTTATAAGCTATACGCCCTTCTATTCCTTCTGGTACTAATTTAGAAGCGTCATTTTCTGTTTGGAAATATCTATCTTTAGACCCTCTTTTCATTGCAGCTATTGATCCCATTCCAACATAAACTTTAAATTTTCTACCTTCTAATATGATTTCTTCACCAGGAGCTTCTTTAGTTCCAGCAAGAAGTCCACCAAGCATTACACAATCTCCTCCTGCTGCTAAGGCTTTAACAATATCACCAGAAAACTTTATTCCTCCATCTGCTATAACTCCTATGCCTTTATCCTTACAATATTCATATACATCATTTACTGCAGTCAATTGTGGAACTCCAACTCCTGCAACTACTCTTGTTGTACAAATTGATCCGGGTCCTATTCCTACTTTAACTGCAGATACTCCTGCTTCTATCAAATCTTTTGCTGCTTCGGCTGTAACTATATTTCCACCTATTACTTCTAAATCTGGATATGCTTTTTTAATTTCTTTTATAGCTTTTATTATTCCGCTTGAATGTCCGTGTGCAGAATCCAGAGTTACTATATCTACCCCAGCTTTTACTAAAGCATCCACTCTTTTCATTAAATCTGGAGCCACTCCAACAGCTGCTCCACATCTTAATTTTCCTGCTTCATCTTTACAAGCATTTGGATATTGAACTATTTTATCTATGTCCTTTATAGTAATTAAACCTTTTAAATATCCTTCATCATCTGTTATAGGTAACTTTTCTATTCTGTTAGCAAGTAAAATTTCTTTTGCCTCATCTAGCGTTGTTCCCACAGGGGCAGTTATTAATCCTTTACTTGTCATAATTTCTCCAACAGGTTGATTTCCATCTTTTCGATATTTTAAATCTCTATTTGTTACAATACCTATAAGTTTCCCATTTTCTTCTATAACAGGTAAACCAGATATTTTATATTTACTCATTATTTCTTCAGCTTGAGATACTGTACTTTCTTTATTAAGAGTTATTGGATCAGTTATCATTCCATTTTCAGATCTTTTTACTCTATCAACTTCCGCTGCTTGCTCCTCAATAGACATATTTTTATGAATGAATCCTATACCACCTTGTCTTGCAAGTGCAATGGCTAAATCAGATTCTGTAACTGTATCCATAGCAGCACTTAATATAGGTAAATTCAATGTAATTTTTTTTGTCAATCTTGTTTTCAAACTAACTTGATGTGGTAGTACATCAGATTTTGCAGGAATCAATAAGACATCATCAAATGTAATAGCTTCCTTTATAATTTTTCCGTTCATTTCTCCTCCTAAAAAAATGTTATATGAAAATTATTTATAAATTTATTTGAAATATTATACCAAACTTTCTATTTTTTAGCTAGCTTTAAATAAAAAAATAGAATTATTTCTTATTAATAACTCTATTTTTATTTTAATTAATTTCTCTTATAAATATCAAGTTTATTATAAGGAATTTCTATTTGATTTGTATCAAATAATTCTTTAACTTTTTTATTTATATCATACATTGTATCAAAGTAATCTTCTTTTTTTGTCCAAACTCTAAATCTATAATCAAGTGAACTCGCACTATGCTTTATTAAAGATATTGTTATAGGATGTTCTTCATCTCTTAGAATTCTCTTATCTTCATTAGCAATTTGCTCTAATATTTTTAAAGTTTTATCAACTGAGTTATCGTATGAAGTTGAGTAAATTAAATCTAATCTTCTTGTAGGATTTCTTGAAACATTTAAAATAGCAGAATTTGCTAGTTGACTATTAGGAACTATTAAAGCAAGTCCTTCAGGTGTTGTTATAGTTGTATAAAGTATATGTATATTTTTTACAGTTCCCTCTATTGTTCCAGAATTTATTGAAATGAAATCTCCTTTTGATACATTCTTAAAAAATAATATTATTACTCCGCCTGCTAAATTAGTCAAACTACCTTGCAATGCTAGACCTACTGCAACACCAGCTGTTCCTAATACAGTTACCAAAGAGGTTGCTTGAACTCCAATAGTTCCTATAATAAGGAAAAATAAAGTTATATACAACAAAGTTTTCATTAAAGATTTTATAAAGGAAATTAATAATGGATCATACTTTCTTATTTTCCCTGTTTTTTCTATCATATATAAAATTGCTCTTATTATTTTAGGCCAAATTAAAAGTAATACCAATATAGATATTAATTTTAATGCCATATTGGGTAACATTTCTTCAAGTTTCGATATGTTTTCAGTAATTATTTTATCAAGCATTGTTTTATCAGTAATAACTTCACCTATAATTTCCTTATTCATTCTCCCTTTTTCTCCATTTCAAAATCATTTCATATTTTAAATAAATTTTACTCTTACTCTATAATTTCAGCAAAGGCAGTATCAACTATTCTTATCCCATCAACTGCTGCACTTGTAATTCCACCAGCATAACCTGCTCCTTCACCTATAGGATAAATTCCTCCTATGGAAATTGACTCTCCTTTTATATCTCTTAATATTTTTACTGGAGCTGAAGTTCTAGTTTCTGGTCCTATCAAATTTACATTTTTTGAAATAAATAAATCATTTTTAGACCAGTGCTCAAAGGCAGCTCTTAAATTTCTGGTTATATATTCAGGGAAAAAATTATTCATATCATATGAATGAAGTTGCATTTTATAGCTACTTTCAATTTCTTGTTTTGTCACATTATTTTTCATAAAATCCATTACATTTTGATATGTAGCACCATAAGTTCCTACAATTTCATAGTTTTTTCTTTCTAATTCATCTTGTAACTTCATTCCAGAAAAAATCTGATTACCATAATCTTTTTCTGAAATTCCAACCACTATTGCCGAATTTGAAAATTTCCCATTTCTTGTAGAATAACTCATTCCATTTACAAGTGAAGCCCCAATTTCTGACGAAGCATTTACAATTTCGCCACCAGGACACATACAAAACGAGAATATTCCTCTTGTTTCTTCTCTGTTGTTATAAGCCATATTATATGTTGCAGCTTCTAAATTAGGATTTGACACACTTTTACCATATTGCATTCTATCTATATCTTTTCTCAAATGTTCTATTCTAAGCCCAATAGCAAAAGGTTTATTCTCCATTGCTACGCCTCTTTTATACAACATTTTATAGGTATCTCTGGCCGAATGTCCTATGGCAAATACAGCCATATCTATATCATATTCATATACTTTTTCTCCATTTTCTCTCACTATAAGAGATTTTAAATGTCCATTTGAAACTTTAATATCTTCTATAAAAGAATTAAAATAAAATTTTCCACCCATAGATTTTATTTTTTCTCTTAAATTTTTTATAACTTTTCTTAATACATCTGTTCCTATATGCGGTTTATAATTCCATAAAATTTCTGCTTGTGCCCCACATTCAACAAATTCATTGAAAACTTTATCTATATATTCACTTCTAATTCCTGTATTTAATTTCCCATCTGAATATGTTCCTGCTCCACCTTCACCAAATTGTATATTTGAATTGGGATTAAGCTTATATGTTTTTATAAATTCAGCAGTAGTTTTATTTCTTTTTTCAACTTCCTCTCCTCTTTCAAAAACTACTGGAACATATCCATATTCTGCTAACCTTAAAGCTGCAAAAAGTCCAGCTGGACCAGTTCCTACAACCGCAACTTCTCTTTTTGGATAAATAGGTCTTCTTTTTTTATAGTCTTGCTCTCCTTTAGAAAGACTTAATTTTGTATATTTTTCTAAATTTATTTCTTTATTTAATTCTACTTCAAGACTGTATATGAATTTTATATCATTTCTCTTCCTGCTATCAATAGATCTCTTTAAATATTTTAAATTTTTGATATTATCTTTGGTTATTCCATTTTTTTCTAATTCTTTTAAAATTTCTGTATCTTGATTTTTATCTATTGATATTATTACATTATTAATATTAACTTTCATTATTTCCTTTCTTTTTATTTTACCTTCACTAAATCATGTATTCTTATTATTCCTATAAAATTTTCCATATCAAATACAGGTAAAACATTTATTTGACTAGGTCTATCTTCCATTAATGAAAGAGCGTCAGTTGCCATAGCCTCTTTGTCTATTTTAGTATAGTTCACTGTCATAATATCCTTGGCTTTTAAACTAAAGAAATTTTCTTTATGTTTTAATGCTCTTCTAATATCTCCTTCAGTTATAATTCCAACTAAGCTTTGGCTTTCCATAACACAAACTATCCCCAGTTTTTTATCATTCATCAAAATAACAACTTCATCCATTCCACTCTCTTTAGTACAAATTGCTAAACTTTCTCCTGATTTCATTAAATTTTTTACTCTAGTTAAAAGTTTTCTTCCTAAACTTCCACCGGGATGATACATAGCAAAATTTTGAGGTGAAAAATCTCTCAGTTTCATAAGACAACCTGCAAGGGCATCCCCCATCACTAGAGCTGATGTTGTTGAAGCCATCGGAGCCAAATTGAGTGGGCAACCTTCCTCATCCACATGAGTATCTAAAACTAAGTCTGATACTTTTGCAAGTGAAGAATTTATATTCCCTGTCATTGCTATTATATATGCTCCTATATTTTTAATTGCCGGAATAATTGCAGAAATTTCTCCACTTTCTCCACTATTTGAAATTGCAATAACTATATCCTCTTTATTTATTAAACCTAAATCTCCATGTAAACCTTCGGTTGAATTCATATACGCACTTGTTGTCCCTGTTGACGCAAGAGTAGCTGAAATTTTTCTTGCTATAATTCCAGTTTTTCCAATCCCTGTTAAAACAACTTTTCCTTTGCATTCTAGTATTTTTTTTGCAGCCTTTATAAAATTTTCGGATATTTTTTCTCTTCTATTTATAAGTGCATCAATTTCTGTCTTATAAATATTTTGTGCTATTTCAATTATTTCTTTGTCACTTAGCATAATTCTACTCCTTAAACTTATATATATTTTCTTCTGTTATTAACATATCTATTTTTTCGTCAAAAATATCAGTTTCTATTTCTTCTTCAAACATCTGTATTTCAAAAGCTATTGCTATTCTTCTGGCATTGGGATATTTTTTAAAAAATCTATCATAATATCCTCTGCCAAAACCTATTCTATTTCCATATTTATCAAAGGCAACTCCTGGGACAATAATTAAATCTATTTCTCCTTTGTACTCATCTCCAACTGGTTCTATATTACCAAAGGGACTTTGAGAAAAATTTTCACCACTTTTTATTGCTATCATAACTTCTTTATCTATAACTCTAGGTAGTATTAAATTTTTTCCATTCTCTTTAATAAAACTATTAATTTCATGAGTTTTCACTTCATTTTTAAAATCCATGTAAGAGAGTATATTTTTTGCATTAAAAAATATGGTTTCATTTTTCAATTTTTTGTAAATTTCTTCACTGGATCTTTCAATAAAATCTAAACTCAAATTTTCTCTTTTTTCTCTTATAATTTTTCTAATTTCTTTTTTATTCATTTGCATCTATCCTTGTTTTTATAGCCTTTATATCTGTCCAAAAATTAGTTGCAACAATTGACTTTTTACCTTCATCTGTTCTCGCTTTAATTACACTTTCTATATCATATGTTATTAATACTTTTATATTCCCTTTCCAATCAAAAAAATTTCCTCTCTCTTTATCAAAGTCTATTGTTTTTCCTAAGATACTTTGTGCCACATCTTTTCCCAAAAAAACAATAAATTGAGGTTCAATCAATGCTATTTGCATATAGAGTAAATCAAGTAATTTCAATTTTTCTTCTTCTAAAAAATACTTAAATTTTACTTCTCTTTTTGATAATGTGGTTATATAATACATACTTGGTAAAATTTCCACTATATCTAGTAATTTCAACAAAAATTCTCCACTGGAATTTGCTTCCACTTTATAATCTTCAGCTAAGTATAAATTAGGGTCATTACCAATAAAAAGTATAGGAGCTTTTCTATCTCCCATACCAACTAAAACATCTTTTTTATCTTTTGGCAATAAATCATTTCCTATAGTTCCAACTTCAAATTTTAATTCTTCCCATAGTTCCATTATTTCATCCATAATATATCACCTAAAAACCTTTTTTAAATTTCTATCAACTTACTTACTATATCCTGATTTGTTATTTCGTATTCTGGCCTACGAAGCATCCTATCAAATTCATCATCCATAGTTTGCTTTATAAGCATTGGGTCATTACTATCTTTACTTATATGAGCCAAAAAAATTTTTTTCATCTTATCATTATGCATTTCTTTTATAAATCTTGCACAGTCATTGTTGGAAAGATGTCCATTTCTACTTTTTACTCTTGCTTTTAAGTTCCACGGATATGAGCAATTCATTAACATATTATAATCATAATTACTCTCAATTATCATAGCATCCACATCTTTAAAATATTCTCTTACTATATTATCTATATACCCTATATCTGTTGATATGGCAATTTTCTTCCCCAATTGACTTTCTATTCTAAATCCTAAAGTTCTTTCAGCATCATGCATAACATCAAATGGAGAAATCTTTATAGTATCACCTAAAATAAATTCTTTAGTATCTATAAATTTTAGTAAAGTTCTATCCAGTTCACCAAGTTTTGTTGCTCCTGCTTCATAGCTTTCACGACTTATATACAATGGAATATCATATTTTCTTGCTACAATCCCTGCTCCATTTATATGGTCAGTATGTTCATGTGTTATAAGCATTGCTGATATATTTGATAATTTTTCTCCTATTTGTTCTAGTTTCTCTTCAATTTTTTTGCAACTAAAACCTGCATCTACTAATATTTTTAAACCGTCAACCTCAATATATGTAGAATTTCCAGCACTTCCACTCCCTAGCACAGAAATTTTCATTATAGACTATCCTTTCTTCTTTATCATATGTTTTTGTGGTCTTATAGTTATATCTGTCATAACTATACTTTGATTTTGTTCGAGTATAAAATTTAATATTTCTCCTATATTCCAAACATCAATATACGAATTTTCGTCTTCAGCACATTCAAAAAATGTAAACCTATAAAAATTTGTTTTAGTCATATCAGGATGAATATTTACAACTTTTACTCCATATTTTCTTACTTCTTCAAATAAGCTTTTACCAAAATGACTTAGTCCTGCTTTTGTAGCAGAATAAGCTGCCCCTAGGGGACTTTCTTTTTGGGCAGTTATTGAAGATATATTTATAATTGTTCCTCTATTAGCCTTTAAGACTCTTAAAAAGAACTGTGTTATTATAAGTGGTGCTTGTAAATTTACAGCTAGCATATTTTTTATCTTAGAAATATCTAATTCTTCATGCAATCCAAAATATCCAAGTCCCGCTGAATTAACTATTAAACTAAAAGAAACTTTTTTTATAGAATGTAATACTTTTTCTAATTCATTGAGTTTTGATAAATCACACTTTAATTCTATAAAATTCTCATTTCTCATAATTTCTTCTGAAACTTTAGAAAAATCTTGTCCTAAAGCATAGACTTTATATTTTTTTTCTAAAAGCCTTTGAGCTATTTCATAACCTATTCCTGATGTAGCTCCAGTTACCAAAGCAATCTTCATTTTAACACCTACACAAATATTTTATTTTCTTCAATATGACACAACAATAGTTCCTTTACAAATTTTAAAGCTCTCTCTCTTTTTTCTTTTGAATAAGAGTACACTCCCTCCACACATTCATAAGGATAATATAGAACTTTTGAATCTGGATTTTGTTTTCTCATTTTTTTTAAATATTCTTTTGAAATTCTAAAAAATCCTATACTTATATCTATTATTTTATTTTTATCTAAGTTTTGAAAAACTTTAGCAATCATTTCAGAATAAATTTTTTCAAAATCTTTTTCATAAATAATTGGATCTATGCAAAGTCTTACTTTCCAATTATTTTCTTGAAGTTTTTTTATAGCTTCTAATCGTTTTTCAAAACTTGAAGTATTCTTCTCATAATCTTTTGTTATTCTCTCAGGTGATAAAGTAAATGCTACTATAAAATTTTCATTTGCTTTTTTCTCTAAAAGCTTTCTTATATTGACAGATTTTGTTCTTAACTCTATCTTTAGGTTTGGGTTATTCTCTACTAAAGTATACCATTTATTTACAAAATCACAAATATCATCTAAGGCTAATAAATCTGTATCATAGGATATACATAAATATAAAGTATCTAGTTTTTTCAAAAGACTTTCAACTTCCTGAAAGACATCTTCAATATTGACAAACACAACAATGTTTGCTGATGGATACACTCCTTGTAAATAACAATATTCACAATCAAATATACAATTTATAATAGACGAAGTGTAATAAAAATTTTCATTCCCAAAACTTTCACATACTTTTGCCCCTTTATATATATTATTTTCTTTTTTAACCGCCAATATAAGTTTAGGACTTAATTTTTGTAAATTAAAATTTTGACTATTGCTGGAAAAAATTTCCTTATAATTATCTATTTCAATTATTCTCGCCCTTGGGAATTTAGACAAAATATTTAAAGTATTTTTATTCTTAAAAGCTGCTTTTTCAACATAAATATGAGAAAATTTAGAATTCAATAATTCTTTTTTTAATATCTTCAAATTGCTTCTTCCCTTCTAATTTAGTTTTTATTTCCATAGTTTCATATTTTTTTAAGAATTCAATTATATCTTGCTTTGAAAGTTTTAAATATTTTAATAAATTCAAAAATTCATAGTACATTGTATCCGTCAGCTTCAATGTATTACTAATTTTTGATATATACTTTTCCTCTAAATCAGAAAAGTTATTGTCATAGACAATAAAAGCTTTTAAATTTTCTATAAAATCATAAATTTTCTGGTAAATTTTATCTAAATCTATTTTGTTATTAATATCAATAATTGTTCTATCTTCTTTTCTTTTTCTTAAAATGTCAGATATCAATTTTAACACAATTATCTTATCTTTTTTTAAATACATACTTGCCGCCTCAAAAAAACCTATACTCTCCATATCTATATAGATATTTTCATATTTAGAGGACTCACTTTCATAAGTTTCGACCACTTTGTCATAACAAATTGCCGTTCCTTCGATAAAATCATGTTTGTACAACATATCAGGATAATATGCTTGATTTGAATATGCAGATTTTATTTTAGATATCATAACTATCTCATTTAATTTATCATTATAGTTTGTACTTGCACAATATCCCAAATTTATAATAAAATCACTTTCTTTTACTTTAAAATTTTCAAATAAATAAGTTATTGCAATTGCTGACTTTATTTTCCCTACTCCTGAAATTATTAATTTCATATCTTCATTGGAAAAAATTTGAAATTTTTGAAATGAATTTTCTTTTTTTAAATCATATTTTTTTATTAAAGGTTTAGCCTCAATAAACAATGCACATACTATATAAATCATTTTTTTCTCACTTTTTATTTTATTTTTCTGAACTTAATTATAACATAAATACTATAATAAATAAATTTAAGTTATTCATGCTTCATATTTCATTAATTTTATCAAAAAAAATATTTAACATAATATTTTTTATTATATGTATTTTTTATTTACATATTATATATTTTCAATAAAAATCTATATTTTTTTAGACGAAGTTACTAAAACGACTTGACAATGATATTTTTCCATTATAAAATTACAATAGAATATTTTTAAGGAGGTATTTTTAAATGAAAACAGTTGGAATTTTTTATGGAACAAATGGAGGAAAAACTCAAGAAGTTGTTGATATAGTTGCTGCTCAATTAGGGGATGCACAAGTATTTGATGTTGCTGACGGAATCGATGCAATAGAAATGTTCGACAACATTATATTAGCTTCTCCAACTTATGGATTAGGAGATTTACAAGATGATTGGGCAAATGTAATCGATGAACTTGCTGATATCGATTTCTCTGATAAAACTGTTGCTTTAATAGGTGTGGGAGATTCTGCTTTATTTGCTGGAAACTTCGTTGAAGCTATGATGCACCTTTACAATGCAGTTGAACCTAAAGGAGCTAAAATAGTAGGAATGACTTCTACTGATGGATACGATTTCGATGCTTCTGAAGCTGTTATTGATGACAAATTTATGGGTCTTGCAATAGATGCTTCTTTTGATGAAGATGAAATCACTTCTAAAGTTGAATCTTGGGTTGAAGTTTTAAAAGACGAATTACAATAATTTAATAAAAATATTTAAAAAGAAGCTAGTTAATAGCTTCTTTTTTCGTTATATATTTTTTTCTTATCTAATACTCCTATTTTATTATTTGAAAAAAAATTCTTTTTGTTGTAGAATTACCTAAACAATTAAATTTTTTTGGAGGAAAAATGAAAAATAAAATAAAAAATTTGCTTTTACTTTTTGGAGTAACTCTTTTAATTGCATGTACTTCCACTGCACCAATAACAGGAAGAAAACAGCTAAAATTAGTTGATGATGCAAGCCTAGTTCAAAGTTCTGTTGCATCATATAATCAACTTATCAATCAAACAAAAGCTCAAGGAATGTTAGCAAATAATACTGCAAATGGTCGTAGATTAGCTTCAATTGGAAAAAGAGTTGCAACTGCTGTAGAAACTTATATGGTTCAAAATGGAATGCAAGATAGAATTAAGTATTTAAACTGGGAATTTAATTTAATTAACAGCAAGGATATTAATGCCTTTGCTATGCCTGGTGGTAAAATTGCTTTCTATACTGGTATCTTACCTGTTTTAAAAACTGATGCTGCAATAGCTTTTGTTATGGGACATGAAATAGGACATGTCATAGGAGGACACCATGCAGAAGGAGCAAGTAATCAACAACTAGCAGGACTCGCTTCTGGACTTACAAATATCTTTGTGGGTGGACTTACATCTTCACTTGTAAATGATGGTCTTTCATTAGGATTATTGAAATTTAACAGAACTCAAGAATATGAAGCTGATAAATATGGGTTAATTTTTATGGCTATGGCTGGTTATAATCCAGAAGAAGGAGTAAAAGCTGAAGAAAGAATGGCATCTGTTTCTGGAAACAATGGTTCTGATTTTGCCTCTACTCACCCTGCAAGTCAAAAAAGAATTCAAGCTTTAAAAGAGTTTTTACCAGAAACAATGAAATATTATAGAAAATAAAATTTTAAAAAGTCGACTGAGAATTCATCTGTACCTCCCAATTTTGAGATTTAGAGTACAGTTCATCTAGTCGACTCTTTTTTTATTTTTTAAAATATGCTTTTAATTCTTCAGTTTTATTACATCTTTCCCAAGGAATATCAATATCAGTTCTTCCTATATGTCCAAAAGCAGCTAAATCCTGGTATTTAAAGTTTCCACTTCTCAACTCAAGAGCCTTTTCTATTCCTCTTGGAGATAGATCAAAAATATGCTCCACAGCCCCTGCTAACAATTCTTCATCCACTTTAGATGTTCCAAAAGTTTCTACTTTGATAGACACAGGATGACTCACACCTATTGCATAAGAAAGCTGAATTTCACATTTATCTGCTAAGTCAGCAGCTACAATATTTTTAGCAACCCATCTAGCTGCATAAGCAGCTGATCTATCAACTTTTGAAGGGTCTTTTCCAGAAAATGCCCCCCCACCATGTCTAAAATATCCACCATAAGTATCAACTATAATTTTTCTTCCAGTAAGCCCTGTATCTCCATGTGGCCCCCCTATAACAAATCTTCCAGTTGGATTGATGTAATATTTTATATCATCATTTACAAGATTGTATTTTTCTAAAACTGGTCTTACTACTTCTTTTATAACTGTATTTCTTATTTCTTCATTTGTTACATCCTCATCATGTTGAACAGATACAACTATTGAATCTACATGACTAACCTTACCATTTTCATCATATGCAAGTGTCACTTGCGATTTAGAATCTGGTCTTGCCCATCTTATTTCTTTTGATCTTGTCATTTTTGTAAGTTTAACAAGTATTTCTCTTGCAAGAACAAGTGCTAATGGCATTAATTCTTGAGTTTCTTTTACAGCTCCACCAAACATTATACCTTGATCTCCAGCTCCACCAATATCCACTCCCATTGCTATATCAGGAGATTGAGAATGTATACTATTTAAAACTCCACAATTTGAATCAAATCCCATACCTGGTCTATATCCAATTTCATCAATTTTATTTCTAACTATTTCTTGTACATCAATATATGTTGAAGTTGTAATTTCTCCACCTATAACAACTAAACCAGTTGTACAAAAAACTTCACAAGCCACTCTTGAACTTGGATCATCTTTTATACATGCATCTAATATAGCATCAGAAATTTGGTCTGAAACTTTGTCTGGATGCCCAGGTGATACGAATTCTGATGTAAAATATGTAAATTTTTTCATTTTTTCCTCCTAAATTTTATAATAAAATACGATAACTTTCAAAGATTGCATACTTTTATTTTCAATATAAATAAAAAAACTTTCTGATAAACAGAAAGGTCTTTAAAATTTTATCCTCTCCATCTATCAGGACTTAGCACCACACATTAAATATAATAGTAGGTTGCTGAGATATCATAGGGCCTGTCCCTCCATCTCTCTTTATGGTCAGAAACATACTAACATTTTTTTTATTTTTTGTCAATGTCAAAAAGGTCTTTTTATTTTTCTTTATTTTTCAATTAAATTTGAAATTATCAAATATTTTTGATAAAATGATATATATACGAATATTTTAATCTTTTATGAATCTTAGAGGAGGGAATTTATGTATGGTGTTATAAAAAAAAATGATTGGAAAACTGCTGAATGGTCTGGTGGTATTACTAATGAAATCTTTATTTATCCCTCTGACTCTAGTTATGCGGAAAGATCTTTTAAAGCAAGAATAAGTATAGCTAATACCAATGATCCTAGCAAGTCAAAATTTACTGCCTTACCAGGAGTTGATAGATATATTTCAAAACTTGAAGGAAATATGAAACTTGAGCATTTCAATCATTATGAAGTTGAATTAGAACAATTTCAAATTGATCGTTTTAAAGGTGATTGGGAAACATATTCAACTGGTAAATTTAGAGATTTTAATCTTATGTTAAAAGGTATTAGAGGTGATTTATATTTTAGAGAATTAAAAAGTTCTTGTAGGCTTCACTTGGAACATGATTGTAATATAGCTTTTCTTTTTGTTGCAGAAGGAAATCTTACTGTTAATGCGGTTCAATTAGAAAGAGAAGATTTTTTCTATACTAATTGCAATATTTTAGAAATTATCACAAGCAGTGCAAAAATTTTCTATGGTTTCATCAAGGAGTGGGATTAAACTTGAAAATTATTTTTTCTCCTAGCAAGGAGATGAGAAATATAAATTTTTTTAAAAACTTAGAATATACAAACAAACCTATATTTAATAGTGCTATGCTCCAAATATTAAATAGACTCAGAACTTTTTCAAAAGAAGAAATTTCAAGTATCATGAAAGTTAAAAATACAATTTTAGATGATACTTTGAAAAATATAAATAATTTTGAGAAAAACGAGGAAAGTCCAGCTCTTTTTCTTTATACTGGAGTTGCTTTCAAAGAATTAGAGCTAAGCAAATACAATAATAAAGATTTTGAATTTATAAAGGATAAACTTTTTATATTGTCTGCCTTTTACGGACTTTCTAAACCTTTTACTATGATAAAAAAATATAGATTAGATATGACAATGAAAATTTTTGATATTTCATTTTATGAATTTTGGAAAAAAGATATTAATGATTTTATTGAAAAAGAATTAAATAATGATAAAGATGGAATTCTTCTGAACTTAGCTTCGGGAGAATTTTCTAAAATAATAGATAAAAAAAGGATTAAAACTATAATAAATATAGACTTTAAAGAATATAGAGATAATAAGTATATCTCTGTTAGTTCATATTCAAAGCAAGCTCGTGGTGCTTTTTTAAATATCATAATAAAAAATAAAATCGAAGATATAAAAAGCTTAAAAAATATTTCTTTCAATAATTATAAACTAAATCTTGAATTATCAGACGATTTTAACTTTATTTTTACAAGATAACTAAAATTAACTATATCTATTTAATTTATAAAAAGTATAATTAATCTTATATTTTAAAAATTTAATTTTTTTATTTATCTATATTGACATACTATTTTATGTGTGTTATACTATTTAAGTTGACAAAACGGAATATAGCGCAGCCCGGTAGCGCACCTGCCTTGGGAGCAGGGGGCCGCAAGTTCGAATCTTGCTATTCCGACCATTGTCTTGGGGTGTTGCCAAGCGGTAAGGCAACGGACTTTGACTCCGTTATGCGTTGGTTCGAATCCAGCCACCCCAGCCATTTAAAATAAATTTTAGGACTACCTTATCATAAAAGGTAGTTTTTTATTATATTAGAGAGAAAACTATTAAGATTTAATTTAACTGACAAAATTGATTTAAAAAAAGAGGCTATTTTATATGCCTCTTAAAACTCCAATAATAATTCTTTTAACTTAAACATTTCATCTCTTAATGTAATAGCTGTTTCAAAATCTAATTCATCAACTAGTTTCTTTATTTTCTTTTCTAATTTTGTTATTTCTTTCTCTATATCAGCTTTAGACTTAAATACTTTTTTATCTTTATCTAACTTTTTATCTTCCATACCATAATCTAAATTAATTAAATCTTCAGATATTTCTTTGATTATAGATTTAGGGTTTACATTATTATACACATTGTATTCTATCTGTTTTTTCCTTCTCCTATTAGTTTCAGTTATAGCTTCTTTCATAGAATCTGTCATTATATCTGCATACAATATTACTCTTCCTTCAACATTTCTAGCTGCTCTTCCTATTGTTTGAACCAAAGATCTTCTACTTCGTAAAAAACCTTCTTTGTCTGCTTCTAAAATTGCCACAAGAGAAACTTCCGGAATATCTAATCCCTCTCTTAAAAGATTTATTCCTATTAAAACATCTATCTCCCCTTTTCTTAAAGAACGAATTATTTCAATTCTTTCTAAGGTATCAATATCAGAATGCATATATTTAACCTTTATTCCCAAGTCAATATAATACTCTGTAAGTTCTTCAGCTAATTTTTTAGTAAGTGTTGTTACTAAAACTCTCTCTTTTTTTACGGCTCTTTTTTTAATTTCCTCCATCAAGTCATCAACTTGATTTGCAATAGGTCTTATCTCAATTTCAGGATCTATTATGCCCGTTGGTCTTATTAGTTGTTCTGCAATATGATTATTTGAAACTTCAATTTCAAAATCCCCAGGGGTAGCAGATATAAATACTGTTTGATTAGATTTTTCTCTAAATTCTTCAAACCTCAATGGTCTATTATCAAGTGCAGCCTTTAGTCTAAAACCATTTTCTACTAAAGATTCTTTTCTGGCTCTATCTCCATTGTACATCCCCCTAACCTGTGGAACTGTAATATGAGATTCATCAATAAAAAGAAGAAAATCCTTAGGAAAATATTCAAATAATGTATCTGGAGTTTCTCCCGGTAATTTCCCAGATAAGTATCTTGAATAATTCTCTATTCCCTTACAATAACCTATCTCATTTATCATTTCTATATCATAATCTGTTCTTTGTTTTAATCTTTGAGCTTCCAATAATTTATTTTCTCTTTCAAAGGCAGCAACTTCCACTTTTAAATCTGCTTTTATTTCTTCTACTATTCTAACATTATCTCCATCTTCTGTTAGATATTGTGTTGCAGGATATATAACTATTCTCTCTAAAGATTTTTTTACTTTCTGCCCTGTCAAAGTATTTATTTCTGAAATTTCTTCTAAATCATCTCCCCAAAATTCTATTCTATATCCATTATTCATATATGATGGATATATATCAATTACATCACCTTTTATTCTAAATTTACCTCTTTCAAAAGCTACATCATTTCTTTCATATCTCAAAGATATTAACTTTTTAATTAGCTCATTCCTTTGAATACCTGTTTTTCTATCAATTGGTATAGTCATTTTTCTATATGTAATAGGAGAACCTAATCCATAAATAGAAGAAACTGACGCAACTATTATTACATCTCTTCTATGAATTAAGGCTGCTGTTGCTGCATTACGAAGTTTATCTATCTCATCATTTACAGATGAATCTTTTTCTATATATGTATCTGTTGTTTTTATATAGGCCTCTGGTTGATAATAATCGTAATAGGATACAAAATATTCAACAGCATTTTCTGGAAAGAATTTTTTATACTCTGAATATAACTGTGCTGCCAATGTTTTATTAGGAGCTATTATAAGAGCAGGTCTTTGCAATTTTTCAATTACATTGGCTATAGTAAATGTCTTTCCTGATCCAGTCACACCTAAGAGAACTTGATCTTTTACTCCATTTTTTATATTTTTTACTATTTCTTCTATTGCTGTTGGTTGATCTCCCATGGGAGAGTATTCTGAATGAATTTTAAACATACCTTTCTCCATTTTCAATATTCTATGTCAAATTCTAAAAACTTAGTTCTAACTTTATAATTTTGAACTTCATCTCCAAAATTTTTATATATAAGATTTTTATAGTTTTCTATTTGTTCATCATTTTTTGAACCAGTCTTATAATCAACTATATAAATTTCACCATTTCCATTACCATCATCATCTTTAATCATAATCCTATCTATTCTATATGATTTTTTATTTTCATAGTCATAAATTTCATACTCAGAATAAATATGATCCCATTTTTCAGAAAATATCTCTCCTGATATTTCTAATATCTTTTTTATATTTTTTTCTGAAAATATTTTACTTAATTTTTCTTCACCAAAATATGATAAATAGTTTTTATAGCATAGTTTCTTAGCATATTCTATTTCTTTATCTTCTGCATTTCTTATATTTTCTAAAAAATAATGTATCAGTATTCCAAGAACTCTCTGTTCTTCGGTTTTCAATAAAAATTTTGTTCCGCCAATCTCAAAATTTTCTTTTTCTTTGATTAAGTTATTTTTATCTTTCAATCTATATTTTTTTCCTGAATATCTTTTTCTTCATCTGCTTCAAAAAATTTCAATTTACCTATTTCAAAATTTTTAAGACTTTGAAATTCCTCCAAACTTTCAAAATATTCAGGATTTTCAGTCACTACTATCAAATTATTTTTTGCCCTTGTTACAGCAACATAAAAATTATTAATTTCTTCCTCTTCTTGGCTTTGTCTTATTTCTTTCATTTCTTCTACAAAACAATTCTCAATAATTTTTGTATAACCATTTTTAACAAATAAACTAAACTTTACTTTTTTGTATTCTTTATCCATTAAGAAAATAAAATCCATTTCTTTATTTTTTTTATTTTCTAATTTCTGCAATACCAATACAGTTTTAAATTGTAAACCTTTAGATTTATGTATTGTCATCAATTCTATTGCAGAGTTTTGTATTAAATTTTCTGATATCTCTATATCTGCATTTTCAAAAGCCCTTAAAAAAGCAAATGAACTATTATATTTTTTTGTCAATAAATAAATTTCAGATAAATTTTTTAATTCATTTTCTTTAGTAAAAACATGAAAAAAATTAAACTCATCATATATTTTTTTTGTCAAATCTTGTGCATTCAATATTTTATATTCTCTTTTTAAGAATTTTATTTTATCCAAAATTTTCTGTACTTTCAAAGGTAATAAATTTTTAAACTCATTTTCTTTTAGGTCATCTAAATAATTAAAAGTTTTGTCTTTATTTTTTAGTAAAAATTCTATTTCTTCAGTACCTAAAAAAGTTAAATCTGATGCCAAGAAATTAAATAAACTAAGTTTCCTATCATAAATTAAATATTTTAAAAGTTCTAAATACTCAAATATGCCTCTTGAATCTTCTATGTTTCTTTTAGTACTTAAATGATAGGGAATTTTTTTTTCTTCTAAAGCTTCAGCAATTTCCTTAAGTTCTTTATTTGTTCTAGCAATTATAGCTATATCTGAATAATTTTTTAATTCTGTTTTTTCCAACTCTTCTATCAATACCTGAACAATATTTATTTTTTCATCTTTATTTTTCTCTACATAATTAAGTTTTACATAGCCCTTCTCTTTTGAATTGGCATTGCTCTCCTTATACTTCCAATTAGGAGCTTTTTCTTTAATTTTATTAAAAATTTTATTAGTAAATTCAACAATATTTATGTCACTTCTATATGAAATATCCATATTTTCTTCTCTAGCATCTATTATTTTTTCTAGATTTTCAAAGAGTTTCTTTTCTCCTCCTCTCCAACCATAGATACTTTGTTTTTCATCTCCCACACAGATAACTGAGCTAGCTTTTTTTATAATTTCATATAATATTTTCCATTGTAGGATACTCGTATCTTGAAACTCATCAATAAAAATAGTATCAATTTGCATATCCAAGCTTTCAAAAAAGTTTTCTGTCAATCCATCTCTGTTCATTAGTTTATTTTCGCTATTAAAAAGAACTCTATATGTATAAAGGGAAATATCGTTGAAAGTAAATTTTCTTTCTCGTATTTTTAACTCGTCATAAATTTTATAAATTTCACTACTTAAGTCTATCAGATTTTTTTCATAAGGTATTAGTATCTCATTATATATTTCTTTAGAAAGGCTACTTTTCAATTTTTCATATATATTTTTTATTTCTTCTTTGTGTACTGAATCTTCTTTTTTTCTAAATTTATTTCCATTGTATGGCTCGTTATCTAGTATATTTTTAAAATCTAAAAAAAGCATTTTTCGCAATACATCATCAGACTTATTTAGATATTTTTTATAATCTTTTTTCAAACTATCTTCTAATTCTTTTTTAGCTTCATCTTGAATATATATACATATATCTTTCAAATACTCATAGCTTGGCTTTTCAATAGTTAGCTTCTCTTTAGAGTAAAAATTTTCATTTTCTGAGAGAGAAATCAAATATTTCCATCTTCCATTTATTAAACTAGCTATTATTTCTAAATATTTATCCACCGATTTTTCAGAATTATCTATAAAAAAATCTTTAAATCTTCTAAATAAATCTTTATCTCTAAAAATATTTTCTAGTATTTTTTTATAATAATATATATTTTCATCATCATCTATCATAGTATATGTTTTAATATTCAAAAAATTCACAACTATATTTTTAAAAATAATATTTAAAAAGGAATCTATTGTATATATTTTTATTTTCTCTTTATTCTTTAAAATTTCACTATAAATTATTGATAATTTTTTTAATTCATTTTCTGTTATTTTTTTTCCATATAAATCTTCAATAACTTTTATAAGTAAAAAATACTTCTCTTTTTCTGTTTTTAAATATTCTCTTATAGCTTCTATATCTTGTTTTTTTTCTTTCAAGATTTCATAAATTTTAGTAAAATCACAAATTTTATCTAGCACTTCTTTTTTTATTTCTGCTGTTGCTTTTTTTGTGAAAGTCATAACTAAAATATTCTTATAATCCATTCCATTAAGTAAAGCCACTATATATTCTAAAGACAATCTAAAAGTTTTTCCTGTTCCAGCACTAGCTTTTAATACTAATTTATTCTTATTCATTCTCATCACCTTGTATTTTATCAAGTGGGCATAAATATTTATAATTATATAGTTTTTTAAAATCAGCTTTGTATTCTTTTAAGGCTGATTTTTTGGGTAAAGCATAACTCGGATTTTCAAAAAACTTCTTTAAACTATCTTTTATTTTTTGACAAAGCCCTGCTATATCATCCATTTTATATTTTTCAATTTCAATATTTTCTGCTTCTCCCTCTTTCCAAAAATTATAAGCAAAAGCATATACAGGCAATGAAGTTAACTCCTTACCATAGAACATAACTGTATAAAATTCTAGCTGTCTTTTGTCTGCAAAACCTGTTTTAAAGTCTATTATATAATTTCCCTTACTACTTTCTACTAGTAAATCTGCCCTACCTGTTAGAAGTACTTGTATACCATTAATCTCATAAAAAGGAACTTCGGTTTTATCTTTCTTCTCTGCTTCAATTCTTATAATTTTTTCCTCTTTTAATTCTTCATATAAAAACTTTAAAAATTTTTCAATATTATTTACTAATTTTTCTATTAAAACTTCTTCCAGATAATTAGACATAAAATTTTCAAATTTTAAATACTCTTTTCTAATATTACTTTTTAGTTCCTCCAATATTTCTTCTCTGTAAATTAAAATATTTTCAGTTGATTTTAATATACTTTTCCAATTTTTTTTAAATAAGTTTTCTAAAGTTTTATGTAATATTATTCCTAATAACTTTAAGGATATCCCATTTACTTCTTCTAATTCTTCTTGTGTCTGTAATTTACATAATTTATTTAAAAAGAAAAATGTTTCTCCGTCTAAAAGTGCCGTATAATCGTAAGCTCCTATTTTTAATACTCCATCTTTAAAATCACTTAATTCTTTCCTGTATGCTCTATATCTGGCTTCCTTTTGTTCTATATTACTATTATCTTCAACAAAAAAATTATCTATAAAAAGAAGACTTTCTTTTTCATTTTCAATAGCTTTGTACTTATTTGTATATTCATATATAAAAGCAGAAAAATCTATATTGTTATCTAAATCCAAAACGGAATATATGTATAATTCTTGAAAGTTTAAAATATTTTGAAAAGTTCTATATTTCTCTATTTGCATTAAATCATCATAAGACTTAATCCCTATTTTTTGTTTTTGTTGTTCTGTAAATAATGCATTATTTTTCTTTATCCTTGGTAAATTTTGATTGTCTGTATGTATTAATAAAACTTTTTTATCATTTTTTTGAGAAAATTTAGCATTATATAAATCTTTCAAAATGATCTTATCCTCTTCAATGGAGCTTTCATTTCCATATAGAACTATCTTATTCAAATGATTAAAAAATAGAATAAAAATATTTTTTCCTATATTTTTTTCAAAAAATTTAGAAAAGTTTTTAAAATAATCTGTATTTTCATTTGAATTTAAAATCCCAAGTATTTCATAAAATTTATCATAAATACTTGAATACTTTGCTTCCATAAAAAAATTTATGTCATCATCATTTGAAAAAAATTTATTTTTAAAATATATATTCAAATCTTCTATATTTTTTATCCTTTCTATTTCTTGGATACTTTTTAAAATAAATTTTAATTTTTCTAATAAATTTTTATTTTCTTTAAAAGAAAAATCAAAATAGCCTTGTTCTAATAATTCATATGAAATATATCTATATTCTTTTTCCAAAAGTTCTTGAAAGTTTTTGTAATCTTCAATATCTAAACCGTAAAATTCCATGAAATCTGCATTAAAAATCTGCTCTTTTAACTTAAACAAATCCATTAACCCTGTCTTTAAATCTATATTTTCAAGTATATTGATATAACTTTCTAATATTTTATATAATTTAGTATCATTAAATAAATACTTATTTGTACTTGAAAATATGGAGTAGTTATCCTCTCGATTTATATTAGCTGAATAAACTTCCAAGTTATTACTATTTTCCTTTTGAACTAAATTATAAAGTTCAAAATCATTCTTATAAGTATTTAAAAACAAGCTCATATTCCTATCAGGCAAATCTAAATTTTTTATTTTTAATTTATTTTCATCAAAATTTCCTTTTTTCATCTGTAATACTATTTCAACTTCAATATTATTTGAAATTTCTTTTAATATTTCATAATAGTTATACGGAAAATCAACTATATCGTAGAATACTATCCTCTCAAAATTTCTCAAATAAAATAAATCCAGATTTTCTTTTTTATAAAGCCAATCCAGAGGTAAATAGTTATTTTCACTTAAGATCTTATCGAAACTTTCTTTTATTTTATAAAAAAGTTCAATCTTTTCAATCTGCCATTTAGATAAATTTAAGTTTTCTAGAATATTTACTTCTTCTATATATTTAAAAAATTCAAAGAAATCATCAGCTATTTCAATACAGTCATAGTATGTTCTTATATTTAATTTCTCTTTAGTATCTTTTTTTAAACAAGAATAAAACAACAAAAATCTTTTTATATCTTTTAAAATATTTTTTTCTGAAAAAAATATTTTTTCCTGAAACTCATCAAAAGACAAAAAACTATTAAAAATTCTCATTTTTTTATTATTTACAGCTGCAAATAAAATTTTTTTTGACATTCCATCCTCAGTTATAACTAAGGTATTTTTATTTATATAATCTTCAATTGTTTCTAAAATATAATTTTTGTTATCATTGTAATCTATATATCTAAATTTTATTCCCATGGTTTCTCCTACTTATACTTTTAAATATTGCCACTTTCCTTTTTTAAATATATAAAATATTATTAAACTTCTAAAAGCTAAATCTATTGTCATTACAACCCATGCCCCTAACAGACCTGTCTTTAAAATATTTAAAAAGAAATAAGTTGTGGGTATTCTAACCAAAAATATTCCTAAAAATGTTACAAGTAAAACAGATTTTGTTGCTCCAGCTCCTCTTAATGCCCCACTTAAAATCATAGTTATAGCTAAAAATGGTTGACATATAGAAACTATTCTTAAAGCAGAACTTGCTAAGGCTTGAACATCAAGTTCTTTTGTAAATAAACTTATTATTAAGTCAGGAATAATAAAAAATACAAAGCCCATAGTTGACATAATAATAAGCCCCATTGTCATACAAATATATCCATTTCTCATGGCTTTTTTAGGATTATCTCTTCCCAATTCCTGACCTACAAGAGCCGTTGCTGCAAAAGAAAAAGCAAAACCTAAACTATAAGAAAATGCTTCTGCTGTGTTTGCTATCTTATGTGATGCATAGCTTAAATTTCCTAATGAAATTACCATTATCTCAAAAATAAGCATACCTATTCTCAGAGATAATTGTTCTAATGCTGCTGGAATTGCTACTTTTGTTATTCTTTTCATAATATAAAAATCTAAAAATATATCTTTTCTTCCTAATTTTATCCATTCAGATTTTTTATAAAATACTAAATAAAAAGACATTATTGTAAGAGAAGATCTAGCAAGAGTTGTTGCTATTGCTGCGCCTGCAACACCCATATCAAGAATAAATATAAAGAAATAATTCAAAATGACATTAACAATCATACAGATAGTATTTCCAATCATTGGAATTTTAGTTCTTCCTATGGCTCTAAAAATATTAAAAAATACTATATTAAATGAAATAAAAATAAACCCTAAAGCATTTATGTTATGATATAAAATTGCATCTTTTAAATCAAAACTTTTATCCTTTGCAACTAAAGAAATTATATTTTTATCAAATAGTATAAATATAGCTATAATTAATAAGCCTAGAGGAACAGATATGAATAAACTCTGAACTGTTGCTCGTTTAGCTTCTTCTTTGTTCTCAGCACCAAAAGCTCTACTAATAAGTGCTGCCGCACCTATTCCAACAGCCATTACTGCTGGTAAAATAGCATTGAAAGCTGCACTTCCTATTCCAACTGAGCTTATTGCCGCCGCACCCAAACTTCCTACCATCATCATATCAAAAGCAACTAGTAAAGTTTGTGCCAATACATCTATTACTGCCGGTATAGATATTTTTAAAACTTCTTTTATAACTTCCTTATCCTTCATATAATCTAAGCTAAACATTTCTTTCCCCTTAATTATTTTCTCCAAAATTTCTTTAATTATATATTATAACATTTTTTCAAAAATAATTTTAAATTTCTATAAAAATATAACTAAAAAAATCTCTTTTCAAATATTTTTAAAAAGAGATTCTTTAAAACTTCCCTATAATATTTTCTATTAATAAACTAATTTAGAAAAGGTTTTTAATTCCTCCAATTCATTTAAAATATCCACAACACTACTTTTTTTATCATTAATTGCCACAGCTGCAATTAATCCTTCCACTAAAGGTGCATCTGCTATTTTTATATTTGAAATATCTATCCCTTCAGCTTCTAAAAATTCTATTGCCAATTGAGAATTTAATACAGAGCTTCCTATATCTACAAAAATAATGACCCCTTTTTCAGTTTTTGCTTTTTCTATTGCTTCTTTTATAAATAATGGATTACTTCCTAAAAAATCTCCTTCAGTCCCACTTCCATTTAACAAAGGAAAATCTTCTTTTTTCATCTCTTCAGCTAAAAAAATTACTTCTTCAGCTAATTTTTTACTATGTGAAACTACTACAAAACCTACCATAACTTTTACTCCTTATATATTTTCACAAATTACTTTTATCATTATATATGAAGACATCGCTCCCGGATCTATATGTCCCTTACTTCTTTCACCTAAATATGCAGCTCTTCCTTTTGTTGCAATAATATCTTTTGTTGATTCCATAGCATTTCTAGCAATTGCTAGAACATCATTTTTTATTTCTTCTAAAGTCTTTCCAGAATTAATAGCCCCATTTAAAAACTCATAAACAGGAATTATTGTATCTAACATAGTTTTTTCACCTTGAATAGCTTTTCCCCTCTTTTGTATACCATCTATCATTGATTTTAAAGCTTCAACAACAATTTCATCAGTAATGTTTTCTTTTCCTTTTAAATATATTCCTGCATTCATAAAAGCAGTTCCATAAATTGCTCCTGATGCACCACCAACTTTTGTTAAAAGTGTCATTCCTATTTTTGAAAATACTTCAGATGTAGATAGATTTTCAAAAGTAGGTAATATTTTTTTTATTTCACTAAATCCTCTATCTATGTTTACTCCATGATCTCCATCTCCAATTTCCCTATCCAAATCTGTTAGTTCTTCTTGATTTCTGTTAATTTCATCTGCAATTTTATTTAAAATTTCTAAATATTTTTTCATTTCTTCCCCTTATTTTATCTTAATTTTTTATAAAAAGCTTAGAATGCTATTGTATCTTGCTCTGCATTTAATAATTTTTCCATTTCTTCATCTAATTTTAAGAAAGTTATAGAAAAACCTCCCATATCCAATGATGTCATATAATTTCCAACAAAAGTTTTTGCCACTGTTACTTTCTTTTCTTTTAATAAATCATGTAAATGATTATTTACGATAAATAATTCAATTGGTGTTGTTTCCCCAAGACTATTAACCAATACTGCCAATTTTTCTCCCTCTTTTACATCACTTTCATTCCAAATTTTTTCAAATAATTTTTCAGTAAATTCATTTGCAGTAGACATTTTTTCTCGGTGTGTTCCGGGTTCCCCATGTATACCTAATCCTATTTCAACTTCATCATCAGCAAGTGAAAAACTTTCTTTTCCTGTTGAAAATACAGTACAAGGTTTCAATGACATTCCCATTGTTTTTAAATTTCCTATAACTTTATTTCCTAAATTTACTAATTCATCTAAACTATAGCCTTTTTCAGCCGCTGCTCCAAGTATTTTGTGGACTAAAACAGTTCCAGCTATTCCTCTTCTTCCAACTGTGTATGTACTATTTTCTACTGCAATATCATCATTAACTATAACTTGCTTTACTTCTATCCCTTCCATAGCAGCCATTTCTCCCGCCATTTCAAAATTCATTATATCTCCACTATAATTTTTTATAATAAGTAAAACTCCAGCTCCCGAATCAACAGCTTTAATAGCTGCTAAAACCTTATCAGCTCCTGGAGAAGTAAATATTTCTCCGCATACTGCAGCATCTAACATCCCATATCCAACATATCCTGCATGTGCTGGTTCATGTCCACTTCCACCTCCACTTATTAGTGCAACCTTTCCTTCTTTCTTATTTTTTCTTACTATTATTGTTTCATTTTCTACTCTATCCAATTTTTCTGGGAATGCTTTTACCATTCCTTGTACTACTTCTTCTACAATATTATTTTTATCATTTATTAATTTTTTCATTATTTTTACTCCTTTCATTTTAAAAAAAGTCGTAGAATACATAAAAAATACTCTACGACCCTCCTTTTCCCATTAATTATTAAACTCTATTCTTCATCTTCCCATTTCATACTTCTTTCAACAGCTTTTTTCCATCCGTCATATTTAACTTTTCTATCATTTTCAGACATAGCTGGAACAAATTCTTTATCAAGAATCCACTTTTTCTTTATTTCATCCTTAGTTTCCCAGAAACCTACTTCTAATCCTGCTAAGTAAGCTGCTCCTAAAGCAGTTGTTTCTAAAACAACCGGTCTTCTTACATTAGTTCCAAGTATATCTGCTTGGAATTCCATTAAGAAATTATTTGCAGCTGCTCCTCCATCTACTTTAAGCCCTGATAGTTTTATTCCAGAATCTTCTTGCATTGCATCCAAAACATCTTTAGTTTGGTATGCAATTGATTCTAGTGTTGCTCTTATAATATGATTTTTATTTGCTCCACGAGTTAATCCAAATATGGCTCCTCTTGCATACATATCCCAGTAAGGTGCTCCTAATCCAACAAAAGCAGGGACAACATAAACTCCACCATTATCTTTTACTTGTCTTGCAAAATATTCTGTGTCTTTAGAACTTTCTACTAATTTTAATTCATCTCTTAACCATTGAACACTTGCTCCGCCAACGAAAATACTACCTTCTAAGGCATATTGAATTTCTCCATTTAACCCTATTGCAATAGTCGTTATAAGCCCATTGTTACTTTTAACAAATTTTTTACCTGTATTCATCAACATAAAACAACCTGTTCCATAAGTATTTTTAGACTCCCCTTCTTCAAAACATGCTTGCCCAAATAGTGCTGCTTGTTGATCTCCAGCTACTCCGGCTATTGGAACTCTATGTCCACCTTTTCCACCTAAATTAGCATATCCATAAGTCGCACTTGAATCTTTAACTTCTGGTAACATTGATTTTGGTATATTTAAAGTCTTAAGGATTTTTTCATCCCACTTCAACTCTTTTATATTATAAAGCATTGTTCTTGATGCATTTGTATAGTCTGTAGCATGTACTTTCCCATTAGTTAATTTCCAAATTAACCATGTATCAACTGTACCGAATAACAATTCTCCTCTTTCTGCCTTTTCTCTCGCACCTTCAACATTATCTAAAATCCATTTTATTTTTGTTCCAGAAAAATATGCATCTATTAAAAGTCCTGTGTTATCTCTTATATATTCATTAAATCCTTCTATTTCCTTTAATTCATCACAAATTTTTGCAGTTCTTCTACATTGCCAAACTATAGCATTATAAACTGGTTTTCCTGTTGCTTTTTCCCAAACGATAGTTGTTTCTCTTTGATTTGTTATCCCTATACCTATAATATCATGTTGTGATATTCCTGTTCTTGCTATAACTTCACTTAAAACTCCACTTTGACTAGCCCATATTTCCATCGGATCATGTTCTACCCAACCTTCTTTAGGATAAATCTGAGTAAATTCTTTTTGTGCTACTCCCATTATAGTTTGATTTTCATCAAAAATAATAGCTCTTGAACTTGTTGTTCCTTGGTCTAGTGCTACAATATACTTCATATTCATTCCTCCTATCTTTGACTAAAATGTTATATGCACTTAAGGGCACTCAACTAGATATTATTTCTTGTTTGTGCCCTTTTATATTAAATTATTATGATACCATATTTATAAATCCATTATAGAATAAAACTCCTATTACTGCACCTATAATTGGTCCAACTATTGGTATCCAAGCATATCCCCAATTTGAATCTCCTTTTCCTTTAATTGGTAAAATCGCATGAGCTATTCTAGGACCTAAATCTCTTGCTGGATTGATTGCAAATCCTGTTGCTCCACCTGTTGCAAATCCTATTAAAGCAATTAATAGTCCAACAACAACCGGTGCATATCCAGCTCCAACACCAGATTTTCCAAAGGCTAAAATTCCTACAACCAATAATATTGTTCCCATCATTTCTGTAACAAGGTTCCATATAGGAGCGTTTATTGATGGTCCAGTTGAGAAAACACCTAATTTAGTTCCAGCATCAGGTTCTTCATCCATTTGAACCTTATAAGTAATGTAAGCAAGTGTTGCTCCTAGAACTCCTCCTGCTATTTGAGCCACTATATAACCTGGCACTAAGCTCCAAGAGAATGCTCCTCCTACAGCTAATCCGATAGTTAAAGCTGGATTCAAATGTGCTCCACTTACCCATCCTACTGCATAAGCAGATAGCATTACTGCAAATCCCCAAGCTAGACAAGTAGCTACCCATCCTGCACCTTTACCATAACTATGTTTCAAACTGCATGTCATATTAATACCATTTCCTAACCATAACAGCAACGCTGTCCCTACAAATTCTCCTAAATACATACTCATTGGTTCCATAAAAAAATTCCTCCTTTTGTTTTTTGATATAACAAATATATGAAATTTTAATAAAAGCTTTATAAACATAATATACTACTTTATAATACTTATTTCAATCATTTTATTTATTTCTTATACTTTTATATCTATAATGAACTTTTTTATTATGTCAAAATAATCTTAGCATGCTTAAATGTCATATAAAAGTTTAAATTTAATTTCTTTTAAAAATAAAAAAGGGTAACTATTAAATAATTTCCCTTTTTCCAAAAAAATTAAATTTACAAATTATAATTACCAACTCAAATCCGAAAACAATATTTTTTAAATATAAGATAATTTTCTACAAAAACATAAAAAATTATTATCAAATCTTGTCTGTTTATAAACCTAAAAAAAGAGTTATCTTTAAAAGATAACTCTTCTTATTTTTTTATTTAGTTGCTTTATATTTTCTTATTTCTTCAGTTAATATTGGAAGAACTTTATGTAAATCTCCAACTATTCCTAAATCCGCAACTGAGAATATAGGTGCAAATCTATCTTTATTTATAGCTATAATAAATTCTGATTCTTCCATCCCTGCAACGTGTTGAATAGCTCCAGAAATTCCAAGTGCGAAGTAAACTTCTGGTCTAACTGTCTTACCAGTTTGTCCTACTTGTCTATCATGAGGCATATTTCCAGCGTCTACTTGTGCTCTTGATGCAGAAACAATACCACCTAATTCTGCTGCTAATTCATCTAAAAGTGCAAAGTTATGTTTACTTCCAACTCCTCTTCCTCCAGATACAAGTATTTTAGCTTCAGAAATATCAACTTTATTTCCACCTTCTTTAACTACATCTAAAACTTTTACTTTTAATTTAGAAGTATCTAAAGTTACAGTAAAGTCAACTATTTCTCCTTTTCTTCCTTCAACTCTAGCTATTTTTTTCATAACTCCTGGTCTAACAGTTGCCATTTGTGGTCTGTGATCTGGACATACTATTGTAGCCATTAAGTTTCCACCGAAAGCAGGTCTTGTCATTCCAAGTTGTCTTTCCTTATCTTTTAATAATTCTAGTTTTGTACAGTCTGCAGTTAATCCAGTATTTACTCTAGAAGATACTCTTGGTGCTAAATCTCTTCCTAATGTTGTAGCTCCAAATAAAGCTATTTCAGGTTTTTCAGCATCTACTACTGCTTTTAAAACTTGAGTATATGCTTCTGTATCAAATAATTTTAATTCTGGTCTATCTACAACTATAACTTTATCTGCTCCGTATTCTACTAATTCTTGAGCCAATCCTTTTATATCATGTCCTATTAAAACAGCAGTTACTTTAGCTGCATCTGGATGATTTGCTGCTACTTCAGCAATTTTAGCAGTTAATTCTTCATCTTCTTCAAGTGTTGCAGAAACTGCATCAATAGTTTTTATTGTTGAAGCTTGAGCACCAGCAAAATCTGCTAATTCATCTCCTGCTTCTTTTAAATATAATTGTTTGTTTATATCATGTGCTAATTCTGTTGCTTTTCCTAATAATTCTAATCCTACATTTTGTAGTACACCTTCTCTTTGTTCAGCATACACTAGGATTCCTTTATAATCATTTAAATTCATATTATTATCTCCTTTGTCTTAGATTAGATTATAAATTTTTCTTTTAATTTTTCTAATATGATTTCAGCCGCTTCTTTTGCATCTACTTCATGTAATACACCAGGTTCTTTTACCCCTTTTGTAAATGATTTATTTACTTTTGTAGGTGATCCAGCTAATCCTATTTTTGCAGGATCTATTTCTATATCTGCAGATGTCCAAGTTTCAATTGGTCTATCAAATACTTCAACTATTGCTCCTACATTCATATATCTTGGTTGGTTAGCTTCTGCAAGAACTGTTACTAATCCTGGAGTAGGAAGTTCTAATAAATAGTATCCTTCTTCAGTTGCTCTTTTTATTTTAAAAGATTTAGTATCTGCATTGTATTCCATTTCTTTTACATAAGATACTTGAGGTAATCCTAAATGTTCTGCTATTTGTGGTCCAACTTGTGCAGTATCTCCATCAATTGCTTGTCTTCCAGCAACAATTAAATCAACATTTTCTATTTTTCTAATTGCAGCAGCTATTGTATTAGAAGTAGCTAATGTATCAGCTCCTCCAAATTTTCTATCTGTTATAAGTATTGCTCTATCAGCACCCATTGCATAAGCTTCTCTTAATATAGCTTCTGCTTGAGGTGGTCCCATAGTTATAACGATTACTTCTGCTCCATATAAATCTTTAAGTTTTAGTGCTTCTTCTAGTCCACCCTTATCATCTGGGTTCATGATACTAGGAACTCCATCTCTGATAATTGTTCCTTTTACTGGATCGATTTTTACTTCAGTTGTATCTGGAACTTGTTTTATACAAACTACTATTCTCATTTTATTCCTCCACCTCATTAATTATTTTATTATGTTAGCTGCGATTACCATTCTTTGAACTTCTGAAGTTCCTTCATAAATTTCAGTTATTTTCGCATCTCTCATCATTCTTTCAACAGGATATTCTCTTGTATATCCATATCCTCCAAATAATTGAACAGCTTTAGTTGTTACTTCCATAGCTGTTTCAGCTGCAAATAGTTTAGCTCTAGCTGCATCTAATGAATAAGGTAACCCATTAGTTTCTCTAAATGCTGCTTTATAAACAAGAAGTCTTGATGCTTCTACTTTTACATCTAAATTTGCTATTTGGAATTGAGTATTTTGGAATTGAGCTATACTTCTTCCAAATTGTTTTCTTTCTTTTACATAGCTAATAGTTTCATCTAAAGCACCTTGAGCTATTCCTAATGCTTGAGATGCAATTCCTATTCTTCCTCCATCAAGAGTCATCATAGCTATTTTGAATCCTTTTCCTTTTTCTCCTAATAGGTTTTCTTTAGGAATTCTACAATTTTCAAATATCAATTCACAAGTTGCAGATCCTTTTATTCCTAATTTCTTTTCTTTTTTTCCAATTGAGAAACCAGGTGTATTAGCTTCAACTATAAAAGCTGATATTCCTTTTAATCCTTTAGATTTATCTGTCATAGCGAATACTACATATACATGAGCATAACCAGCATTTGTTATGAATATTTTAGATCCATTTAAAATCCATTCACCTGTTTCAGGATCTTGAACTGCCATTGTTTGTTGCCCAGCAGCATCTGTACCAGCATTTGGTTCAGTTAATCCAAAAGCTCCTATCCATTCTCCACTTGCCATTTTAGGTAAGTATTTTTGTTTTTGTTTTTCAGTTCCAAACTTTAAGATTGGCCAAGTTCCTAAAGATGTGTGAGCAGAAACTATAACCCCTGTAGTTCCACAAGCTCTTGATAATTCTTCAACAGCCATTGCGTACATTAAGTAGTCTCCACCTGCACCACCATATTGTTTAGGTATAGGGATTCCCATTATTCCTATTTTAGACATTTTTTCTACTGTTTCAACAGGAAATCTTTCTTCTTCATCTACCTCCGCAGCGATAGGTTTTACTTCTTTTTCAACAAACTCTCTAATCATTTGTCTAAAAAGTTCATGTGTTTTAGGTACATTAAATTCCATCATTTTCCTCCTTATGGATTTATTAAATAAAACTTTTTAATTCATTTTACCAATGGTTGATACTTATGTCAAGACCCTTATGTTATTTTTTTATTTTTCAAAATTTAAAAGCACATTTTGTTCTTTTTTTGAATTATATTTATTTACTTGCCTTTATTTATTTTTTTTATACACTATGATATAATACTCTAGTTAAAGGAGAGTGTAAAAATATGGAAAAAAATTTAGAAAGCATTATTCCCCTGTTAAATAAAAATTTAAAAATTATTCAAAGAGCTGATTATTTTAATTTTTCAATTGATTCTCTTTTAATTTCTGAATTTATAAATATATCTAAAAATACTAAAAAAATTTTAGATTTAGGAACAGGAAATGCTGCTATTCCACTCTTTTTATCAAAAAAAACATCTGCATCTATCTATGGAATAGAAATTCAAAAAGTTTCATATGATTTAGCTTCAAGAAATGTTAACATTAATGATTTAAATGAGCAAATATATTTGATATATGATGATATGAAAAACTATTTATCACATTTCAGATATGGCAGCTTTGATATAGTGGTATCTAACCCACCTTTTTTTAAATTTACCGGAAACGAAACACTTTTAAACAACCTTGATCAACTGACTATTGCTAGACATGAGATAGCAATTACTCTTGAAGAAGTAGTAAAAATTGCTTTTGATTTATTAAAAGATAGAGGATATTTTTATTTAGTTCATAGAGCTGATAGATTGGGAGATATTTTAAATGTTTTAAGAAATTATAATTTAGAAGCCAAAAATATAAGGCTTTGCTATACAACTGCCAAAAAAAATGCAAAAATTGTTTTAATTGAAGCGATAAAAAATGGAAAAAGTGGCTTAAATATTTTACCACCGCTTGTTATCAATAAGGATAATGGAGAATATACAGAAGAAGTTTTAAAAATGTTTAAATAATATATTTTAGGAGATATTTTATGAATCATGATAAGCATGTTATGAGAATTATAAGCACAGCTAATTTCCTTGGTAAAGTTCTCCTTATGAGTGGAGCTGAAACCCATAGAGTTGAGCAATCAATTTCAAAAGTTTGTCAAAGATTTGGATTACGCTCTGAATCTTTTGTCACAACTACTTGTGTTCTTACATCTGCAAAAAAACAAAATGGAGAAATTGTTACTGAATTGAATAGGGTCTATAATCTTTCCAATAACCTAAATAAAATTGATAAAATACATACAATTGTCTTAAATATAGAAAATTATGATTTGGAAGCTTTAGAATCTGAAATAAAAAAAATCCAATCTGAATCTATATATAGAAGTTATATAATTTTGATATCATATTTTTTTGCTGCAGCTTTCTTCGCTTTACTGTTTAAAGGAAGTTTTTTAGATGCTATTGTTGCAGGTTTTGGTGGAGCATTTATTTTTTACATGATGAGATTTGCAAGTAAAATTAAGGTAAATAATTTTTTTATAAACACTTTAGGTGGATTTATTGTTACTATTTTTGCTGCTTTTGTTAAGAAAATCAATATCATAGAAAATGCTTCATATTCTACTATTGCTATACTTATGCTTTTAGTTCCTGGGCTTGCTCTTACAAATGCCATAAGAGATTTAATTAATGGAGATTTTATTGCTGGAAATTCAAGAATGGTTGAAGCTTTTCTTATTGGGGGAGCTTTAGCTATTGGAACTGGTTTTGGACTGGCTATTGCATATTAAAAGGAGTTTTTATGAATCACATAGAAATAGTTTATGCTTTTTTTGCAACTTTCTTTTTTGCCATCATTTTTAATTTGAGAGGTCAAAAAATTTTTTTTAGTTCTGTTTGTGGTGCATTAGGTTGGTATGCCTTACTTGTTGCCGAACAAGCTAAGTATTCAAAAACAGCTTCATTTTTTATAGCTGCTATTGCTATAACTATTTTTTCTGAACTTGTTGCAAAAGAATTGGAAACCCCTGTTACAACAACTCTAATCCCTGGGCTTATACCTTTAGTACCAGGTGGCGGTATTTATTATACTATGTACTATATAGTAAGCAATGAATTTTTAGCTGCTCGTGCTAAAGGCATGGAAACATTATCTATAACTGTTGCACTCAGCGTAGGAATATTTTTAGTTTCTACCTTCTTCCAAATTTTTAATAAATTCTTTAAATATTTAGCAATTTTAAGAAAGTATAACATTGAGTATTTGAATAAAAATTGGAAAAAACGATAAAAAAATCCCTTTATTCTTTTAAAGATTAAAGGGATTTTTATTTAATTTGTGCTAATTTTTAATTTCTAACTGGAACAATTTCTAACCAATAGCCATCAGGATCTGTTATAAAATATATACCCATTTTTTCGTTTACATAAACTACACATCCCATTTCACTGTGTTTTTTAAAGGCTGCATCATAATCATCAACTCTAAATGCTAAATGAAATTCTTCGTCACCTAAATCATATTTCTCTGTTCTGTCTGCAAGCCATGTAAGCTCTAATTGGAAATTTGTTATCCCATCTTCCAAATAAACTATTTTATAACTTCCATCTTGTGCAAATTTCTCTCTCGCCACCTTTAATCCAAGTGCCTCTTCATAAAACTTTATACTTTTTTCTAAATCTAAAACATTAAAATTTTCGTGAATAAAATGAAATTTCATACATTTCCCTCCTAATTTTTATACTATTTCATTGGTACAAAATATTGTGTCCACATAGCAACTTCTGTCAAAGCCGGATGTGCTGTTATACTTTCTGTAATACTTGTTACTTTTTGTGGATCTAAATATCTGCTATATTTTTTTGTTCTCATTCTCATTGTTAATTCAGTACCAATTTCTGGTTCAAAAATAACATGTTCTATTTCTCCACTTGTTAACATCGTAGCATATGGTTGTATAAGTAAACTGGCTTCTTTTCCTATTATATGTGCTCCTAATATTTTTTTTGATCTCACATCTATTATTACTTTTATGAAGCCATCATCAATTTCATCTTCATTATAACCCAAAGCATACCCTTTAGCTGTGCTAGAATAATAATTGTATCCTACTTTTATATCCCAATTTTTTTCTTCTGCTTTTTTTCTCGCTTCTTCTTCTGTTAATCCAACTTGAGCTACCTGTGGATAAGTATAAATTACTGCTGGAATAATATCGAATCTAGCAAATCTTCTATCAGGTTCTTTTCCCTCTTCAACTTGGCCAGGAGGTAAAGCTGCTGGAAACAAATTATTTACTATTATATCTGCTTCATAATTTGCTTTATGTCTTAATTGCCCATGTCCATTTATGTCCCCTATCGCATAAACTCCATCTACACTTGTTTCTAAAAATTCATTTGTTCTTATCCAACCTGAAGTATCCAAAGCTATATTCGTATTAGCAAGCTCTAATAAATCACTATTAGGAATAACTCCTGCTGCAACTAATATTTCTTCTGCTTCAATTTCTTCTTCTATACCACTTAATTTATTTTTTATTATTAAAGATTTTTTACTATTTTTTAAACTAACTTTCTTAAGCTCTGAATTAAATCTTAAATCTACCCCAAATTTAGAAAACATTTTCCCCAATTGTTCTGATACTGCTCTATCCGATCTTGGTATTAATCTATCTCTTGATTGAACCAATGTTACTTTTGTTCCTAAACTTGAAAAAAAGTGAGCAAACTCAGTTCCAATAGCCCCACCACCAATAATAATTAAGCTTTTATATGGCTTTTTAGGAAATTTTTCTCCAAAAAAATCTTCACTTGTTATATACCCAACTTCTTTTGTACCCTCTATATTATCTATTCTTCTACTTCTCGCTCCAGCAGCTATTATAATTTTATCTGCGGTTATTTCCTCACTAAGTCCACCTTTATTGTATCTAACTTGTAAAACTTTATCTTTTATAAAAAATCCTGTACCTTCATAAACATCAAGATTTTCCTCTCTTTTATATTCTTCTAAAATCTCTTTACTTTCATCAATTTTTGACCATACTCTTTCTGTTATAGTATCCCAATTAACTCTTACTTTTTCCGTTTCTATTCCAATTTCTTTTACTTTCTCATTCTCTCTTATAAAATCTGCAACTGTCACCATAACCTTAGTAGGTATACATCCCCTTGTTAAACAAGTTCCCCCAAATTTTCCTTTTTCTATTTGTGCAACTTTTAGTCCAGAATCCAAAGCTGCATCTGTAACTATGTTTCCAGCCCCTGTTCCTATCACTATCACATCATATTTTTTCATTGTTTATTCTCCTTGAAAATATATTATTTATTATATTATAAGCTAATATGCCTCTTTTTATATGTGACTATATTACTTTTTTGTAATTTTCTTTAAATATAGTATAGGTTAAAATGATAAAAAATGATATAATTGAACTTATTCCAGCAAATGAAAATTTAGCTGAGCAAGTTTTAGATTATTATTTGAGAAACAAAAATTTTCTTGAAAGTTTCGAGCCAAAAAGAGAAGATATTTTTTTTACTTTGGAATTCCAAAAAGAACTTTTAAAAAAAGAAGCTAAAGCTTGGGATGATAAAAAGTCATATCGTTTTTATATAAGAGATTTAAGTGATACAAATAAAATTATTGGTCTTATCGGTATTAATGAAATAGTATATGGTGCTTTTCTTTCTTGTTTTTTAGGATATAAATTAGATAAAGATTATATTAATAAAGGAATAATGACTTCTGCTACTAATTTAATTATAGATTTTGCTTTCAATAATCTAAAACTTCACCGTATTGAAGGAAATGTTATGCCAAAAAATAAAGCCTCTCTTAGAGTTTTAGAGAAATGTAGCTTTGTAAATGAAGGAATTTCAAAATATTATTTGAATATAAATGGTGTATGGGAAGATCATATTCATATGGTAAAAATAAATTATAAGTTACATTAAAAGACACTGACAGAGTCAGTGCCTTTTTTATACTCTCATAATTAAATTTATCTATTTAATCTTATTAGAACAATGTATTTCCATTTCTATCTTCTCGCTTTTCCACTCATATGTTCTATTTCAATTTTATAAACTTTTGTCGCTCTCCCAGCTCGTTCAATATATTCTTTTCCTTCCGCTAAAAAATTAGCTGAGTATTTTTTTATTAATTCAAAAAGAGCTTTAGTTTTATCTTCTTCTGTCAACTCTATAATTTTTCCAAAAATTATTGCACTTTCATAGTTGGTAGAAAACTTATCAGGTAGCACTTCAGTGTTTCCTATGACAGTAAAACAAACTCGATTATCTTGTTTTATACTATCCACTTTTAATCCTTGTAAAGCACTATGTATATAAATTTCATTATCCAAATAAGAATAACTTATAGGTACTCCATATGGATAGCCATTGTCTGCATTTATTAGAGAAAGAACACCATAAGTATTTTCTAATAAAATTTTTTTCACTTCATCAAGTTCTAATTTTCTATCTTTTCTTCTCATTTCTCTAAACATAATAAACTCCTCTCTTTAGCTTTATCAGAAGATAATTTCTTTATTATTTATATCTAAAACAGATATTTTAAATTCTCCACCTAAATTTTTTTGTACTAAGTTAGCCAGTTCATCTAGGGCTGCCTTAAATTCTTCATCTCTGCTTTCATCAATTAATTCTATACATAAAAAGGCATTTTGAGTATTTTCTGTTAACATTGTTCTAACAGATTCTCGCCAATTCCAACATCTACAGATTGCTCCAGCATCATCTTTATAAACAATTTCACCTTCAAATGGGGGCTCTGATTCATTGCTACCTAAAGTTATAAAACTTTCATTTCCTTTAGCTTTAGTTAGCCTTACATCTCCGACAAAACTATCGATATCTTCTCCACCACAAGGCATAGCATATTTAAGCGAAATAGAATTATAAATATCTACAAGCGGGTTAATACAAGAAATGTTATCTCCCTTATGAACTCTTTTTAAAAGAGCTTCTATTGAGGCTCTTACTCCTTTTTTTGTTTTGAATTTCTGAAAAGCTTCCCTCCAAACTTTTATAACTGAATTAGAACTGAATTCCATTGCTGTTAAATAAGTCATAGCTTTTTGTTGAGATTCTAATAATAAACTTTTATACTTTTCAGTTTCTTTTATTCTATTGTCAATTCCATAAATAGTTATTATTCCAATTTTAGCCTTAGGAAAAATATCCCAAAAATTATCTTCAATTATAAATTTTTTCATTTTAATTAATCTCCTTAAATCTAAAAAAGTGTTAATAACATTTTCTTCTGAAACCTAACAAAATGCTATTAACACTGATAGTATTTAACCGGTGGTAAATAAAACTGTAATTTCTATTATTTATTAAACATTTTTCTCATTTCAATTTTCATTGTACTTTCTTGAATTTTTCTCTCTAAGATTTTTACATTTTCAACTTCTTCACTTAAAAGTTGATTTAATCTTCTGATTTCATTATCTTCTTCTTCAACATCAATCTCATTAACATTATTAATATCATCAGCAATTATTACAGCTTCATTATTAGAGATTTCTAAAAATCCCCCTGTTAAAAAGTAAACATCTTTTTTTGCTTTTTGATCATAATCTATTTCCATTATTCCCATTTCTAACTCTGCTACTAATGGAGCATGATTAGCTAAAATTCCTAGTTCTCCTTCGGTTGTTCTCACTTTTACATAATCTGCTTCGTGCTCAACAACTTTCTTAGTATGAGTAACTACTTTTACCTTAAAAGTTGCCATAAATTACCTCCTTTTATCATTTGTTAAATGATATCTTTTTAAAGAAGCTTTTATTCTTATTTTGCTAATTGTTCTGCTTTTGCAACTGCCTCTTCTATTGTTCCAACATATAAAAATGCTTGTTCTGGAATGTTATCGTGCTTTCCTTCTAAAATTTCTCTAAACCCTCTTATGGTTTCTTTAACAGGAACATATTTTCCTTCCATTCCTGTAAATTGCTCTGCAACAGAGAAAGGTTGTGAGAAAAATCTTTCAATTTTTCTTGCTCTTGCAACTATTAATTTATCTTCATCTGACAATTCATCCATACCTAAAATAGCTATTATATCTTGAAGTTCTTTATATCTTTGTAAAACTTCTTGTACATTTCTAGCTACTTGATAATGTTCTCTTCCAACTATATCCTCAGATAATGCTTTAGATGTTGAATCTAGCGGATCAACAGCTGGATAAATTCCTAGTGATGCTATATTTCTTGAAAGAACTGTTGTCGCATCTAAGTGTGAGAATGTTGTTGCTGGTGCAGGGTCTGTTAAGTCATCCGCTGGTACATAAACAGCTTGAACTGAAGTTATAGATCCAGATTTTGTAGAAGTTATTCTTTCTTGTAATGTTCCCATTTCAGTTGCCAAGTTAGGTTGATATCCAACGGCAGACGGTATTCTTCCAAGTAAAGCTGATACTTCCGATCCAGCTTGAGTAAATCTAAATATATTATCTATAAATAAAAGTACATCTTGTCCTTCCTTATCTCTAAAGTTTTCAGCAACAGTTAAACCTGTTAATGCAACTCTAAGTCTTGCTCCAGGTGGCTCATTCATTTGCCCATAGACAAGTGAAGTTTTAGACAAAACTCCTGACTCTGTCATTTCATTATATAAATCTCTTCCTTCTCTTGTTCTTTCTCCAACTCCAGCAAAAACGGAAATTCCTCCATGTCCTTTTGCTATATTGTTTATAAGTTCCATTATAAGAACTGTCTTCCCAACTCCAGCTCCACCGAAAAGTCCTATTTTTCCTCCTTTTATATATGGAGCAAGTAAATCTATTACCTTTATTCCTGTTTCAAATATCTCTGTTTCTGTATGAAGGTCTTCAAATTTTGGGGCTTCTCTATGTATAGGTAAATAGTTTTCTGCTTTTATAGGTTCTCCATTATCAACCGGCTCTCCTAAAACATTTAATATTCTTCCTAACACTTCTTTTCCCACCGGAACTGTAATAGGTTTTCCTGTATCTATTACTTCCATTCCTCTTCTAAGTCCATCAGTTGAATCCATAGCTACCGTTCTTACAACATTATTTCCTAAATGTTGTTCCACTTCAAGAACTAAATCTCTATCTCCAATCTTTACTTTTAAAGCATTATATATTTTAGGCAATTCATCTTTAAAAGCTACATCCACAACAGCAGATATAATTTGCGTTATAGTTCCTTTATTCACTAATATTGCCTCCTTTTTAGATTATCTCCAAAAAATAAATTTTAAAATTTTTTTATAGAGCCGAAGCTCCACCAACTATTTCTGTTATTTCTTGAGTAATAGCTGATTGTCTATTTCTATTATATTTCAAACTCAATGCTTGCAACATTTCATCTGCATTTTCCGTAGCATTGTTCATTGCATTTTTTCTAGCTGAATGTTCACTTGCTGCATTATGCAATATTGCTTGATAAATTTGAACATTCAAATATCTTGGTAAAAATGAAGCTAATATAGACTCTGTATCTGGTTCAAATATATAGTCCTCATTTTTATCTGTTTTTACTCTCTCCATAGGTATAATTCTTTCAGAAATTAAATCATACTTAAGAGCTGATACAAATTTATTATAAATAATATAAACTTCATCGTATTCATTTTTTTCATATCTTTCAACAACTTTAGAAGATATATCTTTAGAAATATCAGCAATTTCATCAGCTTCAATCTTAACATAGGCATCATTAAGTCTATAATTTCTTTTAGTAGAATAATCTCTACTTTTTCTTCCTAAAGAAATAATATTTATTTTTTTACCTTTATTAGCTGCCATTAACTTCTCAAGTTCTTTTAAAGTAGCTGAATTAAAACTTCCACACAGTCCTCTATCAGATGTAGTTACAATAATAGCAATTTTTTCTACTTTTTCTCTTCCATCAAATAAAGGGTGTCTTTCACTTTTTACACTTCCTGAAATATTAGCTAATATTCTTTTCATACTATCTTCATAGGGTCTAGAATCTGCAACTAGTTTAGAGAATTTTTTAAATTTAGTTGTTGATACTATTTCCATTGCTTTAGTTATTTGTCTTGTTGACTGAATACTTTTTATTCTCGTTTTTATTTCTTTAGCTCCAGCCATATTCTACTCCTTGATTAAAAAGTTTTTTTGAATTTTTCAATAGCTTCAACTAATCTATTTTCTAATTCTTTATCCAATGCCTTTTTACTAGCTATTTCTTCTAAAATATCTGTTTGATTTCTTAACTCAGTTAATAATTCTTTTTCAAATCTCTTAACCTTATCTATGGCAATATCTTCTAAATAACCATTTATTGCTATATAGAATGAAACAACTTGTTCCTCAACAGAATACGGATTATATTGAGGTTGTTTTAAAATCTCCATTATTCTATGTCCTCTTTCCAATTGAGCAAGAGTTGCTTTATCTAAATCTGAACCAAATTGTGAAAAAGTTAATAGTTCTGAATATTGTGCAAGCTCTAATTTTACTTTTGAAGCAACTTGCTTCATAGCTTTTATTTGAGCTGCTCCCCCAACTCTTGATACAGATATTCCTGCATTTATTGCAGGTCTAAATCCAGAATTAAATAATTGAGATTCCAAAAATATTTGTCCATCTGTTATAGAAATAACATTTGTAGGTATGTATGCTGATACATCTCCCGCTTGTGTTTCTATTATAGGCAAAGCAGTTATAGATCCTCCACCTAATTCATCAGACAATTTTGCAGCTCTTTCAAGTAATCTTGAATGTAAATAGAATACATCTCCTGGATAAGCTTCACGACCAGGTGGTCTTCTAAGTAATAATGACATTTCTCTATAAGCTACAGCATGTTTAGATAAATCATCATAAATTATAAGAACATGCTCTCCTTTATCCATAAAGTATTCTCCTATAGATACTCCTGAATAAGGTGCCATATATTGAAGTGGTGCTGATTCTGATGCAGTTGCTGCGACAATAATTGTATATTCCATACATCCTAAATCTTCCAGTTTTTTATATATTTGTGCTACAGTAGATCTTTTTTGTCCTATAGCAACATAAATACACTTTACTCCTGTTCCTTTTTGATTTATTATCGCATCTATTGCAATAGATGTTTTCCCTGTTTGTCTATCTCCAATTATAAGTTCTCTTTGTCCTCTACCAATAGGAACCATTCCATCTATTGATTTTATACCAGTTTGTAAAGGCTCAAACACTGGCTGTCTTGATATAATTCCAGATGCTTTTCTTTCTATTGGCATATATTTATCAAATTCTAAATTCCCTTTTCCATCTATTGGTTCACCAAGTGAGTTAATAATTCTACCTAGCATTTTATCACCTGCTGGAACTGATACTACCCTACCGGTTGCTTTTACTTCATCTCCCTCTTTTATCAAAGAAGCATTTCCAAGTATAACTGCTCCAACATTATTTTCTTCTAAGTTTAGGGCCATTCCCATAACATTATGTGGAAATTCTAAAAGTTCTCCAGACATAACATCGCTAAGACCGTAAATTCTTGCAATCCCGTCTCCTACTTCAAGAACCGACCCAGAAGTTTTTATTTCTAAACTTTTTTTATAGCTTTCTATTTCTTTTTTTATTATAGAACTTACTTCTTCTGGTCTAATTTTCAAATTATTACACCTCCTAATTTAAAGACCCTTTAATTTTCTTTCCATTTATTTAAGTCTTTACGAATAGATCCATCTACTACTGTATCTCCTATTTTCAAAATTCCGCCACCCAGTATACTTTTATCAACCACTACTTCTAAATTAATTTGTTTTCCTGTTTTTTTAGATAATTTTGAAATTAGTTTTTCTTTTTGCTCTTCACTAAGTTCTCTTGTAAAGATTCCTTTAACATCTAAAATACTATTTTTCTTATAATAAATTTCTAAGTATGCTTTAACAATCCCTCTTATATTTATGATTCTATTTTTCAATACAATATAATATAATATCTCTAAATTTTCTTTACTTGCATCTTTAAATACTTCTGTCAAAAAATCTAACTTTTCATCTGTACTTATTAGAGGACTTAGCAAAAAATTTTTAAATTCCACATCATTTATGTATAATTCCATAACTGTATTTAGAATCTCATATACTTCTTTTACATCTCCTCTTTGTTCAGCTATTTCATAGATAGCTTCTGAGTATCTTCTTCCTACTTGAATATCTATCATTTATCCTCCCCTACCTCTGCTATAAAGTCATCAATAAGTGAAGTTTCTTGATTCTTATCAATTTTTTCTTGTATTAATCTCTCTGCCAATTCTGCTGCTAGTTTTCTTACTTGAGAATTAAGCTCTGCTTTTGTATCGTATTCCATTTTCAATACTTCAAGCTCTGCATTTTTCAATATTTTTTCTCTACTATCTCTAGCTCCTTGAAGTATAGTTTCACTTTGTTCTTCTGCTTTTCTTTCAGCTGTTTTTATTATTTCATTAGCTTCTTTTCTTGAAAGCTCTAATTTTTTTTCTGCATCTTTTAATAAACTTTTTGAATTTAATTTATTTATTTTAGCTTCTTCAATATCATTCTCTATCATTTCTTTTCTTTCTTTCAACAGCTTAGCTATGGGCTGTCTGAAATACTTATTTATTATAAATAATAAAATTATAAAATTTATTATTTGCCAAAAAAATGTAGTATCTATTGAGATTACTGGCATTGTATTAGACAATATTCTTACCTCCTTTCTCAAAGTGATATAAAATATTTTTTATTATCCTACTAGTGATGATAATAATGGATTTGCATAAAGTAATATCAATGCAATTACTAACGAATAAATCCCAGTAGATTCTGATACTGCTTGCCCTAATATCATTGTTGAAATTATATTCCCTTTAGCTTCTGGTTGTCTTGCAACAGCTTCAACTGCTTTCCCTGCTGCATATCCTTCTCCAATTCCTGGTCCTAGTCCTGCTATCATTGCAAGCCCTGCTCCAACCGCTGATGCTGCTAATACTATTGTTTTTGCTGTTAACATATCCATATTATTTCCTCCTATTTATAATTTTTTATTTTTAATTTAACCTATATATTCTGCATCTCCTATGGCTCCTTGTACATAAACCATAGAAAGAGTTACGAATACAAAACTTTGTACTGCTCCTGCAAATAAATCAAAATATAAATGTAATGGTGCTGGGATTCCCCATGGAACTGCCATGTATAAAAGTCCCATTATTACCATACCTGCAAACATGTTACCAAATAGACGCATAGAAATATTTAATGGTTTTGCTAATTCTCCAACTATATTCATTGGTATCATTATCGGTGTTGGAGAGGCAAAGCCTTTCAAATATCCCACTATTCCGTTATATTTTATTGATGCTCCTACAAACATAACTGTGGTTATACATGCTAGCCCAACTGTTGTATTCAAATCCGCTGTTGGTGATCTAAAGGCTGGATATATAGTAAGTACTCCATCTTTAAATGAAAACCAAGGGATTGGAAAAAAAGTAATTATATTTGAAACAAAAATAAACAAAAATAGTGTTGCAAAAAATGTATAATATTTATTTTTCCAAACTCCTAAGATTTGTTCTATTGTCTTTTCCAAAAATTCATAAATAATTTCTAAAAAAGCTTGAAATTTTGTTGGTCTCATTTTTAGATTCTTAGTTGCTTGTCTAAAAAATATAAAAAACAGCAACATTATAAACCAAGTTGTTACGACAGTTATACTCACAGGTAAACCAAAAATTTTAAAAACTACTGTTGGCCCTGAAACCAAAGGTGGTGTAGTAAACTCTATAGGCCCTATTCTCACTTTATACCTCCTTTCATAACTCCTTATAAATCTATTTTTTAAATTTTTTTATTTTATTCTCTAAAGCTATAATATAAATATTAAACCTTGTATTAAATAATCCAATTACAGCCGAAATAAAATATTTGAAATCTAAAAAATGTAAAATTATTGCCAAATATATGATATATAAAAAATATCTCTTTAAAAAACCAATTAATGCTATTCTTTTTGCAATTTTTTGATCTTTTGTATAAGCTATACTCTTTACATCTTTACTTAGCATATATAAACTCAAGATTGAGATTATACAACCACTGACTAAACCCACTAGGACATACTTATTTCTAATAACAAGTCCATAAATGAGAAATATTATTGTAACAATAATCATTCTATTAAAAAGTTTTTTGATATCTTCCATTCTATTTTCTCCATAGTTATTTCTTGTTCATTATGCTCTTATATATGCTATAAAAAGCATTAAAAATCCCTAAAGCAAGGAAAATAAAAAATATTACAAAGCTTTTAAAAAAATACTTTTCAAAATATTTATATATAACTATGCTCAAAAATATATTAATAAAAATTGTAAATCCTATATTGCTAAATAAAGCTAAATATCTAAAAAAATCTTTATCAAACCAGGAATTTGACTTCATAATTTTAACCTAATTCTTTTTCAATAAGATTTGCAATATCTTTTGCAATTTTTTCCACCAATATTTTTTCTTGCCCTTCTGTCATAACTCTTATAAGAGGTTCAGTTCCTGACTTTCTAACAAGTACTCTTATTTCTCCAATATATTTTCTTTCAATTTCAGAAATGAAATCTGTTATATTTTTATTTTGATTCCAAGTATCTTTCTTTTTGTTATCCACCTTTACATTAATAAGAAACTGTGGCCAATCTTTTATTTCAGCTACTAATGTATCTAAATTTTTGCCTAAATCTCTTATAGCTTCAACTAATTTTAAAGATGATAAAATTCCATCACCTGTTGTTGCATACTCAGATAAAATTATATGACCTGATTGTTCGCCACCTATTGCTACATCCTCTTTTAACATTTTTTCAAGTACATATCTATCCCCAACATTTGCTCTTAACAATTCTATACCATTATCATTTAAGAATTTTTGAAAGCCCATATTACTCATAACAGTAGTAACTACCTTATTATTTTTCAATAGACCTTTTCTCTTTAATTCCAATGCTAATATAGCTATTACTTTATCTCCATCAATAACATTTCCAAATTTATCTACTGCTATTAATCTATCTGCATCGCCATCATAGGCAAGCCCTAAATCAGCCTCATACCCTACTACAACTTTAGATAAAATTTCAGGATGGGTTGAACCGCATTTCACATTTATATTTCTTCCATTAGGTACATCATTTATAACAACTAATTCGGCACCTAACTCAAGAAAAACATCCTTAGCAGCTCTATACGCAGATCCATTTGCTGTATCTAACACTATTTTTATTCCTTTAAAATCTCCCTTTACTGTTTTTATCAAGTGATCTCTATATAAGAAATATTCGTCTTCAGCATACTTAAATTTCCCAACTTTATCTCCGGCTCTTGGATTGGTAATTATATCCTCTATGTTATCCATATAATTTTCTATTTCATCTTCTATTTCATCAGAAAACTTATATCCATTTGAATTAAATAATTTTAATCCATTATCTTTAGCAGGATTATGAGATGCTGAAATCATTATACCTGCATCTGCATTTTTTTCTTTTGTTATATAAGCAACTGCAGGAGTTGGAATTACTCCAACGAAATTTACATAGACTCCCATTGAGTTTAGACCAGCAGTCAAAGCAGATCTTAGCATATAACCTGAGATTCTTGTATCACAGCCCATTACAACTCTTATTTTTTCATCTGGATTTTTTTCTTTCCTTAAATAATGACCTAATGCATAGCCCAATCTTAGAGCTATATCAACAGTTAATTCTCTATTTGCTTCTCCTCTTATTCCATCAGTTCCAAAATATTTTTTTCCCATAGTCTACTCCCTTTAATTTTAGTTGACCGAGTGGTCATTAAAATCAATATTGTTGTTATGCTATTACATTTACATGTTATTGTCAAGTTTTTTTTTATTTAAAAAATTTGCAACCTTTCTTAAATTTAGTTTTTCTGCAATAATACCAGTAATTAATCCAGTTATTACTCCTATAAATAAAAATATTGCTATAAAAACTATGATTGATTTGCTATTCAAAGGCATATTTCTAAATAGTAAAATATAAACAACTATTAATTGTAATAAATTATGTAAAAATGCTGAAATACAACTTATACTTAAAAGTGAAAAATATTTTCTAAATTTATAAAGAAAAATCATAAATATTGTGCTTATACTACCTGCACTTATACTGATGATAAAACCGGGTGTAAAAAGTGTTCCAAGCATTAAAGCTTGAATAAATACTCTTAATATTAAAGCTTGTATAGCCATCTTTGAATTAAATTTTTCTAAAGCTATAAGTATTGCAACATTTGATAATCCTATTTTCATCCAAGGAAAAGGTTTCGGTATTATATTTTCAATTAATGATAAATATAAACCTAACAATACTAATATAACCAAATAAATATCTTCACTATTTTTTTCTTTCAACATACTTTATCCTTTATACTCTTAAATCAGAATCTATCCCCAATAAATCTTTGTATTTTTCTATTATAGGCTTAATTTCTGTATTTATAAACTTCTCCGTTTGTTCTGAAGCAAATCCAGTGAAATTTTTAGGATTTAATAATGATAAAAGTTTTTCTTTATCAAGTTTAAAATAGTCATCTGCTATTATTCTATCAATTAAATCATTATCTTTTCCTTCAATTTTTACTTGCTTAGATGCTTCCATTGAGTGAACTCTAATTCTTTCATGAAGTTCTTGTCTATCTCCACCAGCTTTTACACATTCCATAATTACATACTCAGTTGCCATAAATGGTAATTCTGCCATGATATGTTTATTAATTATTTTTTCATAAACCACTAAACCTTCCATTATGTTATTCCATATAATCAAAATTGCATCTATGGCTAAAAAAGCTTGTGGCAATGCAAGTCTTTTATTTGCTGAATCATCAAGTGTTCTTTCAAACCATTGAGTTGAGGCTGTCATTGCTGTACTTTGTTGTAAAGAAATTACAAACTTTGCAAGTGAAGATATTCTTTCACTTCTCATCGGATTTCTCTTATATGCCATAGCTGATGACCCTATTTGATTTTTTTCAAATGGTTCTTCTATCTCTTTTAAGTGTTGTAAAAGTCTTAAATCATTTGTAAATTTATGAGCTGATTGTGCTATATTTGCAAGTAAATTCATTATTTCTGAATCCACTTTTCTATCATAAGTTTGACCAGTTACAGCAAATCTTTTATTAAAGCCCATTTTTTTAGAAACTATTTCATCCAATTTTTCAACTTTGTCAAAATCTCCATTAAATAAATCTTTAAAACTTGCTTGAGTTCCTGTTGTTCCTTTTACTCCTCTAAATCTCAAAGTATTTTCTCTAAATTCTAACTCCTCTAAATCAAGAAGTAGTGATTGTAACCAAAGAGTTGCCCTTTTCCCAACTGTTGTTAATTGTGCAGCTTGAAAATGTGTAAATCCTAAAGTAGGAATAGATTTTTTTTCTAAAGCAAATTTAGATAAATTATTCATTATGTTTATCAATTTTGTTTTAACAATATGAAGCCCATCTTTTATTTGAATCAAATCTGTATTATCTCCTACATAAGCTGATGTTGCTCCTAAATGTATTATTGGCATAGCTACCGGAACTTGAGTTCCAAAGGTATGTACATGTGCCATAACATCATGTCTAAATTCTTTTTCTTTTTTTGCTGCCAACTCATAATCAATATTAAAAATATTTTTTTTCATTTCTTCGATTTGCTCATCAGTAATCTCCAACCCTAATTCTTTTTCAGCTTCAGCTAATGCTATCCATAACTTTCTCCATGTTGAAAATTTCTTATCCGGTGAGAAATTATACATCATTTCTTTTGAACTATACCTTTCACAAAGTGGGTTTGAATAAATTTCGTTATTCATTTATTACCTCCAATTTCATTATAATTGCATTTTCATTATTATCTTTATAGTAATTTTTTCTTATTGATATCTTATTAAATCTATTTTTCTTATAAAAATTTATTGCAGCTATATTACTCTCTCTAACTTCCAAAAAAATGTCTTTTTTTACTTTCTCTTTAATTACTATTTCTTCAAGCAAAGATTTTGCATGACCCATTCTTCTATAATTATTATCCACAGCTATTTTTAAAATCTCGTAGCAATCTATACTGTCCATAACTAACAGATACGCTAAAACTTCTTTTTCCTCCAAATAAACATAGATTTTGTAAATATCTGGATTACTATACATTTCTATCAGGCTTTCTTCAGAATAAAAACTTTCTAAAAATATTTTTTTTTCAAGTTCAAATATTTGTTTCAATATTTCATAGCTTTCTACATACTCTTTCTTTAACTTTACTATCATTTAACTATACCTATTCTATTTAAAGGCCAGAATCTAACAAGTCCTCTTCCTCGAATTCTATTACTTGCAACAAATCCCCATATTCTAGAGTCTGAGCTATTATCTGTATTATCCCCTAAAGCAACAAAATAATCATCTTTTAAAGTTATTTCAACTTTCTCTCCCGAATTTAATCTTTTTAGAATCTCATCGTCATGTATGAAATCTAAAATCATTCCGGTTTCATTTCCATTTATTACAAATTTTAATTCTTTCATAACTATCCCTACAAAAGCACTTGCTTTATACATATCCTTTTGAACTTCGTATACATTCCAATCAAATTCTTTAAAGGATTTATAAATAATAGGAAACTTTTCTGTTGGTATAATCTCAAGCTTATCCCCTTTTTTAGGAATTATCCATTCTGAATCCCCTATACTCCAATTAGAATATTGTCTACTTTCAATAACATTATCATTTATGTATAATTTATTATTTTTTATTGTTATTTTTTCTCCAGGTAATCCCATAGCTCTTTTTGTATATAAAACTTTATTTTCTATCGGTTCTTTAAATACTATAATTTCTTCTCTTCTAGGCAATCTAAATTTATACGAAACCATGTCTGCAAATATTCTATCTCCTACCTCTATTGTAGGTATCATTGAACCTGTTGGAATAACAAAATTTCCTATATAAAATCTTTGAATTACCACAACTAAAACTAAAGCTACAATTATATTTTCAATTAAGCTTATTCCTTTTTTTATTGTTCTTTGTACTTTTTCATTTTCTACATTAAATTTGGTTATTATATTATCTGAAAAACTGTCGGTATATTTAGAAAAATTTTTAGCTATCTTTTTTTCATTTTTAAATATATAAAGAAAAAAAGAAGTTAAAATAACATAAAATATTCCGTATAAAATAATTTTATTATTCATTTTCACTCCTTAATTTATTTAAAATTCTTAACTTATTCAAAAAATTACTATTTATTATAACATATTTTAATATTTTATTTAAGCATATTTTAAATAGTTACGATGACTTAAATCAATTTTATTCTAAAAAATAAATGCAGTTAAAACTGCATTTATCTATATTTATTTTTTATTTTTCAAATAATTATCAATTTCTATTGCTGCTTTCTTACCAGCTTCCATTGCTAAAATTACTGTTGCTGCACCAGTTACAGCATCACCTCCTGCAAAAACTCCATCTCTTGAAGTTTTCCCAGTATTTTCATCTATTTCTATACCTTTCCACCTATTTAATTTTAAGTTATTAGTTGTAGATGCTATTAATGGATTAGGTGATGTTCCTAAAGACATAATTACTGTTTCTGCTTCCATAATGAATTCACTTCCTGGAATTTTTGAAAAGGCTGCTCTTCCACTTTCATCAGGTTCTCCAAGTTGCATTCTAATACATTTTATTTCTTTTACCCATGCCTTATCGTCACCTATAATTTCTGTAGGATTAACTAAAAAGTTAAACTTTATTCCCTCTTCCTTTGCATGTTCTATTTCTTCCCTTCTAGCAGGTAATTCTGCTTCTCCTCTTCTGTATACGACATTTACCTCTGCCCCTAATCTTTTAGCTGTTCTTGCTGCGTCCATTGCAACATTTCCCCCACCCACAACAACAACTCTTTTTCCAATTTTTATTGGTGTTGCGTAATCACTTTTATTTGCCCTCATTAAATTTACCCTAGTCAAAAATTCATTAGCTGAAATAACTCCATTATAATTTTCACCAGGAATATTCATAAATTTGGGTAGACCTGCCCCACTTCCTATAAACACTGCTGAAAAACCTTTTTCATCTAAAAGTTCATCTACAGTAAAAGTTCTACCAACAATTACATTTGTTTCTACTTTTACTCCCAGTTTATATAGATTTTCTATCTCTTTATTGACAATTTTTTCTTTAGGTAATCTAAATTCAGGAATACCATAAGTAAGTACTCCTCCAAGCTCATGTAATGCTTCAAAAATTGTTACATCATACCCTTTTTTTGCAAGATCACCAGCCGCCGTAAGTCCTGCTGGTCCTCCTCCTATAACTGCTACCCTAATTCCATTCTCTGCTTCTTTTTCTATTTCTAGATTATTTGATATCATCCAATCTCCAACAAATCTTTCTAATTTTCCAATAGAAACAGGTTGTGGATTTTTCCCTCTATTTAAAATACATTTTGCCTCACATTGAGTTTCTTGTGGGCAAACTCTTCCACAAATAGCTGGTAAATTTGAATATTTTGAAATTATTTTCCCAGCTTCCGATATATTGTTATTTTTTAACATTTCAATAAAGCCTGGTATATTTATTGAAACAGGACATCCCTCTACGCAGAATGGTGTTCTGCAATTTAAGCACCGAAGAGCTTCTGCTCTAGCTTCTTCAAAATTATAACCATAACATACTTCTTCAAAATTTTTATTTCTTACATCTGCCTCTTGTTCTCTGGCAGATGTTCTTTTTCTTTTATCAAAAATTTTATTTTCTTCTCTTTCGTGATTTTGGCAAAATGGGCTATGATGAGTATCACCTTCTTTTATTTCTAAAATGTTTCTTCCTTCCTCTGTTTTGTACATGTTTTGTCTTTTTATTGCTTCATCAAAATTCACTAAATCTCCATCAAATTCTGGTCCATCAACACAAGCGAATTTTATACTTTCACCAATAGATACTCTACATGCTCCGCACATTCCAGTTCCGTCAACCATCAAAGGATTTAAGCTCACTGTGTTTTTAATGCCGTATTCTCTACATTTTTTTGAAGCAAATTTCATCATTATCATAGGTCCTATAATTACTGCATGGTCATAATTTTTCCCCTCTTTTATTAATTTTTCTAACATATCAGTAACTAAACCCTTATAGCCATAAGTTCCATCATCTGTGCAAACATATAAATTTTCTGCTACTTTTTTCATTTCGTTTTCCAAAATCAATGTATCTTTACTTCTTGTTCCTATTATTACATCAACCTTATAGCCTCTTTCTTTCATCCACTTTACTTGTGGATATATCGGAGCCGTTCCAACGCCTCCTGCTATGAATATATATTTTTTATTTTTTAGCTCTTCATCTGGCAATTCTATTAATTCGCTAGCTACTCCAAGTGGTCCAACAACATCTGAAAAGTACTCCCCAAGTTCAAGTTCACCCATTTTCTTTGTACTTTCACCAACAACTTGAAATACTATGCTAACCGTCCCCTTATCTTTATCATAATCACAAATAGTTAGAGGAATTCTCTCTCCTTTTTCATCGATTTTAACTATTAAAAATTGCCCCGGATTAGAGGAGTTCGCTAAATTTTTTGCTTCTATATCCATATAACAAATTATTGGTGTTAACCATTTTTTTTCTACAATTTTGTACATATATTTCCTCCAAATATAATTTTATATATAGTTTTTTATTTATAAATTATTTTTGTTATTATATACCAATTTTCATCACCATACAACATATAGTTATTATATACCCTTTATTTTTTTATTCAAATCAAAAAAAAGAAAAAAATCTTGCATATTGATACAAATAAGTATATAATCAAAACTAATAAAATTTTATAAAATATTCTATAAAAATTAAAATATTTTGTAAGTATAAATATATTTTGACAGGAGCTGTTTGCTTATGATAAATAATAATCTTCTTCCTAATATTTATGGAATTTTTGAAGTAAAATATTTTTCTCGAAATAAAATAAGAATGGAAATATCTAAATTGAAAGATAATTCAGAATTAATATCTGATTTAAAAAATAATTTAAATAAAATAAAAGCTATAAAAAACTATAAAATTATCTCTAGTCTTGGAAGTTTAACAGTTGAATTTGACAATTCGCAGATTGATAGTAACCTTATGCTTGGAATAATATTAAAACTTACTGATTTAGAAAAGGAAATTTTTGCTAAAAGAAATGGAAGAATAAAAATGAACTTTCATAATTTATTAAATTTTTCAGATATTACAATTTATAATAAAACTAAAGGGTTATTAGATACAAAATCTCTAATTGCTTTACTTTTAGCAATTTATGGAATAAAAAAATTAAAAACTACTCCTAGTTTACCAAGTGGAGCTACTCTAGTTTGGTGGGCATATAATCTTTTTAATAAATAGTAAGGATGTGTACGATGTTAAAAAATATTTTAAAAAAAACTTATTTAATGTTTAATAAAGTAAAGATTTTACATAGTATTCCTGGAAGAATTAGACTTTTTATTCCATCTCTTGATCAAGTTCCCGAACAAATGAAAAAATATGAATGCTACACAACGGCAATACTAAAATTAAAAGATGGAATAAAGAAAATTGAGTATTCTTACTTAACTAGTAAAATCTTAATAGAATATGATAAAGAAAAATTAGCTGAAAAAGATATTGTTGACTGGCTAAATAAAATCTGGAAAATCATTGTAGATAATGAACATATTTATCAAGGTATGACAGTAAATCAAATAGAAGATAATATAAAAAAATTTTATTTAATGCTAAAAGAAAGATTAGAAAAGGAGGTATAGGAATGCAAAAAAATCAAAATTTGCTTTCTTGCCAAATTATTCATAGACTTAGAGGACGGATTCGTATAAAATCTAAAGCTTTAAAGTTTATCTCTCAATCTTTAAAAGTTGAAATAGAAAAACAACTTTTACAAGTAAAATATATAAAAACTGCTGAAATAACTTTAATTACTGGAACTATTCTTATATATTTTGAGGATATTTCACTAAGTGATCAGAATTTAATAAGTCTATTGCAAAATACTCTAAATGCACATATCATTGAAATTTGTAGCAATGAAAAGAAATTTAATAATTCAAAATATGTAATTGAAAGAAAGTTACAAGAAGAATCTCCTAGAGAAATTATCCAAAAAATTGTAGCTACTGGAAGCTTGCTTGCATACAATATTTTTAAATCGAAAAATTCTATTGCTTTAACTGGTTTAAGAAAATTTTTCAATTATAACACTCTTTCAACAATTGGTTTGGCTATGCCCGTTATAAAAAATGGATTTATGTCTTTGGTAAAAAATAAAAGACCTAATGCTGATACTTTAAGTTCAACAGCAATAATAAGTTCTATTTTACTTGGTAAAGAGGGAACTGCCCTAACTATTATGATGTTAGAAGAAATTGCAGAACTTTTAACAGTCTACACTATGGAAAAAACTCGTGGTGCTATAAAAGATATGTTAAGTGTTGGTGAAAATTTTGTTTGGAAAGAAATTTCTGAAGATAATGTTATTAGAGTTCCTATTGAAGAGATTCAAAAAAATGATATTATTGTTGTTCAAACTGGAGAAAAAATTAGTGTTGATGGAAAAATTTTAAAGGGTGAAGCCCTTATAGATCAATCTTCTATTACTGGTGAATATATGCCTGTTAAAAAAGCAATCGGTGAAAATGTTTTTGCAGGAACAATTATAAAAAATGGAAATATTAGCATACTTGCAGAAAAAGTTGGTGATGATAGAACTGTTTCAAGAATTATAAAATTAGTAGAAGATGCTAATTCTAATAAGGCTGACATACAGAATTATGCCGATACATTTTCAGCACAATTAATTCCACTTAATTTTATTTTAGCTGGTATAGTATATACTGCAACAAAAAATATTCCAAAAGCCATGAGTATGCTAGTTATAGATTATTCATGTGGAATACGACTTTCTACAGCTGTTGCATTCTCTGCTGCAATAAATACAGCTGCTAAAAATGGTGTTTTGGTCAAAGGAAGCAACTTTATTGAAGAATTGGCTAAAGCTGAAACTGTAATATTTGATAAAACAGGAACAATAACTGAAGGTAAGCCTAAGGTTCAAAGTATTGAAGTTTTCAGTGATATTTCTGAAAACGAAATGATAGCTCTTGCAGCAGCAGCTGAAGAACAATCTTCTCATCCTCTTGCAATTGCTATTATGAATGAAATAAAAGATAGAGGGCTTGAAATTCCAAAACATGGAAAATTAAAAACAATAGTCAGTCGTGGAGTGGAAACTAAGGTTGGAAAAGGAAAAACTGCGTCACTTATTAGAGTCGGAAGCAAAAAATTTATGCTTGAAAATGACATAAATTTAAACTTGAGTTATGACACTGAAAGAGGTGTAATATCGAGAGGAGAAATAGGAATATATGTTTCAAAGGATTCAGAACTTATTGGTATTATAGGTGTTTCTGATCCACCTAGAGAAAATATAAAGAAAGCTATAAATCGTTTAAGAAATCATGGAGTGGATGATATAGTTTTACTCACTGGTGATTTAAGGCAACAAGCTGAAACAATAGCTTCAAGAATGTCGCTTGATAGATATGAGTCTGAGCTTTTACCTGAAGATAAAGCAAAAAATATTTTAAAATTTCAATCAACTGGTTCCAATGTAATTATGATAGGAGATGGTGTCAATGATGCTCCTGCTCTTTCATATGCAAATGTTGGTGTTGCTCTTGGAAGCACTCGTACAGATATTGCAATGGAAGCTGCAGATATCACAATTACTCAAGATGATCCATTATTGGTTCCTGGAGTTATAGGTCTGTCTAAAAAAACAGTTAAGACAATTAAGGAAAACTTTGCAATGGTAATAGGGCTTAATACATTTGCCTTAGTTTTAGGAGCAACCGGTATATTACCACCAATTTATGCATCTGTTTTACATAATTCAACAACTATATTTGTTGTTGGAAATTCATTAAAATTATTAAAATATGACTTAAATAGTAAATAGGAAGGAGAAGAAATGAAAAAATTATCTATTACTGTTGTTCATAGATTACCAAATAGAGTTAGAATTAAACTTTCACTTCCTATGAAAGATCCAAAAAATTTCTATAAAACTATTAAAAATAATCTATCTACTTTGTACTTTAAGTATAATAAAAGAAATTATAGTTTATTATTAGAATTTGAACCTAGCGAAATACTATTGCAAGAAATTATTTATAGAGTTGGGATTGCATTTTCAATAGAAAACGGTTTAGTTCCTGTCAGATTGCTTGAGGGCTATGAATATAAGTCTATTTCTCCAGTTTCACTCTATGCACTAGCTTCTATTGGTGCTGCTGGAATAAATAAAATTTTTAATTCAAATGATACCAAACTACAAAACTCTATGGATGTTTTTGCTATGGGAATGACTGTTGGCTCTGTCCTTGAGCACGCTTATGGCGAAGTTAAAAGAAGAGGTATGTTTGATATTGAAATTTTACCAGCTTTGTATTTATTAAAATCTTTTATAACTGAAACTAAATTAAGTACGGTTTTAATTATGTGGTTAACTACTTTCGGTAGACATCTAACAGTACCTAAACAAACCGCTAAAATGCTGAAAGTATTTAGAAGTAAAAATTCTCAAGGTTATCAATACACAGCAACTATCTTAGATGACCATACCATTGAAAATTTTTCAGACTTTGTTCATAATATATTTTTTAGAAAAAATATTCCTTACTTAGGATTTAATGAACGTTATGTAACTTTAAGTAATCATTAATAAAAATTTGTTTTTAAATTTTTTATAAATTATTTTAAACTATTAGGAGGTATTCATATGGCATTAACAAATGGAATAACAAAAGATCATTTAATTGGAGCAGCAGTAGGAATTGGAGCAGCAGCAGTTGCTTTTTATCTTTACAAAAAAAATCAAAACAAAGTTGATGATTTTTTAAGAAAACAAGGAATCAATATAAAACCATCTTCTTGTTCTAATTTTGATAATATGGATCTTGAAACTTTAACAGAAGTTAAAGAACATATTGAAGATTTAATAGCAGAAAAAACTGCAACAGAATATACTGAATCTAACGAAGAAGTTGTTATAACAGCTGAATAATTTCTAAAAAAGGAGTATAAAACTTAAATAAGTTTTATACTCCTTTTTACATATACTAACACTTTTAATATTTTATAATTTTTCTTGAACTGCTATTCATTAAAATTTATATTCAAAACCTAAAGATGATGTCATTGTTCTATTAGAAAGTCCTGTACTTCCTTTTATTGTAGTAACATCTCCTTCTTCTACTGTACTCTTTACTGTAGATTTCTTATTTTTAAAGTATTCAGTAAGTTCCATTTCATACTTTAAAGTCAAAGATTCATTCCAATGATATTTTACTGCTAATGTTGATGATAAATATTTTATATTTTTATATTTCTCATCGGTTTGTGTTTTCCCTCTTAAATGGTGTCTGTCCATTGCTTTAGCTCTTCCCCAAGCACTTCCTTTTATTCCAAATTCTATATCCCATAAAGAATTTGGTGAATAACTTGCATAAATTCCCACATATGGACTTAAAAACTTTTGGTTATAAGTAATTGTTTTTACATTAGGGCTTTCTTGAGCACTTTTTTCTCTTCCAGGAATATACTCATAACCTTTTGCACCTATACTATAAAATTCATATTTATCATAATTTATCCCAAATAATGGAGCAAATGCCATTTTTTCATTTCTTTTTAAATAATATTTAGCTGTTAAGTCTAAACCAACAATATTTTTAACATAATTTTTACTTTCTGTGTATGAAAATAATTTTCCTATATCTTTTTCAGTTGGTACATAATAAAGAGTATATGTTCCATCTCCATTATCTTTTATTTTTTCATTTTCTTTTTTATTTGCTTCAACTTCTTCCTTTTGTTCCTCAGGAAAATTTCCCACAACTAAAAATTCTTGAGCATCTTCTTCATCCATTCCACTTGGAATCCAGTCATAATCTTTCATTTTTCCACTTCTATAATTATTATCTAAATTTTTTCTTCCTGTCACTGAAAATTCCCAATTTTTATATTCATATGCGTAACCTAATTTTAGCATTGGTATATTCTTTATATCCCAATCTAATTGACTCATCTTCATACCATCACCTGGTTTATTGTACACATATTCTCCAGCTTTTCCATTTAAACTCTGAAATTCTGCTATAACTTTACCATTGTTTGCATATGCACCTATAGAAAGTAATCCAAACATTAATAAGTATTTCTTCATAATTCCCTCCTCTAAAAATAAATGCTCTTTTAAAATAACATATGTTATAAAAAAATACAAATTTATTATTTATATATAACTATTTATAATTTGAATGTTAATGATATAAAAAAGTCATTTTTTAGGTTTTCTTAATTTATTATTTTAATATGCTATAATATAAAAAAATATAGAAAAGGAGTTTATTATGAAAAATTATTCTAAATTTGATATTATTTATAAAGAAATTGTCGATACTATTGCTGAAAAAGGTATTTGGTCAAAAGGAAATGTGAGAACTAAATATGTTGATGGCAGCCCTGCTCATTATAAAAGTTATATAGGCTATCAATTTAGACTTGATAACTCAAGCGAAGAAGCTCATTTGATTACTTCAAGATTTGCTCCTAATAAAGCTCCTATAAGAGAACTTTATTGGATATGGATAATGCAATCTAACAATGTGGATGAACTTAATAAAATTGGTTGTAAATTTTGGGATGAATGGAAGCAAGCGGATGGAACAATTGGAAAAGCATATGGCTATCAAATTGCTAAAGAAACTTTTGGACAAAAATCTCAATTACATTACATTATTAACGAGCTAAAAAATAATCCTAATAGCAGAAGAATTATGACTGAAATATGGATTCCTGATGAACTTAATCAAATGGCTTTAACTCCATGTGTGCATTTGACTCAATGGTCTGTTATTAATGGTAAGCTATATCTAGAGGTTAGACAAAGAAGCTGTGATGTTGCTCTTGGTCTTGTTGCTAATGTTTTTCAATATGCTGTGTTACATAAACTAGTTGCTCTTGAGTGTGGCTTAGAGGCTGCGGAAATTATATGGAATATCCACAATGTGCATATCTATGATAGACATTATGATGCTTTAATAAAGCAAGTTAACTCAGAAACTTTTGCTCCTGCTGTATTAAAAATAAATAATTTTACAAATATCTTTGAATTTAAACCGGATGATATTGAAATTTTAAACTATAAATATGGAGAAAAAGTTAATTACGAGGTGGCAATATAATGTCTAAAGTTGCTTTAAATAAAAATTTAAAAATGATAGTTTGTGTAGGACCCGAAAACATAATAGGTGACAAACAACCTCAAGGCAATGGTATGCTTTGGCATATAAAAGAAGAACTGCTTTATTTTAAAAATATTACCTTAGGACACACTTTACTTTTTGGTGCAAGTACTGCTAATGTTGTCCCCATTGAACTTATGAAAAAAAATAGAGAAGTTATAGTTTTACATAGAAATATGAATGTTCCAAAATTGATAGAAGAACTTAGTTCTCAAAATAAAACTATTTTTATCTGTGGTGGTCATTCCATTTATAAATATTTTTTGGATAATTTTGAGATTGATGAAATCTATTTATCAAGGATTAAAGATACAGTTAAAATTGCTGAAGCTAGAGAACCTTTATATCTTCCTAAAATTGAAGACTATGGTTATATGATAAATTCTTCTAAGGATTTTGAAGAATTTACAGCTTATATTTATAAATTAAAAAAATAATTAACGGGAGTTTTAAATGAAAATAGTAATTATTGGTGCTGGTAAAGTTGGTGAATTATTATGCCACGATTTAGCAAATGAAGGCAATGATATCATTTTAGTAGAGCAAAATGCAAAGATATTAGATAAAATTATTTCAAATAATGATATTATGGGTTTTGTTGGAAATGGAACTAGTTACGATGTTCAAATTGAAGCTGGTGTTCCCAAAGCTGATATTTTTATTGCAGTTACAGAGAAAGATGAAATAAATATAATTTCTTCAGTCATAGCTAAAAAATTAGGTGCAAAATTTACAATTGCCAGAGTTAGAAGTACTGAATATTCTTCTCAAATAAAGTTTATGAGTGATTCTTTAGGTATTGACTTAGTTATAAATCCTGAGTATGAAGCCGCTAAATATATTATGCAAAATATTGACTTCCCAGAAGCTTTAAATGTCGAGACTTTTTTAAATGGAAGATTAAAGTTGGTGGAATTTTTATTGGATGATAATTCATCTCTTGATGGTGTATCTATTCTAGAATTTAAGCAAAAGCTTTTTCCTAATTTACTTGTTTGTATTATGAAACGAAATGATGAGGTTATTATTCCATCTGGAAATACAATTTTAATGGCTGGTGATAGAATATATATAACTGGACTTGAAAAAGAAATCGTTAAATTTCATAATACGCTTGGAAGATTTACAAAAAAAATAAGTTCTGCTTTTATTATAGGTGGAGGTATAATTTCCCATTACCTAGTACAAGAACTTTTAAAACAAAAAATAAAAGTAAAGATTTTAGAGCAAAAAGAAGAAAAGGCGATAAGATTAAGTGAAGAATTTCCTGATGCAGTTGTTGTACATGGTGACGGAAGTAATGAAGATCTTTTAAAGGAAGAAAATTTTAAAAATTATGATTCATGTATTTCAATAACTGGTATGGATGAAACTAATATTTTTATATCAATGTATGCTAAAAAAATAGGTATTCAAAAAATTGTAACAAAAGTTAATAAACTTTCTTTTTTAGATATTTTCAATGAAAGTAATTTTCAATCTATTGTTACTCCTAAAAAGCTTATAGCCGATAATATTATTCGTGTTGTCCGTTCCTTTGCAAGTAAAGGAGATAAAATTGAAAATTTATATAGGCTCGAAAATAACCGGGTAGAAGCTATTGAATTCTTAGTAAGTTCTCACAGTAAGGTCAATGATATTCCTCTAAAAGATTTAAAAATCAAAAAAAATCTTCTAATTGCTTATATTATTAGAAATAATGTTCCTATTTTCCCTAGTGGAAATGATGTCATAAAAGAGGGGGACAGAATTATAATCATAACTACTGAAAATTTCTTTGATGAAATCAATGATATACTTGATATCTAGGAGGTAATTAAATGTCAAATATAAAAACTTCTTCCATTGTAATAGAAATTTTTAATGCCATAACCCATGGTTTAGGAGTTATTTTTAGTATTATTGCAATCATTTTTTTGATAAAAAAAGGAATTTTTTTAAGTTCCAATAAGGCAATTACAGCATATGTAGTTTATGGTATAAGTATGATTTTACTTTTTTTAAGTTCAACTTTATGTCATAGCCTGACTTTTTCAAAGTATGCTACTTTTTTTCAAAAACTTGACCATAGTACAATCTATCTCCTGATAGCAGGAACATATACTCCATATTTGTTACTTAGCATAGGTGGAACTTTGGGAAATATATTTTTATCTCTAATATGGGGCTTGGCTATTATTGGAATTTTTTTTGAAATAGTCACTTTGGGTAAATATCCTAAAATAAGTATTTTTCTCTATTTATTTTCTGGATGGATAATAATTTTTATCTTCCGTCCGCTTATTAATTCTCTACATTCTCATGGTTTATTATTTTTGAGCTTAGGAGGTATAAGTTATTCAATAGGTGCTTTATTTTTTTACATAAAGATTGAATGGTTTCATATTATTTGGCATCTATTTGTTCTTGCAGGCAGTTCTCTTATGTTTTTCAGTATATTTCTTTATGTTTAAAAATAAAAATAGCATTCTAACCTTCTTTTCTAAGATTAGAATGCTATTTTTTTATTTTTCAAAAGTTGATTTTATAAATAATTCATCAAGTTGTTTATCATCTACAACACTAGGTGCTGAAGTCATTAAACATTGACCTTTATTTGTCTTAGGGAAAGGTATTACATCTCTTATAGATTCTTCTTTTAACATTACCATAAGCCATCTATCAATTCCAAATGCAAGTCCACCATGTGGAGGTGCTCCATACTTAAATGCTTCCAAGAAGAAACCAAATCTTTCTTTTGCTTCCTCTAAACTAAATCCTAGTCTTTCAAAAACCATAGCTTGAATTTCTGGATTAAAAATTCTTATTGACCCTCCTCCAATTTCAGAACCATTCAAAACTAAATCGTATGTATTAGTTCTTATATCTTCTGTTTGACCTGCCAAAAATTTATCTAAATCTTCCGCTTTTATTGAAGTGAATGGGTGATGTTCAGCTTTATATCTTTGTTCTTCCTCATCGTACTCAAACATAGGGAAATCTACAACCCACAAGAATTTAAACTCATCTTTATTAATTAAATCTAAATCTTTTCCTATTTTTAATCTTAAAGCACCTAAGGCAGCATTTACAATTTTTTTCTTATCTGCAACTATAAAAATTACATCCCCAGTTTTGGCTTCTGTTTTTTCAATTATTGCTTTTAACTCATCTTCTGTTAAAAATTTAGCAATTGGAGAAGAAATTTCATCTTGCCCTAATTTTATATATGCTAATCCTTTAGCTCCAAAATATACTTTTAGATAATCCTCATACTCAGCAATTACTTTTCTCGAAAATTTTTCTACACAATTAGGAGCTGCTAAAGCTTTAATTATTCCACCATTTTCTATTGTTGAGCTGAAAGCCTTAAATTCTGTATTTTTTAAAATTTCACTTAAATCTTTTAGCTCCACCCCAAATCTTATATCTGGTTTATCTGAACCATATCTATCCATAGCTTCTCTATGTGGCATTCTTTGGAAAGAATAATTTGCCTCTTCTCCTGTAACATTTTTAAATACATACTTAGCCAAACCTTCTATTTCATTCATTACATCTTCTTTCTCAACAAATGACATTTCTATATCAAGCTGTGTAAATTCAGGTTGTCTATCAGCTCTTAAATCCTCATCTCTGAAACATTTTGCAATTTGAAAGTATTTTTCAACTCCACCTATCATCAAAAGCTGTTTAAAAAGTTGTGGTGATTGTGGCAATGCATAAAAAGTTCCACCATTTATTCTACTAGGAACTAAAAAATCTCTAGCTCCTTCTGGTGTCGATTTTGTTAAAACAGGTGTATCTACATCTAAAAAGCCTGCTTGATCCATATAATTTCTTATCGACATTATCATTCTATGACGCATTTTTAAGTTATTTATCATCTTAGGTCTTCTTATATCTAGATATCTATAAGTAAGTCTTATATTTTCACTTAAATTATCGTCTGTTCCCGTTATTTGGAAAGGTAGAACATCACAAGGATTTAAAATCTCTAATTCACTTGCAAAAATTTCTATTTCTCCAGTAGGAATGTTCAAATTTTTATTACTTCTCTCTTTTACAGTTCCTACTACCTTAATTACAGTTTCATTTTTTAATTTTTGTGCAGCTTCTACCACTTCTTTAGTTGTGAAGTCAATATCAAAAATTATTTGAGTTTTTCCTTCCCTATCTCTTAAATCAACAAAAGTTAACCCCCCTAAATCTCTTTTTGTATCAACCCAACCAGAAAGAATTACCTTCTCTCCTACATTTTTTATTCTTAATTCTCCAAGATTATGTGTTCTATAAATCACAATTTCTCACTCCCATTAAAATAAATTTTTTAAAATCTCTTCAATTTTTACTTCTTTTTGTTCTCTTGTTTCAAAATTTTTAATGACAACTACATTTTTACTAAGTTCATCTTCTCCTAGTATTATACAATATTTTACTCCCAATTTGTCAGCTTTTTTCATATGTGATTTCATTCCCTTTGAAGAATAATCTACATGAGCTTTCAAATTATTTTTTCTTAATTCTTCAGTAATTTTCATAGCTGTTTCTATTGTGTTTTCGCCTAACCAAGCAACATAGACATCTGGATTATTTTTAGGATAATCATCTAAAAGCATCATAATTCTTTCAACTCCTGCTGCAAACCCAACAGCTGGAATATCTTTATCTCCTAGCTCTTTTAGTAAATTATCATATCTTCCTCCACCTAATACAGTCCCTTGTGAACCTAATTTATTCGTAACAATTTCAAAAACTGTACTTGAATAATAATCCAATCCTCTAACTAAGCTTGGATCTTCAGTATATTTTACATTGAATATATCTAAATATTTTTTCACTTCTTCATAGTGTTTTCTTTCTTCTTCAAATAAGGAATCAATTATACTTGGCACATTTTTATAAAAATCTTTATGTGAATCTACTTTACAATCAAGTAATCTCAAAGGATTTCTATTTATTCTGTCTTTACAATCGTCACATAAATCATCTAAATGAGCTTTAAAATGGTTAACTAATTTTTCTCTGTATAATGTTCTTGACGCCTTTGAACCCACTGAATTTATTTTAACTTCTAAATCTGTTATACCTAACTTTTTAAGTAAGTTATACCCCATTGCTATAACTTCAGCATCAAGTATAGGAGATTTTTCTCCCAAAACTTCAACTCCTATTTGGTTAAATTCTCTTTGTCTACCTGCTTGGGGTCTTTCATATCTAAACATAGAGCCATTGTAATAAAATCTGCTTACATCTTCTTTAGCATAGATAGCATTTTCAAGATAACATCTCACTATCGAAGCTGTATTTTCTGGTCTTAAAGTTATAGATCTTTCTCCTCTATCTTTGAAAGTGTACATTTCTTTTTCAACAACATCTGTTGCTTCACCTATACCTCTTTTAAATAAATCAGTTTCTTCAAATATTGGTGTCTTTGCAAAATTATATCCATAGTTTTCAAACATTTCTTGTGTTACATTAGAAATATACATATATTTTTTAGCATCTTCACCTATAATATCTTTTGTTCCTCTCACAGCCTTTATCAATTCCATATTTTTTCCTCCAATCCTCTAATCGTTCCATAATTTATTTAATTTTTCAGCAATTAATTTTTCATTCTTATTATTTCCTGGTTTATAGTATTTCTTCTTTTTTTCCATGTATTTTTGCTTAATAAAATTTTCACTATAATCATGAGGGTATTTATAATTTATATTATCATGTCTTATATTTTTTGGAACTTCCTGTATCTCTCCATTTTTTATATCGTTTAAGGCATTATTTATAGCTAAATATGCTGAATTACTCTTAGTTGAAATTGCCAAATAAATAACAGCATGAGCTAAAATTATTCTAATTTCGGGCATACCTATTTTTTCACTTGCATTCATTGTAGCATTTGCAATTAAAAGAGCTTCCGAATTTGCCATCCCTATATCTTCGCTCGCCTCTATAAAAATTCTTCTAGCTATATACCTTGGATCCTCCCCTCCATCTAACAACCTTGCCAACCAATATATTGCTGAATCTGGATCGCTACCTCTTATAGATTTTATTAATGCAGAAATTATATCATACTTATCCTCTTTTTTATGAAAAGATACTTTTCGTTCTTTGAATAAATTTATAACTTCTTCATATGAAATTTGCTTATAAACATTATAATATAATTCTACATAGTTAAGAGCTATACGAGAATCTCCCTGTGATATATCAACTATTATCTCTCTTATTTCCTCTTCCATGTCAATGCTTAAATGTTTCAATGCTTTTTCTATAAGAATGTTTATATTCTCTCTGGTTAAAGCCTTAAATTCAAATATCATAACTCTTGAAAGAAGAGCATTGTTTATATTATAATAAGGATTTTCTGTTGTTGCACCTATTAAAATTATTGTCCCATCTTCACAATACGAAAGTAATGCATCTTGTTGATTTTTATTAAATCTGTGAATTTCATCCAAAAATAAAATTGTTTTTTTATTGTAATACTCTATATTTTTTTTAGCTCTTTCTACAACCTCTCTAATATCTGAAACTGAAGCAACGGTTGCATTTAATTTTTCAAAATTACAATCTAAAGTATTAGAAATAATTTCTCCTAAACTACTCTTTCCACAGCCTGGCGGTCCATAAAAAATTGAATTTGTCAAACTTGAATTTTGTATAAGTTTTGTAATAATTCCTTCTTTACCAAGTAATTTTTCTTGCCCAACAAAATCTTCCAACTTCTGCGGTCTGAGTTTATATGCTAAAGGTTTTTTATCTTCATAATTTTCTTGAAATAAATTCATAATTTTTCCCTTATTAACTTTATTTATAATTTTATATTCTATCATATTTTATAAAGTTTTTATAGATAAATTTAATGAAATTTACCACTATCTAGTGAATAATTTTTATATATAAAAATAGTTCCAGAATAAATCTGGAACTATCAAAATTCTATTTAACTCGTAATAATCCTATACTTCTACTCCATCTTTATAAGTTACTTCTTTTAATAAAGTACCTTCTGCATCATATTCTTTATATTTACCTTCTAATTTTCCTTTTTCTCCATAAGAATATTCTTTGAAAATTTTACCATTTGAATGATATTCTTTATAAGGTCCTGACATATACCCGTCAACTATATTTCCTTCTATTTTCTTTTCACCATTTGGAAAATATTTAATATTTTCAGTTGTTGTACTACTATTAAGATATTCAGAAAGTCTTTTCAAATTTCCATTGGGATAAAATTCTTTATAAGTCCCTACTATTCTCCCATCTACTAAAGTATGAGTTGAACTAAGAGTTCCATCTGCATAATAAGTTTCATAAAGTCCATGAAGATTTCCGTCTTTATAATGTTTAATTATTTCTATTGTTCCATTCATATAATAAGACTTATACTCTCCCTGTCTAACACCATTTACATAGTTTCTTTCTTCTTGGATAATTCCATTATCGTAAATTTTTACCCATAAACCTTCTTTTTTTCCATCTTTGTTATATTGGTTATTCATGATAAAGACCCCCTTGAATTTAACTTGTTAAAAGTATAACTTCCTATTCACAGTATAACTCACTTTTAAAAATAAATAAAGAGTTTTTTATATAATTGAAATTTTTTTTTAATTTTGTTTCGTTTTTATTTCATTTTGGCAAAATAATCAACAGCTTTTTCAAATTTTTTTATTGCTTCGTCTGCATCACCTGACTCAATTGCTTCCTTTACACAATGATTTAAATGGCCTTCAAGAATAAGTTGTCCAACTTTATGAACGGCACTTTTAATAGCATTAATTTGAATTAATATATCTTCACATGGAATATCTTTGTCAATCATCCCTGATATTGCTTTTATTTGACCTTCAATTTTTTTTAACCTTGCATTTACTTTTACTTGATCTATACACTGTTTCATATTATGTCCTCCTGAAAGTTTTCATTTTTTATATTCTAGCATATGTTTCAATTTTTTTAAATATCTTAACATTAAACTGAATTTTACAAATAACACAGCTTTACATTTTTAATTTGACAAATTTTATATTTTATACTAATATTAGTTTATAAAAATAGCACTCTTTAATATAGAGTGCTAACATAATTTTTTATGGAGGTATAAAATGAATATTAAACCTATTGGAGAAAGACTCTTAATAAAGCCTATAAAAATTGAAGAAAAAACTGCTAGTGGAATAATACTTTCTGCTAATTCTACAAATGATACTGCTAATTATGCTGAAGTAATAGCAATAGGAAATCTTGAAAAGTTTCCAGAAATAAAAATTGGAAATAAAGTTATCTATACTAAATTTGCTGGAACAGAAATAAAAGATAAAGATGAAAAATTTATAATCTTAAATGTTGAAGATATACTAGCAATCGTTGAATAAATTTGGGAGGTTTAAAAATGGCAAAAATTATAAAATTTAATGATGATGCAAGAAAAAAATTAGAAAATGGTGTAAACATACTAGCTGATGCAGTAAAAATCACTTTAGGACCTAGAGGTAGAAATGTGGTTTTAGAAAAGGCTTACGGTGCTCCACTAATAACTAATGATGGCGTATCTATTGCAAAAGAAATAGAACTTGAAGATCCATTTGAAAATATGGGGGCTGCTCTTGTAAAGGAGGTTGCTATAAAATCTAATGATGTTGCTGGTGATGGAACAACTACTGCTACAATACTTGCCCAAGCGATTGTAAAAGAAGGATTAAAAATGCTAAGTGCAGGGGCTAATCCTATATTTTTGAAAAAAGGTATTGAGCTTGCAACAAAAGAAGCTGTTGATATTTTAAAACAAAAATCAAAAAAAATCGAATCAAATGAAGAAATTTCTCAAGTAGCATCTATCTCAGCTGGAGATGAAGAAATAGGAAAACTTATAGCACAAGCTATGGAAAAAGTTGGTGAAACAGGGGTAATAACTGTTGAAGAAGCTAAATCTTTAGAAACTACCTTGGATGTAGTTGAAGGTATGCAATTTGATAAGGGATATGTTTCACCATATATGGTAACTGATACTGAAAGAATGACAGCAGAACTTGAAAATCCATTTATACTGTTAACCGATAAAAAAATCTCTACAATGAAAGAATTGTTGCCATTACTTGAACAAACAGTTCAAATGTCAAGACCAGTTCTTATAATAGCTGATGATATAGATGGAGAAGCTCTAACTACTCTTGTTATAAATAAATTGAGAGGAACTCTAAATGTTGTTGCAGTTAAAGCTCCTGCCTTTGGAGATAGAAGAAAAGCAATTTTAGAAGACATTGCAATACTTACAGGTGGAGAAGTAATTTCAGAAGAAAAGGGAATGAAATTGGAAGAAGCAACTGTCAATCAATTAGGTAGAGCAAAAACTGTAAAAGTGACAAAAGATTTGACTGTCATTGTTGATGGTATGGGAGATAGTCAAAATATTAAAGCTAGAGTAAATTCTATTAGAACTCAAATGGAAGACACTTCTTCTGACTACGATAAAGAAAAATTACAAGAAAGATTAGCTAAACTTTCAGGTGGAGTTGCTGTTATAAAAGTTGGAGCTGCAACTGAAGTTGAAATGAAAGAAAGAAAACTAAGAATAGAAGATGCTTTAAATGCAACAAGAGCAGCTGTTGAAGAAGGAATCGTTCCAGGTGGTGGAACTATACTTTTAGAAATTGTCGAATCTATGAAAGATTTTAAAGAAGATGGAGAAATAGCAATGGGAATTGAAATAGTAAAGAAAGCCCTTGTTGCCCCTATTAAACAAATTGCAGAAAATTCTGGTTTAAATGGTGGAGTAGTTCTAGAAAAAGTTAAGTCTTCCCCTAAAGGTTACGGTTTTGACGCAAAAAATGAAAAATATGTAAATATGATTGAAGCTGGTATTATAGATCCTGCTAAAGTTACAAGAGCAGCTATACAAAATTCATCCTCAGTTGCTTCACTTCTTTTAACAACAGAAGTTGTTGTTGCAAATAAAAAAGAAGAGGAAAAGACTTCCATGAACAACGCTGGTGGAATGATGCCCGGAATGATGTAAGAACTAAAGCAGAATAAAAGAAGAGCATATCAGCAGACAGGCTGCAAAAAAACTTGCTGATAAAGGTTATACAAATGTTTTAGAGTTTGCTGGAATTCCAACTTGGAAAGGTGAAATAGTAAAATAATAATATTTTTTTGAAAAAATGAGTAAAAGTTAGCTTTACCAAATAATTTTTGCTATTGCAATGATTTGAGAGCTAACTTTTTTTTATTCTCTATTAATATAAAAAAAATAATCATATATTTATTAAATTAATTAATATATATATATATTAATTAAATATGATATACTATCTAAATATATGATATAATAAGCAAAAATTATTAACAGGGAGGAATTTATGCAATCTGAATATGTATTATTATGTAGCCCATATAGATATAACTCTGTTTTGGCTAATCCAGTAAATAAAAAGTTTGTTGAAAAAGAGTTGATGAGTGTTATTATGCCGGGAGTCAATATTACAACAAGAAATATGTTGCAAACCATGTTAGAAACAAACTATGGAATTACAGATTATTCAAGTTTAAAAGAAGAAATTGATAAGCTTGAAGATGGTCGTTATCATGCTTTAGAAGATGTTTCTTCATTTATTGATGGAATAGGCACTCCTGATGTAAAAGACTTTTACCTTTCTTTAAATTCATTAACAGGTTCTCAACTAATCAAAGGCTTTGACGACTGCCGTATAATTGATGTCTTGACGAAATCGTATGCTACTCGCTTGATTACTAAAGAAGAATTTGAGGAACTGTTTACCAAGCAAACAGAGCGTATCAAAAATAGTTATCAGACTTGGGAACAATACCTAGCATCTTGTGTAATGGGAAAATTACTTCAGTATGTTCCTAGCTCAGAAACGATTACAAGCGTTGAGGAATATGTGGTAGATGTTTATTCTTTTTGTATTGCACCGACGAATGTCTTTTCTTATGGTACTTTTTGGGCAAATCATGAGTTAGCCAACTTGACAGCCTTTTTAGAAAACTTCTTACCTGAAGAAATTGTTAAAGAGTTAAAATCAGTACAAAATCTTGTAAATTATAATGATAAAATTCCGGGACTTAATGCACCTTCCAATTATTTGATTGCTTATTTTGACGAAAAATATATTGATACAAAACTTATTGATACAAGCCGTTATGAATATTTAAGTAATCTTGCTGACTATGTTTTTTGGACACCACTTGTTGAAAATAATTTAGAATGGTTAATTACTGAAAAAAATTTAAAAGAACAAGATACTATTCTTTTGCCAGCTGAGTTTGCAAGTTATTATTCAGCTAGTGAATTTTGGGATTGTTATAAAAAATACCCAGAATTACATAATGAACATATCTTTGTAATGTTTAAAGGAGTTTTTAGTATAAATGTAATATTTACAGAAGAGGCAGCTTATTCATTTAAGAAAAAATTATTTGGAAAAGCAGAACTTGCTAGAACTCCTTGGAATCAAGTTGAATTAAATACTTCCCTTGATTTAGAATTTAAAGAGAGCAGAATTCATTTTGATAAAAAGGTAATTTCCGATGTATCTCCAGTTATAAGTGAAATATGTCTAAACGAGAATACTTTATCTAGCTTAAATTCTAACGAAAGAAAAGCTCTTGAAAATGAATGGCAACAAAAAATGAATGAATTTTTAAAAGGTATTCCACAACGGATTCGTGAATTCAAAGGAAAAAAATAGGATATATACTTTTTGGTGTTGATGAATTAGTAGGCTAATTCTCTCAACACCTTTTTTTATTATGTAGGAAAATATAAAATTTAATGTATTCTTATTGTATTTATTAGATTATCAATTAAAGAAATAATGAAGTAATTCTAGGATTTTGAGGGCAAAGACCTTGCCACTGCGGTATTAGAAATTAGCTAATGAATTTCACTTTTCTTTTGAAATTTTTTTAAATTCTCTTTAAAATTAAACTTAAAATTTTATCTGCACTTAAATCACTTGAGAAGCCTGCTGCTTTAAAGTGTCCTCCTCCTCCAAATAAAGAAGCTATTTCATTTACATTTTTATCATACTTACTTCTCATACTTCCCTTTATAATTCCATTTTCTTCTTCTCTTAAAAATAATGAAACTGATGCTTCTGTATAGGAAAGTATTTTTTCTACTATTCCTTCGGTATCTTCTTTTTTTGCACCATATTTTTTCATTGTTTTATTACTTATATAAATATATACCAGTTTTTTTTCTGGAAAAAATTCAAAATTTTTTAAAGCTTCTCCCAATATTTTTAAGGATTGATACGAGTTAGAATTTAAAAAATTAGTTACAATTTCATTGTTATTCACTCCTAACTCTATTAAACTAGCAGCCATTTCTAAGGTTGATTTCCTAACATTACTATGTGAAAAATTCCCCGTATCATTAACTAATCCTACATAAAGTGCATCTGCAGCCTCTTTTAATAATTTATACTTTGAAGCATTTATAAAATTAAAAATTATTTCCGATGTAGAGGATGATTCTCGAATGACACAATTTATATCTGCATATTCAGGATTACTGACATGATGATCTATATTTATAGTTTTATCTGCTTTTACTTTTTGCCATATTATTCCTGTTCTTTCCTTTGTTGCTGAATCAAGATATATCAATAGTTCAGCTTTATACTTTTCTTTTTCATCAAATTTTTCTATTTTATTAGAATGACTTAAAAATTTTGTGGTATATGGAATATTGTCCTGTAAAATCATTCTAATATTTTTACTTTTGTATTCATTTTTCAGAGTTATAAGTAATGCCAATCCTGCTCCCACTGCATCTCCATCTGGATTTACATGGGCTGTTAATATAATACTATTTGCCTTTTCTATTTCTTTTTTTATAACTAAAAATTGTTCCATCGCTATTTCTCCATTCTATTTTTGACCCAACACACTAGACATATGATCCATAACAATTACTTCAACCATAGCTGCCGCATTTCTTCCACTAGATACCTCTAAAATTTTCTTTTTAATAGGAGTTTCTAAAATTTCCTCTATTGTTGTATTTTCAGTTGGAGTAGACATATAGTCTGTATTTTCTAAACTTTGCAATTCTATTATTAAATCTAAGCGTTTAGTAATCCTTACAGCACTAAGTCCATATAAAGTTTTTATATCTATAATTCCTAATCCTCTTATTTCCATAAAAAATGGCAATTCTGCTGATTTTCCTATAATATCTCCCTGAGTATCCTTATAAAATTTTACTATATCATCCGAAATTAATCTATGTCCTCTGTGTATTAATTCTAATGCAGTTTCACTTTTCCCAATTCCACTTCTACCAGTTAACAATACTCCGAATCCAAATAATTCTACAAATACACCATGTACACTTACACTTTCAGAAAAAAAAGATTCCAAGAAATTATTTAGATTAGCAATAATTTGTGATGCTTTTTTATAAGGAGCAACAACCAATATATGTCCACTTTCTTTTACTGCTTCCATAAAATAATCCGGTGGTGTAAAACCATTTGTTAAAACTATTATTGGAAAAGCATAAGTCAAATATTGTTTTAAATTAGCTATTCTGTCTTTTTCACATCTGCTTTCCAAAAACTTAAACTCTATGGGTGAAAATACTTGAATTCCAATCTCTTTTGCTTCATTTATTAAATCAAAAAATCCAATTAATGAAAGAGAAGGTCTATACACATTTGTAGATTTTATAAATGTATCCTCTATTTTATTTTCACCATAAATAATTTCTAAATCAAACTCATTTATTACTTTACTGACAGGTAATCTTTTCTCATTTGTCATAACTTTTCCTTCTTTTCTCTTCCTTATAAGTTCTTGAGATTTTCTTAAAAAATAAACTGGTGTGTTAAGTCCCATTTTCCTTAATCTAAAGTTTAAAGCTGCTGTTTCTATTATAACTGCTAAGTTTCTACCTTTTCTGACTGGAAGGGTGATTTTTTTTATCTTCTCTCCGATAAAACTTTCATATTCTTCATCTACACCCAACCTGTCATAAAATTTTTTCTCATCCCATTTTTCCAAAACTACAAGTATGTTTATAAGTTTATTTTTTCTTGTAGCTTTTACTCCAAAATGATTGGTTACATCAATATAATTCCCTCCTATTTTCTCCAACAGAAAATGGTCATTATTATCTCTCTTTTTTTGATTATAACCTATCAATTCTCTTTCACCGGTTCTTTGAATAACAACATTTTTATCAGTTATCATTCTATGCCCTCTTTCTATGAGCTCAACCATAACAGCTTTTCTTGCATCCAAATAGCCGGTTAATAGTACCCCTACTCCATGAATTTCCAGCAAAGAATAATCTTGATATATTTCCTCTATTAAAAGTGTTTTTGATAAGAAAAATTTTAATTTTCTAATTGTTACTGAAGCCTTCTCATCACTTCGTAATATATTTTTATTATATTTTTTCGCATAAGTTATAAATTCTTCTGCTATAATGGCATCTTTTGAAAATATTAGTGCCGGAAATCCTAAAGACATGTATTCTGATATTATTTTATCTTTCTTTTGAGAAGAAAATGTTTCTATATAAGTGGCTTCCTTTATTCCACAAATATTAATATATTTATTTAACTCATCACTATCTCTATCTAAAAATCCTACCAATTCATAACCTATTTGATATAAATTAGGAATATACAACTTTATATCCAAATTTCCTTCATTTATTATTTTTAGATTTAACTTCTCTACTATTTCTCTAACAGTAGTAAATGTTTTCATTCTACCTCCAATACATTATAACCCTGGAATATATAGTCCTTCTACTTCTCTAATTTCATTTTTTATTTCTTTTTCTCTTTTTATATCTGTTACAGGACTAACTACTTCTTTTTTAGTTGTCTTTATTGTAGCCTCCTTAACTTCTTCTTTTACTTTCTCCACTTCTTTATTCTCTTTAACTACTTCTATTTTCACCTTTTTAACTTCTTCTTTTTTCTCTACCTTAGGCTTTACAACTTCTTTTTTCACTTCTTTTTTACTTTCAGCAACTTTAGCAACTGTTTTTTCTTCTATTTTCTTTTCAACCTTTTTTATCTTTTCAGGTGATATTGTTGCTTTTGAATTTTCTTTTTTTACAACTTTTTCCTGTTTAATAGCAACTTCTTCATTCTTAGCTTCCATAGGTTTATCTTCTATCTTTTCTTCATCTTTAGTTACTTCTTTTGAAACTGTTGCTTCCTCTATTTCAGGCTTTTCCTCAACTTTCTTTTCCACTTTTTTAGGCTTTGGTAAATTTATAAAATCTTCAGTTCTTATATTTACATCTTTTGTTATCTCTGCTAAAACTAACTGATTCTCTGCTTCTTTTTCCCTTTTTCTACCTTCTACATATTTATATAACTTGTACCCAAATGCTAAAAAAAGTAGTAATGCTATTATATTTATAATTATTATCAAGATTTTTGCTCTTTTTTTTCTTGTTTTCTTTACTTCTTCACTCTTATTTTTTTTCATTTAAACCTTCTTTTAATTTTATTAATATATAAAATGAACCACAGCAAACTGTTATTTTTTTATTTTTTTCTAAAACTTTTCTATATGCTAAAATAGGATCTTCTTCATAAGAAAAATTTTCTCGTATTTCCTCATCAACTTCTGAATAAAGTTCAATAGCTTTACAACCTCTTGGGTTTTTAGGTATAGAAGTAATTGTGATATCTGAAGATATTGAACTTAACTTTTCAAACATTGATTTTTTCTCCTTATCTTTTAAAATGGATACTAAAATTCCTACATCTTCTCTAGCAAAATTTTTACCGATAATTTTACATAATTCATTTACACCATCAGCATTATGAGCCCCATCAAAAATTACAAGTGGATTTTTAGAATATACTTCAAATCTACACTGCCATACTACTTTTTTAAAAGCTTCTTTTAAAATTTCTTCTGCTATACCGATATATTTTAATGCTTCATACGCACATAAAAAATTTTTAAATTGATAATCACCAAAAAGTGAATATTCATATTCTTTGTTTTCAATTTTTATATTTGTCATAAAAGTTTTAAAATTCAATTTGTATTCTGCAGCTTCATATTTTTTTAACACATTAACATAATTTTTTGTTTCTTCAGATATAGCTTTTTCAACATCAGGATTATTATCTGCAAATATAGTATAAGGTGCTGACTTTATTATCCCTGCTTTTTCTTTAGCTATTTTGTAAATAGTATCACCTAAATATTCTGTATGATCTAAACCTACATTTGTAATTATTGTAAGTTCTGAATTACAAATATTTGTTGCATCATATCTTCCACCCATACCAGCTTCTAAAACTACATAATCCGCTTTTTTATCTCTAAAATAATCAAACATCATAGCTGTTGTAATTTCAAAAAAAGTTGCCGGAATTTTATGTTCATCTATAATTTTTTTTACTTTTCCATAGTAGTAAGCTACATCTTTGTTCGCAATATACTCATCGTTAAATGCAATTCTTTCATTAAATTCTAAAATATGTGGAGAAGTGTACTTACCAACATTGTATCCTGCTTCTATCAGAACCTTTTCTATTGTGGTTGATGTTGACCCTTTTCCATTTGTCCCTGTTACATGTATGACTTTATAGCTATTTTGTGGATTATTCAAATATTTACAGATTTCTTTTATATTATCAAGTCCTAATCTTATACTAAACATAGAATAAGAATATAGTTCTTCAAGTAATTTATCTATATTCATAATAAAAATTCTCCTTATTTTTATTTAAAATTTATACTCCAATATTTACTAAAAAATATGTAAAAAACTTTTCAATTATTTTTAGTCACAAGCAAAGTTTGTATGCCTCATAACAATGAGATATTTTTATTTCATTGCATTAAGAATCCCTTCAACTATTAATTTAGAATTTTTTGCAGCAATTTTTACAAATTCATCAAAAGTCATTCCTGCTTCATTATCTGCTTTATCTGAAATTGATCTAAGTATTACAAATGGAACATTTAATACTTCACACACATGTGCAACTGCTGCTCCTTCCATTTCAACACATTCAGCAGAAAAAATTTCCCATAATTTATTAACTTTTTCACTAGAAGCCACAAACTCATCTCTACTTATAATTCTTCCATCAAAAACTTTATTTTCACCGAAAAGCTTTACTGCTACTGAGTGTGCTACTGTAAATAAATAGGGATCTGGCTTAAAATAAGAATTTTTCATTCTCGGAATTTCTCCTAATTTATAATTTCCACCAGCTGTTACATCCATATCAGATTCAACTAAATCCGTTCCTATAACTATATCTGTAACATTAACCTTTGGATTAACAGCACCTGCTACACCTGTAAAAATTATTTTATCAACTTTAAATTCATTTATAAGTAAAGTTGTTGAAATAGCAGCGTTTACTTTCCCGATTCCACTTTCAACTAAAACTACATCTTTTCCACATAATTTTCCTGTATAAAATTTCAATCCACTCATTTGTACTTCATTTATATTCAACATCGTTTCTCTTAATTCAATGATCTCTTCATTCATTGCTCCAATTATTCCAAATTTCATACATACCTCCATTTTTTTATTTTTATAATAAAGCATAAATTTATTTTTTATTTTTATTCATAAAAATGCCTCTATATTATCCATAAAACTATAAAACTTTTCTTCTAAAACTATTATAATTATATCATGAGAACTATATATTTAAAAAAAATTTTAAATTTTGTGATATAATTAATTGAAAAAAATTTATAGGAGATTTAAAATGTATTTTATCCAATATATTATTTGCAGATTTTTTATTTTTATTTTACTTTTATTTCCTGAAAAATTTAGATTCAAATTTGGAAATTTTTTAGGAGCTTTAACTTATAAATTAATAAAAAAAAGAAGAGATATCGCTTACTATAACTTAAAACTTGCATTCCCAGAAAAATCAGATAAAGAAATTTCAAAAATTTCTAAACAATCTTTCAAAATCATGATAAAAGCATTTATGTGTACATTGTGGTTTAAAGATTATCTGAATAGACCTAACAATATAAAAATTATAAACATGGAAAATGTCGAAAAATTATATTCTAAAGGAAAGGGAATAGTTGTAGCAACTATGCACTTTGGAAATATGGAAGCTTCTGTTAAAGCAGCTAACGGCCGTGATATTGTAACTGTTGCCAAAACTCAAAGAAATCCATATATCAATAAATATATGAATTTTAATCGTAGTAAATATGTAAACATGGAAGTTATAGAAAAAGATAGAAATACCAGTAGAAAACTTTTAGAAAAAATAAAAGAAAACAAAATATTTGCTCTCTTCTCTGACCATAGAGATAAAGGAGCTATTGTAAACTTTTTTGATAAAGAAGCTAAAGCACCTACTGGAGCCGTATCTATGGCTTTAAAGCATGATATTCCTTTAATTCTTGTATATAACACTCTAAATAGTGATAATACTACAACTATTTTTATAAGTGATGAAATTCATTTAGAAAAAACTGATAATTTTAAAAATGATGTACAGAATGGTACCCAAATTTTAATTAATGAGATTGAAAAAGTTATTAAAAAATATCCTGAACAATGGATGTGGTTTCATGATAGATGGAATATACACAGTACTTTAAAAAGAATGAATAAAATTTAAACAAAAAAGGCAACTAGCGTTGCCTTTTTTATTATTTTTTATCTTTTACACTGTTTACCCACTCTTGATTTTCCAAATACCATCTTATAGTCAATTCTATTCCTTTTTCAAAAGTAGTTTCAGGGTACCATCCCAATTCAGTTACAATTTTTTCAGGATCTATAGCATATCTCGCATCATGTCCCAATCTATCTTGAACATATGAAATCAAGCCATAATTTATATTTGATATATCTGTTTTTAAAACTTCTTTATATTCAATTTCCGTATTCATAATTTTAGCTATTGTATCTATTGTCAACTTCACAATATTTATATTTTTTTCTTCATTAAAGCCACCAATATTATAAACTTCACCAATCTTGCCACTATTTATAACCATGTCCACAGCTTTATTATGATCTTTTACATAAAGCCAATCTCTAACATTGCTTCCATCTCCATATACCGGTAATTTTTTACCCTCTAAAATATTTTTTATAATAAGTGGAATCAACTTTTCTGGAAATTGATATGGTCCATAATTATTTGAACATCTTGTGATATTTATTGGTAACTTATATGTTTCATGATATGCCATCACTATCATATCCGCTGATGCCTTAGAAGATGAATATGGAGATCTTGGATCAAGTGGAGTTTTTTCAGTAAAGAACTTAGTTCCATATGTTTTTAAATCTCTTCTACCCTCTGTCAATTTTTTTACATTTTCATTTAAAATCAAATCTATTGAATCAACATAATCTTTAGACAATGAACCATACACTTCATCAGTGGAAATTTGAATATATTTTTTACCTTCTTTATAGATAGGATAACCTTTGTCATCTCTACCAATTGTCCAGGCTTTTTTAGAAGCTTCTAACAAATTCTGAGTACCTAATATATTTGTTTCTAAAAATACTTGTGGGTTTTCTATCGACCTATCTACATGAGATTCTGCTGCAAAATTTACAACATAATCAACATCAAACCTAGCAAATATGTTGTCAACCAATTCTCTATTTCCTATGTCACCTTTTACGAATTCAAGTTTTTTAGCTTCAACTTCTTCTTTTATATTTCCTAAATTTCCCGCATATGTTAATTTATCAAGAACAATTAATTTTATATTATTTTTATATTTCTCTAACATATATTTCACAAAATTTGTTCCTATAAAGCCTGCAGCCCCTGTTACTAAATATGTTTTCATCTTATATTGCCCCCTCTTCCTCTAAAAATCTATCAATTCCACTTTGCCAACTTGGAATTTTTTTATTGATAACCTTTTCCAATTTTCCACTATTTAATTTTGTATATTTTGCTCTTTTGGCTTTCAATGGGAAATCGGCTGTCTTTGCTCGATTTAATTTCCCAGCCCACTTTATTTTTTCAAGTACATACTTAGCTTGATCATATTTTGAGGCTTCACCATCATTTGAAAAATGATACAAACCATATTTTTTAGTTTTTATAAGTTCCCAAGTATAAAAAGCCAAATCTTTAGAGTATGTAGGGGATGAAATTTGATCATCAACTATACTTAATTCATTTTTAGTACTACTCCAGTTCATAACTTGTTTATTAAAATTATTATTTGCTATTCCAAACACCCAAGATGTTCTTACAATAAAACTATCAGCTTTTACTTTAAAAACTTCTTTTTCTCCATCGTATTTAGATTGCCCATAAACTGATAACGGTTTAGGTTCATCTTCTTCTGTATAACTTTCTTTTTTTTCACCATCAAATACAAAATCTGTTGAATAAGTTATATATTCTGCCCCTATTTCATTGGCAATTAAAGCTAAATCTCTAGGTGCGTAAGTATTTAATTTTCTACATAATTCGGGTTCATCTTCCGCTTTATCTACATTATTATAAGCTGCACAATTTATTATCAAATCTATATTTTTATCTTTTATAAAAGTTCTAATTTTCTCTATATCTGTTATATCTAGCTCTCTTACATCTGTTGCTATATACTCTAACTTCAAATTATCAAATAATTTTTGAAAATCATGACCAAGCTGACCATTAGCTCCTGTTATTAAAATCATATTACTCACCTTTTAACTTACCTTCATATTCTTTTAAAGATTGGTGTTTTTTATCTTTTTCAGATAATACAATGTCTTTTTCTTTCAAATTATATTTTTCAAAATTCCAATCTATATTTATATCTTTATCATTCCACATTATCCCTGAATCATATTCTGGATGATAAAAATCTGTACATTTATAAGTAAACTCTGTGTCATCTTGCAATGTTAAAAAACCATGGGCAAAGTTTTTTGGAATAAAAAACATTCTTTTATTTTCAGCACTTAATTCTAAACCAAAATGCTTTCCAAATGTTTTACTATCTTTTCTTAAATCAACTGCTACATCATAAACAGAACCTTTTATCACTCTAACCAATTTACCTTGTGAAAATTTAGTTTGAAAATGCAATCCTCTTAAAACACCCTTTTTTGATTTAGAATGATTATCTTGAACAAATTCATCTGATATTCCTAGTTCTGTAAAGTCATTTTTATTATATGACTCTACAAAAAATCCTCTTTCATCACCAAATACAGTAGGTTCTATTATATAAAGTCCCTCTATTCCAGTTTCTATCTTTTTAAATTTTCCCATTCTTATTTCTCCTTAATAAGCTCTTCTAAATACTTTCCGTATTCTGATTTTAATAAAGGTTTTGCCAATTCTTTAACTTTCTCTTTGCTTATCCATCCATTTCTATATGCAATTTCTTCTGGACAAGCTACCATTATTCCTTGTCTTGATTGAATAGTTTTTACAAAGTTAGATGCTTCTAGAAGTGCTTCATGAGTTCCGGTATCCAGCCAAGCCATTCCTCTACCTAAGTTTACAACATTCAACTTATTCTCCCTTAAATACATTTCATTTAAAGTTGTAATTTCAAGTTCACCTCTTGCAGATGGTTTAACTTGCTTTGCTTTTTCAACAACAGTATTGTCATAAAAATACAATCCAGGTATCGCATAATTTGATTTAGGATTTTTAGGTTTTTCTTCAAGTGAAATTGCTTTTCCACTTTCATCAAATTCAACAACACCAAAGTCTTGTGGGTTATTTACATAATATCCAAAAACTGTTGCTCCTTCTTTTTTTGTAACGGCTTCTTTTAACATACCTGTAAATCCATGTCCATAAAATATATTATCTCCCAAAACTAAAGCACATGCATCATTTCCTATAAATTCTTCTCCAATTAAAAATGCTTCAGCAAGTCCGTTAGGAGCAAATTGAACAGCATAAGAAATATTTAACCCAAAATCTTTTCCAGTTCCTAAAAGTTCTTCAAAAACTTTTACATCTCTCGGAGTTGATATAACTAAAATCTCTTTTATTCCTGCTAACATCAATACTGACAACGGATAATAAATCATCGGTTTGTCATATATTGGTGTTATTTGCTTTGATATCGCTTTTGTCACTGGGTAAAGCCTTGTTCCACTTCCACCTGCTAGTATTATTCCTTTCATATGAACTCCTTTCTATATTTATATTCCTTTTAATTCTTTAAAATATTTCTCTCTTAATTCTTTTTGTAGTTTTTCCTTTTTACTTATAACTGTTAAAGCACTTTTTTCATAATCTCTTACCAATTCTTTATTAGCTAACTCTTTTGTAATTTCTTTTTTTAATGAACACCATTTTAACATTTCTTCATAATTTTTTTCTTCACAAATTTTTTTTATTTTTTCTTTATATTCTTCAAATTTTTTATTTAAAGAAAAATTTGAAAAAATTTCACTCATACTTTTTTCTAAATCTCCATAAGTTCTATATTCTTTTATATTAACCTTCTTTAAAGAAATATCAATTTCTTTTTTTATTTTTTCTAAAGCAATTTTTTCAATATTTTCTTCAATTTTTTTTATAAATTTTTCTTTAAATTTTTCAAATTTTTCTTCAATTTCTTTTTCGTTTATTGACTCAAAGTGCTCTATTACAGCTTTTATTATTTTTTCTTCTATTAAAAACATTTCTATTTCATTAAATGCTAAAATCATTATTCTCTTTTCATTAAATTTTTTTATTTCATCTTCCTCAAAAATTAAATCTCCATCAATTATTCCATAACATACCTGTGAATTTAATACTTTATTACATGCTTTTGTATAGCCTATTACTTCTCTGTGTCCTCCTACTGCAAATATTGTATGAGATTCCATAAAAATTTTAGAATAAATCTGATAATCTAAATCTTTAGGACTTCCTTCACAAAAAATAATAGGTTTTTTACTTCCAGTTAACTTTAATATTAATTCCCGTGGAATTTCCTTGCTATCCTTTATAAATTCTAATTCCCATTTATTTGGATAAATATAATTTTTACACCATATAAACTCTGCACTATCTCTTGAATTAATAAATTCTATATTGTGAGAAATAAAAATAAAGTAACAGTCTTCTCTTTCTTTAATAAGTAAATCCCATAGTTTATTTATAAATGCTAAATTAAGATGAGATTCAGGTTCATCTATAATAATATAGCTCTTCTTTTCTGCCAAAAGAATTCCAGTAATATATAGGATTATAACTTTTTCACCTTCACTCATTGAGTTAAAATCATATTTTTTATCATTTTTAATAGGTATTAAAATTCTATTCTCTGGATCTGGTTTCAGTGTTATTTCTGGTATTAGCTGCTTATATATAGCAGTTAATTTGTCAAAAGAAGTCTTTTCTGGCCTAGAAATCTTCTTTTCATCTGCTTCATATAGAGAATTTGTATATTCATTTACTACTGCTCTTATACTTCTTAATAATTGATTCTCGAAATATCCATTTTCAGTAGATTTCGCTCTAACAGACAATTGATTACCTTTAACCATTTCTTTATTATAAGTTATTTCATAATTATCGTTATTAATTCTTAAAAGCTTTTGTGCTGGAAAAATTATGACTTTATTTTCTAAATTATTTTTTAAAAAATCTGCTAAACTTGATTTTCCACTCCCATTTGCTCCAACTAATACTATAGTCTTATTTAATGAATTTATTTTATTCAAAATAAGTTCTGCTTCTTCTAACATTTCAAATATATCTTCTAATTCTTTTTTTTCATTTGAAATACCTTTAAAATTACCATAATAATAATTCTTTCCTGTTAAAAAATTATATACTCTAGAATATTCCTTTATTTTTTTTTCATCAATTTGTTCTAAAAAATTTCTTTTATTTTCAATAAATTCTTCAATTTCAGTTATCAATACTAAGTATTCGCTTTTACGATTATCATGCCATGACTTTGCTTCTTCTTTATATTTTCCATATCGTTTTTTTAATTCTGTATAAAAATTTTTCATTATTCTCCTTTTATAACTAAAGTTTTTATCAAAATTTACTTTTACTTGTATCTTCACAAACAAAACTTTATACAACTGATATTAACATCTAAATATATAAAAATTACTTTTCTATCTTCTTATTTTATTCTTCAAAAATTTTATTAACTCCATTACTAAATCTTCTTTTAAATTTATTAAAATTATTCCATAAGTAAAAGTCCCTAAAAATACTGATAACATTAATGTTTGAATATTTTCTAAATTTAAATATTTAATCCCTGTAACAACTATCCCCATTATGCTAACTGCAATAAAATATTTTAAATTTTTCATACTATAAAATTCTACTTCTTTTAAATAATTTCTAGCATAAAAAAGCATTATTAAAACTCCAACGCTTTCTGCTATTATCGTTCCTACTGCAGCTCCATTTTGGTAATATTTAGGTATCATTAAATAATTAAAAATAAAATTTACAACTGCCGCTATCGTTACAGCATAAGTATAGTATTTTTCTTTTCCATGCGGATATAAAATTTGGAATCCTAAAAAATATGCCAATCCTACTATAAATATAATCACTGATAGTAATTTCATAGTAAAAATTGACTCTACAAACTTATTTCCAGCCATCACTAAAATAATTTCATTGGCTAACAAATAGATTCCTGTAACCATAGGTACTGACAACATCAATATATATTTAATAGAATAATTTATGAATTTAATATAGTTTTCTTTATCATTATTTTTTATACAATTTGATATTCGTGGTAGCAACACTGTTCCTAATGCTGTTACAACTATTAATGCTAATCTTATTAATTTATTAGGTACAGTATATAAAGCTACACTTTCTTTTCTTATTGCTCCTATCATTACTACATCAAGCTGTAAGTATATACTAACTGATAAAGCTGCTACAAAGATAACAAGTATTGGCTTTATATGTCTTCTAGTATCTAAATCTTTTATGCTAATATTTTTAAAGGATATATATTTTCTAATATTTATTAAATTCAAGATATTAGAGCCGCTATTCATAAGAACTATAATTACCCCATATTTTATATAGTCATCTTGAGAATTTATCCAAATAAACATAAGGATTAATGCTAACAATTTCATAATTATAAATCTTATCGTTATATATACTTGATTTTCAATTCCTTGATAAAACCACTCAAAACCTATATTATTAAATAATATCCATGTACTCATTATTAAAATAAGTTGCTTTAACTCTTTTAAATTTTTAAAATAATTCAAAAATCCAAAAAGTACTGCATATGACAAGAATGTTGTTATAATTAGAATTATTCCTAATTCTATCACAACTTTTGTTCTCTCTTCTTCATTATCTCTTACTCTTGCTATTTCTCTTATTCCGTATTTTGGAATTCCTAGTCCTGAAAATAGTATAAAATATGTTATTACTGAATTTACATAATCTACTTTCCCTAGATTCTCTACTCCTAAAACCCTTGTTATATATGGAGTTGTTAGTAAAATGAAAAAAGCTCCAAGAAAAAGTCTTAATGTATTTAATATAAAATTTAACTTCACACTATTTACTTTCATTTTTTACCTTCTTATAAATACTTATCATTTATTTTCCCTGATACTCCATGAAAAAAATCACGAACTCCTAGATAAGTCATTTTTAATTTTCTTTTTTTATCATTTTCTGACAAAATAATTTTTAAAGTAGTCTTTAGTAGATATGTAATATATCCTTTTGGTTTATATTTTTTTATCATATAACATCTATTTCTTACTATATAATACCTTCTTATATAGTTATGATGCGTTGCCCAATAAAGTCCATGTTTTTTTGAGTTTCCTAGATTATGTTCTAGCATAATATTATTAATTATTAATACTTTATATCCTTTTTTATATATTTTATAACAATACTCATGATCAACTTCATCTATAAAGAATTTTTCTTCAAAATCTCCAATATCTTTACTTATTTCTAAATTGAGAAAATTTCCAGATGTCATTACAACTTTTTTTCTTCTATTAAAGATGAGGTAGTTGGTAACAATCCATTATAACTATGAAAAGGTGAATATATAGCTACTTTTTCTTCATTTCTTTCTTTTATATAATTTTTAAACTTTTCAATGTCACTTTCATTGAATCTACTATCTTGATCCATTGTTAGAAGCCATTTATAGTTCTCATTTATTGCTCTATTCTTAGCAACATTCAATGCTGCAGCAATTCCTTTATTTCCCAGCATCGAAATATAATTTATTTTAGACGATAATTTTTTAATTTTATCTATATTTTCATTTTCTTCTTCCGAATTATCAACAACATATAATTATTTATCTATTCCCTCTATATAAGTTTCTATATTTTTTATTACAGATTCTGTTGGATTATAAGTAACAACAACACCACAAAACATTTTCATTCGCTTGTTAAATTTTTTATATTTAACAACATTCCTCCTTTATTATTATTTTAAAATAGTTCATTATTTCTTATTACAATTAAAATTATATCAGCATAATTTTTAAATAAAAAAGCTACAATGAGAATAAAAAGTAAACTTAGAAATACATATATTCTAAAAATATATTTTTTCTTTTCAAATTTGTTTTCTACAGCTCCTATAATATATAAAGAGCTTACGAACAAAATTCTAATAAATCTATCAGAGTATACACTATCAACTAAAAATAATGGTAAAACTAATAAATAATAATAATAATAATTTATAAATATTTTTTGCTTACTTCTTTCTATATTTATTTTATTTAAAAAATAAATCATACTTATTATAATAAAAAAAGCTATTACAAAGTATAAATGCCTAGTTCCAATTATATTTCTTAACTTTGATGCTTCTAAATATATTAAAATTTTTCGCTTATAATGAAAATTCAAATTATTAGCTAATAGCAATAAAATTTGGTTTTTAAATGTTAATAAAATTGTTGTTATTAAAATAAAACTTATTCCTATTATTTTTTTTCTAACTTTAGTAATTTTACTTTTAAAAAATAATAAAGGAACAAAAATTATAAAAGCTCCCTGAGTCAAAAAAGAAGAAAATAAAAATAATATTCTATTTCTTTGCTTTTGGGAAAATAAAAAGTAAATAAAAAGTATTTCTGCAAAAAAATGCCTTATTTGAATAACATTTAAAAAAAATGGATAAATAGAAAATAAAATTAAGTAATACAAACTTATTTTATATTTTTTGAATAAAAAATAAATAAATAAGATTATTACAAAGAATAAAAGATATAAAAATTTTTGGTATTCTAAATTTAATATCTTTCCCAAATTCATAAAATACTTAAATAATATTTCTGAATGCTTAGCTTTTAATGGTGAAGTATAAGTCCCAGCATAAATTTCATAATCCATATTATAATTATTAAAAGCGGAAATTATATATAGGATAATTAAATAACTAACTATCATTTCCAGATTCCTTTATAATTTTTTCAAGCCAAACTTCTGCAGAATATTTCCTCTTTATTTCTTCTCCCAAAAGTTTCACAGGTTGTTTTAAAAAGTCTCCGATTCTTCTTTCTTCACCATATATATATATATTTTCTTCACAGTAAAAATCATATTCTTTTATACTCAAATTATTAGTGATTAACTTTTTATTAAAAAATAAAGCTTCCAGTGCTCTTAGTGTTAATCCAACTTGTCCATCCTTTAAGATTTCTAAAATTGCTTTACTTTGTAAAGTCATTCTTCTAACTTCATAATAAGGTAAAATAGTATTTTTTTTATAATATCTTTCAAATAAAGTATTTTCATTAACAATGTGAAAGTAAAATAATAAATTTTCTTTTGTAAGCTCTTCTTTTATTAAATTAATTTTTTCTCTTCTTCCATGATCAAATCCTATAAATACAACATCATATAATATATTTGGAATGCTTTCTTCATAATCGTTAGTACTCCAATAAAATTGATTAAGATATTTTAAATTATATTTCAATGAATCATTTTTATCAAATGTAAATATATTTCTAGAAAATATACTTTCAATGTCTTTAAAATTTTTTAAATCTGAAACAATATTCCAAAACCAAAAAGCCATTCTATTATTTGGATATTTTTTTCTAAGTAAAGGTGCAAAATATTTTCCTCTCCCCGAATCAATTATTATAATAAAATCTTCTTTAGAGGATATTTTAATAGTTTTTGATAAAGAATATGCCCAGAATTTTGTCCAATCTTTTTTTAATATCATAGAAAACTTATATATTATTTTTTCTAAAAAATTTATTTTTAAAGGTATCCCTATTATATTATAAGCAGTTTTTTTATTTAAATAATTTATTAATTCTTTTGAAAAATCTATATCACGATGAACTATATATATATTATTCATATTATTCACCTACACTATGATTTTTTCTATTTTCTTCATCAGGAATCTTCATGTAATCTCCATATTTACTTTTCAAATAATTTTCTGGATGATTAGGTATAAACAATAGTGCCTCTTCAAACTTTACTTTTTTTAAAGGAAAAATTTCTTCTTCTTTGAAGACACCTTTAAATATCACCTTACTACAATGCATATAATACTTATTCTTCTCTTTATTCAAAAAATGACTAACTATGTGTACAATTTTTTCTATAACAATATCGGGAAATACTATAAAAAATTTAGAGATTAAGAATATTAATTTCTTTTTAAATTTTTTTTGATCTTTTAAGTTTTGTCTTGCTTTCTTTTTGCCACAATATAAAATTTTAGGAATTTCTTGAAGCTTTCTAATAAAAAAGTTATTGGAATATCTATCTAAAGGATTTATGTCTATAAATACTCCTACATATTTACCATCTTTATAATATTCTTTATTGGTATCAATAACTTTCATCATTGGTCCTAAGTATTCTTCATAAAGCTCATCAGTTTTATCTCCACAATCGACTATTCTATATTGTTTATTTAAAAAATCAGAAGATATTTTCTTAAATTTTTCAAAATCTTTTCTAGGCATTACTATATCAATATCATCATCCCATGGTATAAAGCCTCTATGGCGTACAGCACCAAGTAGGCTTCCTGCAGATAACCAATATTGAATAGAATTAGATGTACAGACTTCATCTATTTCTTTCATCATTTTTAATAGCTTTTCTTGTATTTGTTTTTTATTCATTCTAATGGAAGTACTAGAAATATTAGGGGTTCTCTCTAAATAAATGACTTCACAAAAAGATTTTAAATGATCATTATTTCCATACCAATCATCTCCAGATACTAAAAAATCTATCCCATATTTTTTTATATCTTCTTCTTTTTGTTCAAATGAATCTTGGGGAAATACTTTAATTACTCCTGGATATTTTTTTACAATTTCGCATCTCTCTTTATATGAAAAATTTGGTTTTTTACCTTTTTTTAAACTAAACTCATCTGTACATACTCCAATATAAAGATTTTCACCATATTTCCTAGCTCTATCTAGAAGCCTTTTATGCCCATAATGAAAATGGTCAAATGTTCCGTACACCAATACATTCATTTTCCTATTATGATAATACATTATGAAGTATTATCCTCCCTCCTATTTTACAATTTTGAATATATTTCTCTCATTTTTTTTGAAATAATTTTTATATCGAAATTATTCTTTATCTTCTTATTATTTTCTTTACCTATTTCTAATCTCAAATTAATTTTTTGTAAAAAAATTTCTATTTTCTCAGAATATTCACTTTCACTATTAATCAAAAAGCCATTAATATCATTTTCTACTAAATCATTATTTCCTCTTATATTAGAAGCTATTACAGGAAGCCCAGTAGCCATAGCCTCCATTAAAGCAACAGGCAATCCTTCTTGTAAAGATGGAAATATATATATATCAGATATTTTACAAAGTTCATATATATCTTTTCTATAACCTAAAAAAATCACTTTATCTTCTATTCTTAATTTCTTGCATTCATCTTTTAAATATTTATCTAAATTTCCTATCCCACATATTAAATATTTAATATTATATTGTTTCAGTTTTTCTAATGCTCTAATTGGTATTATATGATTCTTTCTAGTACTTAATTCTCCCACGGATAAAAGTATAATTTCATCTTCTTTTAATCCCAATTCTTCTCTTTTTTTCTTTTTATCTACTTCTATTTTGGCTATTTTTTCTGTATCTACCCCAACACCTGGAATATACTCTACTTTTTTTGCATAAAATTTATTTTTAGCTAATTCATAATCTTCATTATTTATTGTTATTAAAACATCTGTATATTTTGATAAAATTTTTTCTATCGGATAATAAATCAACCAATTTAATAATGAAGCTCCTTTAAAAAAATGAAATCCATGTGCTGTGTATATTACTTTTGTTTTATTAAATTTACCAATCAATCTCGCTATTACTCCTCCAACAGGAGTATGACAATGAATCAAATCAATTTTATTATTTTTTATATATTTATTCAATTGAAAAAAAGATTTTAAATTTTTTAATGCAAAAGGGCTTCTAGCAAAATTAATATTCAGTTTTTCTACATTCAAATGTTCCAATTCATTTTTATACCCCTCAAAATTAGATGCAACTACTACTTTATACCCCAATTCTTGTAATAATTTTATATCATTTTTTTCAAAATGACTTATAAAACTATAAACTGTTGCAATTATTAAAACTTTTTTATCCATTTTAAACTTCCTTATTTATTTTTATAACTTTTCCAGGATTTCCAACAGCTGTGCAATTATCTTCTATATCTTTTATAATTACAGTTCCAGCACCTACTATTACATCTTTTCCTATTTTTTTTTGATTTTTTATAACAGCATTTGCTCCTATCCAACTTCCTTTTTTTATTTTTACTTCTCCACATAATGTTGCATTCGGTGATATATGTACAAAATCATCAATATAATTATCGTGTTCTACAACAGATGAGGTATTTAATATACAATGTTTCCCTATTTTTGTATCTGGATTTACTACCACATTTGCCATTATTACAGTCCCTTGTCCTATTTCTACATACTCGCCTATTATTGCATTTGGATGTACTGCCGTACAATACTTTATATTTTTATATTTATTAAAAATTATTTCTCTAACCTTATTGTTTCCGATACCTATTATATATTCATATTTCTTTTTTAATAACCCTTTTTCAATCAAATCAATTTTACCTAGTATCGGTATATTAAAAATATATTTTTGTCTGTCATCACTATACGAATCATCCAAAAATCCAACTATATTAATATTTTCTTTTAAAATTTTTTTTCTTTTTAAAAAAATATCAACTACTACTTTTGCATGACCACCAGCACCTATAATAACTATATTTTTCATTTTTTATTTCCCCAAAATTCTTCCATAGTAGCATTTCCTTCTTGTGAAATACCCTCTTTTATAAATATTTTTTTTACTGTTAAAAATATTATTTTTAAATCTAACCAAAAATTAACATTATTCACATACTCTACATCATACTTGAATTTTTCTTCCCATGAAATTGCATTTCTGCCATTTACTTGTGCCCATCCACTTATTCCAGGTCTTACTTCATGACGTCTGGCTTGTTCAGGAGTATACCTATCTAAATATGATACAAGCAAAGGCCTTGGTCCTATTAGACTCATATCTCCTTTTAAAATATTAAAAAATTCTGGAATCTCATCTAAACTTGTTGCTCTTAACATTTTTCCAAATCTAGGTAACCTTTCTTCATCACTTAGTAAATTTCCATTTTTATCTCTCGCATCAGTCATACTTCTAAATTTATACATTGTAAAAACTTTTCCATTCAATCCTGGTCTTTGTTGAGAAAATATTACAGGTGAACCTAATTTTCTTTTCACCAAAATTGCAAGCAATATATATAGCCACCAAAATAATAAAATGAAAATTATTGAGCAAAAAATATCAAATATTCTCTTAAAAAAAGTTTTATACATTTTATTTTTTAAACTCCTTTAATTTTTGAATTACAATTTCTACATCTTCATCTGTTAAATTAGAGCTACATGGAATATTTAATACTCTATCATAATAATATTTTGCTTTTTCTATATCATATGCTTGATTTGATAAATAACATTTTTGTTCATGGATTAATCCCCAAATAGGTCTTGTTTGTATTCCAGCTTCAACAAATTTTTGTAATAATTCATCTCTTCCTATACCATACTTCTCTTTATCTATTTTTAATGAATAAAACCAATGATTCGCTCTTATTCCATTATTAAAGGGTAATAATTCTAATCCTTCTATTTTTTCTATTTCCTTTTTATATTTGTTATAATTTTTTATTTTTGTTTCAATAAAACTTTCTAATCTATCTATTTGATCTGTTCCTAATGCTGCTTGTAAATTCAACATTCTATAATTATAACCTATTTCATCATGAATAAAATATAATGGGTCTGTTTTAGCTTGTACTGAAAGAAATCTTACTTTATCTAATAATTCTTTATTATTAGATATAACCATTCCTCCGCCACCTGTTGTTATAATTTTATTAGCGTTGAAAGAATATACTCCTAAATCACCTATTGTCCCCGCATACTTTCCTGCATATCTCCCTTCTGTATAGTAAGAACCTAACGCCTCCGTTGCATCTTCAAGTACCTTTAAATTATATTTTTTAGCAGTATCCATTATTTTTTCCATATCTAATAAATTTCCAAAAATATGCACTGCCACTATCACTTTGATTTGTTTCCCCGTTTTTTTATTTATTAATTTGCTATTTTTAAATTCACATTCCTCAGAACAAAATTTTTCTAATTTAATAGGATCCATACATAAACTATCATCACAATCAATAAATATTGGTTCAGCACCTTGATATTTTATAGGATTCACTGCCGCAATAAAAGTTAAAGTCGGAGCTATTACTTCATCACCATATTCAACTCCCAAGACCCTTAGTGAGGTATGTAAACCTGCTGTTCCACTTTGAATTCCAACAGCTTCATTAACATTAACATATTTTGCAACTTTTTCTTCAAATTCACTTATGAATCTTCCTCCTGTTGAAACCCAACCACTTTCCAAACATTCTTTTAAATTATTTAATATAGGTTCAACTTCTAAATTTGGAATAGATAAAGCTATATTTTTTTTCATGTTTCTACTTTCCTCCTTTTCTATTCATATTTTACCTCTTTATAAGACACCACAAGTTCTTTCATAACACTCTTAATTTCATTTACATTTGCTTTTATATAACATTCTTTTAATCTATCATAAAAATCTGTTATATCTACTTCTCCATCTTCAATTTTTGTTATAAAAATTTTTTTATTTTCAGTTTTTATCGCAGAATTAACATTATAAAGCAACTCTTCATATAGTTTTTCCCCAGGTCTTAAACCTATGATATCAATTCCCACATCAGCATTTGACAATTTTATCATAGTTTTAGCTAAATCATAAATTTTTACCGGTTTCCCCATATCAAGTATAAATATTTCTCCGCCTTCTCCCAACGCCCCAGCTTCAATAACTAATTGTGCTGCTTCAGGAATAGTCATGAAGTATCTGGTTATATCTCTATGTGTTATTGTTAAATTTTTTCCTTCTTCTATGAGTTTTCTAAAGATAGGAATCACCGAACCATTACTTCCTAAAACATTTCCAAATCTAACTGCCATATATTTTGTATATTTTGCTGTTTTACTCATATTTTGTATAACTAACTCACAAGCTCTTTTAGTTGCTCCCATTAAATTAGTTGGATTAACTGCTTTATCTGTAGATATTAGTACCATTCTATCTACTTTATATTTTTCTGCACATTCAGCAACATTTTTAGTCCCAAATATATTGTTTTTTATAGCTTCTTCTGGATTATGTTCCATCAATGGTACATGTTTATGGGCTGCAGCGTGAAAAATAATATTTGGCTTATATCGTTCAAATAAAGTTTCTAATTTTTCTCTATCTCTTATACTACATATTTCTGAAACTAAACTTAATTTTGGATAGCTTCTTTTCATCTCTAACTCTAAAAAATATATCGCATTTTCATTTATGTCTATATTTATTAATTGTTTTGGAGAGTACTTTGCTATTTGTCTTGATAATTCAGAACCTATACTTCCAGCCCCTCCAGTAACAAATATTATTCTATTTTCAATTAGATCTCTTATGTTGCTATCATTTATTTCTATTTCATCTCTTCCTAGCAAATCTTCAACCTTAACTTCTCTTATTTGATTTGCTAATCCTATATCATTAACTAAATTTGCTACAGAGGGTAATATTTTTACCTTTGTATTTTTAATTTCTTTTATTTCATCAACTATTTTACTCAATTCAGAACCATGTAAAGAAGGTAAGGCTATTATTATTTCTTTAACTTTTCTCTTTGATACAATATCTTTTATATCGCCTCTATTTCCCAAAACTTTAATATCATAGATATATGTATTAACTTTTTTTGGATCATCATCTATAAATCCGACTATATCGTAAGGAAAATTTTTATTCATTAAAGATTCTTTCGCCAAAACAGCTCCTGCTTCTCCCGCTCCGTATATTAATACTCTCTCTTCAATTGCTAACCCTTTATTTCTTTTAAAATAATATCTTTTTAATCTAAATAAATATCTAAGGAATAATTGTAAAGAAACCGCAATAATCAAATTTAAAAAAATTAATAATAATGGATATCTAATAGAATTAACAAGAATTACAGCAATAAAAACAATTGCTGATATAAAATTTAATATCAGTAAATTTAATACATCCATTATATTGGTATAAGACCAACTTTTTTCATTCATCCTAGTATAAAAATAGCCAACTAAAAAGACACCTAAATATACAAATACATACTCTCTCTTTAAGTTTTGATACCAAAGTTTGTCATACTTAAATATATATGTGATTATCATTCCTAAGATTATTGCACCAGAATCCAATATAAATTTTACCATACTTCTTGTATTTATATATTTATATTCATAGTATTCATTTTTATTATTAAATCTAATCATTATTCTGTAAAAAAATATTTGAAATAAAGTAAATAATATGAAAATCGAAAAGATATCAAATGACTTATAGAACATAAAAAATATTCCAAATATAATAGCATTTATAAAAACACTATTATATTTGGGAAATTCTGGTGTAAATTTTAAATTCTCAGTTATTGAGTAGAAAAAAATAAGAATAACAAATAATCCATAAGCAGGCGTATTTATACTAAAACCTGTTACAGTAAATAATAGTTGATATATTACAAAAAGAACCCCAACATAAAAAATACTTATGTAAAATACTCTCTTATTCTCCATTTCTCCATCCTATTTTTTTTCTTTCTTTTCCTTTATAATTTCTTTAAATAATACATATACACAACCTAAAACAAGAGATAAAAACGCTCCCACAGCTACAAACAATATAATCGGTTTCCCTGTATATACATTTTCAACAGGAGATATTTGAGTTATCATATCTGCATATTCAGATTCATAATATTTTTTATTAAGCTCATTCAATTTAGATACTTCTAAATTAACTAATCTCATAACATTTTTCAATTCTTCAGTTATAATTATATTTTCATTGTTATCACTAACTTTTAATTCTGATAATTTTTTTGTCGTCTTTTTAGATTCTTGTACATTAGCTTCTATTTTTGTTGATGTTTCTACATAATCATTTATTAATTTTGCGTAATAATCATCTTTATCTGGTAAAGCTGCATTCATACCATCTGGTAAAATTAACTCTTTTGTTGACAACTTGTAGTTATCAATAGTTTCTTTTAAAATTTCTGCTCTCTTTCTTAGAACATCCTTTTCTATATTAAGATTTTGTATTTTTTGATTAAGAACAGCATTTGATTTTTCAACATTTGATGATACATAACTTAAATCCAATCTAGCTTCTACTCTATTAAGTTCTATTGCTTTTATTAAATTTAAACTTAACAAAATATCTCTATAATCATAATTTAAAGCTGGAGTAGAAAATTTTAATTTTTTATTTTCGCTTAAATTAATATCATTTTCAACAGAAAGTATTGTAGATTTTATCACTTCTAAATAGTCTTCATAAGTAAAATTTTTAATAAATAATTTATTTGTATCCATTAAAGCAATCTGAGAAAATGGTCTATTTCTTAATACATAATCCTTTAAAACTTCCTTGGTAAGTTTATCTAAAATATTTTTTTCTTCTTCATTAGAAGCTTTTGACTTCAATTCAATAAAATATTCACTAGGTGTAAAGGTATAAAATACTCCTTCTTTTAAGTTTTTTTCAATTAAAATAGAAACATTTTTTGGTATTACTGGTTTTAATGCTATATAATTTCTAAATTCTGTTATATTTAATTTTTCTTCGGTAATTGTTCTATATTCATCGTATGCAGTTTTTAATACAGAATTAGGTATTATTTTTTCACTACTAAAAGTAGTCCCATCAGGATTTTTCCCTTGTTTTATTTCTTCAAAATTAAATGCTATTCCAACTCTTGAAACAGACGCACTTTTCTTATAAATTTTTGTTCCTACAACTGTTAATAAAGTTCCGATAAAAAAAATAGCTAAAATTGTTTTTTTGTTTTTCCATAGTTTTTTTGCTATTTCCAATAAATCAACTTCATCTTCATCGTCAAATTTTTGGATATAGAATTCTTCATTAATATCGTTTTTCATAATGTCCCCTTGTTTTTATAATTTTAATATTTAGTATTATAACACATTTCTCAGTTATATCAAACATATTCACTATTATTTTCCTAAATTTTTACACTTTTTCTTATATAAATAGATATATTTTCTATTAAAATTATAGCTATGACTAAAATTAAAAGTAAGAACCAAACTTTCTCCCAATTTCTGAAACCTATATGATTTATTAGAAGTTCTCCTATTCCACCAGCTCCTACCATTCCTAATATACTTGAATTTTTCATATTAGATTCAAATCGATAAAGAAAAATAGATATAAAATTTGTATAAGTTGAAGGTATCCAAAATTTTAAGTAAGTATATATTTTTTTTAGACCTATACTTTTGCCATATAAACCATAATCTACTTCAATACTTTCCAAAGTATCAGTATAGACTTTTGCTATTACTCCAGTTGTATAAATATATAGTGCAAAGAACCCACTTATAAATCTTGGTCCAAATCCTGAAAAAAATATTATAGCTACTATTACAGGTGGAAAAGTTCTAATTAAATTTATAAAAAATTTTACTATCATAGAAACTTTAGGATTTGAAATGTTAGCACTTGCAAAAAAACTTATAAAAATAGCAGTAGGTGCTGCCAAAAAAGTTGCAAAAAATGCCAATGAAAAGCTTTCTAATAAAGCTTTTATTCCCTTTTTATAATAAGCAAAATCAATATATCTCATTTTTTTTAAAAATACTGCAAATCTTTCAATTATAGTCTGCATTGATAAATTATCAGTACTTAAGTAAAGCATTTTTATAGAGTAAAAAAGAATTAGCAATATAGTTAGTACAAAAAATTTATTTGCTATTTTTTGAAATCTATATGCTTTATAACTACTAGTTTTTATAAAGTTATCTTTTTTTCTAAAAAAGTAGCTAATTGAATCTGTTATAAAAATAAATAAAAGTAGAAGTATTATAATAAAAGAAACCTTATCATATCTTAAATAATTCAAATTTTTCCAAAGCTCTTGTCCTATTCCACCAGCTCCTACCATCCCTAATACACTGGCACCACGCATACTTGATTCTAAACTCAAAAAGAATATTGAAACTATATATGATTTTGAAATAGGATAAATACATGCTTTAAAAAAAGTAAATTCCCCAAACCCCAATGATTTAAATGCTCTTATTTTTTCTTCTCCAATTTCTTCCAAATACTCTTTTATTAATTTGCTTGCTGAAAAAAAAGTAATTATAAGAAGACTTATAAATCCTGTAAAACTTCCTGTACTTATTAGATTGACTAAAATTGCAGCAAAAACTAAAGCTGGTACTGTTCTAAAAATTGAAAAAAATGATGTTAATATTTTTAAAATGAATTTATTTTTTATAATATATCCTGATAAAAAAGGTGAAAAAAGTGTTGCTAGTATAACTCCTAATAAAGATGAAGAAAAAGCGATAATAAAAGTTTCAAAAATTTTAAAAAATATGATTTTATAATCTGAGAAATCAATAGTAGTCATTCCAGATAATATATAATTGAGTCTTGAAAAGCCTTCTACCAAATCATAAAAACTTAAATTAATTTGCCAAAAGAAAAGTATAAAAATAAAACAAAAAATAACATATTTTGTATAACTTTTAATTGTTTGGATTTTTATAAACTTCTCTAATGTCATCTTCAGTCACCTTTTCACTTTCTTTAAAAAAGAATATTTCCCCATTTTTCAATGCTAAAATTTTATCTGAATATTTTCTTGCTATATCTACATTATGTAAATTTAATATTATAGTCTTACTTTTCTTTTCATTTATTCTTTTAAATATTTCCATAATTTGTTGTGCATTTTTTTCATCTAAGCTACTTATGGGTTCATCAGCTAAAATTAAATCAACATTAGGGACCAATGCTCTTGCTATTGCAACTCTTTGCTTTTCCCCACCAGATAAATATTTTGCTTTAGTGTAGGCAAGTTTTGTTAAGTTCACTTTTTCTAAACAGTACATAGCTCTCTCATATTCTTCTTTACTGTAAGAATTCATTAATACTTGAAATACATTTTTTCTAGCTAAAAAAGGCAATAGCACATTTTCTATTACATATAGATTATCAATTATATTGAAATCTTGAAATACAAATGCCATTTGCCTTTTAATTATATTCTTTTCTTTTTCTTTTAAAGTTGTTATTTCTTTGTTATAAAATTTGATACTTCCTGAGTTTATTTCTTCAAGCCCATTTAAACATCTCATAAGAGTAGATTTTCCTGCTCCACTTTCACCAATTATAGAAATAAATTCTCCTTTTTTTATTGAAAAGGAAATTTCTTTTAAAATTTTTCTATCATTATAGTTTTTTATTAACTTATTTACTTCAATAATTTTATCCAAAATAATCCCTCACATTTAACTATTTTTATCGTAGTTCTGTTTACTATCTATATTTTAGTGTAAAATTTTATCTAAGTCAATTTTTCTTAATAGCTTAATTATAAACAATGTAACACGTAACGATTAATTCTTCAAATTATTTTTACTGTACAAATATAATTTATCTTTAAAACATAAATAATATAATTCCAATTGCAAAAAATTTTTTTCACTGTTATAATGTATTGACAATATATATACGAATTGAGGTGAATAAGTATGGCTATTATAAATATTAGAGTTAATGAAGATGTGAAAAAGGAAGTTGAATACATTTATAAAGAAATAGGCTTGAATATGAGTACTGCAATTAATTTATTTTTAAAAAAATGTATATTGGAACAAGGTATCCCTTTTGAATTAAAAATTCCTAATAAAGACACTATTGAAGCAATAACAGAAACAGAAAAAATTATAAAAGGTAAAATTAAAAGACCTATTTATACAAATATTGATACTTTATTTGAGGAACTAGATAAAGATGTATAGATATAAGATAATTACTACTACAAAATTTGATAAGGATTATAAAAAAATAAAAAAAAGAGGATACAATATAGAATTATTAAAAAAAGTGGTTGATATATTAGCACAAGGGGAGGAACTTCCTAGAGTATATAAAGACCATGATTTGATTGGAAATTTTCAAGGTTATAGAGAATGCCATATTTTAAATGACTGGCTACTTATTTATAAAATAGAAAAAGAAAATTTATTTTTAATTTTATCAAGAACAGGGACTCATTCTGATTTATTCTAAAAATTTAATAAAAAGGATTTGGTGATTTTAAAATGAATTTAGATTTTTATCCAAGCATAGAACCTTTTAAAACTTATATGCTTGATGTGGATGAAACTCATAGTATTTATGTTGAAGAATGTGGAACTCCAAATGGAGAACCTATCGTTTTTTTACATGGTGGTCCTGGTGCAGGTTGTGGAAAAAAAGCTAGAAGATTTTTTGATCCTGAATATTATCATATAATTCTATTTGATCAAAGAGGATGTGGTAGGTCAAAACCTTTCCTTTCAATAAAAAATAATACTATTTTTCATCTTGTTGAAGATATGGAAAAAATTAGAAAACATATAGGTATTGAAAAATGGCTTTTGTTTGGTGGCAGCTTTGGCTCTACTCTTGCATTGACTTATACTTTTCATTATCCAGAAAAAGTAAAAAAACTATTTCTACAAGGTATCTGTCTTTCTAATAAAAGTGATTTATTATGGTTTTTTCAAAATGGACTTTCTGAAATTTATCCTGATGAATTTAAAAAATTTAAAGATTTTATCCCTCCAGAAGAACAAAATAATTTACTAGAAGCTTACTATAAACGAATTCATCAAAATAAAGATGAATTTCTTATGAAAAAAGCTTGTAAAATTTGGTCCGATTATGAATTAAGAGTTATGGAATCTGAAATGTCTCCCATAAATTCTGAGATAATGCCTCATGATCTTTCATTGGCATTGATAGAAACTCACTATTTTTATAATAAAATGCACTGGAATGATGACAATTATATTTTAAATAATCTTTACAAAATAGAAAATATCCCTTGTTCTATTGCTCATGGAAGACTTGATTTCAATTGTAGACTTTATTCTGCTTTTGAACTTGTTAAATACTTAAAAGATTTTGAGTTAGTTATTGTAGAAGGTGCAGGACATTCTCCATTTACAGAAAAAATGTCTAAAGTTTTAATAAAATTTTTAGAGGAGTATAAAGAAAAAAATGAAAGATAAAATTCTTATAATAAATACTGGCGGTACAATAGGTATGGTTGGAAAACCTTTAAGACCTGCGTATAACTGGCAAGAAATTACAGCTGAATATCCTATACTTGAGCAATTCCCAACAGACTATTATCAATTTGAAACTCTAATTGATTCATCTGATGCAACTCCAGATTTTTGGCTTTATCTTGCACAAGTTATTGAAAATCATTATGAATATTATCTTGGCTTTGTAATTTTACATGGAACAGATACAATGGCTTACACTGGTTCTATGCTTTCATATATGTTAAAAAATTTAGGAAAGCCAGTTATATTAACAGGAGCTCAATCCCCTATGGTCTATCCTAGGAGTGATGGTTTACAAAATTTGATAAATTCTATTTATTTAGCAGGTCATAAATTATTTAATATCCCACTTATACCTGAAGTTTGTATTTGCTTTAGAGATACTTTACTCAGAGCCAATAGAAGTAAAAAGACTGACAGTAATAATTATTATGGATTTTCATCTCCAAATTATTCTCCACTTGCTGAATTGGGTTCTGAAATAAAAGTACAAAAAGATAGAATTCTACCTTTACCTGAAGAAAAATTTTATGTAGACAAAAGTTTAGACCCTGATGTTATTATGTTGGAATTATTTCCTGGAATGCAACCTAAATATTTAAAAGCATTTTTTAATAGTGATTCTACCATAAAAGGTCTTGTCTTGAAAACTTATGGTAGCGGAAACACTCCTACTAACGATGAATTTATAAATACTTTAAAATATATATCAGACAAAAATATCCCTATTTTAGATGTTACTCAATGTGTGTCCGGAAGTGTAAAAATGCCACTTTATGAATCTACTGATACTTTAGCTAAAATGGGAGTTATGAGTGGAAGTGATATAACTTCTGAAGCTGCTATTACAAAACTGATGTATTTACTTGGTAAAAAAATGACTTTATCTGAAATTAAAGAAGCCTTTAAAAATTCTATATGTGGTGAACAAAGTTTATAGATAAAAGCTTTTTACCTTTGAAAGGAAAAAAATGAAAAAAATATTAACTACAATTATTCTTGCTATATTTTTCTTTTCTTGTACGGAAACAAAAAAAGAGAATATCGATATCTATATAGATAAAAATTTAACTTTACTTATGGAAAAAATAGTAAAAATTTATGAAGAAAAGAATAACAATATCAAAATAAATTTATATACTGATAAACCTGTCAGTTTAAATAATTTTGAAATTCTTATCAGTTCAGATGAAAACATTTTTTCGGATGTAAAAAAAAGTGAGCAAATCTCAAAAAAGGAAAAAAGTAAAGATCCCAATGAAAATTTTGAGTCAACTTTTTTCACTACTGACAATGTTGTAATTATAGGAAGAAAAAAACTAAATAGTTTAAATGAATTACTTTATTCAAATATAGCAGTTTCTAACTATGATGATGGTGTTGGTAAATATTTTATGGATAGCTTAGCAAATACTGAGCTTTTTAACGAGATTTCAAAAAAAATACAATATTTTGATGATAGCATATCTGCAATGCAAGCTGTGGAATTATATGAAGTCGATTATGCTGTAATTAATACTTTATTGTTGGACAATGTAAAAAATTCTATAATTTGTTATATTTTCCCTAAAACCGAAGAAAACAAAGATGCTATTTCTTATAATTTATACTTAAAGAAAGAAAGTTCATCTCAAGTTCAAAATTTTTATAATTTTTTAAAAAGTAGTAAAGTTGAAAATATAATAAATAGAAATAAAGAAGTTTCTTAAGTATAAATTTGGAGGATTTATGTTAAAAAAAATTATTATAACTTTTTTTACAATTTCAACATTAGCTTTTTCTAATGTTGTTAATATTGAAGAAAAATACTCAATGTTTGATTTGAAAGATAAACTTGAATATGAAATTTTTGAAAAAGCTTATTTAGGATACTTACAAATTCCTGAAAAAACTTCTGAATACTTAGCAATAGTTGACTATTCAAAACCATCATCTGAAAAAAGATTTTATCTTTTAGATTTAGCTAATGGTAAAATTTTATATAATAGTCGTGTTGCACATTCAAAAACTTCTGGAGTAGAAACACCTATAAAATTTTCTAATGACCCTAATTCTTTTGAAAGTTCACTTGGTTTCTATTTAACATTAGGAGAATATAATGGAGCTTATGGTCATTCACTTAGATTGAAAGGACTTGAGGAAAATATAAATTCTAATGCAGAAGAAAGAGCTATTGTGTTACATGGTGGAAATATCGCCAATGATAGTTATTTTAAGACCTATGGAATTCTTGGTCGTAGCTTAGGTTGTCCCGTTTTACCAACAAATATAATAAATGATGTCATTGCTCTTATAAAAAACGGAACTGTGCTCTATATTCATGGAAATGATGAAAATTATTTAGAGGAAAGTAAATTTTTAAAATCTCTTCTTTCATACGCTTCAAATGACACAGTAAAATATTAAATTAGGAAAATTTATTATTATAGTATAAAAGATAAAAAGAGGTTACTGTAAAATAATCTAATACAATAACCTCTTTTTTTTAATGCCCTTAACACACTTTTTATATTTTATAAGTATTTTGCTGCAAATTCTTTTTTAAAATCCGCTATATTTTCTTCATCCTTTTCTATAGCTTTTTTTAAATGTTCTAAATATATATTTTGAATTTCTTCAAATTCTCCTAAGCCTTTCAAAAATACTTTATTAACTTTAAAGCCATTTTCCTCAAGTTCTTCTTTAAAATCTCCTGCCATATCATTTTTAGCATGTTCTCCTGCAACAAACATAAATGGAGCCATTACTACTTCCTCTATTCCATCCTTTTTTAATTTTTTAATCAATGTTTCCATAAGTGGATATTCTTTAGTGCTAACAACATATACATTTTCATGTCCATACTCATCAAAAACATACTCTATCAAGGCATAAGCTGCTCCAACCGGAGAGTCTGTTCCATGACATACTAAAACTAAAGCTTCCTTTTTATTTTTTGGGACATATTCTTCCTGAATTGCTTCCACAACTTTTTTATAATCTATGACATTGTACAAAAGAGGCTTTCCTATTTTTATGCTCTTAAACTTATTTTTATAAGCTGATAATTCTTCTAAAAGATTTTCATACTCTATCCCAGGAATTATATGTGAAGATTGAACTATTATATTTTCATACCCTTGTTTCTCTAGCATTTCTAATACTTTCAATGGATGATTTTTTAAAATATTTCTATCTCTTAATTTTTTTAATACTATTCTTGAAGTGTAAGCCTCAAACAAGTCATAATCTTTAAAATTTTCTGAAAATTTCTCATTCATTCTATTTATTGTCAATTCTCTTGTGTCGTCATGTGTAGTTCCAAAATGTACCATGAATAAGGCATTTTTATTTTTCATATACTCCTCCAATAATATTATTTTGTTTTGCAAATTAAAATTATACAAATATTATTACATTTTTTTTAATAAATGTCAATAAAAATACACCAACATTATTTGCTGGTGTAAAGTTTTTAAAATCTTATTTATAAGGTTTTTAAATATTCTTTTAATTCATCTTTTGTTTCTTCATTTCTTAACCCAAACTCAATATTCGCTTTAAGTAAACCTATTTTGTTTCCTATATCATATCTTTTTCCATCAAAATTATATGCAAGTACATCTTCACCTGATTTTAACATTTCTAAAATAGAATCTGTCAATTGGATCTCTCCACCTTTACCTACAGTTGCATTTTCTAAAAAATTGAAAATTTTAGGAGATAGTAAATACCTTCCTAAACAAGCCATTTTTGAAGGAGCATCTTCTTTGTTAGGTTTTTCTACGAAATCATTAATTTCACATGTTCTATCATCTAATTGTTGTTTAATTTCAACTATTCCATATTTAGATACATCTTCTTCCGGTACTTCTTGACAACCTATTACAGATTTACCATATTTTTCATATTTTTCTATAAGTTGTTTTGAAACTGCTTTTTCAGGATTATAAATAATATCATCTCCCAAAGCAATTAAAAAAGGTTCATCTCCAATAAATGACTTAGCTTTTAAAATTGCATGCCCTAAACCTAAAGGTTTATTTTGTCTAACATAATAGATGTTTGCCATTGTCGAAATATGAGAAATTTTATTCAACAATTCATCTTTTTTGGAACTCTTTAAAGTTTCCTCCATTTCAAATGAATAATCAAAATGATCTTCTATTGAATTTTTATTTCTTCCGGTTACTATAACTATATCTGTAATTCCTGATTCAACTAATTCTTCTACTATATATTGTAAAGATGGCTTATCAACTATATTTAACATCTCTTTAGGTAATGCTTTAGTTGCTGGTAAAACTCTTGTTCCCAATCCTGCAGCCGGAATAACTGCTTTTTTAACTTTTTTCATAGTTTTCCCCCTAAAAATATTATTTTACAATAGCTCCTGCTTGAATATTTTTTTCAATAAATACAAGTTTAACTCCATTTTTATCTTCAGTTGTAAGTAACATCCCTTGTGAAACTTCACCTTTTAATTTTGTAAATTTCAAATTTGCCACCGCCATTACTTTTTCTCCAACCAATTTCTTATATTCCGGATAATATTTTGCAATTCCCGACACTATCTGTCTTTCAAATTCTCCATCAAAAACTTTGAATTTAAGCAATTTATCTGCTCCTTCCACTTTGTCTACATCTAAAATTTCAACAACCTTAATTTCTACCTTATCAAAATCTTTAATATCTATTGGATTTTCAACTTTTAATTCTTTTTTGGGAGCTTCAACTTCTTCCTTTTCAACTTCTATTCTCGGAAATATAGGAGATGCTTCTCCTAATTTATGCCCAACTTCAAACTTATTCCAAGTTAAAATTTCACTTATTCTTAGATTTTCAATATCAATATTAAATCCAAGCTGATCATAGATTTTCTTTGCAGATTCTGGCATATAAGGTGCTATCAAAAATGCTATTTTATATAATCCTTCACAAAGCATGTTCATAACTGTTCCTAGTCTTTCTTTATGTGCTTCATCCTTGGCAAGTGCCCAAGGCATAGTTTCATCTATGTATTTATTTAGTCTAGATATAAATTTCCAGATACTTTCCAAAGCTTTTGAATACTCAAAGAAATACATGTGGTTATCTACTTCTTTTAATATTTCATCAAAAAGATCCTTTACTTCTTTATCTATTTCTTCTTCTTTTCCATTTGTTACTACCATTCCAGAAAAATATTTTTTATACATTCCAAGAGTTCTATTAAGTAAATTTCCTAAGTCATTAGCAAGTTCTGAGTTTATTCTTGTTACAACAGCTTTAGTGGAATAATCTCCATCACTTCCAAATCCAGCTTCTCTCAATAGATAGTATCTAAATGCATCTACTCCATATTTTTTTATTTCATCATATGGATTTACAACATTATTTTTTGATTTTGACATCTTTTCGCCTTCAGAAGTCCACCATCCATGAGCAACAATGCTATCAGGTAATTTTTCTCCAGCGGATAAAAGCATGCAAGGCCAAATAATGGCGTGAAATCTTAATATATCCTTTCCTATCATGTGAACAACTCTAGAATTGTTCCATCTCTTGCTAAACATTTCAGGATTATTTTCATAACCAACAGCTGTCATATAATTTGTAAGTGCATCAAACCAAACATAAGTTATATGCCCAGGTGCAAAATCTATTGGTATTCCCCATGAAAAAGTATTTCTTGATATAGATAAATCTTGTAATCCTTGTTTAATAAAAGCTATAACTTCATTTCTTCTTGAATGTGGCAATATAAAATCAGGATTTTCATCTATATGTTGCAATAATTTATCAGCGTATTTAGACATTCTGAAAAAATATGATTCCTCTTTGACTAAACTTAACTCTTTTCCACAATCAGGACATTTATTGCTTCCGTTTAATTGATTTTCTGGAAAAAAAGTTTCACAAGAAATACAATATTTTCCCTCGTATTCTCCCTTATAGATATCACCATTTTTATAAACTACATCTAAAATTTTCTTAACTGATTTTTTGTGTCTTTCTTCAGTAGTTCTTATAAAATCATCATATTTAATATTAAGAGCTGACCACATATTTTTAAAATTAGGTATCATATGATCTGTCCATTCTTGTGGTGTATACCCTTTCAATTTTGCAGTTTGTTCCACTTTTTGCCCATGTTCATCTGTTCCAGTCAAAAAATATGTATCCTCTCCCATAGACTTTTTATATCTGTTCATCACATCTGCTGCTATTGTTGTATATGCAGTTCCAACATGTGGATCTCCATTAACATAATAAATCGGTGTTGTTAAATAAAAATTTTTATTTTCTTTTTTATCTTCTTTTCCACAATTACAATCTCTACACATTTTTTACCTCCAAATATCTTTCAGCTTCTCTATTAGCCTCTTCAATTTTTTCTTCAATTTTTTCAGCAAACTTATCTATATCCTCATCTTCTTTTAAATTTATTTCATTTCCCAAAAATATACAAATATTTGAAAATGGCTTTGGCATTTCAAATTTATCCCAAGTTTTTTCAAAAATCCATTTTTTTTCATAAGCCACCCCTAAAGGAATAAGAGCCGTCCCACTTTTTTGTGCCAAGTACAGTAAACCTTTTTTTGCTTTTTTTCTAGGACCTTTTGGTCCATCTAGCGGTGTCCCCATAGAATAACCTTTTTTTAAATATTTTAAAAGACTTATTGTACTCGAAACAGATTTTTTATCTGATGAACCTCTTACTAAAGTGTAACCTAATTTTTCGAGTGGCACACTTATTAGTTCTCCATCTTTAGAAGGGCTGGATAAAGCAACTTTTTTTTCTATATTCCTAAAAAAAATTGACGGTGTTGCTAATTTATTATGCCAAAAACAATAGATATATGCTTTATTTATATCTATATTTTTCTCATTTATAAATTTTATTTTTAAAGTTGAAAAAAGAAATTTTAAAATATAATAAAGAATGGTTCCATAAAATCTATATTTTTTATTTTCTGACATTTTTCTCCTTACTTAAATTCTTATAAGACACATATATTTTCAAATTCATTAGTTCTCTAAATATTAAAAAAATTCCCAAGAGAAAATATCTCTTGGGGCAAATTTTCTCAATCTACTTTAAAGATTTAGAATTTTTTAGATTAAAATAATCCAGGAATATTTAATCCACCAGTCACTTTAGACATTTCGCTTTCTGCTAATTCATCAGCTTGAGTCATAGCATCTTTTATAGCTGAAAGGATTAAATCTTCTAACATTTCTTTATCAGTTGCAGCTTCTTTTATAATTTCATCACTAAGTTTTACTTCTATTAGTTCTTTTTGTCCATTAACTTTTACTGATACTGCTCCTCCACCAACAGATGAACTAACTTCTTTTCCTTTTAATTCTTCTTGAATTTGTAACATTTGTTGTTGCATAGCTTGAGCTTGTCTTACTATATCAGCTTGGTTTCCATTTCCAGCAGGTTTTGTTCCTTTTAATTTTCTAACCATTTCTTCCTCCTAAAAGTTTTTATATCTCGTCTATTATACACATATTTTCTTAATATTTCAATCATCATTTTAATTATTCATATATTTCATATGGCATGTACATGATAGGTTTATTATATAAATTATCATTGTATATTTCTTTTTTTATTAGCTCTATTTTATCTGTTTTTAAGTATTTAGAATATTTTTTATAAATATTTTTTAAATCAAATTCATCTTCAAGAAAAATAGCGGTATAATTCTCTCCTAATCCCAAATCATTTACCATGTCAAAAAAAGTGTCACTTAAACTACCAACTTTATCAACAAGTCCTATTTGAACTGCTTCTCTTCCTGTCCATATTCTTCCTTCTGCAATCTTTTCTAACTTTTCTCTTGGAATTCTTCTTCCACTAGAAACCTCATTTAAAAAATCATCATATACTTTTAAATTAGAATTCAAAATTTTATTATACTTTTCTTCAGTCATCGCATCTGAAGAGTATAGATCTGCGAATTTTCCTTCAGTTATTTTTTGACTCTTTACTCCAGCTTTATTCAGTAAATCAGAAAAATTCGGTATCATACTTACTACACCTATTGAACCTGTTATGGTATTCTCATCAGCAAAAATTTTTGTCGCATTTGAAGCTATATAATACCCTCCTGATGCAGCAACTCCACCCATGGAAACATAAACCGGTTTCTTTTTTACAAATTCTTTAATCCTATTATTTATTTTATCTGAAGTTAAGGCAGAACCACCTGGAGAATTTATTCTTAGTATAAGTCCTTTTACACTTTCATCTTTTTCTAACCTATCCAAGGTATTAATTATAGGCTGAGATGCTATAAACATCCCATTAAAAATTTCTTCATCTGACTGAATAATTTCACCTTCAAGAGCTACTATATATATTTTATTTGGACTACTCGGAATGCTGCTCGCTATTTTGTAATCTTTTTCGTATTCAAGCAAATTTATAATTTTCTCTCTATCAATTTTTCTTAAAAGTTCATCCCAATACATATAATCTGAAATTAATTTTTTCTCAAACAAATCTTGTGAAGAAGCAGCGACTAATTCTCCATTTTTTATGATTTCATCCAATTTATTTCTGGAATAATTAAAGTTTTCACTAACTACATCTAAAAAATTCTGATAATTTTCATTTAAAATTCTGGTTGTATCTTCTCTTGCTTCACTTGACATTTCATCGCTTGCGAAATCTTCACCATAACTCTTATAATTACCTGTATTTACAATATTTACTTTCACTCCTAACTTTTCTAAAAACTTTTTCTTATAAAAGCTCTCTTTAAAATATGGATAAATATTTACCACTGTTGAATGTGTCTTTGGCATATAGATTTTATCAGCAAAACTTGCTAAATATAAATTCTTTCTATTAGCTTCTTCCATATATGCTACTATTTCAAAATTTTTATTCATCTTTATATTTTTTAATTCTTTAGAAAGCTCCTCTATTTGAGCATAGTCTAATGCAAGATTATCCAGTTTAAACAGTACCCCTTTTACATTTTCGTTAAATTGCATATCTTTTAAGTTATTTATTAAAGAGTAGAAATTTAATTTTTTCTCATCAATGATATTTTCTTGAGTAGCTTTTTCCTTAAAATCTTGACTTAAATCTATGCTGACATAAATATTTGTCTTTTTATTTTTATTTATTTCGTCTTTTTTATTGAATACAGAAAATAATATTATTACAATAGTTAAAAATAAAAAAAGTTTTATAAAAAAAGAAAAGAATTCTTTAACTATAAATAAAACTATTTTTTTTAGAAAATTTAAGATCCATTTAATAATTTTCATTTTGTTCCCCCATTTTTTTTATATTTCTATTCTATATTATATTTTAAAGATATTCAAATTTTTAAAAAAAATTTATTTTTTTGTTCTATTTTTTTAAACTTTTTTCCAAAATTAATGGTATTATAACAATAATTATCATTTTTCTCTTGATTTTTTAATTTTTTATTGTTATCATAATAATGATAAAATTTAATGTTTTTTTTATAAAATATTATATAAAAAAATACATTATATTTAAAATAAATACATTAATTAGGAGGATTTATGACTAAAGAAAAGAAAAGTTTTTTGGAAAAGTTTCTTGATTTCGTTGAAAAAGGTGGTAATAAACTTCCACATCCATTCACATTATTCTGGATTTTATGTTTAATTATCATTGTAATTTCTGCTATTGCAGCTAAAAGTGGAGCTTCTGTTACTTATACTGCTTTGGATAGAAAAACTATGGAAATTAAAGAAACAACTCTTGAAATTAAATCATTATTAAATGCAGCTGGAATAAGATACATTTTTTCTTCAATGGTTGGTAACTTTACTGGCTTTGCTCCTTTAGGTACAGTTCTTGTTGCACTTATTGGTATAGGTGTATGTGAAAAAAGTGGACTTATGGGTGCTACAATGAGAAAAGTAGTTAACGCTACACCAAAAAGAGCTTTAACTGCTATGGTTGTTCTTGCTGGTGTTATGTCTAATATCGCGTCAGATGCTGGATATGTTGTTTTAGTTCCATTAGGTGCTTTAATTTTCTTATCATTTGGAAGACATCCACTTGCAGGACTTGCAGCGGCATTTGCTGGTGTTTCTGGAGGATTCTCAGCTAACCTTTTATTATCTACAACTGACCCTCTTTTATCAGGAATCACTACTGAAGCAGCTAGAATTTTAAGACCAGATTATTTTGTAAACCCTGCATCTAACTATTACTTCATGTTCGCTTCTACTTTTATTTTAACAGCACTAGGAACTTATATTACTGATAAAATTATAGAACCTAGATTAGGAAAGTATGAAGGAGATGAAATTCCTGATACTAATGATTTAACTGATATCGAAAGAAAAGGATTAAGAGCAGCTGGAATAACTGTTGTAATCTTTATCGCCTTAATGCTTTTCTTAATTTTACCTGAAAATGCTATTTTAAAAGTTGATGGAAACTTAAAAGAATGGACTTCTAAAGGATTAGTACCTACTCTTATGATGTTCTTCTTATTCCCAGGTTTAGTTTATGGAAAAGTTGTAGGAACTATAAAAAATGACAAAGATGCGGCTAAAATGATGGGATCTGCTATGGCAACTATGGGTGGATATTTAGCTCTTGTTTTTGCTGCAGCTCAATTTGTTGCATATTTTAATTACACACATTTAGGAACATTTATTGCTGTAAAAGGTGCTGAATTCCTTGAAAGTATTGGGCTTACTGGTGTACCTCTAATAATTTTATTTGTTTTAGTTTCAGCTTTTATAAATCTATTTATGGGATCTGCATCAGCTAAGTGGGCTATAATGGCTCCTGTATTTGTTCCAATGCTAATGAGACTTGGATATTCTCCTGAATTTACTCAATTAGCATATAGAGTTGGAGATTCTTCTACTAACATTATAACTCCTTTAATGAGTTATTTTGCTATGATAGTTGCGTTTACTCAAAAATATGATAAGAATGCAGGTATTGGAACTCTTATTTCTTTAATGCTTCCTTATTCTATATGTTTCTTAATTGGTTGGTCAATATTCTTAGTTATTTGGTTTATAACTGGATTACCAATAGGAATCGAAGGAGCTATAAATTTCGTATTATAGAACAGTTTTATAAAAATAATATATTGTATAAAAACAAAAAGCCGACAGAATTGTCGGCTTTTAGCTTTTAAAATATTTTTTATTATAATATTTCCATTCCTTTTTTCACTTTTTGAATAACATCTTTTGAGAAAAATTGTTCTGCTATTACAAAAGCAAAATTTATTGAATACCCTGCTCCAACTCCAGTAATTATTTTTCCATCGACATGAACAGGTTTTTCAATGTATTTATGTGTAGTTTCTATAATTTCTTTTGTAGAAGAATGTCCTGTCAACTCTCTTCCACACGCTATTTTGTTTACTGCAAAAATTGTCGGTCCCCCACAAATAGAAGCCACATACTTATCTTTATCTATATAATATTTAACTATATCAACTACATTTTTATTTTCTCTTAAATTTATATATCCCGGATATCCTCCTGGAATAATAATTAAATCTCCATCTTCACAATTAATTTCAGATAATAATTTGTCAGCTTTAAAAATATTTTTTTGTGAACTTTCAATAAATAAATTTTCTTTTATTGAAACAGTAATTACTTCAGCTCCACACCTTTTTAATACATCAACAGGAGCAAATGTTTCTAAAATTTCAAAACCATCAGCCATAAAAATATAAGCTTTCATATTTCTCTCCTAATTTTTATCAATATTTTTTTAAAAAGTCCTCTGTTTTAATGATTTTTGCAAATTCTCCATTTAACACAGTTATATTAAATCTATGTACTTCTTCAGCTGTTAATATTCTATCAGTATAATAATCTTTCATTTCAAAAGAAGCTGTTGCATCTTCTATAAGAATTACTTTAAAACCTAAATTACTTGCCATTCTTACTGTTGTTGATACACAATGTGGCAATGTTAAACCTATAATAACTATATCCGTTATTTCATTCTCTTTTAAATACTTCTCTAAATCTGTTCCAATAAACGCACTATTTACTTTCTTCTGAAAAATAATTTCTCCATCCAATGGTTCAAAACCCTTTTTGAATTCCGTATTTTCTACTCTATTAAATATTCCTTCTTCACAAGAAAAATGTTGAATATGAATAATTTTCTTTTTTTCTTTTCTAAATTTTTCTAAAATTTTTAACATATTCTCTTCAGCATTAGGATTATTTCTCTTTCCTAAATCTTCGTTTGAAAATCCTTTCTGTACATCTATTAAAACTAAGGCGTCCATATCTACACTTCCTTTATAATTTTACCCTGAGTTATTAACGATAAAGCATATTGATGTGCATCGACCATAGCATTACAATAAGCCGACTTAACTTCTCCTTCATTAAATGCATTTAATAAAATTTGTTGTTGCTCTGCAAGATTCACTCTCAACTGTTCTACTGTCAAGCTACCCTCTTTATATTCTGCAATCAATGCGTCATATACATCACTAAAAGTTGATTCATATAATTCTTCTGCCCAATTTTCTAACATCTTTTCCTCCACTCTATCTCTATTCTTTGTTTAATTAAATTTTATATTGTTTGATTTATTTTAACATTGATTACTAAATTTGTCAACTTTATGAAGTTATAGATTAAATATTGTTATTATAAATGGAACTAAAATTGGAACAACTAATGATATAACTAATCCACTGTAAAATGAAACTATTGAAATTTCTGCTGTATTACTTTTATTTATTACAGGTAACACTGAGTCCATAGCTGTTGCACCTGCAACTGAAACTGATTCAAAGGCACCAATTTTTTTTGCAATAAATGGTATTGTCAAAATAGCTAAAAGCTCTCTAAAAATATTAGATAAAAATGCTATCCCACCCAGCTCTACACTTACTTTTGAAAGTTCTATTGCAGAAAAAGAATACCACCCCATTCCTGAACTCACAGCAACAGCTTCTCCCAACGATAACGATAACAACAACGATGCCACTGCACCACCTAATAAAGTGGCTAACATAGTTATAAAGGGGAGTAAGAGTACTTTTTTATCAATTTTTTTCAAATCATTAAATATATTTTTATTTTTTCCTATATCAATACCTATAAAAAATAGCAACAGGTAAAGCCCTATTTGTATTAAAGTTGATATATCAAAATTTATAAAATCTCCAAAAAAATATCCTATACCCAAACCTATCAAAACACATAGAGATAAAATTATCATTTTTTATCACCTCTATAAACTATATTTACAAAAATTATACAGAATATTATTGCAAATACTGCAACTACAAAAGATTTTATTCCCAATATATGAAGATTTGACATAAGTTTTTTGTCTGCACCTATTTTTAATCCCATGGCACCCAATAGTATATACAAAGAAAGCGATTGCAATACAGAAACTTTATTTAATATAATTTCAGGTAATAGTCTTTTTCGCACTAAAAACGCACCAAATATAATAATACAAATGTAAATAAAAATATCAATCATACATACCATTCCTTTTTTTATTTTGTTTAATTTATTCATATTAAAGTTTTCTTTTAAAAATTACTAAACTTAAATTTTGTGTATCTCCTATACGGCTTATTTATATCAGTAAAAGTGGGAGCTATTTCTAATTTTTTATTTTTAAAAAGATTAGGAGCATCCTGTGTTTCAAAACAAATACCACTATGATTTTTCAAACCTATATCAACAAAATAATTTGCTGTATAGACAACAACTGCTTGGTTATCTGTTTCAATCTCCATTTTTATTTTTGATTTTTCATTATAAATTATTATAGGACTTTTTCTATTTTTATTTAAAATATATGGATGATCTATTCCATTATTGGCAAGAGCTTTTTGACTATCTTTTCCTTCAAAAAACTCTCTTATTTTTTTCTTTTCAGAAAAATCAAATATAGTATCTTTCAATTTTATTAATTCATATGGCACAGAATTTTCATTTATTTTCATCATATAGTCTGCACTTAGCTCTAGGATATCATCATATATTAAAGAATTTTTTTCTCCTGATAAGTTAAAATAAGTATGATTGGTCATATTAATATAAGTTTTTTTATCAGAATTTGCATGATATTCTATTAACAATTCGTTATTATTTAAAATATATTCAACTCTTATATCTAAATTACCTGGATAACCATTATCTAAATCTTCACTTTTTATAAAGCACAAAAGTCTATCTTCTTTTTTCTCAATATTCCATAATCTGTGGCTTAAACTATTAAATCCTCCATGTAAATTATTATCTCCATTATTTTTTGTTAATTGAAATATTTCATTATCTACTGCTAAAAGACCTTTTTCGATTCTTCCAGCATTTCTCCCAACTATGGCTCCTATATAAGCAGGATTCTTTTCATAACTTTCTATTTCATCGTATGAAACCACTATGTTTTTATTTTTTTCTTTATCATTTTTTACTTCAATTTTTTTTATGCATGCTCCTATATTTATCACTTCTACTTTTAAATACTCATTTTCTAAAATATATATATATACATCTTCTGTTTTGCTATTTTTCCCCCATAATTTAGAATAAATTTTTGTCATATTCACTCCCTAATTATTAAAAAAAATTTCTTTTGACATTTTCAATATCAATATTGCTGTTACAAATAAAAACATTGGCTTTATAAATTTATTTCCCTTTAATATAGCTAATTTAGAACCAACTATGGCTCCAACTGTCATAACAAGAGCTACTCCTATACCGTATGCCCAATTTATCTTTCCAAGATAAGTATATACTATAAGGCTTGCCATGTTACTTGACAGATTTAATACTTTTGTATTTCCACTTGCGTTTGAAAAATCAAATTTAAAAATTTTTATAAGACAAAACATCAAAAATGCTGCTGTTCCCGGCCCTAAAAATCCATCATTAAAACCTAAGGCTAAAGCCATTATTTTCCCATATAACATATTTTTGGGTGTTGGCCCCTCATATTCACTAACTTCACCTATTTCTCTATTTTTTAAAGCATATAAAAATACTATCACCAAGATAAAAAAAGATAACGGTTTAAAATACTTAACATCAATAGATACAGCTGTTTTTACTCCTAATACCGCACCTGCAAAAGAATAAAGAAAAAGTTTTCCAACTATTTCTGTGTTCACCTTTTTAGCTTTCCAGAATTTATATGCACTTGCAATAGTTGATAAAGCTGCGGATAATTTATTAGTTCCTAAAGCCACATAAGGGTTTAAGCCTATTGAAAAGTAAGCAGGTAAAGTTACAAGACCTCCACCCCCAGAAATAGCATCTACAATTGCTCCAAAAAAACATATTACAGCCAAAATTAAAAACTTCTCCCAACTAAAATCTTGAAAAAAAATTTGAAACATTATTTTCTCCCCCTAGTCAATTTTGTACCCTATTGATAATGTTGTTATAGGTTTTCTCATTCTCAAATTATCTGAAACAGTAAGTTCTACTGGCCCTATTGGTGAATCATAAGTCAATGATACTCCTAATCCTTTTGAATATTTTTTCAACATTCTAAGATTTTCACCATTAAAATCTTTCTCTTTACCGTAAGTCAACACATTAAATTTAGTTGTCAAATAAGTTGAATAGAATAATTTGTATCTTAAACCTATGCTCATACTTAAGAATTCTTTTACAGACCTTTCTTGAAAATTATATCCATAAAATTCAAATTCATTATTTTCAATATTATTATGTGTGCCTCCTAGCTTCAAATACTGATCCGCCTTGATATTATCTCCTCTTATTACTGCTGAATTTAGTCCATATAAAAATGAAAGGTTCCTAGTTATTGGTTGATAACCTTTTACAGTATACGCAGGACCATAGACACTTGTTTTTAAACCACCAAAAGAATTTGAAAAATTATATATAAAATCTGCTTTTAAGCCTTTCATAGGTACAGATATAGAATCTAAAGTATCATACTTAAATCTAAAATATGTTTTATTTAAATTTCCAGAATATTCTAATTCCTTAGAATCCTTACTTCCTGTATCCATGTCAAAATCTACAATTTTCGATGAAATACCGTAAGATAACATCGTCTTATTATTAGGTTGACTAAAAATACCTAAATTTAAAAATAACTCTTTTGATATAAACTTGGCTTTTTTCTTATTTTTATCATATAAGAAAAATGGTGATTCATTATAACCAAATCTTGTAAACAACCCAACTTTATTATTTCGACCATAATATGAATAAGTTCCTAAATCAAGTCCTAAATAATCTCCAAATTTTAGATTAGAGTTTATTATATTTCCGAATCTTCCATTAAAATACATATCTGTTCCTAAATTTATTGTTGTCCCGTATCCTGATCTATAATTTAGCCCTACTCCGACAGTATTAAGATGACCAACTTCACCATCAAGATAAAGTACATCATCCTTTACAATATAGTATAATTTATTCACATATTTTAAGTTGTATATTCTCGTTATTCTTCTCTCTATATTTTTGTCTGTAACTTCTTTCCCTAACAAATCTTTAAAAATTATATTCAATGTTTCTTTCATACTTTCGCTAAAATCGCTTGAGTACTCTATTTTATTAATAAAATATTTTTTATTTTCTTTTATCTCTCTATCCGAAGCGTCAAATTTCTTTGGTAAATTTTTTAATTCTTCTATTCTCTCCTCTGCTGCTTTTTCACCTAGTTCTATTAATTCACTCTTCTTTTCAGTATCAAGAGCTGATATATTTTTTAAATTAGGTAAAATTAATATTGAAGCTTTTTCTCGCGACTCTTTATTTATATAAGATGACTGGATTGCTATCATCTGATTTAAAATACTCAATATATTGTAATTGTTCTTATATGTTACTTCAGTTCCAATATCTGAAGCAATTACAACATCTGCTCCCATATCATATGCATCTTGAACTGGTAAATTTCTACTAACCAATCCATCAACATAAGGTTTCCCGTTAATTTCTACTGGTTCTAATATAGCTGGAATTGCCATACTTGCTGTTAAAATTCTTGCTAAATCTCCTTTTTCAATAGCTTCTGAACTTCCTGTATTTAAGTTAGTTGCTATGATTCTAACAGGTATTGGTAACTTATTAGTATCTTCAATATCTTTATGCTCTTTTAAAATCTTTTTTAATTCTAGATACATTGTTTCAGTATCCTTTAAGCCCTTAGGTAACGAATAATTAAAATTCTCATCATATTTTACATAAAAACTATATTTTTTTAAGCTCTCTTTTTTTTCTATTGACAAGTCACTCAAATTAGAACCACTTTGCCAAAAGTTTTCTAAATTCAGTTCGTCTAAAACTTCTTCAATTTCTTCTATTGAATACCCTATTGAATAAAGTGTTCCCACTAAGGCACCTATACTTGTTCCAGATATATAATCTATTTTTATCTTCTCTCTTTCTAATACTTTTAGAACACCTAAATGTGCATAACCTTTTGCACCACCACCACTTAATGCTAAACCTATCTTTAAATTTTCTATACTTTTGTCTTCTTTTTTTAATTTTAATTCTTTAATTTTTTTCTCCAATGTTCTTATTTCATTTTCCATTTTCTCAATTTCCATATCTTCATATGTCTTCAAAGCTTGAGTATTTTGAGAATATGTTGGATAAAAAATTATTAAAAACATCAGAATACTTATATATACAATCTTATTAATTTTATTTAATTGCTCAGCTACAATATTTTTTTGTTTTACTGTTAAAAAATACAATTTATGCCTCCTATGTTTACTTATTATTTCAACTTTCATATTTTAACACAAAATCTATTATTTTTCCTATTTTTATAAAAAAATTATAAATTTTCTTTTATTTTTTAATGTCTGATTGATTTTTAAACATATATTGTGATATACTAAGGGGGATATATAAAGTTGAAAATATTTAGGAGGATTTAATGTTTGATGAAAAAATAATGGAGTTTGAACTTGCTGGAAGAACTCTGAAAGTATCTACTGGAAAAATATCAAGACAATCAAGTGGAGCTGTTGTAATTCAATATGGTGATACAGTTTTACTTTCTACTGTAAATCGTAGTAAAGAACCAAGAAAAGGAGCTGACTTTTTCCCTTTAACTGTTGATTATATTGAAAAGTTTTATTCAACTGGAAAATTTCCAGGTGGTTTTAACAAAAGAGAAGGAAGACCGTCAACAAATGCAACACTTATAGCAAGATTAATCGATAGACCTATAAGACCTATGTTTCCTGAAGGATTTAATTATGATGTACATATAGTAAATACAGTTTTATCTTATGATGAAAAAAATACCCCTGATTATTTAGGAATAATTGGTTCATCTTTAGCTCTTATGATTTCTGATATTCCTTTCTTAGGACCTGTTGCAGGGGTAACAGTTGGATATAAAAACGGAGAGTTCATTTTAAATCCTACACCACAAGAACTAGAAGAAAGTGACCTTGATTTATCTGTTGCTGGTTCAAAAGAGGCTGTTAATATGGTTGAAGCGGGAGCTAAAGAACTTGATGAAGAAACTATGCTAAAAGCTATTATGTTTGCACACGACAATATCAAGAAAATTTGTGAATTCCAAGAAGAGTTTGCAAAAGCTTATGGAAAAGAAAATATAGAATTTGCTAAAGAAGAAGTTTTAGAAATTGTAAAAACCTTTATCGATGAAAAAGGAACTGAAAAATTAAGAGCTGCTGTTCTAACTCTTGGTAAAAAAGCTAGAGAAGAAGCTGTTGATACTTTAGAAGAAGAATTGCTGGCAGAATTTATAAATATTAATTACCCTGAAATTCCAGAGGAAGAATTGCCAGAAGATGTAATAGCTGAATTTAAATCTTACTACCATGACCTAATGAAAAAATTGGTAAGAGAAGTTATTCTATACAATAAATTTAGAGTTGATGGAAGAAAAACAACTGAAATAAGACCACTGGATGCTCAAATTTCTGTTCTTCCTATACCTCATGGTTCAGCTCTTTTTACAAGAGGTGAAACTCAATCACTTGCTATAACAACTTTAGGAACTAAGGATGATGAACAATTAATAGATGATCTAGAAAAAGAATACTATAAGAAATTCTACTTACATTACAATTTCCCACCTTATTCAGTGGGAGAAGTTGGAAGAATGGGTTCTCCTGGAAGAAGAGAATTAGGACACGGTTCATTAGCAGAAAGAGCTTTAAGATATGTAATCCCGTCTGAAGAAGACTTTCCATATACTATTAGAGTTGTTTCTGAAATAACTGAATCAAATGGTTCTTCTTCACAAGCTTCTATTTGTGGAGGTTCTCTATCTCTTATGGATGCAGGTGTTCCAATCAAAGAGCATGTTGCCGGAATAGCAATGGGGCTTATTAAAGAAGGAGAAGAATTCACAGTTTTAACTGATATAATGGGACTTGAAGATCATCTAGGAGATATGGATTTTAAAGTTGCCGGTACAAAATCAGGAATAACAGCTTTACAAATGGATATAAAAATAACAGGTATTACTGAAGAAATTATGAGAATTGCTCTAAGTCAGGCTCTTGAAGCTAGATTACAAATTCTTGATCTTATGAATGCAACTATTCCTGCACCTGCAGAACTTAAACCAAATGTACCAAGAATTAAACAATTAACTATACCAAAAGATAAAATTGCTGCTCTTATTGGACCAAGTGGAAAAAATATTAAAGGTATTATTGAAAAAACTGGAGCTACTATTGATATTAATGATGATGGTGTAGTTTCAGTATTCTCTAAAGATGTTAATAGCTTAGAAGAAACTTTAAAATTAATAGACTCTTTTGTTAGAGAAGTTGAATACAATGAAGTCTATGAAGGTAGAGTAGTAAGTATAATGAAATTTGGTGCATTTATGGAAATTTTACCAGGAAAAGAAGGGCTTCTACATATATCTGAAATTTCAAAAGATAGAGTAGAAAATGTTGAAGATGTATTACAAATTGGGGATGTTTTTAAGGTTAGAGTAATATCTATGGAAGGTGGAAAAATATCTCTAAGTAAGAAAAAAGTTTAATTTTTAGTTTTTTATAATGGAGGAATTATGAATTTACCTAACAGATTAACGGTAGCAAGGTTTATTTTAGCTGTTCCTTTTGTCTTTTTCTTGCAAGAATCAACTCATCCAACAATGGGAATCACTTTTAGATTAGTATCTTTAATTATTTTTATTGTTGCATCACTAACAGATTTTTTTGATGGTTACATTGCTAGAAAATATAATTTAATTACAGATTTTGGAAAAATTATGGATCCATTAGCAGATAAAATTTTAGTTATATCAGCTTTAGTTGTATTTGTTCAGCTAAATTATATTCCTGCATGGATGTCTATAATTGTTTTAGCTCGTGAATTTTTAATAAGTGGTATAAGAATATTGGCAGCTGCAAAGGGTGAAGTTATTGCTGCTGGAAACCTTGGAAAATATAAAACAACATCTCAAATGATAGTTGTCATAATTTCTTTGTTAATAGGACCTATCTCTTTTAATTTTTCTAATTGGACTTTCACAGTATCGGAAGCTTTAATGCTTATTCCTGTAATTTTAACAATATGGTCAGGTTGGGAATATACTTTTAATGCAAAACACTATTTTATGGATAGTAAATAATTAAAATTTGAAAGAGGTCATTTATTTATGTTTACTTTAATTTATTTAGTTAATAAAATTGAAATTGTTTTAGAAATTTTGTTAGGGCTTAGATTTTTAACATCTTGGCTTATGCCAAGAACCAGAAATGCTTTTACAGATACACTTTACTCATTAACTGAGCCTTTACTGGCTCCTTTCAGATCTGTAATCTCATTTGGAAATATGGGTATTGACTTGGCACCTATCATTTTAATTTTTATACTTAGAACTATAACGGCAATTCTATATAGAGCTGTTTCACTATTTATGTTTTAAGAGATTTAAAATTTTAAAAGAGAAAAGTGAAAAAATTTCATTTTTCTCTTTTTTTTATATAGGAAAATATAAATTTATGATATAATTTAATTTATTAAATACTAAAATATTCAGGAGAAAAGATGGAAGTAAAAAAAATTGGAAATGATTATCATATACCTGTTTTATATTATGAAACGCTTGATAATTTAGTTTTAAATCCAGATGGAATTTATATAGATTGTACTTTAGGTGGTGGCTCTCATTCTGAAGGAATTTTGGAAAGATTATCTGATAAGGGTCTTTTAATTTCAATAGATCAAGATATAAATGCCATAGAATATTCAAAAAAAAGATTGGAAAAATATGGTAAAAAGTGGAAAGTTTTCAATGGAAACTTTGAAAATATTGACATGATTGCTTATATGGCTGGAGTTGATAAAGTTGATGGTATTCTTATGGATATAGGAGTTTCTTCAAAACAGTTAGATGACCCTGAAAGAGGTTTTTCATATCGTTATAATACTAAACTTGACATGAGAATGGATGTAAATCAAAAAATTTCTGCTTATGAATTAATAAATAATTATTCAGAAGAGAATTTAATAAAAATTCTATTTGAATATGGTGAAGAAAGACATGCAAAAAAAATTGCAAAACTTATCTGTGAAAAAAGAAAAGAAAAAAGTATAGAAACAACATTTGAATTAGTTGAATTAATTAAAAGAGCCTATCCTGAAAGAGCTAGTAAACATCCAGCAAAGAAAACTTTTCAAGCTATAAGAATAGAGGTCAATAGAGAACTAGAAGTTCTGGACATCGCAATGGAAAAAGCTAGTGAACTTTTAAAAATTGGTGGACGATTGGCTATTATTACTTTCCATTCTCTAGAAGATAGAATGGTAAAAAATAAATTTAAAGATTTATCCACTGCTTGTAAGTGCCCTGAAGGCTTACCTATATGTATTTGTGGTGGAGTCGAAAAATTTAAGCTGGTTACAAAAAAGCCAATTATTCCTGTTGATGATGAAATAAATAACAACAATCGTTCTCATTCATCAAAATTAAGATTAATTGAAAGAGTATAAAATCTCCTTTTTTTAATTGATGATAAATATATCGAAAGGATTATATATGAAATTTATTTTTAAATATATCTCTCTTATTTTAACTGCTCTAATTGTACTTTGCATAGGTTTTTATAATGTTACTACTTTAAGAGAAGTTTCTAAACTTGAAAAGGCACTAGAAACTATAAAAGTCGATTTAGAGGATAAAGAAAAAGAATTAGATAAAAAAATTATTTATTACGATCAAAAATTAAATCTTTCAAAAATAAAAGAAAATATGGAAAAAAAAGAGATGAAGGTCGCTAATGATATAATATATTTTGAAGTAGAAGAAAAAAACTAAAAATTTAGAGGAATAAAATGTTAAAAGTATCTGATATTGTAGAAATTAAAATTGAAAAAATTGTATTTGGCGGAGAAGGGCTGGGTTATTATAACAGCTCTTTTGCTGTTTTTGTACCTATGTCTGTTCCCAATGATATTGTAAAAGTTGAAATAATTTCCGTAAAAAAAACTTATGCTAGAGGGCTTATAAAAGAAATTATAAAAGCTGGAACGGAAAGAATAAAAAATAATAAAATTAGTTTTGAAGATTTTGATGGCTGTGACTTTGCTATGCTTGATTACAATGCCCAACTAAAATATAAAAAACAGATGGTAGAAGATGTTATGTCAAGAATTGGAGGACTTAATGATTTTTCTTTAAATGAGGTCATTCCAAGTGAAAATATTTTTAATTACAGAAATAAAATTATAGAACCTTTTTCTTGTGATAATGGGAATATTATAACAGGGTTCTTTAAAAGAAAAAGTCATGATGTTTTTGAAGTTGAAGAAAATATTTTAAATTCTAAACTTGGAAACTCTATTATAAGATATCTGAAAGAGCTTTTAAATAACGAAAAATTTTCTGTATATGATGAAAAAAAGCATTCTGGTATTTTAAGAAATATTATGATTAGAACTAATTCTAAAAATGAAGCTATGATTGTTCTAATTATTAATTCTGATAAAATTACGGATAAATTAAAAACAGTCTTATTAAAATTAAAAGATGAATTTAATGAAATAAAATCAATTTATTTTTCAAGTAATACAAAAAAAACTAATACTTTACTGGGAGAAAAAAATACTCTTATTTGGGGAGAAAAATTTATAAAAGAAACTATTGAAAATATATCTTTTTATATTTCCCCAACTTCTTTTTTTCAAATAAATTTAGAACAGACTAAAAAATTATACTCTCGTGCTATTTCTATGTTTTCAGATATTGAAAATAAATACATAGTTGATGCTTATTCTGGAACAGGAACTATTGCTATGATACTGGCTAAAAAAGCTAAAAAAGTTTATTCAATAGAGATAGTTAAATCTGCTAGTGAAGATGGGAAAAGAACAGCTATTGAAAATAATATTAACAATATTGAATTTATTAATGGTGCAGTTGAAGACAAGCTCTCTGAACTTGTAAAAAATAAAAAACAAATAGATACGATTATTTTTGATCCACCTCGAAAAGGTTTAGAAAATAGTATTATAGATAAAGTAGCAGAATTAGAGCTACCTGAAATTGTATATATTTCTTGTAATCCTTCGACACTTGCAAGGGATATCAAATTATTCTCTGAAAAAGGATACAAATTAAAAAAACTGGAGGCAGTGGATATGTTTCCGCAAACTAGTCATGTGGAGTGCATAGCGTTGATACAGAAAATTAAATTATAAAATTCTATATACAGATATATCCATATATACTTTGGAAAAGATATAGAATAGAAGTTATTTTTTTCAGTAATGATAAATCAAATCAGTTTGAAGTATCTGCACAACATACACTTTGGGAATAATTTATCATTTCATATGTATTTCTATAAAATTTGAAAGCAAGTAGGGAATATATCAGAGTTAAAAATATTTAAAAAATGGTATAGTATATTAAATATTTAAAGAGGCAAATTTAGAAACTGAAGGAATGTATTATGAATGTAGAGTTAATTAGAGTAAATGTTGCCGATGTAAAAAAATTATGGACAATGCAAGTTAAAGCATTCCAAAAATCATTGGACAAATATCAAGATTTTGAAACAAATCCAGCAAATGAAACACAAGAAAAAATTAAGAGTAAATTACTGCAAAAGTATACTTTTTTTTATTATATTTGTAAGGGAAATGATATTGTAGGTGCTATTCGAGTAATTGATAAGAAAAATGGAAACAGAAAGAGGGTATCACCAGTTTTTATACTGGAAAAATTTCGTAATAAAGGGATAGCACAAGAAGTCTTCTGTGAAATAGAAAGAATTCATGGCAATGATAATTGGGAACTTGATACAATCCTTCAAGAAAAAGGAAATTGCTATTTATATGAAAAATTAGGGTATATTAGGATTGGAGAAATTGAGAGAATAAATGATAAAATGGATATTGTTCACTATATAAAAAATTAGTAAATTCTCGATTGTCTAACTTAAACAATTAAATAAAAGCAATAATATAGCAACTTATGAAACTGTAAATCAAATCGATTTACTGTTTTTTTGCTCAAAAATAGAAAGAGAGAAAAATAGAATAAGTCACAAAAATAATTTCTAAAATTAAAAAAATCACACAAAAATGTTATATTATTAAATAAAAAACTTAAAAAGGATGGGAGGTAATAGAATGGGATTATTCGGTTTATTTGGAGGCAAGAAAACAATTGAGTTAGATAAAGTAAAAAGCGATGAAAACAAAAATCGCATGAGAGAAATCTTTGATGGTAAAGTGAATAATGGTTCGGAATATAAAATAGTTTACGCTTATTCAGAAGATATAGGTGGCACAAATTTCGCAGTACTTCGTACGGTTTCCTATAAGTACAGAAGTTTTATACTTGGCTATAAGGAAAATGATTTAAGTTTAATTTTTCTTGAAGTAAGCCCTGATTTAAGTCAGGTTGGTGAAGCACTTTTGTATAGACTACAAGATGTAAAGAAAACTAATTTTACAAAGATGGTAGGTTCATATTATTTACAATATGGAAATTCATTTAAGAAAGAGTTTTTTAACTTTTTTGTTCCTGAGACTATTGATGAAATAGTTAATCATGATTGGTATGATGAAGATACTTTTACTTATATTGACCAAAGAGACGAACATAATGGATGGGTAGATTTTTGGAATAAATTTTGTAAATAGAAGGTAATGTATGATGAGTATGGTACCAAATTATATCTTTACTTTTATATTTACAGTGTTCCTGATATATAGTCTTATAAATATAAAAGTTAAAAAAGCTAGGGTTAGTAATGGCTGTCTTTATGGTATAGGAATTCTTGTTGCAATACTATTACTTGGAATGTCTATTTACGGGATAATATTTCATATTCCATTAGGGCAAGTACAAACGCTAATAGAAAACAACTTCAAATAACAAAATATGAATTTGAGAAACAGTAGATTAAAAAATTTACTGTTTTTTAATATTAAAAATAAAACTTGACTATTATACTAAATAATTATATAATATCTTTAATTAAAGATATTTCTTTAAAATTTAATATAAGGAGTGATACAAATGTCAAAAAATATTCTATTTATTAATGGTTCTCTAAGAAAAAAATCATTCAATCAAACTTTAGTGGATTATATAAAATCACAATTAGAAAAGAAAGGTCATAGAGTAGAACAATTAGATTTCATTAATTTGCCTCTATTTAATCAAGATATTGAATTTCCTGCTCCAAGTGAAGTTCAAAAAATTCGTGACATTATAAAAAAATCTGATGCACTTTGGATAGTAAGCCCAGAGTATAATGGAACTTTCCCTGGTGGATTAAAAAACTTTTTAGATTGGGCTTCTCGTCCAATTGAGCAAGGAGTTTTTGGACCACCAAGTTTTATCAAAGATAAATTAGTTGCAGTCAGTGGAGCAGCGGGGCGTTCTGGTGCAGCTTCAGTTAGAGAAAATTTAATTAAACTTCTAACTAGTATGTCATTGAAACCGCTAGGAACATCAACTGGTATTGTATTACCAACAGAAGCTTTTCAAACAGGAGAATTTGTCTTATCAGATGAAAATAAAAAGGAATTAGATAAGCAAATAGATGATTTTATAAAAGCTTTATAAAAGTTAGATTAAATAAAATGCCTAAAGTATATAAAAAAGCCAACAATAGTTGGCTTTTTTCTCTTATTAATCTGGATTAGTCATATAAGAAACTATATCATTTATAAGTTCTGCAGTTTTTCCATTAATATCATTTACAGGATTAAATTCAACTAAATCTGCTGATGTAATCCAATAATTTTTAAACAAGAATTTTAAAGTTTTGAAAACTTCATCTTCCGAGAAACCATTTCTCACTGGAACAGATACTCCGGGAGCAATTTCTGGATCAATAGCATTTAAGTCAAAACTTATATGAACATTATCTACTTTCAAATAATCTTTTATCTCTTGAAGTACATTATCTATTCCTTTTCTTAATATTTCATCGTAGTAAACTATTTTTACTCCAACTTCTTCTATTATTTTTCTTTCTTCTAATTCTATTTCTCTAGCACCAAAGATTACAACATTTTTACTTTCAACTTTAGCTCCTTCATAGAAACAGTTTGCCAAATCTCTATCTCCAATACCTTGAAGTAAAGCTAGTGGCATTCCATGGATATTTCCTGTCAATGTACTTTCAGGAGTATTCATATCTCCGTGAGCACTTATCCATATAAGTCCAACTTCTTTTTCTAAAGTAACTCCTGATACGCTTCCTAAGCTGATAGTATGATCTCCACCTATCATTATAGGTCTATATCCATCTCTAACAGCTTCATTTACTGTCTTAGCAATTTTTTCCGAAGTATGTAAAATAGTATTTTTAAATTTCAATTTCTTATCATTAAAATCTTCTTTTTGTCTTTCAACAGAAATTAACTCCATCTCATCAAATGTATCTGGATAAGATTGTAAAAGTTCATCCGGACCAAATTCAGTTCCACTCTTATTTGCCCCTAAGTTCATTTGAACTCCAATCAATTTATTTTTCATTTTTTCTGAGTAAATATATACAGCATCTTCTTCTTCAATTACATTTATAGTTTGAAGATCTGGATCTTCCATTCCTTGTAGATGAAGCTTTGCTTCTTTTAATTCTTCTATATGATCTATTATATCTTGACTAATTCTTTCCCCAGCAATTATTATAGGAATTCCTGGTGGATAAGCCATTATCATTTCACCGCAAATTTTTCCAACACTTTCTTTAAACGCAACTTTATTTTTTTCACTATAAAATGCTTCTCTTGGCATTAAAACTAGCTCAGGTGTATCTGGTAATTTTATGAAATTCTTTTCAAGATGTTTTGCATTTCCAATAAATCTATTGCTGATATCTCTTAAAGCGTCCAACAATCTATCTATACTTTCATCAGTATCTCCAATAGTAACAAGTCCTAAAGTATTATAGTAATCTGACAGCTCCATTTGAATATTATAATCATCTACTAATAAACTTTCTAATTCAAATCCTTTAAGACCCAATTCTTTAGCAGAAATTGTAATTTTTGTTGGATCAAAAGCAAAAAAGCCATCTTTTCCCACAAGTTCTTCTCCAAAACAATAAATTCCTGGTATTCTATTAGCTTCCCGTCTAAATCTTCTAGCAAGTTCTATTGTTTTTGTTAAAAGTTCTCTACCTTTTGTCGCTATTTGTCTTCTTGCACAGTCAAGTGATGCCATCAATGGATAAGAAGGCGATGTTGTATGAAGTAAACTTAATATTTGTTTAACTTTTTCAACATCAACTCTGTCAGAATTTACATGTATTAATGACATTTGTGTCATAGCACCTAATATTTTATGTGTACTTTGAGTACAAATATCCGCTCCAACATCAACAGCTGAAACTGGTAATTCTTCATGGAAATGAAGATGTGGTCCATGTGCTTCATCAACTATTAATGGAATATCATAACTATGAACTATATCAGCAATTTTTTTAATATCAGTTGCTACTCCATAATAAGTTGGATTGATAATTAAAACTGCTGCAATATCTGGATCTTGTTTTAACATATTTTCAACTGTTTGAGGTTTTACTCCCAAAGCTATACCTAAATTTTCATCTATTTCAGGATTCATATAAACTGGTTCTGATCCGCTTAATATTATTCCTGCTGAAACTGACTTATGAACATTTCTAGGTACTAATATCTTTTCCCCAGCCTTCATAACAGACATTATCATTGCTTGAATTGCTCCTGAAGTTCCATTTACTGCAAAAAAACTATGTTTAACTCCATAAGCATCTGCCGTTAATTCTTGAGCTTCTTTTATACAAGATTTTGGATGATGTAAGCCGTCTACCATTGTAAATATTGTCACATCCATGGAGAAAGGTCCTTCTCCCATAAAATTATAAAACTCTTCATCTACTCCTTTTCCTCTTTTGTGTCCAGGCACATGGAATGGTAGTATATTTCTGCCTACATACTCATTTTTTAAAACACTGAATAACGGCGTTTTATTTTGATCTAGCTTTGACATTAATTTAAAACCTCCTTTTTTATGGCTTTATTCTAAATTTATATTTAGAATAAACTAATTTTTTTATTTTAGAAACAAGTTATTTTAGGGCTTTTCTTCTCAAATGTCAATAAAAAATTTTTTACTTTACAACTTAATTTATTTTTCTAAAGAGTCTCTAATTTTTTCTATTCCATCTATACTATATGATTCTAAATTATCAAAAGTCTTCTTTAAATTATTAGAGCTATCCTTTCTACTGATAATATTTAAAATAAAGTTTTATTTTTATATAATAACAAAAATTCTTCCAATTTTTTATTTATCGTATTTCCATGCTATTTTATCTAACAACTCTATATTAGAACTATTAAAATTATAAACCCATTGTTTTGTAAAAATTGTATTTAATAATTCATTATTTGTATATATAGGAGATTCTGTAATTGTTATTGCATAAAATTTGTTCTCTAGTTTTTTTACTTCTTGAATTCTTTTTTTTAATAAATGTCCCATGTCATTTACTATAAAATCAGAAAGAATCAATATATCGGCTTTTTTATATTTTTCATTCTCTAATTTTTCTATAGCAAATTCTATTGCAGGTTGAATATCAGTTCCACCATGAAATGATTTTTTTAAAAACTCTAATAAGTTTGAGAATTGTGATAATTCAGTAAACTCCATTACCTCTACATTTACTGAAAAATTTATTAAAAAACATGCTCTTTTTTCAGTAAGTGCTTTTGAAATAACACAAAAAGATATTGCTTTTGCAATCATTTCAGGATTTCCATACATCGAACCACTTGTATCTACACATATTATAACAGGACCTTTTTCTTCTTGCTCTTTATTCTCTTCTTTTTCAATGAATTTTTCAATTGTATTTTTTTGTTCTATTTCTTGTTCACCTTGAAAATCAAAGCACATTAGTTTATTTTCAACAAATTTTAAATCAAAAATTATAGAAAAATTTTCATCATTTAATAATACTAATTCACTAGGAACTACATTTGCAATATCTTTTCCAAATTTTATTCCTGATATTTCTTCATTAGAATTTATATCTGGAATTTTAATTGAATACTCTAAATTTTCAATTATTTTTTCTTGTTTTTTTATTACATTTAAATTTTTAGCTTTTCTCATTTTTCCAAATAAATCAGATAATTTTACAATTTCTTTGTTATTATTTAAAATTTCTATCCATTTATTTAAAGTTTCTATATCTGTAATTTTAATATCCTTTTTCAATAGATCCCATAAAAATCCGTATTCTCCCTCAATTTCAATTAATTTTCTTCTTAGTTGCATTAATTTAGAAAATTTTTCATCAAAATAGGAATTTAATTTTTTTCTAATTTCTATAATTTCTTTGTTTTCCCATTCTTTACTAATTTTAGTTAAATGTTTTTCCATTTCATTTATAAGTAATCTATCAAAAGCTTTCTTTTCAGTTTGAGTTTCTGATTTTAATTTATTTACACTTTCATTCCAAAAGTTTTCATCAAAATAAATATTAGAGTCTATGCTCATTTTTTTAATTAATTTTATAGCATCATTATGCTCAAAAATTTTTTTAATAAACTTATAATCCTCGTATTTTTGTTTTTCATAAGAATAAGGATATTTCCTTTCTAATTTTTCTCTCTCTATTTTAATATGTTCTTCAATTTCCTTGCTAATTTCTATATCTAAATTCCCATCATCAAAAATTAAAAATTTTTCTTTAATTTTATCAATATCTGTAGCTATTGCTTTTTCTAAAAACTCTGAATTTTTCATTTCTTATCCTTATTATAATTTCTCACTTAATTTTTTAAAAATTTCTTCAGTATCTTTATCATTAAGATTATCTCCTTTTTCTCTTAAATACTCTTTTATATCATTTGGTTTTAAAACATTTTTTTCAATGTTTTCTATAATTTCTATTTTAAAATTGGGTAATAAAGATATTATTCTTTCACAATCTTTTCTTCTGTATTGAATTTCCTCTAAATGCTTTTTATATAAAATATATAAAAAATTATTATTTTTTAGTGATATAAAAGGATTTCCTATGCCTTTTTCAAAATCTTCAATTAAGCTTTTACATTCTATTTCCTGTTTTTTTATTTCTCTAAAAAGCTCACTTAACTCTGTGTTAATTATTTCAGATTCTTCAGTTTTAATATTACTTTCTAGTTTAGTTTTCCGTTTATCAAAATCAATAAATTTTAAAGTTGAATTAATATTTTCTTTTATTACTTCCTCTATTTTTTCTTCAATTTTTCCTCTATTTTCTTCAGTAGACCAAAGACAATATTTTAATAAATGAATATCCATTAGATTAGTTTTAGTTCTTCCTTCAAAGAATGCAGAAGCTTTTAATAAATTTGATATTTTTTTCCACCTTCTATCTGAAATATAAATATTTAGTTCTAACGCCTTCTCATAAAAATAACTTCTTAAAATATGAATAGCATTAAATGTTTCTTTAGATAATTCAATTTTTGAAATTTCTTTTTTCCATATTTCTATTTCTTTTTGTGATATCTTAGTATTTTCATCTATAGCTAAATCCAAATTTGAACCACTCTCTTTTAAAAGAATTTCAAAATTATTTTTATTTTGTATTGGAGCTATATTTATCCTTACTAAAAATCTATCATATAGTGCTTCTAATCCTTGATTACTTGGTGGAGTTTCATTAGAAGCAGCAATAATAATTTTTAAAGGGACTTTTTCAATTATACTACCATTTTTAAAAATTCTTTCATTTAAAATTGTTAATAATGTATTAAGAATTGCTGGGCTAGATTTCCATATCTCATCTAAAAATGCAAATGTTGCCTGTGGCAGAAATCCTTCTGTTAATCTCTTGTAATTATCTTTTTTTAATTCCGCTAATGAAACAGGTCCCATTATTTCATCTGGGGTACTAAATTTATGCATCAAATATTCAAAATATTTTTGTTCACTAAATGCCTCTGAAATTCTACGAGCAATCAAGCTTTTACCTGTTCCTGGTGGTCCAAAAAAAAAGACACTTTCTTCTATTATTGCAGCTAATAGTGTTACAGCTATTATTTCTTCTCTTTCTTGAAGATTGTTGGATAGTTCACTTATTAATTTCCTTATCTTTATTTTATTAGCTATTTTATTCATCTAATTTATTATCCCCTTTAAAATAATTTAAATCAAAAAAATTTCTTTAGGCTGTTCTATATACTCTTCATTTTTAATTTTTTCTTCTGTTGAAACAACATACTCAATAATATTTGTTTTCTTTATTCTTACAAATATATACTCATTATTTTGATATTCCTTATTAATTTTTATTCTATCTCTTTTTAAAAAATTATTAGCTCCATCTATCTTAGATAATAGAGAGTTTGCAATTGTTGTATAGTATATTTCGGTTTCTATTTCTGATGCATCCATAAATTTTATCCAATTATTATAACCACTTTTATAATCTAAAATTACTTCAAGATTTTTATCTTTCAAATAACCAACATAATATTGAAAATTTATCTCAGAATTATTTTTCAATTCATCTAATGCTATAAGTTTATATCTACTTCCTTTTCTTGCATTTAATAGTCCTATCGCTGTCCCAGTTTTTCCATTTATTTCAATTTCCTTATTATTTCTTGATAATAATGGTCCATTAATTTTAAATATTTCTTTATTTTCTATTCGTAAAAAATTATTTATTTTTTTCTCTAAATCTTTAATTTTATTGTTAAAGATTTCGTGTAATCTTTTACTTTTACTTGCATTTCCTGCTAAAAAGATTTCCATAGAATCTATATTTTCTGAAACCCCATTTTTAAAAAGATTATAAAGAGAATTTATAAAATTATCTACTCCATTTTCTAAAATTTGTTTTATTATTTTTTCGCTTTCATCTAAATCTATTTCTAATTCATAAATATCATTTTCAGATGAACTTTTTAATAAATTAAGCTTAATTTTATTAATTCTATATTCTTCTTGATCCATATTATCTTCCCAATAGTCTCTCATTTTTTCTGCTATTTGTTCTATATTGTAGATAGCTTCGTATGATGTATTTATGAGGGTTTCATATCCTTCAAATTTTGTACAACCTATTGGGCAATAGAAAGGAATACCATTTTCTCTTAAAAGTTTTAAATTCTTTCTACATATTTCATAAGCTAATTTTTTTAAAATATTTTCTCCACCTAAATATTTATCCCCGCCTTCTCCAAAATATTCTACTTCATAATCATATCTCTCTTTTCCTATATACCTGCAAATTCCAAAAGAAAAATCCGTAGTTCCCCCACCAAAATCAAATATTCCATAAAAAAGTGGTTCATCTTTTTTTGTAGGTAGTTTATTGAACTCTTTGGCTGCACATAAAAAATATGCTGTAGGCTCATTTGTTCCCTTATAAACTTCAAATTCTTTCATAATTTCTTCATCTTCTAGAATACTAACTGGTAAAGATTTTTTTATTCCCTTTTCAAAACTTTTTAAGATTTTTTCTTTTACTTCATTTGAAAAAGTTACAGGAAAAGACAAAATATACTTCAAAAATACATTTTCTGTATTCATATTGTTAATATGGCTCCCAATATAATAAGCATAATATTCTATTGGGTCAAAATCATTATCTTCTAAATCTATAAATGATTTTAAATTAATTTCAGTATTTTTTTTATCATAAATAATTATTTTTTCATTTTTACTTCCTGCCCATTGTTTTAAGTCATTCAAAATAAATTTAGAACCTTGCTTAAAATTTGATAGTGCTGCATGAGATACTCTTAAATCATTCCATTCTGTAAATGGTCTTCCTTTAGATTCATCATATTTTTTTTTAAAATTTTCTATATCTAAAATTTCCATAACTGTAGGATTTTCATATTGTTCTTTTGAAAGATTTTTTTTAAGAGAAATTCCTGAAATACGAGCTAACATTGTTTTTTCATTTTGTTCTTGAAAAGCAACAACTGTACTCTTAGTTCCAAAATCTATTCCAACGATTCCACCGTTTTTTATATCAATTTTAGGATTTCTTGAAAAATATTCTTCTTCAGTATAGATTTTTATCATTTCTCGTTCTAATACATTCTTTTTAGTATCTTCATAATAAATATCCCAATTTCCTTTTTTATAATCTTTGAACATACTATCATCATATGGGTCTAATCCTAATCTAATTTTTTCTAAATTTTTTAATTTTTCTATATATTCTTTAATTTTAGTGGAAGGGATTTTAAAATTTTCTTGATTGTCTTCAAATGCCTCTAGAACTTTTTGCTCATTATATTCCATTTTATTTTCAGAAAATTTATATTTTTTAATATCTGAATATATCTGTTTCAAATCTTTTAATTTTTTTAATTTATTTTCTTCCTCTAACGACATTTCTATTTTTTCTTCCTCAAAAAATTCTATGATATTTTGTATAGATTCAGATTTTTTAAAAAATTTAATAACTGGAATTAACAAACCTTCATCATTATTTGGGACTTCATTTAAATTGCTATCAATAACTATATATTTGTCATCTTTTTTTACAATATACCTATCTATATCTTCATAATTTGTAATTTTACCATCTTGTACATAGGTATTCTTCTCTTTATAGAAAGCTTTTTGGAATTCATCATAAGAAATTAAATCCACTTCTTTTTCTGTTATTTTTTTTAGTTCATCTTTTAGTTGTATTAATTCACTTTCAAGTTCTGATAATTTAATTTTTTTTAAATTTATTGTTAGATAGTCTGGAAGCAATGCAAAAATTTTAAAATCAAATATAAATCTCATTTCTCTATATTTTACTTGTATTTTTTTTGTAGAGAAGATTTTCTCAAAATTTTTCTCTTCTATTGCTTTCTTTTTCTTCAAAAATAAATCTCGAATCTCTTTTATTACTTCATTTTTTAACAATTCTCTTTTCTTTATAAAAATTTCCATTTTTTAAGCCCCTTCTTACTTTAGAATTATTTCTCCAACTTCAAGGAAATCTTTTTTATCAAACTTATCTTCATTAGTTACAATGGCATAAGATAATTTATTAGGACTAATTGATTTTATATATATTCTTTCGCCTTCAACATATTCCTTTTCTAAATTTATTCGGTATTTCTTTACAGTTTCATCTATTTTAAAAGTTTCTGTTGTAGCCTCAGGATTAGTAGTATAGTATAAATCAATTACATCTGAATTAACAATTGCTAAAACCTCAAATTTCTCATACTGATTTGTAGGTCCTATTACAAGTTTAAATATATCTCCTCTTCTTTTAGTTCCAACATAATATTTGAAATTGATTTCATTTCCTGCATTTTCTTTCTCATCTCTATTTGTAATTTTAATTCTTCCACCTATTCTAGAATACAATAAGCCATATGCTACACCTGTTTTTCCTGTTGGACTTGGTTCATTTTTTGTTCTTTTTTCTTTTAATTTTTCCATTTGTTCTGGTGTATAGATATTTAGGTTAAATTTATCACTCCACTCTTCTTTGTATCTATTAAAGACTTCATTTACATAGGCATGTCTACATGAATTTCCTGCTAAAAACACATGGATTTCTTCAATTTCTTCATCTGCAAATGCTTTTTCCATAGCAATAAAAAATTTATTTATTCCAATCTCTATCTTATTTTCTATTAGTTCTCTTAACTCATCTTTATCTACTTCAAGTTCTATATTTGTATTAGACTCTCCTTGTGAATTAAATAAATATATTCCAGTTATTACATCTTCTACTTCCCTTTCTTTATTTTCTTCCCAAATAGGTCTTAATTTTTCAGCAAGCCTTTTTATATTTAATTTAGCTTCTCTTGTATTATTTACTAATGTTTCCTCTCCTATTGTTTCATGACACCACACAGGTCTTGAAAAGAATATCTTATCTTTTCTTAATTTTGAAATATTTTTTGAAAATACCCTATAAGCTAATTCTTTTAAAATATTTTCACCACCTAGATATTGATCACCACCAGAACCAAAATGCTCTAATTCATAATCATAGCTTAATTCATCATCAGCAAATTTCCAAGTTCCAAAATCAAAATCTGTAGTTCCACCGCCAAAGTCAAATACAGCATAATATACTTTTTCTTCCTCTGAACTTGGTTCTATTTCAAACTCTTTTAAAGCACATACAGAAAAGGCTGCTGGCTCATTTGCACCATGTCTCACTTTAAATTTTTTCATTGTTTTTTCATCATTTTGAATTTCTATTGGTAAAGATTTTCTTATCCCTTTTTCAAAACTTTTTAATATTTTATTTCTTATTGCTTTTTCATAAGTGACTGGAAATGATAAGAAATACTCTAAATATACTCCATTTCTCATTGTATTTATATAGCTACCTATATAGTAAGCATAAATTTCTACTGGATCGATATTTTTTGAGTTATTTTCATCTAAACTTAAGTATGGCAATAATTCATATCTTGTTTTTGTTTTATCAATTATAATTATTTGTTCTTCCTTATTTGCAGTCCATTGTTTTAAGTCTGATATTATAGAACTAAATTGTTCACTACTTCCATCTATTAAATTTTTATATGCTGTATGTGAAACTGTTAAATCCTCCCATTTTGTATCAGGTCTTCCTTTTTTTTCAATATATGTTTTTATAAAATTTTCTATATTTCTAAACTCAATAACTGTAGGATTTTCATAATCTGTATCCCTAACATCTTTATTTAATATTTCTCCACTAATTCTCATTGGAAGAACTAAATCACTATCATTTTGAAAAACAACTACAGTACTTTTAGTCCCAAAATCTATACCTACAATTCCGCCATTTTTTATATCTTTTCTAGGATCTCTTTTATATACAGTTTCTCCTAATATTTCTCTTAAATCTTCCTTATCTTCTTCCTTTAAGTCCCAATGTCCAATGTTAGGATCTAATAATCTATTTTCTTCATATTCATCTATATTAATTCTTTCCTTATCAATTGAAAGATAATATTTTAATGTTGGAACTTCTTCTCTAATACCATTGATATAATTGATTTTTTTTATTTTTCCATTTCTTTTAAAAGTAGCTTCTCCATTTAAAACACCTTCAATATATCTTCTTTCTTCTGTAACCCCATTAGCAAAATGAAGTATACTTTTTCCTTGAAGTTTCCTATTTTTATATTCCCTTTCTTCTAAATTTCCATTTTGATAATTGTATTCAGACTTAACTATTCCTTTTTCATTATTACTTAAAATTTCTTTATCTCCATTAGTAAAATAATAAATCTTTTTATTTCTTTCAACACTAATCTTTTCAATAATACTATTTTCAATAGTATATTCTAATTCAATTCCTTCTAATTCTTCTGCCCCATTCAATAATTCATCATACAAAATATTCTCATCAAAAATTATTTCTATTTTATTATTATTTTTATCACAATATATATCTTTTATATATTTAGAATAAATTTTATAGTTTTTAACCAAATCAAAATAGCTAGTCTCATCTGGAATGCCATCAGGAAGAAAATTATATTTTAAAAATATTTCAAAAACTTTTAAATTTTCAGGATATTTTATATTTAATCTCTCTATTTCTTCTTCTCTTTTTGTTAAATCTGTAAGATTATAGACCTCTTCTATTTCATTACTTTGATTTTTAAAACTCTTTAAAGATGTTATTTCTTTTTGTATAACTAAATCTAAAATTCCAAAATAATATTTTCGTAAGTAGCGTGAATAAATGTCATTACTATAATTTATATTAAGATCACTTCCATTATAGTAAACAAATTCTTCAATTTTTTTATTATTTTTTAAAATATTTTTTAAGTCATCATAAGTAGGTAGTAAAATTTTAAAATCTATTAAATTAGAAATATGCTTAATTCTTTGATTAATAGTATTAATATTTTCTCCCAAATATTCATAATTATCTGTTTTAATAAGTTTTAAATTATTCAAGTAAGTAAGATTCTTATTTTTTATTCTAATTTCTTTATTATCATAAATCTCAATAAATTTAAAAAACAATTCTTCAAAAGTATCAAATTTTTTTGTTAATGTCTCATAGTTTTTTATTTCTACATTTTTTAATAAACTATTGTCCTCATAGATTAAAAAATCTTCTTTTTTAGAAAGTTGTGATATTTTTTGTATTACATTAGATAACATCATTAGAAAATCCTCCTGCTTTAAATTTTCGCTTTCCATAAATTTCCTCTCTTTCTTTATATTAATTTGCACAAACTAATGCTGCTTTAATTAATTTATCAATACTCTTTTCTTCTTCACTATCATTCAATTTTCCATATCCATAAAAATATAACTCACTTATTTTTCCTGTAGAATTTCCATTTATTTCCCTATGATTTATAGGATCAAAAAGTTCTCCTATTTGTGGTTCCACTAACATATAATAATCTTTTTCATACTTTTTATTCATTTGTCTTAAAATAAATGCAAATATTTCTTTTAAAATATTGACATCATTTAAAGTTATATTTTTATTTTTTGTTTCATTATTTACAAAGTCCCAAATATTATCTAAAGTTTGTATAGAATAACATGAGGAAATAAAACTTGATAAGTCATTTCTTCGAAGAATTTTTTCAGTTTTTAAAAGTACTGAAGGAGAAATTTTTAAATAATTTTCATATAATTTTTCTATTTCAAGTACTGCTCCTAACTTCTCTTTTCTCTTGATTTCTTTTTCTAATTTTTCTTTTTCTTGTTTTAATTCTTTTTCTAAATTATCTTTATTTTTTAAAAGAATTCCTATCTCTTCATCTTTTTTCTTTATACTTTTTTCTTTTTCTTCTATCCTTCCATTAAAATCAATTTTAATTCTTTCACTTTCTTCTTTTTTTCTTTCAACTTAGTTTCTTTTTCTTCTACTTCCTTCTTTAAATCTTCTATTTCATTACATAATTTAGCTAAATTTTCTTTTTCATCTAATAATAATTTATTTATTTTTTGTTTTTCTTCATTATTTTTTTCTATTTTTAATTTAAAAAATCCTTTTATTTTTTCAATTACTTTCTTTATTTTTACTTCTAGCATATTATCCCCTATATTTTCTATATTTTTTTGAGATTCAAAAATTTCAGGAAAACTTTCTAGTAACATATTTAAAAAGAATTTTTGTTCTTCTTTTTTTATTTCTTCTCTTGTTTCATCATCATTATCAAAAAGAATTTCTTTTATTTTCTCTTTATTTTTTTTTAAAATTTCCATAATTTTTTTTTCTAAACTCTCTTCTACTATTTTTCTTGTTCTTGCTTTTATTTCTTCTTCTCTACCTTTTTCGTTTCTATTTTCTAAATCACTCATTTCAAAATACTCCTTAAAAAAAGGACTGTCAGCATTCGATACTGCCCCAAAAAAAAGTTAAACTTTTGAGGGTTTCATCATTTATAGACAGTCTATTTCATTTTTTTATTTCTTTACTTTTTAGCATATTCATTGATAAAGAAATTATTTAAAATTCCTTTTTGATTTTTCGATTCTATATTTTCGATTATTTTATTAGAAAAATTATATTTAGATATATTTAAATCAATATTATTTCCCAATACATATATTTTCTTCAAATTTTCAGAATAATTATTTAATTTTCTACAGATATATTCATCTTTTTCAATACAAAACTCCTCGTCAAAAATATTAAATATTATTTTTTCATTTGCTTGTTCAATAATTATTTTTTTTAATTCTTCTCCAGAAAATAAAATAGAATTACTCTCTTTATATTTTTTTGAAAAATCAATAAAAAGATTTAATTTTTCTTTGTCATCAGAGAAAAAAATAAAGTCTACTTTATCTTTTTCAATATTTATTTTGGAATTTTTTTCCCATACTTTCCAAAAATTTTCTATTGTTCCAAATAAATATTTTTCTTCACCATCATATTTTACCAATTTATAATCTTTATTATAAATTTTTACATAGTTCTCTTCAAACCAAAAAAAATATTTATGTACTCTTTCCATTTTTCTAAGCTCCTAACATTTCATTTAGTTGTTTCCAAATCTCGTTATTATCTTCTATTTCAAGAACACCTTCTTTTAAAGTTTGTATGATATCTGAGGCTTCTTCAATATCTAAATTCCCTTCTATTGCATCATTTATATTTGGCTCAACATCTTTTTCTTTAAATTTTTCAATAATCTCTTTTACCTGTTCTCCTGTTTTGATACCTATTTCTGCAAACTTAACATAGTCACCTATATTTAAGTCCATTCCTATTTTTTCATTAATACCATTAATTTGTATTGCCATTCCACCAATTTTATATACATCTTTCATTTTTTCATCATTTAATTTTTCTAAATCTTCTGGTGAAAGTTGCATACTCCTTAAATGTTGTATATATTCTAAGGTACTATCAAAATCTTCAGGTTTTCTATCACTTAAAGATGCTTTTAAACCTATTTCTTCAGGTTTTTCATCTTTAGTTAATATATCGAATATTTGTGAAACTGCTGTAATTAAATTACTTACTGCATTAATTAATTCAGGTGTTAATTTTGCTAATGCTATTCCTATTGTTGAAATTGCTGTTCCTAATGCCCCTCCTATTGTTGAACAAAAAGTTGCTAATGCCCCACCAATTGCTGAAAGTCCCCCTAAAATTACTCCAAATACCATAATAATTTACCTCCTATTTTTTCTATAATTTATACTGTATTAGATTTGATTTTACTAACATTTCTTTTTTTTCAATTCCACTACTGTATTCTAAATTTATCTCTTTGAATTTAAAGATTTCTTTTATTCTATTCTCTATTTCCCTTATAATATCACAGATATTTCTCTTATTTTTTAAAGATATATCATAGTATCTTTCAAAAATTATATCTCCTATATTTTGAGGAAGTTCTTTTTTTAAATAATACTCTTTAAATTCATCAATATTTTCTATTTCATTTTCTTTATCCTCTAGAATTTTTTCTATATTTTTCCAAAAATATTCATCATGTAATAAGTTCATTAAATTTTCAAAGTCTTCAAAAGTATTAATATTAATATATTTTTCAGAAGAGTTTAAAAATATCTTATTGATTTTTGAATTACTTGATAGATTACGACACCTTCTGAATTCCTCCAGATTTACCTCTCTATATTTTGTACCCAAAAAAATGTTATTTCTCCATTTTTGCATATAGAACTTTTCAACTCTTTCTCTTAAAATATCATCTTCTATATAGTCATCTCCTGAAGTATTAGTAGTTGGTTTTATTTGTACTTGCAAAGCTTTTTCCCAACCTTGGCTAAATACTATTGCTCTTCCCGTTGATAAACTAGATAGAAAATTTTTTTGTTCCTTTGTTAAGGCTATTGTATTTCCTATTGCTTCTTTATCATCTTCTGCAAATATTTTATGCACTATTTTTGTATTTGTATTTTTTAAAACTTCAGGAGTCATTTTATTTGGAATTTGATCTACTATTATTAAAGATTCACCATACTTTCTTACTTCTGCTAACATATCTGCAAAAGTTTCTACACTTCTTTTTTTATTAAGACTATCTCCTGGTCCAATTCTAGATAGTAGTCTGTGAGCTTCCTCAATTAATGTTATATGTTTAAAATTCCTATCTTTTTTAAATTTTGCTTTCAATGCTTCACATAAATTTGTTAGTATAAAACCTATTAATAGTGCTTTTTCATCTCCATTTTTTATTTCTTCTATTTCAAGAACTACTTGTTTTTCTAGTAAATCTCTAAAATCTATTCCTCTATGTGTATTAAGCATTTGTCCTTTTGCACCCATCAGTAAGCTTTGTAATCTAGCTTTTATTGAACCTATGTAATCTTTCTTTAATCTTTCATCAAATCCATGCTTTTCCACCTCTGTATCTACTTTTTTTAATAAATCTTCAAGTGTTGGAAAAGAATAAACCCCTTCATCAAAAGGATTTTTATATTTTTCATTTATGTTTGTATCTATATTCCAACCATAATCCTTATAGCAGGCATATATTGAGCTTTCAATTATTTGTGGAATTGCGGCTTCCATATCAAAAGCTGCTTCCATTGTTGCTTTTAACATATCTACTCTAGATGTTATACTTTCATGTTCAAAAAATTCAAAAGGATTTAATCTAAAAGGAGCCACATTATCTTTTCCTAATGTAAACACTAAAATATCTTTTGTTTTTTCTTCATTTACTAAAATTCTATATTCAGTTTTAGCTGGTTCTATTACTAAAAATGGCATTCCACTTTCTAATAATAATTTCTGACAAGTTGTTGTTTTTCCACTTCCTGTGACTCCTGATATAAAAATATGTTTATTTAAAGCAGCCTTTTCAATTGATACTTCTATTTCATTTAAAATATTTCCACTTCTTACTAGATTTCCTAATAAAATTTGCTCAGTATTAGATACATTTTTATAGTTTAGCCCAAATTCTATTTCTTCTTTTAAAGCTAACCCAACTACTTCTTTTTCTGGTAAATTTGCTAGTATACTCAATTCATTTGTTGAATACCAGTTTGCTAAAGGTATTGTATCTCTATCTTCTATATAATGAGATTTTAATGTCAGAGAATTTTCATTTCCTATTAGATTACAGTTTGGTATTTGAAAGTTTTTGAAATATTCTATTCTTTTATCATCTTCTTCTAAAATTTCTAACTCTAATGGATTTTTATTTCCTTTTTTTCCAGAATAAAGTGATTTCATTGTATTTCCTAATTTTATAAGTCCTGCTCTATTTGGTGTAAATATGAATGTTGTTGTTAGATATAAACCTTTACTTTTTCCATAATCTATTATTGGAAATAAAATTTCATCTAAATATTTTATATAATCATTTGCTTTTTTATTTGATATTTCCCAGCCTTTATTTATTGATTTTCCTTCAGTTTTTGTTTCAGCAATTGAACTACTCTCACCAATTGTCTCAGAACTATTTACACCTATAGTTTTATTTGTCCCTTTTGATAAGCTATGTGTTTCAGATTCATTTATCCCTTCAGAATTTGTATCGCTTTTACTTATGCTTTCCGTTTCACTATAATTTTTTCCAATAGTTTCTGCCATACTTCCTGATGAAGAACTTGTTTTAGAACTAGATTCTCCTGAACTACTTGAGTTTCCTTTCGTTTCTGTTGTAGAGTCTCCAGTTGTTTTCGCTATACTTTCATTTTTTCCCTTACTAGTTGATGTACTACTTCCTTTTGTTATTGAAATACTTTTATTTTCTCCCTTTGTTGTTGAGACACTTTTGTTTTCGTTTTCTCCGGTAGTTTCACTTTTCCCGTCAGTAGTACTTTTATTTTCTCCTGTTGTAGTAGTTTTACCTTCACTTTCATTTTTACTTTCTTGAAGACTGACTTTAGAATATAATGTTAAACTATTGTAAATTTCATATAAACTATTCTCTATATCTTTTATTGCCTTTTTTTGAAGTGGCTTAGCAACAATACATAAAGTAAATTCATCTCCAGCCATAACATCTACTAATCTATCTACCCCCTGAAAATTACTTCTATCATCTGCTTCATTAATTCCAGGAACTCCTATAAGATTTGCACATCTTAAGGAATCTCTATTTAAACTCATCAAAAGTTTTTCCATTTCTTTAATTTCTACTTCTCTGATCTTACTTCCTCTAAAATTTCCTTTAATTGCTGAACTTAACAATTTTTCGCCCATTTCTTGTATTGGCATACTTAAACTTCCATTAAAATCACTTTCTTTTACTAAACCAAAATAAAAAGAAACACCTTTTTTTGTTCCATTAATTAAATATAAAAAATTTACCCCTTCTTCTTGAATAGTTCCTATTACATTTTCAAAAGCTTCTCTTCTTGGAATTTTATCTTCTGCATCAAAAGTAATTTCTTCAATATAATATAATGTTATATTACTTAAATCATTCAAAATAGAAATATCATTAAATTTTTCTGAAACTTCTAATTTATTATTTTCAAATATTTCATCTAAAAAAAATAATTCTTTTTCTTTAACTAATTCTTGCATAGCATTTTCTCCTTTTAAAATATTTATTCTCTATATCTCTCATAAGCCTTTTTAAATACTTCCCTAAACCATTCTCTTAAACTTAATGGTTCTAATATTTCAACTTCAGAAAAAAATTGTGCAAAATATATTTGTGCCAATTTTTCATCAGCTTCAAACACCATAATTTCATTTTCTTCTTCAAGAATTTTTGAACAATTTGTTATAGCTTTTCTAAAAGTTTTTTTCTTTAGTAATTTTTACTTTGATTTTCTTGCTATAAGATTTAAAAAGAACAAAATTTTTAAGTACTAAATTTATATATTCTTTACTCCACTTTCAATCTTTGATATTCCATGACATCTATAATCTAGCTTATTATCACAATATACAAAAAATATATTCTATTCTCCCTATCTGCTATTTTTATAAAATTAAAAATATTTTTTATTTATTTTGCTGAATAGTATTCAAAAATTCTATTACCTATCCAACCTAATTTGATATTAAAATTTTCTTTATCAGTTGTCAAAACTTCTTTCATAAAAAAGTTATGTATGTAGTTAATTTTTTCATATATCTACCTTCTTTTATTTTTCACATTTAAAAATACTTTTATTTAAACTATTAGTATAACTTTTTGTTTTATTTTTAACAATTATTCTTAATTTAGTACTATTATTATTTTATATTATTTTCTTTAATTTTAAAAGAATATTTTTTTATTTTTATTTCCTTTTTACTAGCAAAGTTAAGATATATTAAAGAATATTAAAGAATATTAAAGAGGGGGGAAAGAATCAGTATACTAACCAATCAACATAAAAATTATACATTCAAAAAGTTTTGATATATAAATAAAAATATGTGACACCAAAGTGTCACATATTTTTATATAAATTTACTCTTCTTTATAAGCTACTTTTAAAATACAACAGTAGATAGGTGAGTAATCCCCATTACAAAAGAAAAGATAATTGCTCCCATAAACATTTTTTTCATTAAAGAGTCTGAAAAATAATTAGCCATATATCTTCCTAGTATTCCTCCAAATATTCCTCCAAATACCATCAAAGCGAGAAGAATAAAGTTCATTTTTGGCATTCCGTAAGTTATGTGCCCATATATCAGAGAAGCTATCTGTGAAAAGAAAATTATAAATATAGAATTTAAACTTGCTTCTTTCGTAGACATAGAAAAAAGTAAAATTAAAAGTACCACATTAAGAGGTCCACCACCTATTCCTAAAAACGCCGACACAAAGCCTAGTATAAGTCCAACTAATGCAACTACAGCTTTTGAATCTATTTTATATGTCTTAAAATCTTTCCCTTTTATCAGATATATTATTATTAAAAACATCAGTAAAGAAAATACAGCAGATTGTGCTCCAACTATACCTGAACCATAATTCTGCTTTACATTTTCAAAAATTCTTTTCCCTATAATTCCTCCAACTATACTTCCACTGGATAAAAATATAACTGTATTATAATCTATAGTCACCTTATTTTTTAATTCTTTTATCATGGCAGATAAAGACATTGCAAAAACAGTCACTGATGACATTATATTTATAACATCAACAGGATATCCACTAAATAAATCTAAAATTGGCTTCATTAAAATCCCACTTCCAACTCCTGTTATTGATCCTACAACAGAAGTTATTAATGCTACAAGAAAACCAAAAATCATCTTCTATCTTCCTCCTATGTAAATATTATCTCGTCTAAAATTGCCAAAGCTGCTATACTTTCTATTACCGGTAATACTCTAGGAACTATACATGCATCATGTCTCCCATTTATTTTTAATATTTCTTCTTTCATATCCTTTATATTAACTGTTTTTTGTTCCAAAGCTATTGATGGTGTTGGCTTTATAACAACTGAAAAAATAAGTGGCATACCTGTCGACAGACCTCCTAAAATTCCTCCATTATTATTTGAAACTGTTTTTATATTTTCGTTTTCTAAATAGTAGCTATCATTAGCTTCTGAACCAAATTTATTTACAAAATCAAAACCTAAGCCAAATTCTATTCCCTTAACTGCTGGAATTGAAAATGCCAAGTGAGCTATTTTACTTTCTAAACTATCAAAAAACGGAGAGCCCAATCCAACTGGTAAATTCATACACATACATTCTATTTCACCACCTATTGAATCTCCATTTTCTCTGACTCTTTCTAAAAATCTTTGAGCTTTATCTTCAAGTTCAGGTTTAATAAAAGCTAAGTCTTTATCTCTTAAACTCTTTAAATTTTCAATATCTAAGTTATCTAAAAAGCTACTATCTTCCAGATATTTTAATTTTTTAATATGTGAAAAAATTTCTATATTTTTTTCTTTTAATATAGACTTTGCAAGAGCACCTGCAAAAGTTAAGGCTAGGGTTATTCTCCCTGAAAAGTGTCCACCTCCACGAAAATCATTAAAGCCTTTAAATTTTATTTTTGCCGGATAATCTGCATGGCTTGGTCTTAATAAATTTTCTAAATTTCCATAATCTCTAGAAATTATATTATTATTTTCAAAGATAACTGTAAGTGGAGCTCCTGTCGTAAAATCATCTTTTAAACCACTTAAAATTTTATACTCATCTTTTTCTTTTCTAGGGCTTGTATATTTATTTTTTCCTGCTTTTCTTCTATTTATAAAAAAATTGATTTCTTCATAGTCCAATTTTTTACCTGCTGGTAAACCATCAATTATAATTCCCAATGCTGCACCATGTGATTCACCAAATATAGATAATTTTATTTTATTCCCCCAAACATTCATTGAATTTACCTCCTATTGATGAGAATACTTCCCAGAAATCTGGATAAGATTTTTTTACACAATCTGCATTATCAAGAATAATTTCTCCCTGATAAACTGTTGATACTATGGCTAACATCATCGCAATTCTGTGATCGTTATGACTGGATGCCAATATTTTTTCAGTTTTTAATTGAGTTTTTTCTCTATAATTTATGACTATACTGTCTTTTTCTTCTTCTAAATCAAAACCAAATTTTGATAGTTCTTCAACTGTTGCTTTTAATCTATCACACTCTTTTATCCTCAGACGCCCCACATTTGTAATCTTTACTTTTTTATTTGAATAAGCTGCTTTTAACGAAAAAATTGGAATTATATCTGGGCAATTTGAACCATCTATAATTAACTCTTCGCCACTAAAATTATCCACTTTTTCAACCAATGAAATTATTTCCTTATCACCCTGTAAAGAAAATTTATTACAATTTTCTATATTCAATTTTGATCCAAGTGAATTTGCTACAATAAAAAAAGCTGCCTGTGAAAAATCACTCTCAATTTCTAAATTTTGAGCTTCATACTTCTGAGATCCACAAATTTTAATATTTTGATAACCATTGTTTTCAAGTTTTATCCCAAATTTTTCTAAACATTCTAAAGTTAGATCTATATAAGACTTTGATTCTAAATTCCCCAAAATTTTAATATTTGAATCACCTTTTAAAAATGGTAATGCAAATAATAATCCTGTTATAAATTGTGAGCTTACATTTCCTACAACTTCATACTCTGTACTTTTTAACATACCTTCTATTCTCAATTTTTCTATTTTTTGAGGTTCATACAAATAATTTATTTTTTGCTTGTTAAAAATTTCAAAATACGGTTCCAAAGGTCTTTTAAATAGTGAATCCTTACCATAAAATATAACTTTATTTTTTTTAACCAAAGACAACGGAATCATAAACCTCAAAGTAGAGCCAGATTCATTACAATTTATTTCTAAAAATTTGGATTCTGAAAAAGTATTAGAAAAAGAACTACCATCTATCAGTAGCTCTTTATCTTTAATTATTATTTTTGCTCCCAGTACTCTCATTGCATCAATCGTTGCATTTATATCTTCGGACAAATTAATATTACTTATCTTAGATAATCCCTTTGCCATAGAAGCTGCAATTATATATCTATGCAATAAGCTCTTAGAAGCTGGCGGAACAACTGTTCCCATTAATTTAGAATTGTTTAAAATTATAGTTTTCATAAAATCTCTCTTTTATTTTTCTATTGAAAATTTAGTACCTAATAATTTTCTTAAAATAGAAATAAATCTGACTTGCTTATTCATATAAAGTGGTATTATAACTTGTTTTCTATCCAATGTTATCATATCAATAACAGGAACTACTTTTTTCCCAAGCTTCATTTCCTTTAACTTTAAAGTTTCTACATTATCAAAATCCAAATCTAACTTATCACTTTTCAAATTGCCATTTTCTGTGTCTACCACTATTGAATAAGAAAAAAGATTTTTACATTGTTTTACTCCAATTCCTAGAAATATCATTCCCAATATCAAAAGATACCATTTATGATAAACAGTATATGAATATACTTGAAATAATCCTATTGCTATAAGAGGAATAGCTATTCCACAACCACCTATTTTCTTTTTTGAATCCAAACCAAATTTTTCTATCTTTTTTAATTCAAGTGTCTTATTTTTATTTTCTTCCAATTCTTTAAGTAAATTTTCATAAAACAACATAAACGATTCTCCTATTTTACTATTAAAATTTTGGAGAACACGGACAAAGTCCGTGTACCTCCCGTAAAGGCTTTTTTTATTTCACTAAATGAGTTATTTTTTCATCTTTAAAATCTAAGTTGTGAATAGAATTTATATATCTTATAGTCTTTGAACTTCCTCTTACTACTAAAGTCTGTGTTCTTGCTATACTTCCTTTTCTTTTTACTCCTTCTAGTAGATCTCCGCCTGTAATTCCTGTTGCAGAAAATATAATTTCATCACTACTTGCAAGGTCATCTAATTTTAAAATTTCTCCAACTTTTAATCCTTGTTCTTCACATCTTGATTTTTCAAAATTAGATATTTTGTCATTTTCAACTGAAATTCCTTTTACTTCACTTCTTAATTTTAACCTTGCTTGCATATCTCCACCTAAAGCTCTTATAACTGCAGCTGATATAACTCCTTCTGGTGCTCCACCAACACCATATAACATATCAACATCTGAATCTATCATACATGTTAGTATAGATCCTGCTACATCTCCATCGGGTAAAGCATATACTTTAATTCCCAAAGCTTGTAAATCTTTTATAATTTGAGTATGTCTTGGTTTATCCAAAATAACTATCATCATTTCAGATAAAGGTTTATTTAGGGCTTTTGAAACTTCATTTATATTATCTATAAGTGGTTTTGATAGATCTATTTTACCTTTAGCTTCAGGTCCAACTATTAATTTTTCCATATACATGTCAGGAGCTTTTAAAAAACTTCCTTTTTTCCCAACAGCTAAAACTGTTATTGCATTAGCCTGACCTTGAGCTGTCATTCTAGTTCCTTCAACTGGATCTACTGCTATATCAACTTCAGGAAAATTAGTTTGTCCATCAGCTTCTTCATCTTCATGTGAATAAGCTCTTCCAACTTTTTCACCTATATACAACATAGGAGCTTCATCTATTTCTCCTTCACCTATAACTATTTCTCCAGCTATGGCAAGTCTATTAAGCATTGTTCTCATTGCATCAACACCTGCTTGGTCAGCGGATTCTTTTTTTCCTCTACCTACCCATTTATGTGCTGCAAGTGCGGCAGCTTCAGTTACTCTTGCAAATTCTAATGCTAGTTCTCTTTTCATTTGTCCTCCTTATCTTTTATAACTAATTTATATATGACTTCATTTTCTTTTATCATTTTCAACTTATTTCTAGCAATTTTTTCTTGTTCAAAATCTGTTTCTAATTTTTTAATGAAATTATCATATTTTATAATTTGTTCGTCCAATAAAGCGATTTTTTTAGTTGTATTCTCTATTTCTGTCTCTAAATTTTCTTTTTTTGAAATATTATTTTTTATTTGTGGAACTACATTTAAGCTAAATAAACTTATTATTCCTAAACTTATCAGAATTTTTTTATCCATTTTTTATTCTATCCCTTTTAAAGTTTCCTTTTTAATTATTTGTAATTTTTTTGCTATCATTCTCTTTGCCATAGGAGATACTCTCTCTACAAACAATATTCCCTCCAAATGATCAAATTCATGCTGCATTACTACTGCTAAAAATTCATCTACCTCTTCTTCAATAATTTCAGCATTTTCATTTAGATATTTAATATGAATTTTTTTAGGTCTTTCAACTTTCTTAAATATTCCAGGAACACTTAAGCACCCTTCTTCAAATTCCTGTTTATCTGTTGTCAATGGAGTTATAACTGGATTTATTACTTTCCTAACCACTCCCTCCCCATTATCACAAACAAATATCCTTTTGCTAATACCAATTTGTGGAGCAGCCAATCCAATCCCATCCGTGACATACATAGTTTCAACCATATCATCTAAAAATTTTCTGAATTCATCGTTAAATTCAGATAATTCAACTTTTTTTGCAACTTCTTTCAATACAGCTTCTCCATATTTTTTTATTTCATAAACCATATTTTTTCCTTTCTATATCAAATTAATCGGATCTATATCTACAATTATTCTAATATTTTTATTTTTATATTCCTTTATTTTTTGTTTAAAATTTTTTAAACCTATCTATATTATTTTTATTTCCTTTTATAAAAATATTCATTCTATATCTATTTTTTACTTTATATACCATACTAGGCATAGGTCCATACATTTCTACTAAATCACTTTTTAACTTCTGAAAAACTTCTGCTGCTTCCTCTAAAAGTTCCTTCTCATTTTCAGAACTAAGCCCTATATTTATTAATTTTGAAAAAGGTGGATATAGGAACATTTTTCTCAGTTTAATTTCTTTTTCATAGAACTCTTCATAATATTCTTCTTTACTATTTTCTATGACATAATTTTCTTTCTGATAAGTCTGAATAATGACTTTACCTATTTTCTCTGCTCTTCCAGCTCTACCTGATACCTGAGTTAATAGTTGATATGTTTTTTCTCCTGCTCTAAAATCTGGAAAATTTAATATTATATCTGAATTTATAACTCCTACCAAAGTTACATTAGGAAAGTGAAGACCTTTCGCTATAATTTGAGTTCCAATCAATATACTATATTTTTTATTTAAAAAATCTTCATATAATTTCGAAAAAAAATCTCTATCCTTTGAATAATCTGCATCTGCTTTTATTATAGGTACATCAAAATATTTTTTTAATTCTTCCTCTACCCTTTCTATTCCCTTTCCACTATGAATTAAATTTTCACTTCCACAGTTTGAACATTTTCCAGTATATTTTTTAGTTTTGCCACAATAGTTACACTTTAATTTTTTACTTCCACTAAAATAGCTCATTTTTATAGAGCAGTGCTCACACTCTTCAACATGACCACAATCTTTACATTGAATATAAGTGGAGTAACCTTTTCGATTTAAAAGAAGAATCACTTGTTCTCCTTTTATTAAAGTATCTTTTATTTCTTGAAGAAGTTTCTTACTAAAAAATAAATCTTCTTCTTTCTTCATATCTACAATTTCTACATCTGGAATTTTAGCTATCCCATATCTTTTATCTAAATTAAGTAACTTGTATATACCTTTTTTTGCATAGTAATAACTTTCTATCGAAGGAGTTGCCGAACCTAGTATTAATTTAGCATCTTCTAAAAGACATCTTTTTATTGCTACATATTTAGCATGGTATCTTGGATTATTATCCTGTTTATATGTTGTTTCATGTTCTTCATCAAGAATTATATATTTTAAGTTCTGAATAGGTGAAAATATTGCCGATCTAACTCCTAAAACAATTTTTTTCTCACCTTTATAAAGACTTTCCCATTCTTTTGCTCTTTCATTATCTGTAAGTCTACTATGTAAAATAGCTATATTATTTTTAAACTCATTTTTAAATTTATTTATCATTTGGGGTGTTAATGAAATTTCCGGAACAAGAAATATACTCCCCTCTCCTCTAAAAAATGCTTCTTTTATTAATTCGATATATATTTCTGTTTTACCAGAACCCGTTACCCCTTTTAGTAAAAAATATTTATCCTTAGAGTTTTCTATTTCATCTTTTACAGTGAGCTGTTCTTCTGTCAATATACTTTCTTTTTTATATACTTCTTTTAAGTTTTCTTGAAAAAATTCTTTTTTTCATCTAATTCAACTTCAAGAATTAAAATTCCTAAATCTTTAAAGTTTTTTACCTTTTCTTTTGAAAAATTTTTTTCTAGATTTTCTTTTCTTATTTTTAATTTATCATAAAAATATAGATAGATATCCATATTTTTTTCTTTTAAAAGCGAAAATTTATTAATGTTAATTCTTATTGTATTCTCCGCTAAATCTAAATACTGTTCTTTAACTAAACTATCAACTACTTTTTTCTTAAATTTTGCTTTTGCCGTTGAATAACTTATTTCTGTTAAAGAAAGTAAATATTCAACAATTTCATTTTCAACTAGATTAATATCATTTAATTTTTCTAAATTTACATAATAATTTTGTTTTGATTTTATTTTTATGTTCTTAGGAAGCATGGCTTTTATAACATTATCATACGAAAGCAAGTAATAGTTTTTTAACCATTCAATTAAATCAAGCTGTTTAGAACTTAATCTTATAGAGTCTTTTATTTTAGAATCAATATTTAAAATTTTAAAATCATATTTCTCTGATTCATTTTTCTTTATTATAATTGCAGTTTTTTTTATATTTCTAAATGGTACTATCACACTTTCTCCCAATAAAAATTCATCATTTTTATCTGAATAAGTATATAAGTCTTTCATCCCATCAATATACACATCAAAATACTGCATAACTTCTCCATTTATTCTAAAATTATCTTTATTTTACTAACATTTTCTAAATCTTCTCCAGCTTTTGGTTGTTGTTCTTTTACAAGCCCTGTACCTGTTATTTCAAGTTCTATATCTTCATCGTTCCCAAAAAGCTCTATGACCTCTCTTAAACTTATACCAGTTAAATCAGGCATAATATTCCCCTCATCAGTAGTTACAGCCTTTTTTGTATTTTGAACTGTACCTATTTGTGAATTTAGCTTTGATATATTCTGAGATAGTACTTTATCATCTTTAATTATTCTTCTAGCTATATTTCCAACAACGGGAGCAGATACATATCCTCCAAATTTTTTAAATTGTGCATCTCCTTGTGGCCGCATAAACATTACTAAAACTACATACTTAGGTTTATCTGCAGGAAAAAATCCAATGAATGATGCCAAATATTCATTTTTTTCATATCCAGATTTTCCGGCACTCAACTGTGCTGTTCCTGTTTTACCTCCCAGTCTATAACCTTCTATATATGCTCTTTTTCCTGTCCCAGCCGAAACAGTTTCTTCCATCATACCTCTTACCATTTCAGATACTTCTGGTTTTATAACTTCTCTAACTTTTTCTGGTGTATTTCTCATTATGACAACACCATCATTGTCTGTTATTTTATCAACTAAATAAGGCTTGTACATAGTTCCACCATTAACAACAGCTGAAAAAGCCACTGCCATTTGAATAGGACTTACTACTATTCCTTGTCCAAAAGCCATATTATTTTTCTTTAATTTATCCCATTTTTGATAAGGAATTGTATAGGGTTTCAACTCATCTGGAAAATCTATATTTGTTTTATCATAAAGACCAAATCTTTTTAAATATTCCTCAAAAAGTTGATCTGAAAAATAATCACTTATTAAGACCATTCCTACATTACTTGATTTCATTATTACTTGAGTTGTAGTCAAAACTCCTTTTGTAGTTCTACTACTTTCTTTTATTGTCTTTCTATATTTTACAATTGAACCATTTCCTACATCAAATTTACTATTTTTACTTATTAATCCTTCGTTAAGTGCCGCAGAAACAATTATAGGTTTAAAAATAGAACCTGGTTCATACTGACTTTGAAATATATTATTTCTCAATAACTTCTTATCCCGAGATAAAGCAGCGATTCCCAAAATTCTTCCTGAATTTGGATCCATCACTATACCGTATGCTTCTCTAGCTTGAGTTTCTTCAAATTGTATTTTCATTTCATCATTTAAAATATAATTAATGTTTGAATCTATTGTTAAATGTAAGTTTTTCCCATTCAAATCAGAATATACTGTATCTTTAGACAGAGGTAATATCGTCTTTTTATTTAATCCATATAACTTTGATATAGCTCTTTTTCTTTCAACTAAATAGTCCTCATACTGTTTTTCTATTCCAGAAATTCCTAATTTAGAAGTTGAATTATCAGTAAACTTAACCATACCAATCAATTTTTCATATTCTTTTTCCTGATAGTAAATTCTTTCTATAGATTTATCATAAACAATTGGGCTTTTATATGACTTTTTCCCCTGCTCTTTATGGTAAGTTTCTATCAATTCATCTATTTTATCTTTTGTATCATCATCTATATTTTTTGCCAAAACTTTATATTTTTTATTTTGACTTGCCATTTCTTTTAGTTCTTTAATTATATTTTCATCAATTTTTACCAATTTACTTTCTACTATAAGTTCTACATCTTTTAACAGATCAGCAGAATATTTTTCATCATTAAGAAGATTTGGGTTTATATGCATAGTATATAATCTCTTATTAAACGCTAATTTTTTACCAGTACTATCATAAATTATTCCTCTTTCTCCTTCTTCTTTATTTACACTTAGAATTTGGCTATTCATCATAGAAACATATTTACTTTTATCAAATATTTGAATTTGTACAAGTCTTAAAAAAATTATCATTATAAAAAATGTTATTATAAATATTACTATTCTATTTCTTTTTGTAAAAGTGCTTCTTTTTTTCATATCTCTAATTGAAATTAACAAAAAAATAGTGTAGACCACCGTTAAGCCTAGTACCACCAATAAGAAAAATTTTTTATTATAAATAAGGCTTATCGATATTAACGAAACTATTACTAATAGTAAAATTGTAAGCCCAATTTTAAAATGTCTTGACACTATTCTCCTCCTAAACTTCTCAATGTTTTTGCATAGTCTTGTTTCAAAATAATATTTTCAATTTTGTCTGAAAAATTATCTTTTAAAATATAAATTTCTTCTCCACTTCTAGCTGTAAAATCATAAATTTCTTTCAATTTAATATCATCTATATTTTTAGTTATTGAGTATGTTTTCTCAGCATTATTCGACACTCCTGAAATTAAATAGCCCGCTTTTGTCAATTCATCTAAAATTGTTTCCAATAGAAATGTGGAAGATTTTATTTCCTTTTTTAGCTCTTCAAATGTTATAACATTTTCGCTATTTAGATATCTTTTTACTATAATTTCAAATATCTTTAAAGTTATATACAATCTTGAGTTAAAACTTATTAAGATAGCATCACTTTCTAAATTAATGTCAAGACTAACATTTTGGAACAAATACGCCAAATGAACTCCCAATATGGTAAAAAACCAAAAAACCCTTATCCATATTAAAAATATAAATATGATCGAAAAACTTCCATAAATAACACTATAACTATTAATTAGTACTTGTATACGAATGAAGGTAAACTGAAATATAGAAAACATAATTGATATTACAAAAGCTGCTGTTAAAGCTGGAACTAATTTTACATTTGTATTGGGCATTACCATATAAAGTGAGCCAAAAAATATGAGCAAACTTATGTATGGCACAATTTTTGACAAACAATAATATAGAATTGAGATATTCTCAATTTTTGACATTACAAAAGGTAGTGATCCATTTATTAAAATAAATAACAGAGGTAAAAATATAAAAAATGAAATATAATCACTCATTTTTCTAATGAAAGTTCTTTGAGTTTTCACATGCCATATATCATTAAATGAATTTTCTATTAAAGAAAACATTTTTATAAATGTTGATCCTAAAAATATAAAACCAATTCCTGCCAATACTCCTCCTCTTGCATTTTTTAAAAGGTTTTCAGCAAAAGACGATATCATTTCTATAACTTCTTTAGGAAGAGGCGTTGAACTGGATATTTGATTTAGTATATAATCTTTTGCTCCAAACCAACTTCCTAAACTGAAAAGAATTGCAGCTACTGGTACTAAAGCAAGTATTGTATAAAATGATAATGATGTTACCCAAAAACTTGAATTAGCTATCTTATACTTTAAATATGCTTTTTTTATACCTTCGGTAATATTTTCCAAGGTAAGTAAATTCAAAAATTTTTCTATATTTTCCATAAAGCACCTTATAAACTATTCTTTTATATAATTTTTAAATTCATTTTTATCCACTGAATAAATTTCAGATAATGTTAAAGGACTTACTAAATAATCTCCTATTCTTGCCATAGTTTTTTCATTATTTGAGTTATAAAAATAAAACGGATTATCAGTTGTTGACAAACTTTTTAGTATCTTATTGTCAACTTTAGTGACTTTAAATTTCTCTCCATTTATACTATAAACTTCTCCCTTTTCAATAGTTGATATTGTTTTTTCCATCACATAAAATTCATCAAATATTTCAACTGCACTAACAGCTACACTCATTAATAAAAATATTGCTAATAATTTCTTCATTTTTTATCCTCGTGATATTCTCACAAGCCTCCTATCTTTTTTATTTATTTCTATATTCTTTTAAAGCTTTTTCTAAAACAACCATAGCTTTTTCTATATCTTCTTCTCCAACACAGAAAGAGAATCTAACCTCTTGTTTTCCTAAACCTTTTGTTGCGTAAAAACCTTCTCCCGGTGCTAACATTAAAGTAGCATTTTCATAAGTAAAATCTGTTAGAAGCCATTTACAGAATTCTTCTGAACTTTCAACAGGCAATTTTGCAAAAGCATATATAGCACCATTAGGTGAAGCACAGGTTACTCCTTCAATTTTATTCAATCCATTTACTATTATATCTCTTCTTCTTTTATAAATTTCTTTAATTTCTTTAAAGTATTCTTTTGGAGCTTTCAATAAATTTGCAACTGCATATTGTTCCACCATAGGAACTGCTAATCTCGCTTGACAAAATTTTAAAATATATCCCATGAAATCTATATTTTTCGAAATTATAAATCCTATTCTAGCTCCACAAGCACTATAATGTTTGGAAACGCTATCTATCAAAATCACATTATTTTTAGCTTTTTCCATATCCAATACTGAGTAATGTTTTTTAGTGTCATCGTAAATAAATTCTCTGTATGGTTCATCTCCTACTAAATACAAATCATTTTCTACTGCGATTTCTGTTAATAACTTAACTTCTTCTTCAGTGTAAATTTTTCCTGTCGGATTACATGGATTAGAAAATAATATCGCTCTTGTCTTGTCTGTTATCAATTTTTGAATTTCTTCTTTGCCTGGAAGTGCAAAGTCATTTTCAATTTTTGTTGGAATTGGAACTATTTTAGCTCCAGCAAATTCTGTAAAACTTTTATAATTTGAATAAAAAGGTTCAGGTATTAGAACTTCTTCACCTTCATCACATATTCCTAGCATAGTAAAAGTCAATGCTTCACTTCCACCTTGTGTTACAAGTACATTTTCTTTTTCAATATTATATCCATCTCTTTTGTAAGTTTCCACAACTCTGTCTATTAAAAGAGCTAAACCTTTTGAATCAGCATAGCTTATAACTTTATTATCTATATTACGAATACCTTCAAAAAATAACTCTGGTGTTGGGATGTTAGGTTGTCCTATGTTTAATCTATATACTTTTACACCTCTTCTTTCTGCTTCAGTTGCTAAAGGAAGTAGTTTTCTAACTGCAGAATACTCCATTTGTATAGCTCTTTTTGAAACTTTCATGATTTCAATTCCTCCATAAATTTATTTATAATCATTTTATTTTTTTAATGTAAACTTTCTTTTCTGTTGCATTATTATATTATATACTATTTTTTTAATTTTTTATAGAAGTAAAATATAAAATATTAAATATGTGTTATAATATTTTTAATAAAAAATTTTTGGGAGATCTTATTATGAAAATTTTAATTATTTCAGGCTTTTTAGGAGCAGGAAAAACTACTTTTATAAAACACATAGCTAAAAATATCAATATGGAATTTGTAGTTTTGGAAAATGAATATGCTGATGTAGGTATAGACAAAGACTTTTTAAATGAAAAAAATCTCAATGTGTGGGAGATGTCAGAAGGATGTATTTGCTGTTCAATGACAGGTGATTTTAAAGCTTCTATAAGAAATATTTATATGCAAATAAACCCAGAATATCTTTTAATTGAACCTACTGGAGTTGGAATGCTTAGTTCAATTATAAAAAATATTCAAGCAATAGAAGACTGTGATATCACTCTTTTAAATCCTATCACTATGATAGATGCTACTTGTTTTGATGAATATTTATTTAATTTTAAAGATTTCTTTGAAGATAATATTTTGAACACAGGTAAAATAATTTTAACAAAATTAAATGATTGTTCTTCTTTTGATATAAAAAAAATTCAAGAAGATATTTTAAATATTAACTCTAATTCTAAAATAATTTCCGAAGATTATAGAAATTTAAGTCAAAATTTTTTAGAAGATATATTTAATACAAATATTGAAAATAAAGAAATTCAAGCTAATTTTAAAATAGCTAATCATATAAATTTGAAAACTTTTTCAAAAACTAATTTCAATATAGATTCTATGGATAAATTAGGTTTATTTCTACATAAAATTGTAAATGGAGATTTCGGAAAAGTATATAGAGCAAAAGGTATTGTAAAAATTGATGGTCAGTGGGGAAAATTTAATATTGTTCATAAAAATTTTGAAATGGAAGCATGTCCTCAAAATGATGAAACTAAACTTGTTATAATTGGAAATAATTTGGCTGTAAATGATATAGAAAACTTTTTAATTTAGGAGTTACTATGGATAAAATAAAAATTTTAGACTTTTTAATGGATAATATAAATAGTGAAAATTTAATAAAATGTGTATTTTCAGATACAAAAAATTATGAATTTAATAAAATTATAATAAAAAAGATAAAAATAAAATTCAAATTGAAAGTTTTAAAGATAATAAGGTTTTTCATAGCAATTTAGACTTTTCCTCTCAAGAACTTTCAAAAAAAGTAGAAGAATACATAGATAATTTTAAACAAATTCTTCTGCAAACTACTGGAGTGGATTTTATCTTTAATAAGAAAAATAATATTTTTTCAAAAAAAGAAAAGAAAAATAATTTAAAATCAGAAGTAAAATCTCATAATAAAGTAAAAAAATATTTTCTAAATGAAGGTGAAAATATCGATTTTTTAATTATGCTTGGTTTGATGTCAGAAGATGGTAAAATTTTTAAAAATTCTTACAATAAATTTAGACAAATAAACAAATATCTAGAGTTTATAGATGAAACTATCGAAGAATTAAAAAGTAAAAATTTAATAAAAAACTCTTTAAATGTTTTAGATTTTGGCTGTGGTAAGTCTTATTTAACTTTTGCACTTTATTATTATTTAAAAAAATTTAGACAAGATTTTACTTTTAATATTATTGGATTGGATTTAAAAAAAGATGTTATAGATTTTTGTAATGATTTAGTCAAGAAATTAAATTATGATAATATAAAATTTATCAATATGGATATAAAAGATTTCAATGGTGAAGAAGTCGACTTAGTTTTTTCGCTTCATGCTTGTAATAATGCAACTGATTATTCTCTTTTAAAAGCTTTGGAATTAAATTCAAAAGCTATTTTAGCTGTTCCATGTTGTCATCATGAATTTTATGATAAAATTTCAAAAAATAAAAGCTCTCCTTTTTATGACAATTTAAAAATAATGGGAGAAAATGGAATAATTCTAGAAAAATTTGCAACGCTTACAACAGATTCATTTAGAAGTCTTGCTCTTGAGCTTTGTGGCTATAAAGTAAAAATGGTCGAATTTATTGATATGGAACATACTCCAAAAAATATTTTAATAAAAGCTATTAAAAGTAATCCATCTAAAACTTATTTAAAAGAAAAAGCAGAAGAATACAACAATTTTAAAAATTTCTTCAATATAGAACCTATGTTAGAGGATTTATTGAAGATATATTATAAAAAGAGTTGACTTTGTCAGCTAACTTTTGCTACCACAATGGTTCGAGGGGGCTGCCCTTGAAACCCAAAATTCTTTTTATATAATATAAATTGTATGAAATTTAGACTTTTCTATATAATTAAAAATGCGACAATAGTCGCATTTTTTATATCTCTTTATTTTTTATCTATATGATTCATTCAGAATATTTTATCTTTATCTCTTTTCCATAAAAAGCAAGACCTATTTTTAATATTTTTTTTATTCCTCTTTGTCTCATTACAGTATCATACCCTCTTTTTTCTATCTGCTTCAAAGCTTCTTCTAATTTTTTATCTAATTCATCTCTAAATTTTGCTACCTTTATTTCTAAAATTATCCCTGCTTTTGTTTTATCATTAGGTTCTAACGAAATATCATATCTACCATATCCACTTTCACTATTAGAATGAATCTCATAATTTTTTGACATTGACAAAATCATCCCTAATATTAAGTTATGATAATATTTCTCTTCTTTTCCTAAATCATTATAGCTAACACTTACTAACATTATCTCTTGAAGCTTTTTTTCAAATAAATTTATTTTTTGATTTTCTAAAGCTTCTATCATTTCTTGAAATAAATCAATTCCTCCTAAAAAACGATTTAAAAAACTTTTTTCAAAAAAACTATTTATTTCTTTATTTGGTATTTTTAAAGCATATTTACTCTCAGGTAAGATTTCAGAGATTTTTAGGTATCCACTATATAGTAAAAGTTGCCATACTTCCTGAGGGTTATTCATATCTTGGAAACTAAACGAATTATCTAATATTTTATAAATAGGCTTTCCTTGAAATACGGTTTGTAAATCATTAAAAATATCTATTTTTGCTTTACTTAATAGATCATATACTAAAAAGTTGTTTGATGTATTTACCCAATAGGGTTCTAATTTCTTCTTAGATAAATAATTTATTATTGACCACGGATTATACAATTCTGTATTTCCAAATAAATACCCATCATACCAATCTTTTACCTCATTCACTTTATCTTCTATTTCAAAATCAAATAGTGCTTTTTTTACCTCTTTTTCTGTTAAACCAAAATATGAACTATAGTTTTCATCTAATATACTATAGGTGATTAAATTATTTAATCCTGAAAATATTCCTTCTTTTGCTACCCTTAATATTCCTGTCATTATTCCCATTTGTAAATATTCATTATCTTTTAATGCTACTCCAAAAAAAGTTTTAAAAAAAGATATAGCTTCATTATAATAACCATGCTCATATGCTGACACTACTGGAGTGTCATATTCATCTATTATTATTATTACTCTTTTTCCCATATGCCTATATATAATTTTTGATAAAAATTTTAGAGAGTTATTCAATTCATTGACTTTAGATGTTTTCAAAATATAACTTTTAAATAGAGGACTAGTAAATTCATCCAATTTATCTATCAAAAATTCAAAAGTATAAAATATCTCAGAAATTAAAGTTCTTATACTATCTAAAAGTTCATCATAAGTTTGACTTTTTAATTCCTTTAAAGAAATAAAAATAACTGGATATTGTCCTTGATATTTAAAAGTTTCTGATTTCTCTATATATAAATCTTTAAACAACTTTCTATTTTTTTCAGCGTCAACTATATCAAAAAAATATCTAAGTGTAGACATGTTCAAAGTTTTTCCGAATCTTCTCGGTCTTGTAAAAAGTTTTACTTTTGAACCATCTTGAATTAGATCATCTATAAATTTAGTTTTATCAATATAGTAATAGTTCTCTTCTATTATTTCTTTAAAATTACTAATTCCTAATGGTATTTTTTTTGACATAGTTTTCACCTCACTTTTTTATATATTCATATTATATCATTATTTTACTTTTATTTAATTACTTTTTAATAGAGTTTAGAAAATGTATATTAGTCTTAGAATTTTTTTCTTTGATAAGTACTTATTAAATTTATAATTGATAAGTTTAATCATATCTGCAACTAAATCTATACTGTCAAATTTTTTATTTTACAACTTAATTACACCTTAATACAAAACTTAAAAGATAAAAAATGAGATATAAGACGCTACTTATATCCCAATTTTAAAATTTTAATATTTTTTGAATAATAACAAGAAGATTGTTGCTCAATATATATACAATAGAGAGTCAAATAACATCTACTACTGTAGATATTTTATATTAACCACTCTCCTAATAAAGAACCAGCAAGAGAAACAACTGCTTCTCCTGTCATGTTTTCATGATCAAGTAAAGGATTTATTTCCACAAATTCTGCACTAACAAGTTTTTCAGTTTTTGCTATAAGTTCTAAAGATAAATGAGCTTCTCTATATCCCATTCCACCTTTTACCTTTGTCCCTGTCCCGGGGGCAACTTCAGGATCTAATACATCCATATCAAAACTCACATGTATCCCATCTGTTCCATCTGAAGCTATACGAATAGCCTCTTCCATTACTGCAACTATTCCCATTTTATCGACTTCATGCATAGTAAATACATGCATACCTAATTCTTTCATTGTTTCTCTTTCAGGAGCATCTAGATCTCTTGAACCAATAAAAACAAAATTTTTTTTATTTAATTTGTATTCTTCACCACCTATTTCTTTTAAATCTTTCACACCATAGCCTAATAAACTTGCCACTGGCATTCCATGTATATTACCTGTTGGAGATGTTTTATCTGTATTTATATCTCCATGAGCATCAAACCAAATTACACCTAAATTTTTTATATTATGAAGTACTCCTTTTATTGTACCTATTGCTATGCTATGATCTCCACCCAAAACCAAGGGAAAATTTCCCTTTTTTAATGCAGTATCAACTTTTTTACAAAGTTCTTTATTCGCTTCAACTATAACATTCATATTTTTCAAATTAGAACCTGGAACTGTAAATGCTTCCTCTTTTTTTACACTCACATTTCCCTCATCTATAACATTGTATCCTATACGCTCCAATCTTTCTTTAATCCCTGCATAACGAATTGCGTCTGGTCCAAGACTTACCCCTCTTAAACTTGCTCCTAAATCTAATGGTGCTCCTATCATAGAAATATTTTTTTTCAATTCAGGTTTCATATTATCTCCATTCATATTTTTGTTTTTAATTTAATAAATCCTATCATTTTATTAACTTTTTTGCAAATGAATTTACATTAAATTTATACTTCCCTAAATAATAAAAAATAGAGCTAAAAACTAGCTCTATTTTTTTTATTATTTATTATTTCTTTACTCTTTCAACATATTCATTTGTTCTTGTATCAATTTTAATCCATTCACCTTGTTCAACGAATAAAGGAACTTGAATTTCATATCCAGTATTAATTCTTGCTGGTTTCATAACTTTTCCAGAAGTATCTCCTCTAAGCCCTGGTTCTGTATATGTAACTTCTCTTTCTACGAAAGTTGGTAACTCAACAGCAACTGGAGTTGATTCATAATAAACTACTTCTAATTCCATTTCTTCTTGAAGATAATTAAGAGCATCTCCCAAATCTTCTCCCTTCAATTCTATTTCTTCCCAAGTTTCTGGATTAGAGAACATATATGAATCTCCATTTAAGTAAGAATAGATTGCTTTTACTTTATCAAGTTTAATGTCATCCATTTTATCATCTGCTTTATAAACAGCATCAGACATATTTCCTGATATTAAATTTTTCATTTTTAATTTTACTACTGCAGCGTTTCTTCCTGATTTATTATATTCAGCTTTTAACACTACGAATGGGTCATTTCCTATTTTAATAGTACTCCCCGCTCTTAATTCTTGTGCAATTTTCATTTGCTACCTCCTAAATTTTCTATAAAATTATTTAACTTATCAACTAGATTACAATTTTCTAATAAATATCTACTATATTTTTCATTGTGCTGACTAATCTTATCTAAGTTTTCAAAAAAATATTCATAGCCATCATCAGATAAATTATATCTTATAAAAGTATTTTTTAATTCCTTCCAATCCTTACAATATTTGTCTAAGAAACTTTCTAATTTCATCATATGTGTATTTTCTGTTTGAGGATATATATGCCATAAAAAAGGTTTCCCTAATAATAAGGCTCTTGCAAAGCTATCTTCTCCTCGAACAAAATTAAAATCACACAGACTCAAAATCTCTTCATACTCATTGTATGGGTAGAATGGTAATTTAACGAACTCTATTTTATCATATTTATTAGTATTATCAAAATATTTTATAAAATTTTTTTGAGTTTTTTCACTCATAATGAGCAAAAGAACTTTTTTCCCTGTTTTTTCTAAAGTTTCTACCAATTTATCAAAACTTTTCTCATATGAGAATATACTTCCTATAAGATCATATTTTTTTTCTATACCATATTTTTTGAAGAATTTTTCCCTATTTTTAATAACTTCATCTTTCCTTTTTATAAAATCACTATCTATTATAAGTCCTCCACTTTTTTCACTTATACTGGGCATGAAAAAAAATTTTCTTAGACGACCTCGCCCTAAAAAAGATTCTTGAAGATGAAAATCTTCTATCCAATTTTCTGCTGAAAAATATTCTAAATTAAGTAAAATTTTAGAATTTTCATAGGCTTTTTCCATGTAATCAGCAGGTATATCGCATCCAAAGCATTCTATAATTAAATCTGCAACTTTTATATTAATATCCATATTTGAAAATTTTATGATTTCTATTTCCTCGGTTCCATGACTTTTCATAAGATTTATTTCTTCTATTTTATCAACAAATAATCTTATTTTCTTTTCTCTGTAAAATTTTTTTAGTTCCCTTGCCAAACGATAAGCTACCCCTACATCACCATAGTTATCTATGACCTCACAAAAAACATCAATATTTTCTATTTTCATATAACTTCCTTTTTATTTTTAACATTTCAATTTATATGCTCATATGGATACTCTTCTATTTTTCTTTGCTTTTCATGTGGTATTGCCTTTTTTTTCATGGACAGGTGCATTTCTACCAACAGATAAACTAATTCCACCAATACCTAAACCCAATCCCATTCCTAAACCTATATGTAAAGCTACACAGCTTGTTCCCAACATTGTTAGCACTATAGCTATAAAAAAATTTTTTTTCATCAAAATATCACTCCTATAAAATTTTATAAATATTATAGGATATTAAAATGAATTTTAAATGAAATTATTGATTTCTTATTTGTTTTACCCTTTTAACTTGAGTTTTTTTAGTGTTTTCCACTTTATCTTTTTGAGTTTCAGCTTTCTTTTCAACTTCAACTGTTTTTTCTACAATTTTTTCTTTTGTTTCTTCAATATTCTTTTTCGTTATTGGTTTACTTGCTGATGTTGAAACTCCAACACCTATCCCACCTATATTAAAACCTGTTCCTACTCCAATTGATGCTGTACATCCATTTATAATGATTAACGATAATACACCTATAAAAACTGCTTTTTTCATCTACAATCCTCCATAATAAAATTAAATTTCTATACTATATCCTCTAAAGAAACTTCTTTAACCTCTCCTAATTCTAAATTATTCAATTTTAATTTTCCAAAAGAAATTCTTTTTAAATACAAAACTTTATTTCCAATCGCTTCAAGCATTTTTTTTACTTGATGAAATTTTCCTTCTCTTATAGTCAATAACAATTTTTTATCTTCAATTTTTTTTGCCTGTGCCGGCATAGTAAAATAGTCATCTATTGTTACACCATTTTCCAGAGAAATTAAATCTTCTGTTCTTAAATCGTTTTCAACCTCCACATAATAAGTTTTATCAACATGACTTTTAGGAGATAGTAATTTATGATTCAATTTTCCGTCATTAGTAAAAAGTAATAGACCTTCTGTATCCTTATCTAGCCGTCCTACTGGTGCTAAATCCTTTTTTATAACCCAGTCCGGTAATAATTCCATCACTGTTCTTTCTTTAAAATCCTCAGTTGCAGTAATGTAGCCTGCTTTTTTATTCATAATATAATATCTATATTTTTTATATGTTAAAATCTCATCTTGAAATCTAATTTCATCACTTGCTTCATCAATATTCTGTTTATTTACTATTGTAACCTCTCCATTGACAGTAATTTCCCCATTAGAAATAATTTCTTTAACTTCTTTTCGGCTGCCAAGCCCACATTCTACTAAAAATTTATCTAATCTCATCTCACTCTACTCTTTTTCCATTTTTATATCTATAAATTTCCACATAACCATCAGCATAGGTATATTTTGCTTTCCCTTCTAATACATTATCTATATAATATACCTCTTCTTTATCTCCGTTGGCAAAATAGTAAGTAGAAAATCCATGTCTTTGACCATTTCTATATCTAAATTCTTCTCTATCTCCATTGGTAAAATATTTTACTGCTGGTCCTGAAGGTATTTGATGTTTATGTTTAAACTCAATTCTTGATCCATCTTTAAACTCATCTACACCAAAGCCATTTTCTATATTTTCTAAATTTCTTATATATCCTTGCTCTTTATCATCAATTCTAACATGAACTGTTTCAAAATTATCTTCAGTTTGATACTCAATCTCTTTTATAATTTTTTCATTCGAGCTTTCTTCCACTAAAATTCTATTTTTTAAGTAATTGATTTTTACTTTTTTATTCTCACTTTCAAATTTTTCAATATTATCTCCACCTAGTAAAACTTTAAATTTTTGAAAAAGATTTGTATTTTTTATTTTATAGCCCTTATCTAAATATACATTTTTCAAATTTTGTTTAAATTTTTGTTCTAAGCTTACTATATCTTCAGATGAGTCTTTATTTTTATTTTTTGTTTCCAGAGCAATCGAAAATAAATTTTTAAAATTTTCAAGTTCCTGTCTTTTTTTATAATCTTGATACTTGTGATATCCAAAACTACTTCCAAATGAAAATATAATTGCTATTATGGCTACAATAAGAAAATTTCTTTTATTTTTGTTCATTTTTTCCCCTTCTTTTAATTTTTCTCTACATCATCAGCTATTATCGAAACTGATGATATATAAGCTAAAATTATAGAAATCATATATAAAAATATCTTTACAAATGATATAGAAACATATGCACTTACCTCATCAGGAATTTTTAACAACAAATAAATATAAAATGCTAATAATATCCCTACTTTACTGAAAATTATATACTTTATAAAATATTTATTTTTTATTATGCTTGAATAAATTAATCCAACTGCTGCAACTATTAATAGAATCCCTATTGAAGTTAAAATTATTGATATATTTTTTATCTCTTTAGCATAGCTTGTAAACTCTGATATTCCTTTAAAAAATCCTATATCATATTTTCCAAAAAAAGGAATTTTTATTACTACTACTGCAACAAAAATTGTATTAAGTAAAGAAATTATTCCTGCCAAAATCCCATATATATTTTCTTTTCTATTCGGCATTACCTTTTTTGTATCACTTACTGTAAGATTATTTATTTTATCAAACTCTTTCAAATCTTCGTTTTTATTATCTAACATTTTTCTCCTTTTAATTTTATTTCTATGTTATTAAGATTTCTGTATTTAAAATCTTTTCTTGCTTTTTCCATCCAAGTTCCTCTGGCTATCATAGCCCTACCTACTGCAACAAAGTCTAAATAACCATTTTCAACTAACCAACTGGCCTCTTTTTCCTTTTTTATTCCATACACTCCTATTACTGGTATATTAATCTCTTCTTTAATTTTTATCCCTGAATAAATTATCCAATTTAATGGAAAATCTTTAGGTAAACAATCAATTTTTACCTGTCTTCTATATTTATCGCTTGGGATACCACTGGAAACATGCAAAATATCTATCCCATATTTTTCAAGTTGCTTTGCATTATTTATTCCATCTTCAAGCTCGGGTTCATTTGCTCCCATTCTATAACCTAAAATAAAATTATCATCAAATAAGAATTTAGTATTTTCAATTAATTTTCTTGAAAAATATAGATGCTCCCCATATTTATCTTTTCTTTGATTTATTTTTTTTGAATTTAACTGTGATATCAAATAACCATGTGCTCCATGAATTTCAATTCCGTCATAACCACATTTCTTTGCTCTAACAAAGGCTTCTTCAAATAATTTTAATATTCTATCTAATTCATTTTCTGAAACTTCATTCAAATTATTTAAAAATCCAGCATGGTGAATTTGTATCATACAAGGTACATTATATCTGTGAATCTCTTCTGCAACTTTAGTTAATCCTTCTATGAAACTGTCATTCCAGATTCCTATTTGATTTTCTCTTAATTTCCCACTTTCTTCAACTGCTGAAGCCTCAACAATAATAAGCCCTACTCCACTTTTTGCTATATCTCCATACCACTTTATCAATTCTTCACTTACATATCCGCTTTTATCAATAAGTGAAAATCTAACCATAGGCGGTAAAACTATTCTATTTTTAATTACTATATTTTTTATTCTATACTCTGAAAATATATTTATTTTTTCTTTAGCAAAATTTTCTATTTTAATGCTCCTCTCTTTTTTTAAATTTCTAACATCATAAAAAATAATATAGGACTATGCCTACAAGTCCGGACAATGCTATCAGTAACATACTTCCTAAATTAAAAACCCATCCTGCAATAAAAACACCTACAAGAATTACATAAGATTTTAGATCTATAAAATTATCCTTTACAAAAAGAGATAATGCCGCCCCTAATATTAAACCTACAACAGCTAACTTCAAGGCATCCAATGCTCGTTTAACTATGATTGAATCACTGAATTTTTTTAAAAAAACTATAATCGTTGTTATAATAATAAATGATGGTACTACAACCGCAATAGTCGCAATGGTAGAACCTAAAGTCGCTCCAACTTTATAGCCCACATGAGTTGCTAAATTTATTGAAATTGGTCCAGGCGTTATCTGAGATAAGGCAACCAATTCTGTAAATTCTGACATTGATACCCATTGGTAATTTTCAATAATATCTTTTTGAATCAAAGCTAATACAGCATAACCACCACCAAAACTGAATAATCCTATTTTAAAAAATACTAAAAATAACTGTAAATATATCATTTCGCATCATCTTCTTTTAATTTTTCTTTTTTATCCCTGTTTGAAAAATAAATATTCCCTAAAATCATAGTAGCTATAATTATATAAATTGGAGATATATCTGTAAATTTTACTATAAGGGCTATGCCTAAAGGAATAAAAAAGTTTTTGTAATTTACTTTTGATGATCTTGCTATTCTGCAAACTGAAATTAAAATTAGAGCCACTACTGCAGGTTTTAAGCCATTAAAAAATGCAATAAATATTTCTGTATGTCTATAAATCATTAAAAATCTACTCAATAATAAAACTATAAAAAAAGACGGCAATATAGAACCCAAGACTCCGGCAAACATTCCTAAATAACCAGCTATTTTATAGCCCGTAACAATGGAAATATTTACAGCTAATACACCAGGTGTTGACTGTGCTATAACCATACCTTCCAAAAATTCATCTTGACTAAGCCACTTTTTTTTATTGACAATTTCATCTTCTATAAGTGAAAGCATTGCATAACCTCCACCTATTGTAAATGCTCCTATTTTAAAGAACACTATAAATATTTTAAATATTAAATTATTTTTATTCTCCATTTTCTCTCACTATTTATTATTCTTATTTTTATTATTAATCTCATTAGCCACAACTTTTAAAATTTCATAAGCTAATTCTTGTTTTGATTTTTGGGAAAATTCTTGTGAAGTTTCATCCTTTTTTATAATTTCAATAGCGTTTTCATTACTATTCATATTAAAAGCACTGTTTGCTACTATCATATCTAAATTCTTTTTTCTAAGTTTTTTTAGTGCATTTTCTTTTATATCGTTTGTTTCTGCTGCAAAACCAACTAAAAATTGTTTTTCTTTGACTTGCCCCATTTCAAATAAGATATCTTTATTTCTAACAAATTCTATAATTAAATTACCTTCAGCTTTTTTTATTTTTTCATTGTGATATTCTTTTGGTTTATAATCAGCAACAGCTGCACAAGAAATAAAAATATCTGTATCTTTAAATTCTCTATTAATTTCTTGATACATTTGTTCTGCTGAATTAACTCTTATAAACTTTTTCAAAGAACTTGGTTCTTTTAATTCTGTTGGCCCACTAACAAGAGTTACATCAGCTCCTAAATCTACTGCTGCTTGAGCTAAAGAATATCCCATTTTACCACTTGAATTATTGGTTACATATCTAACTGGATCTATATCTTCTCTTGTTCTTCCGCTACTTACCAAAACTTTTTTTCCACTTAATAAATTAGAATAATTTTCTATTTCAGAATATAAAAAGAATCTTTCTATTTCATCAACAATCTCTTTTTCATCTTTTAATCTGCCTTTAGCAACATAATTACATGCTAAAAGACCTTCATCTGCTTCAATAAACTTGTATCCATATTTTTTTAATTTTTCAATATTTTCTTTTAGAATTGGATTTTCATACATTTTTACATTCATAGCTAAAGCAAAGAAGGTTGGTTTTTCTGTTGCAGATATTACTGTTGTAAGCATATCATCAGCAATTCCATTTGCAATTTTCCCAACTATATTGTAAGTCGCTGGTGCTATTAAAACTAGATCTGCCCAGTCTGATAAGGATATATGTTCAACTTCATAATGTGGCTTTTCATCCCACATATCAACATAAACTCTATTTCTTGATAAAGTTTCTAAAGTTAATGGTGAAATTATATTTGTTGCATTCTTTGTCATTATAACCTTTACATTATAACCTTTCTTTTTCAGCATAGATATAATATTGGCTGACTTGTATGCCGCTATTCCTCCACTCACTCCTATTAAAATATTTTTCATTTCTCACCTCTTAATAAATAAAAGAATATTTTCAATTTTCATGGCTTATATTATAACATGTTTTTTTATAAAATTATTTTTTTATTAAGTTTTAAATACAATGGTATTTTAGGAAGTTTATGCTATAATTTCTAAAAAGGAGTGATGTATATGCTTTATTCTATGAAATATAATTCTATTATTGGAGAACTTCTACTCGTTGAAAAAGATAATTTCTTAATCGGTGTTTGGATGATGAATCAAAAATACTTTTTAGGTTCTGAAAATAAATCTGAAGAAATTATAGAAAAAGAAACTAATGTTCTACTGCAAACAAAAAATTGGCTTGATAGATATTTCAATAATGAAAACCCAAGCATTAATGAACTACCTATTACTTTCATTGGAACAGAATTTCGTAAAGAAGTGTGGGAAATACTTGCTGAAATTCCTTATGGTGAAGTTATAACCTATGGAGAAATTGCCAAAAAAATTGCTAAAAAAAGAAAAATTGATAGAATGTCTTCTCAAGCAGTAGGAGGAGCAGTTGGTCATAATCCTTTTACCATAATTATTCCTTGTCATAGAGTTGTAGGAAATAATGGAAATTTAACTGGTTACGCTGGTGGTTTAGAAAAAAAAATAAAATTACTTACTCATGAGGGATTAGATATGAGTAAATTTTTTGTTCCGTCTAAAGGAACTGCTTTATAAAACAAAAATATTTATTTTATAAAAAAAGAGTTAAAAAAATATATTTTAACTCTTTTTTTATCTTTTATTTACACTAGTTATATTCGTCTATCTTTGTAATACTCATCTCTTTTAGTTTTAAATTCTTCTATCTGAGGATAAGAAAAATTATAGATTTTTAAAGAACTAAAATCAAAGTTATCAATATCATCCATATATTCTAAAGACAACTCAGAAAATACATTTAGTAATTTTCTGGAAGAATATATTTTCGATAATTTGTCCCCTCTATTTATAAGAGCTGCAACATCCCAATCAAACTTATTATTTTTATAATCAGCAAATTTTTTTTTGGCTTCTTCAACATTTTTAACTCCATTTAATAAGGAAAAAAATGTAACATCTGTTAAATCATCTATAAACTCTATATTATTTTTTGTCAATACTTCTAAAAGTTCTGTGAATTTTGTTCCTGTAAAAAATTTAGATACTTCTAATTTATATTTATAATATTTTTTATCAGGATTCAATCCAAACGAAGCGATTATTTTAGCATATCTTGTTGCCTTTTCTTGACTTTCTTTTATATTTCTTTCAATTATACCAAATTGCTTAGGTGAAACTTTATTGTTTGCTTTTTCTAACTCTGCTATTAAATTAGAAATCTCGTCTTCTTTAGCCGCTAATTTCTTTTCTAGTTCTTCTATTTTTCTTTGATATTCTTTTTCTTTGTCCTTACCAAATAAAGAAGAAAATACACTCATTAAAAACCCCTCCTAATTTAATTAACTTTCTATGATTATACCATTATTTTGTATAAGAAAACAATTATTTTTTATAAAACATTTTTTCTCTAAAATTATACGCTGAATAAGACCACATTAATAAATATACAATTGAAAATACAACCAATTGAATTATAAAGTTTAAGAAAAATGTAGATATATATATCGCAATTCCACTTTTTACCAAAGTTCTAAATAACATATATAACATATTTTTCATATCTAATTTTACATATACTCTATTATAAATTATCAAAAGAAAAAGAAGATTTATTCCAGATGAAACTGCTGTGGCAAGAGCAAGTCCTCTGTGTTGTAAACTTTTTATCAAAATAAAATTTAAAATTATGTTTATTACTATTGCTAAAATTGAATATCTGGCTGGTCTTTTATTATCTCCAACTGCATAGTATGCCTTACTTACTAACTGTACTCCAACATAAAAAATTAAGCCCAATGAATAAAAAAGTAATGATTCACTTGTTATTTGAACTGCTGCTTCATCAAATTTACCATATGAAAAAACCAATCTGATTACTTCTTTTGAGTAAAAAGTCAATACCAGTAAACTTGGAACAGTTAAAAAATTTAAAAAATTCAATGCTGTCGCTAAAAGTTTAGCTATTTCATCTTTTTTATTATTTGCTGCCGCTTTTGAAAGATTTGGAAAAACTATATTAGATATGGTTACTCCAAATACTCCAACCGGTAATAAATAAATTCTGCTGGCATTTTCTAATGCAGTTATAGAACCAATTACTAAAAATGAAGCAAAAAATTGATCAACTACACTATTAACTTGTCTTGCAAATACCCCAACTAGCATTGGAAGTAATTTTAAACCTAATAATTTTAAATAAATATCTTTAAACTCTATTTTTAATGAATATTTCTTTAAAATTAGCAGAAAAGGGAAAAATACAACTAAAAATTGTAAAAATCCACCAAATAATACTCCATATGCTAATGCTTCTATACTAAAATATTTAGTCAAACACATTGCCGAAAATATTATGGATAAATTAAAAAATATTGCTGTTGAAGCCGGAATAACAAAATAGCCAAAATTATTTAAAATAGAACCTATCATTCCAGACATAGATATAAATAAGAAGTAAAAAGACATTATCCTTAAAAGTTTTGCAGCTAGTAATCTCATTTCATCATTAAATCCAACTACTATTATACCAATTATTTGTTCAGAAAAAATTATCATTCCAATACTTATCAATAAACTAAATAAAAAAGTTATATTCAAAACAGAAAATATATACTTTGTACTTTCTTCTTCACCTTGTTCTTTTCTTTTTTTATGATAAAGTGGAATAAAAGTATTTCCAAGTGCACCTTCGCCTAATAACTGCCTGAAAAAATTGCTTATTTTAAATGCACTGTAATAGGCATCTGTCAATTCAGAAGAACCAAAAAAATAGGCTACCAAGGTCCCTCTAAAAAGACCTAGTATCCTACTTATCATTGTAATTATCATCGTATTTATTGATTTTTTTAGCATTTTCTTATCTCTCCATTTATTTTTAGCATTTTCTTATCTCTCCATTTAAAATAGATATCTTTCCATCTTTGTATAGCTCAAGTATACCCAAAAAAATATAAATCAGATGCATTCTATTTTCTGCATTCATAAATAAGGAGTCTATCATTCTATTTTCAAAGTATATTTTTATTAATATATCATCCATTATGTCTTTTATATCATATTGTTTATTCAAATTTAATTCTAAAACATCTTTATATTCATTCTCTTCGTAATATTTTATATATGACCGATATATATCATCAGTATTTAAAAACGAAAGATCATATTCTTTTGCTATTTTTTTTATAGTTCTTCTACTTTCTCCTCTTGAATAGGAAATATTATATTCATTTTCAAGAGCAGAAATTTTAGGAGCTAGCTCTTTGAACAATTTATAATCTTCAAGTTTTCTTCTAAGCTCTTTCTCCTTCTCTTTATCTTTATCCAAATTGGATAAAGATAAGGCTTTTATTTCTAAAAGTTCTGAAGCAGTGACAGTAAATTCAGCTTTTATTTCAATATTTTCTTTTCCTGAAGCATGTAAAACATCTAAATATTCATCTATTAATTGTGAAATACTTATCTCAGATATTTGCATTTTTTTCTTATCAACTAAACTTAAAAGTAAATCTAAAGGTCCTTCAAAATTATCTAATTTCAACAAAACTTCCATTTTTTATCTCACTTTTTCTTTTTCTCCATTTTTCAACATCAGCTGCTATAGTTGCTTTTAATTCATCAACAGAATTAAATTTCTTTTCTTCTCTCATAAATTCAACTATTTGAATATATAGCTTTTTACCATATATTTCTCTATCAAAATCCAAAATATGAACTTCTAAACTAAGTTCTCCTGATTTTAAAGTAGGGTTAATACCCACATTTACTACCCCATATAGTACTTCTGAATCTTTGTCCTCTATTTGTAAACAGGCTCCATATATTCCATAAGGCGGATATAACCTATTATTTATTTCAATATTTGCTGTTGGAAAACCAAGTTTTCTGGCAATTTTTCTTCCATGTATAACTTCTCCTATCACAATCATCGGATGTCCTAAAAATTTTATGGCTCCATCAAAATCTGAATTTAATATTTTTTTTCTGATCAAAGAAGAACTAACCACTTCGTTATCTATCATTATAGGTTCTACTTCTGTTACTGATATATTATGAAGTTCTGCTAAATATTTTAAATCACTTGTTCTTCCTAAGCCACCTTTCCCAAACGAGAAATTAAAACCAACAAAAATCTCTTTAACTTTTAATTTATTTTTTAGAATTCTGACAAATTCAAGGGGACTATATTCTAAAAAGTTTTCATCAAGCTTTTGCGAAACCACACAGTCAACTCCCAGTGATTCTAACAGATATAATTTTTCTTCAATTGTGTTTATATAATTAAATTTCTTCCCTTTATTCAAAATTTCCATGGGATGATTTTCAAATGTAAATACAACTGACATCTTATTGTCATTCTTTGCTTTTTTCACAGTTTCTCTTATTAATTTTTTATGCCCATAATGTACTCCATCAAAATTTCCTATTGCAACATAAGTATCTTCAAAATTAAATTTAGATGTAAGTATATCATTAATAACTATCATTTATGCTTTCTCCCCTAACTAATTCTCATTTTCTTCCAACAAAGTATTATATATTTCTTCTATTCTTCTAAATCTATTTCTTATTCCAGATTTAGATATTTTTATCATGTCTGCCAATTCCTGTAAAGAACTTTCTGGATTATTCAATCTAACATATGCTGCTTCTTCTAAAACAGGGGTTAAATTATTAAGTCCTAATTTTTCTCCTATGTATCTTATCATTTTTATCTGACTATTTCCAGTATTTAAAGTTTTAGTTTCATTAGCCACTTCCCAATTCATTTCTCTTATAGTTTTATTTTTTATATTTTTTATAATGGTTGTTTCCTCAAAGTCAAAAAAATGCTGCATAGCATCTATTATAACCAATATATCCATTATATCTTCCGAATTTCTTAAGTAAACTAAAATTTTATTTTTCTTTTTAGTTTTAGCTACTTTTTTCTTTTTATTAACTAAAAGAGTATAAATTTTATCTGCCATCTCCTCATTATCCATAAAAAAATCTAAAGAATACTCTTTTTTAGGATCTTTTATATACCCACAACTTATAAAAATTCCTCTTATATAACCTTTAAAAATTTCTTCATTTTGTTGAATATCTAGGTATGAAAAATATATTTTTTTTATAAACTCTTTAATTCCTTTTTGTTTATATACTGTTATTGTATAAATGTTATGTTCAGTAAATTTTTTAGAAACCGAATATTTTATACCTATTTTCAATGTACTGATATTTTTTAAAAGCGCATAAGCTCTTTTGGCAAAAGTAGAGTTTTCTATTTTTATTTCAATATAGTCATTAAAAATAGCACTCTTACTTTCTAGCATGCCAAAAAGTTCTGCCAAACATTCTAAATTCGTAGTTGGTAGTTTTTTAGTAATTTCTAATTTTACATTTGAACTATATGACACAAATTTCTCCTTTGAAAATATTTATTTCATCATATTTACTTAGCTTCAGCCCAATTTTTCCCACTATTTATATTTATTTCTAATTCTACATCTTCTAATTTTACAGTTTCTATCATTATTTTTGATAATAACTGAGTATATTTTTCAAGAGCTACTTTTTTTACCTCAAATATAAGTTCATCATGAACTTGTAAAAGTAATTTTATATCTTCTTTGTCTTTTAAAAGTTTATATATTTCTATCATAACTTTTTTTAAAACTTCTGCCGCTGTTCCTTGAATAACAGTATTTACAGCCATTCTTTCTGCCTGTGACTTTATATTTCTATTTTTTGAAGTAATTCCACTGATGAATCTTTTTCTTCCGAAAAGTGTTTTTACAAAGCCATTTTCTTCTGCAAACTCTATTATTTCTTTTTCAAAAGTTGTTACTCTCGGATATTGTTCAAAATATTTGTTAATATATTCAGAGGCTTCCTTCACTGGAATTTTTAATTCTTTTGATAAACCAAAGGCTGTTTTTCCATAAATTATACTAAAATTAATAATTTTTGCTATTATTCTTTGCTCTCTTGAAACTTCTTCATCATTTGACAAATTAAAAATTTTTCTAGCTGTCAAACTATGCAAATCTTTTTTCTCTCTATATGCTTCTAGCAGATTAGAATCTTTTGATAATGAAGCTAAGACTCTTAATTCTACTTGTGAATAGTCTATACTCATCAATAAAGTATCTTCATCAGCTACAAATCCTTCCCTTATTTTTATTCCATTATCTGTTTTTACTGGAATATTTTGTAAATTAGGCTCAAAAGATGATAATCTTCCTGTTACAGTCCCTATTTGATTGAAAGTGGTATGAATTCTAGAAAATTCATCAACCATAGTAGGTAGAGTATCTACATAGGTATTTTTTAATTTATTTAACTTTCTGTATTCTAAAATTAATCTAGCTATATTATATCCCATATAGTCCAAATCTTCTAAAACACTTACATCAGTTGAAAAACCAGTCTTTGTCTTTTTTCCACTAGGTAAATTCATCTTTTCAAAAAGAATTTCTCCTAGTTGCTTTGGAGAGTTAATATTAAATATTTCTCCTGCTTCCTCATAAATTTCTTTTTCTATCTTTGATAAATCTAATTCCAATTCCAGAGAATAATTTTTAAAATAATTCTTATCTATTTTTATACCATTTTTTTCCATATATGAAAGAACTTCTATCAAAGGCATTTCTATTTCATGTAAAACATCTTTTAAATCATTTTCTAAAAGAAGTTTTTCTATTTCATCATATATATCTAATAATCCTAAGCTTATTTTTGTTAAATATTTCCCATATTCCTCAGTTGAAATTAAAGCACCTTCCTGCTTGCCAAACACTGTTTTAAAATCTTTTACTTCAATGGATGAATATTCTGAAATCGGCATTAAAGGGTCAACTTTTGTTTGAGAACTTATTAAATGATAGGCTATCATTAAATCCATTTGAATATTTTTAAATTTAAAATCCATATTTAAAATATTTTTTATATTGTATGCTATAAATTTTATATCCAAATTTTGAATAAAATCTATTAAAATTTCCTTTTCAATATTTTGATTTAAAAGCCCTTGATGAAACAATGGGAAATAAAAATCTCTATCTTCTGTACTTATTGCTATTCCGGTTTCTTCATAATAGATACTTGCTATCTTAGTATAATTTCCCAGATATTGTTTCTGCTCTTCAAGAATATTTATACCATCTACAAGTATAAATTCTCTATCTTGCATTTTTATACCTATTTCTTTATCATAATTTTTCGATTCAGCTTTCTCATTCTCTACTTCTTTTTCTTGAAAAATATTTGCTTGGAATAAAGTGCCTTGAGAAACTTCAGGTTCCAACTCAAACTTTTTTATAAACATTTTAAAGTCCAATTCTTTAAATAATTTATAAAGCCTTGCTCTATCCATACTAAATCTTAAATTTTCCAATTCATACTTAAGATCTAAATTTGTAAAAATTTTAGCCAATTCCCTACTCATAAAAGCTATTTCTTTTTCTGAAACTAAGTTTTTTATAAGAGATGGTCCTATTCCATCTATATTTTTTAAATCATTTATGTTTTCATAAATTTTTTCAAGACTATCATATTTTGAAAATATAGCTAAAGCTTTTTTTTCTCCAATTTTAGTTACACCCGGAATTCCATCACTTTTATCTCCAATAAGTCCAAACAAATCAGGAATTTTATCTGGATAAACTCCTAAATAATTCACTACATCTTCATTTGTTTTTAAAATTCCGAATTTTTCTCCTTCTATCCCTTTTCCTAATAGAGCAATATTAATATTTTCATCAACTATTTGAGATAAATCCTTATCTCCTGTAACTATATAGACTTCTACTCCTTCAGAGGATATTTTTTTAGCTAAACTTCCTAATACATCATCAGCTTCATAGCCATCTATTTTGTATCTTTTTATATTAAAAGCATCCAGTAATTCTTCTATTCTTGGAATTTGTAAAATTAAATCTTCAGGTGCTGATTCTCTATTTGATTTATACTCACCAAAAATTTCTGTTCTTTTTAAAGAAGATCTTTTTACATCGAAAGCTGCTGCAACATAATCTGGCTCAAATTCTTTCAAAATGCTCATTAAAGTATTTACAAAACCATACACAGCCCCTGTTGGTTCATTCTTAGTTCTAAAATTCATATTTGCAAAATATGCTCTATACATTATGGCACTTACATCTAAAAGAACAGCTTTTTTCATTTTTCCCTCCAATTTATTAATTTAACTTTATAATTATACCATATATTTATTTTTTTAGGTTTTTATTTTAATATTTATTATTTTTTATAAACTTATTTTTAATTTAAAAAGTCTAATATTAGTAAGATGTTAAAAATTATAATTTTTTATAAAATTATTTTAGAAACAAAATTATTTCTGTATAAATAATTTTATTTTTTATTAAATTAAAATATGTTATAATAACATATTAATTGTATAAAATTTTATTTTTAGAAGTGGAGGACATTGTGAAAAAGGCATCAATTATTACTTACGGATGTCAGATGAACGTAAATGAAAGTGCAAAAATTAAAAAAATTTTTCAAAATTTAGGATATACAGTCACTGATGATATAGAAGATTCTGACGCAGTTTTTTTAAATACATGTACAGTCAGAGAAGGAGCAGCTACTCAAATTTTTGGAAAACTTGGAGAGCTAAAACACTTAAAAGAAAGAAAAGGAACTATTATTGGAGTTACTGGTTGCTTTGCTCAAGAACAAGGAAGAGAATTAATAAAAAAATTCCCAATAATTGATATAGTTATGGGAAATCAAAATATTGGAAGAATCCCGCAAGCAATTGAAAAAATTGAAAATAATGAAGGTGAACATGAAGTTTATACCGATAATGAAGATGAATTACCACCAAGGTTGGATGCTGAATTTGAATCAGATCAAACTGCCTCAATTTCTATTTCCTATGGATGTAATAACTTCTGTACATTCTGTATAGTTCCTTATGTTAGAGGAAGAGAAAGATCGGTCCCTCTAAGTGAGATTATTCATGATGTTGAACAATATGTAAAAAAAGGTTCAAAAGAAATTGTCTTACTAGGACAAAATGTAAATTCTTACGGGAAAGATTTTAAGAATGGAGATACTTTTGCAAAATTATTGGATGAAATATGTAAAGTAGAAGGTGACTTTATAGTTAGATTTGTTTCTCCACATCCTAGAGATTTCACAGATGATGTTATAGATGTAATTGCAAAAAATGAAAAAATTTCTAGATGCCTTCATCTTCCTTTGCAATCTGGTTCAACTAAAATTCTTAGGAAAATGAATCGGGGATATACAAAAGAAAAATACATAGCTCTTGCTAAAAAGATAAAAGAAAAAATTCCTGGCGTTGCACTTACTGCTGACATAATTGTTGGTTTTCCTGGAGAAACAGAAGAAGATTTTTTAGATACAATAGATGTTGTAAAGCAAATTAGTTTTGATAATTCTTTTATGTTTATGTATTCTATAAGAAAAGGTACAAAAGCAGCAACAATGGAAGATCAAATTGATGAAGAAGTAAAAAAAGAGAGATTACAACGACTTATAGAAGTACAAAATGAATGTTCTTATAATGAAAGTCAAACATACAAAAACAAAATTGTTAGAGTATTAGTTGAAGGACCTAGCAAAAAAAATAAAGAAATTTTATCTGGAAGAACTTCAACTAACAAAGTTGTTCTTTTTAAAGGAGATATTTCTTTAAAAGGTCAATTTGTAAATATAAAAATTAATGAATGTAAAACATGGACTCTTTATGGTGATATAATTTAGAGTTAAATCAAAGAAAAGGGGAATTATAACTATGAATAATATCTTAGACAAATTTCTTTTAAAAGATTTACTTGAAATTACAAAATACTTAAACTTAGAAGTTCCAAGTAATTCAAAAAAAGATACCGTTAAATCAATCATAAACAATTATCTTGAACAAAATGAAACATTAATAGCTAGTGGAACATTAGATATTATAGCTGATGGATATGGGTTTTTAAGAAATACTTCTGTTGAAAAGGATATTTATATATCCTCTTCTCAAATTAGAAAATTTAAACTCAGAAAAAATGATATTGTTATTGGTGAAGTTAGAAAACCCGTTTCGGATGAAAGAAACTATGCAATAATAAAAATATTAAAAGTTAACGACTCTAATCTTGATATTGCTGAGGCAAGAATACCTTTTGAAGAACTTGTCCCTACATATCCTACTCAAAAACTTCTTTTAGGGGCTGATAAAAATAATATTACTGGAAGAATTCTTGATTTAATATGTCCTGTTGGAATGGGGCAAAGAGCTCTTATTATAGCACCTCCAAAAGCTGGAAAAACGACTTTTATTAGTTCTATTGCCAATTCAATTATAAAAGACAATAAAAACTGTGAAGTTTGGATTTTATTAATAGATGAAAGACCTGAAGAAGTTACTGATATCAAAGAAAATGTTATAGGAGCTCAAGTTTTCTCTTCAACATTTGATGATGATCCTAAAAATCATATAAAAGTTACTGAAGATTTAATTGAAAAAGCTAAAACTAAAGTTGAAAATGGAGAAAATGTAATCATTCTTCTTGATTCTCTTACTAGACTTGCAAGAGCTTACAATATAGTTATTCCTTCTAGTGGTAAACTTTTATCAGGTGGTATTGATCCTCATGCTCTTTATCATCCTAAAAACTTTTTTGGAGCTGCTCGAAATATAAAAAATGGTGGTAGTTTAACTATAATTGCAACTATTTTAGTGGATACCGGAAGTAAAATGGATGAAGTTATATATGAAGAGTTTAAATCGACTGGTAACTGTGATATCTATTTGGATAGAAATTTAGCAGAATTAAGAATTTTCCCTGCTATTAATATAGAAAAATCGGGAACAAGAAAAGAAGAATTGCTTTTAGATAAAAATGAAATTGAAAAAGTTTGGAAGTTAAGAAGATATCTGGCAAGTTTAGAAAACAAAAACATTGCAACCTCCTCTTTGATTAAACTTATTCAATCAACTAATAATAATAAAGAATTATTAGATACTTACAAAATATGAGGTTAACTATGAAAAAAATAATTACAAATATTCTTATTTGTACTCTTATTTTAACAGTAGCAATTCTATCAGCAAGGCTATATAGAATTAGAAATACTGAAATTCTTAACACTGCCAATTTTACAGACTATTTCCAACAAGGTGATTCTGATAATGGTGGATTAGAAATTGTTGTAGAAAACTTTACAACTTTCAAAAAAGAGTATGATTTTACTGACAAACCAATAGAAAAGGTTCCTGAGAATAAAGTTGAAACAATTAAGTATACTGTTAATTCAGGTGATACTTTACAAAAAATTGCAAAAAAATTTAATATTTCTGTTGATACTATAAAACTAAATAATAAATCGGCTCGTACAGGGAAATTAAAGAAAGGTGATACTTTATCATTCCCTTCTGTTGATGGTTTTTATTATAAAATTAAAAAAAATGATACTATTTCTAAAATCGCTAAACTTTACGGAGTAAAAACTAGTGATATCGTTAATTTTAATGATATTAACCCAAAAAGATTAAAAGCTGGTTCTACTATCTTTTTAAAAGGTGTTACATTTCAAAAAATTATTCAATTAGAAGAGGCTGAGAAAAAGCCACAAGAAAAGCCTAAAGCACCTAAGCCTTCAAAAGCTAGTCCAAGTTCTCCTAGTGGTGCCGACTCTTACCCTTCTTCTAGTTCCTCTGGTTTTGGCCATCCTGTAAGATATGCGGGAGTTGCCAGTCCATTTGGGAACAGATTCCATCCTGTTTTAAAGAGATACATTTTACATACTGGTGTAGATTTAGTTGCAAAATATGTTCCTTTGAGAGCTTCGAGAGAAGGTATTGTTTCCTTTGCTGGATACATGAATGGATATGGAAAAATTATTATTATAAAACATGCAAATGGGTATGAAACAAGATATGCTCATTTAAGTGTAATTTCCACTAATGTTGGTGAAAGGGTTAGTAAGGGGGATTTAATTGGTAAAACTGGAGCTTCAGGTAGAGTAACCGGTCCTCATTTACATTTTGAAATAAGAAAAGATGGTGTTCCAAAAAATCCTATGAAATATTTATAATAATTCTCTACTATGAGATTATTTATAACAACTTAAATTTTTTTTAACAATATATAAACAAAGAAGTTGTAAGAATGATCTTCAACTTCTTTTATTTTTTAATTAAGGAGAGGTTATGAGGAGAAGAAGTAAATTATTGAAGATTGGTAATATTTCTATGGGTGGAGATAGTAATATTATTATTCAATCAATGACTAACACAAATACAGCTGATATTAAAGCCACTATTACACAGATCAATGAACTTGAAAAAGCTGGCTGCCAATTAGTTAGGGTTACTGTTAATAATTTAAAAGCTGCTGAAGCTATCAAAGAAATAAAAAAAGAAATAAATATTCCGCTTGTTGCTGATATACATTTTGATTATAAACTTGCTTTACTTGCAATAGAAAATGGTATTGACAAACTAAGAATCAATCCCGGAAATATTGGATCCGATGAAAATGTAGAAAAGGTTGTACTTGCTGCTAAAGAAAAGAAAATTCCTATCAGAATCGGAGTTAATTCTGGTTCAATTGAGAAAGAAATCTTAGAAAAGTATGGAAAACCATGTACTGAAGCTCTTGTGGAAAGTGCTATGTATCATGTAAAACTTTTAGAAAAATTTGGTTTCTATGATATAGTAATTTCTTTGAAATCTAGTAATGTCCGAATGATGATAGATGCCTATAGAAAAATCTCTGAGCTTACTGATTACCCACTACATTTAGGGGTTACTGAAGCTGGAACCAAATTTCAAGGAACAGTGAAATCAGCAATTGGTATTGGATCTTTGCTTATTGATGGCATTGGGGATACTATGAGAGTTTCTTTAACTGAAAATCCTGTTGAAGAAATTAAAGTTGCAAAAGAAATTTTAAAAGTTTTGGATTTATCTGATGAAGGTGTCGAAATAATTTCTTGCCCTACTTGTGGAAGAACTGAAATAGATTTAATTAATTTGGCTAAACAAGTTGAAAAAGAATTTGAAGACGAGAAAAGAAAATTTTCAATTGCAGTTATGGGCTGCGTTGTCAATGGCCCCGGAGAAGCAAAAGAAGCGGACTACGGTATAGCTGCTGGTCGTGGTACTGGAATACTTTTTAAAAAAGGAGAAATTGTAAAAAAAGTTTCGGAAAAAGATTTATTAGAAGAGCTAAAAAATCTTATAAGAGAAGATTTAAAAAAATAAAAATTTATTTTCTAGGAGGATATAAATTATGCTTTTAAATAAAATTCATCACATAGCAATTATAGGTTCTGATTATGAAAAATCAAAAGAATTTTATGTGGATAAATTAGGCTTTAAAGTTTTGAGAGAAAATTATAGAATTGATAAAAATGATTGGAAGATAGATTTAATATTGAACAATGAAATAGAAATAGAACTTTTCATAATAAAAAATCCACCAAAAAGACTTTCTAATCCTGAAGCAAATGGACTTAGACACTTAGCGTTTAAAGTTGAAAATATCGAAAAAATTGTAAATGAACTAAATTTAAAAGGAATTATTTGTGAACCAATTAGAATAGATCCTTATACAAATAAAAAAATGACATTTTTCAAAGATCCTGATGACTTACCATTGGAACTACATGAATAAATTTTTTATAATTTTATAAACTTTTTCCAAAAAATTGTCGTCTAAATAATATAATACATACTTGGAGAGATGATATGGATTTTGATAGTTTATTTGAGGAATATTTTGATAAGGTGTATTATAAAGTTCTAAGCATCGTAAAAAATAGTGATGATGCCGAAGATATTTCTCAAGAAGTCTTTATGAGCGTATACAAAAATCTAAATAAATTTAGAGAAGAAAGTAATATATATACTTGGATATATAGAATTGCTATAAATAAGACTTATGATTTTTTTAAAAAGAAAAAAGTTGAATTAGAAATGAATGAGGAAGTTCTCTTAATTGCAGATGAATTTAACTCTGATACAAATATAATTTTACAAGAAAAATTAAATTTAATTTCTGAAAAAGAAAAAGAAATCGTAATTCTTAAAGATATCTATGGATACAAATTAAAAGAAATAGCAGATATGAAAAACTTAAATTTATCTACTGTTAAATCTATTTATTATAAAGCACTCAAAGATATGGGAGGAGAAAAATAATGTCACCTAAAGAAAGAGTTAGAGCCAATATATACAAAGGATTATTGGAAGAAGAAAAAAGAAGAAATAAAAGAATGTCTATGTTTTCAGTTGGGTTATTTTTTGTTGGTATAGTAACAATGTCTACATATAATAGTCTTGTAAAATCTGTGCCGAACAATACTAATATATACAATAATAACATTGTGTTAAGTAAAGCTGGTGAAGATGCTTTTGTTTCTAGTTTGTATAATAATAACAATGGTTTAATTAACAAAAAATCAGGAGAATTAAATCCTGATGAGTTATTTGCATTTGATACACAAATTTAATGGGGGATGAATTAAGGAATGAAAAAAATTTTATTGAGTTTATTTTTGTTTATTTCAATCTTAGGATTTGCTGAAGATACTGGTTTAGGAATAATCATAGATAAAGACTTAAAAGCTGTTGGTGTGAAGGAAGAAAATATTAAAAAGGCTAAAGATTTGATGAATGAAGTTGCAAGTTCTTATAGGCTAAAGACATTAGAAATTGAACAATTACAGCTTCAAATTAATAAATATGTTTTAGATGGGCCTGAAAAATATTTAGATGAGATTGATAAAACTTTTGACAAGATTGGAAGCATTGAAGCGTCTATTTCAAAAGAGAGAATTAGAAGCCAAATAAAAATTCAAAAATTAATAACTCAAGAACAGTATGTTAAAGCTAGAGAGTTAGCTGTTAAAAGATTAAATGGTTCTAAATAAGCAAAAAGCTAAGAAATTAAATTTCTTAGCTTTTTTTTAATCATTTATTTTTTTATCAGTATATTCGAAAAAATTTTCAACTTCTTCTTCTATATTTATATTTAGCCTATCTGCAATAGTTAATATCCACCAAATATTTTCAGCTAATTTATGTTCTAACTGTCTTTTAGAAGTATCTGCCGGCCATCTACCCTTTCTATCCATAATTAACCTTCCTACCAATGCAGAATCACTAAGATAAGCTATTACATCTTCTTCTAATGTCCATTCTGAACCATGATATTCTTTTTCGAGTTCATGGTATTTTTTACGAAGCTCTACACTTTTTTTTATTACTTCATTAAAATTCTTTTTCATATTATTCCTCATTCATGTATCTATCCAGAACCTTTTTCCACATTCCATTATTTTTCATTATATACTCTAAAAATTCTCTAACTGCTCCATCTCCACCATTTTTAGAAGATATAAATTTTATATTTGAAAGATTTCTTACCTCATCTACTGCATCCGCTGGGCAAGCAGGACAAGCTACTCTCAGCATAACTCCAATATCATTTACATCATCACCCATATAAGCGACATTTGAAAAATCTAAATTTAATTCACTTAATAATTTTTTTAAATCTTTTGTCTTATTTTTTGAAGCTTGAATAACATACTTTATCCCTAATTCTTCTGCTCTTTTACTAACTATATTAGAATATTTTCCAGTTAAAATTGCAATTTCTCCACCCTGTTTAAGCCAGTTAACCATAGCAAATCCATCTCTAACATGAAATGCCTTACCTTCATTTGCTAAATTATCTAAATAATTATCAATATACAACTTCCCATTTGTTAAAGTTCCATCGACATCCAAAACCAATAATTTTATTTTTTCCATATTTACCTCTACTTACTGCCAATTAATTTTTTATATTCTTCTAGACTAATTTTATTAGAATTTGTTTTTAAGCTTTTTAAATTATTACTCGAAGAAAAGTTTATTTTAGAATTTAACGAATTAATATGAGTAATTGCTATCGCTAATCCATCAGCTGCATCATCTGGTTTTGGAATTTCAGATAAATTTAAAAATTTCTGTACCATCTGTTGAATTTGTTTTTTATCTGCTTTTCCGTATCCCGTAATTCCTATTTTTACTTGTAGTGGTGTGTAACTTGCTATTGAAATACCTCTTTGTATTGCTGTCAATAGAACTATACCTCTTGCTTGTGCAACCGAAATAACCGTTTTATTATTTTTAAAATAAAACAAATCTTCTATTGCCATGTATTCTGGTTTATATTCATCTAGAAGCTTTCCCAATTCCTTATATACTATATGTAATCTTTCCTCCATTGCTAAATCTTTTGAAGTCGTTATTACCCCATAATGAACTGTATTATACTTACTTTTTTCAAAATCTACTATTCCATAACCAACTATTGCTGTTCCTGGATCTATTCCTATTATTCTCATTATATATCCCTTACATATTCAACTTTAGGATTTGCCGATAGACTGACAATTATATCTGATATATTATTTCTTCCCTTCATACTAACTGTAAAAACTACTATATTATTGTTCAAGTCTTTATCTATCTCCGAGATTCTTATAGCCTTTTCTCTAAATACTTCATAGCATGATAACATAACATCTGAAATATCTTCTTCCAATTCATATTTAACTTCAAATGAAATCAATCTTGATTTTCTTATCAATTTAGATTCTATTTTTTTGAAAGAAACCATCACAACTAACATAAAAGCTATTGCTATCATAGCTATATTATGAAATCCCCAGCCTATACATAGTCCAACACAACCAGTTGCCCATATTCCTGCTGCTGTTGTCATTCCTCCAATAGTTTCCCCTTTATCTTTCATTATACTTCCTGCACCTAAGAAACCTATTCCACTAATTACTTGTGCTCCCATTCTTCCAAGTGCTAAATTTAATCCGTTACTTCCATATTGTTGAATAAGATTTAATCTCAATTGATCCTCTATCATTGAAACAATTGCTGCACCAAAACAGACTAAAATATGAGTTCTAAATCCTGCTGGTCTATTGTTTTTTTCTCTCTCAAACCCAACTATACCACCAAATATAATAGCAAGTGAAAGTCTTAAACATACTATTGGAAATGATAATTCTCCCACAAATCTATCATTCATAAATTCTCGTACTAACTCTTCCATAATAAAACCCCTTTGTATAAACTATTTTTGAAATATATGTCTATATATTATAACATATAATATAGCTTAATACAAAGGAGTTCCGAAATTTATATAGTATTTTAAATACTTTCTAATACTTAGCTCTATCATTACTGATATAAAAGCCACATACCGAACTAAGAGGGGACATAGCATAAGATGAACTTAATTTTGCTCCTGTTTTTTCACCATCAACCAAATCGAATACGACTCTTTTTAAAGAATGATCAGCAAGCATAGGATAACCGACAGCCGGTCGTAAAAATGTAGGGCATATTTCATCAGAAACTCTTTTTTCCATATATTGAGATGCAGTTTCTGCAAGAGAATTACACATTAATAATTCTAAAATTGATTTGTATTTATCATTTTTAAATAATTGGCTCTCAACAGATATTACAAATGCTCCCAGATAATCTTCAACTTCAATATATCTTGAAAATTCTGGTAATACTTCAAAAACTTCGTCTTCAACTTCAAGCTGATTTCCATCTCTTTTGACCTTAAAATATCCATAAGCAGCCCTAAAAGTTATATTTTGCTTTTTCATTTCTTCAAAAATTTCTTTTAGTTCTCTTAGTGTTTTTTCTTCTTCTTTTGTATTTTTAACTCGTAACGCATAAAGAGCTATATCATAACTCAATTCTTTTTCAAGCTCCACAACCGGCAATTCTAAAAATTTTTTACCTAAATATTTAGGTACATATCTATTTTCTTTTGGAACATCTTCACATACTTTTTCTATTTCTCTTTTTTGAGAAATTTCATGTCTTTTTACAGCATTAATAAGTTGTTTTTGTTTCTTCTCAATAAAATCTTTTCTTTTGGTAGACAATAATTGCGAAACTGTTGAAACGGTATCCATGGCGTCAGTTATATGCAAGCTATAATCATAATTAGGCAAGACTTTCATCCCAGTATGTAATCTTGAAGTTGCTGCTCCAGCAATCAAAACTGGAATTTGTAGCCCTTCTTTTTTACATAGTTCTGCTACTTTTTCCATTTCTTTCAATGATGGACTAATAAGACCACTCAATGTAATTATATCCACATTTTCCTTTTTAGCCATTTCAACTATTTTTTCTTTTTTTACCATTACCCCTAAATCTATAACTTCATATCCATTGCATTCTAAAACAGTTCCAACTATGTTTTTACCTATGTCGTGGACATCTCCATCAACAGTCGACATTAAAATTTTCCCTTTTGAAGAGCTCTGTTTATCAACTTTTTCTAAATATGGAGTTAAAGTATTTACACAATCATTCATAACAGACGCTGATCTTATAAGTTGAGGTAAATAAAGATCTCCATTTTCAAATAATTTCCCAATTTCTTGCATAGCTGACATCAAAATGTTTTCCAAAATTTCAAGAGCCGTATATTTTTTTAAAAGTTCATGTATTTCATCAACCAAAGATAAACTCCCACCTTGAATTAATGCTTTCTTTATTTTATCTTCAGGACTTTCAGAAAAAACGATTTTATCTTCTTGTTTTTTTACAAAATTTAGAGATAATAGTTTTTCAATATTATCATCATTTCCAAGTATAAAATCTTCTATTATTTTTATGTCTTCTTCTTTATAATCTGTTGATAATTCTTTGGGATTCAATATTGCAAAATTAAAACCTCTTGGTTTAGCAAGCATTAAAAATACATTGTGCATTGCAGTTCTTAAAGGGTTATTTCCTCTAAATGCAAAGGATAAGTTACTCAATCCTCCAACTATACCACACTTAGGCATATTTTTTTTAATATAATCTACACATTTTAAAAACTCTCTGCCATGATAACGAGCAGCTTCTTCTCCAGTTCCTATACTCAATATATTAGGGTCGAAGAAGATATCTTCATCACTTATGTTTAAACTTTTTAATAGATTGTAAGATCTTTGGCATATCTCAATTTTTCTTTTTGAATCAACTCCTTGCCCCTGTTCATCAAATGCCATTACAACTATTGACGCTCTATATTTTCTTATAATTTTTGCTTTTCTTAGAAATTCTCTTTCTCCTTCTTTTAGACTTATAGAATTTACTATTGCCTTTCCCGCTATATTTTGTAAGCCTTCTTCTATAACTTCAAAATCTGATGAATCTATCATTATAGGAACCTTTGAAATAAAACTATCATTTTGTAGAACTCTCAAAAAATTTCTCATTTCAATTTTAGAATCCATAATTCCATCATCTAAATTTACATCTATAACTTTAGCTCCAGTTTCTATTTGTTGTCTTGCAACATCTAAAGCCTTTAAATAATTTTTCTCTTCAATCATTGTACGAAATAATTTTGATCCTGAAATGTTATTTCTTTCCCCAACACATGTAAAAACTTCCTTATGCCTATAGATTTCATTTCCTGATAAGCAGGCTTTTAATATATTTTCTTTAGGAGCTTTTCTTGGACTTTTACCCTTTACTAATTCTGCTAAAACTTTTATATGTTCATAAGTTGTTCCACAGCACCCACCCAATATATTAATTTCTTGATTTTCAACTATACTAGCAATATCATTTTTCATTTGTTCAGCAGTTTCAACATAATCTCCATTTTGATTAGGTAAACCAGCATTTGGATAAAGTGATATAAATTTTGTTGTACTTTGTTGAATTTTTTTTATAAGTGGAACTAAATCCTTTGCTCCAAAGGAACAATTAAATCCAAAAGATAAAATGGAAGGGCCATCTAAACTTGCAATCAAAGATTCTATACTCTGTCCTGTCAATAATTTCCCTTGTCTATTAACAGTTGCTGAAATACAAATTGGAAGATTTAATCCTAGTTCTTCGTAGACTTCTTCCGCTGCTAGAACTGCGGCTTTTCCATTTAATCCATCAAATATTGTTTCTATTAATAAACCGTCAACTCCTCCGGCTATAAGTCCTCTTATTTGCTCTTTATAGACTTCTAATAATTCTTTAAATGAGAGTGATCTTTCAAATGGTATATCCCCAATTGGAAAGCTTAAGCTCTTATTTGTGGGTCCTATTGAACCTAAAATATATATTTTTTTACTGGTAATTTTAGTAGCTTCTCTTGCAATTTCTCCGGCTTTTTTTGCCAGTTCAAAAACTTTATTTTCAAAGCCATAATCTTTTAAAGATATAGCGTTACAGTTAAAGCTATTTGTTTCTATTATATCTGCACCCGCTTGAATATATTTTTCATGAATTTCTTTTATAATATCCGGTCTTGTTTCATTTAAAATTTCATAGCAACCTTTTGCTTTTCCAGCAAAATCTACTTCTGTTAAATCATATTTTTGTAAAACGGTTCCCATTGCTCCGTCTAATATCAATATTCTTTTTTCTAAGTCTTCACGAAGCATATTAAACCTCCTTATGATAGTTTCTAATTATCCCTGTTGCATCTATAATCTTTTTGGCTGTTTCTGTTTTATTCATAGTATATATATGAATTCCCCTTATATCTGAAGCAATTAAATCTGTAATCTGTTCAATTGCATAACTAAGCCCTGCTTCTCTCAATGCTTCTTCATTATGTTCATACTTTTCTAATATTTTTAAGAATTTCTTAGGAATTGTACATGCACAAAGTGATGTAATTTTTTTTATTTGTTTTGCATTTGTAACAGGCATAATCCCGGCTATAAGTGGAGTATCTATCTGCAATTTTTCCAGTTTATCTCTAAAATTATATAAGTATTCATTATCCAAAAATATTTGTGATATTAAAAAATCTACTCCTGCATTTACTTTTTCTTTTAAATAAAACAAATCTAATAGATCGTTAGTTTCCCTATGACCTTCCGGATAAAAAGCAGCACCTATTGAAAATGAACTATCTTTTAAACGAATATATTCAACTAAATCTTTTGCATATTTAAAATCTCCTTCCACTAGTTTTCCATCCAAAGGATAGTCGCCGCGAAGAGCAAGGATATTTTCAATGTTATTGCTCTTTAGTTGTCTTAATATCTCATCTATATCTTCTTTTTTTGAACCTATACATGTTAAATGTGCAAGTGATTCTATTTTATTTTGATTTTTTATTTTGCTTGCAATTTCTACTGTTCGTCCTTTTGTATTTCCACCTGCTCCATAGGTAACGCTAATAAAATCGGGATTTTCTAATGCTAATTTGTCTAAACAATTATATACCGTGTCCAATCCCACTTTATCATTTGGCGGAAAAACTTCAAATGATGTTGTCAATTGATTGTGTTTTAATATTTCTGCAATTCTCATATTTGCCCCTTCCTTATAATAAAAAAATCCTAGCTTTACTAGGAAGTTTCTTTTTTTACCTATCTTCCATAGCTCAGGCATTAGCACCACACCACATGATTTTCATATGCAGTAGGTTGCTGAAACATCTAAGGGCCTGTCCCTCCGTTTCTCTTTATGGTTATTATATTGAAATGGATTTTACTATATTATAGTAGCTTTGTCAATCATTTATTTCAATTTTGTGTTTAATTTTTTTATATAATCATTTTTATAAAAAGAATGAGTTAGTTGAATGGCCATAATTATCCAAATTAATGGTTCACAGATCATTACTCCAAAATATCCTAATTTAGGAATCATATACACAACAAACAGTACTTTTCCAATTAATTCAATAACACTGGAAACGAGTGGTAATATTTTTTGACCCAAAGCTTGCAAAGCATATCTTGTATTTAAAACAATGGCTAAAATTCCAAAAAAAGGTGCTGCTACCTTTAAGTAGTTAGAACCATTTGATAGAACTTCTTCGGAATTAGAACCAGATAAAAATCTTACCATATCTTTTGAATACAAAAGCATTGTTACAAATAAAAATATACCAAAAACTATTCCCAATATATTTACATATAGTACTCCTTTTTTTATTCTCAATCCTTTATTTGCTCCTTTATTTTGAGATACAAAAGTTGCTAAAGCCACTGCTAAAGTTGTAATGGGCATAATTGAGAACATCATAAGCTTTCTCGCTGCTATATGTGCTGCAATAATTAGATAGCCAAAATTATTTATAGCCATTTGCAGTATTACTGTTCCTACCAGTACTATTGCTATCATAAAGCCCATAGAAAAACCTTGCCCCAGAAGTTCTTTATACAGTCTTTCATCAAATTTAAAATCTTTTTTCCTTGGTATTAAAATAGGAACCTTTTTGTAAATATAGATGGCACATAATATTACTGAAACTGCTTGTGCTATGACTGTTGCAATTGCTGCACCAGCTATTCCCATATTTAATGATGTTATGAAATATATGTCTAAGATAATATTTATGATTGAAGCTATAACTAAAAATACTAATGACATAAAACTATTTCCAATGGCTCTAAGCAGACCAGAAAGTAAGTTATATCCAAAAGTTACAACTATAAATAATGTTATTATGCTTATATAAGAATAAGCTTCTCCTATAATTTCCTGCGGTGTATTTAAAAAATTTAAAAGTGGAATCAAAATAAATCGTGATAAAATAACTAAACTAATTGATAAAAATAATCCTATTATTACAGAAGCTGCCACAGATTTTTTTAATAATTTCTCATCTTTAGCACCATAATTTCTTGCAACTACCATACTAAGTCCATTTCCTACTCCTACTGCAAAATTTACCAATAAATCAAAAACAGCAGTGGATGCACCAATAGCTGCAAGTGACCTATCCCCTAAAGTATTTCCAACAATAGCTATATCTGCCATGTTATATAGCTGTTGAAATATATTTGAAATAAGTATTGGTAAGGAAAAAATCAATATAGACTTCAGTATACCATCATTAATTAAATCAACCGTTGTATCGAATTTTAAAACTCTCATTTTTTTCTCCTAAAAATTTATATAGCAATTATTATAACATAAATTTATGAGTTTTAAATATATCTATCTTATTTTTCTAATAAACTAGGTCTTAACAAAATTTGTAACGCCGTATAAGCCATAGCTTTTGTTGCTATATGTAAAGTATTTTGAGAATTTTTCCCATGGACATAGTCTAGTATTTCTTCATTATGTGCATAAACTTTAGGTCTTGCACCTGTATCTATTTCACAATAAACTGTCGGACAAACCGATGAAACATTTCCAATATCACTGGAACCACTTGCTTTCTCGTCAGATATAACAAAATTATCTACTCCTAAATCTTGTAAATTTCTTTTCAATAATTTTCTCAAACTTTCATTGTAAGTTAAATTATCATAAGAATTTTCAAAATTATGATATTCTAATTCTGTTCCTGTCATAAGAGCAGCTCCTTTTGCACAATTTATAATTTTTTGTGTCAATTCTTTTAGATAGTTTCTCTCTTTTGCTCTTATATAATATCTACAACTAGCCTTATCTGGAACTATATTACATGCCTTTCCACCTTCAGTAATAATACCTGCAACTCTTGCATCGGTTCTAATATGTTGCCTTAATGCATTAACTCCAGCAAACATTAGATTTACTGCATCTAATGCATTAACTCCTCTTTCTGGATAAGCAGCAGCATGTGCTGCCACACCTTTAAAATTAAACTCAATCGAATCCATTGCAAGAGTAATTATATTTATATTAGTTTCTGCTCCTAAATGCATTTGAATAACCGCATCTATATCTAGAAATGCTCCTTTTTCAACTAATTCACATTTTCCTCCTGTCGTTTCTTCAGCTGGTGTTCCAATAACTACTATACTTCCATCAAATTCAATATCAGATTTTGCTAATGTTATCGCTGCTCCAACAGTAGTTGCTGCTATCCAATTATGCCCACAAGCATGGGCATTTTGATTTTTATTTTCTCCATATCCTGGAAGAGCATCATATTCAGCTAAAAAAGCAATTTTTAAACCTTTATTTCCTTTTTTATATTCGGCTTTAAAAGCTGTAGGCATTTCTAAATAAGGATAATTTACATCAAAATTATATTCCCTTAACTTTTCAACCAAATAAGAACTTGAAATAAATTCTTCATTTCCCAATTCGGGATTATTAAAAATAAATTCACTAATATTTTCTATTTCAGAAGCTAAACTTTCTTCAACTTCGTACAACTTTTCTTTATAAATCATATTAATACCTCACTATTACTGCAATTATTATTAAAATTATCTGCGCTATAAACATCATTCCAAATAGTGGTGTAACAAAACTATACCATTTATTTACCGGCATTCTCATTATTCCACACATTGAAAATACAGATGTAGGCCAAAATATATTTGAATATCCATCTCCAAATTGATATGCTAACACTGTTAGCTGACGACTCAGCCCAACCATTTCACCAACTGGTGCCAAAATTGGCATAGTCACTAGTGCTTGTCCACCTCCACTTGGAATGAATAAGTTTATTATATTTTGAACAAATAACATTCCTATTGCACTTGTTACTCCACTAAAATTATTTAAAGTTCCCACTAAAAAATTAATTATAGTATCAATTATCTTTGTCTTTTCCATAACTACTGGCATACTGTAACTCAATCCAATTATTAGAGCTCCAAACATCATATCTTTTGCTGCCTCTATGAAATATGTAGCTATTTGGCTTGGAGAAAACCTAGAAATTAGTCCTGTTACTATTGTCATTATAATAAATAAAGTTGAAATTTCATCTATATACCAACCTTTAGAAATAGTTCCATACATCAATACGCCTATAGTTACTAAAAACATTAAACAGCTTAATCTATGAATATTTGTAAATTGAATTTGCATTAATTCATCTTTACTTGCTACATCAACAGTTTCCATTTCTATACCATATAGCAGAGATTGCGTTGGATTATCTTTTATTTTATGTGCATATCTCCATACATAAATTATAGAAATAGCCATAAAAACTATGAAACAGAATATTCTATATCCTATTCCTGAAAATAGTGGAACTCCCGCTACTTGTTGAGCAACTCCTATTGTGAATGGATTTATTGTCGCCGATGCAAATCCTACTGCAACTCCTAAATATATAATGCTACTTCCTACTATTGCATCGTATCCGATTACACTTGCTATTGCCATGAATACTGGTATAAGTCCATAAGTTTCCTCATATAAACCCATAGTTGATCCAAGTATTCCAAATACAATCATGCCTATTGGAATTATAAGTTCTATTCTCCTCCCAACTTTTCTTAGTAAAAAACCTACAACTGCATCAAAAGTTCCATTTTTTATTATCATATAGACAAATGAATAGGCAAAAATAACAAAAAATATTATGTTGGCACTTTTTACAAAGCCATCTTGTATTGACATAAAAAAATCAAATAAATTCATTCCGATATTTTCTATTTTATGATAACTTCCAGGAATTACAACCATTTTCCCTGCTTCATTCGCAACTCTTTCATATTCCCCTGCATCAATCACATTTCCCATAATAAAAGCCAGTACTAACATTGAAAATATTATTACATAGCTATGCGGCATTTTAAAGCTTCTTCTTTCCATAATTAACCTCCTACTGTATTAAAAAAATTTTGTAAAAAAAAAGACCTTGCATCAAAAAACATGCAAGGTACCTCAATACAATAAAATATCAATCACAAAAAGTAATTAAGTTAATATATATTTAGTCTTTCATGTTTTAAGATAGCGCAACTTTGTGCTCTTGCACAAAGACAGTTATATGCTTATTCAACATATCCCCAGCAAATTTTTTGACAATTCACTTCGGCATCTTTCCCTTTCATTAGTTTTCACTGACTTTCGATCTCCAACTAACTACTCTTGATTGATGCAACCTCTGTCTTAAAATCAAATTTCACCCATATTATCATTATTTAAAATTTTTTGCAAGTACTTTTTTTATTATTCTTTATTTGGTAAGATATTTCCATTGCTGAGAGCAAAAATATCATCAACTGTCATTTGAAAGCTAATTTCTCTATTTTCTGCTACAGCTCTTTCGTTAATTTTTTTATTATTAAATTCTTTTATATCTTCACAAAAAGGTAGATTTCCTATATCTAAATATCTTATCATTCCCTCAATATCTCTTGCAGGCATCATCTTTCCACAATTATATTTAGATGGCGAAAATGGGACATCTATAATACCTTGCTCAAAAGCTCTCACTATGCCTTTTCCTAAATCTCCGTCACTCAATTCCATTACTTTTGAAATTATTCTTCTAGTTTCTCTTTTAATTTGTTCTTTTTCTTTTGTTATTTCTAAAATATTTTCTTTTACTTGAAAATTCATAATTTTTAAAAGTGATTTTGTTAGTTCAATGGTATTTAAAAGAGAAATATTCAAATAGCTTGAACTGAACTCCTCCGGATTTTTTATTATAATTCTATCCACACCACAAATAGCACCAACAAAAGTACTATAAGAAATTACTCCATAATTTTTCATTGCATCATTTGAAAGACCACCAATCCATTGTTGAAAAACCGTACTTAAATTTATATTTTTAATTCCTAGATTTTGGCAATAGAACTCCATATCTTCTTTCAATGCTTCAAGACTTGCAACATCTTGAATTAAATTTCCATATTGAACACAACCTAAACTTATATTCTTAACACCTTGCTCCACTGCCAGCAGTCCTTCCAAAATTTGTATGGAATTTGATATTGCCGGTGGGACAAGAGTTGCTGTTAAAGCAAAATTTGATTCTCTATGAATAGGAATTCCATTTTCTTCATAAAATGCTATCAGTCTATCAGCATATTTCCAATTTTCAATACTTTCCTCAATAGATACTGCTTTACTAAAAGCTATATTATGACTAATTCCCCCACCTTCAATAGATGTTATTCCTGAGGCTAAAGCTACTTCTACTAAAAGTGCAGGATTAGTTGAACCATGTTTTAGCTGCAAAGGAGCAGCTGATTCACTTATCAATTTCCTATTTTTACAGATGTCATAGCTCACGATTGGATATCCATTTAACATAGATTTATTGGAATTCTCTGACTCTTCCAACCCCTTTCTTGCTCTTTCAAATTTATTTTCTCGAGTATATGAATCCACTGTAACTGCTAAAAAATCTACTTTTTTTTCTTCAGATAAAAGAGCCATTTGTTTTATCTCTTCATCTAATAGAGTTAAACCTGCACTGACCTGTATACCTATTTTTCTTTCATCATGATATGTTTTAAGCTTCTTTACAAAATTTTTATATTCTGGTAGACACTTTTGAAATTTTATTGATTCTTTAAAATCTAAATCTATATTTAATTCATTTTTCTCTAATAGTTCTTTTCTTTTTTGAAAAAATATATCTTCCTGCATTTTTTTTAAATTAAATGACATAGTTTCTCCCCCTGAAACTAAACTTCAATCATGTTTTTTTTCATTATTTCAAGAGCTATATCAGGAAAATCTTTTGATAATAATCCCATAGCTGATAAAATATATTCTTTATCCACTAAAAATTTTGCATACTTAGGCTTTAAGCTTAGAGTATCCTCTTCTTTATATAAAGCAAGTTCCAATATCTTTTGTGGATTTCTACTGTTTGCTATTATTCCACCTGTTCCAATGATATATTTTATATCTGTCAAATCTTTTCCACTTTGTGAAAAAATAGTTCCCATTGGTGAATATATGCATTCTAACACACCTGCATGACGATTTGTAGCAATTTCTGTACAAATCATTGCCATCATTTCATTGAATAATAAATCTTCTTCTTGTTCTGCAATAAAATTTGGGTTCTGCTCTCTATATTTAAAACTATCTTTTATACTTATCTTTGATTCTTTCCGACCTAAATATGCTCTTATTTTATTTAATGTTGTTGCTTCATAAAGAGCCATTGAAGAATAACTCATTCCTAAATCTCCTTCGACAGTTCTTTTACTATACGGTTCTTCTAAACCTTTTAATTGAATATTATTAGTTTTTGGTAAACCTTTTCCAATAGAATGTACATCTGTTGTCGCTCCACCAATATCAACAACTAAAACATTTCCTATTCCATCAATATTTTCTGTTCCATCCGATAATATTTCTGCTGCTTTCATTACTGCTGCCGGTGTTGGCATTATTATATTTTCAACTATTTTTTGGACATTCTCCATACCTTTAGCTTTAACTATGTTTTTCATAAATACTTCTCTAATTATTTCTCTTAAATTTTCAGCATTTATTTTATTTACAACTGGCATTACATTTTCACTAATAAAAAATTCAAATTTAGAATTTTTAAAAATTTCTTTTATTTCATCTTGTACATACTCATTTCCTGCAACAATAACTGTTTTTATGATTTTACTTTCAACTATTTTCCTAGCATTCTTTAGAATATATTCTCTATTTCCGCCATTAGTTCCTCCAGATAATACTAAAATATCATAATCTAAATTTTCTATTTCTTCTATATCTGAATCAGATAATGCAAATGCATATGTTTTTATAACTCTAGCTCCAGCACTAAGAGCTGCTATTTTTGTTGCTTCTGTTGTTAAATCAGGTACTAAACCAACAGCAACTATTTTAAGTCCACCTGCAGCTGATGAGCAAGCATTTCTATATTTTATAATATAATTTTTCCCAAACTTGTTAGCCAAAATATCTAATAACTCACCATATGCTTTATCAAAACCTTGCATCACATCTATTTCAACAGTTGTTAATGCTTTTGTCGATGCGATTATTTCTCTATCGTTTAAATTTATAGCTGTTAATTTGGTATATGTACTTCCAAAGTCTATCGCCAAATATACCTCTATCATTTTTTCTCCTTTTATCAAATTATTTTTTTTCTTCCAAATCTAACTTTAAATCTTCAATTGTCTTTTCAATTGAAGTTCCTGGTTTATAAATTCTATCAAAACCTATTTTTTTAAATCTTTTCTCTATACTTTCCCAATCTTCATTTCCAGTTCCAATATTTCCACCAACATATAAAAGAATGTCTTTCAGTCCATATTCATTGCATTTTTCTCTCATACCTTGGCAGTCAAGCTCTCCATATCCGTAAATAGATGATACAATAATTGCTGCGGCATTACTTTCCAATGCGGCATTAATAAAATCTATTTGTGGAGATAAAGCTCCAATATTTATAACTTCAAATCCATTTTCTTCAAGTTTATGGTGAATAATTTTATTCCCAACAGTATGGCAATCTGAGCCAATAACTCCTATTACAATTTTTTTATTTACCATATCTTATACTCCTTTAATAATTTTCTTTGGGTATTTACCGATATTTACATTTAATTTATTATATAATAAATCCACAAATATTCAAAATATTTTTTATTACCCATATGGGTATATAAACTATTGATACAAATAAAAAAAAATGAACTTTCATTCTTCAATTACTCATCCATCTTTTTTATTTTAAAATATTTTTATTTTATCCAAGGCATAAGTTTTCTTAACTCTGCTCCCACTTTTTCAATTTCATGATTTTTAAATTCTTCTCTTTTTCCTTTTAAAAATGGTTGTCCAGCTTTTGAATCTGCTAAAAACTCATCAGCAAATTTCCCACTTTGAATATCTTTTAGAACTCCTCTCATAGCTTTTTTTGTTTCTGCAGTTATAATTTTTGGTCCTGTTAAAAAATCTCCATATTCTGCAGTATTAGAAATTGAATGTCTCATCTTTGCAAGTCCACCTTCATAAATTAAATCAACTATTAATTTCATTTCATGTAAACATTCAAAATAAGCATTCACTGGATCGTATCCTGCTTCCGTTAGAACTTCAAAACCTGTTTTTATAAGTTCTGTAACACCTCCGCATAGAACTGCTTGTTCCCCAAATAAATCTGTTTCTGTTTCTTGTTTGAAATTAGTTTCAAGTATTCCTGATCTTCCACCACCTATTCCAGATGCCCAAGCTAGAGCAATTTCTTTTGTATCACCACTTGGATTTTTTTCCACTGCTATAAGACAAGGTACTCCGCTTCCCTCTTGGAAAGTTCTTCTAACCAAATGTCCAGGTCCTTTTGGAGCAACCATAAACACATTTATATCTTCTCTAGGAACTATCTTACCAAAATGAATATTAAATCCATGCCCAAATCCCAAGTAGGCTCCTTTTTTTAAATTTGGTGCTATATCATTTTTATATGTGTCTGCTTGTAATTCATCAGGTATTAATACCATTACTACATCTGCCAGTTTTACTGCATCTGCTGTTTCTTTCACAACAAAACCAGCTTCTTCTGCAACTGACCAAGATTTTGATCCTTTTCTCAATCCTATTGTTACATCCATTCCACTTTCTTTTAAATTTAATGAATGGGCATGCCCTTGTGAGCCATAACCTAATACTGTTATTTTCTTTCCTACTAAGTTTCCTAAGTTACAATCACTGTCGTAATAAACTGTTGTTCCTAAAATATTTCCTGCCATTTTTTCCTCCTATATTTTTGTTATATTATTAATTTATTATTCGATTATTAAGTATGGTCTTCCATTTTTCCAAATTATATCTACATCTAATTCAAATAATTCTCTTAAAAATTCTTTTGTTAGAATTTCTTCTTTCTTCCCTTGAGCTATCATCTTTCCATCTTTTAAGATAGCAACATGACTAACAGCTGGAATTATTTCTTCTATTTGATGACTTACATAGATAAAAGCTATTTTATCTTCCTCAGATTCTGAAATCTCCTGAAGATTTTTTAAAAAACTTTCTCTTGCTGTTATATCAAGCCCAGAACAAGGCTCATCCAAAATAAGTAAATTTGGTTCATTCATAAAAGCTCTTGCAAGTAAAGTTCTTCTTTGTTCGCCTTGAGATAAACTTCCAAAAATTTTATCTTTTATATATGAAATTTTAAAATTTTCAATTATCTTTTCTGCTTTGTTCTTTACTTCATCTGCCACTTCCTGATAAATTCCTATGGAATTATATGCTCCTGAAATCACTATATTTTCTAAGCTTTGTCTATTAAGCGTTGATGAAAAATTATTTTGTAATGCTGAGCTCACAAAGCCTAATTTATCTCTTACCTCTTTCCAAAAACAAGCTCCGAATTTATTTTCAAAAACCCATAATTCTCCAGAGCTTGGAAAAACATAAGCTGGTAACATACTCAAAAGTGTAGATTTTCCAGAACCATTTAAGCCTATCAAAGCCCAATTCTCATTTTCTTTGATTTGCCAATTAATGTCATCTAAAATTTTTCTACCATCTCTTACAAAAGAAACATTTTTATAACATAGTATTTCTTTTTCCATTATTTACTCCTAAATTTTATTTGCTATTTGTGTTCCCATTTCTACTGTACTTATTTTTATTGTTCCTTCAGTATATATATCTGCTGTTCTGTATCCTTGACTCAAAACTTCTTCAATTGCTTTTTCAATAGCTATAGCTTCATCTTCCAAGTCAAAAGAATATCTAAGCATCATAGCTGCTGACATTATAGTTGCTATTGGGTTAGCAATATTTTGTCCAGCTATATCTGGAGCAGAGCCATGACATGGTTCATATAAACCAAGTTTCCCATCTCCCAAACTAGCTGATGGCAGCATTCCAAGCGAACCTGTAAGCATAGAAGCTTCATCTGATAAAATATCTCCAAACATATTTTCAGTTAAAATTACATCAAATTGCCTTGGATTTATAATAAGCTGCATAGCCGCATTGTCCACATACATATGAGATACTTCTATATCTGGATAGTCTTTCGCTACTTCATTTACTATTTTTCTCCATAGTTTTGAAGTATCTAAAACATTGTGTTTGTCCACACTTGTTAATTTTTTGTTTCTATTTCTTGCAATTTCAAAAGCCTTCCTGGCTATTCTTTCTATTTCATTTCTTGTATAAGGCATTGTATCTACGGCTTTTTCTTCTGAATACTCACGAGGTCCAAAGTATATTCCTCCTGTAAGTTCCCTGACTATCATCACATCTAACCCATCCTCAACTATTTCATCTTTTAATGGGCTTGCACTTCTTAATTCTTTAAATAATATTGCTGGTCTTAAATTTGTATAGACAGCTAATTCTTTTCTAATTGCTAACAATCCTTTTTCAGGTCTTTTATCTGCTTCTATTTCGTTCCACTTAGATCCTCCCACTGCTCCTAATAAAATAGCATCTGAATTTCTGCAAATTCTGCTCGTTTCTTCTGAATATGGAACTCCATATTTATCAATAGATTCTCCACCCAAATATCCTCTTTGATATACAAATTTATGCCCATATTTTTCAGCTACTTTGTCTAAAACTTTTATAGTTTCTGCTATTATTTCCGGACCTATTCCATCTCCTTTTAATACTGCAATTTTGTATTCCATTATAATTTTCTCCTCGCATTATATATTACTTTTTAATTTTTCATTTCATAAGCTCTTATTTTGTCTTCATATTCCAAAGTTAACCCTATTGAATCTAACCCTTTTAGTAATCTTTGTTTCCAAGATTCTTCCAATTCAAAAAAATAATCTTTCCCATTTGCAGATAATTTATTATTTTCTAAATCTACTACAACTTCTATATTTCCATCTAATTCTGCAAGTTCTTCTCTTTCTTTTTCTGGTAATGTTATTGGTAAATGCCCATTATTTAGCCAGTTCATATAGAAAATTCCAGAATATCCTCCAGCTACAATCACATGAAAACCATAATCTTGTAATGCCCAAGCAGCATGTTCTCTTGATGAGCCACAGCCAAAATTTTCTCCTGTTATTAAAATAGTTCCATTTTTATATTCCGGCTTGTTTAGGTTAAAATCCATGTTATCTGTTCCATCTTCATTGTATCTCCATTCGTCAAAAACATAATTGCCAAAGCCAGTTTTTTCTATACTTTTTAGATATTGCTTAGGAATCAATTGATCTGTGTCTATATTATTATTCATTATGGGAACGATTGTTCCTACATATTTTTTAAAAGGTTTCATTATTATTCAACTCCTTTTTCAAATCTCACATCTACAAATTTCCCATTAATTGCTGCTGCAGCTGCCATTGCAGGACTGACAAGGTGTGTTCTTGCCCCCTTACCTTGTCTACCTTCAAAATTTCTGTTAGATGTAGATGCACAATGCTCTCCACTTGGTATAACATCTGGATTCATACCTAAACAAGTTGAACAACCTGCTTCTCTCCATTCAAAACCAGCATCAATTAAGATTTTTGCAATTCCTTTTTCCTCTGCTATTCTTTTTACAATTTGTGAACCAGGAACTACAACCGCTTTTATATTTTCAGCCACTCTTTTTCCTTCCACTATTTTTGCAACTATTTCTAAATCACTTAATCTTCCATTTGTACAAGATCCAATGAAAACATGCTTCAAAGGAATATCATAAGGGCTTTGATTAGGTTTTAATCCCATATACTCATAGGCTTTTTCATCATTTACATCTTTTATTTCTGGAAAAATTCCAGTAATATCTATTCCCATTTCAGGATTAGTCCCCCAAGTTACTTGTGGTACTAAATTATTTACATCAATTTTTATATACTTATCAAAAGCTTCTACCGAATCTGTATATAATTCTTTCCATTCTTTTATTTTTTTCTCTAAATCTTCATCTTTTGGTGTGAATCTTCTTCCTTTGATATATTCAAATGTGATTTCATCTGGGGCAATTATTCCTGACTTCCCTCCAGCTTCAATAGCCATATTGCATATTGTCATCCTTTCTTCCATTGATAAATTTCTTATTGTATCACCAAAAAATTCAAAAGCATAACCATTGCCTAAACCTATGCCATAAGTCTTTATAATATATAAAATTATATCCTTAGCATATACTCCTTTTTGTAATTTTCCTGTTATCTCAATTCCCATGGTCTTAGGTTTCTTCTGCCATATAGTTTGAGTTGCAAGTACATGCTCAACTTCACTTGTTCCTATTCCAAAAGCTATTGCTCCAAATGCTCCATGCGTAGCTGTATGGCTATCCCCACAAACAATTGTTTTTCCTGGTAATGTCAAGCCTTGTTCAGGACCTACCATATGTACTATTCCATTGTTTCCATTGAACATATCTACAAGTTCCACACCAAATTCCTTACAATTATTTGCTAACGCATCTAATTGAGCTTTAGAAACTTCATCCTTTATATTCATTCTTTCTTCCATTATAGTAGGTGTATTGTGATCCATAGTTCCAAAGGTCAAATCTGGTCTTCTAACCTTACGCCCTGCTATTCTTAAGCCAGAAAATGCCTGCGGTGATGTTACTTCATGAATTAGATGTAAATCTATATATAAAAGTTGGGCTTCTCCTTCAATTCCTTCCACTACATGCTTTTCCCAGACTTTATCAAATAATGTTTTCATATAAGTTTCCTCCATTTATTTAGCCTTAATTATTTTCCTTATACAATCTATTCAAGCCATTGATATATGCTTTCAATCCCGCTTCAACCACATCTGTACTTTGGCCTCTTCCCATGTATCTCTTTCCATTCTTATTTATAAATACTACTGCTTGAGCTTGTGCATCCGTATCTCCTGTTATTGATTCAAGTTTATATTCTTCTAATGTGAAATCATCGTTTAATGCTGAGTTTATTGCTTTATATGCCGCATCAACTGGTCCATCTCCAAAAGCTTCTTTGTAAACTTTTTCTCCATCTATGAGCAAATTTATTTCTGCTTTCGTTTTTTGTCCGGCTTTTCTTGAAATTTCAAAATGTTCAAGAATAATTTTTCTTCCTTCTATCTGTGCCGCATCTCCTGCAACTAATGCAATTATATCTTCATCTAAGACATATTTTTTCTTATCAGCTAATTTCTTAAACTCATTAAATAAATCTTCAATTTTATTTTCAGATATATGCAATCCTAAAATTTCTAACTTTTGAATAAAGGCATGTTTTCCTGATAACTTTCCTAGAACTAAGCTATCTGTATTTCTACCAACAGTTTCTGGTCTTATAATTTCATAAGTTTCTGGATTAGCTAATACTCCATGTTGATGTATACCTGATTCATGTGAAAATGCATTTGTTCCTACTATTGCTTTATTAGGTTGAGTCGTAACACCCGTTAATAAACTAACCAATTTACTAGTCGGATAAATCTGCTTAGCATCTATATTAGTCATATATCCATCAAATATATCTTTTCTTGTTTTGATTATCATAACTACTTCTTCCAAAGAAGTGTTTCCAGCTCTTTCTCCTATACCATTTATAGTACATTCAATTTGTCTAGCTCCTGCCCGAATTGCAGCTATTGAGTTTGCGACTGAAAGTCCTAAATCATCATGACAGTGAATGGATAAATCAACTTTATCTACTCCTTTTATGTTTTCTTTCAAATATTTTATTGTTTCATATACTTCTGTGGGAGTCCTATATCCCACAGTGTCAGGTACATTTAGAGTTGTTGCCCCGGCTTCTATGGCTGCATTGAAAACTTCAACCAAATATTCTTTTTCCGTTCTAAAAGCATCTTCAGCTGAGAATTCAATATCATCTATAAAAGATTTTGCATAGGTAACCATTTCTTTTACTCTTAAAATTATCTCTTCCTTGGACATTTTTAACTTAAATTCTCTATGTATAGGTGATGTTGCAATAAAAGTATGTATTCTTGGTTTATCTGCATTTTTTAATGCTTCAGCTGCAATTTCTATATCTTTTTTTACTGCTCTTGCTAAACTTGTTACAGTTGATTTTTTTATATTTTCAGATATGAGTTTTATTGCTTCAAAATCCCCTGGAGAAGCTGCAGCAAACCCTGCTTCTATTATATCCACTCCCAAATTTTCAAGTTGCTTTGCTATTCTTAATTTTTCTTTAGCATTCAAATTAACTCTTGGTGTCTGCTCTCCATCTCTTAAAGTTGTATCAAAAAATTTAATGTGTTTCATTTTCCCTCCTAAAATTTACTCATATCTTTGTATTTTATTAAAAAATAATTTTTTAGATTTTTTCTCCACGACTCATGGCTGTAACTCCTGTTTTAGCCATTTCTAAAATTCCATAATTTTCCATCATATCCACAAAGCCTCTAAGTTTCTCAACATCTCCAGTCAATTCAATTATTACAGAATTTGGCGAAACATCTAGGACTTTACCACGATATATATCAGCTATTTGAACTATTTGAGCCCTAGTTTTGTAATCTGCCTTAACTTTTATTAACATAAGTTCTCTTCTGATTACTCCACTCTCTGGAAATATTTTTACTTTCACTACATCTACAATTTTATAGACTTGTTTTTGAATTTGTTCCAATGACTTATCATCTCCATCAACTGTTAATGTAAGTCTTGCATGACCAACTTTATTTGTTACACCAGCTGTCATTTTTTTTACTAGATAACCCCTTCTATTAAATAAAGACATTATTCTTGCTACAATTCCATTACTATTCTTTGCAATTATTAATAGTTCATGCTCTTTGTTCATCTTCTAGAACACCTCTTTTCCCCATCATCTGAATCACACTAGTGCCAGCTGGTATCATAGGAAATACATTTTCTTCTTTTTCAACTATACAATCTATTACAACTCCTTCATCTGATTCTATTAAGGATTTTAATTTTTTCTTTAACTCTTTTTTATTTTCTATTCTCTCAGCCCTTAAACCATAAGCTTCTGCAATTTTTATAAAGTCTGGATTAATTGATAAATCAACTGACGAATATCTTCTATCTTTAAATAATTCTTGCCACTGTCTTACCATACCTAAATACGCATTATTTATAATGATAACTTTTACAGGTAAATTATATTGTTTTATCAGCATCAATTCTTGAAAAGTCATTTGAAATCCACCATCACCAACTATTAATACAACTTTTTTATCTCTTGCACCAACCTGTGCTCCTATTGCAGCTGGAAGCCCAAAGCCCATTGTTCCTGCTCCACCTGAACTTACAATGCTGTTAGGTTTAATATATGTTAAATATTGTGCAGCCCACATTTGGTGTTGGCCTACATCAGTAGCTATTATTGCATTTCCTTTTAAAATACTATTAAGTTCTTTTAAAACTTCCTGAGGTAAAAGCTTGTCCATTTCAACTTTTCTATGAGCAAAAGGATATTCTTTCTTCCATATTTTTACTTGTTTTACCCATTCTTTATTATTTTTTTCCTTTACTTCTCCTATTAACATGGTTAAAACATTTTTTAAATCACCTACTATTGGGACATCCACAATTACATTTTTATCTATTTCAGCTGGATCTATATCTATATGAATAAATTTTGCATTAGGGCAAAAAGTATTCGGATTTCCTGTTATTCTATCATCAAATCTGATTCCAGCAGCTATTACCAAATCTGTTTCAACCGTTGCATAATTTGCGGCAACCGTTCCGTGCATACCTAACATACCTAAAGATAATTCATGCTCCTCTGAGAATCCTCCTAGTCCTAACAAGGTTGTTGTAACAGGAGTATCTATTTTTTTAGCAAATTCTAGTAATTCTTGATTTGCTCCTGATTTTAATATTCCTGCACCTGCTATAATCAATGGTTTTTTTGCTTCTTTTATTAATTTAATAGCCTTTTTAACCTGTCCTAAATGTCCTTCATAAGTTGGAGAATAACCTTCCAATTTTATTTCTTTCTCATAAAGTTTATTAAATTCTTCATATGATATCTCTTGTAACTGTATATCATTTGGTATATCAACCAGTACTGGACCTGGTCTTCCAGTTCCAGCTATATAATAAGCCTCTTTTATTATTCTAGGTATATCTTTTATATCTTGAACTAAATAATTCATCTTAGTTATAGGTACTGTAATTCCAACTATATCAGTTTCTTGGAAAGCATCTTTTCCTAACATATTGCTTTTTACCTGTCCTGTTATTGCTAACATTGGTATCGAGTCCATATGTGCAGTCATTATCCCTGTTACTAAATTTGTAGCTCCTGGTCCTGAAGTTGCCAAACAAACTCCAACTTTTCCTGTAACTCTAGCATAACCATCAGCTTCATGTGCTGCACCTTGTTCGTGCCTTGAAAAATAATAATTTATTTTATTAAAAGTATAGAGTTCATCATATATTGGTATTACAGCTCCGCCAGGATATCCAAACATATCTGTCACACCAACTCTATAAAGACATTCTAATAACATTCTTGCTCCATTTATCATAACATTCTGCATTTTTTTCACCTACTTTACCTTTTATTTTAAGAATTTAATCTTTTTATCACATAACCTTTTTCTTTAAAAATTTCAGTTATTCTATTTATATGTTCTTCACCATAAGTTTCTACTGTCACTTGTAGTTCAACATCATGAAATCTATTAAGATTTTTAAATTGGTTATGTTCAAGTCTAACTACGTTTGCATTTTGAGCTGCTAGTATTTCTGAAACAGCAACTAATTGCCCAGGTTTATCAGGTAAATCAACTGAAAATGTAAAAATTCTTTTTCTATTTATAAGTCCTTTACTTATCATTGATGATATTGTTAATACATCTATATTTCCTCCACTTAATATAGATACTATTTTTTTATTTTTGACATTTAATTTTTTAAGACCTGCAACTGATAATATTCCTGAATTTTCTGCAACTAGTTTATGTTTTTCAACTAATAATAAAAATGCTTCCATAAGTTCATAATCAGAAACCGTTACTATTTCATCCACATATTTTTTTATATAATCAAATGTTCTATCTCCTATTCTCTTTACAGCTGTCCCATCAGCTATTGTATTTGCTTCATCAAGTGTAACAACTTGATTATTTTTTACTGCAGCTAATGCACTTGCAGCTCCTTCAGGCTCAACCCCAATTATTTTGATAAGAGGGTTTTTTAATTTTGCAGCACAGGCTAGTCCTGAAATTAAGCCACCTCCACCCACTGGGACTAAAATCATATCGGCATCAGGTATTTCTTCTAATACTTCTAATGCTATAGTTCCTTGTCCCTCTATAACATCTTCATCATCAAATGGATGTACAAATGTATAACCTTCTTTTTCTTGTAATTCTCTTGCATACTTATATGCATCATCATAAACATCTCCTATTAAAATAACTTCTGCTCCAAATTTTTTAGTTGCTTCTACTTTAATTAAAGGACTATGCTTAGGCATTACAATAATAGCTTTAATACCTAATTTTTGTGCAGCTAATGCCACACCTTGAGCATGATTTCCTGCTGAAGCAGCTATAACTCCTTTAGCTTTTTCTTCATCCGAAAGTTTTGCTATTTTATTATAAGCGCCTCTAACTTTAAAGGATCCTGTTTTTTGTAAATTTTCAGGTTTAATATAGACTTCATTCCCTGATTCATCTGAAAAAATTCCACTGTAAATAAGTTTTGTCTTTTCAATAACTGTACCTAGTCTCTCTCTTGCTTCTATAAAATCATAAAGTTTATGCATTTATTTACTCCTTAAAATTTAATCTAATATTTCTATTGCTCCTTCTGCTGCTGATGAAACATGCATAGCGTATTTTTTCAAATATCCTGTTGCTGTTATTTTATAAGGTGCTAATTTTGTTTTTCTTTCTGTTATTTCTTCATCTGAAAGTTTTACATTTAATTTTCTATTAGGTATATCAATTTCAATAATATCTCCATCTTGTACTATTGCAATTGTTCCTCCTGCAGCTGCTTCAGGTGATACATGTCCTATTGAAGCTCCTCTTGTTGCCCCTGAAAATCTTCCATCCGTTATAAGTGCTACATCTTTATCAAGCCCCATACCTGCTATCATAGATGTGGGTGATAGCATTTCTCTCATACCAGGCCCACCTTTAGGTCCCTCATACCTAATAACAACTACATCTCCTGCTACGATTTTTCCTCCAACTATAGCAGCCACTGCATCTTCTTCATTATTAAAAACTTTCGCAGGCCCAGAATGAACAAGCATTTCTTTTGCGACAGCTCCCTCTTTCACAACACATCCATCTTTCGCTAAATTTCCTTTTAAAACTGCTATTCCACCTGTAACATAAGCTGGTTTATTCCATGGTTTTATTACATCTTCATCATTTATGCACGCTTTTTTAACTAATTCTTCTTGAGTTTGTAAGGCAACCGTTTTGACATTTCCATTTAATCTGTCGTTTTCATACATTCTCTTCATTACACCTGTAACTCCACCTGCTCTATATAAATCTTCTATAAAGTATTCTCCTGATGGAGATAATTTACACAACTGAGGTGTTTTCTTTGCAATTTCATTAAAATCATCAAGTGTTAATTCTATTCCTGCTTCATGGGCAATTGCAGGCAAGTGAAGAGCTGTATTTGATGAACCTCCAAGTGCCATATCAACCGCTACTGCATTTTCAAAAGCCTCTTTTGTTAAAACATCCCTAGGTCTTAAATCTGCTTTTAATACTTCCATTATTTGCATTCCAGCTTTTTTGGCAAGTCTTAGTCTTTCCGAAAAAACTGCTGGAATAGTTCCGTTTCCAGGTAAAGCCATCCCAAGAGCTTCTGTTAAACAATTCATTGTATTTGCCGTATACATCCCAGAACAAGAACCACATGTAGGGCATGCTAAATCTTCAACCATATCTAACTCTTTTTGGCTCATTTTTCCTGCATTAAATTGCCCTATTGCCTCAAAAACATTGCTCAGTCCAACTTTTTTTCCTTTATATACTCCTGCAAGCATTGCTCCACCACTTATGATAAGAGAAGGTATATTTAATCTTGCTGCTGCTATCAACATTCCAGGAACAACTTTGTCACAATTAGGAATAAATACTATGGCATCGAATGGAGTTGCCATTGCAGTAGCTTCTATTGAATCAGCTATTATATTTCTAGTTACTAAAGAATATTTCATTCCTATGTGATTCATTGCTAAACCATCGCAAATCCCAATAGTATTAAATTCCATTGGAATTCCTCCTGCATTCCTAATTCCATCTTTTACTGCTTGAACTAATGTATTCAAATGTACATGCCCCGGAATTATCTCATTAAATGAATTTGCTATTCCAATTATCGGTCTATCCATTTCCTCATTCACAAAGCCCAAGCTTTTCAGTAATGATCTATGTGGTGCTCTTGCTGTCCCACATGTTAAATTATTACTTCTCCCCATTAAAAACACTCTCCTTAATTATATTTTTTGCTAAAAAAAATACAGCCGTTAGGCTGTATTTGAATAAACTGATTTTAATTAATTTTAGCTGTTACACTTATTATTAAACATCTATCTTATTTTTATACTCATTCCCTAACTTTGTTTTATTTATACTAAAAAACTGCTGATTATCACTAGAATAATAATCACCAGAATTAGAAGTATGTTAATAATAACTAAGTTAGTTGATATAAACATTCTATTTCTCTCCTAAAAATTTTTATTTCATTTATATTAACTTACTTTCAAAAAAAAAGCAAGTTTTTTTGTAAATTTTTTTAATATTTTTTTCTAATTTTTTGGACAATTTAATTTTTCTTATTATTTCTAATAATGGAATCATTCTAGGATTTCTAGCCACTGCGATAACAGAAATTAGCTGAAGATATTGAATTTTTTATGAAAACATAATTTAAGTATGGTAAAGTTATGTTTTTACATAAAATAAAAAAGAAGATTGTTAATTAATAACAACCTTCATATAATTTTGTTTAACTTAAATTTTTTTCAAAATTAGTTCATTTACTAATTCAGGATTTGCTTTTCCTTTTGAAAGTTTCATCACTTGACCGACAATTCCCTTTAAAACTCTTGGTTTTCTTCCATCATCGGCATTTTTATAATCCTCTACCATTTTTTGATTAGCAACCAAAACTTCATCTACCATTTTTTCTATTTCAGAACTATCAGAAACCTGTACCATAGATTTTTCTTTAACTATTACCTCAGGATCTCTTAAATCAACTAAACATATTTCAAAAAGTTCCTTCGCTATTTTTGAAGAGATTACTTTACTATCTATTAATTTTATTATCTTAGCTAAACTATCAGCTGACATTGAAAATTTTTCTATATCAATATTTTTATTTTTTAAAACCCTTAAAACTTCTGTTAAAACCCAGTTAGCACTTATTTTAGGATTCCCAGAATTTCTAACAACTGCTTCAAAATATTCAGATAATTCTATTTCTTCTGTTAAGATTAATGCTTCTGTTTCATCTATTCCATAAGTAGTTTTAAATCTTTCTACTTTTGCCAATCTAGACTCTGGCATGTCTTTTTTAACATTTTCTATTTCTTCATCTGTAATTACAAGTTTTAATAAATCTGGCTCATTAAAATATCTGTAATCCATTGCTTCTTCTTTAGATCTCATAACCTTTGTAATTTGATTTTCTTCGTCCCAAAGTCTTGTTTCTTGATCAACTTTTCCACCATTTTGAATAAGTTCAATCTGTCTTCCAATTTCGTAATCAATGGCTCTTGCAACTGCTTTAAATGAATTTAGATTCTTCACTTCTACTCTTGTTCCAAACACTTTCGAACCTTTTTCCATAACAGATATATTTGCATCACATCTTAAAGAACCAAGTTCCATAGATACATCACTTATACCTGTATACTTTATTATATTTTTTAAAGTATTCAAATATTCGTAAGCTTCTTCAGAAGTTCTCATATCAGGTTCAGAGATTATTTCTATCAAAGGTATTGAAGCTCTGTTGTAATTCAAATAAGATTCATTTTTTGCATGTATTGCTTTTGCTGTATCCTCCTCTATTTGAATTTTAGTTATTCCAACTTTTACTTCTCTTCCGGAATTTAATTTGAATTCTATATATCCTTTTTCTGCATATGACTTTTCAAACTGTGTTATTTGGTAGTTCTTAGGTGCATCTGGATAAAAATAATTTTTTCTGTCAAATCCACTTTCTTTATTAATTTTACAATTTAATGCTAAAGCTGCTTTTAACGCATAATTTACTACTTTTTTATTAAGTTTAGGTAAAGCTCCTGGATGCCCAAGGCAAATAGGACAAGTATGTAGATTTATTCCTTGTTCATCATACTCAGAACTACATCCACACCAAACCTTTGTACCTGTCTTTAATTGTAAGTGTACTTCAAGTCCTATGACTGATTCCCATTCTTTTATCATCTTATTCTCCTTCTTAACTCAATTCAGGTAATTCTAATTTTCCAATTTTTTTCTCTAGGGCTGCTGCAACTCTGATTATTGTTGCTTCATCAAAAGCTTTTCCTAAAAATTGTATTCCCACAGGTAATTTATCAACTAGCCCCACTGGCATTGATATAGCAGGTATACCTGCTAAATTTGCTGGGATTGTAAATATATCTTCTAAGTATAATTCAAGTGGTGTTTTCGTATCAGATAACTTAAATGCTGTACTTGGAGATACAGGACTTAATATTACATCTACCTCATTAAAAATCTTTTCAAAATCTTGTTTTATTTTAGCTCTTACTTTTTGTGCTTTCTTAAAATAAGCATCATAGAAACCAGCACTAAGTACATAAGTACCTATCATAATTCTTCTTTTTACTTCAGCTCCAAAACCTTCACTTCTAGTTTTTACATATAATTCTTCTAAATTAGAATAATTTTTTGCTCTATATCCATATCTTATTCCATCAAATCTTGCTAAATTTGAGCTGGCTTCAGCCGGTGCCAAAACATAGTAAGTAGGAACAGCATATTTTGTATGTGGTAAAGAAACTTCAACAATCTCTGCCCCTAAATCTTTCAAATTTTCAACTGTCTTATCTACCATCGACTTTATGTCTTCATTTAATCCATCTATAAAATATTCTTTTGGCAAACCAATTCTCAATCCTTTTATATCCTGACCTAGCACCTTTGTATAATCTTCAACTTCTCTTTTGCTAACTGTGGCATCAAAATCATCTGCTCCTGCTAAAATATTCATAGAAAGAGCTATATCTTCAACATTTTTAGCAAAAGGTCCTATTTGATCAAGTGATGATGCAAATGCCATAAGTCCATATCTTGATATTCTACCATAAGTAGGTTTTAGCCCAACTATTCCACAAAACGCTGCTGGTTGTCTTATACTTCCTCCAGTATCTGAACCTAAAGCTAAAGGAACTTCTTGTGCCGAAACTGAGGCTGCTCCACCACCGCTACTTCCTCCTGGAACTCTTTCTAAATCCCATGGATTTGCTGTCATTTTATAAATAGATGTCTTTGTTGTAGATCCCATAGCAAATTCATCCATATTTGTAGTTCCTACAATTAAAGCATCTGCTTCCTTTAATTTTTTTACAACAGTGGAATCATAAATTCCTACATAGTTTTCCAATATCTTAGAACAAGATGTACTTTTTTCTCCATCCATTAACATATTATCTTTTATAGCAACAGGAATTCCAGCAAGGTAACCTAATTTTTCTCCATTTTTTTTCTTTTCATCCAATTTTTTTGCATCTTCTAGAACTCTTTCTCTTCTTAAAGATACAAAGCTCTTAACCTTATCTTCAACTGTATCGATTCTTGCAAAAAATGCAGTTATAATTTCTACCGCTGTCAATTCACCTGAAAGAAATTTATCTCTTATTTCCCTTGCACTCAACTTATATATATTATTCATACTTATCACTACTCCCCAACAACCTTAGGTACAACTATTGCATTTTCTGCACTTTCCGGAGCATTTAACAATGCTTTCTCTAAACTTATAGAATCTAATTTTTCTTCTTCTCTAAAATTATTTACATCGTGATTAACATAAGTTAAAGGTTCAATATTCTGTGTATCTACTTCATCTAATATATCAATATATTTTAAAATATCATTCAATTCAACTTGAAATTTTTCAATTTCTTCTTCTTTAAATTCCAGTTTTGATAATTTTGCAATTTTCAAAACTTCTTCTTTTGTTAAAGCCATTTTCTAGCCTCCTTTAAATTTTCTCTCTAAAATTTACTATATCTTATATATTTTACATTAAGTTTTAAGTATTGTCTAGGTTTTAAAAGAAAAAGCTACTTTCAAAAAGTAGCTTTTTTAATATTCTATATAGAATATAAATATTCAATTTCTTCCTTTGTTAACTCCCTATATTTCCCTTCAGGTAAATCTCCAAGTGATAGCTCACCAATTTTCTCTCTTCTAAGCATCAAAACTTTGTAGCCAAATTTTTCTATCATTCTTCTAACTTGCCTATTCTTTCCTTCTCTGATTGAAATATATAAGCTTGTCTTATTATTTTCAATTTTTACCGTACTCACTTTAGCGGGCAGAGTTTTACCATCTTCCAAGTTAACCCCTTTTTTTAACTGTTCTATCTCATATTTTTTTACTTCACCGAAAACTTTTAAATAATACTTTTTATATATTTCAGACTTAGGATGAACAAGTCTATTAAATAATTCTCCGTCATTTGTTAAAAGAATTAAACCTGTGGTCATGTAATCAAGTCTTCCTATCGGAAAAATTCTCTTATTTGTTTTGACTAAATCTACAACAGTTGTTCTTCCTCTATCATCACTTGAGCTGGATAAAACCTCCAAAGGTTTATTTAGCATATAATAAACCTTTTCATCTATTTCCTTCTCAAGTTTCATTTCCAATTTTTGACCATCAATTACAATCTCATCTTCATCGCTTACATCCATTCCTTGTATTGCAACTCTGCCATTTACAAGAATTTTTGACTGAAGTATCAAAGCATCTACACTTCTCCTAGATGCAACTCCCAATGTAGCTAAATATTTATTAATTCTCATTCATTTCCTCTATTTCTGTTTCATTTCTTCCATTTAATTTTTCTTTTAAAATATAATAATCCGGTAATTCATTTATATTTTTTATTCCTAAATATGCTAAAAATCTGTCTGTTACCTCATATAAATTAGCTTTTCTACCGCTTTCCTGTCTACCACAATTTCTAACAAACTTTCTTTCTTCAAGAGTATAAATTATTCTATCAACTGATACCCCTCTTATATTTTCAATTTCAGCCTTGGTTATTGGCTGCCTATACGCAATTATAGATAGAGTTTCAATTGCTGCTGCTGATAATTTTTTAAGCTTTTTTTCCTGTTCAAAATATCTATTTATACTATCACCAAATAAAGGATTGGTAGTTAAATACACAATATCTCCGTCCACTTCAACATTTATTCCAGTATCTTTTCTATCATCTTTTAATTCTTCCAGAATCTTAAGCATATCAGAAATTGAAATTGCAAAATGTTTAGCCAAATCCTTTATTTTATTTTCATCTCCACCTAAAAATATGATAGCTTCAACTTGATTTTTTATACTCATTTATTCTTTACTCTCCTAAATTTAAGAATCAAGTATTAATAGTCTGTTTCTGTAGAAACCAATACTTTACTATATGTTGAGAAATTTTGTAACAATACATTTATCCCATTTATAACAGCATTTAAAGGTTCTTCCGCAACAGTCACTTTTAAATTTAAAGCATTTGCCATCTTTTTATCTATTCCTCTTAATAAAGCTCCTCCACCAGTGATATAAAGACCTCTTCTTCTTATATCTGCTGCTAATTCTGGAGGTGTTTTTTCAAAAATAACTCTAATTTCTTCAATAACTTCTTGAACTAAGCTTCCTAAAGGTTCCACAAGTTCTGATGAACTTAATATTATGTCTTTTGGTAATCCATTTAAAATATTTTTTCCGCTAACTTCCACTGTCAATTCTTCTTCTGATGGAAGTACAGAACCTATTTTTATTTTTATTTCTTCTGCTGTTTTTTCACCGATTAATAAATTATGTTTCAATCTAACATAGTCAATTATTGCTGCATCAAATTTATCTCCTGCAACTCTGAAAGATGATTTTCTTACCACTCCACCAAGAGATATAACTGCAAGTTCTGATGTTCCTCCTCCAATATCAACTATCATATTTCCTTCAGGCTCAAATATATTTATCCCAACACCTATTGCAGCGGCCATAGGTTCTTCTATCAAGTATGCTTCTCTTGCTCCTGCTTCCCTTGTTACTTCCATTACAGCTCTTTTTTCAACTTGAGTTATACCAGCAGGGACACAAATTATTACTCTTGGACTTTGCAATAATTTATTTGAATTAACTCTCTTATAAAAAGATCTTAACATTTTTTCTGTTACTTCATAATCAGCAATAACACCATTTTTTAATGGTCTTATTGTTTCATAAGCTGAAGGAGTTCTTCCTATCATTAACTTTGCCCTATCTCCAACCTCAAAAATTTCTTTAGTCTTAGTTGCGATCGTTACAACAGATGGTTCATTTAAAATAATACCTTTATTTTTTACACAAATAAGTGTATTAGAAGTCCCCAAATCTATCCCTAAATCATCTGAAAATACCCCTAAAAATTTCCCAATAAACTTTTTCATTTTTACACCTCTTCTATATTTTTGAAATCATTTCAATATCTATATCTAATTCTTTTAAGTTCTTTATAAATTTTGCTATTGGAAATCCCATAATTGAAAAAAAGTCCCCATTTATTTTTTCTACAAAAATTCTTCCTTTATCTTGTATTCCATAAGCACCAGCTTTATCTAACGGTTCTTTACTCTTTATATACCACTCTATCTGTTCTTCACATAAATCGTAAAATTTTACCTCACTAATTTCATATTCATTGATTAAAATATTTTTTTCAATATTTATAAATGAATATGCTGTTATAACTCTATGCCAATTTCCCGATAATTTCTTTAAAAAAATTTTTGCTTCATTTTCATCCTTAGGCTTTCCTAAAACTTCTCCATTTATTTCAACTATTGTATCTGCAGCTAAAACATACTCATTTCTATTAAATTTAGCTATATGATATGCTTTTTTATATGCTATATCTTTTATTTTTTCTATCAAATCTTCTTTATCACTGAACTCATCAATATCTGCTGGCTGCACTTTAAAATTAAAACCTATGTCTTTTAAAATTTCTTGTCTTCTAGCAGAATTTGATGCAAGTATCATTTCTTATCTCCTATTTGTTCATTTAAGTTCACAAACTTTTTTAATTCAGTATTTTTTCTAAATAATTCAACTTTTTCTTCCAATAATTTTTCTTTATTTTCTCTGAACTTTACTTTTTTTATAGTTTCTTTTTTTTCTAAATCTTCTTTAATTTTAATTTGTTCTTGTAGTAGTCTTTCTTCACGCTCTAATTTTTTTCTAAACTTATAATCTTTTATACTCTTTTTGATATAGTTTTTTGTAGGACCAAAAACTATTAAAAAAATTAATAAAATTTGAGTTATTATTATTCCAAAAAAGATTTTTTCAAAAGAATACTTTATATTTAAAACTAACCACAAAATATATGTTGGAACATATCCAATTTTATATTTATAAAGACAATTTTCAATCAAATTCCTAAAATATTCCTCATTCAAAGTTATAGCTTTTAGGTTTTTCAAGTTTGATAAATCTAAACCAGAATTATATATAATATATGTAGCCATAGCTAAGAATGCCACAATCAATAAAAAATATAATCTTACTTCTAATGCAAATCTTTTTATTTTATTTTTATGAAAAAATATTAATCCATAAAAAAGTAAAAATAAAAATATTGGTAACTGTGTAACTCCGAAATATTGATTTGCTTTTTCATAAAAACCTATTTTTTTTATTGGGTTGTCAATAAAATATCCCAAACATATTAAAAATAGAAATAATATATATATATATACGATCTTTATTTTTTTCAATTTACACCTCTTTACCAAAATACTTTTTATTATAAATTTGCATACTCTTTTTATGATATCATATATATAAAGAGTTTTCAATAAAAATACATTATTAAATTTACACTTCCATATATAAAAAAGAGTTTATTCTGTTATGAATAAACTCTCAATTATTTTAATTTTTTTCTTTTATTTTCTTTTAAAAAAATCATTTGGAACTTGTGCTATTATTATTGCTACAAATACTATGACACAGCCTAAAAATTCTTTTGTACTTAATATTTCATTTAAGAACAAGTATCCTGATAAAGCCCCAAATACAGATTCTAAACTTAATATTAATGATGCTAGAACAGGATTTGTATATTTTTGCCCTACCATTTGAAGAGTATATGCTATACCAGAAGAAATAAATCCAGCATATGCTATTGATTTCCATGAAAACATTATATTTGATAGTGTAGCAGTTTCTCTTTCAAATAACATTGCTACTATTGCTGATAAAATAGTCATTACAGCAAATTGCATAAAAGACAGTTTTACCGGATTGACTTTTTTTGTAAAATAATCTATTACAAGTATGTGTGCCGCCCAAAAAAATGCTCCAATAAATACTACAAAATCTCCTTTATTTATTGAAAAAGAAGCTCCACTTGGTATTGCAAGTAAATATAACCCAATAGCTCCTAAAATTATCGCTATCCATGTAGCTAAGCTGATTTTATTTTTCATTATTAAAAGTGCAAGAATTGGAACAATTAAAATATAAAGTGTCGTTATAAAGCTTGCTTTCCCAGCCGTTGTAAATAATAATCCAAACTGCTGAAGTGATGAAGCTATGAAAATAAAAACTCCACAAGCTAACCCACCTTTTATCAAATCACTTGTCTTTGTATTCATCTCATCTTTTAAAAACATAACTAAAAAGCCTAAAAATATAGTTGCTATTAATGATCTTGTAGCACTGAAAGTAAATGGACCTAAAACATCCATACCCGTTATCTGTGCAACAAATGCAGATCCCCATATTATTGCCGTAATTAGTAATAATACATTTCCCAGAATTTTTTTATTCATTTTTTCTCCCCCCACTGTATTCTCTAATATAATCTAAAATACACTTATATTTTATTAAGTATTTTCCTTATTGTCAATATAAGTATATATCACTTTAATTTATTTTAGTCTATTTTGAATTTAAAAAATACATTTTTTAGAACAAGAAAAGCACATTAAATTTATACTTTCCTATATAATTAAAAAATCTATCATTTAAAGATAGATTTTTTAATAGTTGTTATATTATTTTTTAGCTAATCTAAATGGACCTAAGTTTAATCCATATTGTAGTGCTGCTCTAATTTTACCTTTTCTAACTGTTGCTCCTGCAGTTTCAATTTCTTCTTCATTATATAGTGTCGGTAAAACATCTTGAATCTTTTTACCAGTTATTTCTTCTAAAGTTTTTAAATAACCTGCATTTTTCGCAATAAACTCATCTTCTTTTAACCAATCATGCCCTTTATAAGATAATGCTCTAAAAGTAGCTTTAGTTATTACATCATCTTTTAAATCAAATTGCACTTCTACTTCAGTTTCTTGCCTTGAAATATAAAGTCCTCTATATGTTCCATCTGTATATTGTCCTGCTAAAGCTGATATTGAACTTATCAAAAATAGTCCCATTAAAATTTTTTTCATAGTACTTACCTCCTAAAATTTATATTTTTTTATTGTACATAAATTTTATTCATAAGCCAATAATTTTTATTATCAAAATAATATATATTCTAAATTTTCTTTTAGCTTTTCAAGTGCTTTTGCTCTATGACTTATTTTATTTTTTATTTCAGGCATCTCGGCCAAGGTTTTTTTATACTCTTCTATATAGAAATGAGGATCATATCCAAAACCTGTATCCCCTCTTTTCTCGTCCACTATTTCCCCTTCAACTTCTCCTCTGAATGAAAAAACTTTACCATCAGGTTTGGCTATACTTATAACTGAAACAAATCTTGCTTTTCTATTTGCTTTTCCTTGTAAATTTTTTATAAGTTTTCTATTGTTAGCCTCATCTGTCCCTTCTCCACTATATCTAGCAGAATAAACCCCAGGTTCCCCGTTTAAAATATCTACACACAAACCAGAATCATCAGCAATAGCTATCATATTTAAAAATTTTGCAATTTCTGTGGCTTTTTTTTGTGAATTTTCCTCAAAAGTTTTTCCATCTTCCACCACATCTGGAATTTCTATACCATCTTTAATAGATAAAATTTCAATATTTTTTTCTTTGGAAATTTCAGAAAAAATTGCTTTTATTTCATCTATTTTATGTCTATTTCCTGTTGCTAAAAAAATTTTCATAATTATTCTCCTATAACTTTATCTTGTAAAGCAATTATTCTATTTATACTATTTTCTGCTAAATCTAACATATCATTTAGTTCTTTTCTCGTATATGTACTTTCTTCTCCTGTACCTTGAACTTCTATGAATTCACCCTTTTTATTCATAATTACATTCATATCAACTTCTGCTGCTGAATCTTCAGTATATTTTAAATCTGCCATTAATTCTCCATTAACTTTACCTACACTAATAGCTGCCACATTAGAAATTATTGGATTTTCCATTAAAACTTCTGCTTCTACTAATTTTTTTATAGCCAGTGCTAAAGCAACAAAACCTCCAGTTATAGAAGCTGTCCTTGTCCCTCCATCAGCCTGAATAACATCACAATCTATTGTTATAAGTTTTTCTCCCAGTTTTTCTAAATCAATAGATGCCCTTAGAGCTCTACCTATTAACCTTTGTATTTCAACTGTTCTTCCACTTAATTTACCTTTACTTGCCTCTCTTGAATTTCTTTCATTTGTAGCTCTTGGTAACATAGAATATTCGGCTGTTACCCAACCTCTTCCACTTCCTCTCAAAAATTGAGGAACCTTATCAGATACGCTTGCCATACATATAACTTTCGTATTTCCTGCCTCTATTAAAACTGACCCTTCCGCATATATGTTTACATTCTTAGTTATTTTAATTTCTCTTTCTTGCTCTAATTTTCTTCCATCTTCTCTTATCAATTTTTTTACTTCCTTTCTTTTTTATTTTAACTTTATTATTATACTTTTTTTAGATTTTATTTGCAATTCTTTCTTTTAATTTGATTTATTTCAAGAAATAAGATAAAATTAGTTATATATAAGGAGTGTGAAACTATGGTTGAAATAATAAAAGAAAATAGAAAAATTTTATTAAAAAATGCAAATTTAGTTTTAAGCAATAAAATACTCAAAGCTGATATCTTATTAAATCATTCAAAAATTGAAAAAATATCTGAACATATATTATGTGAAAATTGTGAAGAAATTGATTTAAAAGGAAAATATTTGGGGCCTGCCTTTGTTGATGTACATATACATGGAGCAGATGGAGCAGATACTATGGACACAACAGAAGTAGCACTTAGAAAAATTTCAGCATACCTCGTTAAAGAGGGTACTGCTAATTTTTTAGCAACAACTCTTACAAGTACAAAGGAAGAGCTAAAAGAAGTCTTAAAAATTACAGGAGAATTACAAAATAAAGATATTGATGGAGCCAATATATTTGGAGTACATATGGAAGGGCCTTATTTCTCTATTGAATATAAAGGTGCACAAAATGAAAAATATATGAAGCCTGCTGGCCTTTCTGAAATTGAAGAATATGTTTCAGTAAAAGATGGACTTATAAAACTTTTTTCAATATCTCCTCACAACGAAGAAAATTTAGAATCAATAAAATATCTTGTTTCTAAAGGAATTGTCGCTTCCGTTGCACATTCCAATGCAACATATGAAAATATTGAAAAAGCTGTTGCAAATGGACTTAGTCATGCAACTCATACTTTCAATGCTATGAGGGGATTTACACATAGAGAACCTGGAGTAGTTGGAGCAGTTTTTAACTTTGATGAAATTATGGCTGAAATAATTTTTGATAAAGTGCATGTCCATCCTGAAGCTGTAAGGACTTTGATAAAAATTAAAGGTGTAGATAGAGTTATTTGTATAACAGATTCTATGTCTGCTACTGGTTTAAAAGAAGGAAGATATAAGTTAGGAGAACTTGATGTAAATGTTAAAGATGGACAAGCTAGACTTGCTGGAAACAATGCTTTAGCTGGTAGTGTCTTGACTATGGATATAGCATTTAGAAATTTAATTGAACTAGGATATTCTATCGTCGATGCTTTTAAAATGTGTTCTACAAATGCAGCTAAGGAATTTAAACTTAACTCTGGACTTATTAAAGAAGGTTACGATGCAGATTTAGTTATAATGGATAAAAATTACAACATAGAAATGACTTTTGTAAAAGGTAAATTAAAATATAAAAAATAAATTTACTTTCTTGATTTTTCTTATAATTTATTATATAATTACAAAAATTTATTATTTTTTTTAAGATAACTTTATGCCTTGTGCATGGTATCAGGCAACGCCAGTTACCTTTTTATCTTCAAAAACAAAAACGGATGATTTTCATCTGTTTTTTTAATTATTCTAAGAGTTTTGAGAGCTAATATAAAACTCTTTTTTCAAAAAGAAAGGAAGTATGTAATGTTAAAAAAATTATTATCATATGTGGGAGAATATAAAAAAGATTCTGTACTCGCTCCACTGTTAATAGCTATGGAAGTTTTAGTTGAAATTAGTATTCCGTTTTTTATGGCTTCAATAATTGATGATGGATTAAACAAACAAAACATGAAACATATAATATATATGGGATCATTGACTTTCATATTGGCTATTATTTCTATGAGCCTGGGTATTGCTTCTGGAAGATATGCAGCTAAAGCTTCTGCTGGCTTTGCAAAAAATATCCGAAAAGCTTTATTTCATAAAATACAGGAATTTTCATTTGCTAATATAGATAAGTTTTCTACAGCAGGGCTTATAACAAGATTTACAACTGATATAAATAATATCCAAACTTCTTATCAAATGATATTAAGAATTTTTGTTAGAGCACCTTTTATGATGATTTTTGCTACAATAATGGCTGCTTATATAGATTTGAAATTATCTTTAATCTTTATAGCCGCCGTAATTTTTTTAGGAATAGCTATGCTTATTATAATTTCGATTGTTCACCCAATTTTTACTAGTGGTGTAAAAAAATATGACAACATCAATGCTAAGTTGCAAGAAAATATATCTGGAATTAGGGTTGTAAAAGCCTATGTAAGAGAAAATTATGAAATCATCAAATTTAAGGAAGCTACGAATGATTTAAAAAATACAATGTTGAGAGGAGAAAAAATAGTTGTATTTGTTGCTCCTCTGATGCTTTTCACCATGTATACTTGTACTCTTTTACTTTCTTGGTTTGGTGCTAAATTAATTATCGTTGAAAAATTAACCACTGGTGAACTTACAAGTTTATTTGCATATACTGCTAATATTCTAATGAGTTTACTTATGTTTACAATGGTATTGGTAAATATAACATTATCAAGAGCATCAGCTGAAAGAATAGTGGAAGTTTTACATGAAAAACCAAGCATAAAAAATATAGAAAACCCAGATTATTTACTAGAAAATGGAGAGATTGAGTTTAAAAATGTTAACTTCAGTTATACTGATAATCCTAATATTCTAAATTTAAAAAATATAAATATAAAAATTAAACAAGGAGAAACTATCGGTATCATAGGAGCCATTGGAAGTTCAAAATCTGCTTTTGTTCAATTGATTCCAAGACTTTATGATATCTTGAGTGGAGAAATTTTAGTTGGTGGAAAAAATGTTAAATCATATGATTTAAAAACTTTAAGAGATAATGTTGCAATGGTCTTACAAAAAAATGTCCTATTTTCTGGAACTATACGAGAAAATCTTTGTTGGGGTAATAAGAATGCAACTGAAGAGGAAATTATTCATGCAGCAAAATTAGCTCAAGCTGATGAGTTTATCCAAAAATTTCCAAATAAGTATGATACCTATATTGAACAAGGTGGAACAAATGTTTCAGGTGGACAAAGACAAAGATTATGTATAGCAAGAGCATTACTTAAAAAACCAAAAATTTTAATTTTGGATGATTCTACAAGTGCAGTAGATACAAAAACAGATAAAGCCATAAGAAGAGCTTTTAAATTTGACTTACCAAATATAACAAAAATAATAATTTCTCAAAGAATTTCATCTATTCAAGACTCTGATAGAATTATAATTTTAGATGAAGGAGAAATTATTGGTCTTGGTACTCATGAAGAATTACTAATTAATAACTCTATTTACAAAGAAATCTATGAATCTCAAAATGAAGGAGGTTCTACAAATGAATAATAAAAAAAGTCCTACAACAAACCAAATAAAAGCAATCTTAAGATTACTTTTCTATATTTTTAATAGTTATAAAACTCTTTGTTTTCTTATAGTAACTTCTCTTTGCTTTGCTACTCTTGCAATGGTTTATGGAACTATGCTTATAAAAAAACTTGTAGATGTCCATATTATTCCAAATATAGGTAAAAATAGTTTTGATTTTACAGCCTTATTTAGGCTAATTATTTTTATGGCTTTTGTCTATATATTGGAAATTATTTTTACTTATATATACAGAAAATCTATGATATATGTGGCACAAGGAACATTAAAAAAATTAAGGGATGATGTTTTTACTCATATGGAAGCTCTTCCAATAAAATATTTTGATACCACCGCACATGGAGATATTATGAGTATATACTCAAGTGATATTGATACCTTGAGAAATATGATAGATGAAAGCCTAATTCAAATGATATCTGCTATTCTAACTATGATTAGTGTGATAGTTTCTATGTTTTTACTAAGTGTGCCTTTAACAGTTTTTGCTCTTATTATGATTTTGACAATAATTATTACAACTAGAGTTATTACTAAAAAAAGTTCTGTCAATTTCAGAGCTCAACAAAATAATATTGGAAAAGTAAATGGCTATATCGAAGAAATGTTAGAAGGTTTAAAAGTTGTAAAAGTTTTTTCATATGAAAATGAAGCTTCTGAAAAATTTAATATTTTAAATGAAGAACTATATACAAGTTCCAATAACGCTCATAAATATTCTAATATATTAGGACCTGCTGTTGGAAATTTGAGTAATGTAAACTTTGTTTTAACTGCTGCAATAGGTTCTTTTTTAGCCCTTTCTAATATTGGAGGGTTTACAATAGGTGGTCTAGTTTCCTTCTTACAATTTACAAGGACTTTAAAACAACCAGTCTTCCAAATTGCACAACAAATTAATACTCTTATTCTAGCAGCTGCTGGGGCTTCAAGAGTTTTTAATTTACTTGATCAAGAAATAGAAAAAAATGACGGTTATGTAAAACTAGTTAATGCCGATACAGATGAAAAAGGAAATATTAAAGAAGTTTCAGAACATACTGGAAAATGGGCTTGGAAACATCCTCATAGTGATGGAAGTTTAACATATACAAAATTATTAGGAGATGTTGTTTTTGAAAATGTAGATTTTGGATACAATAGTGAAAAAACTATTTTACATGATATCAATCTATTTGCTAAACCTGGACAAAAAATAGCTTTTGTCGGAGCAACAGGTGCCGGAAAAACAACAATAACAAATCTGATAAATAGATTTTATGAATTACATAATGGAAAAATTCGATACGATGGTATAAATATTGAAAAAATTTGTAAATCAGATTTAAGAAAATCTTTAGGTATTGTATTGCAAGACACCCATTTATTTTCAGGAACAATAGCAGATAATATAAGATACGGTAAGTTGGATGCCACTGATGAGGAAATAAAAGCTGCTGCAAAACTTGCAAATGCACACAAATTTATAAAATATTTACCTGATGGTTATAACACTTATTTAAGTGGCAGTGGTGCTTCTCTTTCTCAAGGTCAAAGACAATTACTAGCAATAGCAAGAGCTGCAATAGCTGACCCACCTGTACTAATTTTGGATGAAGCAACTTCCAGTATAGATACAAGAACTGAAAAAATTGTTCAAGAAGGTATGGATAAAATAATGAAAGGTAGAACAGTTTTTGTAATAGCACATAGACTTTCTACCATAAAAAACTCTGATGTCATTATGGTTCTTGAACAAGGTAGAATTGTTGAGCGTGGAAATCATGAAGAACTACTTGCTAAAAGAGGTATATATTACCAACTTTACACTGGTGGCTTTGAAAATCATTAAAAAAAACTACTGAAATATTTTTCAGTAGTTTCTTTTTTGCATTTATTTTTAAGAGAATTGAAAACAAATTTTTATATTTCTCCACCTTCAACTACAATTGAATCAGGGTTTACTGTATCTCCGTAAACTGGAGCAAGCGTTGCTTTAAATGCTTCGTGGAAGAAATTTTCTTTTCCTAAAGTTTTGATTTCTTCATTAATCCAATTTAACAAATCTGTATTTCCTTTTTGAACTGCAACAGCTATTGTATCAGTATCCCCTAAAGAATCTATCCCAACTGTAAATCCAGGATTTACTTTTGCCCAAGCTAGAACTTCTGTGTTATCTGTTGAGAAAGCATCTCCTCTACCATCTAAAAGGGCATTGTAAGCATCTGTATAAGCATCATATTTTTGTAATTTTACTTCTGGATGATTAGCTGTGAAATATGTTTCAGCTGTTGTTCCCTTGCTTACTATTAAAGTCTTACCATTTAATTCTTCAGCAGATTTTATCACTGCTGTATCAGGAGAAACCACACCTAAAGACACTTTCATATATGGCAATGAGAAATCAACTTTCTCAGCTCTTTCTTTTGTCACAGTAAAGTTTGCTGCAACTATGTCAACCTTTGCTGTTTCAGCATATTCCACTCTACTTGCTGGATCAAGAGAAACATACTCAACATTAACTCCTAAATCTTTTGCAATACGATCTGTGAAATATATGTCATAACCTTGATATTTTCCATTTTCATCAACATAACCAAAAGGTGCCTTATCAGAGAAAACTCCTATTCTAACCACTCCACTTTCTTGAATTTCCTTTACAGTTCTTCCTTTTGTAGCATTTGCTATGTTTTCAGTCTTCACTTCTTCAGTTTTGCTTCCTCCACAAGCCACAAGAGCTAAAGCTGTTAGCCCAACTCCTACTAATTTTACGATTTTGTTCCAATTTTTCATCAGTACCACTCCTTATATATTAATTTTTTTGTATATATTTTTATTTATGTTGAAATTTAAAAGTATTTAAAAATTTTTGTGCTCTTTCTGTTTTTGGAGCAGTGAAAAATTTTTCTGGTTCCCCTTGTTCAACAATATTTCCTTGATCCATAAAAATAATTCTGTCTGCAACAGCCCTTGCAAACTGCATTTCGTGAGTAACAATTATCATAGTCATCCCATCTTTTGCCAATTCAAGCATAACATCTAAAACTTCCCTTACCATTTCAGGATCAAGAGCTGCTGTCACTTCATCAAATAGCATAACTTCTGGGTTCATACACAATGCTCTCACAATGGCTACTCTTTGTTTTTGTCCACCAGATAGTTGTCGTGGGAACGAGTTTTGCTTATCCAATAAATTAACTCTTTCTAAAAGTTTTAAAGCCTGTTTTTTCACTTCATCTTTATTTCTTTTTTGAACTACGGTAGGAGCAAGCAAAATATTCTCTAATATAGTCAAATGAGGAAATAATTCATAACTTTGGAATACCATTCCAATTTTTTCTCTCATTTTTCTCAGCTTTTCTGAATCTCTATTAATAATTTCTCCGTTCAAACTTATTGTTCCAGAATTAATTTCTTCCAAACCATTTAAACATCTTAAAAATGTGCTTTTTCCACAACCTGATGGACCTATTATTACTACAACTTCTCCTTGATGTACATCAAGATTTAAGTTTTTCAAAACTTCAAGTTTGTCATAATTTTTCTCTATCTGTTGAGCTGAAAGAATTATATTTTCACTTTTCATCATCTCGATTTTTCTCCTAATTTAATAATTTTTAATTAATTTATGCCCATTTTTTCTCTAAATATTTTGCAAGCATTGATAATGGCCAACACGAAAAAAAATATAATATAAAAATCACTCCGTATATCCATAATGCTCCACTTGGATAGTCAAATCTGTTTGCATCTATTATTTGCTGCCCAACTTTCAAAACTTCCACTATACCTATAAGTACTACTAAACTTGTTGTTTTTATCATTCTTGTTATAAGATTCATTGTAAGTGGAATTAATCTTCTCACTGTTTGTGGAATTATGATATATAAATAAATTTGAAACTTACTAAGTGCCAAAGCTAAGCCACTTTCAATTTGTATCTTAGGAATACTTATTATTGCACCTCTAACTAAATCCCCCATTTCAGCTGTTCCCCAAATTGTAAACACCATTATTGCACTTGCTTCTGCTGAAATATGAAGATTAAAAATTCTTGCTAGACCAAAATATGCTAAAAATAATAACACTAATGGTGGCATAATTCTAATTGTCTGTAAATATAGTTGTGTAAAAAATTTCACAAATGGATTTTTTATCGTCATTATCATTCCAACAACTATTCCAAACAACATAGACAAGCCTGCTGATATTAAACTTAATTTTATAGTAATCCATAAACCGTAAATTAATCTTTCAAAATTGCTTCCCTTAGCCAATAAATCAATCACCGTAGACAGCATATCTCATTCTCCTTTCTATGAAGTGTGCTATGAATGATATAGGCAGCAACAATAGTAAATATCCTATAACTAGCATAATTAAAGCCTCTTCTGTTTTATAATAAAGTCCAATCAAGTCTTTAGCTACAAACATCATATCAATCAATGAAATAGCACTAAAAACAGAAGTTTCTTTTAATAAAAATATTATATTTGCACTCAATGCTGGCATTGCAGTTATGAATGCTTGAGGTATTATCACATATCTCATCATTTTGTATTTACTCATACCTAAGCTCAATGCAGATTCTTTTTGAATTATATTTATACTTTCAAGTGAGCTTCTAAAAGCCTCTATCATATAGCTTCCTCCCAAGAAAGTAAGCCCTATTACTCCACATAACTCTGAACTGATTTTTATTCCAATTTTAGGCAATCCAAAATATAGGAAAAATAATTGAACTAGAAGTGGTGTATTTCTACTAAGTTCCACATAGCAACTAACAATTTTTTCAAGAACAGGAATTTTTTCATACTGTATCCAGCTTCCAATAATTCCAACCAAAATAGATAAAATTATTCCAATTCCTCCTATATATAGCATCAAAATTGCTGCCTTAAAATATTCAGGAGCATATTTTATAATAAAATTATAATCCATAGTAACCCTCTAATCTTCTTAATTTACTTCTTTTTTATATATTCTTTATTTAACTAATATGAATTTTATCATTATAGAATTTTTTAGACAATAGAACGTTTTTTTCTTATTAAAGTTCTATTTATACTAAAAAAAAATATTTGAAAATATATAAAAAAATTTTTATTTAGCTCCAATAAATAAAAAAAGAGAGTTTCATTAGCTCGATAACAAAAATTATATCAACATCTAAATCAACTCTACTCATTTTTTATTATTCTCAATTTTTATAAAAACTTAACCATTTCTTCATTCGATTTACGAATATCATGTAATTTAGATGGTCTATCATCCTCTCTATGATATCCTAAACTTAAAACTGCCACTACTTTTTCAGTTTCTGGTATACTTAGATTTTTTCTCACAAGTTCAGGAGTTAAACGCCCTATCCAACATGCTCCAAGGCCTAACTCTTCAGCCATAAGCATCATATGGGTCATAACAATTGCTACATCTATATCTCCACTTTCTTTATTTCCATCTAAATCGTTTCTCCAAGTTTCATTAATATCATAAGTACATACTAAATAACAAGGTGCTTTATAATTATATGCAAAATCTTTCATCAATTTTTCTTTTGCTTCTTCCGATTTAACAACATATATTCTTTGTGGCTGATTATTGTGTGATGTAGGTGCCACTCTTGCGGCTTCTAAAACTTTTAATAAATCTTCTTCTTTAACTTCTTCATTTGAATATCTTCTGCAAGTATATCTTTCTGACATAAGCTTTAATAATGACATAATATTTCCTCCCAATTTTTTATAATTCATGTCCTAATTCTTTTACAGAATCAAAAATATAATCCGGCTTATAAATAGTATCTTTTAGCATTTCTTGAGTAGTTTCTCCACTCATAACCAAAACTGAAGTAAGCCCATTATCTAATCCTGTTCTTATATCAGTATATAATCTATCTCCAACCATTGCAAGCTCTTCTTTTTTTAAATTATATTTATTTATAATTGCGTTTATAATATGAACACTTGGTTTTCCTATTACTGTCGGCACTTTACCAGTTGAAGCCTTTATCAGTTCTATCATTGAACCCACATCTGGCATAAATTTCCCTCCATCTAGTGGGCAATTAAAATCTGGATGTGTTGCAATATAAGTCTTTCCTTCAGCAATGTACTCACAAGCTATCCATAATTTTTCATAAGTTAAAGTTGTATCAAATCCTAGAACAACAAAATCTATATCTTTCCCTCTTTCTTTAATTAGTTCAAAGCCAGCTTTTTCAAATTCTTCTTCCAAATCTTTTGTTCCCAGCAAAAAAATTTTTGCACCTTTTTTTATAGCGTTTAAGTATATCGTTGTTGCTTCTCCAGATGTAAACACATCTTCTCTATGTGCTTCTATGCCTAGTCCATTTAATTTTTCAACATATTTATCCTTATTTTTAGATGAATTATTAGTTAAAAATAAGTATTTAATATTTTTTTCTTTTAAAGTATTTAAAAATTCTTTTGCTCCATCAATTAACTTATTTCCTAGATATATAGTTCCATCCATATCTAAAAGAAAGCATTTAATATTTTTTATATTCTTCATTCTGCCTCCACTTTAATAAAAAAGGACTATCAAAAATGCAATAGTCCTTTTTTTATTGCTTGTATTTTTATTTTAATAAATTAGGTATAAATAATGCTATTGGTTCTGAGAAAGTAACTAAAGCTAATACTATTATTAGTGACAATATGAATGGCCAAACTTCTTTTATGAAGCCTTCTAATCGCACCCCAACTATTGAACATACTGTAAACATCATTGAACCAAATGGTGGAGTTAATCCTCCTATCATTATATTTACTATAAATATAACCCCAAAATGTAGTGGATCTACACCTAAAGCCTTTACTGCTGGCACTAAAAGTGGAGCAAGAATTACAAGTGCAGCTCCTCCTTCTATAAACATTCCAACAAATAATAGAAGTAAGTTTATTATTGTTAATAAAACATACTTATTGTCAGTAAAGTTCATTAAAGCTTCAGTTATTATTTGTGGGATTCTTTCCAAAGTCATGTAATATCCAAATACTTTTGCACTTGCTATTATTATCATAACAGCACCAGTACTTTTTACTGTATCCATAAGTATTATAGGTATATGATGTAACTTTAATTTTCTATATACAAAGAACCCTACAAGCAAACAGAATAGAACTGCTATTCCTCCAGCTTCTGTTGGAGTATATATTCCTTTTCTCATTCCCATTATAATTCCAAATGGTATAGCTAATGCCCAAATAGACTTTAAACATTGTCTTGCTATAACAACAGGACTTGCCATTTTATCTCTACTTGGTGCATATCCTCTTTTAACTGATACTATATAAACAACTATCATCATCGCAACAGTCATTAAAATTCCTGGTGTATATCCTGCCATAAACATATCACCAACAGGAACATTAGCAATTAAAGCATACAAAATCAAGTTAGTTCCAGGTGGTATAACTGGGCTAACTGCTGATGAAGCTGCTGTTACTGCTGCAGAAAATTCTTTTGAGAACCCTTTTTTAATCATTTCAGGTACTAAAAGTTTTGATTGCATAGCTGCGTCAGCATTTGCAGAACCTGAAATTCCTCCCATCAATGCAGACAACAAACAATTTACTTGAGCAAGTCCACCTTTCATATGTCCAGCCAAAACCTCTGCAACATTCATAAGTTCTTCACTTATTCCAGAATAATTCATTACAGATCCAACCATTATAAAAAATGGAACTGCTAGATACGGAAATGACTCAACTGCTGTAACAAATTGTTGTATAACCATATTCATTGGCATTCCAGTATTTATAAATATAAAATAATATAATGATGCTCCTATTAGAGCAAATGCTATCGGTATATTTAAGAAAAATAGACCAAATAGTAAAAATATTGGGTATAAAGATTGCATTGTTTCCTCCTTCTATCTTTCTTATTTATTTAAAAATGCTTTCTTAAAACTCTCAGCTGCAAACATTAACGAATATATTGTCATTAAAGCAAAACTCAATACTATCGCAGAATTAATGTAACCATACGAAAATTCTAATGCTGCTGTAATTTTAGAAGAAGAGGCAACATATGTAAAACTGAAAACCATCATTATTCCGCTTAATACTGTCAATAATAAAAATGTAAAAAATTCTACGGCATTTCTCACTCTCTCAGGCAAAAGAACCACTATTGCTTCAACACCTATCAATGCCTTTTCTTTATAAGCTGCTGCTGTCCCTAAAAATATAGTCCATACGAAGCAACCAACTGCTATTTCTTCGGCCCAAAAATAAGTAAACTTTAAAAAATATCTTGTAAAAACATTCATTATTACAACCACGGTTGTAATACTCAAGAAAAAACAACCTATATATAGTTCAAATCTTTTCAAAAAATCCTTCATCATATCTCCTTGTGTAAATTCAGAAAAGGGGATTTAACAAATCCCCTATTTCTCAACAGTATAATTGTTTAATTTATAGTTACTTAATTTTTGCTTATTTACCATTTTTTATATCTTCTCTAATTTGAGCAAGATTTTCCATTATTTTATCATAAACACCAGGTGTCCATTTAGGGAATTGTGTAAATACTACTGCTGCTGCTTTATTGAATGCTTCAGCATCTACATCATTAAATTGTACACCTAATTTTACTAATTCTTCTTCATATTGTTTTTCTAATTTTTCTGTTTCTGCTAAGTTGTCTGCAGTACCTTTATCAAATTCTTCTTGGATTATAGTTCTTTGTTCATCAGTTAAACTTTCCCAACATTTTCTAGAAATTGATACAGCTGAAACACCTAGTAAATGTCTAGTTCTAGCAACATTTTTTACATTTTCATATTGTTTAGTTCCATAGTATGACATTACAGAACTTTCTAATCCATCTATAACTTTTTGTTGTAAAGCTGCATATGTATCAGGATAAGGCATTGCAACTGGAGATGCACCCATAGCTTCCATTGTATATGTATATAATTGGCTAGTTGGAACTCTTACTTTTAATCCTTTCATGTCATCAGGAGTAACTATAACTTTATTTGTTACCATATTTCTGAATCCAAATACCCAATCAAGAGATAATATTTTTATTCCTTTTTCATAAGCTTGAGCATTCAAGTCTTGAACTAAAGGTGATTTCATCATTCTAAAATATTCTTCAAATGATTGATATAAGAAAGGCCCTGTAACTGCGTTATAATCTGGAATATGATCTCCTAAGAAGTTTATTCCATCAACTAATATCCAGTCTGCTCCATTCATTATTTGTTCCATACCATCTTTTCCATAAGGTAATGTTCCGCTTGTAAATAATTGTAATTCTAAGCTTCCATTACTTCTCTTATTAACAGCTTCTACAACTTTAACTAATGATTTTGCAGTTTGTTCATCATCAACAAACTTAGTACTAACTTTAATAACTTTCTTTTCAACTTTTTCAGTTGCTTCTTTTTTTTCTCCTCCACATGCCACTAAAACAAATGTGAATATTGATAGGAAAACCAAAGATAAAAACTTTTTCATAAATATTCCTCCCTGCTCTTCATTTCAAAATCAGAAATTATGTTCTGATTTCTTCTTTTTATATGTTTTTTATACATAAAAAATAATAACATAGAAAAAAAGAGCTGTCAACAAGTCACAGCTCTTTTTTGTGTAATTTTAAATCTTTTTTTCGCTTAGTTTGGTTAAAATTTTATCTTTTATAAGTATTTATTTCATATATGTTTACTTATATTTTTATTTAGCGTTCATTCTATTAAAAAAATAAAATATTACAGTCCACTTCATACCAAGGACCTTCTTCATCTTCACCATATAAAATGTCAAAACTTATCTGACAATCTTCCAAATTCATAATATATGAATTATTTTCTTCATCTTTTGAAAATGTTATCTTTTTATATTTTATATTTTCTATTCTTTCTTTTATATCATTTCTTTCTTGCAATAGCTCTATTAATTCTTCTTCTAAATCAAATCCTAATTTCATAAAATTTTCATTTATTGTTTTTATTTTTTTTAATACTTTTTCCTCTAACATTTTTACTCCCTTATTTTTTATTATTTTTTCTTGAAGAATTTAATGATAGCTAAAATTAACTTTATTTTTTTTATTTCAAAAGGCAATCTCTTTAATGCTTTTTCCATTGAGATTTCTATTTCTCTGTCTGTCATGATATCCACCAATCTTCAATCTTATCTTCTTTTTTTCTCTTTAAAATTTTATATTTAAAAAAATCTCCTACAACTATAATAAATTTATCATAAAATTTAAGAAGAAGAGCTGCTATATAAATAGGAAATAAATAAATTTTTGAAATTTTTATAAGTAGAATATCATCCTTATATATTTTTTTTCTTTTTTCTTTTATACGCATAATTTTCTCTCCTATTTCTTATGAAGATATTTTTTATTCAAAGCCTTTAGAATTGCATAAGTTTCTAAATCCATTTCGCCACTTGAATTTTTTGGATTAAAATGAAGTTGAAAAGCATAGACAACATCTTTACTAGCTTTATCCCATTCATCTGTTTCATTTATTTCATAACCATAGTCTTTCAATTCTTTCTTTATTTCTATAATTGTTCTTTTTGAATATTCTTCATAATTCATATACAATTCTTTATCTTCTTCATCATACCAAGCCCCAACACCATATTTATCATGAAGTAATTTCCATGGAAATTTTGCCCCTGGATCTTTTTTTCTTGAAGGAGCTATATCTGAATGTGCCAAGATATTTCTAGCAGGTATTTTATATTTTTCAGATAAATTCCTAACTAACTGTCCAACCTTTTCAATTTGCATTTTTTCATATTCAATATAATGATCATACGGATTATATGTTGGGTAATCACGATATTTTTGTGGAATTCCTTCATTTACAATTTCTATTCCTATTGATGTATCGTTCAGGTTAGATCTTCCTCTAAATGAACTTATTCCTGCATGCCAAGCTCTTTCATTATCGGGAACTAAATTATAAATTTTTTCGTCTTCCCCAGATAATATTAAATAATGTGAACTTGCTCTTTCTGACATTAACTCTTTCACCGAAACTTCATTTGCTCCTGCTGTATAGTGAATTATAATAAATTGAATTCTTTCATTTTTGCCTTTTGCAACATATTTTTTATCATCTATTTCATAAATTTTTTCCCTTGTCGAAGAACATCCAATAAATAATAGTAACATAATAATCATGTAAAAATTTTTTTTCATTAAAACACCTCTTTCCTCATAATTATATCATATTTATTGAATATTCTTAAAATTTTATTTTTATATTTGAATATATTGAAAACAAATAAAAAAATAAACTTTTTTGTAATAATTACAAAAAAGTTGTTGACTTAATTTAAACACTATGTTAGAATATTGCTATAAGAAAAAGTAATAAATTTATAAATCAATTAGGAGGTTAACATGAAAAATTTACAAAACTTAAACAAATATTTATCAAATTTAGCGGTATTAATAACTAAAACTCATAACTATCATTGGAATGTAGTAGGATTACAATTTACTTCTATACATAACTTTACAGAAGAATTATATGACTATTATTTTGGAAAATATGATGATGTAGCTGAAATAATAAAAATGAGAGGGCACTATCCTTTAGTAAAACTTTCTGATTATTTAGCAAATGCTACTGTGAAAGAAGTAGATGCAAAAGATTTTTCAACTAAAGAAGTTTTAGATTCTATAAAAGCTGATATGGAATTAATGTTAGCAGATGCTAGAGTAATAAGAGAAGTGGCTAATGAAGAAGATGACTTCGGAGTTGTTTCTGAAATGGAAGATCAAATAGGACATTTTACTAAACAATTATGGTTTATTAACTCAATTTTAAAATAAAAAAATTAATACCATCCCTTTAAATATATCTAAAAAGAGCAGATTTATAATTCAAATCTGCTCTTTATTTTTTATTATATATTTAATGAAGAAGTTGAACCCCATTTTTTACTTTCAATTTCTTCTGAATATCTTGCCAATACAAACATCAAATCCGATAATCTGTTGACATATTTTTGTATCAATGGATTAAGATTTTCTTCTCTTGTTAATGAAACTATTTTTCTTTCAGCTCTTCTCACAACAGTTCTTGCAACATGGAAATGTGCTGCCACTTCATCATCACCAGGTAAAATAAATTGAAAAAGAGGCTCTAACTTTTGGTTATACTCATCTATAAAGTCTTCTAATTTTTTTATATCTGCTTCTGATATTTGGTCTTTCAACATATCTTTTCCAGCATCGTCACTTGCTAAGTATCCACCTAAAACTAATAATTTATTTTGTATTTCTTTTAATCTTTCCTTTATAGTTCTATTTTTACTGTAAAATCTAGCCACCCCTATAAAGGCAGACGCTTCATCTACACATCCATAAGAATCAACTTTTAAACTATCTTTTTTTGCAGTACTTCCACCTAATAAATCAGTTTCTCCTTTATCTCCTCTTTTTGTGTAGACCTTACTTATACTTACATATTTTTTTTCATCTTTTTTATTATCCACTATTTTCTACCTCCATCAAACTAAAATGGAAATTCATCGTCAATATTTGAATCAGATTCTTCAAATACAGCCTCATCACTTGCTGGCATTTCAGGGGCTTTGTTATATGTGGTTCCACTACCATATGTAGATGTTCCCCCATCACCTGTTGAAGCTTTAGTTTCTCCAAATTCAACAGAGTCTACAAGTACAACATATGTTGTCATCTTTTTACCTTCTGATTCATATTGACTCATTTGTAATTTCCCATTTAATAAAATTTTTCTTCCTTTTCTAAAGTATTCTCCTATAAATTCAGCTGTTTTCCCAAAGGCAACACAATTTATAAAGTCAGCTGTTGGAGCAGTTTTATCTGATTGGAAACCTCTATCTACAGCAATTGAGAATCTTGAATAAGCCTTTCCACTTTGTCCAAATTTTAATTCAGGATCTCTTGTTAGTCTTCCATTTAAAACAACTAAATTCATAAAAACCTCCTCAATATTTAAAATAAAAATTATTTTAATTGTCCTATATATATTAAAATATAAATATAGAGATAAGTCAAGACAAATTTAAAAACAAATTTACTTAAAGTCTGTAATATGTCAAAAATGACATTTAACATTTTTGACAATATAAAGCTAAGGCAATAATAAAAAAATAGGAGTGATTAATTTCACTCCTTTCTTTTTTGGTAGCCAACAAATTATAGTTTTATATTTTTTAAACACCATTTTTATTGCATTTTAATTAAACTTTCATTATACTGAATATCATATAGATTTTTATAAATTCCATTTATTTCTAATAAATCTGAATGCTTTCCAATTTCTTTTATTTCTCCATCCTCCATTACAACAATTTTGTCAGCTCTTATTATTGTTGAAAGCCTGTGTGCTATAACAAAAGTTGTTCTATTCTTCATAAGCTCATCTAATGCCACTTGTACCAATTTTTCTGATTCACTATCAAGAGCTGATGTTGCCTCGTCTAATATCATAATTTCTGGATTTTTTATCAAGGCTCTTGCTATTGCTATTCTCTGCTTTTGACCTCCTGATAAAAGTGTACCTCTCTCTCCAACTTGAGTATCCAATTTATTAGGGAATTCCATAATAAAATCATATGCGTTTGCCATTTTTAGAGCTGTAACAATTTCTTCTTCAGAAACTTTCCTTCCAAAGCTAATATTATCTCTTATTGTACCACTAAATAAAAATGTTTCCTGTGGCACTACTGCAAATTTTTCTCTATATTTTTCAAGAGGAATATTTTTTATATTTATATTATTTACTAAAATTTCTCCCTCACTTGTATTAAAAAATCTTGCAAGTAAGTTCACAAGTGTTGTTTTTCCACTTCCACTTTTCCCAACAAAAGCTACAATTTCCCCAGCTTTAATATTTAGATTTATATCTTTTAAAACATAATTTTCTGAGTCAGAATATTTAAAATTTAGATTTTTAAAATCTATTGTTCTTATTTGTTCAACTAATTCTTTTTTCTCATCATAATATTCTTGCTCAATTTTTTCATCAAAAATCTCTACAACTCTATCTGCTGATGGTAGTGCATCTTGCAAATCATTATTTTTATTTATCAATCTTTTTAACGGTTGGTGCATAAGTCCTAAAGCTGTCACAAAAGAAATTAAATCTCCTGAGGTTATAGTTTTAATAATTAAAATTTTATATCCACCATAAATTACCACTAAAAGCACCATAAATGTTGTAATAATTTCATTTATAGGAGATACTTTTGCTTTAATTTTAGTGTTCTTATATGAATACTCAAATTCTTCTTGGCTAAAATCAGCATATTTTTTTATAACATAACTTATATTATTAAATGCTTTTATAACAAATACTCCCGATAAAGTTTCTTGAGTAAATGCAGTTAATCTACCTGTTGTATCCTGTCTTTCTCGCCCTGATTTTCTAATTTTTTTAGTATATTTCCTTACTACTCTTATAATTACTGGCATTAAAACTAAAGACACTAAAGCTAATATATAATCCACCTGAAAAAGTCTAATAGTTAAGGCCAAAACTGTTAAAAATTCTTTGAACATCTCAAAAACAATAAATCCAATTCTTCCAAGCGTTGAGGTATCATTTGTTAATTTTGATAAAATATCTCCCAATTTATTTTTTTTGAAATATTCCATAGGTAATTTTTGTAAATGTGAAAATATATCTATTTTTATTTCTCTCTTTATAGTTTCTGTCACATAGTTTGACGCAATATTAGAATAATATGCTGCTACAACTTTTATAATAGTTGACACAAATACTGCGACTACAACTAACATAAACATTTTTTTATCTTGTTTCACTAAAACATCATCTATTAAATATTTACTAAGCCATGCTGGTAACGCACTCATTGCTGAAGCAAGAGTAGATAACACAATAACCGCTATCATATACCATTTATATCTATAGCTATACTCTAAAAAAATGTTTAATGATTTATTTTTAAATTTTAGTATCTTCATATTTTTTCTCCATCAAAAAATCTGCATAGCTATCTATTACAACTTCCCCAGCTATTTTTTCTCTCATTTCTTCAATTTTAGAAAACACAAGCTCTTTATTCTTTTGAATAAGTCCTATATTTTTAATTATTTCTTTTGAATTGCATTTATTTTGAATAAGTTCAGGAAATATCTCTAAATTTGCTATTAAATTTGGTAAAGATATATAGCCAACTTTTAATATATATTTTGCTATGAAGTAATTTATAGCACTTGTTTTATAGACAACAATAGTTGGTAAATTTAAAAGAGCCAGTTCCAGTGTTACTGTTCCTGATGTAGCTATTCCTAATTCACATTCTTTCGTTATATCCTTTAAACTTTTTTCAATAGTTATCTCTATATTTTTTTGTTTTTCAATTTCTTTTGTATAAATTAAATCATTTAAACTATTTAGCTTCAAAACGAAGTCTTTATCTTTTAATACTTTTACTATTTCTAAAAATATAGGTATCATAGACAATATTTCTTGTTTTCTGCTTCCCGGAAGTAAAAGAATTTTTTCTCCACTTTTTTCATTTTTTTTATAAATATCTGAAAAAGGATTCCCGTAATAAATAGCATTTACATTATGTTTTTTGTAGAAATCAACTTCCCAAGGAAATATTACCATAATATGATCAGCTAATTTTAGTTTATGTATTCTCTTTTCACCCCATATCCAGATTTTAGGCGGAATATAATAAAAAACTTTGATGTGCTCAATCTCTTTTTTTAACATTTCCAAAAATTTTAAATTGAACCCACCATAATCAATTAAAATAACATTTTTTATATCATTTTCTCTTATAAAATTTATATAGTCTTGAGCCTTATTTTTTAAAAATTTATATTTTTTCAGTATTTCTGTAAACCCCATTATAGCTAATTCGTCTATATTTTGAAGTATCTTGACTCCTTCTTTTTCAGATTTTTCTCCTGCAACTCCAAAAAATTCTACATTTTCATATCTAGAGTTTATACTTTTAACCAAATATGATAAATGTAAATCTCCCGAAGCTTCTCCACACGATACAAAAAACTTCATAAGCTCTCTCCTATATTTTTTTGCCAACTATAAACATATTATGTTCATTTGCAAATTTTATACATTCTTCTTGATTCAAAAACATCATTTTTCCAGATTCTGCTACAATACCTTTCACATTATTTTCAAAAGCTGTTTTCAAAGTATTAATTCCTATTGTAGGAATATCCACTCTCATGTCTTGCTGAGGTCTTGACATTTTGACAATTATATTACTTCTATCTGAATAAAAACCTGCTCTTTTTATAGTTTCATCTGTACCCTCTATACCTTCTATAGCTATAACTGACATATCTCTACATACAACTGTCTGTCCTGCATCTACACGGCTCAAAGCTTTTGCTGCTTCTATACCTATCTTTATAGTTTTTTCATCTTCTGAACTAGGTTTTTGCTTAGTATATATTTTATTTTCAAAAAGAAATTTTTTCATCAAATAACTTTGAGGCAAAACTTTTATTTTATTCAATCTTAAAAACCCTATAATGGCAAAAAGAAGAGTTTCATCTTTTTTATCTGGAACTATCTCCATTATTCTCTCTCCATATTTATCTAGTATTAAATCTTCAAAGATAAGTTTTTTTTCAACCTTCCCCAACATAATAATCTTTCTTATATTGTTAGATAATAAATATTTTACTATTTCACCTATATTTCCTATATTAAATTCCATATAGTTATCTATTTTTTTTATTTCATCACTTACAGTTTTAAAAAGACCAATAGGATATATAGGAATATTATTTCTTTGTGCTTCTTTTATAAAGTAAAGCGGAAAATCTCCATTCCCTACAATAACTCCTATTTTATCCATTATCTAGTTATCCCCCTATTACTATTTTTTATAAAATCCACTAGATACATAATATTCTTATCTTCAGAAAAATTCTTCTCTAATTCTTCTAAAGCTTCTTTTAAAGGCATACTTTGTCTAAATAAAATCTTATAGGCCTTTTTTAAATTAGACATATCTTCATCCGTAAATCCTCTTCTTCTAAGTCCTACACTATTAAGACCTCTTACTACAGCTTTATTACCTTCAGCTAATACAAAAGGACAAATATCTTGATTTACGGCACTTGCTCCACCTACCATACAATATGAACCTATTCTTGTAAATTGATGTACTGGTGTTAATCCACCTATTATTGCAAAACTATCAACAACTACATGACCTGCAAGAGTAACATTATTAGCTAAAATACATCCATCTCCAACAATTACATCATGTGCTATATGAACATAGGCCATAAGTAAGTTATTATTTCCTATTCTTGTTTCCCATCTATCATCTGTTCCTCTATGGATAGTAACAAATTCTCTGATGGAGTTGTTAGAACCAATTATTGTCTTTGTTGGTTCATTTTTATATTTCAAGTCTTGATTAGCTTTCCCAATGGAAACAAAAGAATATATAGTGTTATTTTCGCCTATTTCCGTTATTCCTTCTACAACCACATGAGATTGTAAAACTGTTCCTTTTTTTATTATCACATCTTTCCCAACTATGCAATAAGGACCTATTTTTACTCCTTCTTCTAAAATGGCTCCTTCTTCTACAATAGCTGTGCTATGTATTTCTACCATTTTTTCCTCCCTATACTTTATTTGTCTGTTATGCAGAAAGTGAAGCTCGCTTCTGCTACAACCTTATCATCTACATAAGCTTTTCCACTTGCTTTTACAAAGTTTCTTTTTATTTTATCTACTTTCACATCATATATTACAGTATCTCCGGGTTTTACAGGTAGTTTGAATTTAGCTTCATCAATACCGACAAAATATGGAACTTTTCCTTCTACACCTTCTAATACATATACTCCCAAACATTGTGCCATTCCTTCAACTATCAAAACTCCAGGCATTATTGGATGTCCTGGGAAATGACCATTAAAAAACTCCTCATTTATTGTCACATTTTTTTTACCTTTTATAGATTGATTCTCTTTACTTATCTCTATTATTCTATCTACCAATAAAAAAGGGTATCTATGTGGTATTCTTTCCATTATTTCTAAAACATCTAGCATTGTATTTTATTCCTCCTAAATCTTTTTAAAATTTTTAATATTTTATTTTTAATTTATTTTTGCTAAAAGTTGAGCGAATTCAACATCTATAAGATGTCCTGCTTTAACTGCAATAATATGGGCTTTTATCGGTCTATTTAATATTTTTAAATCACCTATTATATCAAGCATTTTATGTCTTACAAATTCATCTTCAAATCTTAAACCTTCTGAATTTAGAACTCCATCCTTTTTTATTACAATTGCATTCTCTAAACTTCCGCCAAGAGCTAAATTATTCTTTTTCAAATATTCTATCTCATAGTCAAAACAGAAGGTTCTTGCTGGTGCAATTTCTTTTTTGTAATTCTCTTCAGTTATTTCAAATTCAGCAAGTTGCGATTTTAAAAATGTATGGTCAAATTTTATTGTATATGTTAATTTATATCCATCATAAGGTAAAGCTATGACATGTTTATCTCCTTTTGAAAGATATATCGGTTCCCTTACAACTACTTCACTTACTTCTTCTTCTAATTCAAGAATACCAGCTTCTTCTATAAGCTCTATAAATTTAATTGTGCTTCCATCACAGATAGGTAACTCATTTCCATTTAATTCCACAATTAAGTCTGTAATACCTTTAACATAAAGAGCTGACATAAAATGTTCTATTGTATATACAGCCGCTCCATACTCATTTTTTAAATTAGTTCCTCTTGTCAAATCAAAAGTATTATTCGGGTTTAATAAAATTTCATTTTTTCCAGCTTCCAAATCAACCCTTTTAAATATTATTCCTCCAGATTTAGTTGGAATTAATTTCAAGTTGATAATTTCTCCCTTATGTAATCCTATGCCATCATGAGTAATTTCATTTTTTAATGTTCTTCTCTTCATAATATCCTTTCTATTTTAATTTTAATACAAGAACCTATCCTTAAGAGGTACATTGTCTTCACCTCTAATACTTTTAAAATCATTTTATATTAATTGTATCAGACCAAGCCCTTGTCAAATCAAGCAAGATTAATCTACTTTAGTTAAAAATTTATCAGCTATTATATTAGCTATATCTCTATTTCCATCGACAAATTGGACAACCATTTTCTTATCCGTTATTTCTCTTACTACACCTAAACCAAACTTTTTATGTTTAACTCTATCTCCGACTTTAAAACCAAGTTTACTAATAATTTCTGACTTAGAAGTCGAACTAGGTATCATATTTTTTGAATCTATTTCTATTTTCTTTTTAAAGCTAAATTTCTCTTCTTTTTCAGTATATTTTTCACTATATAAAGATGATACATTAAAGCCTTGAGTTTTATTAAATTTTTCTTCATATAGTTTAGTTGGAATTTCTTTTAAAAATATTGACTTTGTCATCAATTTATCCACTCCATAGATAAACCTCAAATGTGAATAACTTAAATAAAGCTTTTTCTCCGCTCTTGTTATCGCAACATAGCAAAGTCTTCTTTCTTCTTCCAATTCATTATCATCATTCAAGGCTTTATTTCCAGGAAAAATTTCATTTTCAAAGCCAACAATAAAGACAATTGGGAATTCTAATCCTTTTGAGTTATGAATTGTCATTAACTTTACATAGTCATTTGACTCTTCGAGATCATCTGTTGCACTCACAAGAGAAATATTTTCCAAATACTCATTTAACCTCAGATCTCCAACAATATTTTCAAGCTCTAAAATAGAATTTTTAAATTCATCTATATTTTCTAATCTTGTTTCATAATTATCATAATTTTCTTGGACATAATCAAGATAACCTATCTTTTCTAGCAAACCATTGACGATTTCTGAGGTAGTTTCATACGAAACCATTTCTTGATAATCTTTAATTATATTATAAAGTTCCATTAACTTTTCTTTTGTTACACTGTTTAATCCAGCTATGTCATTTATATAATTCAAACTTTCAAGTAAACTTAATTTATTTTCTCTTGCAAATTCAACAATTTTCTCTAAACCCTTATCTCCTAGTTTTCTCTTAGGTACATTTAAAATCCTTGTTAAATTCAGTTCGTCCTTAGGATTTGCTATTACAGATAAATATGCCACTATATCTTTTATTTCCGCTCTTGCATAGAAACTTATCCCACCAAAAACTTTATGAGGTATATTATATCTCAAAAAACCTTCCTCAAATATTCTCGATTGAGCATTTGTTCTATAAAGTATAGTAATATCCCTATACGGCACTCCTTTTGAATGCTCTTCTCTTATTATATCTATAATTTTATTTACTTCATCTCTTCCATTATCACATTCAAGGATTTGTATTAATTCTCCATTTTCATTTTGAGTCCACAATTTTTTATCTTTAGAAGATTTATTATTTTTTATAACTTCATTGGCTGCTTCCAATATTACTGATGTTGATCTATAATTTTCCTCAAGTTTTATAATTTTTGAATTTGAATAATTTTTCTCAAAATTTAATATATTAGAAATATTAGCTCCTCTAAAGCCATATATACTTTGATTTTCATCTCCAACAACACAAAGATTCAGATTCTTTTTAGCTATCAAATCTATAATTTTATACTGTAAATTATTTGTGTCTTGGTATTCATCTATCATAACATATTTATATTTATCTTGGATTCTCTCTAAAATATGTGGCAATTTTAATAAATTATAAGTGTTTACAAGTATATCAGAAAAATCCATAGCATTATTAGATTTTAAATTTCTGTTATATTTTTCATATATCTCTGCAAAATTTTTATTTATATATTCGTATTCTTTTACTGATAAATCTTCTTCTTTTATCTTGGAAATTAAAGAAGCTATCTCTCTATCATTTATTTTTTCCAAACCATACTCTTTTAAAATAGTTTTTACAATTCTTTTTTGATCATCACCATCATAGATAGTAAAATTTGAATCATATCCCAATTCTTTAGCATACATTCTTAAAAGTTTGACACCAAAAGAATGGAAAGTAGAAATTGTACATTTTTTTGCCTCTTCTCCTATCAAACTTTCAACTCTTTCTCTCATTTCTTTGGCTGCTTTATTTGTAAATGTTACTGCCAAAATACTATATGGATTTATTCCAACATTTTCTATCATATTTGCTATTCTATATGTTATTGTTCTTGTTTTTCCAGAACCTGCCCCCGCAAGTATCAAAATTGAGCCATCAACTTGTGCAGCTGCTTCTCTTTGTTTATCATTTAATTTTTCTAGTAATTTAAAACTCATAAATTCCCTCTTTAAAAAATAAATATAAATACATTAAATAATTATATCATATATGCTTACAAAAACATATACTAAAAATATAACAGCCGATATTTAAAAATATAAAAAGGCAGTATTTAACAGACTGCCTCTTTAAAATTTAATTAACATTATTTATTCACAATTTTTTACTTAGACATTTCATCAACAAATTTTTTTGTAATTTGTTGTGGTCTTGTTATTGCTCCACCTACAACAACTGCAAAAGCTCCTAAATCTAAAGCCTTTTTTGCTTTAACAGGTGTATCAATATTTCCTTCAGCTATAACTGGTATGTTTACAACTTTAATAACTTTTTCCAATTCAATTAAAGGATCGTTTCCTTTTGTATAATCTGTATAGCCAACCAATGTTGTTCCCACTATATCAAATCCTATATCTTGTGCATGTAATGCTTCTTCAGCTGAAGAAATATCTGCCATTAAAAGTTGATTCGGATATTTTTCTTTTATTTCTTTTATTAAAACTTTTAATTCTTTATTATCAGGTCTTTTTCTCAATGTTCCATCAATAGCTATGATGTCGACACCTTCTTGAATAAGTTCTTCAACTTCCTTATATGTCGGTGTAATATATACATTACAATCCCCATAAACTTTTTTTATAATTCCAATTATAGGTAAGTTTACATTTTTTTTAATTTCTTTAATATCTTGTACAGTGTTTGCTCTTATTCCTGCTGCTCCACCAACAAAAGCTGCATATGCCATTCTTCCCATAATGTATGAGCTATGTAGAGGCTCATCTTCCAAAGCTTGACAAGATACCACCAATTTTCCTTTTATTTTTTTTAAATCTTCTTTCATATTTTCCTCATTTTTTTTAGTTTTTAACGTAAATGAATTTAGTTGTTTCCTTTTATGAGTACATAGAACCCATGCTATGACTCTAAAATATTTTAAAATTCTAATAATCAAACAGATTCATAGAGTATACTATTTTAAAAATTTATTGTATAGTTCTTTTGCAAACTCCACTTGCTTTTCAGAAATTCTTTTCATCGGTTTTCTACAATATCCTGCATCAACTCCTTGAAGTTTCATTATTTCTTTGATTGTTTGATAAAGACCATTAGATAAAATTCCTTCTATTAAATCATTTGTAACATTTTGAATTGCCAATGCTTCTTTTACTTTTCCTTGTTTAGCTAAGTCAAAAATTTGTTTTGCTCTTGCTCCATTAACATTGTATGTACTTCCTATTGCCCCATCTACTCCCATAACTACTGCCGGAAGTAACATTTCATCAAATCCCGCATAAATTAATTTATTGGGAAAAGCTTTTCTCATTCTTTCTAATAAATAGAAATCTCCTGCTGTAAATTTTACCCCTATTATTTTTTCATTTTTAAATAACTCTTCAAATTGAGAAATATTCATATTTACTCCTGTTAAAAATGGAATAGAGTAAACAACCATATTATTTCCTGTTTCTCTTACTATTGTTTCATAATAATCTTTTATTTCTGAAAAATCAAATTTATAGTAGAATGGTGTTACTGCAGACAAACATTTATATCCTAGTTTTGTTGCATATTTTCCTAATTCAACTGCTTCATATAAATTGACACTTCCAACTTGTGCTATTAAATGAACTTTATCTTTAGCTTCATCTATTGCAATTTCAAAAACTCTTTTCTTTTCATCAGTAGAAATCATAAAATTTTCTCCTGTACTTCCACCAACATAAAGTCCATCTACTTTCATATTATCAATATTGTGTCTAACTATTTCTCTTAATCCTTTTTCATTTATTGTTCCATCCTCATTGTAAGGCACCATAAGTGCTGAATATATTCCTTTCATTTCTCCTCCTACTTTCTCTTTTTATTCTATATTTCTACTTTAAAAATAACTTTTTTTATTTCTTTTGTTTCTTTAACTTTTAAAAGTGCTATATGTGGTTCATATGGAAATATGACCAAAAATTTTTCTGGATTCAAATAGAATTCAGTTTTTATTTCTCCTTTCATTAAAGCATAATCATTTTCCACATCAAATTTTTTCGTTTCAATACAGTCATTAAATGGAGCATAGCCTATTGATTCTTCTCCCTCAAGTACTATATGAATATCTATATATTTTTTATGGTATTCCAGTTCAAGCCCATTTTTATCTTTAGTCATAGGTTTCTCTGGACAATTAAAATAAATGGTATTTCCATCAATTTCATTTTTACCGATTTTAGCTTTTTTATAATCCCCAGAAAATATAAAATCTATTGCCCTATCTAATTTTTTTGATAAGCCTTTGTATATCTGGATATCTTTTATTTCTCCGTATATCATTTTCATCCCTCTAATCTATTTATTTTGTTTAAAAGTAAGTATGTTGCTCCTAGCATCCCTGAATTGTTCCCCAATTTGGCAAAGCTTAATTTTAAATTCTCTTTAAATTTTATTGAAATTTTTTTATCTAAACTCTTTCTTATTCTTTCTAAAAAATGAGTACCTTGTTTTGTTACTCCTCCACCTAAAATTATATTAGCTGGATTAAATGAATATACAATATTTGATAATCCATCTGTTATATTTTCTATCCACTCATCTATTATCTGTTTGTATTCTTCATTACCTTCTTTTTCAAAAGCAAAAATTTCTTTTCCATTTAATATTTTTCCTGTTCTTTCTTTTACCATTCTAACAAGAGCAGTTGTTGCTGCAAATTGTTCATACTCACCTTTTGGTATTAAAATATGTCCAAATTCTCCCGCTACAAAATTTTCTCCACGAAATAGTTCATTATTTAAAATAATACCTCCACCTATTCCTGTTCCTATTGTAATACAAATAAAATTTGTTAATTCTTTCCCTGCACCTTTCCATTTTTCTCCAAGAGCAGCACAATTGACATCATTTTCTAATATTACTGGAAACTTATATTTTTTTTCTAAAATTTCAACAAGATTTGTTCCTATCCAATTTGGTATAATAGGATTTCCACCAATAATTTTTCCTATTTCTCCATTTATTTGACCTGTTCCTGAAATTGCTAGTCCCAATAAGTCCGTACCACTATATTTTTTTTTAATATTATCTATTTTCTCTAAAATATTATTTAACCCTCTATGAGCCTCTGTTTCAATTTCAGAATTTTCTATTATTTCCCCATTTACTGTAACTAATCCATATTTGATCATAGTTCCACCAATATCAATGGCCAAAACTTTCATAATCTTCTCCTTAACTTGTTAGGAGCTGTTGCATACTAATAATAAATTATTAGATTAGCAACAGCTCTTTTTTATTTATCTTCCCATTATCAAATTAGGTAAAAATATTACTATTTGTGGAAATGCTGTTATTGTTACCAAAGTTATAAAAATTGGTAATAAAAATGGAACTACCCCTTTAGTAACTGTACTAACACTCATCTTACCAACTTGTGCAACCACAAATAATGCCATACCCATAGGTGGAGTCAATATTCCTATCATCATATTAAGTGTTGTCATAACTCCAAAAAATACCATATCTATTCCAACTTGTTCTGCCACAGGTATTAACATAGGCAACACTAAAAATTGTAGTGCTAAAGCATCTATAAACATTCCCAAGAATAGAAGCAATGCATTAATCATTATAAGAACCATAAGTGGTGAATGTGCATATTTCATAAAAGTTTCTGCTATTCTCATAGCCACTTGTTCTCTGGCAATAACATCTCCAAAGAAAGTAACTGTCATTATCATAAGGCAAGTAACTCCACTTATAGATACAGCTTCAACTGCATGTTTAAAGAAAGACTTTAAAGTTAGCTCTTTATATATAACTGCCCCTAAGAATACTGAATATAAAGTTGCTATAACTGCCGCTTCTGTTGGAGTAAACATTCCTGAAAATATTCCGCCTATAATTAAAAATGGTGTTAAAAGTGCCCAAAAAGAATCTTTAAAAGCTTTCCATCTTTCACCTGCTGTTGCTTTAGCAGCTTTTTTGTATCCTCTTTTTTTACATACAAAGTAATTCATCACCATAAGTGCTATTGTTGTTAGAAATCCTGGTATAAAACCTGCCAAAAATAATTTTGCTATTGATTGATTTGCAATTACTCCGTAAATAATCATGGAAATACTAGGAGGTACTAACGGCCCTATAATACAAGAAGCTGCAGTTATTCCTCCGCATATGTCATCATCATAACCTTCATCTCTCATAGCTTTTATTTCTAACTGTCCCAATCCTCCAGCATCAGCTATTGCAGATCCTGACATTCCAGAAAAGATTAGACTCGCTGCAACATTTACATGCCCCATTCCTCCTGTATAATGTCCTAACATTGCTTTAGCAAAATTAAAGATTCTTTCAGTTATTCCAGCCCCATTCATTAATATTCCGGTTAATATAAAGAATGGAACACTAAGTAAACTAAAACTATCTAAGCTATATACTAACTTATCAGATGCAGAATAAACTACTCTCCATCTAGTCAAAGCAAAATAAACTATACTTGCCGCAAGCAATGACCATCCAACAGGTACTCCAAAAAAGATTAGCACCAACCATATTATTAAAACATAATACACAACGGTTTCACCTAAATCAAAATATTCAGATAATTTAAGTATTTTTAAAAGTTCTGGTTTTAATAAAACAATTACCACCAGAATAATTGTAATAGCTAAAATAATTACTGGTTTTATACAAACTCTATTTTCATTATAATTTTCAACATAGGCTTGGTAAAATCTCACAAGCATTAATAAAGAAATAAGTGGAAGTGCTAGATACATCCACTTCATTGAAATACCTAAAGTAACTATTTCTATTTCTGCTTTTTTCTTAAATAAAAAGATTCCAAAATATAAGAAAAATATTATTGAACTCATTATTATAAATTGAATTATTGTAAACACAGATTTTTGCATATTTTTAGGAAACTTATTATACAAAAAATCTATAAATATATGTTGTTGATTTCTAATTCCAATACTCACACCCAACATACCCACATAAATAAATATGAATCTTGCTAGTTCTTCACTCCACATAAGTGGTCTGTCTAAAATTTGTCTTGAAAAAATTTGCATTATCAAAATGATAAACATGCTGATAAATAAGCTTCCACCTATCCATTCTTCTATTTTATTAAATGCTTTCATATTCTTTTACCCACTTTCAAAAATAAATAATTATCTTACCGAATCTATTGCTTTTATAGCATCTTCTCCAATTTTTCCATTCTTTTTAGTATATTCATTATAGAAAGGTTGCATTGCAGTTTTAAACTCATCTAATTTAGGTTCTGTAATAGTTACACCATTTTTTTTGAAAAATTCTTTTGCACTTGCTTCTTCATCCATAAATAATTTTGTATGATATTTTGCAGCTACTTCTGCTGCTTCTTTAACAACTTTTTGTAAATTTTCTGGAAGTTCTTCCATAGTCATATTACTTACTAAATACAATTGGTCATTTAATATATGATTAGTCATTGTTAAATATTTTTGAACTTCATAAAATTTTTGTGCTTTTATTGTAGATAAAGGATTTTCTTGAGCATCTATAGCATTAGTTTGTAAAGCTAAGTATACTTCTGAAAATGCCATAGTTGTAGGAGATGCTCCAACATATTTAGCGAATGCTTGATTTGCAGCTGCTCCAGGAACTCTAAATTTTAAACCTTTCATATCTGCCATTTTGTTTATAATTCTGTTAGATGTAGTTTGTCTTGTTCCATTATATGCTTGTGCTAAAACTGTAATTCCTTTTTTATCAGACATTTTTTTCTTTAAATTTTTTCCAAAATCTGTATTATTAAGTGCTCTAACAATATGATCATAATCTTTTATCATATAAGGTAGAGTATATACTTCTGCTTCTGGGAAAAAAGTTGACATTCTTCCTGTTTCAGAAAAAGTGAAATCTAAAACACCATCTTCTAATTGTTGAATAGAAGCTAGGTCATCCTTTGCAAGTTGTGCATTTGGATATAATTTCAATTCTATTTCTCCTTTTGATCTTTCTTTTAATTCCTTAGCAAATACTTCTGCTGCCTTATACTCATTTTGAGATGTTCCAGCAGTCATTCCCATCTTCAAGTTATATTTTGCTGCAAAAGCTGATGTTGTCATAACTCCAAATAAAATTCCCATTTTTAATAAATTCATTTTTTTCATAAACTTCCTCCTAAATTTAAAATTTTATAAAAATTTGTTACTTTAAATTCTCTAAAAAATATATTTTAGCTTCTGATACTATATCCTTTATTTCTTTTACATTTTTACATAAAATATCAAATATCATCTGCCCTGCCGTATAACCAGTTTGATATATATCTTCTGTAACTGTCGCCGCTACAATACCTGATTCTATTAGTTCTCTTATTCTCTTACCCATTCCATTTGTTACAATTTTTTTATTTTTTATTCTTTCGACTGGCATTTTTTTTAAGATATCTTGTGCATACCTGTTTATATAAATTGCTGAGAACTCTTTTTCTTTTTCAATCTCATTTAAAAAAGCTAAGCTAGCTTTAATTCCCATTGTTTTAAATGGCCCTAACACGTCAAATCCATATGATTTAATATGCTTTAAAAAGCCTTTTAAGTAATATTTAGAAGAAATATTGTCATCACCATTATCTAAAACGAGTACTTTCTCCCCTTTATTTAAAATTTTAGATAAAATTCCAGCTGCTATTCTTCCTTGGTTAGTGTAATCTGGGCCAACATGTGAAATAGATTTATTCAATTTTATACCCAGTGAAACAACTTTAATTTTTTTTAAATGAGGTTTTAAAATTTCATAAACTTTTTCTCTATCCAATGGAATTATAATAATCCCATCTATCTGCTCTTCGACTTCTAAAATTTCTTTAAGTTTTTCTATTTGTTTATCCGCCAAATTTATATCTGTTATTATCTCATGAAGTTCAATATTGCTATATTTATACTCATCTCTCGCATCTCTAACTCCAGCTATTATTTGTTCAGTATAGTAAGCATTTTTTGAACTGACCATAAAGCTAAAAACTTTCTTTTTTTTACTGGATAAAGAACTTCCAAAAAAATTTTTTTGATATTTTTTTTCTGCAACCATCTGTAAAATTTTTTCTTTTGTTTCTTTTTTTACATAACCTTTTCCATTTATTGCTCTTGCTACTGTGGTTCTACTAATTCCTAGTATTTGTGCTATTTCTTTTTGGGTAACCATATATTTACTCCATTCTATTTCCTATCTTATAATTATTCCTTTATACATTCTATCTGTTCTTACACCAGGTTTAATTTCTCCATTTATTGAATAAATATTATCTCCTATATTCAATAATGCTGCACCACATGGAGCATCAAATGGTACTTCTCCTATTGATTTCCAAGTATCATCACTAGCATTGTAAATTAAAATTTTTCTATTCCATCCATACCAATTTGGTTCTGCCCCAAAATAGTTAGCCTTATATTCTTTTAACTCTTCATCTTTTAAAGTTCCCAAGTAGTAGTTTGCATCATTCCACAATTGATAATTAAAACCTCCAATTACTAACATCTTATCTTTTGCAATTTTAAGAGAATTAGCACCTAAAAGTAAAATTTTCTCTCCATCAACTACCACATCTCCAACTTTTTCCCATGTATCTTCTTCAAAATTATATGCATAGCCGTCTACATACGAAACATTAGAACCTCCACTGAAAACATAAAATTTATCATTTAAAATTTTTCCAACAGTTTGTTGTCTTGCTTCTCCAGGAAATTTAGCTAATTCTTTAACTGAATTTTCTTTTATATCATACACAAAAAATTGATTCCCGTTTACTAATTTCCCTTCAGCATTTTCAATTTTCCCAACACCATAGTAAATTTTTCCATCTCTGTATTGTGCCACACCATTTTCAAAACCTAAAGGTAGTTTCCCAACTATTTCAGTATTTAATTTTTTATCTACAATCTTAACTTTTAATATATCTCTCATATGATCTGCTTCTGGGCTTCCACCTAAATAATAAATAGCATTTTCATCTGCAATACTTACTGATGCTCCATAACCAAAGCTATATTCAAGTTGTATTTGATCTATTGTTTCTAATTTTCCATTTTTTTCTTCAAGTAAATATAAATCTTTATGAGTTACTTTTTTCCCGCCCTTTTCTAAAGCTTCCGGAAAATTTGCTCCTCCACCAATAACAATATATTTTTCTATTGTTCCTTGTAAAAGTCCAGCTACTCCAGCATTTTTTTCAAAACCTTTTTGTGCTGGCAAGCTTCCAGCGTAATTCCAAACTACTTTACCATCATCAATTTTTGATAAAGTTTTAGCAGAACTACATCCCATTAAAATTGAACTTGCAAGTACTAAAATACCAATAATTTTTTTATTCATACTCTCCTCCTCAATTACAATTTTAAAATATGTTCACGGGAACATATGTTCTCGTGAACATATTCTATTACTTTTAAGTTTTAGCGTCAATATTTTTAATATTTTTTCATTTTTAGAACTTTTTTTTTAATTTTTTTATATTTTTTTCCTATGAATGTACTTTTTAAATACAAAATATGAAATTTTATAAAAAACCCGACCTCGACAGTCAACTCCTACCACTACAGCGATTTAAAGATTTATTAAACTATCTTCAAAAATTGACTCTGAAAAAATAAAAATTCTTGTTAAGGTTCATTATGTAAGCCTCAATATTTTTCATAAAACATTGGAATTCTATGCTTGCCCTTGAACCCCTAAAACTACCCCTATTATTTTTTTATTAGTAATCTAATAAATACAATAAAAATTATATTTTCAAATGAGTAGTACATAACTTTTTTATTGCTATTAAAAGAAAAAAAGTTGACTAAAAAAATCATAAAATTTTTGTTGACAGTTTATAAAAAACATTGTATACTGAGCCAATATCAAAAATTAAAAATAAATAACCATCCAGAGAAACTGAGGGACTGGCCCTATGATGTTTCAGCAACCTACTATTTTTATAGCGTGGTGCTAATTCCAGACTAGATGGAGGTAAAAGAAATGAATCTATCTCCATACACAAGTATGGAGATTTTTTTATTCTATAACTAAGAATTAAAATTCACTTCTAGGTTATTTCAGAATTAATTTTTGCTAAAATTTTTTAGGAGGTAAATTTTATGAAAAAAGTTTTTTCGGCATTATTTTTATTTGTTTTATCTGTAGCAGTCTATTCAAAAACATTTAAGGTGGCAGTTACACCTGTACCACACACTGCATTTTTGGAATTAATCAAAGAAGATCTAAAAAAAGAAGGAATTGATCTTGAAATAGTTGAGTTTAATGACTATGTAGTTCCTAACATAGCTCTGGCTGAAAAAGAAGTAGACGCCAATTATTTTCAACATGTTCCCTATTTAAAAAAATTCTCTGAAGAAAGAAAATTAAAACTTACTTCATTAGGAACTGTCCATATTGCACCACTGGCTCTTTATTCCAATAAATATAAATCTGTTAATGATTTACCTAAAGGAGCAACAGTTGCTATACCAAATGATCCATCTAATCTAGGAAGATCTTTAATTCTTTTACACTTAAATGGAGTTATTAAGTTAAAAAATCCTAATGACTGGTTTGCAACAGAATTTGATGTTGTAGAAAATCCAAAAAAATTAAAATTTAAATTGGTAGAAGCTCCTCAACTTCCAAGAGTTCTAAAAGATGTTGATTCTGCAATTATACCTGGAAATTTTGCTATACAAAATGGACTTAACCCAGTAAAAAATGGTCTTGTAAGAGAAGATGAGAAATCTCCTTACGCAAATGTTGTTACAGTAAGAACGGGAGATGAGAATAGAGAAGATGTAAAAAAATTCTTTAAAATATTGAGAAGTGAAAAATTAAAAAAATTCATAAACGAAAAATATGATGGTGGAGTTATTGCAACATATTAATAAGAAACTATCAATACAAAAGGAGATAAAATGATTACTTTAAAAAATATCAATAAAGTCTATTCCAATGGTTTACATGCCGTAAAAAATGTAAATTTAAAAATAGAGAAAGGCGATATTTTTGGAATAATAGGTCTTAGTGGAGCCGGAAAATCTTCACTTATCAGACTTATCAATAGATTAGAGGAGCCAACAAGTGGTGAAATTTTTATAAATAATGAAAATATTTTAGCACTTTCTAAAACTGAACTTTTGAACAGAAGAAAAAAAATTGGAATGATTTTCCAACACTTCAATCTTTTGTCTTCAAAAACAGTCGAAGAAAATATTGCTTTTTCTTTGGAAATAGCAAATTGGAATAAAAAAGATATAGCTAAAAGAGTTGCTGAACTTTTAGAAATAGTTGGTTTGGAAGATAAAGCAAAATACTATCCCAGTCAACTCTCAGGCGGTCAAAAACAGAGGGTTTCTATCGCTAGAGCTCTTGCTAATAATCCTGATATACTTTTATCAGATGAGGCAACTTCAGCTCTAGATCCTAAAACTACAAAATCAATTTTGACATTGTTAAAAGAAATTCAAGCAAAATTTGGTTTAACTGTGGTCATGATTACTCATCAAATGGAAGTTGTAAAAGAAATTTGTAATAAAGTAGCTATAATGTCTGAAGGAGAAATTGTTGAGGTTGGTGGTATTCACCATATTCTTACAGAACCTAAAGCTGATATAACTAAAGAATTGATAGCTCATATTCAAGATGAAGTTGAATTTGAATATTTTAAAAATAAAGGGAAATACATAATCAATGTTAAATTTTTAGGTAGTTCTGCTCAAGAACCAATTATTTCAAGGGTTATTAAAGAATATGGAATTGATGTATCCATTTTAGGAGGATCTATTGATAAATTGTCTACAATGAAAATTGGACATTTATTTTTAGAACTATCTGGAAGTATAGAAGCTCAAGAAAGAGCTATTGAACTCATTATAAGAGAAGGAGATGTAATAGTAGAGGTGATATATGATGGTAATTAGTATGCTTAGTACTTCAACTTTAGAAACATTATATATGGTTTTATTTTCAACAATATTCTCTTTAGTTCTAGGATTTCCAATAGGAATTCTACTAGTAATCACTAGAGAAGGAAATATTTATGAAATGAAAAAATTTAATTCTATTTTACAAGTTATTATAAATATGCTTAGATCATTTCCATTTATAATTCTTATGATAGTTCTATTTCCACTATCAAGATTTGTTGTAGGGACAACAATAGGGGCAACTGCCGCCATAGTTCCACTATCTATTGCTGCAGCACCATTTGTTGCTAGAATAGTTGAAGGAGCTTTACTTGAAATTGATTCAGGTCTTATTGAAGCAAGTCAAAGCATGGGTGCCAATAACTGGACTATAATTTTTAAGGTTATGATTCCTGAATGTTTTGCGAGCTTAGCTCATGGAATTACTGTAACTATAATAAGTTTAATTGGATATTCAGCTATGGCAGGAACTATTGGAGCAGGTGGTTTAGGAGATCTTGCAATTAGATATGGTTATTTGAGATTTAAATTAGATGTAATGATTTATGCAATAATTATCATAATAATTTTAGTTCAAATAATTCAATCTACTGGAAATTATATCGTTAATAAAAGACAAAAGAAAATAGGAAAATAAAGTTTGCTTCTACAAGTTCAAGATATTAAAAATAGAAGTAAAAAATTAAATTTGTAAAAAGATACACAGTTAAAATCTGTGTCCCATTAAAAATAAAAAATTAGGAGGATTAAATATGAAAAAAATATTATTAGGATTAAGTACATTTTTAGCATTATCATTTGGAGCATTTGCAGGAACATTAAAAGTAGGTGCATCACCTGTACCTCATGCAGAACTTTTAGAGTTTGTTAAACCTGATTTAAAAGCTAATGGAGTAGATTTAAAAGTAGTTGAAATGTCAGACTATGTAACTCCAAACTTGGCTTTGGCTGATGGTGAAATCGATGCTAATTTCTTTCAACATAAACCATATTTAGATAAGTTTGCTGCCGAAAGAAATTTAAAATTATCGGTAGTTGCAAATACTCATGTTGAACCATTAGGGCTATATTCAAAAAAAGTCAAATCTGTAAATGATTTAAAGAAAGGTGATGTAGTTGCAATTCCTAGTGATCCTTCAAATGGAGGAAGAGCTTTAATTTTATTACATAATAATGGAGTTATTACTTTAAAAGATCCTACAAACTTATACGCAACTGAATTTGATATAGTAAAAAACCCTAAAAATTTGAAATTTAAACCTGTGGAAGCTCCTCAATTACCTAGAGTTTTAAGAGATGTTTCTGCTGCTGTTATCAATAGCAACTATGCATTAGAAGCTGGACTTAATACATCTAAAGATGCAATCTTAGTTGAAGGAAAAGAATCACCTTATGCTAATATCATTGTTGTAAAAGCTGGAAGTGAAAAAAATGAAGATATACAAAAGTTAATAAAAGCTTTACATACTGAAAAAGTGAAAAAATTTATAAATGAAAAATATAATGGTGCAGTTGTTCCTGCATTCTAATAGCAAAAAGAGCTACCAAATTGGTAGCTCTTTTCAATTATAGAAATATATTTTTATTGAAAGTTTTTTAAACTTTCTTGTAATTTCTCTATCTTATCTAAGTATTCTTTTTGAATTCTAAGCTCTCTATCAATTATATGTTGTGGAGCTTTAGAAGTAAACTTTTCATCAGATAATTTTCTATTTACAGGCTCTAATTCTTTTTCAAGTTTAGCTATCTGTTCATTTATTTTTTTTATTTCAGCTTCAGAATTTAAAAGTCCTGTTAGTATCATATAAACTGAAGAATCTCCTGCTACTTTCAAAGAACTTTGAGCTGGAGTTTCTAAATCTTTTCCATACTCCAAACTTTCTAAATTAGCTAATTTAGAAATAAACAATTTATTATTTTCTAAAATATCTAATTCTTTATCATTTTTTGTAATTACTACAACTTTTGCAGGTTTAGCTGGTGATATTCCCTTATCTGCTCTTATATTTCTTAATGATGATACAAGTTCTTTTATATATTCAAATGAAATTTCACAATGTGTATCAACTAAAGTTTCTTCACATTCTGGATATTTTTCAAGCATGATTGTTTCTCCGGAAATTTTTACTTTTTGCCAAATTTCTTCTGTTATGAATGGCATAAATGGATGAAGCAATCTCATTCCTTCTTCTAATACTTTCCAAAGAATATATTGAGCAGTTAACTTAGATATTTTCTTATCCTCATCATTATTGTATAGTCTGATTTTTGCTATTTCAACATACCAATCGCAGAAATCTCCTCTTAAAAATTCATATACTGACTTAGCTGCGTTATCAAGCTCAAATTTTTCTAAATAATCTTTTACTTCTTTTGAAGTCCTATTAAGTCTAGAAATAATCCATCTATCAACAAGTTCATAATCAAGTTTTGTTTCATCAACTGTTGTTACATCAAAATCTTCTAAATTCATAAGCACAAATCTAGCTACATTCCATATTTTATTTGCAAAATTTCTACCCATGCCAAGTAAATCTGTTGAGAAACGAACATCTTGCCCTTGTGAAGTATTATAAATCATAGAAAACCTTATTGCATCTACTCCAAATTCTTTTATTAAATCAAGAGGATCAGGAGAATTTCCTAAAGATTTTGACATTTTTCTTCCAATCTCATCTCTTACGATTCCATGGAAAAATACATTTTTAAATGGGATTTCTTTTAGTTCATACAAACCAAACATTATCATTCTAGCTACCCAGAAAAATATTATATCCGCACCTGTAACCAATGTATTAGTTGGATAAAATAATTCTAATTCTTTTGTTTTATTTGGCCAACCCATTGTTGAGAACGGCCATAATGCTGATGAAAACCAAGTATCCAAAACATCTTCTTCTTGCTTTAGCTCAACATCTTTTCCATAGTGAGCTTTTGCTTGAGCTTTTGCTTCATTTTCATCTATTGCCACAAACATTTTTCCATCTGGACCATACCAAGCTGGAATTCTATGTCCCCACCAAATTTGTCTTGAAATACACCAATCTCTAATATTTTCAAGCCAGTTATAATAAATTTTTTCCATTCTCTTTGGAAGAATTTTTACTTCACCATTTCTTACAACTTCAAGAGCTTTTTCTGCAAGAGGTTGCATTTTTACAAACCACTGTTGAGAAATTCTTGGTTCAACAACAGTTTGACATCTATAACATTCTCCTACAGCATGATGAAGATGTTCTTTTTTTATTAGAAAACCTTGTTCTTCTAAATCTTTTTCAATTATTTTTCTAGCTTCAAATCTATCTATTCCAGCATATTTAGGATAATCATTTACAACTTTTCCATCCGGAGTTAGCATATTTATTATTGGAAGATTATACTTTTTCCCTAAATTAAAGTCATTAGGGTCATGTGCAGGAGTTATTTTCAAAGCTCCTGTTCCAAATTCTTTTTCAACATAGTCATCAGCTATAACTGTAATTTCTCTACCAACTAGCGGTAAAATTAAAGTTTTTCCTATTAAATGCTTATATCTTTCATCTTCTGGATGTACCGCAACCGCAACATCGGCTAACATTGTTTCAGGTCTTGATGTTGCTATAACTATATATTCATTTGAGTCTTTTACTGGATATTTTATATGCCATAAATGACTGTCTTTTTCTTCGTGATTTACTTCATCATCAGCAAGTGCAGTTCCGCAAGAAGAGCACCAGTTAACCATATATTCACCCTTATATATTAATCCATCATTATATAAATCGACAAATATTTGTCTAACTGCATGAGAAAGCCCTTCATCCATAGTGAATCGTTCCCTATCCCAATCTAAAGAAGCTCCTAGCTTTCTTAATTGTTTCGTAATGATTCCACCATATTTTTCTTTCCAATCCCATGTCATTTCAATAAATTTTTCTCTACCAATATCTTCTTTTGTAAGTCCTTCTTCTTTTAATTTTCTTTCTACTTTATTTTGTGTCGCAATACCAGCATGATCACAGCCAGGCATCCACAGAGTATTTTTCCCAGTCATTCTGTTATATCTTACTAAAGTATCTTGAATTGAGTTATTAAGGATGTGACCCATATGTAAAATTCCTGTTACATTTGGCGGTGGAATAACTATTGAATAATTTTCTTTATTTTCATCTAAACTAGCTGCAAAATATTTTGAATCTTCCCAAACTTTATACCATTTTTCTTCAATCTCATTTGGTGAATAGGTTTTATTTAATTCACTCATTTTTTCTCCCTCCATCAAGTTCTTACTCTACAAATATAATAATTAATCTCTTCCCTATCTTTATTTTTTAATTTAGTATATTTTTCTCTTACAAAATTGACTAATTTATTTTAAAACTTCCTGTTCTATAAAAGCTAAAATTTCTTCTCTTCCTTTATGTGTCAATGATGAATGGAAAAAGACATCCTCATTTTCAAATACAAGCTTAGTTCTAATTTCTTTTAATTGTCTAAATTTTTCATTATTAGAGAGCTTGTCAATCTTTGTAAATATAATTTTATAATCCATATTATTATATTCCAACCATTTTAACATTTCAATATCTTCTTCACTTGGTATTCTTCTTATATCTAACAAAACAAAGACCAACTTATCTCTTTTGCTAGCTATATACCTTTCCATAGTTTGACCCCATTGCTTTTTCATTTCCTTAGGAACCTTTGCAAAACCATAGCCCGGTAAATCAACTATATAAAATTCATCATTTATCAAAAAATAATTTATAAGCTGAGTTCTTCCCGGGGTTTTGCTTGTTCTTGCAAGTTTTAATCTAGATGTTAAACTATTTATCAATGAAGATTTTCCAACATTAGATCTACCTACAAAGGCAAATTCTTTTTTATTTAACTGCTCTGGGTAATCTTTTTCATATACTGCCGATTTAACAAAATCTGCTTTTTTTATTTTCATAAAATCTCCTTACGAATAGTAATCCAAGAGCTTGCTGCTCTTGAAAAACTACTTTGTAAATACTAATTTTTCTACATCATCATAAGTTTTAGCAAAGTGAATAGTCATTGAAGATTTTAATTCTTCCGGAATTTCATCAGTATCTACTCTGTTATCCTCTGGTAAAATAACTTCTTTAATTCCGGCTCTATGAGCCCCTATAACCTTTTCTCTTACTCCACCAATAGCTAAAACTTCTCCAGTTATTGTTATTTCTCCTGTCATAGCTATATCCTGTCTGACTTTTCTATTCATAAGAACAGATATGATTGCAGTTGTTATTGTAATTCCTGCTGAAGGTCCATCTTTTGGTGTTGCTCCTTCTGGAAAATGTAAGTGTATATTTCTATCTTTAAAGAAATTTTCATCTTTTGGAGTGTATCTTTTTAAATTTGCTTTAACATATGTCATGGCAACTTGAGCTGATTCTTTCATTACATTACCTAAAGTTCCTGTCAATGTAATTTCACCTTTTCCAGCTACATCTACACCTTGAACATCTAAAGTAACCCCTCCTACCGCTGTCCAAGCTAATCCATTAACTACTCCAATTTTTCCTACTGCTTTCTTTGTCTTTTCTGGTCTAAATTTAGGTTTTCCTAAATATTTCTCTAAATCACTTGCTTTTATATTAAATTTCTTAATCTCTTTTTCAACAACTTCTCTTGCAAGCTTTCTACAAATATTAACTATTTCTCTTTTTAAATTTCTGACTCCTGCTTCTCTTGTGTATTCATCTATTAACTTAAAGATTACTTTATCTGCAATTTTAACTTCAATTTTATCTAGTCCATTTTCTTTTTTAGCTTGTTTTAATAAATAGTTCTTTGCTATATGAGTCTTTTCAAATTCTGTATAAGAAGATAAACTTAATATTTCCATTCTATCTCTAAGAGGTGCTGAAACATTTCTCAAATCATTTGCAGTTGCCACAAAGAAAACTTTTGATAAATCAAATGCTAAGTCAATATAATGATCTTCAAAATGTTTATTTTGTTCAGGATCTAAAACTTCTAGCATTGCTGATGCTGGATCTCCTTTAAAATCATTAGACATTTTGTCTATTTCGTCAAGTAATATAACCGGATTATTCGTTCCTGCTTCTTTCATAGCTCTCATAATTTTACCTGGCATAGATCCAACATAAGTTCTTCTATGTCCTCTTATTTCAGCTTCATCTCTTACTCCACCTAAAGAAACCCTTACGAATTTTCTTCCCATAGATTCTGCTATTGATTTTACAAGAGAGGTTTTCCCTATTCCCGGAGGTCCTGATAAACATAAAATAACACCATTCATAGAAGGATTTAATTTTTTTACAGCTAAGTAATCTAAAACTTTTTCTTTTGCTTCTTTTAAACCATAGTGATCTCTTTCTAAAATTTCTGAAGCTTTTTTCAAATCAAGAATATCTTCTGTTGTTTTATCCCATGGTAATTCCAAAACAGCTTCTATATAATTTCTTGTAACTGTTGATTCTGCAGAAAATGGTTGCATTTTTGATAGTTTTTTTATTTCAACTTCTAATTTTTCTTTGACATTAATTGGTAATTTTGTATTATTTAATTTTTCTACAATTTCTATAATATCATCATCTTGAGAAAAATCTCCAAGTTCTTCTTTCATCACAGAAATTTTTTCTTTTAAATAGTATGCTCTTTGAGCCTCATTCATTTTATTTTTAACTTTATCGTCAATAACTCTTTCAAGTGACGCTATTTCCATTTCCTCTATAATATTATCAAGAATTTTATACCCTCTATCTTTTACATTTGTTATTTCTAATAATTCTTGTTTTTTATCAGATGAAATATTTAAGTTTGATGCCATTATATCAAAACCATTTGAAAAATTTTCAACATTTTTTAAGTTAAGCATAAGTTCAGATGAAAATTTCCCTATCATGCTCACATACTTTTCAAATCTTGAAAACACTTTTCGATAGATTGCCTCTGTTTCTGCTCCTGTATTTGCTGTTTCTTTCAATAAAACATAGTCAGCCATGTATTCATTTTCTATTGTTTCTATTTTTTTTATTTTTATTCTGCTATCAGCCTCTACTATAACTTTTATATTGTTATTTGGAATTTTTATTATTTGTACTATGTTCGCTAAAACTCCAACTTCATATATATCTCCATTAAATGTTGGATTCTCTTGTGCTGGATCTTTTTGTAGTCCTAACACCAATTTAGTTTTATTTGTAACTGCTTTCTCTAAAGTAGCAATACTATTTGCCCTTCCAACATATATAGGTGTAACTACACCAGGGAATATTACCAAATCTCTTATTGGTAAAAAAGGTGTCTTTGCCATAATTCCTCCTTGTTGCTAAATCTTATACTCAATTATTGCTTTTTTGTAATCATCTATACTTTCTTTAGTAATAGTTATTTTTCTTATATTTTTCTTAGATGGCACCTCATACATTAATTCTAACATAGTATGCTCTATTATTGCCCTTAAGCCTCTTGCACCTATTTTTCTTTTTAAAGCACGAGCCGCTATTTCTGCAAGAGCTTCTTCTGTAAACTCAAGTTCAACTCCTTCTAATTTACATAGTTTTTTATATTGTTTCACTATTGCATTTTTAGGTTTAGTTAAAATATTTATCATCGCTTGCTCATCTAAATTATCTAAAGTTGATATTATTGGGAGTCTTCCAACAAGCTCAGGTATTATTCCTTGCTTAACTAAATCTTCTGGTAAAACTTTTTTGAAGAATTCTCCTTCTGTCCCTGTATCATCCTTTTTAGATACTTCAGCACCAAAACCTAAAACTTTTTTATTTGTTCTGGCTTTTATTAACTTTTCTAATCCCTCAAAGGCTCCACCAACAATAAATAAAATATTTTTAGTATCAATTTCTATTAACTCTTGATTTGGATGTTTTCTTCCACCTTGTGGAGGAACTTGAGATTTTGTACCTTCTATAATTTTTAAAAGTGCTTGTTGCACTCCTTCACCAGAAACATCCCTTGTTATAGAAACATTTTCTGACTTTCTTGCAATTTTATCAAATTCATCTATATAGATAATCCCTTTTTCAGCACTTTCTATATCATAATCACAAGCCTGTATCAATCTTACTAAAACATTTTCAACATCATCTCCAACATATCCAGCTTCAGTCAATGTTGTTGCATCGGCTATTGCAAATGGTACACTCAATATTCTTGCTAATGTTTGTGCAAGTAATGTTTTCCCTGAACCTGTCGGACCTATAAGTAAAACATTGGATTTTTGTAATTCAACTCCATCTTCGTCTTCTTCTGCATTTAAAATTCTTTTGTAGTGATTATATACAGCAACTGATAAAACTTTTTTTGCTTCTTCTTGACCTATCACATAGTCATCTAATTTTTCTTTAATTTCCATTGGTTTTAAAAGTTTTATATCTTTTAAAATATCTTTATTTGGCAAATAATTTTCTTCTTCATAACCTTCTAATAAATCATAGCAGTTCTCAACACAATGATCACAGATTAAAACCCCATTATTTCCCGCAAATAATTTAAAAACTTCTTTTTCGCTTCTACCACAAAACGAACATTTATCCATAGTTTGCTCCTTTCTAAAAGCTATCTATTATCTAATAAATACCGAATCTATAAGTCCGTATTCTTTTGCCTCTTCAGAACTAAAATAGTTATCTCTTTCTGTATCATTTAAAATCTCAGTCTTTGTTTTTCCGGTATTTTTAGCCAGTATCTCTGCTAATTTATCTTTTATTTTTAAAAGTTCATTAGCATGAATTGAAATATCTGTTGCTTGCCCTCTTAATCCACCTGATATCAATGGTTGATGTATCATTATTCTTGAATTTTCAAGTGCATATCTTTTTCCTTTTGTTCCAGCAGCCAACAAGAATGCTCCCATACTTGCTGCCTGTCCCACGCATACAGTTTGTACATCTGGTTTTATATAATTCATAGTATCAAAAATAGCCAATCCATCTGTTACACTGCCTCCTGGACTATTTATATACATTATTATATCCTTTTCAGGATCTTCCGATTCTAAATATAAAAGCTGTGCTATTATTGAATTAGCTACATTTTCATCTATTGCAGTTCCTAAAAATATAATTCTATCTTTTAATAACCTTGAATATATATCATATGCTCTTTCTGATTTCCCATTATTATCTATTACAGTTGGATTATAAATATTTTTAAACATATTATCCCTCCTTTTTTAAATAATATGATATTTAATCCATTAAATATCCTATTACTTACTCAAATAACTTGAGTGAAGTTCTTTATAAATATGGTACACAGAAAAATTCTGTGTACCATAGCATTTCTAAATTTCAATAAATATCTTTTATTTTGCGTTATTAACTACGAAATCTATTGATTTTTTCATCATTAAATCTGTTTTCAATGACGCTTTAAAGTTTTCTAAATTATTGTATTTTTTCAATTCTACTTCTAATTTTGGTACATCCATTCCATACATTTTTGCAACTTCTTCCATTTTAGCTGCAGTTTCTTCTTCAGTTACTTCTAAATTTTCTAATCTAGCAATTTTAGCAAGTATTAAATCTGCTTTTACTTTTGCTTCTGCTGAAGGTGCTATTTGAGCAGCAAACATTTCTTTATTTCCACCCATCATTTTTAAATAATCATCTATCTTAAATCCTTGAGCTGATAATTGATATTCTAATTCTCTCATTCTATTTTCTATTTCAGCATTAACCATAGAAACTGGAATTTCTACTGTTGTATTTTTAGAAATTTCTTCTATTAATTTTCCAATATATTCATTTTCTATTCTATCATTTTCTCTTTTTGTTATTTCTTCTGCTTTTTTAGTTCTTAAATCTTCAGTTGATTCATAAGATAATGTTTTAGCAAATTCATCAGTTAATTCAGGTTTTACTAATTTTTTAATAGCATTTATTTTTACTTTAAACACTGCTGGTTTTCCTGCTAATGATTCTGCATGGTATTCTTCAGGGAACTTAACATTAACTTCCCCTTCTTGTCCTTTTACATATCCTACTAATTGTTCTTCAAATGTATCTATAAAGTTTTTGCTTCCTAATTTTAACAAATGTGATTCTGCTTTTCCACCATCAAATGGAACTCCATCTATAAATCCTTCAAATGCAAGATCTACTGTATCTCCTAACTCAGCTTTATAAGCTTCATCTGTAACTTCTTCTAATTTAGAATTAGAATTTACTAATCTTTCAATTTCTTCATTTAATTTATCATCAGTTAATTCAAAAGCCTCTTTAGCAACTTCTAAACCTTTATAGTTTCCTATTTCAAATTCTGGATAAACATCTATATCAAATACTACTTCTAAAGTATCATTTAATTTGATATCTTTGATTCTTACATAACTTACTGGTTCTATTTTTTCTTTTTCTATAATTTCCATAAAATTAGAATTAATTGCTTCTCCTGCAACATCTTCACTTATTTGTTCTTTAGCTGCATTTATCACTGCTTCTTTTGGAGCTTTTCCCTTTCTAAATCCTGGTATTTCTACTTTTTCAGCTACTTTTTTAATAACTTTGTCTAATATTGGGTTTAATTCTTCCTTTTCTAAGAAAATTTTTACCTCAACAGCTGATTTTTCAAGTTTTTTTACTTCGTATTTCATTTTTCCTCCTTGTTTTATACAATTTCCTTTTTTAATTTATTTTTATTTATTATTTATTGCTATATCTTTCAAAACTATCTGTATATGTTCTTCATCTCTGAAGAATACCTTTTCAGGATAATAGATTATATCATAATTAATATCATTTTTTTCTTCTAAATCTACTTTTTCTGCCAAATCAAAACCAACACTAATATACTTCTTGCCATTCCTAATTATTTCTGAATTAAAATGCCTAAAATCCACTCCAAAAGTTTTTATATTTTTAAATTTTACTCCCTTAGAATGGAATAAAACATGTGGATTTTGTGACCCAAATGGTCCCATTATTTCTAAAAATTTAAAGATTTCAGAATCAATCTCATCTATTGAAATATCAAAATCATATTCAATTAAATCGTTATTTTTAGTCACAGCCAATTTATTTTCAATTTTCGGAGTATTGTTTATCAAATATTCTTTTAAATCATTCAACTTGTTTTTATGAATAACAAAACCTGCAGCTAAGTCATGCCCACCGTATCTTACCAATAGATGTTTCACATCTGCTAAAAGATTAAATATACTTATATTTGCAACACTTCTACAAGAAGCTTTTCCATATTCCCCTTCAAATGCAATCAATATCACTGGTTTATTAAATTTCAAACTTAATCTCGAAGACACTACTCCTATAACCCCTGAATGCCATTTTGGTGACGAAAGTATAAGCACTGGAACTTCTCTAATATCTAGTCCTGTTCTATGAATTTTTTTCATAGCATCATCATATATGAATTTTTCTAAATTCCTTCTTTCTTTATTTAATGTCTTCATATCTTCGATTATATTATATAGATCAAAATCATCTTCTTTTATAAAGAAATCTGCTCCAACTTTTGAGGTTCCTACTCTTCCCAATGAGTTTATAAGAGGGGAGATATAGTAACTTACATCTGTTGTTGTTACATCTTTTCTATTTAATCTCAAGTAATTTAAAAGATAACCCAAGCCCTTTACTTTTGTATTTTTTATAATCTTTAATCCATTTTTTATTATAATACGATTTTCATCAATCATAGGAACAACATCTGCAATAGTTCCTATCATAACTATATCCAAGTATTTGTAAATAAGTCCCATATCTAAATTCAATCTTATGCAAATTCCTTGTGCTAATTTAAAAGCAACTCCTGCACCAGAAAGACTTTTAAATTTATAATTTTGGCTAAGTTTAGGATTTAAGTATAAAATCTCATCATCAAAACTTTCTTTTACTGTCTTATGATGATCTGTCACTATTACATCCATCCCTAGACTTCTGGCATATTTAACATCTTCCATTGTATTATATCCAGTATCCACTGTTATAACAAGTTTTCCATTGTTCTTATAGAAATAATCTATATTTTCTCGAGAAACTCCATACTCACTTTCAGATCTATTAGGAATATAGTAGTCTACATCATAATTAATTTCCCTAAAAAATCTAACTAGAAAAGATGTGCCACTTATTCCATCGACATCATAATCTCCGTAAATAAATATTCTTCCAGCAGTTTGATGAACTTCTATAATTTTATCTATAATTTTATCCATATTTTCAAAGTCAAATGGATTTTTAAAATCTAATAACTCTGGATTTAAAAACTTTTCCATATTGGATTCTATCAAATTTCTTTTCTCTAATATTCGTTCCACTAGCTCTTGTGATTTTATTTTTTTTCCATCCATAGACACCACTAAACTTTCAAGTCATTTAAAAGCTTAGTGATTCTTATTGCATTTTCAATTGAATTGTCTATTTTTACTCTAATTTCAGGAATATATCTGATATCAACTTCTTCTGCAACTTTTTTTCTCAAAAATCCTTTTATTTGATTAAGGTTTTCTAACATTTCATCTTGACTTATAAGTTTTTCGTTTTCATTTACAGAAGGTAACATACTAAAATAAGTATCTGCAAATTTTAAATCTTCTGTCACAGAAACTTTGGTCACTGAAACTTTACCACTTATCTTAGGGTTCTTAACTTCCTCTAAAAGAACTTTTGATATTACTCTTAAAATTTCTTTTTCTATTCCAGCGAGTCTTTGTCTTTTCAATTAAATCACCTCACTTTTACTTTAATGTTCTTTTTACTTCAACCATTTCAAAAGCTTCTACTATATCTCCTTCTTTTATATCATTGAAGTTTTCTACTCCAAGTCCACATTCTTGTCCTACAACAACTTCTTTTGCATCATCTTTAAATCTCTTCAATGATGATAATTTTCCTTCATACACAACTATACTATTTCTTAAAATTCTAATATTTGAATCATTTCTAACTTTTCCATCTACAACTATACAACCAGCAATATTTCCAACCTTAGAAACTTTAAATACTTTTTTGATTTCTATTCTTCCTAAATAATTTTCTTTAAATTCTGGCTCCAACATACCCGATAAAGCTTTTTCTATATCTTCTGTTATGTGATAAATTATACTTGATGTTCTAATTTCAACTTTACTAGCCTCTGCTTCTTTTATAGCTTTTGTTGTAGGTCTTACATTATATCCTATTATTATAGCTCCTGCAGTTTCTGCAAGTTTAATATCACTTTCTGTTATTGCCCCAGATGCAGCTTGGATAATATTTACTGCAACTTCCTCGTTTGATAATTTTAATAAAGAATCTCTTAAAGCATCAACAGAACCTTTAGAGTCTGCTCTTAAAATTAAATTTAATTCTTTTAAATTTTCATGTTCAAGTTGTGCAGATAATGCTTCAAGTGAAATAGTTTTCTTAGTTGTTTCTTGAATTTTTCTTTCTTTTCTAACTTCTTCAACTATTCTTTTTGCATGTTGTTCATTTTGAATTACATACATAGTATCTCCAGCATTTGGCACATTATTAAATCCTATTACTTCAACTGGTTGAGAAAGCCCTGCTATATTAACTCTTTCAGCTTTATCGTTTAACAGAGCCTTAACTTTACCTTGAACTTCCCCAGCTACAATAACATCTCCTATTTTCAAAGTTCCTTCTTGAACTAGAATGTCAGCAACTGGTCCTATTTTTGGATCAAGTCTTGATTCTATAACAACACCTTTTGCTCTTTTTTTAGGATTTGCTTTTAACTCTAAAATTTCAGCAGTTATTAAAATCGTATCAAGTAAGGTATCCAAATTTAATCTTTGCTTTGCTGAAACTTCAACAAATTCTACATCTCCTCCCCATTCAACAGAAACTAAACCATGTTCCATAAGTTCTTGTTTTACTTTCATAGGATTTGCTTCCGGCTTATCTATTTTATTTACAGCCACTATTATAGGTACTTTTGCAACCTTTGCATGTGATATTGCTTCTATTGTTTGTGGCATTACTCCGTCATCTGCTGCAACAACTAATATAGCTATATCAGTTACTTGTGCTCCCCTAGCTCTCATATCAGTAAACGCTTCGTGTCCAGGAGTATCTACGAAAGTTATTTTTCTGCCATCTTTTTCTATTTGGTAAGCTCCTATTTTTTGTGTAATTCCTCCAGCTTCTCCACTTACCACATTTGTAGTTCTTATGGCATCTAGTAGCGATGTTTTCCCATGATCTACATGTCCCATTATTGTTATAACAGGTGGTCTTTCTACTAAATCTGCTGCTTTATCTTCTATTTCTAAAGCAAATTTTTCTCCAAATTCTAATTGAACTTCTTCTTCCTCTTCTACTAAAGCATCGTATTCCATAGCTAATTCTTCAGCCATTTCTAATGTTAAGGGACTATTTATTGTCAACATTTTTCCTTTTAGAAATAATTTTTTTATTATATCTCCGCTACTTACTCCCAACTTTGTAGCAAAATCTCCAAGAGCTATTTCTCCTCTAAATTTAATTATTTTTACTCCATCTTCTTCAACAACATCTGGAGTTGCTTCTACTGTTTTTAAAATAAAATCTGTCCTTCTTCCTTTTTTCTTCTTATTCTTATTTTTTACTGCTCCCTCTTCAAAAGAGATATTATTATTCTTTTTATTTTTCAAGTTCTTATTTTTTTTAGATTTCTGAGCATGAGGACTTTCTAAAATATCTTCATCATCTTCCTCGTCTTCATCTATTATTTTTCTGATTGGTTTTTCATCCTTTTTATCTTTTTTATTATGAACTTTAACTGGTTCTGCATCTGCTACTTTAAGCATGTTCATCTTTGCAAAATAATCATCTATTTTCTTTACTTGATCTTCGTCTAAATTAGATAAGTGAGATGTTATATTGATTCCAACATCTTTTTTTAATATTTCTAAAAATTCTTTATTTTTTATCGAATGTTTCTTCGCTAATTCGTGAACTCTTGTTTTCATTAAGTACCTCCTTAGTAAACTTAATTATCTTAGCCCTCTTGCCATCTTTTTATCTTTGATTCCTATTACATTTATTTCATCTTTATCAAAGATTTCTCCTAGATTTTTTCTAGTCCCTACAAAAATGTACGGAATATTTAATTCTTTGGCTTTATTTAATATTTTTTCTTTATTTTTTACTGCTATATCTTCAGCAATTACTATGTAGTGGATATGTTCTATATTTTCAAATAGTAAATTCATTCCAAATACAAGTTCTCCCGAATTTTTCATTGAATTTAATATATTTAAATAATTTTTTTCTGTCTTATTTATGATATTTAGCATTTTTAACAAATCTTCACTTGTAATTTTAATTTTTTTGTGTTTAGATAATTTTCCTAAACATGAAAGTGATTTACAGACATATGCACCTCTTGTCTGCTTTTTATAATCTTTATCAAAAGAATAATTACTTTCTGATATCTTTGCAAGCCTAAATAAGTTCAATTTATCTTTTTTAGCCCTACATATCAAGCAAGTTCTTTCGGGCGTGCTTTTATCTTCTTCCATTAAATTTCCTCGTTATCTGTAACTTTTATATCTACTCTCATTCCAGTAAGTCTTGCGGCAAGTCTTGCATTTTGTCCATTTTTACCAATTGCTAATGAAAGTTGCGATGGTTTTACTAAAACTTTTGCTGTTCCATCTTCCAAAACTTCTACGCTTTCCACTTCAGCCGGACTTAATACTGCTGAAACAAAATCTTTTATTTCTTCTTTCCAAATAACTATATCTATTTTTTCTCCATTCAATTCATTGACTATATTTTTTATTCTTGTTCCTTTTTGACCTACACATGCTCCAACTATATCTAAATTAGGAACTTCAGAATGTACAGCCACTTTAGCTCTTGATCCTGCTTCTCTAGCTACTGATTTTATTTCTATCATTCCAGATGTTATTTCAGGAATTTCTAATTCAAATAGTTTTCTTAAAAGTCCTTCATTTTTTCTTGAAATAATTATTTTAGGGAATTTATTAGTTTTTTCAACAGTTGATACATATACTTTTATTCTCTCTCCAACTCTATACACATCTGTTGGACATTGTTCTGCTGGTATCAACATAAGTTCTACACCTAAGATTTCTATAAAAATATTTCTCTTTTCATCTATTCTTCTAATAACTCCTGTTACTATATCATTTTCTTTTTCTTTAAATTTATCATAGATGTATTCTCTTTCAGCTTCCCTAACTTTTTGAATAACAATTTGTTTAGCATTTTGAATTGCATTTCTTCTGAAGTCTTCACAGTTTACTTCAAGTTTTAATGTATCCCCAACTTTTATTTTTTTCTTGATAAATAATGCATCTTCCAAAGATATTTCTTGATTAGGGTCAAGTAAATCTTCTTCATTAACAACATTTTTTTCAACAAAAACTCTGATATCTCCACTTTCTCTATCCATGGTTACTTCAACATTCTCATCTTCACCATAATTTTTTTTATAAGCTGCTAATAATGCTAATTCTACTGCTTCTAAAACGCTTTCTTTACCAATTCCTTTTTCTCTTTCAAGCTCATCCAAAGCTTCTAAGAAAATTTTAGAATCCTTAGCTTTCATTTTTTCTTACCTCCAATTATTAAAAATCATTAAATTCAAATAAAATATTAGCTTTTCTTATTTCTTTAAATTCTATTTCTACTTCATTTTTTTCTATTACAAAAACAATTTTTTCATTTAGAACATCTTTTATAAGAGCTTTAAATTGTTTTTTATCATTTAATTTATGTTTTAAATGTAAAGTAATCTTTTCCCCTTTAAATCTTATAAAATCTTCTATTTTTTTTAAAGGTCTTTCTAATCCAGGTGAAGAAACTTCAAGAAAAAATCTTTTATCTATAATATCTTCTATTTGATTTTCAATTTTACCACTAAGTTTACTGCAATCCTCAATGTTTAATTCTCCATTCAAATTTTCAACATAAACTCTAACATACCAATATCCTCCCTCTTGTAAATACTCTACATCTACAAGTGAAAGATTCATCTCCTCTATAAAAGGATTTACAATTTTTTCAATCTTTTTTTCAATCTCATTTTTTTCCATCTCATCACCTCATTTTCTTTTTATGAAATTAGGGAGTGGTCTGTCCACTCCCTAATCTAGTAAGATATTTATGTTTTATTTTAGCATACTTTATAAAAAAAATCAAATTTTATTCTTTAAAAATTTTATAAAATCTATGTTTTTTCTCATTTATTTATTGATTTAGTAAATAATTTTTCTTTTATAAATCAAAGGCTTGCTTTTTTTTTAAAAAAGTGTATAATATAAGTATACAATAAATTTGACACAACTATAAGGAGGTGTGTATATATGTTCACAATCAAAAATTTTATGTTTAAAAGATATATGACAGATACACACATCTGTTTGAACAACATATACTTTTATTCTTTAGTCTCTAAATAATTAAAAAATAGTTGTTTCTTGTGTTATCTAAATCGTTTTTGTTTTATTTATTTTTTAGATTTAGATAGTGGGAAAAACTAAAATTTGATTTTTAATTATTTTTTAGTTTAATTTTATTTTATTATTTTAAGTTTAGAGGAAAAGGAGTAATTAACATGGAAAAAAAATTAGGATTTATTGATGAAGTTATTGAAAGAAAAAAAGAAGAATTAGCTGCTGGGAAAATTGGAGATATAAGATACAATTCACTGCTTGCTGAAATAAAAAATATTGGACTATCTGAAGCTCAATATAAAGATGTTAAAAATGCAATAGATAAGTACATAAATGTTTATTAATAAAGTAAGCACCAACAAAAGTTGGTGCTTTTTTTATATATTAATCCAAATTTGTAAAACTGATATCATTACTATACCTGTTATAAAAAATAAAGTTACTTCTCTATAGTTTTTTAATAAATAATCTATAATCTTAGAAAATATTATGATTCCACTTCCCATACCTAGCCCAACAAATATTAAAGGTTTAATTGTAAAATTAGTTACAAAGACAACTATATTATAATATTCTCCTATCATTAATAACAATAATGAACCTGAAATTCTTGGAATTATATTAACCTTTCTTTACTTTTTTATTTTTATTAGTACATACTCTTCTCTTTTTAAAAGTTTTTCATATTCTTTATTTATATCAGACAAATATTTTTCTTTAACCAATATATATTCTATATTTTCTAAATCAGAAATTTCTTTATATTCCAAAACATTCAAATTAGGTGAATAGAATTTTAAATTAATCAAATCATTAGAGTGATATAATGCTACTTTTTCAATTTTATTTTCTTCTATATATTTATAAAAAGATTTTGTGGAATAAAACTTCTTATATACTGGAAATAATACTATCAATGAAATATACAAAATAAAAATAATTTTTTGAGATACTTTTATAAAATTAGATATATCTACTTTTTTTATATTAATTTTTTTCAAAAATATTAAACTCAAAAATATTACTCCTGGAAAAATTGGTAGAAGATAAATATCTAATTTCCCGCTCAATATTGAAAAAAATAAAAGGGTTGGCATTGTCCATGCAAATATCCATTTTTCAAAACTACTCCATTTTATTCTAAATTTATAATCTTTTATAAAGTAATATATTCCATAAAAATATAAAATACTATATGGAAAAAATGTAAACGGTATGTGAAAAATATAATAATATATTGGTCTTGAATGTGATGAAGACTTTATTGCTCTTCCGATAGTTTGATCTCCCAACATCATTTTTAAATATTCTTTTCCGTTGCTATCAAGCAATATCAATCCAAACCAAAAGACAAAAAAGGCAATAATAATCATAATTCCTATTTTTATTTGTAATTTTTTAAAAAAAGTTAATCTTCTTTCAAAATATAAAAAAGTCACTTCAATCATTAAAGGAAATATCAGTCCAACAGGACCTTTTGAAAAAACTGCGAGTATTAAACTCAAGTAATAAAGTAGTGAATTTCTTTTACTAATTTTTTCCTGATTAAAATATAAATAGATGAATATAGATAAATTTAAACAGATAAAAAATGTCATTAACATATCCATTCTTAAAAATATACTCATACCTGTATAAAAAGGTGTTGTTATCATAAAAATTTTAAAATTATTTTTATATTCTTCTTTATTAAAAATTTTTAACTGCCATAGACATAGAAATACTATGCCCAAAAATGGTAAAAAACTTAATAGTATAAGAGATATATTGTAGGAATATTCCCCAAAAATCATATAAAATATTTTAACTCCCCAAAAATATAGCGGTGGTTTATCAGGATAGAGCTCTCCCAAGTATTTTAATATGAATATATCTCCATTATTAAAGCTATCTTTTGCAATTAAAAGATACTTCATTTCATTTCGTGAATCTGGAAAACGCAAAAAAGCTAAAATAATAAAAATAACTATAAATAATGAAAAAATTTTATACTCTTTTTTCATGATTTTCACCTGTCGGATAGTAGTCAAAATATTCTCTAACTTTAGGATTTTTTATATTTATATTTCTTAAGTCAAAATATTTATCTCCTTTCATTCTTTTTCTCAAACGACTTAAATCCATTCCTCTGAATTGATTCCATTCTGTCATTAGAACTATTGCATCTGCTCCATTTGCTATTGAATATTCATCAGCACAATAAATTATATTATCTTCAAAGTCTCTTAAATACCAAATGGCTTCCTTTATCCCTTCAGGGCAATATGCTTGAATTTTAGCTCCCTCTCTGATAAGACCTTGTAATATGTCTAAACTAGGAGCTTCCCTCATATCATCTGTATCTGGTTTAAATGTTAAACCTAATACCCCTATTACTTTATCTTTTAAATCCCCTGTTTCTTTTTTTATTTTTTCAACCATTTTCTTCTTTTGTTTTTCATTTGCAGCAATAGCAGCAGAAATAACAAACATCTCCTCATCATATTCTTTTCCGATTTCAACTATTGCTTTTGTATCTTTAGGAAAACAAGATCCTCCGTATCCTGCCCCACAATGTAAAAATTTAGGAGATATTCTTCCATCCATTCCCATTCCTCTTGCAATTTCTTGAGTATTAGCTCCCACTTTTTCAGCAAGCAAAGCAATTTCATTAATAAATGAAATTTTTACGGCTAAAAAAGCATTAGAAGCATATTTTATCATTTCAGCTGTTTCAACATTTGTAAATAAAAATGGAGTGGAATTTATATACAAAACATCATAAACTTTTTTCATTATTTCTTTTGCTTTTTCTGATTCTGTCCCAATAACTATTCTATCTGGTCTTAAACAATCACCCACTGCTTTACCTTCTCTTAAAAATTCTGGATTTGAAACTACATCAAAATCTATATCAATTTTCCTTTTTTCTAGTTCTTCTTTAATTAATTCTTTTACTTTTTTTCCTGTTCCAACAGGTACTGTGGATTTATTTACTATTACCTTATAATTATCTATTAATTCTCCTATTTCTTTAGCAACATTCAACACAGCTGATAAATCAGCTCTTCCATCTGCTAAAGGAGGCGTTCCAACAGCAATGAAAATAACTTCTGCTTCTTTTATGCCTTCATGAACATCAGTAGTAAAATTTATTCTCTTTGCTTTTTGATTTTTAAGCAAAAGTTCTTTCAATCCTGGTTCATATATTGGTAATTCTCCACTTTTTAATTTTTCTATTTTTTCTTTAACTTTATCTATACAAGTTACCTCAGCTCCAAATTCAGACATAATTACACCTTGAACTAAACCTACATACCCTGTTCCTATTACTGCTATTTTCATATATTTACCTCTTTTCTTTTTAAATACCATTCAACCATATTTTTAATCCCTTGCTTAAAATCTGTTTTAACTTCATATTTTAAAAGTTTTTTAGCTTTACTTATATCAGCATATGTTTTTTCTACATCCCCAGCTTGTTTTTCAACAAATTTTATTTTGGCATTTTTATTTAATTCTTTTTCTATTGTTCTTACCATATCTATTAGTTTTATTTCTCGCGAACTTCCTAAATTTATTATTTCAAAAACATTTTTATTAACTTCCAAATATTTTATTGAAGCTATTATTCCGTTTACAATATCTCCTATATATGTATAATCTCTTGATGTATTACCATCACCAAAAAGACTTATTTCATTCCCCATATTTATATTTTCTATAAACTTATGTATTGCTAAATCTGGTCTCATTCTCTCGCCATAAACAGTAAAAAATCTAAGTTGTATCATATTTATTTTATAGAGATGAGAATAAACATAGCCCATTTCTTCTCCAGCCTTTTTAGTTGCAGCGTAAGGTGAAATTGGTCTATCAACTCTTGCTTCTTCTGAATATATATCATCTTTACAATTTCCATAGACAGATGATGATGAAGCTTGAATCAGTTTATCTATGTTAAACTTATGACACAACTCCAATATATTTAAAAAACCTTGAATGTTTACTTCTTGGTATTTTAAAGGATTTTGAATAGATGGTCTGACTCCTGCTAAAGCAGCTAAGTTTATAACCATATCGGGCCTTTCTTCCATAAAAATTTTTTCCATATTTTTCATATTACAAATGTTTTCAATATATAACTTATATTTTTTATCCGATATAATATTTTTCAAATGATTTAATTTTTTTTCTTTCTCATTAATCTTATTTATATTTTCAAATTCTCCTGTTAACTTAAATGATTCTAAAATATTTAATATTTTTTTATTCTCTGAATAAAAAGAATCAAAATTATCAACAACTACAATGCTATAATCTGCCTCCATTAATTTTTCTGCTAAATGTGAACCTATAAATCCGGCTCCACCTGTCACTAATATCTTCATATTTTTTCCTTTCTATATAATTCATAAATTTTTATATTTTCTTTCGGATTATATGTCCTAACTATATCGTAATTTATTAACAATTTTTCTAAATTTTTATCTCCAAAATACAATATTCTTTCATCAGTTGGAATTTCTTCCATTTTTTTTATTTCTCCACCTATTTTCCAAACATCTTCTATTAAAAATTCAGATGAAACTATCGGCAGATCTTTCACTAAAATATCTTCTAAGTAGAATTTTTTTAAAGACTCTGTATTTTTTAAATAATATCTGTCACCAACCCAAGCCACAGTTAAATTAAATGTGAGCAGTACTAAACCTGTTCCAATTACTATATTCTTAAAATTTTTCTCCTCTCTTTTATAAAAATATAGATAGTAGAACATCAACAAATTTACTATTATAGCTATTATAAAAAAATAATTATTTATATAATTTTCTACAAAAAAGCTATACGATAAAAATAAAATTGAAAGGATTATAATAAACAATAGTATATACTTTTGTATTTTTAAAATTTTTTGTGAACTGGAGTCTAACTTAACTGATATTCTTTCTAAAAAAATTCCTATCAATACACTCTCTGTAAAATATAATGGTAGCCCATACCTCTTCTTCTTCATCTGCACCAGTGAAATAAAGATAAAAATAAATATATGCCATAAATAAAAAGCTCTACTTTTTTCTGATTTATTTTTTCTTTCATAAAATAAACTGGCTATTGAAAAAACTAACCATGTTCCTGAATAAATTATATAGTCCACATAAAATAAAGGACCTTTTATATGTGAGTTTGCCCATGTATCCTTTTCTTTTTTAAGAGTTCTTAAAAATTCTTCACCAAATGTAAAATACATTGATACTCCCCAACTGCTTCCTATCAAAATACCTAAAATCAAAAATATAGTAATACATTTCCAATTTTTCTTTACCTTTTCTTTACTTATAACAATACTTACGAAAATAGCCGGTATAATTGTCGAATATAGTCCTACTGGACCTTTACTAAGAATAGATAATGCTACAAATATGGAAAATATCACTATATTTTTTAGCTTTTTATTTTCCAAAAATAAAAAATAATTTAAGCCTGCTAAAAATGAAAAAATATATACATATATGTCCCATGTATTCTCTGCACCTAATTTTATAAACATAAAATTTGTTGCTAAAACAAAGGCAGATAAAAATGCAATATTTCTATTCTTAAAAATTTCCTTAATTTGACTGTAAAAATAAACTATAAATACTGAAGCAAATATAGAATTGGGCATCCGCAAAATTGATTCCATACTCTGGTTTGATAAACTCTTCATCCACAATGCGGTTATCCATGTTGGTAAAGGAGGTTTTTCAAATCTTAAATTTCCATTAAGAGTCGTAATCCACCAACTATTGTTTTTTAACATTTCTCTTGCTGTAATAAAATTTCTTACTTCCATAATATCCGCTTCTCTTACCCAAATAACTGATAAAAAAGCTATTAATGAAATTAGAAATAATATATACTTGTCATATTTTTCATTCCAAGTCATCCACTATCTCCTTTTTTTGATCAAGTAAATATTTCTTGAGTAAATTAAAAGGTTAGGTAACTGCCCTACTATAAATACAGGATCTTTTCTATAAATAGCATAGATTAAAAGCATCGAACTTCCTATTATGCTATATATCCAAAATGAAAACGGAACCACACTGGTTTTTGATTTTTCTGAGGCTATCCACTGTACAATAAATCTCATAGAAAAACATATTTGTCCTATAAACCCTAAAATATAAAAATAATCAAATTTCATTTATTTCTCCTCTTCAATAACTATTTCATATTTTAATTTTCTTTGTTTCATCCAACGCACTGCAAAGGCATCTTTCAATCCTTTAAACAATCTATTCCATACACCATATTTTGATTGACCAAACTCCCTATCATAATGCTGAACAGGAACTTCTATAACTTTAAATCCATTTATTTTAGCAAGTGTTGGTAAAAATCTGTGCATACCTTCATACAGCACAAAGGATTTTACTACTTCTTTTTTAAAAAGTTTTAAGGGGCAACCTGTATCTTGAATATTATCTTTAGTTATCCAATTTCTCATTCCATTTCCAACTAAAGATGATATTTTTCTTTTTAATCCATCCTCTCTTGTCAATCTTTTTCCATTGACCATATCATATTCTTTTAAATAAGGTAGTAATATATGAATATCATCTGGATTTGTTTGTAAATCTGAATCCATAGTTACAACAATTTCTCCTGTACACATTTTAAAACCTGCATCTAAAGCAGCCGTCTGTCCGTTATTTTTTGTAAAATGATAGTTTTTTATATGAACATTTTTTTTTGCTATTTCTTTAATCAGGTCAGTACTTCCGTCTGTACTTCCATCGTCAACTAAAACTATTTCATAAGATTCAAATTTAGGCTTTATTGCTAATTCAATTTTTTCAATAAGCCTAACAATATTTTCTTTTTCATTAAAAACTGGTGCGATCACTGATATTCTTTCCATTTTTTTCTCCTACTTTTTAATCTATATTTAATTTTTATTAATTTGTTAAAGTTTACTAAAGGGGGAAATATGAGAAAACTATCCTGGGAATTATTGTTTCCTCATACTTTTTTTATTTTTATAAAATCATTTTCCTTTTTTACATTTGAATTATATTTTCCAAAAGTTAAGATTTGGTAAAAATTATTAATTTTTTTATATGTAGTAAAAATTTCTTTTTAATGCTATTATGATTTAGGGTGATTTTATGGTCAGAATTTTATTAGTTGAAGATGACAAAAATATACAGAAACTTTTAAATCTAGAATTACGCCATAATGGTTATCAAATTGATTCTGCATATGACGGAAAAGAAGCAATGGAAATATTTTCAAAAAATAAATATGATATTATTCTGTTAGATTTGATGTTACCAAAGAAAAGTGGAAAAGAATTATGTAGTGAATTCAAAAACTTATCAGATACCCCTATAATTGTAATCACAGCAAAAGATTCTGTACTTGATAAAGTTGAACTTTTAGATTTAGGTGCTAATGATTATATTTGTAAACCTTTTGATATTGAAGAATTACTAGCTCGTATACGGGTAGCTCTCCGTTTGAAAAATGATAATACTTCAAAAGATTTCCTTATAGAGAAAGAGATTAAAATGATTATCTCAACTAAACAGGTCTTTTTAAATAATGAAGAAATTAATTTAACAAAAACAGAATTTTTAATACTTGAATATTTTATGAAAAACAAGAAAATTTCTTGTTCTAGAGAAAAATTATTGATAAATATTTGGGGCTATGACTTTGATGGTGAAGATAAGATTGTAGATGTGTATATTAATGCACTTAGAAAAAAAATCGATAAAGAATCAAGATATATTCATACCATTCGTGGATTTGGTTACTTATTCCAATATAAAGAGAGAGAAGAATGAAAAAAATATCCAAAGAATTATTAAAAACTTATTATTTAATTATTTTATCAATCAGTTTATTTTCACTGATATCTATATTTGCTTTCTCCTATTATATTTGGAGTGAAAGTAAAAAACATATTAAAACTGTTGAAACATTCCTTGACTATGAATTTAAAGAATTTGAAACAAAGGAAGAACTAAAAAAACTTACAGATGATAAGTTATTTGAAGTTGTTTTAGAAGAAGCACCAAAAATTTCAGATACCTATTTAGAGATATTTTATAAAGGAAATAAATATACAATAGAGCCTCTTTTACCAAATAAAAAATTAAACTCAATAGATTACATAACAAAAATAAATGAATACACTCCCTCAGGTTTTGATAGAATAGAAATTCATATTACAAAGAGATTTACTAAAAGCAGACTTCTTGTCCAATACATCATAGGTATTTTTTTAATATTTATGGGCACTTGCTTGGGAATTATTATTTCTATTCAGAAAAAGTTTTACAATAAATTTAATGGATCGCTAGAAAACCTAATTGAACTTACTCAAAATTTTAATCTAAATTCTGATATAAAGCATCAAAAAGAAAATAATTTTATTGAATTTTATATGTTACAACAGTCTTTTTTACTAATGATGAATAGAATTCAAGAGCAATCAAAAGCCCAAATAAACTTCATAAATAATGCTTCTCATGAATTAAAAACTCCTATTTTTGTTCTAAAAGGCTATATTGATATGTTAGCAAAATGGGGAAAAAATGATGAAAATCTATTAAATGAAAGTTTGGATATTATGAAAAAAGAAACTATCAATATGCAAACATTAGTTGAAAATTTATTATTTTTAGCAAAAAATAAGAATATTAACTCTGTTCTTTCAAATGTAAACTTAAATTCTATTTTAATAGATATTATAAAAAAACTTAGCATAGTGTATCCGGCCCAAAAAATTAATTACTTAGAGAATGAAATTTTTATTATCTCTGATAAATTTTTACTGAATTTATTATTCACTAATATCATAGAAAATGCTTTAAAATATGGAAATAATAAAGATATTAATATTTTAACCGAAATAACTAATACACATATATCAATTGCCATCCAAGATTTTGGTATAGGTATTTCAAAAGAAGCTTTACCACATATCTTTGAACCATTTTATAGAGAGGATGAATCTAGGAATAGAGAATTGAAAAGTCATGGTTTAGGGCTTTCCATAGTTAAAGAAATTGTAAGCTTATTAGGCTTAGATATCCATATAGATTCTATAAAAGACATAGGAACCACTGTAAAAATTTCTTTTTTGAAAAAAAATGAATTGTTATAATAACAATTCATTTTTAAATTTCAAGTATTAAATTTATAAAAAATACTTTCATATTTATTGGATACCTTAACATTTTTTTTAAATATAATTTATTTTTTAATTTTTTGTCCCGTTTTACTAAATTTATCAAATAATCCACCAAAAACTTTATATTCTCTTTTGAAATATTAAAATAAATGTCTTCTGCAAATTTTATCTTTTCATAAGTTTTTAAGTTCAAAGATTCACTAACAAAATTTCTAAGAGCTTTATAAATGTCTATTTTATCTTCTATTTTTCCATCAGTTTCATATTTTTTCAAATATACTGATATATCCTTATAAGATCTTTCTTCAAATAAATCTATATTTAGTTCTTTATATTTTTTTATATCTGAAGATGAAGTAGCAAAAAATTCATAAGTATATTTATCTACCTCTAAGTCTTCAGCACTATATTTTTTGACTTTATATATTATAGAACGAGATTTTATCGTAGATAATATATTCAGTCTATTAGATAAAAGAATAAAAAAATTGTTTTTTGTAGGCTCTTCTATAACCTTTAATATCGCATTTGCACTTTCTTTTCTTATGTCTTGAATATTTTTCAAAATAAATACTTTTGAACTACCTTCATGCGAACTTGTAAAAGTTTTTTTTATCATATCCCTTGCAGTATCTATATTTAAGTTATCAATTATAAATAAATCAGCATAAGATTCTCTCATAACTTTTTGTTCCATATTTTCAATTTCTTCTTCATTATTCATATTTTTTGAAAACAATTCTTTTGAAAACTCAAGTGCCAATTCATAATTTTTTTGGGTATCTTCTCCATAAAATAAATAAGTTCCTGATTCTCTATTCAAAGATATCTCGCTTTTTAAAAATTCATCTTTTAAAGACTCACTTTTCATTATCTCTCTGCCTTTTCAATTTTTCTTAAGACATCTATTTGATCAAGTGCTAATCCTGCTCCTACAACGACACTTTCCAAAGGATTTTCAGCTAAGGTTACTTTTAAATTTGTATGTTTAGCTATCATTTCAGGGAAATTTCTTATTAGAGAACCTCCACCTGTCATAACCATACCTTTATCCACTATATCGGAAGCAAGTTCTGGTGGAGTTTTTTCTAAAACAGATTTTACACATTGTAAAATTTCGTTTAACGAATCTTTTATAGCTTCCCTTATCTCCTCCGAACTTATTGTTACTGTTTTAGGAAGTCCCATAATTAAATCTCTACCTTTTATTTCCATTGTTTCTTCTTCTTCAAGTGGAAGAGCCGTTCCAATTTTTATTTTTATTTCTTCTGCTGTTTTATCTCCAATTAAAAGGTTATATGTCTTCTTTACATATTTGATAATATCTGCATCAAAATTATTTCCTGCTATTCTTATTGTTCTGCTTACAACAGTTCCACCAAGTGAAATTACTGCCACATCTGTTGATCCACCGCCAATATCTATAATCATATTTCCCTCTGGGGCTGATATATCCATTCCAGAACCAAGAGCGGCTGCTCTTGCTTCCTCAATTAAATATGCTTTTTTTGCACCAGCAGAAATTGCAGCTTCAAGTACTGCTCTCTTTTCTACTCCTGTTACATCAATAGGTACACATATCATAATTTCTGGCATGAAAAATCTATATGTTCCGAAAATCTTTTTTATAAAGTATTTAATCATTGCTTCAGTTATGTCATAATCTGCTATAACTCCTTCACTTAAAGGCTTTACTGCAACTATGGTATCTGGTGTTTTACCTAACATTTCTTTAGCTTCATTTCCAACTGCTAAAACTTTTCTTGTTTCTCTTTCAACTGCAACAACAGATGGTTCATTTAAAACAATTTTTTTATGTTTTTTACTATATACAAGTGTGTTAGCAGTTCCTAAGTCTATTCCTATGCTTCTATTAGATTTAAAATTAAATAATCCCATTTCCATCTCCCTTTATAAATCTTTTTAAAATTTTCAAAATTTCTTCTTGCTTATCATTTAGATATAATGCCCCTATAACTGCTTCAAAGGCAGTGGCTTCTTTATATTCCATCACAGTACATGAACTTGGAAATGTTTTATATTACTATTTTTTGCTCTTTTAGCAATATTTACATATTCCTCTTCCAAATTTTTTATCAAATCTTTAAAGAAAGCACTTTGTGCCTTAGCATTTACTTTAGATTTTACCAATTTATTCAAATTAAAAATATTATAGCCAAAATTTAAAAAATATTTTCTGACTTCTAACTCCCAAACTGCATCCCCTAAAAATGCCAAATCTAAGCTACTATAATCTCTTATATCCCTTTTCTTGTCCAAATATAGCTCTACATTGTCCATGTAGTCTTATCCTTTCCATCTTTTATTTGTATTCCCATTTCCAATAATCTATCTCTGATTTTATCAGATAATTCCCAATTTTTCTCTGCTCTTGCATTTCTTCTAAGCTCTAGTATGAATTCTATCAGCTCTGCAGAAATATTATTTACTTCAGCTTCCAGTTTTAGTTTAACTCCTAAAACTTCTTCCATTATCATAACTAAATAATTATAAACTTCATCTATGACTTTAAATCCTTCTGTAGATGTGTTACCTTCATCGATTGCTTTATTCGTTGCCTTTATAAGTTCAAATACATAGCCCAAAGCTTGTGCTGTATTAAAATCCTCATCCATAGCTTCAATAAAATTCTTTTCCATTTCTTCTTTAAATTTTAGTAATTCAACTAAATTGTTTTCTCCAACAAAACTTTCTCTGTTTAATTCTTTAATTCTTTTTAATGTATTCTCTATTCTTTCTAAAGAAGATTTAGCTTGATTTAATTCAAAATCAGAAAATTCCATAGGTTTTCTGTAATGAGCTCCCAATATAAATAACCTTATCACTCTTCCTTCAAATTTTTCAAGTATCTGTCTTAGTAAAACAAATGATCCTGATTTTGACATTTTTTCACCATTTATATTGATGTATCCGTTATGCATCCAGTATCTTGCATAAGTTCCACCACAACCACATTTTGACTGAGCTATTTCATTTTCATGATGTGGAAATATTAAGTCTTGTCCTCCACCATGAATATCAAAGCTATCTCCAAGGTATTTTTTGACATAGCTGAACATTCTATATGCCATCCAGGTCTTCCTTTTCCCCAAGGTGAGTCCCAACTAGGTTCGTTTGGTTTTGATGCTTTCCACAAAGCAAAATCTATTGCTGATTTTTTTATTTCACTTATATCTATCCTTGCACCACTTTTTAAGTCTTCTATTTTTTGTTTAGATAATTCTCCATAACCATCTTTATATTTTTCAACTTCAAAATATACATCTCCATTAGATTCATAAGCATAACCTTTTTCAATAAGTGATGATATTATTTCTATCATTCCATCTATATTATCTGTTGCCTTTGGTCTTGTCATTCCTTCTTCTTTTAAATTTAATTTTGATGTATCTTCAAAATATGCTTTTATATATCTATCTGCTACCTCTTTAACAGTTATATTTTCCTCATTAGCCTTATTTATCATCTTGTCATCTACATCTGTAAAATTTTGAACATAATTTACTTTATACCCTCTATATTCAAAATATCTTCTGACAGTATCAAAAAACACTGCCGGTCTTGTATTTCCTATATGTATAAAATTATATACTGTTGGTCCACATACATACATTGATACTTCTTTTTCTTTGATTGGTTTAAATTCATCTAAATGTCCTGTAAGTGTATTATATATTTTTATCATTTTTACCCCTTTTATTATATTTTAATTTTGTTATTTTTCACTGCTTCTAATAATATATTTCTTTCATTTTCAAGAATATCATTTAAAATTAAGTCTAGCAAGCTATTTTTAATTTTCCTATTTCTTTTCCGCTATACCCTAGATTAATTAAATCTTCACCTTTTATTGCAAGAGTATTTATATTAGGTACTTTAGACTTAGAGATAATTTTTTCAAAATTTTCTAAAAGTATTTTTTTTCTATCTTCATCTTTTATATTATCTGCTTTAGCTGCATTATCTGCTATACTTAAATCTATCAATTTTTCACAAAAGTTTTCTCCGTATTTTGAGATTATTTTTTTTATTGTCTTTTCACTTTTACTTCCATTAAAACGCATATGTTCAAGGCAGAGATTTTTTATTTCTTCTATAAACTTCCTTGAAAACTTTAAGTCTTTTAATCTCTTCTCTGCTATTTCAGCACTTATTACTTCATGATTGTAGTAATGATTATATCCATCTGTTCCAAGTATTTTTGAACTTGGTTTTCCTAAATCATGAAACAGTGCTGCATATCTAAGCTCCAAATTAGTGGGAACATTTTCCATAACCTTTATTATATGTTCAAATAGGTTATACTTATGATATTTACTATTTTGGTTATAATCGTAAGTATCTTTTATTTCTGGTATTATTTTTTCTAAAATAGCTGATTCCTTCATATCATAAAAAGTTTTCTTAAAATTTCCCAGCAAAATTTTGCTAAATTCTTGACTTATTCTCTCGTGAGATATTTTATTTAGCATATCTCTATTCTTATAAATTTCATCTAAATCTTTTTTTTCAATATCAAAATTTTTAGTAGCTTGAAATCGAAATGCTCTTAAAATTCTAAGCCCATCTTCTTTTATTCTCTCGTTTGCATTACCTATAAATTTTAACTTATGATTTTCTATATCTTCCACAGCATTAAAAGGATCTATAAGTCCTCTTTTGAAATTAAAAGCCATTCCATTAATAGTAAAATCTCGTCTTTTTAAATCTTCTAATATATCGTTTGTATACACAACTGAACAAGGGCGTCTACCATCGTTTTGTTTACTGTCTATTCTATATTTTGCTATTTCATAGCTCTCATTTTCTATTGTTACTTGTATTATACCGAAGGTTGCTCCAATTTCTTTTACTTTAAAATCTTTAAAAATATTTAATAAATTTTTATAGTCAATATTCGTAACAAAGTCAAAATCTTCTGGTTCTATATTTGATAGAATATCCCTTACGCAACCTCCAACTAAAAAGCCTTCACCATTTTTATTTAACCTATCTAATATTAATAATACATTTTTAGGAAAGTTATAATTATATAATTTTTTTTGATACACTATATAAATACCTCCCTCAATTTTTATTACAAAAATTATTTTAAAAATTTTAAGTCTTCTTTAGTTGTTATTTTAATATTATCATAATTACCATGTATAAATTTTATTCTTTTATTATCCATTCTCTCAACTAGCATTGAATCATCAGTCGCTTTTATTTTCCTTTGTTTAGCTTCTTCATGTGCTTGCTTTATTATATCAAACTTAAATGTTTGTGGAGTATGGACAAGAATTATAAAATCTCTGGCTGGAGTTGATATAATTTCATTGTCAATGTCTACCAGTTTTACAGTATCTTTTACTTTAACTCCAATAACTGCTCCATCATAGCCATCATCAACAACTTCTAAAGTTTTCTCTATGTACTCATCTTTTAAGAACGGTCTGACGCCATCTTGAATTATTACATAGTCTGCATTTTTTATTTCTCTTAGTGCATTATACACCGATTCTTGTCTTTCTGCACCACCTTTTACTATTTTTTTTACCTTAGAAAACAACTCCTTTTCTTTGCAAAACTTATTCATGTATTCCAAATTTTCTTCATTAGTTATAATATAAATCTCATCTATTAGTTTATTCTCAAAAGCTATTTTTAAACTTGAATAAAATAATGGTTCTCCTTTATATTCTAAAAATTGTTTAGGATAATCAAGCCCCATTCTCTTTCCAAGCCCTGCTGCTGCAAGAATAAAAGCGACCTTTTTATTTATTTTAGACTTACCACAGTACATCCAAGACCACCTTCTCCGTGCCCACCTATTCTGAAATCTTTTACATATCTACATGTTTTTAGATATTTTAATATCCCTTCTCTCAAAGCTCCTGTTCCTTTTCCATGAATTACATATACTTCTGTGTAAGAATTAAGAGTTGCTCTATCTAAATAAGTTTCTAGTTCGTATATGGCTTCATCTACCATCTTACCTCTCAAATCTATTTCGTATTTTACAGGAGTTTTTTTATGGTTATGTGTGTTATAAACTTTTTCTTTCTTTTCTTCTACTATCTTAATTTCATCAAAAGGTACTTCTAATTTTAAAATTCCAGCTTGAACATGAGCACTTTCTTTTGTTTCATTAATCTTTAAAACATTTGCAAACTGATTGATACTTTTAACAAATATTCTATCTCCAACTTTAAAATCTGCTTTTCTTTTAATACTTTTTACCACTTCAACTGCTTTATTTTTTTGTTCTCTCAAAGCTGATGATAACATGTTAAGATTCTTTTGTAATTTTTGAGCATCTTCTTTCTTATTTTCTTCTTTCTGTATTTTTTCTACTAATGCAGATGCCTTAGCTCTCATTTCATTCATCATTTTTTCAGCATCTTCATATGCTCTTTTAATAATTTCATTTTTTTGTTTTTCAACCATTAACATTTCTTGCTTTGCTCTTTCTCTATCCTGTTTTGCTTCTTCTTCCGCAAGTGATAACTTTGTTCTTAATTCATCTAATTCTTGAGATTTATTTTTTATATTTTCTATCATTTTTTCAACTTTTTTATTATCTTCACTGATATAATTTCTTGCCTTAGATATAACTATTTCCGGTATTCCCATTCTGCTTGCAATAGTTAGAGCATTACTTTCTCCAGGAATTCCAATTAAAAGTCTATATGTGGGAGAAAGGGTGTCTGCATTAAATTCCATTGATGCTGTTTCTATATCTGGTTCATTATATCCATAGGCTTTTACTTGGCTATAGTGAGTTGTTATAAAGGCCTTACATTTACTCTCCAATAAATAATCAATAACTGACATGGCAAATGCTGATCCTTCTATTGGATCTGTTCCTGAACCTAATTCATCTAATAAAACAAGTGAATTTTTAGTTAAATTCTCTAAAATATCCTTTATATTTTTTAAATGAGCAGAAAAAGATGATAGAGATTGCTCTATGCTTTGTTCATCTCCTATATCTGCAAATACATCTTCAAAAAATCCTATCTTTGAGTTTTCAGATGCAGGAATAGGAAGACCTGACAATGCCATTAAGGTTAAAAGTCCAGCTGTTTTCAAAGCAACTGTCTTTCCTCCTGTATTAGGCCCTGTTATCAATAAGATATTATAATCTTTTCCTATTTCAAAAGTTAAAGGAACAACTTTATCTTTATCAATTAAAGGGTGTCTTGCCTGCTCTAGTGACAATATTTCTCTATTACTTACACTTGGAATATTACATTTATTTTGTACTCCATATAACGACTTTGCATTCAAAATATCTAAATAGATAATTTTTTCTCCTATAAATATAATATCATCTCTATTTGTCCTTAATAATTCAGAAATTCTAAGTAAAATTTTTCTTATTTCTTCTTTTTCTTTTGTTTCTAATTCTCTCATTTTATTATTTAATGAAACTATTGAAAGTGGTTCTATAAAAACTGTTTGTCCACTTGATGATCTATCATGTTCAATCCCTTTTATTTGTCCTTTAAAATCATACTTAACTGCTGTTACCATTCTTCCATCTCTTTCAGTTATAATTTTATCCTGAAAAGCATTTGAAAGAGAACTTTCTTCAAACAATTCTTCAAATTTTCTTTTTATATTCATATTAAGAGTTTTTTTATGTAATCTAATATCTCTCAAATCTAAAGAAGCATCATCCTTAATTTGTTTTTCTACATCTATCGTTTTATTCAAAATATCTTCAATGCTCTTTAAATTAGGCAGATTGCCTATAACTTCTCTTAAATGCTTGTATTTTCCTAATTCATCAAGTTTATTTTTGAAAACCCTTATAGTTCTTAAATTTACATTTATATCCCAAAGTTCTTCCACATCAAGATATGTCCCTATAAGTTTTATTTTATCCATTAAAATACAAATATTTTTAAAACCTATGTTCTCAAAACCACCATCAAATTCAATTAAATCCATAAAATCTTTGACTGTTTTTAACTCATTATTAAGTATAGATAAATCCTTATATGGCTCTAAGTTAATAATTTTTTCTCTATTTTCTTCAATTACAATATTTTCTAAAATCTTTTCTTTTAATTTATCAAACTCCAAAATTTTATTACTATGTGTATTCATAATACTCTCCTAAAATTTTAATTCTCTTAAATTATAACATAATTTTATAGAATTTTTTAATCTATACTAATTATTTTTATACCTAAACTTACCTTTTTTTACCATATATTTTATTATGTCAAAAAAGAAAAGATAAGTAGGTATGTTCATTCTATTTAATATTGCTTTTCTATGTTTTATATTATATAATAGGTACATAAATAAGTACATATAAAGAGGTGATAAAAATTGACTAATACAAATGCCACTAATTTAAGAAAAAATTTATTTAACTATTTAGAAACTGCTATCGATTTTAATGAGGTTATAAATATAAATACTAAAAAAGGAAATGCTATTTTAATAAGTGAAACTGAATACAATGGGTTACTTGAAACTTTATATTTATTATCTATACCAGGAATGAAAGATAAATTAATTGATGGCTTAAAAACTCCAGTTGAAGAATGCGAGGAATTAGAATGGTAAGCAACGGTTATAAAATAATTGCAACCAAACAAGCTATCAAAGATAAAGAAAAAGTAAAGCAATTCCCCGCATTAGAAAGAAATGTTAAAAACTTAATAGAGATTATAAAAATAAATCCTTTTCAAAATCCCCCAAGCTATGAAGCTCTAGTTGGGAATTTTAAGGGCTTGTATTCAAGGCGTATAAATAGACAACATAGATTAGTATATAGGGTTTTAGAAGAAGAAAAAACTATAATAATTATTAGTATGTGGACACATTATGATTATTAAAAAAATAAGTACCCATTATTATAATATGGGTACTTTTCTTTTAAATTTATTTTACAGCAATAAAAAGTTAAATTTTTCATTTTGTATATATTATTTTTTCAGTGTTTTAAATTTCATATATTTTAAAATTAACCCTTTTTTTAAAAAAATTGTGCCTTTTTTGTGCCAAAGAATAGAACACAGAAAACAGCTAAAAATGACCGCATATAACTAGTATTATATGCAATAAAATTATTTAAAATAATTTTTCTTAGTTTTATATTGAAAATAAATGATTTTTTATAAAAGTATGAAAGAAGCTAAAGAAAAAAATATAATTTTTTTATGCTGGGGGTATACCTCTTTCATATCAAAAATAGAAAAGTACTGAGAATAAAAGAAAAAATATATTTATACCCTAAGGGGTATATCAAGTTTTTAATGTTCTTTTTATGACTTTAAATATTAATTATATATTTTTAAGTATATTTTATATTATTTTAAATGATACTTTTATATTGCTTTTTTGTATTTTTATTTGTATAATATGTATATACAATAAATACAAAGGAAGTGAGAAAATGAAAGCTATAAGTCTAAGACTTGATGAAAGTATGTTACAAGATATAAAAGATGTGTCTAGTGTTTATAATATTCCTACATCTGACTTGATAAGGAAAGGTATTGAAATGATTTTAAAATCTAAAAAAAGTGAGGCATACTATAGATTGACTGCCAACATTCCAACAGGAACAGAAGAAGAAACAAAAGAAATAATTGACAGACTAAATAAATATACAGATGATGAGCTTGAGATTGTAGAACGTGAAAGCGTGGTTATTGAGCTATGACACAAAGATTTAAAATAGAGTTTATCTATCGTAAGCCAGCAAAAAATTTTTTTAAGAAGCACGAGGACATAAAAGAAAAGTTTAAAAATAATATAGTTGCTCATTTTAAGGGAAAGACAAATATTAACATTATTAGAATGAAAGGATACCCCGATTTATTTAGAATGAGAATAAACAGTTTTAGAGTTATTTACAAGGTGGAAAATAATGAAATTATTTTAATTGATGTTTTAGATGCAGACAATAGAGGCGATATTTACTAAAATATATAAGGGGTTGAAAAAAATGACAAATATAAATGATTTAATGGATGATTTAAAATAAAAGTACCTAATATAAAAAATGGGTGCTTTTTTTATTTTAAGTCTTGTATATGGAAAGCTATTTATATAATTTAGCTATTTTATTTATTAAGGGTATGAAAGAGGCAAAGAGATTATAAATTTATTTTGTACTTTTTGGAGGCTATAAAAAAGGGAAACGAAAAAAACGAAAGAAAAAACGCAAGAAAAACGAAAAACGAAAACGACAAAAAAACGACAACGACAACGACTATCAACAAGGCTTTAAGATTTCATAATAATACTGCTAGGATATACAAAGTATTACAATAAAAGCTGGACAAAGCCAGACAAAAGAGGGAGCAAATAGGAACAGTATTTTATATTAATACGGCACAAGATTTTTATAAAAATTTTGGCAGAATTTGGCATATGTTTTTTATAATTAAAAAATGGGTATAGGATAATATATTAAAATCAATTTTGAGCAGAAAAACAACGCACATACTAAAGATTTTTTAATGAGTAAATCAAAAGAGGTATAAAACTATGGCTAAAGATTTTGAGATAAAAAAACACGACTATTTATATAAATTAAAAATAAAAAAAATTATAGGACTTTTTTATTATGAGCTATTAGAAGCCATATACGGACTTTTAAAACTCTTTTTGATATAAATATCACTGAATGTTTTAAAACGATTTTTAGAGCTATGTCAGCAAGCCAAAAATTAAAATATGAAAGAAATTAAAAAACTATTAAATAATTTTATAAAATAGTTTCTAGTAATTTAATATTATTTCTAGTAGCTTTCTAGTAACTTACTAGTAATAAAAAAATAGTGGTAAAAATTAGGATTTTTTAATCTTTTTTTACCATATATAAAAATCATTTTAAAGCTATATAAAATAACAATTCTAGTTTTTTATTATATATAGTATTTTTTAATCTTTTTTACTACTTTTTACTACTAGTAATAACCCTCTTTCAAATCTCCATAAATATAAAAGCACTCTTTTATTGAGTGCCTTTTTTTTATTGCCGTATTTTGCCGTAATTTATTTGTTCTAGTTTATTTTTTATTGGAGTTTAGCAAAAAAAATAAGGTCGTTAAAAGCGATTTTATAAACTGAGCCGAAATGTCGGCTGAATATTCTGAATCAAAAATTGTGATTCAGAAATTTGTTGAGGTTATTTTTTATTGGAGTTTAGTTTTTTATGGATTTATTTTTTATTTTCATTTAGATTTCAATCCCAAATATTTCATCAAGTGAAAACTCTATAAACTTATGAAAATTTTCAATGTCTATATTAGCAAATTCTTCTAATTGCGATAATTCTTCTATTCTCTCATCAAGCAATTTATTAAGATTTCTTCTAATTTCTGATTCAAAAATCATATATAATTGTATTGGTAGTTGCTTCAAATAATTTTTTATTATATTTCTTTCTTTTTCTTCGTTTTCATATTCAAATCTGTCAGTTAATAAATCAAGATTGCAACCATACCCAATAAATTCCTTCAAATGATTTTTAATAGATGTTTTTTGTTGGTCAATACTGTAATAAAATGTGTATTCGTACTTATTATTATTGTGAACTACTTCAATAGTAATATTATCAGTGTATTGAAATTTAAAACTAATATCAAAAGGAACATATATAAACAACTCTCCTGGAGTAATTTTTAAATATTGACACAATTTATTTATAGTATCTAGCTGGATACCTTGGCCATTATTATTGGATATAGCACTTAAAGTTATACGACTTAGCCCTGTATCATTATGAACTTTATTTATATTTAAATTTCTTTCAGCCAATAAAACCCCTAAATTAAACTTAATCATATTTTTAAACCTCACTGAATATTAATATATATCTATTGTATACACTAATATAAAAAAAAGCAATTTATTTTTACAAAATATATATTGACATTATAATAGATATGTGTATAATTATATATAGTAAATGTATATACTAATATACATAAAAAATATACTAGCATTCTTTAAGATAAGACTAGTAAATAAAAAAGAGAGGTGAAAAACAATGCTAAATAAGAACTTATTAAAATCAAAAATGGCATTAAAAGGGGTATTAGTAAAAGAACTAGCTAAAAAAATAGGTATGAACTATAATAATTTTTCTGCTAAGTTTTGCGGGAAAACAGAGTTTAGACCGTCAGAAATTAATGCCATAAAAAATGTATTAGCTTTAACAGATAGCGAAGTAGTAGAAATATTTGTAAATAACTAAGTCTGGCGGACAATAGGAGATGATGAAATATGTTATTAAAGGGAAGTTTAGACCAAATAATTAAGCAATTGGGCACTATGTTAAAAGAGCAATTAATTAATGAGGTGGGCAATGAAAATATTAAATAAAGACAGAATTACAAGCTTGGAATTATTGGAACAGATAAATTTATTTAGAGTTAAAGAGGGAAGAAGAAAGACAACCCATAAAGATTTATTGAAAATTATAAGAGAAGAATTTTTTGAGGAAATAGGTGTGGGAAAAATTTCGCCGACCTCAAAAGTAGATGACAATAAAATAGATGTCCAAAAAATTTTGGAGATTTCAAAAGTAGATGACAATAAAATCTATGAAACAACTTATAAAGACCAATGGAACAGAAAACAACCAATGTACAACTTAACATATAACCAAGCTAAGCAAGTATTAGCAAGAGAGAGCAAGACCGTAAGAAAAGCAGTATTTAAGTATATTGAGCATTTAGAAAAGAAATATATAACGGCTATAAAGATATTAAACAATAAAAACAGTCCTGAATGGTTAGAGATAAGACAAGGGAGTAAAGAAAATAATAAAAGTTTTAGGGATACATTGAAAAGTTTAGAGAGTTATGCAATAGCAAGAGGAAGCACAAAAGCCAATTTAATATATAGGAATTACACAAAATTAATAAATAAACTAAGTGGAACAGATGACACAAGGGACAGTTTGACCCCTTATAAATTGCACTTAATAGAGCAATTAGAAAATATATTAAAAAAAGAAATAAACAAAGGTATGACAGAGTTAAAAGACTATAAAGCAATATATAAAAACTGCAAAATGAAAGGCAATGAATTTATAAACTTTTTAAATTAAAAAGACACTTATAAAAGTGCCTTAGTCCTCTAAGTTCGTGAGTTCAATTTTATGGTTGTTTTTCTCAAAGTCTTCAATATTTTTTTTAATTAAATGTTCTATCTCTTTATTGATAGACCTTGAATTATAGCTAGCTATGATTTTTAACTTGTGGAGTAGCACGGCATCAATCTTTAATGGATATTGTTTTATTGACATATAAAAGCCCCCTTATAAATAATTTATATTTATTAATAATATCATAGATATTAAAAAAATTATAGATATTAAAAATATACCAAAGATATAAAAAAGATATTGACAAAATAAAAAAACAAATATATATTATAGGTATCTTAGGTATCTAAAAGAAATAAAAAGGAGTGAGAGAATGAAAGAAATAAAAGCCAAAGTATTAAGAATACCCATAAGCCTTGAAAAGCAATTGAAAGAAAAAGCAGAATTAAAGGGCATTAATCTAAATAGTTTTATAGTTGGTATTTTATGGGACTATATAGAAAATAATAAAAATTAGTCTGGCGGACAATAGGAGTGATAAGAATGCAGTATATAAGCAAAGATGATATTGATGATTTTATTAGTATCATCAAAGAAATCAAAGAGAATAACCCCAATAATAGAATTGCTATATTGGCAGATCGTTTATTAGTAATAGCTAAAAAAGAATTAAATAGGAGATGATGAAAAACTTATGACACATAGAGATATTTTTTTTAAACCTGGAGAAATTAAGAAAATAGAAAATTTAATTATGCCAGTCACAGAAGAAGCAGAAAGGGCAACAGAAAATATATCTAAAATCATAGCAAGTTTTAATATTTTGGCAACTGATAAAAATCTTAAATTAATAAAAGAACTTAAGAAAAATATTGAAGAAATAAGGAAAAGTTATTATGTAAGTGGAATTTTCAAAGGCTTAGAACTTGAAAGATTGGGAATAATTAATTGGTGCTATGATGATGAAAATAAAATAATTGAAATTGATAGGAGATGATGACAATGGATATTATAGAAACAGAGAACGGCATTAAAATTTGTAAAATGGGAGCGGCACAGATTGAAAACTTTTATTTACAAGCCCTTAATATACATAGTTTATTAAGGGTTATTATTGAGGCTATGGAGTATGTCAGTGATGTAGAAGACCATATAAAAATATCAACATATATAGCAGAAGACCACACATATACATTAATGGAGAATTTGAAAAAACTAATGAATAAACTAGAAATAAATATTGATAAATTCCAAGTAAAAAATGCTGAGTAAAAAGAAAAAAAGCTATATTAAATAAACTAAGTCTGGCGGACAATAGAAATTAAATAATAGCTTTTTTCATATTCAAATAATAACATAATTTTTATATAAAATCAATAAATTAATTATAAGCTATTAGAAGCCGTTTACAAGCTAAGAAAATACTTTTTGATATAAATTATCATTGAAGCTTTTAAAACGATTTTTAGAGCTATGCCAGCAAGCCAAATTTAAAATAACAGAGGTGTAGAGTGTGATACTACAAACAATAAACTTTAAAGAATATGCTTACAATAGTGATACAACTAAAATATTAAAAGAAATGCGGGATATAGGTGCTGAACTAATAAGCCTTAATATTGATGTAATAAAAGATGAGTTTGGCAACTTGATATATGATTATACAATTAAATTTAAGCATATGAAAAAGGCAACAAGATTATTTAATAAATATGACCCAGTACATTTTTGTTTATTACTGGAAGACTTTTAAGGAGTGATGAAAGATGATACAAATAATAGATATTTATGATAATAAAATCATAGTGGGTAAAATCAATAAATTATTGAAGCTAATACAAGATAAGGGGGCTGAAATATTAGATATTAATAGCGTAATGTGTGAAGATGATAACAAGTATTACAGTATTAAAATAAAAAGTGATGTACTTATTAACATAGAGTATAAAAGAAATTTAAAAAAAAATATGTCTGAACTCTTCTTAATTTTTGGAGACGAAAAAATAAACATTAATGACTTTTTAAATTCATAAGGTGATGTAATGAAGTTTAAAGAAGCATACAAAGGATTTTATAAAGGTGGTACAGGAGATAAGGCAAAAGCTCCAGCAATAACAAAAGAGAAAGCTAAAGACATTATTAATCTTTTTTCATATGCTGATATAGATAAGTACGATAATTATTTAGGGTATTTGAAAGATGATTATATTTTGGTTGACTTAGATAATAAAATTAATGGTATCTATGATGAAAATAAAACAGAAAGCAAATTATTAATTGAGATCTTAAAAACTTATGGTATAGATACCCCAATAATAGAAACTAACCACGGGCATCATTTTATTTTTAAATGTCCTGCAGATATTACAAGCAATATCACAGGTGAGCTATTACCTATTGGACTAAGGGCAGATTATAAGCTGGGGAGTAAATGGGGCTGGCAGGTATTAAAATATAATGGAAAAATAAGAACTATAATAAATGATACTAATAATATAGCAGATTTACCCCAATGGCTTAAATATGACAAAAGGCTAAAAAATAAACTTGAAAATCTGGAGAATGAAAGGGGAGTTAATGGCCGTAATAATTTTATCAGCTCTTATAAATACCAATTATTAAAAAGTGGATACAGTGAGTTAGACACTTATAAAATATGTGAAATAATCAATAATCATTTGATGTATGAGCCTATTAATATGAAAGAGTTTACAAGCCTTATGAGAGAAGAAGCTGAATTAATGAAAGAAGTGGACCAGGTAAAAAAATTTAATTTTTTAGTTGAAAATAAGCAAGGGAATTTGACAGTAATAACTCATTTGCTAGCTGAAAAAGTAATACACGATAATCAGCTAATAAGTATAAATGATTATATCTATGGTTATAATGGCAAGTCATATGAATATATTGAGCATAAAAAAATTAAAAATAAAATATTACAAGAATATAAAAGCATAAGCACGAGCAAATGGAACGAGGCAATGTCTAAACTTGATAGCTTGCTTGAGCCTAAAGAAATTAATTTAAATTATGTATCATTAAAAAATGGCTTGCTTAATATAGATACTTTAGAAATAGAACCCCATAATAAAGATATTATTACCACATTTTATATTGATGTAAATTATAACCCATTAGTAAATACTGAAACAGTAGAAAAGTATTTAATGGAGCTAGTGGGAGAGGATAGAGAGGTATTCAATATTTTAACTGAATTTATTGGATATATTTTATATCCTAAAAATATAATGAAAAAAGCTCTAATTATCAAGGGAGAGCATAACAACGGAAAAAGTAAATTTATTGATGTTTTGACTTCTTTATTTGGATATGAAAACTGCTCTATACTTGATATGAAGCAAATGGCCTCAAGATTTGGACTAACTGGCTTAATTGGTAAAATAGTTAATTTTGGCGATGATATAAGTGACCAATATATCAATGAAGATTCAGACATTAAAAAGGCAATAAGTGGCGAACCTTTAATGATTGAAAGTAAAGGCAAGGACAGTAAACAATATTCAATGAATGTTAAGTTTTTATTTAGTGCTAACACTTTACCAAGATTTAAAGACCCTACTGGGGCTATCTCCACAAGATTTATTATAGTGCCTTTCCCTGTCACTTATTCAAAGGAAAATGGGAATATTGATTTTAAAATAGTGGAGAAAATGACCACGCCAGAAAATATGGAAGCTTTTTTAATGCTTGCATTAAGTGGCTTAAATAGATTATTAACAAATAAATGTTTTACATATTCACAAAAAGCCCAAATGATGCTAGATGAATTTAATGAGGACAATAATCCAATATTGACTTTTATTAATGAAAAAATAAAAGGAACAATTCAAGGGAAAATGTACTTTAATAATAAACCAACAAATGAAATATATAGAGATTATGAGCTTTTTTGTACAAGAGATAACTACAAACCAATAAGCAAACAGACATTCTCAAAACAATTAAAAAGATTTGTACCTGAACTAGATGTAAAATTTAATTGGAATGCTGGAAAATCTGAGAGGTATTACTATATAAAACAATAAAAAAAACCATCACGTTATCACACTTTATTACACTTGAAAAGTGTAAAAGTGTAAGGCACTCAAAAGCCCATAAAATAATAGTTTTAGCTTTTATTATCACACTATCACACTTATTTTTTATTTATTATATATAAAAATATATAAATATATATAAGAAAAAAAAGAAAAAATATATATATATTTATAAAAATATATAAGATAATAGCACTTTTACCGTGATGAGTGTGAGGAAACACTATCTACTAATTATTTTACCACTGTTTGAAGCCCTTACACTTAAACATTTTTTAAGCGTAATGTAAAGAGATGTTTATTGTGATGGAAAACAGAAAATAAATTGTCGAGATTTGTCGGTATAATTAAAAATTTTTGTTAAGAAAACCTAAGGTTCAAGAGAAATTTTTTTAATAATAAAATGTGGTTAAATGTGGGTATAATTAATATTTTGTTGACAAATGTTGACATAAAAAACCTGCTAAAACTTGACATAAAAAACCTGCCAAAACTTGACATTAAAAACCTAACAAATGCTAACATAAAAAAATAGTTGTTGAAAAATGTTGAAATAAAAAGAGAGGTGGAACATATGGAAGAAAATGTTTTATTGAATGCTAAGCAAGTAGCTAAAATAATGAACATAGGAACTAGTAGAGCATACGAAATAATGAGGGACCTAAACAAAGAATTAAAAACTAAGGGCTTTTATACTATACCTAACAGAATAAGCAAAGTTTATTTATTGGAGAGAATAAAAGGGGTTAATAATGCCAGTCACTAAAGAAAAAAGGGGCGGAGAATATACGGGGCGTTGGCTTGCTAGATTTAGTTATACTGATATAATGGGAGTTAAACACACAGTATTTAAAAGAGGATTTGAAACTAAAAGAGAAGCTCAAGAATATGAAAGAGAGTTTTTATATAATAATTCTTTGACAGTAAATATTCCGTTCAAAAATATGCTTGCTCAATATCTTGAGGACAAAAAGCAAAGGGTAAAGGCTAGTACATTTCATCACGGATATCATAGCTCAATATTAAGATTATTTGATTATTTTAATGATTATTTAATAGTTGATATAACTCCTGCTATTATTAGAATTTGGCAAAATGAAATATTATTAAAAACAGATTTAAAAGATACTACAAAAAGAAAAATCAATATAACTTTAAAAGCCTTTTTTAATTGGTGTGTTAAATACAGAGGCTTAAAATTTAATCCAATGAATATGACTGACAAAATAGGTAAAGCAATAGCTAAAAAAGAATTGAATATATTAACCCTTGATGAACTAAATTTAATATTACAATATATAAAAAAAGATGAACATAGGCTATTAATTAAGTTTTTATTTTGGACAGGCTGCAGAATTGGCGAAGCTCTAGCTTTAACTGTTGATGATATAGATCTTGAGAATAAGACTATAAATATAAATAAAACCTTTTCAAAAATAAAAAGAGAAATTATTGTAACAGAGCCAAAGACACAAGAGAGCAAAAGAATAATATCAATACCCAATAAATTAAATGAAGAACTAAAAGAGTATATGAGTAAAGCTATTTACATAATGGAGTACAAAAGAATATTTAAAACTGATATTCAAAATATAAGAAGAATATTCAAAAGAATAACAATAAAGCATTTGAATAGAGATTTAACAATACACGATTTAAGGCATTCGCACGCTAGTCTATTAATAAATAACGGAGTAGAAATTTTAGCAATATCAAAAAGGCTAGGACATAGTAATCCTACAATGACACTTAATATATATAGTCATTTATATAAAAGCACTGAACAAAGAGCACTAGACATAATAAATAAATTAGAGGAGTAAAAAAATACTCCTCTTTTTTTCTAATTAATATAAAAGAGCCTATAATAATATAAGCCCTTTATGTGCATTTTATGTGCCAATAGCTTTTTTTAATTTCTATACAATAGATAAAATAATTAATTGAATATATTAAGTATACTATTTTACAGCTATAACTTCTATTTCTACTTTTACATCTTTTGGAAGTCTTGCCACTTCAACACACGCTCTTGCAGGTTTTACATCACCTAAATATTTTTCATAAACTCCATTTATTTTAGTAAAATCATTCATATCTTTTATAAAAACAGTAGCTTTAACTACATCTTTAAAATCATACCCTGCTTCTTTTAAAATAGCACCAATATTTTCCAAAGATTGTTTTGTTTGTTCCTCAACACATTCAGAAACTAAAGTCATTGTTGCTGGAACAAATGGAATTTGTCCTGACACATAAAGTGTTCCATTTACCTCAATTGCTTGAGAATAAGGTCCTAATGCTGCTGGAGCATTTACAGTGTTAATAATTCTTTTCATTTAAACCAACTCCTTTATAAAATTAAAATTAATTGAAATTCATTACACAATTTACATTTCTACTTCAACATATTTTTTTAAATTTTATTCTTCTTTTTCTAAAAATTCTTTTATTAAATTTTTTATTTCAATAGCTCTTTTTGGATTCCCTTCTTTTGTTGAAACAGAAATCTGAAAATCTTCTGATTCATAAATACTTGAAAATCTCAAATTCATCTCATCTTTGGATGTTATATTATTTACTAAAATATTTTTATTCATACAAAGTTCTACAATATCTCTATTTACTTTTTCATTTGAAGTTGCAGCAATTACAAGAAAAATATTCTCTAAATCTTCTTCTTTAAATTCTTTTATTTCCAAAGATATTTTTTTATTGTTCATCAAATCTTCAAACCTATTTTCTTCAATAGACTTTGTTATAACTTTTATATTACATTTTTGTTTAATTATTGTTTCAATTTTTCTATATGCAATCTTTCCGGCACCTATAACTAAGACATTCTTGCCCTCTAATTTAATACTTACTGGAAAAAAGTTACTTCCCATTTTTTTCTCCTATTTTTTTAAATGCTTTTTCAATAGAAATTAAGGTTTTATCTAAGTCTTCATTTGTATGAGCTAGAGATAAAAAATGTGCCTCGAATTGTGATGGTGGTATTATTATACCATCTTCCAACATAGTATTAAAATAAATTGCAAAATTCTCAGTGTTTGACTTCAAAGAATCTTCTAAATCCTCAACTATTTTATTATCTGTAAAGAAAATAGTAAACAATGAACCTAAAGAATTTATATAAATCTTCACTGAATACTTTTCAGCTAATCTTTTAATATTTTCAACTAAATACTTTGTTTTTTCTTCTAATTCTCTATAAATTTCGTCTTTGTTATCTTTTAAGTATTTTATAGTAGCAAAACCTGCCTTGGCTGAAATAGGATTTCCAGAAAGAGTTCCTGCATGATAAACTCTTCCAACAGGAGCTACTAAATCCATTATTTCTTTTTTACCACCAAAAGCTCCAACTGGATAGCCACCACCTATTATTTTCCCAAGAGTAGTTAAATCTGGATTTATACCGAAATATTCTTGTGCACCACCCAGTGCTAATCTAAACCCTGAAATAACTTCATCAAATATCAAGATTGTTCCTGTTTGTTCTGTTATTTTTCTAAGTTCGACTAAATATTCTTTATGTGTTTCTATAAGCCCCATATTTGCAGGAATTGGTTCTATTATTACACAAGCTATATCCCTATTTAAAAGAATTTCTTTTACCTTTTCTATATCTCCAAAAGGAAGAGTTAAAGTATCTTTTATTACTGCATCTGTTATTCCATTACTATCCTGATAACCATCAGTTAAAAGTCCAGAGCCTGATTTTACAAGTAATGCATCTGAATGTCCATGATAACATCCTTCAAACTTTAAAATTTTATTTCTTTGTGTATATGCTCTTGCAAGTCTTACCGCAGACATTGTAGCTTCTGTTCCAGAAGTCGTAAGTCTTACTTTTTCAATAGATGGAACTGTTTCTATAATTAATTCTGCTAAGTCAACTTCATATCTTGTTGGTAATCCATATGAACTTCCATTTGCAATAATTTCATTTACAGCCTCTAAAACTTTTGAATGATTATGTCCTAAAATTAATGGACCCCAAGAACAAATATAATCTATATATTCATTATCGTCTTCATCCCATACTCTTGCACCCTGTCCTTTTTTCACGAAAATAGGGGCTTCTCTATTAACTGATTTAAAAGCTCTAACAGGACTATTCACTCCACCCGGAATTAATTCAACTGCTTTTTTATATAATTTTTTTGAATTTTCAAATTTCATTATTTTTCTCCCATAAATTATTTTTTAAGCCATTTTGCAATATCTTTTGCATGGTAAGTAATAATAATTTCAGCTCCCGCTCTTCTTAGTGCATACATGTTTTCCATTACAATTTTTTCCTCATCTATCCAGCCATTTTGAGCAGCTGCCTTGACCATTGAATATTCACCACTCACATTATATGCAACAACTGGTAATGCAGTTATTTCTGAAACTTTTCTAATTACATCTAAATAAGCCATAGCAGGTTTTACCATAATAAAATCTGCTCCTTCTTCAGTATCAGCTTCAACTTCTCTATAAAAATTTTTATCGCTTCTAAAATCCATTTGATAAGTCTTTCTATCCCCAAAACTTGGACATGAATCAGCTGCTTCTCTAAACGGGCCATAGTAAGCCGAAGAATATTTTACGCTATATGCCATTATTGGAATATTTTCAAAGTGATTCTTATCTAAAATTTCTCTAATCTTTATAATTCTTCCATCCATCATATCTGACGGAGCAATTATATCAGCTCCTGCTTCTGCATGAGAAAGTGCTATTTTAGCTAAATATTCTAAAGTTATATCATTATCTACATCATGATTATGTAAAATTCCACAATGTCCATGAGAAGTATATTCACACATACAAACATCCGTTATTATTAAAAATCTATCTCCATAATCTTTTCTAATTTGTCTTATAGCTCTTTGAACTATACCATCTTCTGCATAAGCTTGACTCCCAACTTCATCTTTATAATCCGGAATCCCAAAAAGTAAAATTGAATTTATATTTAATTTTAATAATTCGTCTAATTCTTCATTTAGTCGATCAAGTGAATATCTAAATTGATTTGGCATTGAAGAAATTTCAGATTTTATGTTTTTCCCATCAGCTACAAATATTGGATAAATAAGTGAACTTGTATCTAAATTTATATTTTTTACCATTTCTCTCATAAGAGAATTTTTTCTTAATCTTCTTGTTCTTGTAAACATAATTTTTCCTTTCAAAACAAAATTTATTTCACTAATAAAATAATAACATAAGTTCTAGGAAATATGAATATGTTTTTATAAAAATAAAATGGAAATCTTAAGAATATTACTTCTTTAAATTTCCATTCTTTATTTTATTATTTTAGATATTTTTTTTATTTACTTTGAGTTTCTACAGAAATTCTAGCTGCAGGTTGTTTAACTCCAGCTTTACCAAAAGCTTCCACTACATTTTGAGTTATATCAAAATAAACATCCCAATAATCTGCATTATTACACCATGCTCTTACAGTAAATTCCATTGCCTCATTAGTTCCACCGCTAAGACGAGCAAAAGCTCCAGGTTCTTTTAATACTTTATTTGTATTTACAGCAGTTTCTAAAAGTAATTTTTGAATTTCTGCAGGACTTTCTGTTTTAGCACAGCTAAAAACAAGATCAACACGACGAAGTTCTTCTGCTGAATAATCAACTATATTTGCATTCATTAAGCTTCCGTTAGGAATAGTTATACGCTTATTATCCAATGTTAGAATAACAGTATAAAATAAATTAATTTCTTGTACTACCCCACTAACTCCACTTGCATCAACATAATTTCCTACTTGAAATGGACGGAAAACCATAAGCATAATACCACCTGCAAGATTAGAAAGTGCACCTTGCAAAGCTAAACCAACAGCTATTCCACATGATGCTAATACTGTAATTACAGATGCCATAGGTACACCAAGAATTCCTATTACAGCTATCACTAAAATAACATATAGCAATCCTTTTAAAGCACTGATAGCAAAATTTCCAGCTGTAGTATCTAACTTTTCTATAACTTTACTATTTTTTAAACTTCTTAAAATACAATTAATAATAATTTTACCAATAAAAAGTACAGCTATTGCTAAAATTATTTTCCCACCAGCAGCTGTTATCAATTCGATAACACTATTCATCCATTTTTCCATTAAAATTCTCCTTTTTTACCTTATAATTTATAAATTAGTGATAATTTTCGTATTATATTATTTTATTATTCTTTTGTCAAGAAACTTTAAACTGCTCCCTACTCCATATTTTCAATTTTTCTATACTGTCAATTCAATTTGATTCCCCTCAATAGCCACTACACAACTTTCATAATATCCATCACCTGTTGTTCTTGGACCACTCAAAACCTCAAAGCCATCTCTCTTCAATACTGATGTTAATTCATCAACTTTTCCCCTGCTTCCCAAACTAAAAGCTATATGAATAAAACCTGTTCTTTGTAAAAATTTTTCTTCATCCTGCATATTAGGTCTTGTCATTATTTCTAATCTTGCCCCATCATCAAAAGATAAAAAATATGATTTGAAATTTGTATTTTTATTGTGATACATTTCATTAGGCTTTGCTCCTAAATATTTTACAAAAAATTCTTTTGTTTTTTCCAAATCATTTACATACATTGCGATATGCTCTATCTTCATATTCTATATATCTCCTTAAAATATTACATCAAGTAAGCCTTCAGCAGTATATTTTTTTGCCTCATAATCAACTTTTATTCCATATTTTCTCAATGTTTCACTTGTCATAGGTCCTATTGAAGCAATTTTTTTATTCTCAAGTACTTTTAAATCTCCATTTATACTTTCATAAAAAGCTTCAACTGTCGATGAACTCAGAAATGTAATAATATCTATATCCTCAAGTTTTTCATTTATTTCATCTTTGGCAACTTTTATTTTTTTGGTATTATATGCTACTATTTTTTCATAATTTCTTTCATATAAAGAATTGTATTTATCTAAATCAGCAGGAGAAATATCAGATGTTACAATAAGTATATTATTATTTCTATTTGTAAATTTTACAACTTCTTCTGCAAGCCTATCAACCATATATTCCTCAGGCATAAAATCAGGAACAATCTTTAAGCTTTCCAAAACTTCTTTTGTCTTGGCTCCTACGGCACCAATTTTAATATTAGCTAAAATCCTCATATCTTCTATGTTTTTGAAGAAAGACTTAACTCCATTTGGAGAATTAAATAAAATTGTAGAATACTTTTTTAAATTTTCTGTGCTAATTTTTAATTCTTCAATTTCAATAAAAGGTAGCTCTATCGGAATACCACCCTTATTTAAAACTAATTTTGACATTTCTTTAGCTTGTTTTTTATCTCTTGTGATTAAAATTTTCTTAGAACTTTCTTTTGGTTCAAACCATGAAAAAGTTTCTCTTAAATTTACAACTTCCCCTATTATAGTAATTGCTGGTGATTTCACCTTATTTTTTTTCGCTATCTCCAAAATATTTTCTAAAGTTCCAACACTTACTCTTTGTTTTCTGGTTGCACCTTTTTCTATTATTGCAACAGGAGTTTTAGATGATTTACCATTTTTTATTAAATCGCTAACTATTAAATCCAAATTTTTAACTCCCATTAAAAATACTAATGTTCCTTCAAGTTTTGCTATATTTTCAAAATTGTGCCATTTTCCATTTTCCATAGTATGCCCTGTAAAAACATGGAAAGATCTTGCAAGCCCTCGGTGAGTTACAGGTATTCCAGCATAAGCTGGAACTGAAATTGAAGAAGTGATTCCTGGAATAACTTCAAATGAAATCTCATTTTCAACAAGTGCATCTATTTCTTCTCCACCTCTTCCAAATACGAAAGGATCCCCTCCTTTTACTCTTGCAACATTTTTTCCTTCCAAACATTTTTTTACTAAAGTTTGATTTATCTCATCTTGAATAAGTCCACCTTCTGTATTTTCTTTTCCAAGGTAAATTAGTTCAGCAGTTGATTTTGGTAAATCTAAAATATTTGGGCTGATAAGTCTATCATAAATAATACAATCTGCATTTTCAATTACTCTTTTTGCTTTTAATGTAAGCAGTTCAAAATCTCCAGGTCCTGCTCCTATTATATATGCTTTTCCCTTGTTCATTTTTACCACCTATTTCCCTATATTTTCTCTAATTTTTTCAGAAGCCAAATATGCAATTTCTTTTCCTTTTAAAATTTTTTCCGAAATCATTGTTTTATAAGTTTTTTCTCCGTCAGAATACATTGCATAAAACTCTATATTATCTCCTTCAATCTTTGAAAAGCATCCCATAGGAGTATGACAGCCTCCATCAAAAATTTTAGAAAATTCTCTTTCAATTTCAACTATTTTAGCTGTTTTTTCATCATGAATACATTTTAAAATTTCTCTTATAAATTCATCATTTTCACGACATTGTATATAAAGAGCTCCTTGAGCCGGTGCTGGTGGGAATATATTCCCTGCTAAATATTCTGTTATTCTATCAGTAAGCCCAACTCTTTTTAACCCTGCTGCTGCTAGAATAATTGCATCATAATCTTCTTCTTCCAATTTTCTAAGTCTAGTATGTATATTTCCTCTCAAATGTTTTATTTCTAAATCTGGTCTTACACTCTTCATATTCATTGCTCTTCTTAGAGAACTTGTCCCAACTTTTGCCCCTTTAGGAAGCATGGGAAAAAACTTATTATTTTTAGATACTAAAACATCTCTTGAATCTTCTCTTTCTGGAATCGCACCACAGATAAGTCCTTTTGGCGAAATTGCTGGCATATCTTTCATTGAATGAACTGCTATGTCTATCTGTCCATCTAATAACTCTTGCTCAATTTCTTTAGTAAAAAAACTTTTTAATGATCTATCACTATTTTGCCAATTTGAACTTAGATCTTTATCTCCACTCGTTGTTATTACCTTTATTTCAAAATTATATTCTGGATAAACAAGTGCTAAATTTTCTTGTACTTTTTCAGCCTGTGCAAGAGCTAAAATGCTTCCTCTACTTCCTATAATTATATTTTTTTTCATATTTTCCTCTTTCTATGCATATTTTAAAGAACTCTCTATTTTTTCTAATAATTTTTCTTTTTGTTCTGCTATCAAATAAGAGTATTCTTCTAATAATTTATCTCTATTACATGTATTTTCATTATATACTTTCCAAATATCATCTAAATTACAAATATTTATATTTTTATGTTCTATCAATCTTTCATCTACATCTCTTGGAACTGCTAAATCCAAAAATAAATATTCTTTGTTCCTATCCATATCAGTTACAAACTTTTCATATTCAACAACATAGTGCGGAGCTGATGTAGCACTTATTATAATATCTGCTTTTACAAGACCTTTATATTTTTCCTTGTAATCTACTAGATTTATACTGGGGAATTTATCCTTTATTTGCTCTGCCGTATGATAAGTTCTATTAGTTATATAGATATTCTTCAGTTCTTCCTTAACTAAAATCTTCAAAATATCCTGAGATAAATCTCCTATTCCTAATATAAAAATATTTTTATTTTTTATATCATCAAACTTTGATTTTATAAATCTTAGTGAAATTGCCTCTAAAGATAATGCATTGTGTGCTATATTACTCACAGTTCTAAATTTTTTCCCAAGTTCTATCGCCTTATTAAAAACTATATTGACAAGCTTAGAACTATGATTATTTTCTAATGCTTCTGAATGTGCAACTTTAACCTGAGCTAAAATTTGATCTTCACCCTTTATTACAGAATAAAATCCACAACTCAATTTAAATAAATAATCTACTGCTTCCATTGATTTTTTTACATAAATATTCTTTATATTAAATAACTTTTCTATTTCTGTAATTCGGATATCCTCATTCAATTCCAAATAAAATTCTATTCTTAAGCAAGTTGATAAATTTATATAGCTTTTTATTCTATTTTCTTTAAATAAATTTTCTATTATATTTTTAGGTCTTGTTTTCATAAAAACTTCTCTTTCCTCAAGTGAAAGATGTTCGTGTGATACACCTATAACTAAAAATTTTTCTAAGTTTAACATATCTTTTCCCTTCTTTTATTCAGTAACTAGTCATAGTATATACTATTTTTTTGAAAAAATTAATAAATTTATTTTTATTTACTTATTAAAATATATTTTATATTTAAAAAATGTCTACTTAAAGTCATTTTATGATATAATTTAAAAAAAATTTTTTAGATAACTATGGAGAAAAAATGAAAAAATATATTGTTGAACATGAATTTGACGGTTATGAAATAGGAACATATTTAAAAGAAACTAAGGGGTATTCAAGTAGAGGATTAAGAAATTTGGAGATATATCTAAATGGAAAAAAAATAAAAAATAATTCAAAAAAAATAAAAAAGTTAAACAGAATAGTTATTATTGAAAAAGAAAAATCAACTGGGATTAAAGCTATGGATATTCCTATTGATATTGCCTATGAAGATGAAAATTTTTTGATTATAAATAAAGAGCCTTACATAATTGTTCATCCAACACAAAAAAAAGTCGATAAAACTTTAGCTAATGCTGTTGTGAATTATTTTGAAAAAACTTTAGGTAAAACTTTAGTTCCTAGGTTCTATAATCGTTTAGATATGAATACATCCGGACTTATTATCGTAACTAAAAATGCTTATTCACAAGCTTTTTTACAAGAAAAAACTGAAGTAAAAAAAACTTATGTAGCTCTTGTTGGAGGAATAGTTGAAAAAGATGAGTTTTTAATTGATATTCCTATCGGAAAAATTGGTGATGAGCTGCGAAGAGTTGAACTTTCAGTTGAAAATGGAGGGCAAGCTGCACAAACTGAAATAAAAGTCATAAAAAGATTTATCGATAGAAATTTTACACTTATTGAAGCAAAACTTTTAACTGGAAGAACACATCAAATAAGAGCTCATATGTCCTTAACAGGTCACAGTTTACTTGGGGATGAATTATATGGTGGAGATTTAAGTCTAGCAAAAAGGCAAATGCTTCATGCTTACAAGCTAGAGTTTGAAAATCCAAAAGATAACAAGATTTTAAAAATTGAAATTGATTTGCCTGAAGATATGAAACAATTGATAAAATAAAAATGACATCTACTGGCATAGATGTCATTTTACCATTTTTAGTTCTATGTTTCTCATACTTTGATTATAAACTTTATTTTTATATGTCAATGTTGTAATAATTTTTCCTCCTTGAAATCTCTAGAAGGATGTGAAAGGATGAAAAAGCTCTATGTTATACTCGTTATAATAGTACTATTCTTTGTATTATCTAAAAAAAACTACTAAGTTTTTTATGTGGGGTTTGCTCTGGCAGGCAACCCTGCTTTTTTTATTTCTTACGACAAAATATGTCGGTAAAACACAATTAAAAAAATGAAAATTTTAAATTTTTTCAATTTTTTTATTATTTTTTATCCTTTAGTGCTTCATTATTGTACAACATATAATTTTTTCTTATGACTTTTTCTAAATTTTTTTTACTTTAAAATAAATATTTTATCAATAATATGTTAAAAAAATAATCAATATTTAGGTCAAAATATATTCAGTTTAAATTTGACATATGTTTAAAAAAAGTATATATTTAATACATAATTTAAAAAACTTAACAAAATTAAAAATTTAAAGTAACAAAATTTTATTTATGATATTTTTAGGAGGTTAAAATGGCAGTAAAAGTTGCGATTAATGGATTTGGAAGAATAGGAAGACTAGCTCTAAGAGTTATGAGTGAAAATAAAGATTTTGATGTTGTTGCTATAAATGACTTAACAGATGCAAAAACTTTAGCTCATCTTTTCAAATATGACTCAGCTCAAGGAAGATTTAATGGAACAATAGAAGTTGATGAAGAAGGATTTGTTGTAAACGGAGATAAAATAAAAGTTTTTGCTAAAGCTAACCCAGCTGAATTACCTTGGGGAGAATTAGGTGTAGATGTAGTTCTTGAATGTACTGGATTTTTCACTGATAAAGCTAAAGCTGAAGCTCACATAGCTGCTGGAGCTAAAAAAGTAGTTATTTCTGCACCAGCTACTGGAGATTTAAAAACAATAGTTTATAATGTTAACCACAACACTTTAGATGGTTCAGAAACAGTTATATCAGGTGCTTCTTGTACTACTAACTGTCTAGCTCCTATGGCTAAAGTTTTAAATGATAAATTTGGAATTGTTGGTGGACTTATGACAACTATTCATGCTTATACAAATGATCAAAATACACTAGATGCTCCTCATAAAAAAGGAGATTTAAGAAGAGCTAGAGCTGCAGCTGAAAATATAGTTCCAAATTCAACTGGAGCTGCAAAAGCAATAGGTCTTGTTATTCCTGAATTAAAAGGAAAATTAAATGGAGCTGCTCAAAGAGTTCCTGTAATTACTGGTTCAATTACTGAATTAACAACTATATTAGAAAAGAAAGTTACAGTTGAAGAAATCAATGCGGCTATGAAAGCAGCAGCTAATGAATCATTTGGATATACTGAAGAACCATTAGTATCAAGTGATATTATAGGAATTAGTTTTGGTTCTTTATTTGATGCTACTCAAACAGCTATTATAGAAGCTGGAGATAAACAATTAGTTAAAACAGTTGCTTGGTACGACAACGAAATGTCTTATACTTCACAACTTATAAGAACTTTAAAGAAATTTGTTGAACTTTCTAAATAATAAAAATATAAATAGCAATTTAATAGTGGAGCAGAAATGTTCCACTATTTTTAAAATTAATAAGGAGAATATCTATGAAAAAAATATGTAGTTTTTTATGTTTATTTTCAATTTTAACTTTTAATTCCTATAGTACAACTAATGATGAAATAATAGCTCAAATAAAAAAGGATTTTTCAAAAATAAAATCTGAGAATAATTTTAATATGAAAAGCAATGGTATAGAAAAAATTCAAGCTAATTCTTTCTCCTCTATCCAAGAAAATAATTTACAAAAAATTATTTTCAATAACTACAACAATGGAGAAACTTCAATTAAAGAATATTTTTTAAAAGATAATGTTATAAAGTTTATTAGTACTAAAAATATAAAGGACAAGACAGAAGAAAATCGAGAATATTATTTTGATAATGAGCAAAAACTTATAAGATATATAGATGAAAATAAAAAAAATTATGATAATAATGATATTCCAAGTTATGCTAAGGAAAAAGCAGAAAATTTGAAACAATTAACAATAGAACGAGCTAAAATTGTAGCTCCAATATCTACTAATGAAATAAAAAAGGAAGTCGAAGAGTTAAACAAAGAAATTATACAAAAATTTGATGAGATAGAAAAAGAATTTAATAGTTTTTTAAAAAATTTTTAATGAAAGAGAGGTTAGAAAAATAAAATGAAAAAAATAATTACTGATTTGAATTTAAAAGATAAAAAAGTTTTAATGAGAGTGGACTTTAATGTCCCTATGAAAGAAGGAAAAATAACTGATGAAAACAGGATAGTTGCAGCTCTCCCAACTATTAAATATGCCCTTGAAAATGGAGCTAAAATCATAGCATTTTCTCATTTAGGTAAAGTAAAGACAGAAGAAGATAAAGCAAATAAAAATTTAAAAGCTGTTGCAGTAAGACTTTCTGAGCTTTTAAACAAAGAAGTAAAATTTGTTCCTGCAACAAGAGGTACAGAGCTTGAAGAGGCTGTTGCAAATTTAAAGTCTGGAGAAATTTTAATGTTTGAAAATACTAGATTTGAAGATTTAGATGGCAAAAAAGAATCAAAAAATGATGCTGACTTAGGTAAATATTGGGCCTCTTTAGGAGATATTTTCATTAATGATGCATTTGGAACTGCACACAGAGCTCATGCATCTAATGTTGGAATCGCACAAAATATAGGTGAAGGAAATTCAGCTGTTGGTTTCTTAGTTGAAAAAGAATTAAAATTCTTAGGAGATGCACTTGATAATCCAAAAAGACCTTTAGTTGCAATTTTAGGTGGTGCTAAAGTTTCTGATAAAATTGGAGTTATAGAAAATCTTTTAGTAAAGGCTGATAAAATTTTAATCGGTGGAGCTATGATGTTTACATTCTTAAAAGCCCAAGGAAAAAATATAGGAACTTCACTTGTTGAAGAAGATAAATTGGAGCTTGCAAAATCTCTTTTAGAAAAATCGAATGGAAAAATTGTTTTACCTATTGATACTGTTGTTTCTGAAGAATTTAGAAATGATTCTGATTACTCAACAGTAAGTATTGATACAATACCAAATAATAAAATGGGACTTGACATTGGTGTACAATCTGTTAAACTATTCAATGATTATATTAGTTCTGCTAAAACTGTTGTTTGGAATGGACCTATGGGAGTATTTGAAATGCCTAACTTTGCAAAAGGGACAATCGGAGTTTGTGAATCAATTGCAAAACTTAAAGGAGCTTTAACCGTTATAGGTGGGGGAGATTCTGCTGCTGCTGCAATAAGTTTAGGTTATGCAGATAAATTTAGCCATATTTCTACTGGCGGTGGAGCATCACTTGAGTTCTTAGAAGGAAAAATTCTTCCTGGAATAGAAGCCATTTCAAATAAGTAATTTTTATTGAAAGAGGAGAGGATTTTAATTTGAAAAATTTAGGTTTTAAAGAATGGTTAGTGGTAATATTTATTGTATTAGGTTTAGCTGCCCTTGCATTTGAAGATAAATTTAAGCCTACTATTTTAGAAGCAAGTGCTGTTTCTGAAGGTTTTAATGATGAAATTAAAGTAGATGTAAAAGCTTATAAAAAAAGCAATGGAGAAATCAGAATTACTGAAATTAATGTTGAACATACTGATACTGAGGCTATTGCTGGACCTGCCATAGCTAAATTTAAAGAAGGTATTTTAAGTACACAAAGATTAGAACTTGATTTAATTGCTGGTGCTTCTTATACATCTGAAGGTTTTATAGATGCATTTAATCAAGCAATCGAACAAATTAAAGGTATGTAAGTAACTCAAAAAGAGAAGATAGAAATCTTCTCTTTTTTCTTTGTCTTTTTTCATCTGTCGTAACTTTAAAAAGTTATAAAAATAAAAAACTCCCTAAAGTACTATTTTTAGAGAGTTTTTGAAAATTATATTATTTTAATAAATGGCGCCCCCAGCAGGGATCGAACCCACAACCCTCTGATCCGAAGTCAGATGCTCTATCCAATTGAGCTATGGAGGCAAGCCTTTTATATAATAGCAAATTTTTACAAAAAATAAAACTAATTTTTAATTATACGGCTATAAAATTTTAAAAATATAATATTATTTTTGTTTTAAAAATCTCAAATATGAATTTATAAAATCATCTATATCTCCATCCATCACTGCTTTAACATTCCCAACTTCTGTATTTGTACGATGGTCTTTTACTAATGCATATGGTTGAAACACATAAGATCTGATTTGATTTCCCCATCCAATATCGCTCTGTTCTCCTTGAATTTTCTTAAGTTCTTCTTCTTTTTTCTTCATTTCAACTTCTAATAATTTTGATTTAAGAAGTTTCATTGCTGTTTCTCTATTGTTTAATTGTGATCTCTCTTTTTGACATGTAACAACTATTCCAGTTGGAAAGTGTGTTATTCTAACTGCTGAATCTGTCATATTAACATGTTGACCTCCCGCTCCACTTGCACGATAAGTATCTATTCTTATATCAGCAGAATTTATTTCAACTTCTACATTTTCATCAACTTCTGGCATTACTTCAACCGAGGCAAATGAAGTATGTCTTTTTTTATTCGCATCAAAAGGAGAAATTCTTACAAGTCTATGAACTCCCTTTTCAGCTTTTAAATATCCATAAGCATTTAAGCCTTCAACCAAAAATGTTACAGATTTTAATCCAGCACCATCACCAGCAAGGTAATCAAGTTCTGACAACTTGTAATTTTTAAAATTACACCATCTGCTATACATTCTATAAAGCATATCTGCCCAATCACAGGCTTCTGTTCCACCTGCTCCTGAGTGAATAGTTACAATTGCATTACTACCATCATATTCTCCATCTAATAAAAGTGCAATTTCAAAATTTTCTGTATCTTTTTTTAAAAGTTTATGTTTTTCAGAAAGTTCTTCTAAAAAACTTTCCTCTCCACTTTCAATAAAATCTATTAAAACTTCTTCTTCATCTTTTTCCGATACTAGAAAATTATATTTTTCTATGATATTTTTTTCAAAATTTATATTTTTTATAATTTCTGAACTTCTTCTTTTATCACCCCAAAATCCATCTTCCATAGTTAGCTTTTCTAGATCTTTAATAGTTGAATATCTTCTTTCTAAGTCAAAGAGACCTCCTTATATTCTCTATTCTATCTTTTATTTCTTCATATTCTCTTTTCAATTCAAGTATATCCATGCTTTTCTCCTTTATATTTTTATCAAATAAATTCTATGCACTAAATAAAATTGCAACTGCAGTTGCATATTGCTTAGAATGTGATATAGAAAGTTCTATTTTATATGCCCCAAATCTATCTCTTATTATTTCATTTAATTTTTCAGATAAAATAGCAAAAGGTTTTCCAAATTCATCATTTAAGATTTCTATATCTATTAGAGAATAACCTCTAACTCCAAGTCCAATAGCCTTAGAAATAGCTTCTTTAGCTGAAAATATCCCTGCGTAACTCTCAACTCTATTTCCTTTTTTCAATAAATTTTCTCTTTCATTTTTTGTACAAAGTTTTTCAATAAAACCTTCTTTTGATATTGCTTTTCCTATTCTTTCTATTTCAATTATGTCATTTCCTATTCCATAAATCATAGCATCTTATAAGCCTTTCTCGTATTTTCATTAGTCACCCTAACCACTTCTTCATAAGAAATGCCTTTTATTTCTGCAATTTTTTGTGCAACTTCTGAAGTATAGATAGGTTCATTTCTCTTTCCTCTGTGTGGTGTTGGTGCCATATAAGGGCAATCCGTTTCTATAACAATTTTTTCTAAAGGTATTTCTCTTACAACATCAATCAGTTTTTTTGCATTTTTAAAGGTTAGAACTCCACCTATTCCTAAATAATATCTATCAATCATTTGCTTTGCTGTTTCAACAGATCCTGGATAACAATGTAAAATACCAGTGATATCTGGAAATTCATTTAGTATCTTTATTGTATCTTCCATAGCTTCTCTGGTGTGGATAACAACTGGCTTATTCGTTCTTCTTGCAAGTTTCAGTTGTCTTCTGAAAATATCTGCCTGTTCTTCTTTTGGTCTTGTCATCCAATGATAATCAAGACCGATTTCACCTATTGCCAAAACTTTAGGATTTTTAGTAAGTTCTTCCAATTTCTTTTCATTCTCTTCATTATAACCTTCTATTTCATCTGGATGAAAACCAACTGTACAATAGATAAAATCATTTTTTTTTGCATATTCGACACCTATTTCACTACTTTCCATATCATAACCTATATTTACAACGAAATCTAAATTTTCTTTTATTCTTTTAAAAACTTCTTCTCTATCTTCATCAAATTGATGAGAGTTCAAGTGTACATGTGAATCTATAATTTTCATTTATTTTCTCCTAAATTTTTATTTATTATAATATTATAGCAAATTTTTCATATTTTTTAAAATTTTACAAATAAAAACTACCCTTAATCTAAAAGAGTAGTTTTTAATTTTTATTTTAAAATCTCATCAAAATCTTTTTTCTCAAACTTGTATTTTTTATTACAAAATTGACATTCAGTTTCAATTTCACCTTCTTCATCTAGTATTTTTTGAAGTTCCTCTTTTCCTAAAGTTAAAAGTCCTCTATAAAATCTATCTGAATTACAATCACACTCATATTTCACTTCTTTTTCCTCTAAAATTTGGTATTCTTCAACTAAACTATCGTCTTCTGTATCCATATCATCATATAAAAGATTTGCTATTTTTTCTAAAGACATTCCACCTTTCATAAGTTCATTCATAGGTCTTATAGCTTCTATTTTTCTTTCAAGCTTAGTTATAAATTCTTCTTCTGCAAAAGGTAAAAGTTGTACCATATAAGCTCCAGCACACAATACCCTATTATCATTTGTAAATTCCATAGCAAAAGCTATAACCGTTGGAACTTGTTCAGAATGGTAAAAATAATATGAAATATCATTTGCTAATTTTGAATAATCTATATCTGCTATTGCAGTATAAGGCTCCTTTAACCCCATATCTTTAATTATCCTCATTATACCTTTCCCTAAACTTTTAACTTCCCCTTCTGATTGGTTCACAAGATAGCCTTTTATATTTCCATTTGAATCTGAGTTTACTATAATATTTCTTATGTACCCATCAGTGTCTGTTCTTAAAGTTAATTTATCTTTTCCTTTTAATGTTGCCCCCATTAAAACAGCAAGAGTACAAAATTTCCCAAATATATCTCCTGAATATACATCATACCCATGAATATCCATCGCTCTTTGTACAATATCTGTTGTGTCTGCTATAAAAAATCTTGCATTCTTACTTGTTCCTCTAATTAATCTTCCCATCAGTTTTTCTTCTCCTCATATCTTATATTATCTTTTAATTTATCATACATAGTTTTATTAATAACTTTTTTTAATTCTATATTATCAACTATTCTATCATTTTTTGAATATAATTTCTAATTTCTTTTATTTCTTTTTGACTAAAACCATAATATTTTAGTATATCATCATCTGCTGAATTAATATATAGTGGCTTTTTTTCAGTTTGTTCTTCTATTTTAAAAAGTTTTGCAAGCTTCTTATATGTTGCTTCTCTTATACCTTTTATTCTTTTTAATTCCTCTAATTTATTAAAACCTCCTGTTACTTCTCTATATTCAATGATTTTATCGGCATAAGTACTGGCTATTTTCCTTCCAAGCATTTCAACTTTACTAGCCTTATTTATATCTATTCTTTCATCTTTTTCTTCTCTCATATTTTGTGAGCTTAAAACAAGCTTAAAATCAGCTGTTTCTAATTTTTTTATACTAGAAAAAATATTGGTAGAAAACATAATCAAAACTAATATTAAAATTTTTTTCATAGTCTACCTCCAAAATATAAATTTATTTTTTAATTCTCTATTTATATTTATTAAATAAGGCTATTTTTTCTTCACATCTTTTTTCTAATTCTTTGATATAAAGTGCCGGATCTTTTGGGTTTACATATCTTTCAATATAATCTATACCCTTTCTCTCCTCAACCACAATTTTACTTATTCCACCGCCACCAAGAGCCATGGTATTCTGATTTTCTTCTATCATTTCAATATTAAATATTGATTCTTTCCCAAGTTTAGAATAGCCTATATTTTCTCCCCATTCTATAATATTTTTTTGCCTATACATATAATATGGATATAATTTTTTTTCATGAACAATATTATTTATATGTTTTTCAATTAAAGCTCTGTCAATTTCTTCTCTCTCTTGACTTTCTTTAAAAAGATTTGAAGCTCTTTTAAAAGATAAGGAATGTATTGTTAGGTTATCTATATCGTATTTTTTTATTTCTTCTATTGTATATAATATCTCTTCAGTTGTTTCCTTAGGTAGCCCTATAATAAAATCCATATTTATAATAAATTCCAAATCTTTTGCTTTTTTATAAATTAAATCAAAATTATCTCTATCAAATCTTCTATTTACCCTTTTTAAAGTTTCAATATTAAATGATTGAGGGTTTAAACTTATTCTGTCCACCCCATATTTTTTCATAATTTCTAACTTTTTTATATTAAGTGAATCTTCTCTCCCAGCTTCAAATGTAAATTCTTTTACTTCACTTAAATCTATATTTTCTCTCAATTTTTGTAAAACTCTCTCTAAATCAATTTCAGTAAGTGTACTTGGTGTGCCACCGCCAAAATATAGTGAAGATATTTTTTTATTATATGTTTTTAAAAATTTCCCTATTATTTCAATTTCTTTTAATAAAGTTTCCACAAAATCTGCATAAAATCTTCCCACTCCTCCATTTATTTCATATGAAGCAAATGAACAATATTTACATTTCGTTGGGCAAAATGGAATTCCTATATACATATTTATATGTTCTTTATCTAATAGTTCCAGCTCTTTTTTTACAACAACTTCCATTAAATCAATTTTTTCATCACTTACAAGATAAAAATTCTTTAAAATATTTCTTGCTTCACCGTAAGTACAGCCGTTGATTAAAAGTCTTCTCAAAACCTTGGTTGGTCTAACTCCCATTAAAGAACCCCAAGGATATTTTTTATCATATAATTTCAATAAAGCTATTTTGGACATAGTTAATTCTTGGTCCTCTATCTTTTCTCCTAATTTTTCATATTGAAATTCTGTTTCTTTATTTAAATTTTGAGAAAAAACTTTGACACTTATTCTATTTTCTTTTTCTAGAATATTGTACTTTATATTATCCTCTGCAACATCTTCTAACATAACTCTTGCAAATTCTTCTATACTTCTTTTGTTTAATTCTTTATTAAGTTCTATTTTCACTTAATTTCCCTTTCTTTTAAAATTTATTTTTCAATCATCGAAAAGTATTTTTCTTTTGTTATCATATAATTATCAATTCCACTTTCTATTAAATTTGGAATTTGATTTATCTTATTATTTAAAATTAAATTACTAACTGCTTTAGTATTATTCAAAATTTCAAAAATAGCATTTCTTTTTTGCTTCTCTTTATCAATATATAACTCTTGTGAAAAAATAAATCTTAAAACACTTGCTAATTGCTGCCTTATAAAATCTTTTTTCTCAGCCGATATCATTGAAAATATTCTATTTATACTCTCTACTGCACTGTTGGTATGTAAAGTTGTCAAAACTAGGTGTCCAGTTTCTGCTAGTTTTAAAACAGCATCTAAACTTTCTATATCTCTTATCTCTCCCACAACAACTATATCTGGATCTTGTCTTAGGGCATTTTTTAAAGCTATTTCATAATTTTTTACATCTTTTCCTATTTCTCTTTGAATTATATATGATTTTCTATTCTTAAAAACATATTCAATGGGATCTTCTAAAGTTAAAATTTTATAGTTTTTTTCTTGGTTGAAGCATTCAATAAAATTTGCTAAAGTAGTTGATTTCCCACTTCCTGTTGCCCCTGTAACCAATATTAAACCATCTTTTAGAGTCAAAATTTTCTTATGAATCAATTCATTTATAAACCTTTCTTTCAATAAAATTAACTCATTATCAATAACTCTTATACTAAGCCCCAATTTTCCCATAGTCAAAAATGAGCTTATTCTATACCTATTCTGCTTATCCATAAATATAAAATCTTCGTCTATTTTGTTCAAACAAATACTTTCTAACTGACTTCTATTAATTTTAGAAAATATATTATCCTTAAATATTTCACCAAATTTTCTAAAATAAACTTTTTCATTTTCTAATATATGAATATCAGAGATTTTGTTTTCTCTAGCATAATCTAAAATTTCATGTATAAGCATAATTTCTCCCTATTTTATCATCTTTTCAAAATTATAACAAGTTTACTACCTTCTTCTAAAAGATATGGCTTCAAGTAAATGCTTTCTTTCTATATTTTCACTTTCATCCAAATCTGCAATAGTCCTTGAAATTTTTAAAATTTTATCATAAGCTCTAGCTGAAATTTTTAAGTTTTCTAATGCAGTTACCAAAAATTGTTTATCTTCTTCTTTTATCTTACAAAATTTTTTATATCTTCTTGTGATATTTTAGCATTCGTATTTTCTTCCCCATATCTTTTAAACTGAATGTTTCTTGCTTTTATCACTCTTTTTCTTATTTCAAATGAATTTTCTTCTTTTTTTTCGTTAACTAATTCATCTTCAGTTAATCTTTTCATTTCTATAACTAAATCTATTCTATCTAGTATAGGACCTGATAATTTTTTCATATATTTCTCTATTTCATAACTGTTACACTTACAATTTCCTTCATATAGCATGCCACAAGGGCAAGGATTTGAAGTTCCTACCAAAATAAAATTACTCTTGAATTCTACTCTATACATTGCCCTTGTAATACTTACTATTCCATCTTCCAAAGGTTGTCTTAATGATTCTAAAACTGTTCTACTAAATTCACTCATTTCATCTAATATAAGTATTCCCCCACTAGCAAGACTTATTTCTCCAGGAACAACTCTTTTTCCTCCGCCTACCATAGCTGCAAGTGTTGTACTATGATGTGGCATTCTTACTGGTCTTTCTGTTATAATAGGTTTCTTTTCACTGAGCTCTCCTGCTATACTATGAATTTTAGTACTTTCTATAACCTCTTTTTCTGTCATTTCCGGTAGTATTCCTACCATTCTTTTTGCTAACATTGATTTCCCGGAACCAGGGCTTCCTATAAGGAGAATATTATGTCCTCCTGCAGCAGCTATTTCCATAGCTCTTTTTGCCATGTACTGTGCTTTTACATCTACAAAATCATATCTGTTTTTCACTTCATTTTTAATTTTTTTTACTATAAAATGCACTTTTATTCCATTTTCAATAAACTCCACAACTTCTTTTATATTTTTTACTGCAACTATATCAACTCCATCAATTAAGCTTGCTTCATTTCTATTCTCCCATGGTAAAATTATTCCTTTAAAACCATTTTCTTTTGCAAGGATTACTGAATTTATAACTCCTCTTACTCCTTTTACATTCCCGTCTAAAGATAATTCTCCGATAAATAGGTAATTTTTTATAATTTCTTCGTTATATATAACATTTTCATTTGCAATTAATATTCCCATAGCCATTGGCAAATCAAATTGAGCTCCCTCTTTTCTTATTCCAGCAGGCGATAAATTCACTGTTATTTTTTGTGGTTTTATCTCATAATCAGAATTTTTTAAAGCTGCATTTACTCGATATTTACTTTCCATTACAGCTGTATCTCCCATTCCTACAATTGAAAAAATTGGCAAACCTTTTGCAATGTCCACCTCAACCTCAACTAAGTATGGTTCTACTCCTAAATAACTGTTAGAAAAAACTTTTATATTCATATTACTCCTTTATTTACTTTTATTGTATAAAGTGATAAAATATAAGCTCGATATTCAAATTTTATATATTTCAAAATACTTTTTGGGGGAATTATGTCATTTATAAATATAATTTTTACTGCCTTTGCATTATCTATGGATGCCATGTCTGTTGCTATTGTACATGGTGTTTGTTCTCAAAATAATAAAAATAACCTTCTAAAAATATCATCGACTTTTGGATTTTTCCAATTTTTTATGGCATTTTTAGGTTTTATTGCAGGTAATATTTTTGTACAAAAATTATCTGCTTATTTTAAATATATTTCTTTTGGAATTTTTCTTTTTTTAGGAATTATGATGATAAGGGAAAGTTTTAAAAAGGAAGAGGAAATTTTAGAATGTTCTTCTGATAAGAATTTAAAATTTTTCCCATTAGTTTTAATGGGACTTGCAACGAGTATAGATGCTCTACTTGTTGGCTTTACTTTTTCTTTGCTACCAAAATTAGAGGCTTTTACTGCCTGCTTAATAATTGGTATTATTACTTTTTTATTATCTGGAATTGCTTTTATTGTAGGGGATAAATTCGGAAATGTTTTAGGAAATCACAGTAATCTGATAGGAGGCATACTTCTTATTTTTATTTCTATAAGTATTTTGTTTTAAAATATATTGACTATAAAAATATTTTAATATATAATTATAATAAGAAAGTATTATGAGAGGTGAGCATATGAGTTATACTAGTATAAACTATAATAGAGATAATTTTAATAGAATATTAGGTAGAAAAATTACAAGAAAATTAATTACAACTGCAACTATTATTGCAGGATTAAGTATTTTGGATAAAGCATTATAAAAAGGAACTATTTATAAAATAGTTCCTTTTTATCTATCTGTTCTTTTTAATTATTTTTGCTAGGACACCATTTATAAATTCATGACTTTTTACTTCTCCGTATTCCTTAGCCAATTCAACAGCTTCATTTACAATGATTTCTGTTGCAAGTTCTTCTTTTAAAACCTCATATGTAGAAATAATTAGTAAGGCTCTTTCTACATTACCAATTCTTTGAAGTTCCCAATTTTCCATATTACCTTTTATTTCACTTTTGATTAAATCGATATTATCTGAAATTCCTTTTATATATTTTTCAATAAATTGAATTTCATTAGTATTTTTTAATGCTTCTTCTCTTCTTAAATACTCTGCATATGATTCAGCAATATTCTTATTAAGAATTTCTGCCTCAAAAACTATTTTAAATAATTCATCTCTTGTAAGTCTTCTTCCAACTTTTGGTTTTATATTTTGTTCTTCAAAATCCTTATCCATATAAAATTAATCCTCTTTTAATCTATTTATAATATTTTTCTTTAATTTTTTTGAAAAAGATACATCTCCCAACTTATAGCCAGCAAAAGCCAGTGCAAAAATTATCAATGCTTTAAAAAATCCATACTTCATTATTGTTGTTCCAATTAAAAAACCTAGAAATGCTCCAAAACATTTTCTCCAGTTATTTATTATTTTTTCCAATAAAATTTCTAATATATTATCTGGCATATTAGTTCACCCCTGTATTGGAAGCTTGCTGAGTTGCTATACCTGAAATATTTACTACTACTTCTTTTACTTCAATTCCTATATTATTATTTAATTCTTCTTTTACTAAATTTTGAACAGCTGAAATTTTATCAGTAACATTCAACTGAGCTAATATTTGGAATTTTATATAAATATAAAACTTTTTACCCTTTCTTTCACTACTAACTTTTATGTTAGAAATTTCTGAATCTTTCTTTAAAAGATCTAATACATAGTTATTTATTGTAGTATTAGAAATTTTTACAATTCCATTTTCTGTAACTTTTTCATACTCTTTTTTTCTCTCAAATAATGTAATAAATCTATATAAAACTAAAAATAAATATATGAAGCTCACTGAAAGAACTATCATTTTTAATTCAAATATAGAAAGTCTAGTTAAAACTGGAAGACTAAAAATATATTTATCTGGGAAAAGTACAAAGTTAATTCCAGTTAAAGATAAGGCTAAGATTCCTAACCAAGCTAGAAAAAATATAATTTTTTTTACCATTGCTCCCCCTGAATTACTCTTCGAAATCTTCTACTTCAGGTACATCATGAATTTTTATATTTTGTACATATACATTAACTTCTACTACTTTTAATCCGCTTAATCTTGAAACAGCTTCTAAAACTGTTTTTTGAACTTCCTCTGCCACATCTGGAATTCTGTATCCATACTCAACTATAATATATAATTCTATACTACATTCTTTTTCTCCAACTTCAACTTTAACTCCATTTGTTAGTCTTTTTTTACCTAACATTTTGCTTACTTCATCTACAACTCCACCTGCAAGTTTGTAAACTCCATCAACTTCAACAGCTGCTTTAGCTACTAAAGTTTTTACCACTTCATCCGAAATTCTTATGTTTCCTAAATCTGACATAAAAAACACCTCCGTTAGATTTATTTTTGTTCTTTACCTTCTGTTATTATTAGTATACTAGATTTTTCTATTTATAGCAAATTTATTTAATTTCAATTATAACATCATTTTTAATTTTTCTATTCCCATTAACTCAATGAGTTCATTTATAAAATTAAGACTTAATTTTACTCCCTGCTTCATATCTTTAATGCTTTTCCCGTTCTGATTTCTAATTGCAAATATAATCTTTGTATTTCCTCTGTTGTGATTTATTAAATCCTTTAAACGACTATATTTTGAACTATCATCCGGTTCTATTAAAATATAGAGTTTACCTTTTTCATATTTTACTAAATCTTCCAGATTTATTATATTGTTTACAATTAATTTTTCGGTTTTCTCTCCCTTAAACTCATCAATTTGAATTTTACCTTCAATATACACAGAATTTTTTTCAATCAATTGTCTTTGAAACTTATCAAATACTCGAGGAAAAACAACACAGGAGATTTTTTCCTCATAACATTCCAATGAAAACAGTGCCATTTTTTCTTCTCTTTTTGTAATAATTTTTTTTATATTATTTACCATTCCAAAAGTTAAAATATTTTCATCTTCCTGCTTTGTATAATCTGAGAGCCTTTTTATAGAGTATAAATTTAAAATATCTCTATACTTATCTAATGGATGAGAACTTAAATAAAAACCTAAGAACTCTTTTTCCTTTTCTAATTTTTCATCCAGACTATAATCTTCGCTTATTGCTAAATTAAAGCTATCAATTACCCGTATTGCACCTCCAAAAAGGTTCATCTGTTGTATTTCATCCAACTTGCTCATTTTAGAGGAATAATCTAACACTTTGTCTATTGATAAAAATTTTTCTTTTCTATTTCCTTTTAATTCGTCTAAAGCTCCAGATAAAATTAACGCTTCCAATGACCTTTTATTAAGCCCATTTTTTTTATTTCTAAAAACAAAATTTTCTAAAGTTGTGTATCTACCATTTTCTTTAAAATCCTCGCAAATTTTATCAGCTATACCCAATCCAATATTTTTTATAGCTGCAAGTGAAAATGAGATACCCTTATTTTGTATTTCAAAAAATGAACTTGGAGTATTAACATTAGGTGGATATATTTTTATATTATGATCTTTTGCATCTAAGAAATAGTATGCAACATCATCCACTTCCATTATCTCTGAAGTTAATATCGCCGCATAATAATGAAGCGGATAATTTACCTTTAAATACGCCGTCCAATAAGAAATCATTGCATAAGCAACTGAGTGAGATTTATTAAATCCATAGCCTGCAAATTTATCTATCAAATCAAAAATTACTTCTGATTTTTCTATAGAATATCCATTTTGAACTGCTCTTTCTACAAATTTAACCCTATTTTCTCTCATTATTTCAAATTTTTTCTTTCCCATAGCCCGTCTAAGCAAATCAGATTCTCCTAAACTATAATTAGCCATATAACTAGCTATTTTCATAACTTGCTCTTGATATAAAATTACGCCATAAGTTTCCTTTAAGATTGGCTCTAAACTCGGATGAGGATATTTTATTTGACTTAAACCATTTTTAGCATCAATAAAATCATCTACCATTCCTGACTGTAAAGGTCCAGGTCTGTATAGGGATAACATCGCAACTATGTCTTCAAATTTATCTGGTTTTAACCGTTTTAATATTTTTCTAAAGCCATTAGCCTCCATTTGAAAGACTCCTGTTGTATCTCCTTTTGCAAATATCTTATATACCTCTTTATCGTCAAGTGGAATAGAATATAAGTCTATATTTATCCCTTTATCTTTCTTAATATAATCCAGAGTTCTTTGTATATTAGATAAATTTTTTAAACCTAAAAAGTCTATTTTTAAAAGTCCTAATTCCTCTAGTTCTTTCATCTGATACTGTGTAGCAATTACTCCCTCTTTTTCATCAAGATATATAGGTACTAGTTCATCTAAATTTTCTTTAGTTATAAGCATTCCTGCAGCATGAGTCGAACTATGTCGTACTTTATTTTCAAGCTTTATAGATATATCTATAACTCTTTGTAGTTCAATATCACTTGTATATAACTTTGCAACTTCTACACTTTCTTTTAATGTTTTTTCAAGCAATTCAGTTGCTGGAACTAACTTCGCAAGCTTATCAATTTTTTTTAAATCTATGTCAAGCACACGCCCAACATCTCTAATTGCAGCCTTAGCTTTCATTCTACCAAAAGTTATTATATGTGCAACTCTCTCTCTCCCATACTTTTGAACCACATAATCAATTAATTCTTCCCGTCTTTCTCGACAAATATCAATATCTATATCCGGCATTGAAATTCTTTCAGGATTTAAAAATCTTTCAAAAAGTAAATTATATTTTATAGGATCTATCATTGTTATTCCTAAAGCATAAGATACCAGACTTCCAGCTGCAGAACCTCTTCCAGGTCCAACAGGAATATTTCTTCTTTTTGCATACTGTATAAAATCCCAAACTACTATAAAATAACCTGAATATCCCATCTTATGAATTATTGATAGCTCATATTTTAATCTGTCTTCTATTTCCTTTGTCAGATTTTCTTTATATAAGTTTTTTAAATTGCTAAAACATATTTTTTCTAAATATTCATCCATATTCTTATATTCTTTAGGAACTTCATAATATGGAAATTGCAATTCTCCAAATTTTATATCTAGATTACATAGACCAGCTACATAGTTTGTGTTATTTATAGCTTCCTTATACTTATCTCCTAAGCTTGCTTCCATTTCCTGCCTTGATTTTAAGTATAAATCTCTAGCCTTTATAGTTTTTCTATTTTTATCCTTGATTTTTGATCCTGTTTGTATACAGATAACAACATCTTGTAAGCTATACTCATCTTTATTTACATAATGAACATAGTTCGTTGCGAGTAAATTCATGTCATATTTTTGTGATAATTCTAATAATCTTTCATTTACTTTTCTTTGTTCCTCAGAATCAATGGCTTGAATTTCAAGGAAAAAATTTTCTTTTCCATAGATTGATGTGTACTCATCTAAAATATTTTTTATCTCATCTTCATTTTTTTTCACTAAGATTGCATTTGAAATTTCTCCATCCATTGATGAAGAAAGTGCTATTAGATCAGAACTATATTTTTTTAAAATTCCCTTTGATACTTTAAGTTTATTATGAGCTATATTTCTATATGCTTCTGAACTGATCTTTACTAAATTTTTATAGCCATTATTATTTTTTGCTAAAAGCACTAGAGAAAAAGTTTTTTTATCTGAAACATCTTCTTCATTTTGAGAAATAGCAATTTCTATCCCAATTATGGGTTTAATATTTAATGATTTTGCTTTTTTATAAAATTCCATAGCACAAAACATATTGCAAGTATCTGTTATTGCTATCGCTTCCATTCCCAGAACTTTAGCCTTTTCCAAATATTTATCTACACTGCTTACTCCATCCATAAGACTGTACTCTGTATGTACATTAAAATGAACAAAATTATTCATATTTATCACCTTATCTAATTAATAAATATTTTCATCACAATCAAAATGATATCCATATTCTTTTAATAACTTTGCCAACTCTTCTAACTTTTCTCTTTTTATAAGAATATGATATTCTTCTGCTTTTAAAAACAGTCCCTTAAATCTATTATCTTTAGCTATTATCTGCAATAATTCTTTGTCTTCTTTTAACTTTAAAACAGTAAAATCCTTTACTTCTTCTATAAGTGTGAATTTTTTTACTAAATTATCAAAAAATTCTTGCCAGTTATCAGGTAAATTTGCATTACCTATGTTACTTTTAAACTTTTCAATTCTTTCTTTTAACTCACCGGATGATTTAACTGTTCTTTTAAAACTGTCAATAGTCACTTTGTAAATGTTATTTCCTATTTTTTTTGAAATTTTCTCAAAAAACATTCTTCTTGTAGGTGATTCTCCCAAGATAGTAACAATCAATCTCTTGTCATCTAAAAATATTTCAGATTTTTCGTAATTCAAAGGTATCTCATATTTTTCACTAAAACCTAATACATACTTTCCTAAGTTAGTTAGTTTTATATATTTTAAACCACTAAATTGGCTCAAATAACCAACTTTTATATATATCTTAAGATTTTCTTCCGGTTTTGTATAAAAAAGTTCAAATATACCTAAAGTTCCTAATAAAAATAAATAACTTTTTATAAAAGGTTCTATAATAAGTTCTTCATAATCTTCATATTTTTGTATCTTTGTTCTTTCATAATTAGCTTCATTTATATATGTATAGTCCTTCACATCTTTAAAAGATATAAGTTCTATATCTTTTTCTCTATATATAAAAGCCTTGATAATATTTTTTACACTTAAACAGTCATTTTCATTCATTTCTTTTATCAAAGAAATCAAGCTTCTAGATACAGCTTTTAAATTTTCTGGTGCTTCCCAGATATTTTTTATACCTTTTAAATAATTCAAGAATAAAGTAGTATAGGGATAATGTAAATCTTCACTCAAGTTCTTTGTTTCTATAAAATCATTAATAACATTTTTTATATTGGATGAGTTGAAATATTTTTCATCTTTATATTTGTCTGCAAGTATAGTAAAAAACATACATATATTTTCAGTTTTTAAATACTCTAAATTTTTCAAATCACCATAATATTCTGTGATATTACAATGTTTTAACATATCTTTTTTACTATCTTTTAAAATTTTTCCGCTTTCAGATACTTTTATTAAACCTGAATTTGAAAACTCTAAATACATTGCCATATTATTAACGAATTCTTTTTCATTATCATCTCTATAAAGTTTTGATAAATTCAGCATTTCTTCGGCTGAATCATAAAGAAAATAGTCTTTAGGCTTTGCTAAATACTTTCTTAGAAGTTTTTCAATTTCATAGTCTAAATATATAGAAATTTCCTGATTTGTCAATTGTTTTAATTTAAAAAATTGAAATTTTAAGTCTAACTCCAACACTGTCTTATCTTTAGGATTTTTTAAAAACTTATCTATATCTTGAATATTTAGTTTATATTCTTTCTGCCATACAACTTTTTCAAAAAGAAACTTTACATCTTCATCTAATATTTTAAAGACTTTGTCAAATTTTTCCTGATTTATAAATACATCAAGAATTAAATTTACAAAAAAATCTTTATCTGTCTTTTCATCAATTAAAGATAATTCAAAAATATTAAGTTCTTCCCCTATGTATCCGTCAGCTATACAATTTTTTAAATATACACCATATAAATTATTACACATTTCTTTTGTATAAAAATTACTTATACTTTCTCTTATTTTTTCTCTTAACATCTCTATCCTACTTCCCTAAAATAAATTCTATATCTCCCTTTGAAAGATTCTTTGTACTCAAATTGTCTTCTGAAATTAAATCATCTAAAAGCTTACTTTTCATTTCTTGGAGTTTAAGAATTTTTTCTTCTATACTGTCTTTTAAAATAAGTTTATATGAAAAAACTGTTTTATCTTGTCCCATTCTATATGCTCTGTCAATAGCTTGGTTTTCAACTGTCTTATTCCACCATGGATCATATATGAATATTGTATCTGCAGAAGTAAGATTTAAGCCTATTCCACCAGTTTTTAAAGTCATTACGAAAACTTTATATCTAGTGTTATTTTGAAATTTATCAACCACTTGCTGCCTGTCTTTAGTTTGACCTGTCATTTTCAAATATCTGATATTATTTTTCTCCAAAGATTCACATATACTATCAATGGATGATAGATAATTTACAAAAATTAATACTTTGTGCCCATTTTCGATAGCTTCTATTACGTTTTCAATAAGAACCTCTTTTTTACTGGAAGAAATTCTTTTATTCTTTATTTCTGGTGAACTTGTTATGTGTCTTAATTCATTTAATGCCTGAAGAATAAAAAATTTACTTTTTTCCAGACCATCTTTTCTTAGACTTTCATTTAATGTATTGTAATAATATTGTCTTCTTTCCTCATAATATAATTTATGTTCTTTATTCATATCCACATATATAACTTTTTCTATTTTTTCCGGCAAATCCTTTAAAACTTCTTTTTTTATTCTTCTTAATATAAAAGGATATATTTTTTTCTTCAATTCTTGTATTGCTTCCTTATCGCCATATTTTTGAATTGGTAAAACATAGTCCTCATTAAACTCTTGAATTGTTCCAAACATAGCTGGATTTAAAAATCTAAATAATGAATATAGCTCTAACAAATTATTTTCTATCGGCGTTCCACTTAGTGCTATTCTTTTTTTCGCATTTAAAAGCATCACAGCTTTAGCTGTTTGTGAACCAACATTTTTAATATTTTGAGATTCATCCAAAATAATTGAATCAAAATCTATTTTCATTAATTTTTCAATATCATTTCTTACAGTTCCATAAGTTGTAAGTATAACCTCACTTTTACTAAAGACTTCCAAATCTCTATTAGTTCCATAATATATATCTTTTTTTAATTTAGGAGAAAATTTTTCTATCTCTTTTTCCCAGTTATATATCAAGCTCTTAGGCATTACCACTAAGCTCTTTTTCCCTTTCTTTTCATGAATTTTACTTAAAAGAACTATTGCTTGTAATGTTTTCCCAAGTCCCATATCATCTGCAAGGCAAGCTCCCAAATCATTTTCAGTAAGATATCTTAACCATTTATATCCATATTTTTGATAATCTCTAAGTTCCGCTTCTACCTTTGGAATTTTTTCATTGTCTTCATTTATATAATTTATTCCTTCAAAGAAATCTTTTCTATTTATTAGCTCTCCCAGGAATATTTTATTCTCTATTAATTCTTCTACCAATGGCATATCAAAAAATGATATTTTTACTTTTTCATCTTCTGTTCTGAATATTCTTTGTAATTTTTCTATATATTTTCTATTGATTAAAGCATTAGTTCCATCACTTAAAACTATATAATCATCCTTTTTATAACTATCCAATAACTTTTGAATACTAAATTTTTCTCCATCAATTTCAATTTCCATAGTACCTTCAAAATAGTCTATATTATAAGAAAAATTCCCTATAATTTTAGGTCTTACAGCTTTTATATTATATCTTCTTAATTTATCAGTCCCTATAATACTAAATCTTGCTGTCAATTGAAGTAGCTCTTTTTTTACAAATTCCTTTGCCAAATCCTCAGATAATATAAATAATCCGTCTTCATCAAAATAAAATAGTGATTTTTTATTTATATTTTTTTGTAATTTTGTCAATACTTTTATAATTTCTTCTGTATTTTCAGATAAATCTTTTATGTTTATTTTTGAAATATGTATCTTTTTTTCAAGTTCATTCACCGTAATTATTTTATCAATATCATGTTTTACAAAAAAATCATAATCCATAGTTGATATTATTGAATTGATTCTAATATACAAACTGTTATCCAAAGCAATTTTTTCTATAATAATTTGAGGTATAGCTTCTTTTAAACTTCCTTCAACAGTTTGATAGTCTTCATATCTCAATTCTATATTCCTATAATTTTTTAAAACCAGTGTTAAAAAACTTTCCAGTTCATATTTATCTATTTTTGTAAATAAATCTGATAATTCATAAAATTCATTTTTCAAAGTATTAGTTTTATAAAAGGTATTTTCATGGTATAAATACTCTCCAATTACTTTATTTTTTGTGAATTCTATGTCTTCTATTTCTAAACTTATGATTACTTCGTTTCTATTCTCTTTATTTTCTTTTGCAATTAAAACAACATTTTCAATTTCTCTGACCAGTATTTTTTTTAAATCTTTATTTACAATTTTAGAGCTTTTTAGAAGTAAATTTAATAATTCCTCATCTATTTCTATCTGTGTACTTTTTTCTGATTCCCATGAAATATCAAACCCATTGTCAACATAATTTAATTTTATATATTCATTTATTTCGTCTTCTTCTAAATTTTCATAGCTAACAATTTCTGAAAGATTTTCATCCAATAAGTGAATCACAAGTTTATCTTCTAACTCCAATACTTTGTAAAAGTGAACTTTTTGCATTTATATTACTCCATTATTTTTATCATACTATCTTCTATTTCAATTACTTCCACATCAACATTTTTAAATCTTTCTAAGAATCCTTTCATTGCCGAATAATCATCTGAAAAATGCATAGGAACTAGAACCTTTGGCTTCAATATATCCCAAAATAGCTCAACTCCTTCATAGACATTGGCACCTAACCTTGGGTCAACTGCTGTGAAAGCTATATCAATTTTTTGTAACCTTTGAACTTCTTTTAAAATAGAAATATACTTATCTTTCATTTCTTTCTCTTCAATTTCACTGTCATCTTCCCAATGCCAAAAATGTAGATCTCCTGCATGAAAAATATTTTTATTTTCTATATTTACATAGAATGATGAACCCAAATCCGTCGAACCAAAAGTATTGATTCTGAGTTTATTTTCTATATTTGAATTTGGTAATTTATACGGAAGCTCTAAAGTATCTCCTTCTCTTGTAAAAATAAAATTCTTATCATTATAAGGTATTTTTATATCCGAACTTAAAATATAAATTATTGAATCATTTAAATGCTTCCATTCTAAAATTTTTGGATTGAAATGATCTGCGTGACTATGGGTTGCAAAAACAAAAACCTGTTTATCTCTTCTTTCAACAAATCTTTTAAAAAATTCTTGCTCTTCTATTTTTTTCTCTTTTGGTATTTTATAAAAATCGAAAATTAATATATTTTCTTTTAGTTCTATGGCAAAAGCACTGTGATATATATAATAAATCATTTCATTCACCTCTTTAAATATTTAAGCTAATATTTCATTGTATCATTTTTTACAAGAAATTAAAAGAAAATTAATTTTCTTATCTTTGAATTTTTTAATTTTTATGCTAATATAAAAAATATATTTTATTTAAGGATGGATTTTATGCAAAAAAATAAAACTTTAAAATATGCATTTTTAAAAAGTATTCCTGTTATGGCAGGCTATATAGTCTTAGGTATAGGTTTTGGTATTCTTTTGTATGATAAGGGCTACTCTTATTGGTGGGCTCTGGCAATGTCAACATTTATTTATGCTGGCTCTATGCAATATATTGGTATTGAACTTTTAAGTAGTGGAGCTTCATTTATTTCAATTGCTCTTGTTACTCTACTTGTCAATGCAAGACATATATTCTATGGTATATCTATGCTTGAAAATTATAAAAATACTGGAAAATTTAAGCCTTATCTCATTGCTGCTTTGACTGATGAAACCTACTCTTTAGTCTGCGGGAATGATTTTCCTGATTATGTAGATAAAAGAAAATATTATCTTTATCTTTCATTATTTAATCATTTTTACTGGATCTTGGGAAGTTTCATAGGTAGTATTTTAGGTAGTACCTTTTCTTTTAATACTAAAGGAATAGATTTTTCTATGACTGCTCTTTTTGTTATTATTTTTGTTGAACAGTGGGAAAAAAATAAAAATCATTTGCCTGCAATGTTAGGTTTAATAATATCTATATTGTGTTTATTAATATTTGGAAAATCTAATTTTCTTATACCTGCAATGGTATTAATTTCACTTTCATTAATATTTTTAAGAAAATTTATAAATAAAAAGGAGGAAAATAATGTTTAATAATAATTTTGAATATGCTTTAATTGCTGTAAGCATAATGGCTACTATAACTTTGGCTTTAAGATTTCTCCCTTTTATACTATTTTCTAAAAAAACACCTGAACTTTTAATTTATTTAGGCTCAGTTTTACCATATTCTATTATGGCAATGCTAGTCATTTATTGTCTAAAAAATATTAATTTTTCTGATAATTCTAAATTTTTACCAGAGTTTATTTCACTATTAATAGTAGTTGTTCTACATAAATGGAAACATAATACACTTTTATCAATTGTTGTTGGTACTGTTTCCTATATGTATCTGGTACAAAATTTTTTCAATTAAAACATATTGACAACTTTAAAAAAATATGCTAGTATCACTAATTATAAAAATCGAATAAAATCGGATGAAGATATGAGGAGAGATTTCTTAAAAAGAAACACCGAAGATGTAATACTTTCAGGTATAAAGGACTCATATTGGACGAGCCTCTGGAGAGATTTCTTAAAGGAAACACCGAAGGAGCAAAGCTTAATTTTATTAAGCCTAAACTCTCAGGTAAAAGGACGGAGGAATTGTGCAGCAATTTTTGATTGCTTTTGTATAATTCTTTTAAATTTCAGGGGTCTTTGTAAAAAGACCTTTTTTTATTCGATAATTTTGAAATTAAAGGAGTGTTGTTATGTTGGATTTGATTGCAAAAATTAATAGTTTATTTTGGGGATCTATCTTAATAATTTTGTTGGTTGGAACTGGAATTTTCTTTACTATTCGACTAAAATTTGTGCAAATTAGAAAATTTAAAAGAGGACTTAAACAATTAACTGGTGATTTTAATCTGAATGGTAAAGCGGCCGATCACAACGGTATGTCTTCCTTTCAAGCTCTTGCAACTGCTATAGCAGCTCAAGTTGGTACAGGAAATTTGGCTGGTGCTGCGACTGCTATTGTTTCTGGTGGACCTGGGGCTATATTTTGGATGTGGATAAGTGCTTTCTTTGGTATGGCAACTATATATGCAGAAGCTATACTTAGTCAAATTTTTAAAAGAAAAGTAGAGGGTTCAATAACTGGAGGACCTGCATATTATATAGAAGAATTATTTAATAAAAGTTTTATTTCAAAAATTTTAGCAGTATTCTTTGCTTTATCATGTGTTTTTGCACTAGGTTTTATGGGTAATGCTGTTCAAGCAAACTCAATAGGTGTTGCATTTGAAAATTCTTTTAATATTCCTACATATATGACAGGTATCTTTGTTGCACTCCTAAGTGGTTATGTTTTTTTTGGTGGTGTACAAAGAGTTGCAGCAGTAACAGAGAAAGTTGTTCCTCTTATGGCTGGTTTATATATTATAATTTGTACTATAATTATAGGTATGAACTATGACATGATCTTTAAAGCCTTTGAAGCGATCTTTATAAATGCTTTTTCCAATAAAGCTATTTTAGGTGGACTTGCTGGAGCTGGAATAAAAAAAGCAATAAGATACGGGGTAGCTAGAGGACTATTTTCTAATGAGGCAGGAATGGGATCTACACCTCATGCACATGCTGTGGCAAAAGTCAAAAATCCTGTCGAACAAGGAAATGTTGCAATAATTACTGTTTTTATAGATACTTTTATAGTTTTGACTCTAACTGCACTTGTAATTCTTACATCAAAAGCTGATTTTACTGGGATAACAGGTATTACCTTAGCTCAAAAAGCTTTTGAAAGTTCTTTAGGTATTACTGGTTCTATATTTATTGCTATTTCATTATTTTTCTTTGCTTTTTCTACAATAATAGGTTGGTACTTCTTTGGAGAAGCTAATATAAAATATCTTTTTGGAAATAGTGCTTTAAATATTTATAGACTTTTAGTTATGATTTGTATAACTGTTGGTTCTCTTCAAAAAGTTGAACTTGTTTGGGAACTTGCCGATATGTTTAATGGATTTATGGTAATACCAAATTTAATTGCTCTTATAGTTCTAAATAAATTAGTTGTAAAAACTTCTGAAGAATATGAATTAGCTGAATAAAAAAAGCTCCACTTAATATTTTTTAAGTGGAGCTTTTTTATTCTCATATATATTATTTTTCTTTATTTTACAGTATTTTTTTATACTTCCATTTCAAGTAATAAATCTCTAAAAATTTCAAAACCTAAATTTAGTACATCAGGATTAAAATCAAATTTTGAGTTATGTAAAGGATGAACAAATCCTCTTTCTTCATTCCTAACTCCTAATAAAAACATGAAACCTTTATTTCCATTTTGTAGATAGAACGAAAAATCTTCTGATCCGCTCAATTTTATTTCTGTTACAATATTTTTTTCTGGAACTATCTTCTTTATCTTTTCAAACAATTCTTCTGAATTATATACTGGTGGATAAAATGGTTTAAAATTCATATTTATTTTTACACCATATGACTTTTCAAAACCTAAATTTATATCTTGCATCCTTTGTCTTATAAAATCTATAAGATTGACATCTTGTAATCTTATAGTTCCTAACATTTCTACTTTTTCTGGAATAATATTTCTAACAGTTCCAGCTTTAAAACTTCCTATTGTAAGAATAACTGGTTTAAAAGGATCTATATTCCTTGATATTATAGATTGATATGCTTCAACCAATTTTGCTCCTACTAATATTGAGTCAATCCCTTTTTGAGGTTGTGCACCATGACATCCTTTCCCTATTATTTCTATATCCAAATTTACATTTTGAAAACTCAAATATCCAGAACTTGCAGCTATCTTACCTTCTTCTAAATCAGGCAAGACATGAAGAGCAAAAATTCCTTCAAATCTCTTTGTTTTAAAAAATTCTGTATCAGCTATAATTTTAGCTCCACCCTTTCCTTCTTCTCCTGCTTGAAATATAAGCATTACAGATTTTTTTAATTTTTTTCCTTTATTTATTTCTTCTTTTAACCATTTAGCAAAATATAAAAGATTTGTTGTATGTCCATCATGTCCACAGGCATGCATCATTCCATCAATTCTTGATTTATACTCAGTATTATTTTCTTCATGTATAGGAAGAGCGTCTATATCAGCTCTATAACCTATCCATCTATCTTCCTCTCCTTTAAATATTGCCAATGTACTTGTCCCAACTATTTCATACTCAATCTTCAATTCTTTTAAAAAATTTCTTATAAACTCTGATGTTTTATATTCTTCTAGTGCTATTTCTGGCATCTGATGTAGTTTACTTCTGATCTCATAGAAAAAGTTTTTCATAAATTTTCCTCCCTCTTTTCTATTAAATAAATAATTTAATAATATATATTGTTGGAATAGAAATTAAAATTGATAGAACAACTCTTTCAAACCAAATAACTAGATAATCTTTAAAACTTATTGGTATATCTGTTGCCATCATACAAGGTATAGATGCTGAAAAAAATAATACCTCTGATACACATGTTATAGCTACTAACATTCTAACTTCAAAACTTAATTTAGTTACTAACACTGCCGGTAAAAACATTTCTGCTATTCCTAAAGACAAGGCTTTTGCAACTAAAAATGGTTCTTCATATCCGCTTATATAGGTAAATGGATATAATATATAGGCTAACAGGCTAAAAATTGGAGTATGATTAGCAATTACTATACCTAATGTTCCTACTGCCATAAGAGATGGAGCTATATTAAAAGCCAGATTTAGACCATCTTTTAAATTTATTAAAGTTCCTTTTATTATTCCATCAGCTTTAGAACAAGTTTCCATAGCTTCATCAAATGCAACTTTAAATTTATTATCTGTGATTTCTTTTTCTATATCTCCTTCTACCCCTTCATAATATTCTTCAGCTTTTTTACTAATAGGATATATCCTAGCTGTAATTGCTGTTACTAAAAATGTTACAAAAACTGTTGCCCAAAAATATATATTCCATACAGGCAGTAAGTCTAAAGTTTTAGCTACAATAATCATAAATGTTGCTGATACAGTAGAAAAGCCAGTAGCTATTATAACAGCCTCCTTTGAAGTATACTTTCCTTCTTTGTAAACTCTATTTGTTATTAACAATGCTACAGAATAACTACCAACAAATGAAGCAACAGCATCTATAGCTGCTCTTCCTGGTGTTTTCCAAATAGGTTTCATGATCGGTCGCATGAAAACACCTACAAATTCCATAAGTCCATAGTTTATTATCAATGCTAAAAATACTGCTCCAATAGGGACTATTGTTATAACTGGTACAACTATTTTGGAAAAAATAAAAGGTATTACATCCTTATTCATTAAAAACTCTGGACCTCTCTTAGTTATAGCCATTATTACAAATGGAATAGCAAATATTTTTAATACAGAAAATATGGTTGAAGTTATATTCTTATTCCAATTCTTTCTGTAAAATGGTAATATTGCTCCTATTATTACCAAAATTATTCCATATATTTCTCTAAAATATGGTATTTTTAATATATAACTAACTATATGATCCAATGGAATTGTCGTTTTTCCTAGTATAGAAATTGGAACAAAAAATAAAAATATCCCTATTAAACTGTAACATACAAATTTTAATTTATTCTCAATAGTGTATTTATCCATTTTGCTCACCTCTTATTTTTTACAAAAAACACGGGTAAAAACCCGTGTTTTAATTATTTACTTTTTTATAGAACCATTGCTCCTATAAATCCACCTATTATTAGTAAAATATTATAATGTATAAATGTAGGTACACATGTATCCATTATATGATCATGTTGTCCATCTGCATTAAGTCCTGATGTTGGTCCTAATGTTGTATCAGATGCTGGAGATCCTGCATCTCCTAAAGCTGCTGCTGCTGCAAGAAGTATAACTGCACCTGGAACTGATATTCCTAATTTTATACATAATGGAATATAGATTGCTGCTACTACTGGGATAGTACCAAATGAAGTTCCTATTCCCATAGTTATTAAAAGTCCTATTAATAACATTATAAATACTCCAATAGCTTTACTTCCACCTATTAATCCATGTATACTATCTATTAATTCTCCAACTGCTCCAGTTTCTCTGATAACTGCTCCATATCCTGCTGCCACTAACATGATGAAAGCTATAAGACCCATAAGTCCAACTCCACCACCGATATACTCATCAACATCTTTCCATTTTATAATTCTAAACACAAGCATTGCTGCTAAAGCAACTACTGCTCCTAAAGGTAAAGATCCTGTTTTTAATTGAATAATAAATGCTATTGCTGCTGCCACTAATGTTAACCAATGTTTAGTTTCCATTTTATCAGCTTCAACTGCATCCATTCCTTTTAAAGGTAAATCTTTATAATCTCTATTCTTTCTATAACTTACAAATATAGCAAGTAATAACCCAATAAACATAAATAATCCTAAGATCCAAGTAGATTTCCAAACATCCATTTTATCTACTGTCATACCATTATTTGACATTTCTCTTGCTATAATTCCTTGGAATATTAATCCAAACCCAACAGGTAAAGCTATATAAGGTGCTTTCAATCCAAACGCTAAAGAACAAGCCATAGCTCTTCTATCTAACTTTAATTCGTTCATTAATTTTAATAATGGCGGAATTAATATTGGTATAAAAGCTATATGAACTGGTATTAAGTTTTGTGAGAAACAAGCAAGACCAGCTATCATAAGTAATAAAACTTGTTTTTTACCATTGATAACTTTTGAAATCTTACTAGAAATTATAGTTGCAACACCTGTACTATTTATAGCAACTGCTAAAGTTCCTAATAATACATAACTAAGTGCTGTTTCTGCATTTCCTCCCATTCCTGAAATTAATGTTCCCATGATTCCACCTAAAGGCATTCCTGCTGATAATCCTGCCACTAGTGCCGAAACTATTAATGCCAAAAGTACATTTAACTTCAACAAACATAAAACTGTCATAACAATTACTGAAAGAACAACCGGATTCAATAAAATCATATTTTTACCCCCTTAATATTTTAAATTATATTTTTAAAAAATTTTTTAGTTGAGTATAAAATTCTGTGTTTTCTTCTAATAACTTATCTGTTTCACCAATTATTAATATTTCTTCCATAACATCATTTTGTCTTATTTCATTTACCACTTTTTGATCTTCTTCAGATACAACTTCACCAAAAATTGTATGCCTGTAATTTAACCAATCAGTGGGTACATGAGTTATAAAAAATTGTGACCCATTCGTATGAGGTCCGGCATTTGCCATTGCTAATAAACCTTTTCTATCAAATACTACTCCTTCTTTAAATTCATCTCCAAATTGATAGCCCGGTCCTCCCATTCCTGTTCCATCAGGACAACCGCCTTGAATCATAAAGTCCGGTATTACTCTATGAAACTTTAGCCCATTATAATAACCTTTTCTTGCTAAAGTAACAAAGTTTATTACAGTTATAGGAGCTACATCTGGAAATAATTTTAGTTTTATCTCCCCCTTATTTGTTTTAATAACAGCTTGTAAATCCATCCTCTACCCTCCTTTTCTTCTTATTTATATAAATCTATTTATATATCAATATTATCGTAGACTTTTAAAAATACATCTAGAAATTCCTTTTCTTCTCTTGTCCCATATATTTCATAGGGCCATTTTTTATTTAAAACCTCTTCACATTTTTTTACTTCTTCCTGAAACATATTAAACTTTTTTTCTAATTCTCTATATTTTTCTCTAATAGGTTGTATTTTTTCTATAATCTCCATCTGTTCTTTTTCTTGAATAGCATTAGATAAATCTAAATTTAATTTTTCTTCTTCATCTAAAACTAAATTTATCTTACTTAATAAATCCGCTCTTTCTTTTTTATATTCTTTTAATTTATATGTATTAAATTTTTTTACAACCTCTGCTCCAGATTTTCCAATTAATTCTTTTCTTTTGGATAACTGTTCTAATATAAAATTTTTACTTAAATTACTATTTTCTAAAATTTTTTCAAGATTATTTTTTATTTTTTCTAAAAGTTCTGAATCATTTGCTATCATGGACTTTAATTGTTCTTCCTCAAGAGAAAAGTATATATTTTCATATATAGGAAGTACTTCCTTATCTATCTTCTCAATCCCTGATAAATCTGTCTTTTGTTTTAAATCTTCTTTCAATCTAGTTATTAATAATAAATTTTGTAAACAAATCTCTCTACCATAATCCACTATTTCTTTAATTTTTGAATCCATTTTTTCCTGCCCCAAAATATTGATAATAATAACATTTCAAACCACCATTATACAGTTTCCTATTTTTAGTAGACTTCTGACCAAAAATATTTTCAAAATTTTCATAAGAAGTTATTATATAATATGACCATTTTGAAAATTTCTTCTTACATACATCTCCAAACATTCTGTATAAATTATCTATTTCTCTATTATCTTTTATCTGAAGAATATAAGCTTCATCATCCACATCATCTTTATTATTCATAAGTCTTTCACCATAAGGTGGGTTTACTATTATCGCACCATATTTTCCAATACTTTCTAAGTCTTTAAAATCTTTCACTTCAAATTTTATACTTTCTTCAAGTCCAGCTAATTCAGCATTTTCTATTGCTATTCTTATACTTTCTTCATCAATATCTGAAGCATAAATTTTCAAGTTTATATCTTCTTTTTCATTTGAAAAAGCTTCATCCCTGACATTTATCCAAAGTTCTTCAGGAATTATTTTCCATTGTTCAGAAGAAAATTTTCTATTTACACCAGGTGCAATGTTTTTAGCTAGCATTGCTGCCTCGATTACAATAGTTCCTGTCCCACACATAGGATCTAATAAAATTTCATCCGCTTTCCATTTTGATAATTTAATCAATGCTGCTGCCATTGTTTCTTTTATTGGAGCTATTTTTTGTTTTGCTCTATATCCTCTTTTATTTAAAGCTTCACCACTTGTGTCTAACATTACAATAAATACATCATTATGACATTGAATTTTTATTTTAAAAAGAGCTCCATTTTCCAAAAATATTTCTCTTTTATAATTTTCTTTTAGTTTTTCAACTATTGCTTTTTTTGCTATTCTTTGAATATCCGATTTGGAATATAATTTTGATTTTACTGAACTTACCCAAGAAATTGGAAATTCTCCATTTTCTTCTATAAATTCTTGCCAATTTAATGCCTTTATATTTTGAAACAATTCTTCATATGACAATGCTTTAAATTCAGCCATTTTTATAAATATTCTATCTGCACACCTTAAATATATATTTGCTTTGACTATATCTTCAAAATCTCCATCAAATTCTACTCTTCCATTAAATGCCTGTACATTTTTAAAACCAAGCTCTATACACTCATCTTTAACTACACTCTCTATTCCCATTGTAGCTGAAGCTATTAATCTCATTAATTTCCCTCTTTTTCATTTATTTTTTCTAATGCATCCCTATACAATATTTTAATTATACACATTATAGGTATTCCTAAGAACATTCCCATCACACCAAAAAGTCCACCAAAAACTATCATTGATAACATAACCCAAAAAGAATCTAAACCCACCTTATCTCCTATTATTTTAGGTCCAACTATAAATCCATCTAAAAGTTGTGATATTCCTATGGCTACCAATAAGAAAAGGACCTTTATAGGAGCTACTAAAAAAATTAAAAATGCAGCTATTACCCCTCCAACAATTGAACCTATATAAGGTATCATATTTCCAACTCCTAAAAGAACTGCACTAAGAGATGCATAAGGTGTCTTTGTTATTGCCAATACCACAAACACCGATAATCCTACTATAAATGAAACTATTATTTTCCCTGCTATATATGCTATAAATATATCTCTTGATTGAGTTATCTTTTCCACAATATATCCTGCTCTTTTCTTTCCAAATAACACTTTTATTATATTGTCCCTTGTATTCATATGAACTTTTTTATCAAGTAAAATAAAGAAAGCCAAAATTAAACCTAAGAAAAAATTTGTTAGATTTATTGTTAATTTAAGCATATTCTTAAATAGGGATATTATGAAATTTTGTATGTTTGCTACATTATTTTTTAGCATTCCACTTATATCTTTATTAAACTCATGCATATCTAAGTTTAAAAGTTCTTTTTTTTCTAAATAAATCATTATTCTATCTGATATTATCGTTATCTTTTCCAATATATGTGGATACAAGCTATTTAGCTCTTTTATTGACGATATTAATTGTGGAATTACCATTAAAGCTAGTAAAATTAAAACTAAACACATAAAAATTATTGATAAAATTACTGCTATTAATTTCTTTAATTTTATTTTTTTTTCTAAAAATTCAACTAAAGGTCCTAATAATAAAGCTATAAATATTCCCCAAATCAAAGGAACAAAGTATCCTATCCATTTTTTTATTACTACTGAAAATTCTTCCGTATTTTGAAAATATGTTTGTATTATTACAAAAATAATAATAAGTGTTACTAATTTAAAAAAATTCTTTTTCTCCATCCTCAACCTTTTACCTTTATACCTTATTTTGTCTTTCTATCTTGCTATAAAATCTATTTCGTCTTCACCATCACCGACAATTTTTATAACTAACCTATCCGGAATTCCTATAATGACTTCTCCGGGAGATTTAATAAAACCTTGTTTAACTGCTATTTTTAAAGGTGAATTTGAACTTGTCACTCTTACCATATAATCTTTAAACTGTATATTACAGCCACCTATGACCGTATCTATAAATATATTTTTTTCTTCTGATTGTAAAGGATAGATATATTCTAAACTTCCATTAACCCATATTTCTGCTTTAGCCCCTTTTACATCTTTGAAGCTTTTAACTTTTATAAAAAGCACCAGAAAAAAAACTATTAGGAGTGAATATATTATAAGATCTCCTATTTTAAAATATTTATTTTTTTTCATGTGCTATTTTTTCTCCCATATAAATTCTTGTTTCTATTCCATTTTTTGTGTTTTCTATAATATCTTCATCTACTTGAATTTTGTCTTTTTCAAAAACTAAAATACATGTAGAACCTCCAAATAAGAAATACCCTTTTTCATCACCTTTTTCTACAAAAGAATTTTCCTTATATGTTTGAACTATACTTCCAACCATTGTTGCACCAACATCAATCATTGCTATATTTCCAAATTGCTTTGTAGATAGTATTGCATATTCCCTCTTATTTTCACAAAAAATTCTAAAGTTTCTCTTTATAGCATGTGTTGAAACAGAGTAATAATAACCTTTTATCTTCTTTGTTTCACTTATTTTCCCAGCTGTCGGGAAATGAAATCTATGATAATCAGCTGGAGCTAATCTCACTATTACAAAAGTTCCATCTTCATATTTTTTAGCTAACTCTTTGTCACTAAAGAATTCTTCTAGAGTAAACTCCGAACCTTTTACAAAAAATTTATCTTTTTCTTTTAAATTTTCATAAGCTAAAATTTTTCCATCCGCTGGAGAAACTAAAACATTTTCAGTTCTATCTATAATTCTGGCTCCAGTCTTTAATTCTCTATAAAAGAAGTCATTAAAACTTTTATATTCATTTATATCTCTTGCATAATCATTCATATCTATATTCATTTCTTTTATAAAACCAGCTATTTTCATCTTAGATTCTGGTTTATTCATTTTTTTTCCATAAATTTCTGATAAAAATTTTCTTTTTACTACTGTATTTAATAAAAGAGAACCAAATGGATTATAGTACAAAAACTTTAAAGCTCCCTCTCCCATAACTTTTTCTTCTTTTATTTCTCCAGTTTTTCTTTCAATATATTTTATTTTTTCAAACTTCATAAATATACTACCTTTTTTATATATTTTTTGCTTCTTTAATCAAATCATATTTTAACTTAATCAAATCACTAGATAAATCAACTTTATAATTATGAGGGTTTTCTAGTCTTTTTCTTTCAATAGACAACTTCTCTAAAGATTCCAAATAATATTTCTGAGAGTTTAATATATCAAATAATTCTTCGTATAATTCTTGCTTAATTTCTCCCTGCTCTATATATAATCTAGTTAATTTTTTGTAAGTGTAATTATTTTCTTTTAGTAGACTACTTTTAAACTCATATTTTTCATCTCTTATTGATAACTCTTTATAATTAAGTAACTTCTCTTTATCTTTATCGCTATTAACTAAAGTGATTAAATCGGCATAAGCCACACCTTCTGAGTCATATATTCTATAAACTTCTTTAAAGCCAGGATTAGAAATTTTAATAACATCTCCTGAAATTTTTATAAGAGGTTTTTCATCTAGTTCAACTATTTTATAAACTCCACCAAAACAAGGATATGACTTACTTACAGCTATTGCATCCCCCACTCCATACATGTCTACACAAGCACCTTGTTCTTTTAATGATCTTATCAATTTTTCATCTAAAGAGTTTGTCAATGTTATAACAGCTTTGGTGAATCCCTCTTCATCCAGTCTTTTTCTACATTTTTTTGATTGATACGCCAAATCTCCTGAATCCAATCTAATTCCATAAATTCCTTTATATGAATTATCAATTCCACACTCTTTAAAAGATTTTATAGCATTTTCTATACCTATATTTATAGTATCGTATGTATCTATAAGTAAAATCAAAGAATTTTTTTCTCTATTCCTTCTATTATTTATGAATGTTGTAAAGGCTACTTTCTCTGCTTCTGCACCTACACCAAATGCTTGTATATATGAATGTGACATTGTTCCATGAGCTGGAATTCCATATTTATATTCTGTCATAAGATTTGAGTGTCCATAACACCCTCCAATAACAGCTGCTTTATTTCCTTCCACTGCACTATCAAAGCCATGAGCTCTTCTGCTTCCAAAAGATAAAACTTTTACTGGTTCCGCAGCTCTTGTTACCATCGATGCTTTTGTTGCAATTGCCATATTCATATTTATTATATTCAAAATAGGTGTTTCCAAAATTTTTGCTTCAATTAATGGTGCTTTTATAGTTATAATAGGTTCATTTGGATATACAATTTCTCCATCCCTCATAGCATACAAATTTCCTGTAAATTTTATTTTTGATAAAAAATCCACTAGATGTTCTTCTTCTAAAATTGCTGAAAAATATTTTCTTTTTTCTTCTTCTGAAGTATTATTTAAGATTTCTATTAAATGTATAACTTCTTGAATTCCTGATACAACTGCAAAACCACCATCTTCTGTTTTTCTAAAAAATACATCAAAAACAGCTTCTTTATCTTGCATATTTTCCATAAGAAATATGTCACTTTCTGTATATTGATATCTATCTGAGTTGATTACTCTTGCAAACTCTGTTAAAATATATCTATCTTTCATTCTTACCACCTTAAAAATATTATATATGCATTATAGCATATTTTTTTATATTTTCAAAGTAAATTAAATGTTTGTTTTACGGAAAACTATAATAAAAAAAAATCGAGGCGATTATATTGAGAACAGTTATTCAAAGAGTAAAATATGCACAAGTCCAAATTAATGGACTTACAGTCGGAAAAATCGAAAAAGGTTTTCTTATCTTACTTGGCATTAACCACAATGATACAATGAAAGAAGTTAAATGGTTGGCTAATAAAATAAAAGATTTAAGAATTTTTGAAGATGAAAACGATAAAATGAATCTATCTTTAAAAGATGTTAATGGTGAAGTTCTAATCATTTCTCAATTCACACTTTATGGAAATTGCATAAAAGGAAGACGGCCATCTTTTATAGATGCTGCTAAACCTGAATTAGCAAATGAATTATATCTAAAATTCATAGATGAATTTAGAAATTTTGATATCAAAACTGAAACAGGAAAATTTGGAGCTGATATGAAAGTTGAACTTTTAAATGACGGACCAGTTACTTTAATAATTGATACTGCTGATACTAGTATAAAATAGTTACTAAATTATTTTTCTATTAATAACATCTGTTATTAATATTTTTTCTTTATTTTATAATACTTTTAGAGTGTCTTAAATTCCTAGTTTCTTGACAATTCCATACTTTTATAATATACTTTGTCATATTAGTTTTTTATAAAAATAAAATTTGGAGGTTTTTAAATGAATAGATTGGAAGGAAAAGTCGTTGTTGTTACTGGAGCAGCAAGAGGTATAGGAAGAGCTATCGCCGAAAGACTTGCTAAAGAAAATCCAAAAATGATAATTTCATGTGATATGGGAGAAGCTACTTTTGTAGAAAAAAATATAGTTCATAAAATATTAAATGTAACTGATAGAGAAGCTATAAAAACTTTTGTTGATGAAGTTGAAAATGAATATGGAAAAATTGAAGTTTTAGTGAACAATGCTGGAATAACTAAAGATGCTTTACTTGTAAGAATGGGTGAAGATCAATGGGATGCTGTTATAGATGTAAATTTAAAAGGTGTTTTCAATATGACACAGGCTGTTGGAAAATCTATGTTTAAAAATAGAAAAGGTTCTATTATAACTCTATCCTCTGTCGTTGGTTTACATGGAAACCCTGGGCAAACTAATTATGCTGCTACAAAGGGTGGCGTTATTGCAATGACTAAAACTTGGGCTAAAGAACTAGGTGGAAGAAATATTAGAGCAAATTGTATTGCTCCTGGCTTCATAAGAACTCCTATGACTGATGTTTTACCGGAAAAAACTATCCAAGAAATGTTAAATGCAACTCCTCTTGGAAGATTGGGAGAACCTGAAGATATAGCTAATGCTGTCCTTTTCTTAGCAAGTGATGAATCTTCTTTCATAAGTGGAGAAGTACTTTCTGTCGGCGGAGGACTAATGTTATAAGATTAATTATATAAATTTTTATTTAATCTTCTATTGTTTATAAAAATAGATATAAATATTAAAAAAAAATATAAAATATGCTATACTATTTTTATAAATTATTAATTTTGTTTAAAAATAATTCTTAGGAGGGTCAAAAAATGAGTAAAGTTTATGTAGTAGCAGCAAAAAGAACACCTATCGGTAGTTTTTTAGGGTCATTGGCATCTCTAAAACCTGCAGATATCGGAGCTCAAGTCGTAAAAAATATAGTTGAAGAAACTAAAATTGATCCAGCTAATATTGATGAAGTAATAGTTGGAAATGTACTTGGAGCTGGACAAGCACAAGGTGTTGGAAGACAGGTAGCAATAAAAGCTGGTATCCCTGTTGAAGTCCCTGCATACTCTATTAATATTATTTGTGGAAGTGGAATGAAATCTGTAATAACTGCTTATTCTAATATAAAATCTGGAGAAGCTGATGTTATTATAGCTGGTGGAACTGAATGTATGTCAGGAGCAGGATTTGTATTACCAGGAGTTGTAAGAGGTGGGCATAAAATGGCTGATCTTGTTATGAAAGATCACATGGTATATGATGCTTTAACTGATGCTTACCACAATATTCATATGGGAATTACAGCTGAAAATATAGCTGATAAATATTCTATTTCAAGAGAAGAACAAGATGCTTTTGCTTTTGCATCTCAAGAAAAAGCAATAGCAGCTGTAGATGCTGGAAGATTTAAGGATGAAATAGTTCCTGTTGTTATACCTAATAAAAAAGGAGATATCATTTTTGATACAGATGAATATCCTAATAGAAAAACTAGTTTAGAAAAATTAGCAGGACTTAAACCTGCATTCAAAAAAGATGGTTCAGTTACTGCCGGAAATGCATCTGGACTTAATGATGGTGCATCATTTTTAATGCTTGCTTCTGAAGAAGCTATTGCAAAATATAATTTAAAACCTCTTGTTGAAATAGTTGCAACTGGTACAGGTGGTGTAGATCCATTAATAATGGGTATGGGACCAGTTCCTGCAATAAGAAAAGCTTTAAAGAAATCTAATTTAAAATTAGAAGATATGCAAGTTATTGAATTAAATGAAGCATTTGCTGCTCAATCACTTGGAGTTATAAAAGAACTTTGTAATGAACATGGTGTAAAAGAAGAATGGTTTGCTGATAAAACTAATGTAAATGGTGGAGCTATTGCTTTAGGACATCCAGTTGGAGCATCAGGAAACAGAATCACTGTAACTTTAATCCATGAAATGAAGAAAAGAGGAGTTGACTACGGTTTAGCATCTCTATGTATCGGTGGAGGAATGGGAACAGCTCTTATTCTAAAAAATGTTAAATAAAAAATATCTTTGATTTTATTAGTATTAAAAAACTGGGAAATTCCCAGTTTTTTATATTTTTATGTGTATATTATTTTTAATATTTTAATAAATCTTAATTTATAAAAAATTACTAATTTTATAATAAAAAATAAACTGCACTTTCATTTTTTATCAAAATTAATAGTGCAGTTAAATTATAGGCATTTAATAAGCCGGGTTTTGTATTTGTTAATTATTTATCTCGAATTATAATTTCTTATAATCTCTAGCGACTTACCCTGAAGGAGGACGAGCAGCCCCTATCACCTTCCTATTTAGTCTTGCTCCAAAGGGGGTTTACCAAGCTTTTTTAGTTTCCTAAAAAACTGGTGGTCTCTTACACCACCTTTTCACCCTTACCATAATTGGCGGTTTATTTTCTGTGGCACTTTCCTTAAAATTTCTTTTAGTAGCCGTTAGCTACCCTTTTGCTCTGTGGAGCCCGGACTTTCCTCTGTGTAAAAAAACAGCAATTAACTCAAATACCTATATTTTTATTGATTATTCTTCTCATCTAACTTTTCTAGCCTAAATAACACAAAAGATACCCCTAATGTTATCAAGATTCCAATAGCTGCTAAAAGATATAAATTATTTCCGCTTTCTTCTTGCTCTTTAGTCATTGTCATCTGACTCAATGGTTCTATTTCAACATTATCTAAAACAGTCCCAACCCCATCAAGAGTTGCAATTAAATATTTTGTATATTCCCCTTGCTTTAAAATTTCTTCAGTACTTGCTAAAACCTCATCAATATCCTCTCTATAATCATCAATATCTATATCTTTACTAAATGATAATTCTACACTAAATTTTTTTGAATTTTCCATTTTTTTTAAATTCAAAATAACTGCATGTTCTGGATCAGATATTGCAAACCCTTCATCCGCTGATAAAGTATTTACAAAAACTGTAATATTTTTGTTATCACCTAATTCAGTTATCTTTTCTTCAACAAGCTTTTGATCCTCTTCTTTCAAAAGATTCAAATTATCATTAAAATTTGCAAATGAAAAAACTGAAAGTAATAAGAAAACTATTATTGTATATATTTTTTTCATAAATTCTCCATTTCTAATAAAATCACTACATAAATTTAAATATTGGTCCATTATCAAACTTTAAAAATTCTAAGTTTAAATCCTTTAATTCATTTTCTAATAGCTCATAGAAAAAATTTTCACTCTCATAATGACCAAAATCTAATACATCCAAATTATTTTCTAATGCATCCAATGCATCATGATACCCAACATCTCCAGTTATAAATAAATCTATGTTTTTTATTTTAGCTAATCGCCAATAACTCATTGCTGAGCCATTTATTAAAGCAATTTTTTTAATTTTTCTATTTATATTTTTACTTATAACTCTGACATTAGATATATTCAGTTTTTCTTTTATAAGTTCGATATATTCAGATAATATCATCTCTTTGTCTAAAGTATACACTCTTCCTATTCCACAATCTTTTTCTTCAACAAAATCTAGAATCTTAGACTCTTCATAACCCATTTTTTTTAAGACATAATCATTTAAACCATTTTTAGTTGAATCTAAATTTGTGTGAATACAATAAACATTTATATCTTTCTTTATAAGTTCTCGTATTTTTTTTCCTAAAATATCTTGCTGCCTTATATTTTTTATCGCTTTAAAAATAACAGGATGATGAGTTATTATCATATCAACTTCATTACTTATAGCATTTTCTATTGCTTCTATTGTTGCATCAAGAGAAAACTGAATTTTTTTATTTCTTTATCATAATCTCCTATCAATAATCCCACATTGTCCCATTCTTCTGCATTTATACAAGGGTATTTATCTTCTATAATTTTTATAATATTCTTTGTTTTCATATCACTACCTATAAGTATTATATTTCAACTTTTTCATTTCCAACTGAAAGCTTAAAAATACTTTCTTTTAATATTTTATCTACCATATCTAGAGGTATCCCCATAGCTTTTTCTATATCTGAAAAATTTTTCTTTCCGTTCCCATCTAAACCAAAATATAAGAAGAGTACTTCTATTTCTCTTACACTCAATCTATATTTTAAATTAAAATATTCAAATAACCCTTTGGTAAGTTCTTCCAATCTTTCAATTTCTTTCTTATGTTCTTCCTTTTTTTCTGCTTCTGCTTTTTTTATTGTTTCATCTCTTTCTTTTAATCTAACTTTAGGAGAAAGCTTTAATTTTACTTCTTTTTCCTTTTCAGCTTGTATATACTGTTTAAAAGCTAATTTTCTTTCTATTGATTGTTTTTTTATATATTCTATCATTTCTTTTGCAACAAAATACAGTTTATTTTTTTTGAAATCTAAATTTTCAGAATATAAATTATTTGCTTTAACCAGTCCCACTAAACCTTCTTGGACTAAATCAACATAATTAATTCCATCTCTTAAAAGATACATTGCCATAATATGAACTTGTTTCATACTATCATTAAATCTTTCTTCCTTTGTTTCATTTTTATTATCATGTGTATGAAAATGTCCTTTATGATGATCATGACATTCACATTCTTCCTCAGTATTTTCTTGATCTATAACTGAACTTTCAATAAACTCTATTATAAAATTATCAAAATATTCATAGTCTATTTCTTCATCTGTCAATTTTCTTGGAGAGGTAAAGTCATATTCTAAAGTTTCATTGATATTTTCCAAAAGTTTTATTAAAATTTCATCTGATATTTGATTCTCAACTATATACTTTTCAAAATTGCTAATCTTCAAAACTTAGCCTCCATTAATCTGTTTTAAAATCTTCCAATTTTTTTCTTCTACTTGGGTGTCTTAACTTTCTCAATGCTTTAACTTCTATTTGTCTTATTCTTTCCCTTGTTACATTAAAAATTTTCCCAACTTCTTCCAGTGTTTTAGGTGAACTGTCATCTAAACCGTATCTATATCTTAACACTTTTTCTTCCCTTGAACTAAGAGTCTTTAGTACAGCATCAAGTTCTTCTCTCAATATAGCTCTATTAGTTGCCTCGTATGGACTTGTAGTTTTGCTATCTTCAACAAAATCTCCAAGCTCACTATCTTCTTCACTTCCAACAGGTGTTTCTAATGAAATCGGTTCTTGGTTCATTTCCTGTATAGCTTTTATTTTATCAACTTCCATTTTCAATCTTTCTGCTAAAATTTCAGGCGAAGCATCTTTTCCAGTTTCTTGCAAATATATTCTTGACTCTTTTTTTATTTTATTGATAGTTTCTATCATATGAACCGGAATTCTTATTGTTCTTCCTTGATCTGCTATCGCTCTTGTTATAGCTTGTCTAATCCACCATGTTGCATAAGTAGAAAACTTATATCCCTTAGTATACTCAAATTTTTCAACTGCTTTCATCAAGCCTATATTCCCTTCTTGTATTAAATCAAGAAGCTTTAATCCCCTATTTGTATGTTTTTTAGCAATACTTACAACAAGTCTTAAATTTGATTCTATAAGCTTTTTACTAGCTTCTTCATCACCTTCATAAGATTTTTTTGCATACTCTAACTCTTCTTCATGGGTCAAAAGTGGTACTTGCCCTATTTCTCTTAAATACATTTTTATAGGTTCGTCAACTTTTGTGCTTCCACTTATATTTAGCAACTTCTCATTTCCTAGTTCATCTTCAGCTATATCCTCTACATCTTCAGGATTAAAGTCGTCAAAATCTAAAATAATATCCTCAGAATCCTCTATTCTCTCATCTATTTCATCTATCATATCATGATCTTCAATATCTATAAATTCTTCTTCAATATCTTTAGTTAAATGGATATCTCCTCTTTTTATTCTTTCGTTAAATTCATTTTGACTAACAATTTCAATTCCTTGTTCTATCATTCCATTTATTAGTTTTTCTAACTGTTCAACTGGAAAATTTTCTTTTAATTCTTCATTTATCTCTTCGTATGTGATTATTTTATTTTCCATTGCTTTTTTTACAAGTGCCAAAACCTTATCGTTTTTTATAAATTCTTTCAATATAAACCCTCCTATTTATTATAGTCTTAATTTTAGTCTAAAAGATTTTCATTTATATTGTAAATTTTTGTAAATTCATCTATGGTCTTACTCTCTTCTATTTTTCTTTGAAAATTTCCAATTTTAAATTTTTTTAAGAGAGTATCCTTTCCCTTATTACGGTTTCTTATCCTATGCCTAAAATAACTTTTAAATATTTCTAAATTCTTTTTCTCTGTTTCAAAATTCACCTCTTCAGATAAATAATCCATAAAAAGTTCTACAATTTCAATATTTTTTTCCTTTTCAGAGAACTCTAAATTGTTTTCAACATATTTTTTTAATTCTTTCACTATATTATTACTATTTAAGATTAAATTTTCCTTTAATTTATTTTCAAAAAATTTAAAAATTTTATTGGTTAATTCATACTCCATTTGTTTATCTTGAAAAAAACTATAATATATTGGATTTCTTAGAAGCATTTTTATTATTGATTTTTCTATATCGTATGTATTATTACTTCTACTTATTTCCTCTTCTTTTTTATCCTTTATCTCTGTATAATTTTTTTTCTTTTTATTTTCTAAAATCAAAGTTTTCTTTAAAATCTCTGGGCTTATATCTACTTTTTCTGAAAGTCTTTTTAAATAAATTTCTTTTTCTAATTCATTGTTTATTGAACTAAAAAATTCTCTAAATTTTTCAATAAAATTTTGCTTAGAGATCACATCTTTTAAATCATATTCAGATAAAAATAAATTATACAAAAAATCAAAAATTTCAATGGAATTTTTTACAATTTTTAAAAATCCATCTCTTCCATTTTTCTTTAAATATTCATCCGGATCTTTTCCACCTTCAAATTGGAGTACCCTTATATTAAAACCTTCCATTTTTAAAATATATGCTGCTCTTTCTGTTGCAGCTACACCTGCTTTATCCATATCAAAAGAAAGTAATACATTGGAAGAATATCTTTTTATTAATTTAGCCTGATCCTCTGTTAATGCTGTTCCTAAAGGTGCTATACTAGTGTCAAAGCCGTAAATACATGCCGATAAAACATCCATATATCCTTCCATTAAAATAGAATAATTTTTTTCTTTTATATTTCTAGCCCGCTCCATTCCATAAATATTTTTACCTTTTTTGAAAATGGGAGTATCCGGCGAGTTTATATACTTAGGGGTTTTATCATCTATTTCTAATGTTCTTCCTCCAAATGCGATAACTCTTCCATGATTAGAGTAAATTGGATAAATTATTCTATTTCTAAATGAGTCATAATTTCTATCATTTCCTTTTTTTATAAGACCTAATTCATATATATCATCTGTTGTATACCCTTTTTCTAAAAGATAATTATATAGCTCATCCCATTTAGCTGGTGCGTATCCCAACTGATATTCTTTTATTAACTTAGTATTTAGCCCTCTATTTCCTAGATAATCTAAAGCTACTCTTGCCTCTAATGTAAAAATTTTTTCCATAAAAAATTTATGGCTTTCTTCCATTATTTCATAGTATTTCTCTAATTCTTCATCCTTAGAAGTAGACTTTTGTTCTTTTATATTTACATTATATTTTTTTGCTAATTCCTTGACTGCTTCTCCAAAAGAAATTTTTTTATATTTAGAATAGAAAGTTACTGCATTTCCCCCAGCTCCGCAGACAAAACATTTACAAATATTTTTACTAGGGTTGACAACGAATGATGGGTTAGTGTCTGCATGAAAAGGGCACAATCCTTTATAATTTGCTCCTGATTTTTTTAAGTCCACAAATTCTCCAACTACATCTTCTATATTTAATTCATCAATTAGTTTATCTATGTCTTCTGACTTATAATACATAACTTCACCCACCCTATAAGCTAATAAAAGGGAATAACCTAAAAGGTTATTCCCTTTGCATTAGAATACTAATTTTTTCATATATTCTGCTGCTTTATAATTAATATAGTCATTTTTTACTGTATCTTTTGCTTTTTCAAAATCTGCTGCCTCAGGTTTTATTTCTTTTACTTTTTGGAATAGTATTATTCCATTAGCACTTTCTTTAACTTTAACTTCATTTAACGGAGTTTCAAAAATTTCCTTAGCTATCTCTGGATTATAACCTAGATTTGGAATCAGTCCATCAGGTGTAATTCCTTTTATTAAAATACTTTGAACAATATCTTCATCTAACTTAGGAACTTCTGAAAATGATACGATTCCATTATTTATATCATCCTTTATTTTATTTATTTTTTCCATTTTCTCAGCAATTGTCTTTTCTGAAGGTATTACTCTTACTAAAATATGAGATGCTGTCCAGCCTTCATCTTTACCAGTACTTTCTTTTACAAAAATTATATGATATCCAAATTCTGTTTTTACTATATTTTTTACAATAGAATTTGGTTCAGAAGCACTTACAGCTTCTTCAAATTCTTTTACCATCATTCCTTTAGAGAAAGTCCCTAAATCTTCAAATAGATAACCTTCATCTTTAGATAAAGATTTCCCATACTCTTCAAAGTTTTCTTTATTTACAGCTTTTAAAACTGCTTCTGCTTTATTTTTAGCTATTTCTTCATCTTCTTTAGAAGCTTTAATACTTCCAAAAGCAAAATTTGCCTCTGCAGACGCTTTTATTTCATATCTAGATTTATATGCATTAAAGAAATTTTTCAATTCTTCGTCCGTAAACTTCACTTCATCTCTTAATTTAAAAATTAGTCCTCTTTGATATTCATCAAATTTTGCTAACATAGAAAGATTTTCTGGAACAACAACTCCTTTATCTTTAGATATCTTAGCTATTTTTATCATTTTTGATATATCTTCTTTTGCTAATTTTTCAGCTTCTTCTTTTGTTGAAGCTTTTTTCTGTAAAATTTCTGTTATTGTTTGCATTGCAAGATCCAAATTTGTGATTACAAAACTTTCTTCTTCGTATGCTGTTGTTTCTAATAATGTTTGATATTCAGTAGCTATATCTTTTATTTTGGCTTCTTTCTTTGCTAAATTTAAAGCTTCTGCATATTTTTTTAAACCTTCTGTACTTTTTATTTCTTTTATAATTTGTTCTTTTACAGAATCGTATTCTACATTTCTATTATTTATTGTTAAGTCATAATATTTCTTTATCTCTTCTTCTGTTGGTTTTATTTCATTTGAAAAAGCTTCTATTGTTTTTGTAAGTAATAGGTTTTCTTCTATCTTTGCCTTATAAGAATCTTTTGTAAGACCTTGGAATTCTAACATTCTTCTGAATTGATCTTTATCACCGATAGAATCCTCTATTTGTTTAAATTGTTCTTCAACTTCAGAAGAAGGAACTTTTACTTTCAATTTTTTAGCAATATCTAAAGTCAGAAATTTGTCAATAACTTGATTAAAAGAAACTATATCGATTAAAGATTTATCTACTTGAGCCCCATTCATTGATGAATATTGATTTGCCAACTCATTTTTTGTTCTTTCAATTTCTACTTTAGTTATTTTCTTTCCATTTAAAGATAATGCCTCTTGAGCTTTTTGATTAGCTCTACTTGATTTAAAACTTTCATACCCACCGTATACTAATGAAAGTACAAATACAATTGATATAAGTATAGTAAAAGGCTTCATTATTTTACGAAATTTTCTAATTGCCATTTTTATTTACCTCTCTTATCTTATTTTATGTCTAGACCATACTTTCTTATTTTTTCATATAATGTTGTTCTTCCTATTCCTAGAATCTTTGATGTTTCTTGTTTATTCCATCTTGTTTTTTGTAATGCAATAGCTATAACAACTCTTTCAACATCTTCCAAACTATATATTTCTTGTTCTAATATTTCTTTTAATGGTCCAACTCCAATTACAGTTTTATTTTCTACTATATTAGATTTTGTTTTTATTTCCAATGGTAATTGATCAACATCTAATATTTTATCTTTAGATAATAGAGCCATTCTTTCTATTAAATTTTTTAATTCCATTATATTTCCAGGATAGTAATATTCCATCAAAAATTTCATTGCTTCTCCAGAAATAACTGGAGTTTCCTTATGAAGAACTCTCACAACTTTGTTCAAGAAATAGTTAGCTAATATTGGAATATCTTCTTTTCTTTCTCTTAAAGGTGGTACTTCTATTGGTGATGCAGTAATTCTATGATATAGATCTTTTCTAAATTTTCCCTTTTCTGTTTCTTCTTTTAAATCTATATCAGTTCCAACTAGAAATCTTACATTTATCTTTCTAACTTTAGTTCCTCCAACCCTTTTAAATTCACCATATTCTATTGCTTTTAGAAGTCTTGATTGAATTTTTATATCCATCTTAGAGATATCTTCTATATAGATAGTTCCTCCATCAATTTCTTCTAACAAACCTTTTTTACTTGTATTTGCTCCTAAAAATGCACCTCTTTCATGTCCAAAAAGTTCTCTTTCTATAAGTTCTCCCGGATGAATTGCACAACTTACTTGAGCATATTTGTTTTTACTTCTATCGCTTTTTTTATAGATTTCTTTTGCTATGATATCTTTTCCTACTCCAGTTTCTCCCACTATTAAAACAGGCAAGTCACTATCTGCTATCTTGTCTATCATAGCTCTTACATCTTTTATTTTTACTGATTGACCTATTATATCTGTATCTTCTTCTAGTACTGTTAATCTTTCTTCCAATCTTTTATTTTCTTTCATTAATTCTAAAGCATTCAAAGCTGGTAAGACAATCTTATCTAAGTCTTCAACTTTAACTGGCTTTAATAAATAAGCATAAATTCCTGCTTTTTTTATTTCAGCTATTGTTTCTTCATTTTCTTTTTCTATCAATGCTATAGTTACAAAGTCTTTTCCTATACTTGATAGTTTTTTCTTTGATTCTACAAAACTAAAAGAGTTTAAATTATTATCCAATAGTACTATTTCAAAATCACTTTCTCTAATCATATCTATTGCATCTAATAAATTGCTAAATGTTATTACTTCATATTTTTCCGCTAATTCTTTTCTAATTTGTTTTAATGTTTCCTTTTTTTCAGAGATTGCCAATATTGCATTCTTCATATAATCCTCCTTTTCTAAAACAAACCACTTTTTTTAAATTATATCATAATGTATTATAACAGATAAAATGTATAATTTCAAGACTAATATATATATTTTTTTAATTAAATATTTTTAATATATCATTTGTACTTATTAAGATAATGAAGAAAATTAAAATTACCATTCCACCTCTATGTAAGTTCTCTTCCCACTTTTTATTTACTTTAAATCCTAGCATTTCAAATAAAACAAATAAAATTCTTCCACCATCAAGAGCCGGTATAGGCAATAAATTTAAAATTCCAATATTAACCGATAAAACAACCGCTAAACTTGCTACTGTAAAAAATCCAAATTTTGACATTTCTCCTATTACTTTAAATATACCTACTGGTCCACTTATTTCTTTAAAATTAGCTTTACCTCCAAATAATTGAACAAATCCATTTAAGGTATCTATAAATATATTTTTTAACGCTATACTCGCATGAACAAAACTTTCTTTAAAGCTCAATTCTATTTTTTTTGTTATAGGAGATATTCCTAAAACATATCTATTATTTATTTCATCTTTCATCAATTTTAAATCTAATTTTTTTTCTTCACCATCACGCTCTACTTTTACAACTATATCAGTTTTATCTTTTATTTTAACTATTTTTTGTGGAATATCATCCCATTTTTCTATTTTTTCTCCATCTATTTCCAAAATTTTATCATTTACTAATAATATACCATAATTTATACTTTTTTCTGATACAACCCCTACATAAGCTTGCTTTTCATACTCTACTTTTCCTGAAAGTTTTACAGTAAAAAAAAGTAGTATAAATGCTGTCAAAAAATTCATAAATACTCCTGCAAATAAAACTATCAATCTTTGATATGCAGGTTTTGTATTAAACCCGTTTTCTACTTTACTTTCTACTTCCATCCCTTCTATATTTACATATCCACCTATTGGAATAGCTCTTATAGAATACATTGTATCTTTTGTTTCCATGGCGCAAACTTGTGGTCCCATTCCTACTGCAAATTCACTAACAGGTATTTTGAAAAATTTTGCACTCAAAAAATGCCCCAACTCATGTACAAATATTATAAAACCTAGCATTAATATTGCTATTAAAAGTGACATTTAGCCTCCTATCTTTCATTTTTACTTTTATTTATCTAATAAATTTTTTATTTTTTGATAAATCTCATCATTTATTTTTTCTATACTTTTTATTTCATCATTTTCCACGCATTCTATTTCTTCCCATAAATATTTTTTAGATATTTCACATGCATTTTTATATGATCTTTCTAAGTATTCTTGGTTTATCTCATGTATATCTTTTTTACTTTCACCAGTTATTTTGTTTTTTCTTTCAGCCATTAAAATTTTAGCTTTTTCTATTGGCATTTTTAAAAAGATTACTTTATCTGGTTTTGGAATTTTCATTTTATCATACTCTAATTCTTCCAACCATTTTAAATATTCATCCTTATCACTTACTTTTTCAAATTTAGAAGCTTGGTGTATCATATTTGATGTCACATATCTATCTGTTACTATTATATAATCATCATTATATATTTTTTCCCAATCCTTTTTAAATGAAGCATATCTATCTATAGCATACATTGTAGATATAGGGTAAGGGTTCACTTTTGAAGCATCTATTCCAAACTCTCCTGCTAAATACATTTTTACAGGTTCACAAGCCGGACTATTATAATTTGGAAATGATATTTTTATAGTTTTTTCATATTTTTTTTAATTCGTTCATATATTAATTTTGTTTGTGTTTCTTTACCACTTGAGTCAGTTCCTTCAATAACTATTATCTTCCCCATTCTTCCCTCACCTTATTTCTAATTTCACTATCCACCTTTTTTATGATATCTAAAGCATCTTCTCCATCTAAATTTAGTATTTTATGCTCATTCATAGCTTTTTCTATTATTGCATATATATCTAAAAATTTTATTTCCTTGTTTAAAAACAACTCAACAGCTATTTCATTTGCAGCATTAAGTACAGTTGGCATGGTTTGTCCTATTCTTCCTGCCCGATAAGCTAAATCTATTCCTTTGAATGTTTCCCTATCAACTTCTTCAAAAGTCAAATTTGAATATTTTTTAAAATCTGTAAATTTTATAGAATTATTAAATTCTTTTTCTGGATAAGAAAAAGAATAAAGTATTGGAGTTTTCATATCAGGAACTCCCATTTGGGAAATAATACTTCCATCCACATATTCAATCATTGAATGAACAACACTCTGTGGATGAACCAATACATCTATATTATCGTAACTTATTCCAAATAATTCATGTGCTTCAATTATTTCTAAACCTTTGTTAACAAGCGTCGAAGAGTCTACTGTAATTTTCTTCCCCATAGACCAATTAGGATGCTTTAAAGCTTGTTCAACTGAAACTTCCTTTAGCTCTTGAATTTTTTTTCCTCTAAAGGTTCCTCCACTTGCAGTTATAATTAATCTTTTTATGTTCTCTTTTTTAAAACCTTGTAATGATTGAAAAAGTGCCGAATGTTCACTATCAACCGGAATTATTTCTGCTTTTTTATATTTTGTTAATAGTCTATTTATATAACTCCCTGCTGAAACCATAGTTTCTTTATTAGCTAGTGCAATTCTTTTTTCTCTTTTTATTGCTTCAATGGTTGCATCAATTCCGATTGCTCCACTTACCGCTGTTAAAATAATATCATAGTCTGCTTCTCTTGCTATTTCAGCAAGCCCAAAATCACCAGAGTAAAACTTAATATTACAATATTTTTTTTCTAATATCTGTTTGTCTTCTTTAGAGCCAACACAAATATATTCTGGTTTAAATTCTTTAATTTGCTTTTCCAATAATTCTATATTTTTATTTCCACTCAAACCAATAACTCTATATTTATCTTTGTTATTCCTTATAAGTTCTAAAGCATTAGTCCCTATACTTCCTGTTGAACCTAAAATTAAAATTTTTTTCATAGATTTCCCCTAATAAAATTCTCAAAATAATCATATTCTTTATTTATTTTATTCTACTCTATATAAGAATAAGTGATGCCACAGGTAAAACTAAAAGCATACTATCAAATCTGTCTAATATTCCACCATGTCCCATTAGTATTGTCCCTGAATCTTTCACTCCACATTCTCTTTTAAATAAAGATTCTATTAAATCTCCTATTTGAGCAATAAGAGATACGATACCTCCTAAAGTAAAAGCACCTAACAAAATTTTAAAGTCATTTGTTGCCATCATTAAAAAGCATATAATAACTGCTGCTAATCCTGTAAAAATTAAAGAACCAATAGCACCTTCAACTGATTTTTTAGGACTAATTTCCGTAAAACCATTTTTGAAATATTTTCTTCCTATTGTAACTCCAACTATCCCTGCTGATGTATCTGAAATCCAAACTAAAATTTGTAAAATTAATATTATCGTTAAAAAAGGTGCTTCTCCATCATAATAATTTGTTCTAAATAAATCTATGAAATACAAATTTATAATTTGTGAGAAGAACACTGCCACATAAATAAGCCCCAAAACTGTCGTTGCTACCGAATCTAACGTCCCTACTATTTGATTTTTAAAAACTCTATACACCAGAATTACTATTATTGTAAGCGTTAGCACAATGTAATTAACATTTATGTTTCCAAAATAAAAATCTATTTTAGATAAATAACTATCCAATAAATAGATGTTCAATTTCCCCATTATTTCTGTTTCTGAAACGACTGCTATATTCTTAAAATATGTAGCTATAACAATTAAAAGTCCCATTATTATTCCAAAATTTTTATAAGTCTGTCTTCCTGATGTTTTAACCATATCATAAAATTCACTTAGCCCCACTCCAACCACGAAAAGTGAAAAAAATAAAAGTGGTAAACCAGCAAAAGATATATTTGTATATACAAAAATCAGTAACGGAGCTCCTAAAAGTGCAACTAAAACTCTATTCCATTTAAACATTCCTTACTCCTCCAAATCTTCTATCTCTTTTTGAATAATTTTCTATTGCCTTATCTATTTCTTTTTCATCAAAATCAGGCCATAAAATATCAGTTATATAAAGTTCCGAATAAGCTATTTGCCATAACAAAAAATTAGAAATTCTACATTCTCCACTTGTTCTTATAACTAAATCTGGATCAGGAAAAGAATTATATAAATATTTAGAAAAAATTTTTTCATCTATACTTTTTTCATCAGTTTCTATTATTTTATTTACAGCATCTATGATTTCAGCTCTTCCACCATAGTTAAAAGCTATATTTAAAGTTAGTCTTTCATTATTTTTAGTTTCTTCTTGTAATTTTTCTATTTCGCTTAATAAATTCTGTGAAACATTATTCTTTCTACCAGATACATAAAATCTAATCCCATTTTTTATCATAGATTTTCTTTCATTTTTTATATACTTTAAAAATAGTGACATAAGTGTTGATACCTCTTCTTCTGAACGATTCCAATTTTCCGTTGAAAATGCATAAACCGTTAAATATTTTACTCCAATTTTAGGGAGATATTCTATAATTCTTCTAAGAGCTTTTGCACCTTCCACATGTCCAAAGCTTCTTGCTAATCCTCTTTTCTTAGCCCATCTGCCATTTCCATCCATTATTATGGCAATATGTTGTGGAATTATTTTTTCCATTTTTATCACCTCATTATCTGATTATTTTAACATAGTTTTCACTTTTTGTTAAACTAATTTTGAACAGTATCAGTTTCAGTAAATTCTATAACTTAATAAAAAAAGATTGAGTTTTTTATTTTCTCAATCTTTTTTAACTTACTTCCTTATCAAACCTATGCCATCTGAAACTGGTAATAAAACAAAATTATAATTTTGATATAAATAGTCTATAAATTCGTCCAATCTTTTAACAATGGTTTTATATCTTTTAGGACTTTCTCTATATAAATAACCTCTAAACATAATATTATCTATAAAAATTATTCCATCTTCGTTTAAAAGCTTAAATGAATCCTCAAAAAATATTTTATATTGCCCTTTAGCTGCATCTATAAATACAAAATCAAATTTTTTATTTAATTTCTTTATCTCTTCTCCTGCATCTCCCAGTATTTGATTTACTCCGTTTAATTTAGATTTTTTAAAATTTTCTTTAGCCGTATTAAATCTAGTTTCATCTATTTCTATTGTTGTTAAGCTTCCATCCCTTTCTTGAATCTCTGCTAACATAGTTATTCCTGAATATGCAGTCGCTGTACCTATCTCCAAGATATCCTTTATATTTTTATTTGTACTTACTAAAAATTTTAAATATTCTGCAACTTCTCTACCTATTATGGGTACTGCATTTATTCTCGCATCTTCTTCTATCTCATTTAGAATTTCAATTTTATGTTTCTTATATTTCTCTATTTTACTATAAATATATTCATTCGCTTCTTTTAATTCCTCTAACATTTATCTTAACCTTTCTTTTTCAATTTAATTATATAAAAACCATCCATAATTTCTTCCTTATAATTTATGGAAAAACCACCTAATTTATCATAATCTCCTGCAACATTTTCAGGAATATTTAATTTTTCTACAGAAAATTCTTTTCTCTCTTTCAAAAATTTTTCAATATTTTCTGTATTTTCTTCATTTGTTATTGTACAAGTGCTATAAATTAGAATTCCATTTTCTTTTAATATATCTGCTGCTGCATATAAAATTTCTAGCTGTAATTTTGACAATTCTTCAATATTTTCCCTATTTTTAGTATACAAGATTTCTGGCTTTTTCCTAATAACTCCATATCCACTACAAGGAACATCTACTAAAATTTTATCAAATTTTCTTCCCTGTTTGTTTACATTTTTTGCGTCCATAACAACCGGTTTTACAATTTTAATTCCAAGTTTTTCCATATTATTTTCAATAAGTTTTACTTTGTGTTGGTGAATATCAAGTGCAATAAGCTCTCCTATATTATTCATATCTTCTGCAAGAACTGCAGTTTTTCCACCTGGAGCTGCACAAATATCTAAAACTAAATTTCCTGGCTCAGCTTTTAAATTTATTGCTGCCAAATATGATGAAGCATCTTGAGCAATTATTTTTCCACTTTTAAACTCTTCACTATTAATTGGTGTCCCTGAATTTACATAGTAAACTGCTCCTATTTTTTTTATTATTTCTATATTATTTTCTTTTAAATAATTTTCAAATTCCTCTTCACTATATTTTAATTTATTCACTCTTAAAGAAAGATATGGAATTTTTTTGTAACTTTTAATAGCTGCTTCATAATTTTCACCATATTGTTTTTTCAACAGTTCACAAAACCAAATTGGTATAGAATATAGAACATCATATTTCTTATTACTTTTCAATTCTTCAATTAATTCAGATTTACTTCTCAAATAATTTCTTAAAGTTCCATTTATAAATTTAGATACAGGAACTCCATATTTTTTCTTTGAAAGTTCTGTTGCTTCCCAAACAACACCTTTATTATCACTATTCATAAAATCAATTTGATAAATAGATAGTCTTAATAAATTTCTTATCCACTCTTTTTTATTTCCTTAGTATTTTTTTCTATCATATGATCTAAAAATTTTATATTTCTTAAAACTCCATAGAAAAGTTCAGTGATAAAAGCTTTTTCTTTACTACTTAGACTTAATTCCCTAAATGTTTCATTTAGAATAATATTTGAATATGCTCCTTTATCAACTTTAGTTATTAAATTTATTACTACTTGCTTTACATTCATAATTTTCACCATTTTTTATTTATTTATATCATCTGCATATATTATACTTATTTTTTTCATCTTTCAAAATTAATTTAATAAATTATGTTTTTTTATTTCTTTTAAAATAAAAAAGAGATAGTAAACCCACTATCTCCTTTTTTAATTTTTATTTAATATTAAATTGATAAGAAGCACTTGCCCCTATTGAATTATAACTTGCATCTCCCATAAGTCCTGACCATTTAGCGGTAAAGAAAATATCTTCATTAGGTGCATATGCGACTCCAACTGATACTGCTTGTTCATTATTAAAATGTCCTATACCCGCTCCAACAGCTATATTCCCTGTTTTTACTTTTCCAAAATCTAAATTTCCTAATGCTGTTGAAAGTGCAGCCACTTTATTTACCTTTCTATCTACTTGCTCTACTCTTCTAGTGTTTGTAGCGACTACTGCATTAATATTTTTTAATTCTTCTTTACTTACGTAATTTTCTCTTACTTGCTTAACATTTATAGCATCTGTATCTGCCGTCCCCTCAGCTACATTTGTAATTTTTCTTTCATTTCCTTTTGAACCTACAGACACTTCATTCGATTCTTTCACTTCACTTTCATTTCCTAAAGCAACAGAATTAGTAATTCCACTTTCTATTTTAACATTGTTTCCTAAAATAAAGTTTTTATCTGCTCCTGCTTCTATTGTATTATCATTTCCAATTGCATATGAATCATCTGCAGCTATATATGTTGGATCTCCGAATATTCCTGATCTATTACCCGATATTTTATTTCCATGTCCAACTGCTGTTGATTTTTCTCCTGTCACTTTATTATCAAAACCAATAGCCAAGCCGTTATCTACAGTTGCTGTATTTTCTAAAACTTTTCGTTCTATTTTTTTAGCAATTTCTTCTTTTAAAATATTTTCTACTTCTATCGGATCCGTTATAACTCTTCCAGGTTCTCCTTGTGGCCCTTGAGGTCCAGTATCTCCCTTATCACCTTTAGGTCCTTGAGGCCCTACATCTCCTTTTTCTCCCTTTGGTCCTATTGGACCAGGTTCTCCTTTATCCCCTTTTGGACCTTGTACTATATTAGTCCCTCCTTCTCCTATTGTTACTTCTCCTTTTGGACCTTGTGGACCTACTTCTCCTTTTGGACCTTGTGGACCTACTTCTCCTTTTTCTCCTTTAAGTTCTGGGAATTTTTTTAATTCTTCCTTATCTAAGCCAACAAAAATTCTTTTTTCATTTTCTTTATCAACAATTTCTGCTTTAAGTCCATTTCCAAAATCAAATTTTAAATCTTTCAGAGATAAATTATTTATTGATGCTCCAGAAGTATACACTGTATTTTCTATTTTTCCACCACTATAAAAGTATACAGGTCTTTCCATTAAAGCTTTTAGTTGTGCAACATTTACAGCATCTGTATCTTCAGTTCCTGCGGCAACTCCTGTTATTTGACGAGTATATCCTCTTTCAATATTCCCTACCGAAACTATGCCAGCTGTTGATTGCCAAGTAGATACTTGGTTATTAAATTCTCCCTCTTTTTCATTTCTTTTAGCTCTTAACTCTTTTCTTTCCTTTTGGATTTCATTTATTTCTTCTTGAAGTTTATTTGCTTCTTCATATTTTTTATCTAAACTTACTTGTACAGTTTCCCTATTTGGATCATTCCCGTCCATTGCCATTAATTCTTTATAAAGATTATTAGCCTCTTTACGTAATTTATCTTTTTCTTCTCTTTTGTTATTTCTTATTTCTGTTTTTTCCTTTCTTTCTAAAGATATTCTTTCGTAATCAGCTTTAGCAGTATTGTAGCTTGCTTCATCATAAGTTGAAATATTAGATAATTCTTTTACCTTATCCGTTAAAGGATCGTAACCAAATTCTCCTTTTTCTCTTTTACTAAGTGAAACAGAACCTATTGCAACAGAGCCTTCTGAAACAGCATAACTTTCATCTCCCAATGCAAGTCCTCCTTCTTTTTCTGTTCTTGCATAATTTCCTAATGCTGTAGAGTAATCCCCTTTAGTTTCACTTTCTTCTCCAATAGCTGTACTTCCAACTCCTATTGCTGTAAAATAGTATACTTAATATATTCAATTAATTATTTTATCTATTGTATAGAAATTAAAAAAAGCTATTGGCACATAAAATGCACATAAAGGGCTTATATTATTATAGGCTCTTTTATATTAATTAGAAAAAAAGAGGAGTATTTTTTTACTCCTCTAATTTATTTATTATGTCTAGTGCTCTTTGTTCAGTGCTTTTATATAAATGACTATATATATTAAGTGTCATTGTAGGATTACTATGTCCTAGCCTTTTTGATATTGCTAAAATTTCTACTCCGTTATTTATTAATAGACTAGCGTGCGAATGCCTTAAATCGTGTATTGTTAAATCTCTATTCAAATGCTTTATTGTTATTCTTTTGAATATTCTTCTTATATTTTGAATATCAGTTTTAAATATTCTTTTGTACTCCATTATGTAAATAGCTTTACTCATATACTCTTTTAGTTCTTCATTTAATTTATTGGGTATTGATATTATTCTTTTGCTCTCTTGTGTCTTTGGCTCTGTTACAATAATTTCTCTTTTTATTTTTGAAAAGGTTTTATTTATATTTATAGTCTTATTCTCAAGATCTATATCATCAACAGTTAAAGCTAGAGCTTCGCCAATTCTGCAGCCTGTCCAAAATAAAAACTTAATTAATAGCCTATGTTCATCTTTTTTTATATATTGTAATATTAAATTTAGTTCATCAAGGGTTAATATATTCAATTCTTTTTTAGCTATTGCTTTACCTATTTTGTCAGTCATATTCATTGGATTAAATTTTAAGCCTCTGTATTTAACACACCAATTAAAAAAGGCTTTTAAAGTTATATTGATTTTTCTTTTTGTAGTATCTTTTAAATCTGTTTTTAATAATATTTCATTTTGCCAAATTCTAATAATAGCAGGAGTTATATCAACTATTAAATAATCATTAAAATAATCAAATAATCTTAATATTGAGCTATGATATCCGTGATGAAATGTACTAGCCTTTACCCTTTGCTTTTTGTCCTCAAGATATTGAGCAAGCATATTTTTGAACGGAATATTTACTGTCAAAGAATTATTATATAAAAACTCTCTTTCATATTCTTGAGCTTCTCTTTTAGTTTCAAATCCTCTTTTAAATACTGTGTGTTTAACTCCCATTATATCAGTATAACTAAATCTAGCAAGCCAACGCCCCGTATATTCTCCGCCCCTTTTTTCTTTAGTGACTGGCATTATTAACCCCTTTTATTCTCTCCAATAAATAAACTTTGCTTATTCTGTTAGGTATAGTATAAAAGCCCTTAGTTTTTAATTCTTTGTTTAGGTCCCTCATTATTTCGTATGCTCTACTAGTTCCTATGTTCATTATTTTAGCTACTTGCTTAGCATTCAATAAAACATTTTCTTCCATATGTTCCACCTCTCTTTTTATTTCAACATTTTTCAACAACTATTTTTTTATGTTAGCATTTGTTAGGTTTTTAATGTCAAGTTTTGGCAGGTTTTTTATGTCAAGTTTTAGCAGGTTTTTTATGTCAACATTTGTCAACAAAATATTAATTATACCCACATTTAACCACATTTTATTATTAAAAAAATTTCTCTTGAACCTTAGGTTTTCTTAACAAAAATTTTTAATTATACCGACAAATCTCGACAATTTATTTTCTGTTTTCCATCACAATAAACATCTCTTTACATTACGCTTAAAAAATGTTTAAGTGTAAGGGCTTCAAACAGTGGTAAAATAATTAGTAGATAGTGTTTCCTCACACTCATCACGGTAAAAGTGCTATTATCTTATATATTTTTATAAATATATATATATTTTTTCTTTTTTTTTCTTATATATATTTATATATTTTTATATATAATAAATAAAAAATAAGTGTGATAGTGTGATAATAAAAGCTAAAACTATTATTTTATGGGCTTTTGAGTGCCTTACACTTTTACACTTTTCAAGTGTAATAAAGTGTGATAACGTGATGGTTTTTTTTATTGTTTTATATAGTAATACCTCTCAGATTTTCCAGCATTCCAATTAAATTTTACATCTAGTTCAGGTACAAATCTTTTTAATTGTTTTGAGAATGTCTGTTTGCTTATTGGTTTGTAGTTATCTCTTGTACAAAAAAGCTCATAATCTCTATATATTTCATTTGTTGGTTTATTATTAAAGTACATTTTCCCTTGAATTGTTCCTTTTATTTTTTCATTAATAAAAGTCAATATTGGATTATTGTCCTCATTAAATTCATCTAGCATCATTTGGGCTTTTTGTGAATATGTAAAACATTTATTTGTTAATAATCTATTTAAGCCACTTAATGCAAGCATTAAAAAAGCTTCCATATTTTCTGGCGTGGTCATTTTCTCCACTATTTTAAAATCAATATTCCCATTTTCCTTTGAATAAGTGACAGGGAAAGGCACTATAATAAATCTTGTGGAGATAGCCCCAGTAGGGTCTTTAAATCTTGGTAAAGTGTTAGCACTAAATAAAAACTTAACATTCATTGAATATTGTTTACTGTCCTTGCCTTTACTTTCAATCATTAAAGGTTCGCCACTTATTGCCTTTTTAATGTCTGAATCTTCATTGATATATTGGTCACTTATATCATCGCCAAAATTAACTATTTTACCAATTAAGCCAGTTAGTCCAAATCTTGAGGCCATTTGCTTCATATCAAGTATAGAGCAGTTTTCATATCCAAATAAAGAAGTCAAAACATCAATAAATTTACTTTTTCCGTTGTTATGCTCTCCCTTGATAATTAGAGCTTTTTTCATTATATTTTTAGGATATAAAATATATCCAATAAATTCAGTTAAAATATTGAATACCTCTCTATCCTCTCCCACTAGCTCCATTAAATACTTTTCTACTGTTTCAGTATTTACTAATGGGTTATAATTTACATCAATATAAAATGTGGTAATAATATCTTTATTATGGGGTTCTATTTCTAAAGTATCTATATTAAGCAAGCCATTTTTTAATGATACATAATTTAAATTAATTTCTTTAGGCTCAAGCAAGCTATCAAGTTTAGACATTGCCTCGTTCCATTTGCTCGTGCTTATGCTTTTATATTCTTGTAATATTTTATTTTTAATTTTTTTATGCTCAATATATTCATATGACTTGCCATTATAACCATAGATATAATCATTTATACTTATTAGCTGATTATCGTGTATTACTTTTTCAGCTAGCAAATGAGTTATTACTGTCAAATTCCCTTGCTTATTTTCAACTAAAAAATTAAATTTTTTTACCTGGTCCACTTCTTTCATTAATTCAGCTTCTTCTCTCATAAGGCTTGTAAACTCTTTCATATTAATAGGCTCATACATCAAATGATTATTGATTATTTCACATATTTTATAAGTGTCTAACTCACTGTATCCACTTTTTAATAATTGGTATTTATAAGAGCTGATAAAATTATTACGGCCATTAACTCCCCTTTCATTCTCCAGATTTTCAAGTTTATTTTTTAGCCTTTTGTCATATTTAAGCCATTGGGGTAAATCTGCTATATTATTAGTATCATTTATTATAGTTCTTATTTTTCCATTATATTTTAATACCTGCCAGCCCCATTTACTCCCCAGCTTATAATCTGCCCTTAGTCCAATAGGTAATAGCTCACCTGTGATATTGCTTGTAATATCTGCAGGACATTTAAAAATAAAATGATGCCCGTGGTTAGTTTCTATTATTGGGGTATCTATACCATAAGTTTTTAAGATCTCAATTAATAATTTGCTTTCTGTTTTATTTTCATCATAGATACCATTAATTTTATTATCTAAGTCAACCAAAATATAATCATCTTTCAAATACCCTAAATAATTATCGTACTTATCTATATCAGCATATGAAAAAAGATTAATAATGTCTTTAGCTTTCTCTTTTGTTATTGCTGGAGCTTTTGCCTTATCTCCTGTACCACCTTTATAAAATCCTTTGTATGCTTCTTTAAACTTCATTACATCACCTTATGAATTTAAAAAGTCATTAATGTTTATTTTTTCGTCTCCAAAAATTAAGAAGAGTTCAGACATATTTTTTTTTAAATTTCTTTTATACTCTATGTTAATAAGTACATCACTTTTTATTTTAATACTGTAATACTTGTTATCATCTTCACACATTACGCTATTAATATCTAATATTTCAGCCCCCTTATCTTGTATTAGCTTCAATAATTTATTGATTTTACCCACTATGATTTTATTATCATAAATATCTATTATTTGTATCATCTTTCATCACTCCTTAAAAGTCTTCCAGTAATAAACAAAAATGTACTGGGTCATATTTATTAAATAATCTTGTTGCCTTTTTCATATGCTTAAATTTAATTGTATAATCATATATCAAGTTGCCAAACTCATCTTTTATTACATCAATATTAAGGCTTATTAGTTCAGCACCTATATCCCGCATTTCTTTTAATATTTTAGTTGTATCACTATTGTAAGCATATTCTTTAAAGTTTATTGTTTGTAGTATCACACTCTACACCTCTGTTATTTTAAATTTGGCTTGCTGGCATAGCTCTAAAAATCGTTTTAAAAGCTTCAATGATAATTTATATCAAAAAGTATTTTCTTAGCTTGTAAACGGCTTCTAATAGCTTATAATTAATTTATTGATTTTATATAAAAATTATGTTATTATTTGAATATGAAAAAAGCTATTATTTAATTTCTATTGTCCGCCAGACTTAGTTTATTTAATATAGCTTTTTTTCTTTTTACTCAGTAATTTTTACTTGGAATTTATCAATATTTATTTCTAGTTTATTCATTAGCTTTTTCAAATTTTCCATTAATGTATATGTGTGGTCTTCTGCTATATATGTTGATATTTTTATATGGTCTTCTACATCACTGACATACTCCATAGCATCAATAATAACCCTTAATAAACTATGTATATTAAGGGCTTGTAAATAAAAGTTTTCAATCTGTGCTGCTCCCATTTTACAAATTTTAATACCGTTCTCTGTTTCTATAATATCCATTGTCATCACTCCTATTTATTTTTTAAATTTTGTTTTTCTTGTATTTGGTTTAATCCTAAAGCAAGAGCGATACCACTTTTAAAAGCCTCTTCTCTAGTTATTTTTGTATGCTTCAGTAATTTAGATATAAATTCATCATTTATCTTATGGTCTAAATTTAAATTTTTATTTATATAGTCGCTTAATTCTTTACAACTTTCTAAAAATCTTTCAGTCTTTGGTATAACTATTTCAGTATCATCTTTCATATCCTGCATTGTCATCATCTCCTATTTTTTATTTTCTTAAAATTGGGGTATAGGTCTATAATTTAAAATCAATTTTGAACGTTCAATTCCTTATAAGCAATGTGAGAAAATTTTAACGGAGGGCTTCAATGATAATTTATATCACTTAGCTTTTTCTTGTTGCTAAATTGCTCGCTAGCTCGTGTTTTTTTAAAAGTTTTGATTTTATGCCTCTTTAATTTCTTTTTTTGTTATTTGGTTGCCGTTGCTATCCACTTCGTACCCCATTCTATACATCCATAGAGCACAATTTTTTATAGTGCATTCTCTGACATCCACTATTTGCCCACAACAGCAGTCAAGACATTTAGCTCTTATTGCTCTTGCTCTTGTAATCCTCTTCATATTTCTATCAACTCCTATTTTCTAAGTTCCTTTTTAATTTACTAGTACAGGATTAAACTTTAATAATTCTATGCTTTCATTTCCTACTTTTTGGCATTCAATATAAATGTCTTTATAGTTCTTACCCTCTTTCATACAATTATTTATTGTTCTATGTATTATATTTTCTAGCTGTGTCAATTGTAGTCGTTCAATTGCTGTTATACTTTGCCTGTCATTGATCCCCATTATTCTATTAGTTAATGTGCTGTAAACTGTATATAACTTATTATAGTTCTTGCTCCCTTGTGCCTTAGCATATTCAACTAAATTTTTTATTGTATCCGTTTCTATTTTCCTGATTATTTTTCCTTGTTCTTCTACTTCTAAAAATTCAGGGTCTTTTTTATTCTTGAGTATTTTCTCCATTCTGTTGTACTCGTTGATATAAGCTATTTTAAAATCATTGTATCCTTGAATATTGAACATATATAAAATAAAGCCGTCTTTAGTTAATAAATATTCTTTTCTGTATTCGCCTTTTTTGTCTTTGTATTTGCTTTCAATAAAATAAATTGTTTCTTCATTTTTTAACGGGTTCAAATTTGAGTTGGTTAAATATTTACTTTTTAACGAACGGATATTTCCGTCGGTTATTTTTTCAATACTCTCTATTACATCACTGTGTCTTTTTCCTAATTGCTCAGCTAGTACCCTGCTTGATAATACTGCCGTTTCTTGTTTTGTAATTATTTTAGTTATTTTCTTCATTACCCACCTCATTAATTAATTGCTCTTTTCTCATAGTGTCCAATTGCTTTATTATTTGGTCTAAACTTCCCTTTAATAACATATTTCATCATCTCCTATTGTCCGCCAAGACTTAATTATTTATAAATATTTCTACTACTTCGCTATCTGTTAAATTTAAGTATTTTTTAAGCTCTGCTATTTCATTGACTGAAAATTTAATTTCTCCATTGACTTTTTTATTTAAAGTCATATAAGCACAATTAAATAATTTTGCTAGCTCTCTTTGTGTTTTCCCTTGATTTGCTAAGATACTTTTTAATTTATTAGTATTCATTTTTACACCTCCATCAAATAAATATATCGTTATATATCGTATATGTATAGATATATCACTTTCAAAAATAAAAGTCAACTAAAAAATTTTATTTTTATATTTTTTTATGATATATTTAGTTATATAAATAATTTATGTGAGGTAAAATATATGAATAATATTGAAATAATTATAAAAACATTAATGGAGATGAACAATTTAACTCAAGTTGATTTTGCTATAAAAACAGAAATACCATTACCAACTATAAGAAAATATTTAAAATCTGAATTTAATCCAACAGAAAAAAATATTGAAAAAATAAAGAATGCTTTTAATATTAGATTAAATATTTTACTTGATAGTGATTTAAAAAACATTGAAACAATAGAAGACGTTAAGTATTCTTTATCTTTGGAATTAAAAGAATTAAATGAAGAAATAGAAAAATGTGATATTGATATTTCTATTGGAGAATATAGCGGACATTTGAAACATTTAGATTACGACCCATTTTTAACCTTAGAAATAAGTACGGATATTAAAAAAATAGTTGAAAACACATTGAATTTTATAGATTTTTTGATTAAAAAACATATTGAAAAAGAAGAAGAATTTTTAATTAAAAAAAATCTTATAAAAAAAACTGAGCTTTCAAAAAATGAAAAATTAATTGAAATTTTAAAAAGTCATAATATTGTTTTTAATTTTGAAAAAGATAGTACAATTATTATTTTTGATAATGAAAAATATAGTATTTGCAACGATAAATTAAATGAGATATTAAAAATAATAAATAAAACATTGGACAATGATTTTAAAAATTTAGTTAATTTGCTAAACACCAATAAAAAATAAACTAGAACAAATAAATTACGGCAAAATACGGCAATAAAAAAAGGCACTCAATAAAAGAGTGCTTTTATATTTATGGAGATTTGAAAGAGGGTTATTACTAGTAGTAAAAAGTAGTAAAAAAGATTAAAAAATACTATATATAATAAAAAACTAGAATTGTTATTTTATATAGCTTTAAAATGATTTTTATATATGGTAAAAAAAGATTAAAAAATCCTAATTTTTACCACTATTTTTTTATTACTAGTAAGTTACTAGAAAGCTACTAGAAATAATATTAAATTACTAGAAACTATTTTATAAAATTATTTAATAGTTTTTTAATTTCTTTCATATTTTAATTTTTGGCTTGCTGACATAGCTCTAAAAATCGTTTTAAAACATTCAGTGATATTTATATCAAAAAGAGTTTTAAAAGTCCGTATATGGCTTCTAATAGCTCATAATAAAAAAGTCCTATAATTTTTTTTATTTTTAATTTATATAAATAGTCGTGTTTTTTTATCTCAAAATCTTTAGCCATAGTTTTATACCTCTTTTGATTTACTCATTAAAAAATCTTTAGTATGTGCGTTGTTTTTCTGCTCAAAATTGATTTTAATATATTATCCTATACCCATTTTTTAATTATAAAAAACATATGCCAAATTCTGCCAAAATTTTTATAAAAATCTTGTGCCGTATTAATATAAAATACTGTTCCTATTTGCTCCCTCTTTTGTCTGGCTTTGTCCAGCTTTTATTGTAATACTTTGTATATCCTAGCAGTATTATTATGAAATCTTAAAGCCTTGTTGATAGTCGTTGTCGTTGTCGTTTTTTTGTCGTTTTCGTTTTTCGTTTTTCTTGCGTTTTTTCTTTCGTTTTTTTCGTTTCCCTTTTTTATAGCCTCCAAAAAGTACAAAATAAATTTATAATCTCTTTGCCTCTTTCATACCCTTAATAAATAAAATAGCTAAATTATATAAATAGCTTTCCATATACAAGACTTAAAATAAAAAAAGCACCCATTTTTTATATTAGGTACTTTTATTTTAAATCATCCATTAAATCATTTATATTTGTCATTTTTTTCAACCCCTTATATATTTTAGTAAATATCGCCTCTATTGTCTGCATCTAAAACATCAATTAAAATAATTTCATTATTTTCCACCTTGTAAATAACTCTAAAACTGTTTATTCTCATTCTAAATAAATCGGGGTATCCTTTCATTCTAATAATGTTAATATTTGTCTTTCCCTTAAAATGAGCAACTATATTATTTTTAAACTTTTCTTTTATGTCCTCGTGCTTCTTAAAAAAATTTTTTGCTGGCTTACGATAGATAAACTCTATTTTAAATCTTTGTGTCATAGCTCAATAACCACGCTTTCACGTTCTACAATCTCAAGCTCATCATCTGTATATTTATTTAGTCTGTCAATTATTTCTTTTGTTTCTTCTTCTGTTCCTGTTGGAATGTTGGCAGTCAATCTATAGTATGCCTCACTTTTTTTAGATTTTAAAATCATTTCAATACCTTTCCTTATCAAGTCAGATGTAGGAATATTATAAACACTAGACACATCTTTTATATCTTGTAACATACTTTCATCAAGTCTTAGACTTATAGCTTTCATTTTCTCACTTCCTTTGTATTTATTGTATATACATATTATACAAATAAAAATACAAAAAAGCAATATAAAAGTATCATTTAAAATAATATAAAATATACTTAAAAATATATAATTAATATTTAAAGTCATAAAAAGAACATTAAAAACTTGATATACCCCTTAGGGTATAAATATATTTTTTCTTTTATTCTCAGTACTTTTCTATTTTTGATATGAAAGAGGTATACCCCCAGCATAAAAAAATTATATTTTTTTCTTTAGCTTCTTTCATACTTTTATAAAAAATCATTTATTTTCAATATAAAACTAAGAAAAATTATTTTAAATAATTTTATTGCATATAATACTAGTTATATGCGGTCATTTTTAGCTGTTTTCTGTGTTCTATTCTTTGGCACAAAAAAGGCACAATTTTTTTAAAAAAAGGGTTAATTTTAAAATATATGAAATTTAAAACACTGAAAAAATAATATATACAAAATGAAAAATTTAACTTTTTATTGCTCTAGTATAATCCCCAATTGCAACTTCTCCAAAACCAGTGTAATTTACTATTTCCCCTTTTTCATTTTTCTGAATTTTCCCTGCTTCTGTATCTACTCCAATAGCTATAGAGTTTTTCCCCGCTGCAGTTGTCCATGTCCCTAGTGCAATTGCTTCTCTACCTTTCGCTGTACTTGGACTTGGTGTCCATCCATAATCATTATAATCATCTTTAGTATTTATATCTAAAAAGTTGATTGATGAATTATTCATACTTTCTTTTAATGTCTTTAATTGTGCAACATTCACCGCATCTGTATCTTCTCTACCTGCTGCTACTCCTGTTATTTGACGACTTATTCCTAAATCATCATTTCCTATAGAAAATACTCCTTTTGTTCCTTGCCAAGTTGAAATTTGTTTAGCAAGTTCTCCCCATCTTCTTTCTAGATCATCCATTTTTTCTTCATTTTGTTCAAGTTGTTGTAATAAAGTTTGTGACCTATTTGTATCTCCATTTATTATAGCTTGCCCTCTTTCTTTTACTAAATTCTCAGCTTCTTGTATTTTATTATTCAATTCAGTTTCCAGTAAAATTAATTCCTCTCTTATATTTTGATTTCCTTTAAAATTAGGAATATCATTCATAGAATATATATTTGAATTACTTAATGGATTGTATCCAAAAGTTTCATATCTTTCTGCTTTTGAATCTTCCCCTAGTGCTATAGAACCACTTGTTATTGCTTCTGACCACGGTCCTATTGCTACCGTTGAATTAGAATGAGTTTTACTTTCTGTTCCAATTGTAACAGAGTGTTTCCCATTTGCAATAGAATCTAAGCCTGCAGAAATAGAAAAATCTGAGTTTGCTTCTGCTCCAGTACCTAATGATATAGCTGAAAATCCTCTTGTTTGACTTATTGTTCCTAAAGCTAATGCACTAATATTATTAGCTTCTGAGTCTTTTCCTATAGCTATCGAACCTTCTCCAGTAGCTTTATTTTCAATATTAGTATTTGCGTAAGTAATTCCCCCTGTAATTAAAAATAGAACAAGCAATGCTTCTGTAAATTTAGTTTTTTTCTTTAAAAAATGTTTTAAACTTTTTTCAATTAAATTCATGAAATTCACTCCTTATTTAGTTTATTTTTAATAGATTTATTAATATTCTACTCCCCCTATTAATTTTGTCAATCTATTTATTTATTTTTTTGTTCCATTTTTAAAAAAATAAAATAATATATATACTTTTTATGTTAAAATATATATACGATATCTAACTTTTATGGAGGCAACTATGTATTCAAAAAATGAGCTTCTTATTTTTTCCATACTCAATACTTTAGAACAACTTATTAATCCCAATCTTATCTATAAACTTTTTAAATTCTCTTTAAATCAAAATATAAATATATTCTGGCTTTCAAAAGAAAAATTAAAAGAATTTTTAGAAAATACCCATTCTTTTACTGAAGAGCAGAAAGAAAAAATTTTAAAAATTTTTGAACATACTTTTATTTCTGAAATAAAAATACAAGCTGAACTAATTTATAAAACCTGTACAGAAAATTCTATCTCACTTCTTTTCTATGCACATGAAAATTATCCCAAATCTCTATTAAATATCAAAAGACCTCCATATGTACTTTATATAAAAGGAAATTTCAATTTAAAAAATTTTAATGTTCTCGCACTTGTTGGCACTCGTAATATAAGTGAGATGGGGATAAATTTTACAGAAAATTTCTCAAAAAATTTACAAAAAAATAATTATTTTAATATAAGTGGTCTTGCTCTGGGAGTCGATAGTTTAGGTCATAAAAATACTTTAGGTGCTACTGGGGCTATATTAGCCCAAGGACTTATGACAGAAATTTATCCTAAAGAGAATAAAAACTTAGCCTATGAAATTATTAAAAATAATGGTTTTCTTCTATCTGAATTGCCTCCTTACATAAATATTTCAGTTAATAATTTAATTAATAGAAATCGAATTCAGGTTGGTCTAGCTGATATTATTGTAATTGCAGAAACTGGAATAAAGGGTGGCACTGTTCATACTTTTAAATTTGCAAGAGAACAAAAAAAGAAAATATTTATTGCAGATTTTAATAAAAATTTTATAGAAAAATACAGAAAAGGGGTAATTATAATTAAAAATTTTGATGAATTCATCAAAAAATCTTCTATTCAACTTAATCAAGGAAAATTATTTTAAATAAAAATCACATTTTTTTAAAGAATTATGTGATTTTTATCACATTTTTTTAAAGAATTATGTGATTTTTATCACATTTTTTAGAAAATATGATATAATTTTCTAGGTGGTGATTTTATGGAACGATTTATTTTAAATAACTTAATTGAATGGAAAAATTCTAAATATAGAAAACCTCTTATATTAAAAGGAGTTAGACAAGTTGGAAAAACTTGGATTTTAAAAGAATTTGGAAAAAATTATTATAAAAATTTTGTTTATTTTAACTTTGATGAAAATATTGAGTATCTTCAATTTTTTCAAACAACAAAAGATCCAAGAAGAATTTTGCAAAATTTAATGCTTATCAGTGGAGAAAAAATAGAAGCTGAAAATACTTTAGTTATCTTTGATGAGATTCAGGATGCACCAGAAGTTATAAATTCATTAAAGTATTTTTATGAAAATATCCCTGAAATCCATATTGCCTGTGCTGGTTCTCTGTTGGGTATTGCACTTGCAAAACCTTCATCTTTTCCTGTTGGAAAGGTTGATTTTTTAAGTATAAACCCTATGACTTTCTCTGAATTTTTAATAGCAAATGGAGATCAAAATCTAAAATCATATTTGGATAGTGTTGATAGTATAGAAAATATTCCTGATGCATTTTTTAATCCTCTTTGTGAAAAATTAAAAATGTACTATCTAACTGGTGGTATGCCTGAGACTGTATATATATGGACTCATGAAAGAAACACTGAACTTATGTTAAAAAGCTTAAATAATATTATAGAAGCTTATGAAAAAGATTTTGCGAAGCATCCAAATATTAAAGAATTTCCTAAAATTTCCATGATATGGAAATCTATACCATCTCAACTGAGTCGTGAAAATAAAAAATTCATATATAAAGTTGTAAAAGAAGGTGCAAGAGCAAGAGAATATGAAGATGCACTACAATGGCTTGTAGATGCTAATCTTGTAAATAAAATATATCGTTCTTCTGCTCCAAAACTCCCACTTTCTGCCTATGATGATTTATCTGCATTTAAAATATACTTAGTTGATGTTGGACTTTTAAATAGGCTATCTTTACTTTCACCTTCTGCTTTTGCGGAAGGGAATCGTCTGTTCACAGAATTTAAGGGTGCTCTTACTGAAAACTATATTTTAGAAAGTTTAGAAAATCAATTTGAAACAAAAGCTCGTTATTGGACTGATAATATTTACGAAGTAGATTTTCTTATTCAACATGAAAATCAAGTTATCCCTATTGAAGTGAAAGCTGGAATAAACTTAAAAAGTAGAAGTCTTAAAAAATTTACTGAAAAATATAAGGATGAAGTTAAACTAAAAATTCGTTTTTCTTTAGATAATCTAAAACTAGATGATGATATTTTAAATATTCCGATTTTTATGGCTGACTATACTAAATATTTAATTTCTTTGGTTTTAAAAAAAATTTAAAATTTTAATAAACAAAAATAATATAGTATAATATATAAAATCAAATATTGTTGACTTTTATTGCATATAGCGAACTTTAATATTTTATTGTAAAAACAAAGTTAAGGACCATTATGAAAGCAGAAGCACTTAGAATTTTAAAAGAATATTACGGCTATGAAAACTTTAGAGAAGGACAGGAAAAAATAATTGATGCTATCTGTAACCATCGAAATGTTTTAGGGATTATGACAACTGGTGCAGGTAAATCAATTTGTTATCAGATACCTGCCCTTATTTTTAATGGTTTAACCCTTATAATATCTCCTCTCATTTCTTTAATGAAAGATCAAGTTGATAGCCTGAGAACCATCGGTATTGAAGCAGAGTATTTAAACTCAACATTATCTTTTGAGGAAGTAAATAAAATTCTTTTTAAAATTTATAAAAAGAAAGTTAAAATTTTATATATTTCCCCAGAGAGATTAGAGAATTCGTATTTTGTAAACTATATAAAAAATATTGATGTGTCTATGGTTGTTGTGGATGAAGCCCACTGTATATCCCAATGGGGAGAAAATTTTAGGAAAAGTTATTTGAAAATAAGTGATTTTATAAAATTTATTGATAAGGAAAATAAAATCTTAACCTTAGCTTTTACTGCAACTGCAACTCCAAGAATAAAAAATGATATAGTTCAAAAATTAAATATGCAGAAACCTTTTATTTTTACTGATTATTTTGATAGAGATAATATTTACTTCAAGGTTGTAGATAATACTATTTATGATGATGATTTAATAGATGAAAAAAGTTTTATAAAAAATTATTTGTTAAAAAATAAAGGTAAATCTGGAATAATTTATTGCTCAACCAGAAAAAATGTAGAGGATATTTATAATTTCATAAAAAATATATTAGGAAAATCTGTGACGAAATACCATGCAGGTCTAAGTAAAGAGCAAAGAGAACAAAATCAACAAGACTTTTTAAATGATAATATTGAAATTATGGTTGCAACCAATGCCTTTGGTATGGGCATAAATAAATCAAATATTAGATATGTTATACATGCTAACATACCCAGTGATTTAGAAAATTATTACCAAGAGGCTGGAAGAGCTGGAAGAGATGGAGCTCCTGCAGAAGCTATTTTAATATATAATAAAAAAGATATTTCTACTCAAAGATTTCTGATAGAAAATGATAGATCCAAAGATGATGAATACAATAGAAGAAAACTTAGAAAATTTCAAAAAATGCAAGAATATGCCGAACTTCAAAGTTGTTATAGAGAATTTATATTAAAATACTTTGGAGAAAAAATGATTAGAGATTACTGCGGTCATTGTGAAAATTGTAAGAAAGAAAAAGATGTAAAAGACTTTTCTCTGGAAGCAAAAAAAATTATTTCATGTGTGGGAAGAACAAAAGAAAGTTTAGGTATATCTACTCTTTCAAATATGCTTGTGGGAAAAGCTGATTCCAAAATGTTAAATAAAGGTCTGGATAAAATTTCTACTTTTGGCATTATGAGAGAAGAAAGTATTGAATGGATAGAAAATTTTATAAATTATATGATACTTGAAAAATATTTGGTTCAGAGTGCTGGAAGTTTCCCAGTTTTAAAATTAGGAGAAAAATATAAAGATATTCTTGAAGATAGACTAAAAATTATAAGAAAATCTGACGAAAAAGTTAATTTTGATTACTTTGAGAATGATTTATTTAAAAACTTAATTGCACTTAGAAAAGAAATTGCAAATACAGAAAAAATAGCCCCATATATAGTTTTTTCTGATATGACACTCATAGAAATGGCAGAAAAAAAACCTCTTAACAGATGGGAAATGCTAAAAATTAAAGGAATTGGAAATCAAAAATTTAATAACTATGGAGAAAAATTCTTAGAACTTATAATAAATTCTAAGTAAACAAAGGAGAAAAAATGAAAAAAATAAAATTTAATAAATTTTATAGTCTACTTTTAATTATTTTAATATTTAGTTTTAGCTTAATAGCTTGTAAAAAAGAGAAGACCAACACTACTAATACTAATGAGCAAATATCTCAAAATACTCAACCTGTTTATTCTGAATTTTATATAAATACAGTGTCTTTCAATAGTGCTGGACATTTAGTTGTTATTTTCTCTAAGGAGTTAGATAAAAAGCAAGATTTAAAAACAAAATTTAAACTTGAGCCAGCCGTTGAAAATTTGGTGATAGATTCCTATGGTAATAAACTTGTTCTAAAAGGAAATTTTACAAAAGAAACTCCTTATTCTATAAACTTTAATGAAGATTTAATTGATATAGATGGAAATAAATTGGGAAATTTTTATCCTTTCTCAAATTTATACATTGGAAAACTAAAGCCTAGTTTAAGTTTTTCTGATACTGCTTCAACATTACCTAGCTTAAATAATAAAAGAATTAATTTTGATTCTGTAAACATTAAAAAAATTAAATTAGAAGTTATTAAAGTCTACACAAACAATATTACTAATTATTTAAAAGTTAAAGATTATCAATATTATAAAGAAACTTTTAAAGAAGATTTAGGAGATGTAGTTTTTACTAAAGAATATGTTTTAGAAAATAAAACAGATGAAGTTATGAAAAATAGCATAGACTTAAGTGGTGTTATTGATACTAAAGGGGTTTATCATGTTAATATCTACGCTAATAGTCCTGAAAATATTGATTATGATGAAAATAAATATGGTGCTATTGATTATTATGAGTGGTTTGACGGCGGAAGAATATATGCTCGAGCCGAAAAAAATATTATTCTTTCTGATTTAGGGTTAATTGCAAATTCCAATGCGAATAAATTAGAGATGAAAGTAATAGATTTAAATACTCTTGAAACTATACCTAATGTGAAATTAGATTTCGTAAATAAAAAAAATCAAGTTTTAGAAGAAGGTTACACTGTTTCAAATGGTGAATATAAGTCTAAACTTAATCCTGATGACGTTTTCTATGTTATTGCAAAAAATAACAATGAATTTAATATACTTTATTTGAATGAAAGTTTGATTAATTATTCAGATTTTAATGTTGGTGGTTTAGTTGAAAGTTCGGATTTAAGAGTTTTTACCTATACTGATAAAGGTTATTATAGACCTGGGGATGAAATATCTGTTTCTGTTATTGCAAGAAATAAAAATCTAAATCTTGAAGAAAACCATCCATTTACTTATAGTTTTATTTCTCCAACTGGTGTAGAAAAGCTAAATTCTATTCTTGTTAATAAGTCTAAAAATAGCTTTTATAACTTTAAAATAAAAAGTGATATAAATGATGAAACAGGTGCTTGGAGTCTGAAAATAAAATTTGGAGATACTGAAATTAATAAACCTATTTTCATTGAAGCTAAAGTCCCTAACAAGATAGCCATAGATATAGATACTGAAAAGACATATACAAAAGATGACATCAATGAAAATGGACAACTTTCTGTTGATGTTTCTGCAAATTATTTAACTGGTCTTAAAGCATCAAATAGCCAAACTTTTTATGATTTAGCATTCTTCCAAAAAAATATAGAAAGTAAAAATTATAAAAATTATATTTTTACAAATCCTACGATAGACTTTTCTTATAACACGAATATAAATGGAACTTTAGATGCTGATGGAAAAGAAAATCTAAAAATTAATATGCCTGCTTCTGCTAAAAAATTAAATTTAGATATTTTGATAAATGCCAATGTTTTAGATAGTTCCGGAAGATATAGTACTGAAAGTAAAAATTTAAAACTCATAAATAATGAAAATGTTATAGGTTTACAAAAGATAGTACAAAAAGATAATTCTGTTTCTATAAACTATATCGTTTTAAATCTATTAAAAGATGAACTAGTGACAGGAAAAAAATTAAAATACAGATTATTCAATAAAAAATATAATTGGTGGTATGATAACTACGAAAATAATGAGAATTACATTAAAAATTCTTTAGAAACTATTATTTCTGATGAAGGAGAACTCGTAAGTTCTAATATTCCTCAAATATTAGAACTAAAAAAATTAGAAGAGGGAATAAATTTTTTAGAAGTTGAAGATATGGAAACTGGTGTAAGTTCTGGAATCTTCATATATAATTTTTCCTATGGAGATAAGGCTAAAAATGGAATGGAAAATCTAAATATTAGCTCTGATAAAGAAAAATACGAAATAGGAGATGTAGCTAGGATAAAATATAATGCTGCAACTGATACTAAAGCTCTGATTACTATTGAAAAAGATGGAAAAATATTAAAAGAATATTGGAAAAATTTATCTCAAAACAATAACGAGGAACTAATTACTATTGAAAAAGAGTTTTTTCCCAATGCTTATGTAAATGTATCGATTTTCCAAAAATATAAAAATAAAGATAATGATAGACCTCTTAGACTCTATGGTACTGTTCCTTTGATAGTAAATGATAAGACAAAAGAATTAAATATTGTTATCGATTCAAATACTGAAGCGAAACCTGCCACTGATTATAAATTAAAAATATATAATAAAGAAAATAAAAAAATGTTTTTCCAATATTATCTGGTGGATGAGGGAGTTTTAAGACAAACTGATTATAAAATCCCTAAACCTTATGAATTTTTCTATGGTAAACAAGCTAAACTTGTAAAGAATTATGATAATTTTTCCAATATTATTGAAAAATATTCTAATAAAAATATAGCTAATTATTTGACAACCGGTGGTGGTGAATATGAAGCTTTAGCTATGGCAAAATCAGCATTTTCAGATGAAAATATGAATTTACAAGGAAAATCTGAAAGATTTAAAAATATTTCAATAGTCAGTGAAATATTAGAAACTGATGAAAATGGTTTTGCAGAAGTTGATATAAAATTGCCTAATTATTTTGGAGCTATGAAAATTTTTGTAGTTGCTGTTTCTGATGACAAATTTGGAAGTACTGAAAAAACATTAACCATAAAAGCTCCGGTAATAATTGAAGCTTCTGCTCCTAGAGTATTAAAAGTTGGAGATAAATTTGTTGTGCCTATTACATTATTCCCTATTGAAGATAGTTTAGGGAATGCAAAATTTACTGTAAAATATGATGGCAAAGAGCTTTCAAAAGAAATTAATTTTACTAATAAAGAAGCTCAAAAATTCTTTTTTGATTTAAATGCCCCTGAATTTATAGGTGAAACAAAAATAGAAGTTAGTTATGATTCTACAAAGTATAATTTTAAAGATACTATCAATATAAATGTCGATAGTCCTTATCCACAACAATATATAAATTCAACTAAAGTTTTAAAAGCTGGAGAAGAATTCAAAATATATGGAAACGAATTCAAGGATTTTATAGCTTCTTCTCTAAATGCTGAACTTAATCTTTCAAGTTATGAGAATCTAGGTTTATATAAAGTAATTTCTTCTCTTTTAGATTACCCATATATATGTTTGGAACAAACTACATCTAAAGGAATAGCTATGCTTGCTATCACAAAGTTAACAAATGATGAAAATGAATTAAACTTAGCTAAAAATTCTTTAAATACGATTATTAAAAAGCTATTTAATAATTACCAACAATCGGATGGTTCTTTCTCTTATTGGCCAGGAACAAACGCTATTGATACCTATGCAACAAGCATTTATACAACTGAGTTTTTAGTTGAAGCTAGAAAGCAAGGCTACTATGTTCCTGATGAAATGTACAACAGAGCTCTAAATTATATAAAATCTCTATTTAATAGACCAGATATTGTTACTGCTTCAAAAGTGGATGCTCTATATGTCTTAGCTATGACAGGTGAAGCTAATATTTCTGAGATGAATATAATTTTTGATAAATATTATAAAAACCTACCTAATTTTGTTAAATGGGTATTATTAGATACCTATAATTTAATTGGAGAAAAAGATTTTGCTAAAAATGAAGCCAATAAACTAAAAATATATTCCGATGATAATCTTGATTCGATTTATTTTAATGCAAAGATTTTAAAACATTATATTTCTATTTATGGAGAAAGAAGCCAAGAATTATTCAAAGAACTTTTAAATGTTATAAAATCTGATACCTGGTTATCAACTTATACTCAGGCAAATATTATTTCTGCTCTTTCTAAAAGTGTCAAAAATATAGAAAGAAAAAATTTAAGCTTTGTAATAGATGAAAACGGAATGAAAAAAGACTTGATATTAGTAAATGGGCAATTTAATCTAAAAGATATAAATAGAATTCTTAAAGAACATAGAAATATCACTATAAAAAATACTTCCACTGATAATTTATATCTAAACTTCTTAGTAAAAGGAAAGCCAATTAAATTTACTGAAAAAGATGAAAGTAATAATATAGTTTTAAAAAGAGAATTTTTGGATGTGAATGGTGCTCAAATTGATCCTAAAAATTTAAAAGTTGGGGATAGATTTACTTTAGTTATCCAAAGTGAACTTAAAAATTTAGATTTTATTGATAATCTAGCTCTTGTTCAAATTTTACCAAGTGGCTGGGAATTAGCCCCAGAATTTAATAATGATTCTTATTTTAATTATATTGATAAAAGAGATGATAGAATTGCTTTCTTCTATGGTCAAAACAAACATGAAACAAAAGAAATTAGAATTGATATCAATGTTGTAACTCCCGGTGAATACTATTTACCAGGTATAAGTGTAGAAGCGATGTATGATAATAATATTAGAGCTTATTTAAAAGGTTTTAATATAAAAGTAAATAAATAAAAAATGGAGGAGAACTATGTTAAAAAAAATAAAATTGAAGTATTTCTTTATTTTTTTCATAGTTCTCCTTTTTTTATTTTCTTTGTTTCTGTTAAAGATTTATTCATCCTATAAGCCAAGAGAACTTATAAAAAAAATTGATTATAGCCAAGTTGTATATGATAGAAATGGCACTATTCTTACTGCATTTTTAAATAAAGATGAACAATGGCATATAAAAAGTGAAAATGAAATCCCAGAAATTTTAAAGGAAGCTGTTATTTTCTATGAGGATAAAAAATTTTATAAACATTCTGGAATAGATTATCTCAGAATAGTTAAATCTTTGTTTAATAATTTAACTGGCGGAAAGAAAATGGGTGCCAGTACAATAAGTATGCAAGTTGTAAAACTTTTAGAACCAGCTAAAAGAACTTATCTCAATAAAATTATTGAACTAGCTAAGGTTAAAAAATTAGAAAGTGAATTGACAAAAGATGAAATTTTAAGATTGTATTTGAATAATGTTCCTTATGGTTCAAATATAATAGGCTATTCTACTGCCATAAAACTATACTTTAATAAAGAAGTACAGGATTTAAGCTATGGTGAAGCAAGTCTTCTTGCAATTTTGCCTAATTCACCTGGTATTTTAAATTTAAAAAAAAATAATGAAAAATTATTGGAAAAAAGGAATTTTTTATTAAAAAGAATGGCTGACAAAAAAATTATTGATCAACAGCAATTAAAATTTGCACTCCTTGAAAAACTTCCAACAAAAGTTCATTATTTTGAAAATAAAACTCCACAGTTTTCATATTTCATAAAAAATAAATATGTCGATAAAAACATTACAACAACACTGGATTATAAATTACATTTTAAAATTGAAAATCTAGTTAGAGATTATTCAAATAATATGAAACAAATAGGTATTAATAATGCTGCTGCTTTAGTTATAGACAATAAAACCAATGAAGTTTTAGCCTATGTTGCTTCTCAAAATTATAAAGATAAAAAAAATCACAGTGAAATTGATGGGCTACAAATAAAAAGATCTCCTGCATCTCTATTAAAACCTTTTCTCTATGCACTTTCAATAGATGATGGTTTAATAAGCAGTGAGAGTCTATATCCTGATGTTCCTATTTACTTTAATAATTTTTATCCTAAAAACTCTGATAATAAATTTAGAGGCATGGTTCGTATAGAAGAAGCTCTTATCAAATCTCTAAATATTCCTTTTATTAAGCTCTTAGAGGATTATAAAGTTGATAGATTTTTCTATTTTCTAGAAAATATTGATAAATATGGTGATGATAATTTTAATAAATACGGCTTATCTCTTATATTAGGAACTCGTGAAATGAAAGCAGTTGACATAGCTAAACTCTATGTTGGATTAGCTAATTATGGAAAATTTTCAGATTTAAAATATATAGTGAATCCTAATATAAATGAAAACTTTTCTGACAATAAAGAGTCTAAGTTAATAAGTAGCGGAGCCAGCTATTTAACATTAGAAACCTTATCCAAAGTTGTAAGACCAGATAATGAAAAACTATATTCAGATGAAAAGCCTATCTCTTGGAAAACTGGTACAAGTTTTGGTCTTAGAGATGCTTGGGCTGTCGGTGTTAGCCTTGATTATACAATACTTGTTTGGTTAGGAAATTTTTCTAATAAACCAATTTCAACTCTTTCTGGTGTAAATACTGCTGGAAATTTACTTTTTAAAATTTTTAATATAGTCGAGCTAAAACCTAAATCATTTGCAAAACCAAGTGATAATTTAAGGCAAATTGAAATTGATGAAAAAACTGGATATAGAAAATTTTATGATATTGAAAGTAAATTTATAGAATATCCCAAAGAGGCCAAACTTTTAAGAATATCTCCATACTTAAAGAAAATTTTTGTTGACAAAAATAACAAGATAATTGATTCTAGAAATGAAAATTTTATAGATGCTAAAGAAAAAATTATTTTAGAGTATCCTGTTGAAGTTGCTAACTACTATTATGAAAATAGTCAAGATGTAGGAATAAATAGAGATGTAAAAATTGCCTATCCTACAAATAATTTATCAATAACTTTACCGAAGGATTTTTCAGGCTATCAAAAATTATCAATTAAACTGTATAATCCAAATAAAGAATTTTTGTATTGGTACTTAGATAATAAGTATATTGGATTTTTAAATGATGAAGAAAAACTTTTTGATTTAGAAGCTGGACAACATAAATTTACCATAGTTACTGCAGATGGTAAAAGAGATGAAGTCAATTTTAAAATATTAAAAAAATAGAGGAGAACAATGATAGAATTTTTTATTGCTAAAAAACAAATGTTAGAAAGAAAAAAACAAAGCTTAGTTTCAATTTTAGGAGTATTAATTGGTATTACAGTACTTACAGTTTCAATAGGTATTTCCAATGGACTGGATAAAAATATGATAAATAGTATACTCTCTTTATCTAGTCATGTCACTGTGCAGTCAGCTGATGGCTTTGAAAATTATAAGGAATTTTCAGAGAAAATTGAAAAAATTGAAAATGTAAAAGGTGTTATTCCGACTGTTGAAGCTCAAGGTTTAATAAAATATAAAAATCTTTTTAACGAACATATTTCAGGGGTAAAAATCGTTGGTTATGATTTAGAAAAAGCAATTAATAGTATGGATTTAAAAGATAAAATAGTCTATGGAAATATTGATTTAGAAAATAAAAAAGGAATATTAGTTGGAAAAGAGCTTGCTGTTTCAACCGGCATGAATATAGGAGATAAATTAAAACTTGTCACTGCAGAAAATTCTGAATTTGAAATGGAAATTATGGGTATATTTGAAAGTGGTTTTTATGATTATGACTTAAATATGGTTCTTATTCCACTTGTTACTGCACAATATATAAACTATAAAGGAGATAGTGTCGATAGACTCACTATAAGGCTTGATGATCCGTATAAAGCAGATTTAGTCAAATCTAAAATTCCAGATGATGATTTCCTTTATACCTACACTTGGGGAGAGCAAAATAAAGCTCTTCTATCTGCTCTAACTTTAGAAAAAACTATTATGATCATAGTTTTTTCACTTATAGTTGTAATTGCAGGTTTTTTAATTTGGATTACACTAAATACTTTAGTTAGAGAAAAAACAAAGGATATTGGTATACTTCGTTCTATGGGTTTCTCAAAGAAAAATATTATGAACATTTTCTTAATTCAAGGACTTGTACTGGGTGGTATCGGTATAATTATAGGAATAATTTTATCCATAGTTTTACTTTGGTATATAAAAAATTATACTATGAATTTCATTTCTACAATTTATTATATAAAAAATATTCCAATTGAAATATCTATAAAAGAAATTTTAACTGTTGTCGCTGCTAATTCAATAATTATACTTATATCAAGTATTTTCCCAGCATATAGAGCAGCTAAACTTGAAAATGTGGAGGCTTTAAGACATGAATAATATAATGGAACTTAAAAATATTAATAAATTTTATTCTGAAACAGGAAATAAGCTTCATATTTTGAGAAATCTAAACTTAGAAATAAAAGAAGGGGAATTTCTATCAATACTTGGTAGATCTGGTTCTGGAAAGTCTACTCTATTGAATATTATGGGACTTTTAGATAAAGTTGATTCTGGAGAAATTTGGATAGATAAAAAAAATGTTTCTTCTCTAAGTGAAGACGAGAGAAATAAAATAAAAAATAACTTTCTTGGTTTTGTATTTCAATTTCACTATTTATTAAATGAATTCACTGCCCTTGAAAATGTTATGATTCCTGCTCTTTTACATAAATTTAATAATAAAAGAGAAATAGAAAATGAAGCAAAAAGGTTACTTGAAATAGTTGGTTTAGGAGATAGATTAAATCATAAACCTAATCAATTATCAGGTGGTGAAAAACAAAGAGTTGCTATTGCAAGAGCTATGATTAATAAGCCTGCTGTTATACTTGCAGATGAACCAACAGGAAATTTGGATGAAGAAACTAGTGAAATTATTTTTTCCCTTTTCAAAAAATTAAATAAAGAATTTAATCAAACAGTTATTGTTGTTACACACTCAAAAGATTTATCTTTGATTACTGATAGACAGGTATATTTAAAAAAAGGGGTAATTGAATAAATAAAAAATAATCTCTTTTTTTATAAATAGCTTGCAAAAAGCTGACAAATTTAATATTATATAAAGGTATACTTAAAAAAAATTAAATTATATTTAAAACTTATTATTTTGTTTTGTTAAATGTTATTGGGAGGAAATTAAATGTATTGTTGTACAAAAGTTAATGACGATGTACTTTGGATAGGAGTAAATGATAGAAAAACTGCTAGATTTGAAAATTATATACCTTTAGATGCTGGAGTTACATACAATTCATATTTAATTATGGATGAAAAAATATGTATTATTGATGGTGTCGATGCCGGAGAAGGTGGAGAATTTTTCTCTAAAATAGAAGCAGCAATAGGAACAAAAAAAATTGATTATATCGTTGTTAACCATGTTGAACCAGATCATTCAGGTTCAATCAAAGGACTTTTAAAAATATATCCTGAAATGAAAGTTGTAGGAAATGTTAAAACAATTGCAATGTTAAAAGATTTTGGATTAACTTTAAAAGATGAACAAATTTCAATTGTAAAGGAAAAAGATATTTTAGATTTAGGTAAACATAAATTAACTTTTTATACTATGCCCATGGTACACTGGCCAGAATCAATGGTGACTTACGATTTAACAGATAAAATTTTATTTTCAAACGATGCCTTTGGAAGTTTTGGTGCATTAGATGGAGCCATATTTGATGATGAAGTAAACAATGAATTTTTTGAAGATGAAATGAGAAGATACTATTCCAACATAGTAGGAAAATATGGTGCTCCTGTTAATGGAATTATGAAAAAACTAGCAAATGTTGAAGTAAAAATGTTAGCTCCTTCTCACGGATTACTTTGGAGAAAAAATATAGATAGAGTCTTAAGAAAATATCAACTTTGGGCTAATATGGAACCTGAAAAAGAAGGTGTAGTTATAGTTTACGCAAGTATGTATGGTCATACTGCTGAAATGGCTGAGATATTAGGTAGAGAGCTTGGAAATAGTGGTATCCAAGATGTTATCATATATGACTGCTCAAAAATAGATCATTCATATATATTTAGCTCTATTTGGAAATACAAAGGTCTTATGATAGGTTCTTGTGCTCATAATAATGCCATCTATCCAAAACTTGAGCCTTTATTACATAAATTGGCAAATTATGGTTTAAAAAATAGATATCTTGGAATTTTTGGTAATATGATGTGGAATGGTGGTGGAGTTAAAGGAATTACTGATTTCGCTGCCGGACTTCCAGGACTTGAAGTTTTAGGAGAACCTATTGAAATCAAAGGTGCTGTTACTCCTTTACAAAGAGATAAACTAATAGAGCTTGCTTCTATTATGGCTGAAAAATTAAAAGCGGATAGATAATAAGTATAAAAGCAGTTGAAATTTATATTTTCAACTGTTTTTTTATTGTTTTTTATTACAACATATCTATATTTTTATACTGTTCTTAAAAATATTTATTTATTTTTAAAATATATACTTATTATAAAAATAGTACATTTTACTTATATTTTAAAAAAATATATAATATTATTATTCTAATATAGGAGGTTTTGTTTATGAAAAAGTTTTTGTTTTGTTCTTTATTAGCTCTTACATTAAGTTCTAATCTAGCATATTCAAATAACTGGAACCCTTATGACGAAAATGGAAATGTGCTTAGAACAGAAAGAGATGCCACTGGTAAAAATGCTGTTGTTTCCACTGCAAGATATGAAGCATCTAAAATTGGTCTTGATGTTTTAAAACAAGGTGGAAATGCTATTGATGCCGCTGTTGCTGTTGGTTTTGCACTAGGAGTCTGTGAACCTCAATCTTCAGGAATTGGTGGAGGTGGATTTATGATAATTAGATTCGCTAAAACTGGTGAAACAAAATTTATAGATTTCCGTGAAATTGCTCCTAAAAAATCTACTCCTGATATGTGGATATTAGACAAAGATGGAAATGTTATTGGTGATGAAAAGGAACATGGTGGGAAGTCAATAGGTGTTCCTGGAGCTGTAAAAGGATTTCTTTACGCTTTAGATAAATATGGAAATCTTAATCGTAAAGATGTTATTCAGCCAGCAGTTGACTTAGCAAATAACGGATATAAAGTTTCTGCAATAATGAATATGGATATGAATAATGAATTAAAATTAATACAACAATACCCTGAAACTGCAAAAATTTATTTAAAAGATAATAAGCCATATAATGTAGGAGATACTTTAAAAAATCCTGATTTAGCTAAAACAATGGAAAAAATAATTAAAGATGGAGAAAAAGCTTTCTATGAAGGAGAAATAGCTGAGGCTATTGTTAAGTCCACAAATAAAGCTAATGGAATTATGTCATTGGAAGACTTAAAAAATTACGATATAAGAGTTAACGAACCAGTTTCTGGTACTTATAGAGGATATGAAATATTAACTTCTGCACCTCCTTCTTCTGGTGGGGCACACATAATTCAAATTTTAAATATTTTAGAAAATTATAACTTAAAAGATATTCCTGCTGGTTCAACAAAATTCTATCACTTATTATCTGAAAGTATGAAAATGGCATTTGCAGACAGAGCAAAGTTTATGGGAGATACAGAATTTATAAAAATACCTTTAAAAGGTGTTATAGATAAGGATTATGCAAAAACTTTAAAAGATAAAATTGATATGACTAAATCTCAAGATTATTCTGAAGGTGATCCTTGGAAATTTGAATCTAAAGATACAACTCATTATTCAATTATAGATAAAGAAGGAAATATTGTTGCTGTTACAAATACCGTAAATGGTGTTTTTGCTTCAGGTGTTGTAGCTGAAGGAACTGGAATTTTATTAAATAATGAGATGGATGATTTTGATACTGGTCATGGAAAGGCAAATTCAATAGAAGCTTTCAAAAAACCTTTAAGTTCTATGTCACCTACTATTATATTGAAAGATGGAAAACCTGTGGCAAGTTTAGGTGGACTTGGAGCACAAAAAATAATAACAGGAATTGCACAAGTTATCATTCAATTAATTGACTATGAAAAAGATATTCAAGAAGCTATTGATTTTCCAAGAATTCATGATGCCTATGGAACTCTTACATATGAGGGAAGAATTGATAAAAATGTAATAGCTGAACTTAAAGCTCTTGGTCATGAGTTAAAAGATGGTGGAGAATGGCTTGAATATCCATGTATTCAAGGAGTTACAATAAAAGATGGTGTATTAAGAGGTGGAGCAGACCCAAGAAGAGATGGAAAAGCTTTAGGATTCTAATTTTTATTCACCAAAATATTCAAATTTATAAAAAATAATATATTCATATAACATAAAAAGCTACACTTTTTGAACTGCACCCATAATCTTGGACAGAAGATTGGAGGTGCAGTTCATTTGGGTGTAGCTTTTTTATTTAAAATGTATATTTCAAGCCCATATAATAAGTTCTCTCTTCTGCAGGTTGAACACTGTATTTTTTATCTCCAACATATTCAAAATATTTTTTATTGAACAAATTATTTATACCTGCTGAAAAAATTAATCCATTTTCTGCTTTATAATTTAGGCCTATGTCCACTAATGAATATGATTTTATAAACTTTTCTTCCTCTTTTCCTTGAATTTCTTTTTCATCGGTAAAATTAGTATATTTTCCAGAATATTGGTATTTTGCATTGACAGAAAACTTTTCATTAAATGCATAATCAGCTTTTAAAGTTAGTGAATGTTTTGGAACTTTCTTTAATCCAGCATCAGTCCAATCAACATCTTTATCTTCATACTTTTTTGCCTCACTGTTATATCTTCTTTTTCCCTTTAAATAAGCATAACTTTCTTCAAGAGTTAAGTTTCCTACTTTTTGTGATAAACTTAGCTCTATTCCCTTTCTTTCTGTTTTTAAAATATTTATACTACTTCTTCCAAACCCTAAATTCTTATCCATTACTAAATTTCTAGTCATTTCATTATCGGTTTTATTGTAAAAAGCTGTTAAAACAACGGTTGAAAAGCCTATCTTATCTCTTAACCCTATTTCATATATATCATAAATTGTATCTTTACCTTTTGTAGCTGTTATATCTGTCTTAGAAAAGTCATCAGTTATTTCTAAGCCATCTGGTGCAGTAAAACTTCTTTCATACCTTGCATAAATTTTTCCTGTATCTCTATAATTATATGCTAATGCTAACTCATAATTAGTATTTGTTCTTTTACTTACACCTTTTCCTGAATTTTGTGCAGCAAGTTTATCAAAGCCCCAATAAGTGTAATCTCTTCTTATACCTTGAGTAAAATTAAATTTATCATATACTAAATTATTCATCAAATAAAAAGCCAAAGTTTTTTTATCATACTTAAATGATAAAGGTTTTATATAATATTTTTTTGTCTTTCGATTATATCTATAATCATTATAGTTTAAATCAGCATTCTGTATATAATAGTCGATACCAAATAAAATATTACTTCCTTCAAAAACTGTATTATCCCCATATTCATAGGAAAGTTTATTTCTTACACCTTTAGTTTTATGATACACTGTTAAATCTAAATTAGAATTATCAAAATTTCCTTTATTATAAAATGTATCCAATACATATTTAGTATTTGAGTTTATTTTTGAATTATAAGAAAAATTAAATGACTCTAATTTTCTCTCTGCATTTGCATATCCAGATATTTTTCCTTTTATCTTTTTCCCTTTATCATCTAATCCTATTGTTACCTCTTTATCTTCTGGCACATAATTTTTACCGATTCTATTCAACTTTTCACTTGGTATACTTCTTATAAATTTCCCATCCTCATCAAGTAAGCTATATCTAAAAGAAATTTCATTATTTTCATTTACTTTATAATTAAAACCTGACGACAGATACTGCGTATTTCTATAAGTATTTTTAAAATATAAATCTTTTTTTGAATTGGTATAAGTTAATTGAACTCCCAACTTATCATTTACATTATGACTTAAAGATACATTATATTCTTTCAAATCGTTTCCATAATTTATGCCTACACTTTTACTACCTTTATTTATCCTTTTTAAATTCGTAGTTATATTTATTATTCCTCCAACTGAACCTGATCCATAAAGAATTGAACCTCCACTTGGAATTATTTCTATTCTTTCTATACTTTCAATTGGAACTATATCATAATTCGTTTGTAGAGGATGATTTATTAAATTTGTAATTGGTGCTCCATCCAATAACACCTGCAAATTTTTATCACTGCTATCTTCTCCTTGCCCTCTTATATCTATGCTTCCCCATCCACTTTTACCAACATTTATACTAGGGACATCATCTAAGATCTCAGTTAAATTTTTATAACCTTTATCAATAAAATCCTTTTTTTCAATTACAATTATATTTTTCGTTGGTTTTAATTTTTGTACTTCCAGATAGTCAGAATTAATATAACTTTCTTTTAATTTTACAGTTTGTTCTGCTTTTTCTGCATAAGAAAAATTACTTAAAATGATGCATAAAATAAATATAATTTTATTTTTTTTCATACATTCTCACTCCTTTTAACTTATTTTTACAAAATTCTTATATCACAAATTATTTAAAAAGTCAAATATTTATAATATAAAATAATATGTGAATTCTGTTATAATTTTTAGTACCCATTATAATAAATTTCTAGTATTTTTTTATTAAGTATGCTATAATGCAAAAATTCTACATAAAAATTTACGGAGGTTTATTTCATGACAGAAGAAAAATCAACATTTCAAAGTAAGATGAAGGCGATGGGACCAGGTATTCTAATGGCTTCTGCTGCTGTTGGAGGTTCTCATATCGTTTCATCAACACAAGCAGGAGCAATTTATGGATGGCAATTAGCAATTATTGTCTTATTAGTTAATCTTTTTAAATATCCATTTTTTAGATATGGTGCTCAATATGCTTTAGAAAATAATAAAAGCTTAATTCAAGGATATGAAGAAAAGGGGAAAATTTATCTTTGGTTATTTTTTATAATGAACATATTTTCAGCTTTTGTTAATACAGCAGCTGTGGGAATTTTAACTGCTGCTATACTATATAATATTTTCCCAAATGGATTTGGTTTATCAATTGCACAATTATCTGCTGCTATAATTGTAGGTATTTGGATAATGATACTTGTTGGTGGTTATAAATTTATGGATAGCTTATCAAAAGCTGTTATGATTTCATTAACACTTGCAACTGTGCTTGCTGTAATAATAGCAATGTTTAAAACACCACATATAGATCCTAATTTTATAGAACCATCTCCTTGGAAATTATCAGCTTTAACTTTTATCATTTCGCTGATGGGTTGGATGCCTGCACCTATTGAGATATCAGCTATCAATTCTATGTGGTCTATTGAAAAAAGAAAATCAGAAAAAGTTTCAGTTGTAGATGGTATATTTGATTTTAATGTCGGATATATAGGAACAGCTATTTTAGCATTTATATTCCTTGCACTGGGAGCATTAATTCAATATGGTTCTGGTGAAAAAATAGAAGCAGCAAGTGCTGCCTATATTAAACAATTTATTGGAATGTATGCTTCAGCCTTTGGAGATTGGTCTAGATTACTAATAGCTTTCATTGCATTCCTATGCCTTTTTGGAACTACAATAACTGTAATTGATGGTTATTCTCGTGTAAATAATGAAGCACTTAGAATTATTTTAAAGGAAAATAATGAATCCAAAACTCAATTGAATATATGGGTATCTATAACTTCAATAGTTGGGATTCTTATTGTATTTTTACTTGCAGGAAATGTGGCTAAATTGATGTATTTTGCTATGATAGCTTCATTTTTATCAGCTCCTATTTATTCTTATCTAAATTTCTCTTTAGTTAATGGGAAAGAAGGGCATATAAAAGGATTTTTATATTACATATCAATATTAGGGCTTATTTATTTAACTGGTTTTGGAGTATTTTTCCTAGCTTATATATTAAAGCTAATATAGCAATTTTAAATTTTTATTTTTTTTATACATGCAAAAAGAACTGTCATAGATATTAATCTATGACAGTTCTCTTTTAGAATGAATATGTGAAAATCTAAAAAACTATTTTATTGCAAATCCACCAACTAAAACGCATCTTCTATTTCTAGCAAACGACTTAGCTGAAGTCAATCCTTCGCCAGTAGGTCCAGCTATGGTAAAAGTATTATATCCTTCTCCACCTACGCCTATTCCAGAGTATGAAGGACCATTTTTTACAAGTATTGTTGTTTCCATTTCTTTAGCATACTTACTTAAAACATCTATATTTTTAGAATGAATTATTGCAGTATGTCTTAAACCATGCTCCAAATCTTTACAAATAGCTATTCCTTCATCTGTATTTTTTACTCTTATTATTGGTAATACAGGCATTAGTAATTCCTCAACTGCAAACAGATGATCTTTATTTGTTTCTGCTATTATAACTCTTATTTCATCTCCAACATTTATTCCTATTTTACTCAAAATATACTTAGCATCTTTTCCAACATAATCTCTATTAGCTGCACCATTTTTTACAACTATTTCTTCCAATTTTTTTATATCTTCTTTATTTTTCAATAAGTATGCACCATTTTTTTGCATTTCAAAAATTAAAAAATCTGCAACAGAATCCACAACCACAACTTCTTTTTCAGCCGTACATGGCAGATTATTATCAAAGCTACATCCATCAACTATATCTTTAGCCGCCTTTTCGATATTAGCTGTTTCATCAACTAAACAAGGTGGATTTCCAGCCCCTGCACCAATAGCTTTCTTTCCAGATGACATCACAGACTTAACAACTCCTGGCCCTCCAGTGGCAACTAACATTTTTATATCCGGATGATTTATCATTATATTTGTATTCTCCAAACTCGGATTATCTATTGTAACTACTAAATCCTTAGGTCCTCCAGCTTTTACTACCGCTTGATTTACTAATTCCACTGCTCTTATCGAAGTCTTTTTTGCTCCGGGGTGAGGTGCGAACACTACTGCATTCCCTGCTGTTATCATTCCTATACTGTTGTTTATAATTGTTTCACTGGGATTTGTAGATGGAGTTATAGCTCCTATTACCCCATAGGGTGATAGTTCTAAAACAGTTAATCCATCATCACCACTAAAGGCATACGGTCTTAAATCTTCAAGTCCTGGTGTTTTTTCAATAGTTATTTGATGTTTTAATAACTTATGTTCAAATCTTCCCATTTTAGTTTCTTCCACACCCAATTTTGCAAGTTCTTCCGCGTGTTTAATCAATTCTTCTCTTATACTTTTTACTATTTTTGCTCTCAATTCCAATTTTGAATCAAAAAGAATCCTTTGAGCTATTTTTGCATTTTTTATAGCTTCATCCATTGATGAATATATACCATTTTTAGATGAAGAGGAAACCGTATCACAAGTAGAACAAGTATTATTTTGAACTAGCCCTGTCTTTGTCATTTCTTGCATTATCATTCCAACTAATTCATCCAATTTATTTTTTTCGATTGTCATTATTTTCCCTCCAAAATCTTTTTAAATTCTCTTTCACATTCTCTTGCAACTGCTAAATCCTCTTCAACAGAACCACCACTAACACCTATTGCTCCTACCAGTATTTCATTTTTAAATAGTGGTATTCCTCCTCCAAACATTACATACTTAGGATCATTTTGTAAGGTATATAAAGATCTTCCCGGTTTTATCATTTCTGCCATATCAGCTGTTGCTGCTCTAAGTGAAGCTGAAGTATATGCTTTTTTTCTTGAAACCTCCACGCTTATTAGAATTGCATTATCCATTTTTTCTTGCAATATCAAATTTCCCTCTGCATTCACAACTGTAAATACAAAATCTTTCTTCAACTCTTTCGCCTTTAACTCACCTGCAGTAACTATTCTCTTTGCATTCTCTAAAGTCAAATTTTGAAAAGAATATATTTTTTTATCTGTTCCTCCTACCCTAAGTGCCTCAGATAATCTGCTTTTAATATAATTAATTGTTCTATTATCATCTTCTATTCTTGAAAGAACAAATAATAAATCTGAAGTTCTATTTATATATTTTAAAATTTCTGCTGGAAATTTAATGCTTTCTGATAATTTAACAATTGCCCTTTCAGCTCTTCTTACAACAGTTCTAGCAATATGTAGGCTAGCTGAGCTTGTTTCATCTCCAGGTATTACAAATTTATACAAAGGTAAAAGTCTTTTATTATACTCATCTATATGTTTTTCTAAATACTCCACATCTTGCTTAGTAATTTTTTCTTTTACACAAGTGTCATAATCAGCTCCAGCCGATAAATATGCTCCTACTAGAATAAATTTTTCTTGCACATGAGTTAGAATAGTTTTTATTTCTTCATCTTCTACTAAAGATTTTGCAAACCCCATAACTGCATTTGCTTCATCTATTATTCCATAAGCTTCCACCTGTATACTTGATTTTTTTACGTTTTGCCCATTTAAAAGTGAAGTTTCACCTGTGTCCCCTCTTTTGGTATAAATTTTACCCAGATTTATATAGTGATCTTTGTTGCTTTCTTTTTTTGAATAATCCATGAAATTTATTCACCACCTAATTATTCCTTAATGAAATTAATGTTAGCTTCCTTTGCTCTATCCAACACAAGAGTTGTAATACTTGTATCCTTAGTAACTATGATATTGACATTACTAAGATTAGCTATATCTCTCGTACTGATCGATTTTTTATGTGTTAAATATATTGATTTCTTATTCATAATATTTTCCACATAATTAGCTAAATTTTTAGCTTCTGTAAATCTTATTCCATACTTTTTTAATTTTTCTATATTTGAATTGATTTGATTAATATACTCAGAGTTTCCATTTATTCTACATGAATTATATGTTGCAACTATAATTTTCCCGGCTAATATAGCTTTTGAAACAAGATAAGAAGCTTCTGTATCCCTTATTCCATAAGCTATCTTTGCTGCCGAACTCTTCGTTAAAACTGGTAAAAGTATCAAAGATTTATTCTTTAATAATTCTTCAACATTTTCATAACTAAGTTCTTTTTCATTTTTTATGACTTGAGAAATTTTTCCATAGGACAATTTTCTTCCGCTCCTTGTATAAATAACCTCTAAATCATAATTTTTGGATAAATTTTCTAATTCAACAAGAACTTGTGATAAATCACCATTTCCACCATGTATAATAACCAAAGCACTATTTTTTTCTAAATTATTTTCTTTATTTTTCTCTTCTTCTATTCTTTTTCCTACTTCTCTAACTAGGAATTCTATTATCTCATCATAGCTCATTTGATCTCCTCAAAGGAGTAGACAGAAGTCAAAATGACTCTCCATCTACAAATTTATACTAGTTTTATGTATATTCCATCTTTTTCAAATCTACAAGGTATTTCACTCTTGGTTTTATTTGCTATTTTTCCGTTTTCATTTTCGTCTAAAATTTCAACAATGAATCCATTTTCTAAATTAGCAGCTTTTGCTTCATATTGATTTATATAAAATCTTTTTTTTGTTATCTCATTATTTACAAAAACCTTTACATTTTCAAAGATAAGTGCTCTTATTCCTTCTGTTTTAACTCTAACAACATCTCCATCTTTTAAACCTATCACATCTGCAATAGATTTAGGAATTTCTATTGCCCTATGAGTTAAATCTTCTTTTATTTCAACTTCAATCTTATTTGAAAAAGTAATTTCTATAACACTTTTTATTATATTTTCCAATAACTCTTTAGGACCTTCCACTTTAAATCACCAACTATCTAAATTTATTATCAAAATTGCTAGAATAAAAGCCGACAGGGTCGGCTAATATTTATCTAACATTCTAAAAGATTACAGTAACCTAATTTCATCAATTAATCTTTATTTTAGTAATACAAGGGAATTTTCCCTTGTACTACCTTCAACTTATAATCTTTTATTTACTATTTTACTAATTTAGGTAATAATTTTTCTGTGTCAGCATGTGGTCTTGGAATTACATGAGTTGATTTAACTTCACCAACTCTTTCAGCAGCACTTGTCCCTGCATCTACTGCCGCTTTTACTGCTCCTACATCTCCTCTTACCATTACAGTAACAAGTCCAGAACCTATTTTTTCATATCCTACCAATTCAACATTTGCTGATTTTGTCATAGCATCTGCTGCTTCAATAGCTCCTACAAGTCCTTTAGTTTCAATTAATCCTAATGCATTTCCCATTTTCATTCCTCCTTAAATTTTTATCTTTTCTTTTTATTCTTATTAACTTCTTTGATTTCTTCTATTTCTTCATTAATTTCAATATTTTCTAATTTTACTTCTACAACTTCTTCTACATTTTCAGCCACTTCAGTTTTTACTTCTTTTTTTTCAACATAAGTATCTATCAATTTATATGTTTCTATATTAGGTCTTGGAATTACATGCTTAGAAACCACTTTAGTAAGTCTACTTGCTGCCATTGCTCCAGCTTCTACACCGGCTGCTACTGCCGCTACTTCGCCTTCTATTTTAACTGTTATCATTCCAGAACCCTTAGCTGTTTCCATACCTACAAGACTTACATTTGCTGATTTAGCTGCAGCATCTGCTGCTTCCAAAGCTCCTACAAGTCCTTCAACCTCTATAAGTCCTATTGAATTTCTCATCTCTCCTCCTAATCTTTTGGTATAGTAAAAGGCTCTCCCTTTATCAATCGAGCTGCATTTGTACCTAAACTTCTTAAAATATTTTCTTTTGACAAAGTTTTATACTTAAATAATGCTTCTCCTAAGTTAAGTTTCTCATAGTAAAGTGTTATATAATTGTCATCTACTCCAATTCCTACACCCAATTTAGAAATTTTTGATGCTTCATATCCTAAACTATCACTATTTCCCTCTTCTATTTCATATGTTTTGTAAGGTATTCCCTCTTCTTCTATGCCCCAAAAAATAGATTTTATTACACTATTTGAAGCTATTTTTTTATTTATATGTATATGTATGCCTATAAATTCTTCCATCTCACACCTCTTTATAAGAGATAGCCAAGCCTGTAGCAACTGCATTTCTTGGTCCTTCTATTCCTCTTATATTTCCTTGACCGGCTACTACACCAAAATGTGATAATTTTTCCGTAACCATTTGAGGAATTTCAAAATCAAGAGCTGATCCTCCAACTAAAACCACATGATCTATATTTCTTATATTTCCTTGTGGTGCAACTCTTTCTAAAGCTCTTATAGCATTTGTTACAAATACTTTTTCTTTAGCTTCTTTTCTGACTCTCTTTATTTTTTCTAAACTTTCATCTATATTTATAGGAAGCATTCCTTCATCTTCCTTAAGTATTACTACTCTTGCAAATATACTTGGATCTAAAGGTTTTTCAAAAATTGTACACTTCCATCTTCATGTCTTATGTGAAACAGACTTTCAACCTTTGCAAGTGGATATTTCTTAATATCTTCAGCCAGATCAAAATCATTTATTCCCAATTCTTTATCTATTAACATCGTTACCATATTTCCTGCTCCTGCAAGATGACACAATGTTATTTGCCCATCTTTAGTAATTGTAGAAGCATCTGTTGACCCTGCTCCCATATCTATTATCGCAAGTGGTTTATCTGTACCCGGTGTTGTTAATGCACCTAAAATTGCCATTTCTGCTTCAACACCACCAACTACAACTTTTTTCTTTAAAGTTTTTTCTAATTCATCTGCAATACTTTCCATCTGCAATTTATCAGCCTTAACCATAGCAGCTAAGCCTATTGCATTTTCCATGGAAAATTCATTTGCTATTCCACCTGTCACTTTTTTTGGAACAAAAGTATTAACTGCTAATAAATCCTGAATTTTTATTTCTTTTGGATTTTTATCAGTGAGCTGAGCCATAACAATTCTTACTTTTTCAAGCATTCCTCCGGCATTAGTTCCGGTTTCTCCATAGATATCTTCTATTGGTTGGCATATTCCTATGGCTTCCATTATGGCTTCAGCACCCTTATCTACATCTACTTCTCTTTTTTTATCTCCTAAGATAGTCAATTTCCCAGACGGAATTACTCTTAACTTGACATCACCTTTAGGCGTTTTTACTATAACTGCTGATCTATTCCCTATTATCGCCCTTGATATAGGAACTATCATTTTAGTTTCTTCCGAATTTAATCCGAATAAAGTTGCAATTCCATATGGATTTGAAAGCATTGATATAACTTTTCCTTTATCTGCAACCTCTATTGCAGTTTTCATATTTAAGGGTACTTTTTCAATATGTTCAACTTCATCTATTATCGGAATTTTTTTACTAATTCTATTGTGTATTAAGACAGCATCGTCTTTTTGTACAATAGCTCCAGTTATTTTATATCCATCTATATTTGCTTTATTTATTATCTCTGCTGCTTTTTCAAAACTTATTTTACTAGGAACTACCACGATGTAGTCCTCATTTTTATTTTGAGAAAATATTTCATCTATAAGAACAGAATTCCCAACTCCTATTCCAACACCTCCCGGTGTTGAAGGATTATGCCCAATCATCGTTGATTCGGTTATAATTGTTTCAGTTATTGTTTCCATAGCTACATCGCCTATAACTGGAGCTGCTTCATTTATTCTTATAAGATATAAATCATCTATCTTTTTATCCAGTTTATCTAAAGCTTTTTGAAGTGATAAGAATAAACCTTTTATATTTTCTTTTGTTCCCTTTATACCAGTGGTTTTTGCTATTCCGCTGCTTAAAGTTATAATTTTATCTCCATCATACTTGGCAATGCAAGTTTCTGTACTTGAATTTCCTATATCTATTCCTGCTATAAGTTTCATACTTTCTCCCAACTTTCTAAATTTATTGAGTGATTGCCACTATATTAATCTTCTTTAAGTCTATTTCTCTTTTCATAAAGTTCTGCTGCTTCTCTTACAAGTTGAGCATTAACTTTTGCATTATATTTATTTTCTAATTCATCTGCCACTGCCAAAAGTTCTTTTTTAGTTGATCTATAGGGTCTAAGTAAATTGTAAATCTCCAAAATTCTTTCATCTGGTACGGCTATTAACTCTGCTGCTCTTCTTAAGTTTCTTGCAAAACTTTTTCTATTTAAACTTTCAGCAACTTGTGCTTGATATTCTAGAGTTTCAGGAGCTATTCTACAATCTGCTGCTCCTATTTTTCCAGACATTACATTTTCCATAGTAAATTCTGATAATGTTCTTCCTGTTGCTGACTTTAAAATACTTGCTTTTTTCTCACTTAACGGATAATCTGCGTCAGTCATTCTTCCTTCTCTTGACACTGGATTTATTGATGTTGGATTTGATATTTCACCTATAACATCTCTTATTAATTTTTCTAATAATTCTTTTTCCAAGTTATTCACCATCCTTCAAATTATCTAAAAGAAACTTCTAAATCTACTGGTTTAGCATTAAATCTAACATGTTTTGTTTCTTTTATATGTAGCATAGCAGCTATTGCTTGATATTTAGGTCTTACCATTTGATCATTTAATTGTGGAACTGGTTTTGGAGATTCTCCCTTAGCATATTTTGCTGCATTTTTACCTATCATTCTATAATGTTTTCTTTCAAGTAGTGGTGCTTGTGGGAAAAGTTCTAAGTTAGTCAATGGAAATAAATCCTTTTGATGTATTACTGTCGTTCCTTTAGATTGTAGCCCTATTCCGATTCCTGACCCACTTAATTTTGCTCCATCATTTGCAAGAATAGAAACATCTGATGTTCTTAAAATTCTTACCACTCTTGGAACTAAACCTTCTTCTTCTATACCTGCCATTATTTCTTTTAGAACTTCACCATGTGGGATTCCTGTCATAGTTTTTACTTGGTATTTGCCAAATGCTGCTGCAACTGCAATTACAACTTCATCTTTTCTAGTTCCTTTTTGTGCTACACCCTTTTCTATTAAATCTACATCTCTACTTTTTTCCTCATCATCTGATGCAGGTTTTGCATTGCTTATTAAATCAGTAGAAGCATTCGTATATTTTTTTACTATATCTTCTATAATGCCTCTTAATACTTTTTCATCTATGTGCATTATTATCCTCCTTATATCCTACTTTATTGTAGAAGCATCTACTGCTCTTTCTATATTTGATAATTCAGCCCATCTTTCATCAGATATTTGATATCCTGTTCCTGGACCTTGATAATTATTTTTATCATTTACAGCACTTATTACATTAAAATCATTATCTAATATTGCAGATGTATGTAAGTGATCCCCTGATACTCTTAACTTCATAAGTTTTAATAAGCTTTCAGCCACATCATCAAATCCTTTAGATTTAAGTGCTTTAACTATATCAATACCAGTTATTCCTCTTTCCATCATTTCACCAGCTGCTTTAATATCCGCTACTACATCTCTTTCTGGCATATCTTTACTTCCATGTGCATATGTTGCAGCTTCTACTTCTTCATCAGTAATTTCTGGGAAACCTAGAGCACTAAATACAGCTTGGATAGCTCTTGCTGCTTTATTTCTAACTCTTACTACCTCTTCTTCTCTAACAGGTCTTAATCCTGCATCTATTTTTAAATCTCTTTGTATTATATTCCAATCATCATAATCTTCTGCATCCCAGTTAGAACCAGCAAACATATTGTCATAGTTAGGTGTTGAACTATATCCTGAACATATGAAATCTGTTCCTGGTATCATTTGCATTAAAGATCTTGCCACTCTTCTTAAATCTGAATGCGTAAATGTTTGGTCATTACTTGAAGCACATTCTAAATCAAGCATCATCGCAACTAAATTTTCACCTAATACTTCTCTTATTCCGCCTGGAACCGCTCCCGGAACTCCTATACAGCTTACTGATCCATTTTGAATTCCTTGTACTCCAGCTCCTTTAGTCATAAATAAACATCTACATTCTAGATATAGCATTGAACATCCTTCTGCATATCCCATTAATACTTCTGAACCACTTCCAGATGTATATCTCATTTTAAGTCCTCTTGATGCATAAGCTGATGCTAGGAATGTTTTTGACCACGGAGTGTCATCTCCATCTATAAATACTGGTTCTGTTCCATAAACTGAAACTGTTTCTGCATATGCTGTAAGTCCTCTCATTCCTAACAATAGTTCTGTTGCTTCTTCTACTGCACATTGTGTTAAAATTCCGGGTCTTCCAACTTGAGCCCCAACTAATAACGATATTGCATTAAATGGTGCATATCTTGCAACTGCAACCGTAGTTTCTTGTTCTGCAAAGCCTCTTAAAGCTGCTTCTGCTGCATCAGCGGCTATTTGTACAGGAATATCTCTTAAATTTGTAACATGACATTGGTTAGACGGAGTTTTTCTTGCTCTCATCTTGTTTACACCCATCATCATTTCAAGAACTGTCAATTTTCCAATTACTTCAGCCATTTTTGCAGGCGTCAATGACAATGAAATTTCAAGAACCTCATCTCTTGATACATTTATATCAACTAATTTTCTAGCTATTTCTAAAGAATCCATAGCCATTACTTTTTCTGCATTTTTTAATTCTATTGCATAATCTGCTATAAAGTAGTCTAAAAGGTCAAAATTTTCTCTACATTTCCCATCTAATTCAACCACTTTTCCATCTTTTATTACTATACTTGGTTTGGGATCAAGAGGAGAATTCATTGCAATTAATCCTTCTTCTGGCCATTCTTTTACATATCCATCTTTATTTACTCCTCTTTGACTTAACACTTCAAAACGCTTAGATTTCATTTTTACCTCCATTATTAATTATTCTCGATAAAATTTTCTTTTTAAATATAAGGAGTTGTCGCTGATGGAGCTGGTCCCGCCATAGTTTCTAATAGTTTTATTCCAACTTCTCTTGCCGCTATTATCGCTTGTCTAACTGCTCCAGAATCACCACAAACAGCTAAAATACATTCATTTGAAAAAGATGTTCCCTTAGCTGGTGATGAATAAGCTAATACTTCCACATTGGCAGCTTTTAATGCTGTATCTGCCATTACTACTCCTATTGCAGCCGGTGCTCCAACTGATAATCCAAATGATTTTCCAAGCGGTGCTCCGAATGCCTTATTAATAGCATATGATGCTCTAGCCGTATATTGCATTTCAATATGTCCTGCATCATTTGCATAAACATCTCCAAATTTTTCTTCAAGACTCGATAATGTCACTTCAACTGCTCTTCTTGCATCTGATACATCTTCAGAACCAAAAATAATTAAAGATCCATGCCCTGCACCACCTTTTGTATCTCTAGGTAGTTCTATTACTAAAATTTCAGTATTTGTAGCTTTTACTGCTTCATCAGCCGCCATAATATGAGGTCCTGCTCCTGTTCTTGCTCCAACTATTCCAATAGAACGATACTTTTTATCTATTCCCATTGCTTCATGTAATGCTGGATCAACATTTGCAATAACCAGTCCAATAGTATCCCCTATCTTTGAAGCTCCTACAAATTCAGTTACCTTGCATGAATCAAAACATACAGAGTTTGATTCCGTAGGTTTAGTTTCTGCTAGTTTTTCCATAACTTCCTTCATCATTTTTTCAACAATTTTTTGTTCCATACCAACCTCCTAAAATACGGTATAAATGTTTATTAATAAAATTTTAAAAATAAGTATTGACAAACTTCTTTTATGCTATAATAATTTTATGTAGTGTCATTAGAGTGTCATTTATTAAATTAGTTTTTTGAAAAATTTTAAGTATATTTTTTGAGGTTGAGTTATGAAAATACATGTTAAACTAGCATTTTGGAATGGTATTCTTTTTTTATTTTTTATTTTAATTTTTTTTATTTTTAAAGACATGCTCATAAATTTTTCTCACTCTATAAATTTTCTAATTTTTTCTATTTTTTGTATCACAGTATTTTTTTCTTTAGTTTTATTAAATAAATTTATGTTATTGGAGCAATTCCTACTTATAGAAAAGCTCAATGAAACTATAAAAAATATCAATACCCATCTCACAACAAATATTAGCAATGACTTTTTAAATATGGAAAAATGTTTTTTAGATATATTCACATCCATAAAGACAGATATTTTCAATATCCTTATAAAAGAAGGAGAATTAAAAAGAGAAAAAGAAAAAGCTGAAGAGTTAAGTTCAAAATTAGTTTCTCTAAACAAAAATTTGGAAATTATTGTTGCTGATAGGACTAATGAACTTTTAGTTGCAAAAGAAAAAGCTGAATACGCAAGTAAAATGAAAGATGAATTTTTAGCAAAAGTGAGCCATGAAATGCGTACTCCTTTAACTCCAATAATTGGATATTCTAGACTTTTAAAAGATTCTGAGGCTCTCTCTTCTGAAACTTTCAATAAATTAGAAATTATCCATAATTCAGGGCTTAAGCTTCTAAACTTTACAAACGAGCTTTTAGATTTTGCAAAAATAATATCCGGAAAAGTTGACTTGAATCTTGAAAATTTTGATCTTTCTGCTCTATTTAATGAAATTTATCATGAATATAACGGACTTGCTGAAGAAAAAAAATTGACATTTAAAATAGATATTGCAAAAAATATCAATATTTACTCAGATAAAATGAAAATTTATGAAATTTCTAAGAACATAATTCATAATGCTATAAAATATACTGAAAAGGGCTTTGTTTTTGTTGAAGTTGAGCTAAAAAATTTAACTTTGCATATAAATGTCCATGATAGTGGTATAGGTATAGCTGAAGAAAATTTAGATTATATTTTCCAAAGTTTTGGACAGATTAATAAACATTCAAATGGAGTGGGCTTGGGGCTTAGTATTGTAAACAAGCTTTTGGAAACATTAAACGGAAATATTGAAGTAAACAGTAAGTTAGGGACAGGAAGTACATTCAAGGTGAGTATTCCTATAAATATTCAAGCCAGAGAGAATGAAAATTTCTCAAACATAATAAATACTCTACTTAATTGTAATAACTTTCAAATGAAATCTATACTTTTAAAAAGTATTTTAAGACTTCCTCTTAGAGTGAAAGATCTTAAAGAAAACTTTAAAAAACATGATATTGAAGAGATGCGAAAAACTAATCACATTATATTGGGTACTTATGGAAATATGAATTTTGAAACTATCTATAAAATTTCAAAAAATATTTCTAATTTATTAAAAGAAGAAGAAGTAAATTTTAATACCATACTCTATGAAATTGAAGAACTTGAAAAAATAACACATACTTTGAAATTTCACAGTATTTTTGAGGATTATTTGAATCTTTTAAATAAGGAATTAAAAATATTAATTGCTGAAGATGTGCAAGAAAATAGAGAATTTTTTAAAATATTACTTGAAGTTTGTCCTTCAATAAAAGTTGAAACGGTAGAAAATGGTTTAGAAGCTTTAAAACTTTTAGATAAAAATAAAGACTTTGACTTCATATTCTTGGATATACAAATGCCGGTTATGGATGGAATACAGGCTTTAGAAAAAATTAAGCAAAATGAAGCTTTAAAAAACATTCCTATAATAGCCTTGACTGCCCAAGCAATACTTGGTGATAAAGAAAAATATATGCCTTATGGCTTTGATTTTTATATTACTAAACCAATAAATGAATCAGTGCTTTTCAGTTGTCTGGAATCATTTTTATAGAATTTTTTATACATGGAAAAGAAAAATTATTCTTTTTCAATTATTTTACCTTTCTTTATATTAAAAAGGATGGGAGGATTTATGCCTAAGATATTAATCGTTGAAGATGTACAAGAAACAAGAGAGCTTTTAAAGTTGATACTCTCAAAATTAGATAATTTATTTTTTTTGGAAGCCTCCTCTTTGGAAGAAGCAACTTCTATTACTAACAAGGAAGAAGTTGATATCATTCTTTTAGATTTTAATTTACCGGATGGGAATGGTTCTCAACTTATAAAAACATTGAAGAAGAATCCAAAAACAAATTTACCTTTTATAGTTGCCATAACAGCTGAAACTTCACAAGAAAGTGTAAATAAAAGTCTTGAATCCGGTTGTGAATATTATGTAAAAAAACCTTTTGACTCAGAAGAAATACAAATTAGAATAAAAAAACTGATAGCTCGGTTGCCTGAAGACAAAAATATTTTAAAATATAAAAATATTTGTATTTATAAAGATGAAAATATAGTTACATACTTAAATGAAAAATTAATCTTGTCTAAACACGAATTTGAATTACTTTTGATGTTCATGCTAAATAAAGGTCTTCTATTGACTAGAGAAAAAATTTTAGATGAAGTTTGGTATGATAATTTTGATGTCAGTGATAAGGCTGTTGACCAATGTATCAAAAGGCTTAGAAAAAAAATTCCGATTTTAAATGAAATCTTGATTTCAAAAAGAGGATTTGGATATATTTTTGAATGAATACTTCAAATAGAACTAAAGGAGAGCCTACTAATGGATAATAAAGTTAATAAAGAAGAACTTTTAAAATTACTGGATATTGATTTTTTTAAAAAGGTTCAAGATAGATTGGCTGCTGAATTTGGTATAGCAAGTGTTATTACTGATATAGATGGCGAACCCTTAGTCGAACCAAGTAATTTTAGCTCTTTTTGTATGAATTATGTCAGAAAAACTAAATGTGGTTTTAATAACTGTAAAGCTTGTGATGCTATTGGTGGATACAGTGCAAAAAGAATTATGAAGCCTGTCATTTATACTTGCCATACCGGTCTAACTGATTTTGCCGCTCCTATTATTGTCAGTGGAAAATTAGTTGGATGTTTTCTATGTGGTCAAATTTTAACGAATAACTTACCAAGAGAACATTTTGAAAAAGTTGCAAAAAAGTTAGAATTAGACCAAGAAAATTTAGACGAATCTATAAAAGAATTGAGGTTTATGCCACTAGAAAAAGTTGAATATTTTGCCAATTCACTTTTTGAAATTTCAACTAAAATTTCTGAATTTTCTCATTACCAAAGTATTGGAAACAACTCAACCAAAACTCTTGAAGATGACTTGAACCAGTTATTTTCGATAGTTATTGAAAATATCAAAGACAATGAAACTGGATTTTCAAAATTTAAAAAGAAATTGAAACTTCTTTTTAAAAAAAATAATTTGGATTTTGATTCTGTTTATAATAATATAAATAACTTAAACAATAATTTCTTTTATGTAAGTTCTAAAATAAAAGATTTTAATGATAAGTTTAAAGACTTTAAGGTTTAGAATAACAGCTAATTCCTTAAATTTTTTCTTCTTTTTTAAAAAATATTTTCTTTAGGAGGTTTTATGTTTGCTTTGATAGTAACACCGACTCATGATGGGAAACTTTTTCAAAACTATGTAGTTTCTCTATTAAACACCATAACTCTTGCCCCTGAAAATGGAGTTTCAGTTCAACCACTTTTCAGAGCTGGAGAATCTTTAATCACTCGTGCTAGAAATGATTGTGTTGCAACTTTTTTAGATAATCCTCAATGGACACATCTATTTTTTATAGATTCAGATATCGGATGGAACCCGGAAGCATTTTTTCGTTTAGTTAAATCTGGATATGACATCGCTGCTGGAGTTTATCCCTTAAAACGAGAAAATTATCCGGATACTATTCCTCAAATATCCTCAACTGAGCTTCCTCATATGTTTGCTCGTTATACAGTAAATAACGACTCAACTAATTTAACTATCCAAGAAGATGGCTTTATTGAATTAAATGAAGCTCCAACAGGATTTATGTGTATTAAAAGAGAAGTTTTCCTAAAATTGATGAAAGCATATCCTAATTTGAAATATGTTACCGATTCCTTAGATATGAGGGATAAAGGTCTACATTATAGATTTTTTGATTGTATTGTTCATCCGGAAAGCAAAAGATATCTTTCAGAGGATTATGCTTTTTGTAAACTTTGGAATGATTTAGGAGGAAAAGTATATGTAGATGCTTTTTCAAATTTAACCCATCAAGGAATGAAAACTTACGAAGGAAATTTTTATTATACTTTGAATAATAATCTTGCCTATGCTGTTGGAGCAAAACAAGGTGAAATAATGACTCTAACAGACTTAACTAAGAAAGAAAAATTATAAATAAAAAAGCTGACTTCGTCAGCTATATCCTACTACCACAGTGGTTCGAGGGCAATGCCCTCGAAATCATATAAATACTCAATTATTTCTATAATTAATAATTTAATAAATGCAATAAAAATACATTAAATTTATACTTTTCTACATAATAAAAAAGTCAATAATGATAACATATTATCTATTATTGACTTTTTTATTAATTATATTTTTTATTCATTCTTATTTTTCACTTGCAACATTAGTTTTTTTATTTGTCATGAAAAATGCTGCTGTACAAGCTAAAGATACTACTATACCTATTATTATAGCTATGTTTTCAATTACATTAATATCTTTATCACCAAAGAATCTTACAAAACCTTCCGGTGCTGCAATTATATAAGAAGTTACTACAACTGTCATAAACATTGCTGGAATTAAAGCAATCCAATAATTTTTTCCTCTATTTGCTAAATATTTAACTGCTGCCCAAAGAGCTATTGTCGCAAGAGTTTGGTTTGACCAACCAAAATATCTCCATACTACTGCAAACGGAATGAAACAAAGTGAAACTCCTAAAGCAAACAATGGAATTGCAACAATAAATCTATTTACTATTGGACCTTGTTTATATTTTAATGCATCTGCTATTGTAAGTCTGGCACTTCTAAATGCTGTATCTCCTGAAGTTATAGGACAGGCAACAACTCCCAATAAAGCCAAAGCTCCTCCTGCTTTTCCTAAAATTCCAACAGAAATTTTATTGACAACAACTGCTGCTGAACCTGCTTGAGATAAACCTTCTATTCCACCGAAGAAAGACATTGCTGCCGCTGCCCAAATAAGAGCTATTATTCCTTCAGCTATCATTGCTCCATAGAATACTTTTCTTCCATCTTTTTCTGTTCTCAAACATCTTGCCATCATAGGAGATTGTGTAGCATGGAAACCACTTATTGCTCCACAAGCTATTGATATACATAGATAAGGGAAAATTGATTTCCCTGCTGGATGCATATTAACAAATGCTATTTCTGGAATTTCCATTCCTTTTACTATGATTCCTCCACCTATTCCAATTGCCATTATAAGAAGCGATAATCCAAAGATAGGATAGATTTTTCCTATTACTTTATCAACAGGTAATACTGTTGCACATAAGTAATAAACTATTATAATTCCTAACCATATTTCATAGTTAATTCCTGTTATATCTTTTAAAATTTGAGCCGGACTCATTATAAATACTACTCCTACCAATAGAAGTAAAATTACTGAAAATCCTCTCATTATTTGCTTAGCTGTATTTCCTAAATTTTCTCCCACTATTTCTGAAACTGATGCTCCATCTTGTCTTACTGACATCATTCCCAATAAATAATCGTGAACAGCACCACCAAAAATACATCCAAATACTATCCAAATAAAAGCAGCTGGACCCCATAATGCTCCTGCAACTGCTCCAAAGATAGGTCCTGTTCCAGCTATATTAAGAAATTGAATTAAGAATGCTCTTGCCCATCCCATTTCAACATAGTCAACTCCATCACTTAATCTTTTTGCCGGAGTTATTTTAGTATCATCTGACCCAAAAATTCCATCTACTATCTTACCATAGATAGCATAACCTAATACAAGTGCTATTATAGATAAAATAAAACTAACCATAATATCATCTCCCTTAAAATATTTTATAATTCTTCTTATTATAATTATAACCATTTTTATCAAAATTTATTTTTTTTTACTTAAAATGTATTTATATTTGCTTAAAATGTAAAAATTTTGTCATATTTGTTATAAAAATAATAGTTTCTTACTTTTATTTTTATTATTTTAATTTTCATTGAAATATTGTAAAATATAGTATCTTCTATATTTCTATAAAAGGAGTTCATATGGTAAATGTAAGTTTTCTTTCACATCTAATAAGCAATCTTGGATACTCAATCACCATAGCTTTTTTATTTACAAAAATCAATAAAGCTAATGTTTTATTACGAGCAGAAAAAAGAGAAACAAAAGATATCATTATTCTTGCTTTTTTCTTTTCCATGCTTGCTATAATCGGAACTTATGTAGGATTGGACTTCCAAGGCTCTATTCTTAACACAAGAAATATAGGGGTTATTTCTGGCGGACTTTTAGGTGGCCCTTATGTTGGCTTCATAGCCGGGCTTAGCTCTGCCATTCACAGAGTCATTATTTCAAAAGGTACAGGTACTTCTATTCCATGTGCTATTGCAACATTTTTAGGTGGCTTACTTTCAGCTTTCTTTTACTTTAAATCAACTGCTAAAAATAGAATTTATTTAGGATTTATACTTGGTTTCATAGTTGAAAATATAAGTATGGGCTTAATACTTTTACTTGCTAAAGACTATATATTTGCTAAAAATATAGTTAATAATATCTATCTGCCAATGGTATTTACAAACGCTTTAGGTATAAGTATACTGATTTTAATTGTTCAGGATATTCATGAAAAAAGTGAAATTTCAGCAGGTAAACAAGCTAAATTAGCACTTGATATTGCAAATAAAACTCTACCTTTTTTTAGAGAATCTGAATCTCTTAGTTCTGTATGTAAGATAATTGCATTATCTCTCGGAGCTAAAGCTGCTGTTATAACGGATAGGGAAAAAGTTATCGCCGGTTTTTCCATCGAAAAACACAAAAATATCCTTTCACCAATAAGAAGTGAAAATACAAGAAAAGTTTTAAAAACTGGTGAAATTCTTGTTGTTTCAAATGATAAGGATAAAAATATTGAAGATTTTTCATATATTTCAAAGAATATAAAATCTTGTATCATACTACCTTTGCATGAAAAAGATATAATTTCTGGGACTTTAAAGATATTTTTTGACACTACTGAAAAAATTACGGAACAAAATAGATATTTAATAATAGGGTTATCAAACTTAATTTCAACTCAGATGGAAATTTCAAAAATTGAAAAACTTTTATCTCTTGTAAAACATTCCGAATTAAAGGCATTGCAATCGCAAATTAATCCTCATTTTCTTTTTAATGCCTTGAACACTTTGGCATCGTATATCAGAACAAAACCTGAAAAAGCTAGAGATTTTATCATAGATTTATCAAATTATTTAAGATATAACTTAAATAATAACTTAAATAATGTTGAGCTTATAAAAGAATTACAACAAGTCAATTCATACCTAAGAATTGAAAAAGCAAGATTTGGTGATAAATTAAATATTATCTATGAAATTGATGAGGCACTTTACAATACGGAAGTCCCTAGTCTAATTATTCAACCTCTTGTTGAAAACAGTATTAAACATGGGCTTTTAAAGAAAAGAGAAGGGGGATTTGTAAAAATTATCATAAAAAAAATAGAAGCTGGACTTGCCATTAATATTGTTGACAATGGAATTGGAATAGAGCAGTCTATTATAGATAATTTAGATAAAGAGATTAATGAAAATATCGGTTTAAAAAATGTTCATCAACGATTAAAGTTATTGTATGGCAAAGGGCTTAATATAAAAAGATTAGAGCGAGGCACTGAGATAAAATTTGAAATACTTTCTGAAAAACTTGGAGGAAAAAAGAATGATTAATTGTATTATAGTTGAAGATGAATTACCTGCTAGAGAAGAGCTAAAGTTTTTCTTAGAACAAGAAAGTGAAATAAATTTAGTAGCGGAATTTGATAATCCCATAGATGCTTTAAATTTTATTGAAAGTAATTCTTCTATTGATGGTATTTTTTTAGATATAAATATGCCGGATATGAATGGTCTTAGCTTAAGTAAGATTATCACAAAAATAAATCCCCGAACTAAAATAATTTTTATTACAGCCTACAAGGAATATGCTGTTGATGCATTTGAAATAAAAGCTTTTGATTATCTTTTAAAGCCGTATTCTGAAGCAAGAATCAAAAATTTGTTAAAATCTCTTATTTCTTCCACACAAAATACTCTTAACTTAAAAAATAAATCATTAAAAAAAATAACGGTAAACATTGATGATAAATTACATGTCCTTTCTTTAAAAGATATTGATTTTATTGAAGCTTTTGAGAAAGAAAGTCATATTTTTTCAAATGAAAAAAAATATATAAGTAAAATTAAAATTTCCAAATGGCAAGAAATGCTGGAAGATTTTAACTTTTATAGATGTCATCGTTCCTATATAGTAAATCTTGATAAGATTACAGAGATTGAACAGTGGGTTAATTCTTCATGGGTTATAAAAATTAAAAATTATTCTAATCTTATACCGGTGAGTAGAAACAATATAAAAGAATTAAAAGATTTATTTTCAATAGAGTAATTATACTTTTTCAAAAATAAAAAAGGAGGATAAAAATTCTCCTTTTTTAACTGCTAACTTTTACCCTTACCTTTTTCCCATAAAAAGTTACGGCAATTTCAGCTATATCATTTATACCTCTTTCTCTTAATTTAGTATTATATGCTTTTTCTTTTATCTGTTCTAAGGCTAAATCACATTCTTTTTCAAAAAACTCTGCATCATATTGTAAAATACGCTCTCTTTAATTGAAAAGTCTTCTATAAAGGAACTCCTAAAGAAACTATGTATCTCTTTGTTCACTATTCTCAAAAAATATGAACTCATAGTATTTTCTACTTTTCTATCTATTGTAAGATAGCCACTAAAAAAAGTAGTTGCCACAAATCTTTTTTACTTCTGTATATTATAAGATAAAAAATCCTTGTCAGTATATTACTGACAAGGATTTTTGCTTTAATAAATTAATATTATTCTATTATTTAATATTAAATTTCCAAGATCCTCCAACTGTTATAGCTGCATTTGTATTTCTTCCTGGAGTTGCTGATACTGTTGTATGAACACGAGTATTTTCAGTAGGTGCACCTTGTACCCCAACTGCAACTGCTCCTTGACCTCTATAGAATGAAGCTGCCGCTCCAACTACTACTTGGTTTACTCCTTGTTCTTGGAATTTAACTCCAGCTTGTGCCATTGCACCAGCAATACCTCTTCTTGTTGAATGATCTAAATCATCAATTCTATTATTGATATTTTGTTCCATTCCTCTTAATTGAGAAACATTTACACCATCTGTTCCATCTTTTCCTGCTGCTACATTAGTTATCTTATTTCCACCATTGTTTAAGCCATCTTTAGTTATAGATACTTTTTCTCCATCTTTTGGTGTTATTGTTAGTCCTTCACCATTTGTTACTGTTGTATTTCCTGCTTCATCTTTTGTTTCAATTGTTGAAAGACCTTTTATATCTTTTGCTAATTGAACTTCTAAAGTATCTCCTCCATCTGCTTTAACATTGATATTTCCTGCTGCACTTACAAATTTTTCAGATGTTGCTTTATCTACTCCTTCACCTTTAATTGTTACTTTTGAGTTTAGTTTATGAGTATTAACTTTTTCATTATTTCCAGTAAATAATAAACCGTCATTTAATGTTGCAACTTCTTCAGTATTTGTTGTTCCATCTGGATTTTTAGTTTCATAAGCTATACGAGTTTTAGATTCTCCATCTTTTCCATTATTTCCATCAAGTCCTTTTGAACCATCTTTTACTGATAATGTAGCATTAGCTCCATCTTTTCCATCTGTTCCCTTAGGTCCTGTCAATCCGATTGTTCCATCTTTTCCATTTATTGTTACAGATGCTCCGTCTGCACCTTTTGCTCCAATTGAACCATCTTTTCCGTTAATAACAACTGATGAACCATCTTTCCCATTTACTCCTATAGTTCCATCTACACCGTCTTTTCCATCTTTTCCAACAGAAATATTGTTAATATCATTAAGTTCTTTATTTAAACTAAAAGTGAATTCTTTGCCATTTTGATCTAAAATTAAGTTATTTCCTGCAACTAATTTTACTGTATCTCCATTAGCAACTTTTTCTTTGCTAGTATTATTAACTACACCAGTTCCTGTTGCTCCACCTTCAGCATTCCATCCTAGATTAGAAATTTCACTTTTTATTTCATTTGTTACTTGATATAATTGTGAACCATTTATTGCATCTGTTGAATTTTCTGAAATATCTCCAGCTGCTACATTAGTTATTTTATTTCCACCATTATCTAATCCATCTTTAGTTAAAGATACTTTTTCTCCATCTTTTGATGTTATTGTTAATCCTTCACCATTGATTACTGTTGTATTTCCTGCTGCATCTTTTGTTGTTACAGTTGTAAATTCTACATCATCTTTTGTTGCATATGTAAATTTATTTCCTTCTTGTACAAGTTTCATATTTTTACCTGCATCAAATGTTACTGTTTCTCCTGGATTTACAAGTTCTTTTGTTGTTCCTGTTACTTCTCCTCCGTTTACTCCAGTTCCTGATGTTGCATTCCATCCAGATTTATTTATTGTATTTACTACATCTTGTGCTGTTGCTATTTTATTTGAATCTGTTACTTCTTTTACTGTTCCATCTCCATTTGTTTCAAGTTTTACTGTATCTATATCCACTTTTATATCAGCTGCTGTTAATTTAGTATCTTCTTTTGTAGGAGTTATAGTTACTTTTGTTCCTGTTCCATTTACAAAATTTATTTTATCTGCTGGATTGATTAGTCCTAATTGTGTTCCATTTTCTTGTAAATTCCATCCTGAACCATTAATAGCATCCATTACTGTTTGAGCACTTGTAAATCCTCCTGGATTATCCTTTATAGCTACCGCTCCTGTTACATCTGCTTCTGTTTGTCCTGTTTCTGCTGCCTCTATTAATTGTTTTATTTTTAAACGACCTGCTTCTGGAATTGAGAAATTAACATTGTAAGTATTTGTTGCTGCATCTACTTCACCTTCAACATTTACTCCATCACCTTTGAAGTTTACTTTATAAGCATTTTTTACTGGTTTTTCAAAGCTATTTCCTGGAGTTGCTACTACCCAACCTAAGTTTTTAGCATCCGCTACTGTCAATACATTTGTTGGATTTGACACATCTAAATTTGCTAAGCCATCAAATGCTGTTTTTATTATTGGTGCTGCTACTTCTGTTACTCCCGTTTTTGGTAAGCCTGTCGCTGGATCTATATCACTTGTGTTGTAATATTTATCTCCTACTTTTGTTATATTCTTATCTCCTGCATATGTTACTGTTCCTGATTTTATATTAGTAATATTTTCAGGATTATCTCCTTTTGCTTTTATTACAACATCCCCTTGATTTGTAACTTCAGTTGCAGGGCTTGTAGTTCCATCTTGATTTACCGTAATAGGGGTTCCTGCTTCATCTGTTATAGTTCCAGCTGGATAGAATTTGTCTCCTATTTTAACTACTGGCTTCCCATCTTTATCTACATATTCAAATGGAGAATTTTCAGTAATATGATTTGTTACCATATATAATTGTGAACCATTTATTGCGTCTGTTGAAGTAGAAGAAATTTCTCCAGCTGCTACATTCATTATTCTTCTTTCAAGCCCTGCTGAACCTACTGTAACTGCTCCATTTGCTTTTGCTCCAGCAAATCCACCATAAGTAATTTCATTTACAGTTGCTTTGTTTACTGTTCCAGTATCTCCAGCTGTTGTTGTTGTTCCTACTGCTCCTTCTTTGTCTAAGTTTTTAGTTCCAATAGTTGCACCTTTAGCTATTGTACTATCATCTCCTAAGTATACCGAATTTGCTACTGTATCAAATACTGATTTATCTGTTTTCACTCCAATTCCACTACCTAAAACATAAGTATTTGAAGTATTTATATAGTTATTATTTCCTATTGCTCCTGAATTATCTCTACTTACAATATTTCCTGTTCCTACTGCTATTGATGATGTTCCTGTTGCTTTTGATAAATATCCTATTGCTATTGCATTTTCTGCTGTTGCTTCTGTTTTATCTAATATGTCAATTTCCTTAAACGCTTCATTTAAAGTTTTATTTGAACTTCCTATTGCTATTGCATTAGTTCCACTAGAATTTACATTTTCCCCAATTGCTATTGCACTTGTAGCTGTAGCATTTGCTCTTCTTCCTACTGCTGTTGCATATAAACCGCTAGAATTTGCAGAATGTCCTACTGCCAATGCTGAACGAGCACTAGAAATAGCTCCCGTACCAAACACTTGAGAGCCAATTGCTGATCCTGTAGCTCTGTTTCCAACCACTGTTGAACTTCCTCCACTTGCATTTGCTAAACGACCTAAAGCTGTTGTATGATTTGCTCCTGCATTTGCATTTACTCCTAAAGCAACAGCCTCACTTCCTACTGCTGTTGCAGATGAACCTACTGCAACAGAATGATCAGCTAAAACATTTGCTGAATATCCTACTGCTGTCCCATTTCCTGCTACAACTTTTGATTTTGCTCCAATTGATGTTGAATAATATTGATCTTTATTCTCTCCAGCTGTTGCTTCAAATCCTAAGGCTGTATTGTATTGCCCCATTGATTTACTATCTGCCCCTATTGCAATGGCTTTTAATGGAATTGCAAAAACATCAGTTGATGTTTCTGTTAAGGCAACTTTTGCATTTCTACCAATAGCTATTGTATCTTCTGACTCTGCCTTTGCTTGTTTTCCTATTGCTATTGCATTATTTCCACTTGGTGGATTTGATATCCCTGCTCTATAAAATCCTGCTGAAGCTTCATTTCCTATTGCTACCGTACCTTCGCTTATTGCTTTAGCACTTACACCAGCTGTAAGAGAATAATTTCCTGTTGCTCCTGCCTTATCAGTTATTTTACCTTTATTTGTTGTTGAATCTCCAGAATCTTGTGTTCCTGTCCCATCATTAGTGTGGAAATATATACTTCCAACTTCATTGCCAAGTTTATCAGCTACTGTATAAAGTTGAGAACCATTTATTGCATCAGTTGATGTTGAAGAAATTTGACCAGCTGCAACATTTTGAACTTGTCTTTCTTTTCCAGCACTTCCAACTGAAACTACTGAAACAGGAGTAGTTCCTGCAAATTCTTTATATGTAACTCCACTAATAATTGCTGTTGATGTTGGTACTGCAATTGTTGTTTCAGAATTGCTTCCTAATGCAACAGAATCTTTTACACTTGCATTTGCATAATAACCAATCGCTGTTGCTTTTTCATCAATTGCCTTAACAGCAACCCCTATACCTAATGCATTTTTCCCAGAAACAATCGATGCTCTACTTTCACCAGTCTGTTGAGATGGATTTGCAAGATCCACACCTTCATATGCAGACCAAGGACTTGCACCAGGAACATATGTTGCACCTTGAAGTTGTTCAGCCGTCAATCCTTCAATATCTGCTGAACCCAACAAAATACCTTGTTCACCACTTGATACTAGACCTTCTGCATGACGTGCAGTACCAATTGCTACTGAATTTTTCCCTTTTGCTTCAGCATTTGCTCCAACTGCTGTCGTAGTAAAATCTATTGCCCTAGAACCTGAACCTATTGCTGTTGATAAATATCCTTCTGCTGATGCTTGAGCTCCAAAGGCAACTGCTGAACGATCTATGGCAGCCGACCTATAACCTATTGCTGTCGATGTATATCCATTTGCTGTCGATGAAGTCCCAATCGCAACAGACGCTAATGGGGCAGCAAAATTTGGATCAGTTGGATTTGTACTATCTGCAGGAGTTTCATCTACTTTCTTAGCAGTTGCCCCTAATCCAATTGCAATTGATAAAGGTGCTGATGCTTCTGTACTTGCTTTACGCCCATATGCATCAGTGTATTCCAAATGAGAACCAATACTTACAACTCCTATAGCACTATCATTATAAACACCATTTGTAACAATTGAATCTAATAACACTGCTGAAAATGTTCCTGCATCCTTTGTTATTGCTGCATAAAGAGAATTTCCTGTAGTTAAACCCAATACTCCTATCATTAAATAATTTATAATAGTTTTTTGTTCAACTTTTACCTTATTTTTTAGAACTCTTTTCAACCATTTTTCCGTTTCATTGAAACTAATATTCATTATTCCCCCTTTTATATCCACTCTCCCATTTTTACTTCAGCTTATTTCCCTTTTCAATTCTTCTTAAAAATAAGTTTAGGATATATTCTAATATTAAAATAAATTTTAAAAATAAATTTTTACAATTTTGAAATCATTTTCCAGTGTTTTATAATTGAATAATTATACTGTATTTGTTATATTATGCCAATTAATTTTTTAAGAATTTCAATATCTTTCAGAAAAATATTTCCTTAAAAATAAAAAAAGAACTGTTCTATTTCTAACAGTTCATTTCTTTTTTATTATGAAGAGTGCATACTTAATTTTCAAAAAATGCCATTTTTACATATATTTTCAATTTTTATATCTTTTTCATATATTTTTTATATAAAAAATATTTTTATGTTTTTGCCATTGCTTCTCTAAAATATGGCAATAAAGATTGTGTTACTATAATTTTTCTAGTATGTATTGTAAGATATAAGATTCCACCTTGTTCCATTATTTCATGCCAAGTACTCTTACTTACACCTGTTAATTTCACAAGTTCTTTTACACAAGTAAAATAGCTCAACTCATCCAATAATAATCTTTCAAGGTAACGCTCTATTTCATTTTGAGGTCCCCAATTGTAAAAATTGTTTAAATCAAAATCTGCCTTACTGTAATATTTTTCCACAGCCTTTATATTGCTACCTAGATTTAAGGTTTTCAAAAAAGAATTGAGTTCTATTTCTTTTCTTCCATACCTCTCCCTTGTTTTAATTTTTTCATTTTCTAATAAAGAGTATACAAAACTTAAACTTATTCCTAGAGTTTCGTGAATTTTTTTAGCACTTACATATTCACCCAGATTTTTTTGAATCATTTCTATAAGCCTTTCATCCATTCTATACCTCCTATTAAAATTAAAACAACCTCTTTAAGCATGCACCCCTTTTCACTTTCTTCTATATTTTTATTATACTATATTTTGATATTTTTCAAAATATTTTTTTGTTTTTTTTCTATTCTTTTATTTTAAATAACAAACATTAAATACTTATATATAATAATATTATTTAATCATTTACAAAATAAAATTTAATTCTGAAACTATTTCATTATTTCTTTAACTTATAATCTAATAAATGCAATAAATTTATGCTTTCCCTATATAATTTATTAGCTAGTTTCTGCTACCGCAATGGTTCGAGGGCGTTGCCCTCAAAACCCGAAGTTCTATAAATTACATTAAATTTAGACTTTCCTATACACCCAAAAAAAGCTGTGGTTAAACCCACAGCTCAAAATAATTTTTTTAATTTTATTTTACTTCAGTATTAGCTTCAAAAGCATTTCTATGTAAAAATTCTATTGTTTTTGGTACTTCCACTTCTGAAATATTATTTTTCAAGAAAGAATACATATCTATTTTCTTTATTCCTTTTGGAAATTTTACTGTGCTTAAAGAATTTTTATAGAAAGCTGATGCTCCTATTACTTCTAATGAATCTGGTAAACTTATAGTTTCAAGATTATTCATAGCAAATGCACTTGGTTCTATTGATTTTTCCTTTCCACCAAATTCAACTTTTTCTAATTTGTTATTATAGAATGCAAAACCTTGAATTTCTGTTAAAGATACAGGTAGTTTTACTTCTTTCAATTTACATACTCCAAAAGCATCATATCCAATACTTTCAACAGTTTCAGGTATTATAACAGAAGTTAACCCTCTTCTATAAAAAGCTTCCGCTCCTATTTTTTTTATAGGTAAACCTTCTGGAGTAGTTGCAGGAATAACCATATCAGTAAAACCTTGTGTTTTTACTTTATCTTTTCCCTTAGCTGTCATTCCTTTTAGTTCATCACCTTTAAAAATAAAATCATCATTTTCCCATATATTTTGACTCATTTCCATCTCCTTATATTACCATCTACTTAATTGTACGATTTCATTAAATGTTTCAAGTTGTGTTTTAACTTGACCGAAGTCAGACATTTGTTGATCATATCCCATTTTTATTAAAGGTACTTTTGCTTTGTCAAAAGCTTGCTTTAAAGACGGATATTCCATTTCTTCAGTATCATTAAAATTCATCATAAATAATAGACATCCATCTGCCTTGTTATCTTTTACAAGATCAAGAACATATTTAGGACGCTTATAAATATCTGGATCATAAAGTATAGGATCTTCATCCATACGAGCAAATTGATCTGCAAGAGCAAGCATAGGATCTTCTATACTCATATCTACATCAACTTTTAATGCTCTTGATTCATGTGCAACATCATCTGCCACTACACAAACTTTATAATTATCAAAAACTTCTAGTAACCCTGGATTATCTGTTATTATTCCACTTGTTACTACTTTTACTCCGTCCCAGCTTTCTTCTGGTAATGCTTCAAGTTTTTCATTTAATTTCTTTAAAAGTTCTGTATGTTCATGTTTTAACATAAAATATGAACTCTTTAATACATAACATCTGTCAGAAGCTTTTATTGTTTGTGGATGAATTGCTGCTAATTTTATGAATTTTCTTTTTTCAGCTCTATTTTCATTGTACACTTCAAAAGCTTTTTTCAAGTTTTCATCTGTGATTTTTACATCACAAATTTTTTCCAATTCTTCTTTAGCTTTATTAAAAATTCTTGCGTTATATTTTTTCCCGAATTCTTCTTTTCTATGTTGCCCATGATTTAAGAATATCATAGGAATTTTTCTTCCTGCACTTACTTTATAATTTTGTGAAAAAGGTCTTAGAGTATCATCAAGAGTTGTTATCATTGAAGCTGATAACCCGTCTAATGTTCCGTCTAAAGCCATTTCCAAACATCTTAATGCCAATGAATAATAAAATGTAGGGAAATAGTTTTTTGCTTGCTCAATAGGCCCTTGTCCTCCCCATACACCAAATGGAACTATTCCAGCTGCATATACAATTTCTTCTGGAGCATAGTATGGGAATATTCCTACAGCTTTTTTTCCTTCAGCAAGATATTTATCCAATTGTTTTTTTGGATTATTTGCATAGTACTTAAACTCATTTAACAATTCCTTAATTTCAGCCATTTTCTTCCTCCTATTTTAGTGTTGGTTTTGACCAATCTGTTTCTTTTGTATTTTCAAAGTTAGTATATACTTCTTCACCTTTAGCTACTCTTTCAGCTTTTCTTTCATTCATTATTTCAACAAGACCTTGTACTCTTGTATTATATTGTTCTGTTGAGAAGTTTCTTTCATCAGCTTGGTCACCATCAAAGTGCACTACTGGTATTCCTAAATCTTCTTTCCATCTTCTTTCTATTTCTGGCATTGCACCACTCCAAGGTTTACAACTACGATTGTAATTTACTAAAGCTCCACTGATTCCATTTTCTTTAGCCATAGTTTCACGCCATTCAACTCCTGTTTCTATACATACAGAACAAGGTGCTTTACAATATGCTGCTGCCATTTCTCTTACATTGTTATATTTAAATCCGAATGCTGGAGCATAAACAACCGCTGTAACATTTACTCCGTTATCTTTCAAAGGTTCAAATAGTGGTCTTAATCCTGGCCAACAAGGTATTCCTTCAAATAAAATTCTGTGTTCTTCTGGGTATTCCCAAGTTGAAGTTCCATCTTTTATTGATTGTTCAAACTCTTGTGCTAATAATTCAAATCCTAATGCAGCTTCTTCATCACATCTTGCAGCAACGATATCTGCCATATGGTTAAATAAATCAAATCCACTTAATGGAGATGGTTTATATGACATGTAGTTACAAGATTTTAACCATGCTGATGCTGTTCTATTTGCTCTTGCACAAGCTTCTTCAAATTTCTTTTCATCAAATTTTTTACCTGTTAATTCTTCTAATTGTTTTATTGCATGTTCAAATTGTCCTACTAAGTAATCTACTTTTTCTTCAGGTACATCAACTGTATTTGAGAAAGGAATGTCTATCATTATTAACGGAATATTGTGCATTCTTGCTATGTTTTCATACCATTTTGTCATCATATTACAAATGTTGTTACAACATAATAAGAAATCTGGTTGAGGCATTCTTCTTGCATCAGTTGGTTCCCCAGCAGCATAAGCTAAACTTATTCTTGCATATCCACAAATATCATTATCATATCCCATATCTTCTGCAGCTTGACAAAGTCTTAATCCATCTTTTTTAGCAGCTGTAGATGCTGCATGGTTTTCAGGATATACAACTTGTAAATCAAATGCTTTTGCTAACTCAATCGGAAACTTAGATGAACTCCATCCTACTAACTCCCCTCTTCTTTTTGCTTCCCAAGCACTTGCATAAACCTTGTCAACAACACCTCTTAAAACTGCTGCTGCCGGTTTGTGCCCTTCTATTGGTCTTGGTTTTTTATTAGGTAATTTTTCCATTTTACCAGCCATAGTGTATCCTCCTATCTTTCTAAAACAAAACTTATAGTTCCTTTATTTCTAATACTGTCACACATAGTATTTATATAAATAAAAAATTACTACTATAATAAAAAATATTTGCAGAAACAAGTTATACACGGATATAACCCGTGTTTAAACTTTTTATTTATTTTCGTTCATCATGCATTTTTGATATGCAAACAACGCTGCTCCAATTGCTCCATTTAATTGACAATATTCGCTTGTATAGATTTTAAAACCTATATTTTTTTCTAAAGCTCTTACCATCCCTTTATTTAAAGCAACTCCACCAGTCATTACAACTTGATCTTTTATTCCAACTCTCTTTGCCAAACTACCAACACGACTTGCTATTGCAGTATGTATTCCTTTTATAATATCTTCAACTTTTGTACCTTTAGCAAGTTGAGAAATTACTTCTGATTCAGCAAATACAGTACATGTTGAACTTATTGCCACATCAACTTTAGACTCTTCATCTAATTTTTCTAAATCTTCAAGACGAAGTTCTAAAACTTTTGCTATAACATCTAGGAATCTTCCTGTTCCAGCAGCACATTTATCGTTCATTACGAAGTTTTCAAGCATTCCATTTTCTCCAATTTTAAGAGCTTTTGAATCTTGTCCACCTATATCAATTATTGTACTAACTTTTGGAAAAAGAAAGTGAGCCCCTTTTGCATGACAAGATAATTCTGACATTTGTGTAGGAACTTCATCAATAGAATTTCTTCCATATCCTGTTGCAACAGCTCCATCTAATTGTTCTATACTTTCAAAACCTATTTGCTGTAATGTATCTTTTATAACTCTAGCAGGTCCAGTTGTCCCTGTTCCTACCGATATTACTGATTTTGCAACAATTTCTTTTCCATCTTTTATTATAACAGCTTTTGATGCTGTCGAACCGATGTCTATCCCCATAGTATACTTACTCATTTTTTATCCTTTCCTTAACCTAAAAACTATCCTATTCCCATCATACTTTTAGCAAGATTTAAGAAATAAGTAATTATCATAGCATTTGAAATATTACTTATAAATCCTCCTATTACTGGTACAACAAAGAAAGCAAGTTTTGAATATCTGTATTTTCTTGATACTGCTTGCATAGTTGTCATAGAAACTGGAACAGCTCCTAATCCAAATCCTGTATGACCAACAGCCATAACTGCTGCATCATAATTTCTTCCTAGTAAATTAAATGTTAATAGATAACAGAATAAAATTATGAATATAACTTGTGCCACTAATAATACTACCAATGCAGGTCCTAAATCAGCAAGTTGCCATAATTTCATTGTTATTATTGACATTGAAACGAATAGTCCTAAAGAATATTCACCAACTGTATCTATTGCTTCATATAATACATCATGATTTCCACCTTTTGCATCATAGAACAATCTTATCAAGATTCCTCCAAACATACAGCTTACATGGATTGGGAAATTTATACCATATTTTTTTAAAGTTAAATTTATGATTTCACCAATTCCTATTGCAATACACATCAAAAACATTGCATTTATCACAGAAGATTTAGTCATTAAAATTGCTGAACTATCTCCTCCTTCTTCTTCAATTTCACCCTTTCCATCAAGAGCTGGATCTTCTAATTTATGTCTTTTTATTATGAAGTTTCCTAAAGGTCCTCCTATTATACATCCAGAAATTAATCCAAATGTTGCTGATGCTATTGCAACTTCCATTGCAGCGGTTGCTCCTGCTTCAACTGCTATTGGGGCAAATGCTGCTGCATTTCCATGTCCACCTGTCATAGGTATACTTCCTGTCATCATAGCAATTAGCGGACTAACTCCAACAAATTTTCCAACTAGCAGAGCCAATGCATTTTGCCCTGCGGCAGCTACAGCTGCTAATATTGCAAAAATTACAACCAATTTTCCACCTTTTTTCAAAAGTGCCATAGATGCAGCTGCTCCAGATGCAGCGAAGAAAATATTATAGAATAATTTATTTGCTACTGCAAAATCAAATTGCAATTCAAAAATATTATATGAATATAATATAGTTGAAATTATCGCAAATATTGTCCCTCCAACAACTGAAGCTGGTAGACAATATTTTTTCAAAATAGGGAATTTTTTTCTTAAAAATTCTCCAAAATAAATAGCTATAACAGCTAGTGCCAATGTTTGAAACATACTTATCTTTAAAACAACTCTTTCCATAATCTTTACCTACTTTCTTTTTAAATTTCTGTAAATATTTTCAATCAGGGAGCAATATAAAAATTCTTTTATATACCCCCTGATTTCTTTAAACTTTTATTATTTTTTTACAAACGTATTAAACTCTCTTATTGCTCTTGGTAAGATCATTTGATGGAATGCACATATCGATTTAGGATTTTGATATACTGCATTTGCAAATGCTGATATATATCCTCTTAAATCTCTTAATGGAACTATTTCGTCAACCATACCTTTTTTAGCACAGAATGCTGGTCTTGATTTAGTTTTGTATTCTTCTATCAATTTATTCATTTTATCTATTGTAGGTTGTAAATCTTTTCCAGCTTGATGATCTTTTGCAAGTCTTCTTGAATACATTGCACTTGCCGCTGTTTCTCCGTTCATTACATATACTTCAGTCGCTGCTGTTCCTAAAGAGAAAGCATTTGTATTATTACCTTGAGGTCCTCCTAATACATAGTGAGCTGCTGCTGACGCTTTTCTTATAGATATTTCTATTTGAGGAACTCCTGAATTTTCTATTGAATATATCAATGATTGACCTAGTCCTAGAAGTTCAGCTTTTTCAGCATCATTTCCTACATCTATACCTGTAGTATCTTGTAGCCATACTATTGGAATTCTATCTCTTGAACATAAATTTACAAATTCGCTCATTTTTATAAGCCCTTGACGGTATAATTTACCTCCAATTCCTACTGATTTTTCTTTATATTCAGGATAATTCATTAGCAATCCTTGAGCATTTGCTACAACTCCTACTAATAATCCTTCTACTTTTGCAAGACCAGTAACAACTTCTGGACCATATCCTTTTTTATATTCAGAAAATTCTGAATTATCAAATAAACGTCCAATTATATCATAGATATTATAAATTTTCTTTTGGTTCATTGGGATTATTGAATATAAATCTTCTGGATCTAATTGAGGTTCAGCTGGTTCATCGACTCTAAAGAAATCTAAATTATAAGCCGGTAAATAGCTCATGTATTTTCTAATTCCTTCTAAAACTCCAATTTCATCTCCATATACTTCTCTGAAGAATCCTGTTTCATTATAGTGAATATCAACTGTTCCAGGAACTTCTACATTTTTACTTTTCATTGTTGCTTCAGCTATTTGGATAGCTCCTTCCATATCAATGTAACCTTTAGGATTCATTCCTCCTACTATTCCTGCTCCTCCAACTGCCATATTTGCATCTTCGTGAGCTATTAATATAGTCGGGCTGATACTATGGTATCCTCCACCTGCTGGGTTAGTTCCATAAATTCCAACTATTACTGGAATTCCTAATTGTTGTAATTCAGCATTTCTGAAGAAAGGTGTTCCTCCACCACGACGGTTAGGATATACCATTTCTTGTTCATCTAATTTAACTCCACTACAATTTAATACATAAACTAATGGAATACCTAAACATTTTGCTGTGTCAGAAGCTCTTAAAAGATTTTCAGCTTGTCCTGGAACCCAAGCTCCAACTATTTTTTTATTATCAGATGCAACTACAACTGCCCATTTACCTTCAATTCTCGCTAAACCTTTTACTATACCAGTTCCAGTTTCAAAATCTTCTGGATTGTATAGTGTATTTAAAGGATACCATGTTCCTTCATCTATTAATTCAGCAACTCTTTGTAAAGCTGTCATTTGTCCTTTTTCATTTATTTTTTCATCTGGAGTTCCAGCTTGTTGCATAGCTTCTATTTCTTGTGCTATTGCTTCTTCTACTTCCCTAATTTCATTTTCATTAACTTCATCTATTGCAGAAATTGGTTTCCCTACAATCGGCATATTTTGAAAATATTTAGGCATCGAAAAATTACTCATCTATTTACACACTCCTTATTTTATTCTTCCACAGGCACTTTAATAAATGCTTGATTTGGATCTATTTGTTCTCTTATCATTTTAATTACATCTTCTGAAGGTGGTTCTAATTTAACAGCTCTTGATGTATCAATTTCAAATCCAGTATTTTCAACTATATCTTCTATAGAAGAATTAGGGAAATATCCTGCTAAATACATTCTTTTTGTTTTTTCATCAAATCTCAAAACACCTTTATCAGTTACAACTGCTTTAGGTCCTCTATTTCCTGGTAGTCCTAATTTTTCTCTTCCACCAGGTCCATCTCCCCATCCAATAGATGTTACATAGTCAATCTTTTCTATAAATCTTCTTTTTTCATGTTGCATCATTATTACTGTATTAGAATAAGTAGCGATTGCATTAGCTCCTCCTGAACCAGTAAATCTTGTTTTTGGAGCATAATAATCTCCTATACAAGTAGAGTTTACATTTCCGTATGGATCAATTTGAGCTCCACCTATGAAAGCTATTATTCTATCATTTCCATTTAACCATTCATTAGTTTCAAATCCTATAAATCTAATATTTGGCCATTGAACAGCACAATGACCCATAAGTCTTGAATCTCCAACTGATCTTGGAACTTCTATTGGGCTACAATCCATAAGTCCGCTTTCCACTATTAACTTACAATTAGGTGCAAAAATGTTTTTAGCAAGTGCAGCTCCTATTAAAGGAAGTCCTGTACCAACTGTTACTATTTGTCCATCTTCAATTTCTTTCGCAATAGTTATTGCTTGCATTTCTTTAAGAGTATAATTTTTATAATTCTTAGCCATTATTTATCCTCCTTAACAATTTTTGCTGCATATTGGAATCCAGGAACAACTCTTAGTTTAGCCAGTCTACTAGCACCTAATTTATCTATATATGCATCGTGATCTTTTACATCTAATATCCATTCTTTTACAAATGCTTTAAAGTCTTCTGTTGTACTAGAAGCTTTGTCATACATTTTATAGAAATCTGGGTCATAATCATAGTAGTTATAAAGTTGTGATGGGTGAGCACCATATGGAACATGAACTACTGCGTCAACACAGAATTGTGGAATAGAGTTTTTAGTTGGGTCTTTTCTAATTTCTTCTTCAGTCACTATTTCTTCAGCTAAAACAATACATTTCTTAGATGCCACAGCTATATCTATATCATGGAATTCATCTCCTTCTATAGAACAAGTTCCATTTATTGAAGCTTTTTGTACATGAATTATAGCAGTATCTATTCTAGGAACAGGTATAGCTAAAACTTTTTCTCCTGGTACAAACGGATTATCTACTTCCACTAATTTATCATCAGGCAATTTTTCTATTGTTTGTCTAATTTCTTTACTAATTCCCCATTTATTTGCTATATCTGAACCTTGCATAAATTTAACAGGTAGATAAGGAAGCCCTAAAGATGATGCATGAAGCATATACATCATAACATCTTGAGAATAATCTTCAAATAATAAATTTTTATCTTTTTCTATTGCATGTCTAAATCTTCTACATACATTAGTATATCCTGAATTAGCTATATAACAGTTAATGAAAGCTTTTACTCTTCCTTCCCCTATTAAGATATCCCAATCTCCACCAGCTGGACCTGAATATCCTATAAAGTCTGTTTGACCTTGTCTAATAATTTCATACACTGCTGCGTATGGTTTTCTATTTGTTGTAAATCCACCGAAACATAAGCTATCTCCTGATTGAACATATTTAGCTATTGCGTCATGTAAAGACATTACCTTGCTCACAAAAATCCCTCCTAAAATAATATTTAATATAAAAACTTTTTTAAAAAATTGTATCTTTAAACTTTATTCTATCCGAAAACTATCATAAAGAATCCTGCTGCTACAGCTGATCCTATAACTCCAGCAACATTTGGTCCCATTGCGTGCATCAATAAGAAGTTTGTAGGATTTTCTTTTGCACCAACAGTTTGAGATACACGAGCTGCCATCGGAACTGCTGATACACCCGCTGATCCTATTAATGGATTGATTTTTCCGCCAGTTGCATAATACAATATTTTTCCTAAAATTATTCCACCAGCTGTTGAGAATGCAAATGCTGCAAGTCCCATAGCTATTATAGCTAGTGTTTGAACTCTTAAGAAAATTTGTCCATTAGCTGTTGCTCCAACACTCACACCCAACATTATAGTAATAATATTGATTAAATTATTTTGTGCAGTATCAGAAAGTCTTTGAACTACTCCTGATTCTTTAAATATATTTCCCAACATTAACATACCTAAAAGTGGAGCTACTGAAGGTAAAAGTAATGAACAGAACAATACAGTTGCCACTGGGAAAACTATCTTTTCTGTCTTACTTACTTTACGAAGTTGATTCATTTTTACTGCTCTTTCTTTTTTAGTAGTAAGTAACTTCATTATAGGTGGTTGAATAAGTGGTATTAATGCCATATATGAATATGCTGCAACTGCTATTGGTGCAACCAATTCTGGAGCCAAGTTATTAGCTATATAAATAGATGTAGGTCCATCTGCTCCACCTATTATTCCTATTGCTGCTGCTTGAGCCGGTGTAAATAATCCAGTTGCATTAGCAAACATAAAAGCTACATAAATTCCTAATTGAGCTGCTGCTCCTAAAAGTAAACTTATAGGATTAGCTATTAACGGAGCAAAATCTGTCATCGCTCCAACTCCCATAAATATTAAACAAGGGAATAAATTACTTTTTATTCCACTATACATTATACGAATTACACCTGATTTATACCAAGGATCCGCTTCTGTCATCAAATCTACCAAAGGTATATTTGCTAAGAACATTCCAAACGCTATTGGTAATAATAGTAATGGCTCGAATTTTTTTACTATTGCTAAGTATATTAAAACGAAAGAAATTAATAACATTACCATATTTTCCCAGTTAAGTGCAACAAAACCTGACTGTTCTAGCAATTCTTGTATAACTTGAAAAAAGTCCATCTTAAAATCCTCCCATTATTTTATTACTATTAGAACGGCGTCAGTTTCTACCATATCTCCTTTTTTTACTCTAACTTCTGCAACTGTTCCATCCACTGTTGCTGGAATATCATTTTCCATTTTCATAGCTTCTAATACAGCTAAACAATCTCCATATTTTACTACATCTCCAACATTTACTTTTACATCTAAGATTGATCCAGGCATTGGACTTGTTATTTCAGTTCCTGCTCCTGCTGATACAGGTGCTGGAGTTGGTGCTGCTACTGGAGCTGCCACAGGTGCTGGAGCTGGTGCTGCCGCTACTGGTTCAGCTACTACTGTTCTTTCTGTTCTTCCTACTGGTTGACGAGATAAAGATTTTCCTCCACCAACTTTTTCTACCTCAACTTCAAATTTTTTCCCATTTAATGTAACTACGTATTTCATTTTTTCTCCTTTCTAATCTTATCTTATTTTAATTTTTTCTTTAAATTTCCTTTATACTTACTATTTGGAAATTTTCCACCGGTTCTCTCATTTCTTCACTAATAGCTGAAATGATAACTGCTAAATTTTCTAATTCTTCTTGGTTGTCTTTTACAACTGGAGCTGCTGTTTTTACACTAGCTTGTGGTACAGGTGCAGCTTGTTGTGGTTTTTCTTGCGGTACTGCTTTCGTTATAAATCCTACTATCTTAGATGATATTAAAATAAATATCGCAAGAGCAATAAGAGAAGCGAAAACTACAGTAAATCCAATTAAAAAAGTTATAAAACTTTCATAAAAGGTCATAGTTTGAGATGTCCACATATATTTCCTCCTTTTTTAGTTATACAGTTTTCTTTTGTTTATAATAATTATATTTTTAATTTTTCTTTTCTTTTTTATTTTCAAATCTAGAAAAAAATGTTTGTTTTAAGAACTGTTATAATTATTATAACTGCATATCATTGTCTATATAATAATACTATTTTTTTTATTTTTTTTCTAGTTTTTTATTTCGTTTTTTTTTTAAATTATATATTAAATATAAAATTAATATTTATTTTTTATATGTTCTTCTTTAAAAAATTTCTATTTTATAAATCTTATAGAAAAAAAGTGGTCTATAAAATAGACCACCCTTATACTATCAATTAACTTTAGAATTAATCAATTTTTGATTATAACCATCCTCTAACTTCCATAGCTTTTGCTATTCTATCGATAGATTTCATATAAGTTGCTTGTCTGAAAGAAACATTTTTAGCAACTTTCATTTCCCAAATTGGGTTGAACGCATCTACCATTGCTCTTTCTTCTTTTTCTTCTACTTCTTTTTCTGTCCAGTAGTATCCATATAAGTTTTGTACCCATTCAAAATAAGATACTGTAACTCCACCAGCATTTGCTAGTATATCTGGAGCAACTACTACACCTTTTTTATAAAGGATTTCGTCAGCTTCTAGAGTAACTGGTCCATTTGCACCTTCAGCTATAACTTTAGCTTTTATTAAATTAGCTTCATGTTCTTTAATTGCATTTTCTAAAGCACAAGGGTTGATAGCGTCAACATCTAATGCCCAGAATTCATCCATAGTTATTGTTTTTGCTCCTGCAGCTTTTGTTATGCTTCCTGCAGCTTTTGCAGCTTCTAATTCTTCAAAAGTAAATCCTTCTGCTTTATAAACAGCAAAAGCTCCTCTTTCTTTTTCAAATTCAGCAACTGCTACTACTTTTCCACCTAATTTAATGATATTTTTTACTGTATATTTTCCAACATTTCCAAATCCTTGAACTGCTACAGTTGCTTTAGAAATATCCATTCCTACTGCTTTTAAAGTTTCTCTAGTTATTACAGCAACTCCAAATCCTGTTGCTTCATTTCTTCCTTGAGATCCTCCATAAGTTAATGGTTTTCCTGTGAAAACTCCTATAGTTTGTTCTCCTGCTAATTTATTGTATTCATCTTGCATCCATGCCATGATTTGTCCATTTGTATTTACATCTGGAGCTGGGATATCTAGTTTTTCTCCTAAATATCTGAACATTCCTCTTACCCATCCTCTAGATAATTGTTCTAATTCTCTTTTAGATAATTCTGAAGGATCAACAGTAATTCCTCCTTTTCCTCCACCATAAGGAATTCCTGTAACTTGACATTTAATACTCATCCAAATTGAAAGAGCTTTTACTTCGTCAGCGTTAACAGCTGGATGGAATCTTATTCCTCCTTTGTAAGGTCCTACTGCATCATTGTGAGCTGATCTATATCCTTTGAATGTTTTTATAGAACCGTCATCCATTTTAACTGGTATAGAGATTTCTATTATTCTTTGTGGTTCTTTCAATAACTCATATACAGCTGGATTTGCTCCTAATGCATCACACGCTTTTTTTACTTGTGCTTGTGCACTTAATAGTGGGTTTAAAGTTTCTTTACTCATTGTTACTCCTCCTTAAAAAATATAATTCTTAATTTTTATTTTTATCTTATATTTCATTTTAAGTTAATTTTAACATTTTTAAAAAATATGTCAAGAAGAAAATTATTTTTTCTTTTTTTATCTTTTTGTACTGTTTTTGACTTAATTTTTATATAAAAACTTAATTATTTTCGTTTTTTATATTCATAAAATTTATGATTATTATATATAAAAAGCAGCATACCTAGCATTTATTCTACAATTTGAAAAATTTTATTTTTTGATTAATTTTTTCTATCTTACTTTATATTTTTTTAGGTCTTATATTTTTTTTATTTATGTTATAATTGATTACAAAGTAAATTATTATAATTATTATAGAAGGAGGATTTTTATGAAAATTTTATTTTATGGTGTAAGAGAGGTTGAAGTTCCTTTATTTAACGAATTAAATAAAAAATTTAATCACGAAATAGAATTAATTCCAGATTATTTAAATAGTAAAGAAACTGCCGAAAAAGCAAAAGGATTTGAATGTGTTGTTTTACGTGGAAATTGTTTTGCAAATAAAGAAGTTTTAGATATGTATAAAAGTTATGGTGTAAAATATCTTTTCACTAGAACAGTTGGAACTAATCATATAGATGTAAAATATGCTAAAGAATTAGGTTTTAAATTAGCATATGTTCCTTTTTACTCACCAAATGCAATTGCTGAGTTAGCTGTATCAATGGCTATGTCACTACTAAGAGCACTTCCTCATACTGCTGTAAAATTTGAAAACAGAGATTTTACTGTTGATCCATATATGTTTGCTAGAGAAATTAGAAATTGTAATGTTGGAATAATAGGACTTGGAAAAATCGGTTTCACTGCCGCTAAATTATTCAAAGGGCTTGGTGCAAATGTTTTAGGATATGACATGTTTCCTAAAGAAGGTATTGATGATATAGTTACACAAGTTTCTTTAGATGAATTAGTAAGAAACTCTGATGTAATATCTATTCATGCTCCTTATATAAAAGAAAATGGAAAAGTAATAACTAAAGAGTTCCTAGCAAAAATGAAGAAAAATTCTATCTTAATTAATACTGCCAGAGGAGAATTAATGGATCTTGAAGCAGTTATTGAAGCACTTGAAAGTGGTCATTTAATGGGTGCAGGAATAGATACAATAGAAGGAGAAGTTAATTACTTCTTTAAAAACTTCTCAGATAAGGAAGTTGAGTTTAAACTAAAATTCCCTACATTCCAAAGATTACTTGATTTATACCCAAGAGTTTTAGTAACTCCTCATGTTGGTTCTTACACTGATGAAGCTGCATCAAATATGATAGAAACTTCTTTTGAAAACTTAAAAGAATATCTTGAAACTGGTGCTTGTAAAAACGATATAAAAGGATAGTAAAAAAATTAAGAGCTATTAGAACTAATAGCTCTTTTTTATTTTCGTTTATTATGTTATAATGTAGGAAAATATTTTAGGAGGATAATTATGATTAAAAATAGATTATTTTTATTAGCTTTTTCCACTTTATTAATAACTAGTTGTTCATCAATTAACAGTATGATCCCTAAACTTTCATCTAATTCATCTGCTCCTACAGCTATTCAAGAAGCTGTAGCTTCAAGAGTTAATCCTGAAACTGAATTATACTCTTTAACTTCTGCTTCTATTTCAAAAAGCGGTTCTATTGTTGCTCAATCACAAGCAAATAAAGATGCTTCTGCAGATTTAAGAAGTCAAATAAAAAAAGAAGTTGACAGTTTATATAAAAGTCAATTAGATGGAATGGATGCTTTTTCAAAAAGTATTGTATCTCCTGTAACTTCTGATTTATCAAATTACGCTACTGATTTAATAATGAAAAAAGTAACTCAAAAAGGTGCTTGGGAAGATAGTTCTAAAATTTATTCACTACTTGCTGTTAATAAAAGTGAAATAGGAACTATTTCTGAAAAAGTATTTAAAAATTTTATAGATAATGCTACTAAAAAATTAGGATCTTTCGGTTCTAAGTAATTTTTAAATAAAAAAGAAGTTTTATTAAAATAGACTTCTTTTTATTTTGATTTTTTTTATTAGGAGGATTTTATGAGAGCTTGGGTGGAAGTAAATACAAAAAACTTAAAATTTAATATCAGTCAACTAAGAAAAATGGCAAATAACAGAGAAATCTTAGGTGTAGTTAAAGCAAACGCTTATGGGTTGGGTGCAGTAGAGGTATCAAAAATTTTAAAAGATGCAGGTGTTCATTTTTTCGGAGTTGCAAATTTTGAAGAAGCTTTAGAACTAAGAAATGCTAAAATTGAAGAAAAAATTCTAGTTTTAGGTGCTTCTTTTGAAGAGGACTATATTGAAGCACAAAAACAAAAAGATATTCATTTATCAATTAGTTCATTTGAAACTTTGGAATTTATTAAAAATAACAATCTCTCTGTTCCTTTTCAATTAAAAGTTGATACAGGTATGACAAGACTAGGCTTCAACTTAAATGAAATCAAACAAGCCATTACTTTTTGTAAAAACAATAATCTTAATTTAAAAGGCATATTTTCACACCTTTCTGATGCTGCACCAATAACAGATAGCTCTTATTCATTCACTCTTGAACAAATAAATAAATTTAAAGACGCATGTTTGGATTGCAATCTAGAATATATTCACATTTCAAATAGTGCCGGAATGACAAATTTTTCTGAGTATATAGTAGGAAATTTAGCTAGAGCTGGACTTGGTATGTATGGTTTTTCTGGTGATAAAAAAGATCCTCGTTTACTAAATGTTTTTACTATAAAAACAAAAATAATACATATAAAAAAAGCTTCTAAAGATTCATTTGTTTCATATGGTAGACATTACAAGTTAAAGGCAAATGAAACCTACGCTATCTTACCAATGGGTTATGCCGACGGAATGAAAAAATATTTAAGTAAAGGTAGCTATGTATTAGTAAATAACATAAAATGTGAAATTATTGGAAATATTTGCATGGATATGACTATGATTAAAATTCCTTCTGAATTTGTAAATTCTATAAAAATTGGAGATGAAGTTACTGTCATTAACAGAGATATAATCGACAGTCTAAATATTCCCGAACTTTGCACTTGGGACATCATGACGAGTCTTGGAAGAAGAGTTAAAAGAATTTTTGTGTAATAAGTTATAAAAAAAATGCGACATCAGTCGCATTTTTAATTTACTTAAACTTTTTTAGAAGTTCCTTATATTGCTTAGTTAAAATTTTAACCATAGCTTTTCTTATAAATTGATACCAGAAAAATTGCATTTTTTCCATACCTTTTACTGAATCAATTAACATTTTCTTTAAAAATTCATATTCTTCAAAACTAACTTTTAATTCAGTTGTATCTTTATTAGCTGCAGTTTCTCCAACATAATTCAAAAATCCATACACTCCTGCATATTGGTCTGTTGATGTTGTCCCTGAAAACTGTTTTTTCGCTTCATCTATAAATTTTACAAGAAGCTTTTTATCACCTTTTTCTAATTTTACTGAATATTTTCTTTTCCCTTTTCCTATTTTTTGAATACTGTTCATCATTCCCATCATAGATGAAATATTATTCATTTCCATAGGACTCATTGTTCCAGGATTAACTCTTGCTTTCATTCCTACACCTCTACTTCTCCGATAATTTTTTTTATTTCTTCTGTACTTATAGCACCCTTTCTTAATATTTTAGGTATTGATTTTGTTAAATCAATTATTGTGGATACCTCACCTATTTTACATTCTCCTCCATCTATTACAATATCAACTCTTGATTTTATTTCATCAGTTAATTCTGCATATGATCTTGGGCTTGGTTCACCAGAAATATTGGCACTAGTAGTTGCAAGTATCCCTCCTGCCATTTCAATAATATCTAATGAAATTTTTAAATCCGGAATTCTTATACCTACTGTATCTCCATTTGAAACCATAATACCTGGAACTATATCTTTCTTTTTCAAGATTATAGTCAATGCTCCGGGCCAAAAATTCTTTGCCAGTTCTTTTACCATTCTTTCATTTTTTTCATCTATATGGGCTATTTTTTCAATTTTATCTACTGAACTTACCAATGCTATAAGGGGAGATGAGAATGCTCTACTCTTAGCTTCATAGATTTTTTTCAATGATTCTTCATTATCTATTACAGCTCCTAAACCATAAACAGTATCTGTTGGATAAATTAATAATGCCCCTTCTAATAATTTTCTCTTTATTTGTAAATTATCTTCCAAATTCATAATAATCCTATCCAAACAATTCTGATACTGACTTATTACTTATGATTCTTTCTATTGCGTTGGCAAAAATAGTATCAACAGATATTATCTTTACTTTTCCTATTCTTTTTCTTTCTGGTAAGCAAATAGAATCTGTAACTATAACTTCTTTCAATCCACTTTTTTCAAGTCTTTCAACTGCTGGATCTGAGAAAACTGCGTGTGAACAACATGCATAAGCTTCAACAGCTCCTCTTTCTAAGATAGCGTCCGCTCCATTAGTTATTGTTCCTGCTGTATCTATCATATCATCTATAAATATAGCAATTTTTCCTTCTACTTCACCTATTAAATTCATAACTTCTGACATATTTGGTTTAGGTCTTCTTTTATCAATTATTGCTATTTTACAATCTAATTTTTCCGCTAATTTTCTAGCTCTTTTTACTCCACCAATATCAGGAGATACAACTACAACTTTGTCTCCACAAAATCCTCTTTCTTTAAAATAATTTGCCATTAAAGGAAGAGCTTGCATATGGTCAACAGGTATATCAAAGAAACCTTGGATTTGATCAGCATGTAAATCCATAGTTACAACTCTGTTTACTCCTGCTGTTGTTAATAAATTTGCAACAAGTTTAGAAGTAATTGGTTCTCTTGGCTTTGATTTTCTATCTTGTCTAGCATATCCATAATAAGGGATTATTACATTTATTGTTTTAGCAGACGCTCTTTTTAAAGCATCAACAAAAATTAATAGCTCCATTATATTTTCATTTACTGGTTCAGAAGTTGATTGTACAACAAATACATCTCTACCTCTAACTGTCTCTTCAATTTCAATATAAATTTCACCATCTTTAAATCTAAGAATTTCTGATTTTCCTAATTCCAATCCACATTTTTCAGCTACTCTTTTAGCTAATTCTAAATTTGAATTTCCTGCAAAAATCTTCACATTACTAAAACAACTATTCATTTTCCTTTTTCCATCCTTCCTTTATTATTTGCTTTGCTCTTTCAACTCCAAGAGCATTATTAGGTACATCTTTAGTTATTACAGACCCTGCTCCTGTGACAGCCGAATCTCCAATTGTAACTGGTGCAACAAGCATAGTATCGCTTCCAATAAATACATTCTTCCCTATAACTGTTTTAAATTTATTTTTTCCATCATAGTTACAAGTTATTGTTCCTGCACCTATGTTAGTTTTTTCACCGATATGGGCATCACCTAAATATGTTAAATGTCCAGCTTTTACACCTTTTTCCAATGTAGATTTCTTAGTTTCTACAAAGTTTCCTATATGTACATTTTCTTTTAAATGACTTTTTGGTCTTAAATGAGCAAATGGACCAATAGTTGCTCCATCTTCAATTATACTTTCTTCTATGACAGAACTTTCTATTTTGACATTTGTGTGAATTTTACTATCTATAATTCTAGTATTTGGTAAAATTTCACAATTTTCTCCAATTTCAGTATTTCCTTGAATTATAACATTCGGATATATTATTGAATCCATACCTATTGTTACTTCATCATCTATATATGTTGTATTAGGATCAATAAGTATAACCCCACTCTCCATCAATTTGTTATTTTTTCTATCTCTTAAAACCTTTGAAGTCAATGCTAACTCAACTTTTGAATTCACTCCTTGGATTTCCATGCTATCTTCCAACGAATGAGAAATTACTTTTTTCCCTGCTTGTGATAATATTTTTATCACATCTGTCAAATAATACTCCCCTTTCTCATTCTTGTTGTCTATTCTATCTAAAGCATATAATAAATCCTGTGCTTTAAATATATACACTCCTGCATTTACTTCTTTTATCTTCTTTTGTTCTTCAGTTGCATCCTTTTCTTCAACTATTCCTGTAACTTTACCAGCTTCTGTCAAAATTCTTCCATAGCTAAAAGGATTTTCAAAGTTAGCTGTCAAAATTATCCCATCAACTTTATTTTCAAGATAAAGAGTATACAATTCTTTTAAGGTTTTTGCTCTTAATAACGGTACATCACCATTTAAGATTATTACATCTCCATCATATCCAACTAATTTTTCCTTTGCCTGTAATACTGCATGACCTGTTCCCAATTGTTCTTCTTGCACTACATAGCTAATATCATTCCCAAAATACTCCAAAATTTGTTCTTTTTTATGGCCTAAAATCAAAATATTTTCTTCTACTTCAAGGGAGTTTAATGCTTCAATTATTCTTTTTACAATCGGTTTCCCATGTGCTAAATGCATTACCTTTGAAGTGTTAGATTTCATTCTAGTTCCTTTTCCAGCAGCCATAATAATTGCCTTTAAAGCCATCGAATTCCTCCAATTTGCTATGAAAAATCCTTTATAAGATTATCATAAGCCTCATTTATTTTTTTCAACTTTTCTTCATGATATTTTTTGTCTTGTTCACTTGCATTAGTAAATCTATCCGGATGATTTTCTTTTACTTTCTTTAAGTATGCTTTTCTAAGTTCTTCTTTAGTACAGCTTTTTTCAACACCCAATTCTTTATAATATTCATCTTTATTTATTGTCCAAGTATTTGTATTATAGCTTTGATTGTTATTATATCCACCATAATTTTGATATCCAGTATCGTGATATCTGCCTTGACCATAAAACTGTCTAAAAAACTCTTCAGCATCCTTTGTTGTATATGTTTTATAATATGTTTTTCTTTGAGCTGATTTTGGTGTAGTTAATTTTCTTATCAACCAAATTATCACAAATACCCAAAAGAAATTTACTATTACCCACCCAAAAATCCCAAATAATAATCCGAAAATTATTAGGGCAGGTAAAATTTGTATTGTTCTATTTAAACCTACTGAGATAATTAAAATAAATATTATCATCAGTAATATAGGGAATAATATTTCCACTTTACCTCCAACTTTTTTAAATATCATATATCATAATAGGAAAAAGCTAATATTAAAAATATAAAATATAAAATTATAAATAAAATTAGTCCTATAACTATACAAATAATGACTTTTATAAAAATATTTAATTTTTTAAAGAACTTTGTTTTTAGTCAAAATATAATGCTTGAAATCAAAATAATTTCAGCTAATAAAATTAAAATCAATTAAACCTCCATTAAATTGAAAAAAATTTCATCCTAATTATATCATAAATAATTATTTTTTTTCAACTTATAGAAAAAAAATATAGGAGTTTTTACACCCCTATTTTTTATTTTATTATGAAATGTAAAATAAATAATGCAAACATTGTCCAAACACTAAGTTTTATTTCCTTTACTTTATTTGTAAACAATTTTGAAAATACATATACTATAAAGCCTGCTGCTATTCCATTAGGTATAGAATATGTTAATACCATCATTATAATAGTTGTAAATCCTGAAGCTGCAGCTGAAAAATCATTCCATTCAATATCAGCAAGCTGCGTTGCCATGAGTATACCTACACATATAAGTGATGGAGCTATAATTGGCTCTAAATATATTCCATTTACTAATATGGGAGCTGCTATTGAAACAAGTGGTGTAAACATTGAAGCTATTAAAAACCATAGTCCTGTCACTATTGCTGTCAATCCTGTTCTTCCTCCTGCAGCCACTCCACTTGTAGATTCAGTTAAAGTTGTTACCGTTGAAGTTCCTAAAACTGCTCCTACTACTGTTCCAACGGCATCACTAAATAACATTTTTTTCATCTCATATTTTCTTTCTGTGCTTGTTGTTATTTTATTTGTTATTGCAACTAATGTTCCAGCAGTATCAAAAAAATCAACAAAGAAAAATGTGAAAATTAAGAATATTGCATCGGGTTTATTTATTAAACTTTTTAAACCTATTATAAAATCTCCAAAATGGTTCAAAGATGTATTAACTTTAACAATTTCATCTGCAAAAATTGGCATACCTTCAATTCCAAATTTTCCAAGTATTACTCCTATTATCGCCGTTACCAAAAGTCCAAAAAATACTGCTGCTTCTAGCTTTTTACTTATAAATACTATAGTAATAAGAAAACCAAACACAGCCAATAATACAGTTGGATTTTTCAAATTTCCTAAGGTTATTAAAGTGGCTGGACTATCCACTACTATCCCAGCTTTAACTAATCCTATAAGTGCTATAAAAAACCCTGTTCCTGCTCCTATGCTCTGTTTTAAATTTTCTGGAATTGAATTTATTATTTTATCTCTTATACCTGTTAAAGAAAGTATAATAAAAAATGTCCCAGATAAAAATACCATGGCTAAAGCTTCTTGATAGCTATATCCATATAATTTTACAACAACAAATGTAAAAAAAGAATTTGAACCCATCCCAGGTGCCAATCCCAACGGTGCATTGGCATATAATCCCATCACAAAACATGCTATTGCTGATGAAATTGCCGTTGCTAAAAAGACAGAATTAAAATCCATGCCTGAAGCTGTTAATATTACTGTATTTACTCCAAGTATATATGCCATTGTTAAAAAATTGGTAGTCCCCGCTATAATTTCTTTTTTTATGCTGCTTCCATATTGTTCAATTTTAAAAAAATTACTAATACTCACTTCCTTTTCTCCTCTTAAATTTTATTTTTATTTTGTTGTTAACAGCTTCTAAAAAAAGATAACTAAAAATCTTTTTAAATTCTTAGTTATCTCTAATCTTTATGCTTTTATAAAACAATATTATACTTTGCCACTGTATTTTTTATTCTTTTTAAAGCTCTTTCTTTTCCTATCACATATAATATATTATACAAGTCAGCTCCTCTAGGTTGTCCTGTTAAAACTGCTCTTAATGGCATGAATACTTTTCCTGGACCCCCTTCAATTTCATCCAATAAAGAATGTAGTAAATCTTTTGCTTCTTCAGCTGTAAATTCATTTCCATTCCAATTTTCAAGTTTTCCTATAAGAGCTTTTATAGATTTTTACCTGCTTCATCTTCTAAAGACCCTAAAAGTCTTTCAATTCCTTTTCTTTCTTTTTTATCCATATCCTCTGCTAATTCAGGTAAAGAAAATTCATCTGCAAAGAAAAATTTAGAATTTTTAGCTAATTCTTTTAATGTCTTAGCTCCTTCTCTTTCTATTTCTACTATTTTCTTTAAAGATTCAAATTCTTTTTCTGAAACATTTTCATCAGTCAAGTATCCTTCTTTAACAAAGAAAGGAATAGTTAATCTTGTTAACTCATCTAAATCTTTTAGTTTCATTTGTTGGTTATTTACCCAACCAAGTTTTACCAAATCAAATACTGGCCCACCAAGAGAAACTTTATCTATATTGAAATTCTTCTTAAAATCTTCAAGACTAAATATTTCTTGATTATCCCCATATGAATATCCCATTAGCCCTAAGAAATTAATAAGACCTTCTTTTAAATAACCTTCTTCTCTATACCAGATTAATGAAACTGGATTCTTTCTTTTCGATATTTTAGTCCTATCATCATTTCTTAAAAGAGGCATATGTATAAATTCAGGCGCTTCCCAACCGAATGCTTTATATAACTGAATATGTTTTGGTGTTGACGGTATCCATTCTTCTGCTCTAATAACATGAGTTATTCCCATTAAGTGGTCGTCAACTATATTTGCTAAATGATATGTTGGGTATCCATCAGCTTTTAGTAAAACTTGATCATCTATTTTACTATTTTCAAAAACTACATCTCCTCTTAATCTATCATGAATTACAGTTTCTCCTTCATAAGGCATTTTTAATCTTATAACATAAGGCACTCCGGCTGCAATTTTTGCGTCTATTTCTTCTTGAGAAAGTGATCTACAATGTCCATCATATCCTGGTGCCTTACCCATAGCTTTTTGTCTTTCTCTTAAATTTTCTAGTCTTTCATGATCACAGAAGCAATAGTATGCTCCTCCTTTTTCAACTAATTCTTTTGCATACTTCCCGTATAAATCAAATCTTTCTGATTGTCTGTATGGTCCATAAGCTCCTCCAACATCTGGGCCTTCAGAATAGTCTAGCCCCAACCATTTTAAAGAATCAAATATCATTTGTTCTGAACCTTCTGTATATCTAGTTCTATCCGTATCTTCTATTCTTAAAATAAAATCTCCACCATGAGATGCAGAAAACCCTATATTAAATAATGCTATGTATGCTGTTCCTACATGCGGATCTCCAGTAGGCGATGGAGCTACTCTTGTTCTAACTCTTTTTTCCATAACAATCTCCTTATTGTAAATATTTTTTATTTTAATATTAATTTTATCACAAGTATGAATATTTTTAAAGAATTTTTGTAAATGATATGATATTTTATAGTTTTTTTGTATAAAAAAATACATTATAATAGCATTCTTATATTGAAATATGACAAAAAATAAAATGAGGGATTTTTATACCCCTCATCATTTACTAATCTTCATATCCATTTGGATTATTTTTATGCCATCTCCAAGCAGATTCAATAATTTGTTCTAAACTGTCATACTTTGGTTTCCAATTAAGTATCTTAGTCGCTTTCTCAGATGATGCTACTAACTTTGCTGGATCTCCAGCTCTTCTTGGAGAAACTTCAGCAGGTATAGCGTGTCCTGTCACTTTTCTTGCAACTTCTATAACTTGTTTTACAGAAAATCCTTCTCCATTCCCTAAATTAAATGTTTGATTATCTCCACCCTTTAATAATCTATCTAAAGCCAATAAATGAGCTTCAGCTAAATCCATTACATGTATATAATCTCTTATACAAGTTCCATCTTCTGTCGGATAGTCATCCCCATAAATTCCTATCTTTTCTCTTTGTCCCAAAGCAACTTGTAATATTATAGGAATTAAATGTGTTTCACAGCTATGTGCCTCTCCTATTTCTCCAGTCGGATAAGCTCCTGCCACATTAAAGTATCTAAGTACAGTATATTTTAATCCATATGCATTGGCTGACCACTTAAACATTTTTTCAACAGCTAATTTACTTTCTCCATATGGATTTGTTGGTTCTGTTCTATCCGTTTCAAGTATTGGCATATTTTCTGCTTCTCCGTAAGTTGCAGCTGTAGAGGAGAAAACAATATTATTTACATTATATTTCTTCATAGCTTTTAATAAACATAGTGTTCCATAAAAATTATTCTCAAAGTATTTTAAAGGTTCAGTAACACTTTCTCCAACTAGAGAAAAAGCTGCAAAATCTATAACACCATCTATTTTATGTTTTGAAAAAATTCTATCTAAAAATTCTTCATCTTTTAAATCTCCTAATTCTAAAATAGCTTTTTCGTCTACTGCATCTACATGCCCAGTTTCTAAATTATCAGCAACAACAACTTCTTTTCCATTTTCAACTAATAATTTTACCACATGACTTCCTATATATCCTGCTCCACCACAAACTAATACTGCCATTATTCCTCCTATCTGTTGACCTCATCTATAAATTTTAAAAATGCTTTCTGACCTTGTTCGTTTCTTTTAAACACCCCGGCATTTTCTAAAACTTTAGCAAAAGTTATCCCTATTTCTACATTCAGAATATTTTTTATAATATTCTCTTCAGAAAAATTATTTATTTTTTCATATTTTTTATAAAATTTACTTACCCATTCGTAATGTTTTGCTGTGTCCTTATCATTTTTTATTTCATCTAATAAGTTTTCTTTTAGATATTTAGCGATTTTCCTCATCTCATCTTTAAGCCTGCCAGGAAGAACTGCAAGTCCCATAACTTCAATAAGTCCTATATTTTCTTTTTTAATATTATGATATTCTGCATGTGGATGAAAAATTCCTAGCGGATTACTTTCATCTGTCCTATTATTTCTAAGAACTAAATCAAATTCATAGTATTTTCCTCTTCTTCTAGATATTGGTGTTATAGTATTATGTGGCTTATCATCAGAATATGCCAAAACTCCAACTTCCTCATCTGAATAATCTCTCCATTTACTTAAAATTTTATCTGCCAAGCTTATTAATTTATTCTTATCCAAGGCTCTCAACCTTATTACTGACATTGGCCATTTTACTATGCCAGCTTCAACTTCCTGATAATCTTTAAATTCAATTTTCCTTTCTAGTTCAGCCTTTGCCATAGGAAATTCATGTCTACCTCCTTGATAGTGATCGTGGCTTAAAATTGATCCTCCCACTATTGGCAAATCTGCATTTGAACCTAAGAAATAATGTGGAAATTCTGTTATAAAATCTGCAAGTCTTTTAAATGCAGCTCTATCTATTTTCATATCTCTATGCTCTGAGCAAAATATAATTGCGTGTTCATTGTAATAAACATAAGGTGAGTATTGAAAATACCATTTTTCCCCTGCCAAGTCTAAAGGAATTACTCTGTGATTTTGTCTGGCAGGATGTGTCAATGTTCCAGAAAAACCAATATTTTCATAGCAAAGTAAACATTTCGGGTAGTTTGTCTTTGCCATAGATTTTTCTCTTTCAATTTCCTTTGGATCTTTTTCAGGTTTTGATAAATTTATTGTTATTTCTAAATCTCCATATTCTGTTGGAGAAAGCCAATACAAATTCTTGGCTATTCTATCTGTCCTTATATAATTTGTTTTCTTAGAAAATTTATAATAATCCTCTGTTGCATTCTCAATTTTTTCTGCTGCCAGATTTCTGAATTTAGCTATAACTTCTCTTGGATAAGGAGTCATTTTTCCCATAAGTAAAGTATCAAATAAATCTCTATCTCCTATACCATTTTCTATAATTTTTTCAGATACTGCCCAGTCACATATTTTATTTAAAATATCTTGTGGATATTCAGGAATTGCAAAATTTATTTCTTTAGGTCCTATCCAATCTTTTAAATTCAAAAGATTCATAATTTCATTTTTTACTACTATTTTATCTTCCTCTTCAATCAAAGAATTTTTTATTCCATAATTTATAAGTTGTTCTATGTAAGTGTATATCATCATTCACTCCTATTTTCCTATTTTAATATGTCTGCTCCCGCACCTACATTTGCCACATAAAAACTAGCTTCTAGCCCAGTTTTTTCCTTATATTTTTTGCCCACATTAGCTATAAAAGTTTTCAAATTTTTATTTCTTACTATACTTACTGTACATCCTCCAAAACCAGCACCAGTCATACGAGAACCAACAGTTCCTTCTTCATCCCAAGCTGCTTTGACAAGTGAATCTAGTTCTAGCCCAGTTACTTCATAGTCATCTCTCAATGAAATATGAGAATCATTCATCAATTTCCCAAAACTTTCTATATCTCCTGCTTTTAAAACTTCAACAGCAAGTTTTGTTCTTTCATTTTCTCTAACTGCATGATTTGCTCTTTTCAATTGTTCTTCATCTTTAATGAAATGTTTTACCTCTTCAAACTTCGCAACTGATAATTCTCCTAAATATTTTATATCTATGTTATTTTTATTCAACTGTGCAACTGCCGCTTCACAGCTTGCTCTTCTTTCATTATATTTAGAATCAGCAAGACCTCTTTTCTTATTTGTATTGGCTATTACTATACTCATATCCTCTAACTTAATTGGTACATATTCATATGTTAAAGTATTACAATCCAATAATATTGCATGGTCCTTTTTCCCCATACCCACAGCAAATTGATCCATTATTCCGGAATTCACTCCAATAAATTTATTTTCTGCTATTTGGCAGTATTTTACCATTTCTACCATATCAATACTCAATTTGAATAAATCTTTTAATATTACAGCCACTAAAACTTCTATTGAAGCAGATGAAGATAGACCTGCACCATTTGGAATATTCCCAAAAAATAGAATATCCATACCTCTATCTATTACATACCCTTTATCTAAAAAAGTTTTTATAACTCCCTTTGGGTAATTTGCCCAATCATCTTTTTTATCATAGGTTAAATTATCTAAATTAAATTCAATTATTCCTAAATTTTCAAAATTTTTTGAATACATTCTAAAAAGTTTATCTTCTCTTTTTCTTGCAACTGCATAAGTTCCAAAATCTAAGGCACAAGGAAATACAAAACCTCCATTGTAATCTGTATGTTCTCCTATTAAATTTACTCTTCCCGGTGAAAAATAAGTTTTTATGTTTTCTAGTACTCCAAATTTTTCACCAAATTTCTCAATTAGTTCTTCCAACATAGATAGCCTCCAAAATTTTTTCATAATGATTGTATTATATATTATTATTAAAAATAAAGCTAATAAAAAATCCTTGTTGTCTATATAAAACAACAAGGAAACTAAACTTTTACTTTTAACCTTTTTTATTTTCTAAAAATTCACTTACAAAAGTTGAACCTAAAATTAAAATAGCACCAATCATATTCAAAAAACTCATTTTTTGTTTCAATATTATTGTCGATAAAATTATCGCAACAATTGGATCAATATAACTATATATTGCTACCGTCTGTGTTTTTAAAGTATTGACACATTTAAAATATAGAGCGTATGCATAACCCGTGTGAAGCATACTTAAAATAAGTAATAATATTATCGATATTATATTAAAATTAATTACTATATTATTTTTAGTTATCAATGCATAGGGTAAAAATGCAATTCCAGCAACAAATAATTGAACTATTGTCATATCGTTAGCAGAAATATTTTTTAAAGACTTATTTATAAATATTACAGCTGCATAACAAATGGCTGACATAACCCCCAATAAAATCCCTTTAAAATTACCGGTAGCTAAATTTAAACCATCAAAAATACCAGATATAAAAAACATTCCCAAGAGAGCGACTAATATACAAATTATATTCACTTTACTTAATTTTTCTTTCAATATAAAAGGAGAGCCCAACATTATAAAAATAGGTGCTAAGTAGCAACACAAAGTTGCTATTGCAACAGTTGTATATTTATAAGCTTCAAATAAAAATATCCAATTTAAACCTATTAAAACACCTGAACACAAGAGATATTTAAAATTATTCTTTATGGATTTTCCAGATATTTTTTCTCCTCTATATTTGGATAAAGCTATTAGAAAAAGTGATCCTATAAAACCTCTTACAATAGCAATTATGGTTGTAGGCATATTTATGTAATGTACGAATATTCCTATTGTTCCAAATATAAATGTTGCTAGTATCAATGATAATTTAGCCTGGCTTTCTCTCATCTTAACATCTCCATATTTTTATTAGTATTCTCTTTTATTATATATCTATTTTTATTTTTTTCTAGCTTATTTTTTTAGGAATATTAAAATTATAATGTTATTTTTTTAGTATTTTTGTTTCTATATACTCATATGCATATTTTTCTAACCAATATTCCTCTGATATTGAAGCATAAGATACATGCCCTCCAAATTTAGGTGTATTTAAACTTAAATTTTTATTTTTCTTTACTGCATCTGTCGGGTAGCATGTTTTACTCATCATAGGATCGTCTAATGCCGTCACTATATGGCAAGGTTTATCTATTTTACATAGACTATAAATTGAACTATTTTTAGTATAATACTCAAATGCATCCTTATACCCATTTACTTTAGCTGTAAATTCATCATCAAACTCAATCAAAGTTTTAGCTTTCAATGCTTTTTCAATAGATACATTTGAATTTAAAAAAATATCCGGATATTTTTTTATTTTCTGAAAAACTTTTTCTTTTAATTGTTTTAAAAAGAAATTAGCATATATTTTGTTTATACCTTTATTCATCATAATTGAACTTCCATACAAATCACAGGGTGGTGAAACTACAAAAGCTCCCTTTATACTTTCCAATTTATTTTCTGTATTCCCCATATAATGTAAGACTTTGTTCGCTCCTAAACTAAAACCAGCCAATATAATATTTTCATATTTTTTTGAATAATCCAGTGCAATATCAATTTCATCACCTTTTCCAGATACATAATAATTTGGACTCCTATTCACTTCTCCACTACATGATCTATAGTTTAAAGCCAGAATATCCCAATTTCTTTCTGAAAAATATTTTGAAAATGCTTTTATATAATGACTCTCTGAACTTCCTTCTAAACCATGACATAAAATTATTAATTTTGTACTATTATTTTTTATCCAATCAAAATCTAAGAAATCTTTATTTTTTAAATTAATTCTTTCTCTTTCATATTTCACATTCACTTTTCTAAAGTATGTAGGAAATATTGTATTAATGTGCCTATTTTTAAATAGTATTGATGGTCTGTATTCTTTCATTTTGTTACCTCATCTAAATCTTAAAATAAAAATTGGGGCTGTTGAATTCTATAATGAAATTCATAACAGCCTCTTTTATTTTTAAAACTTATTCTATTATTTATTTTTGACTTAGTCAACTATATTTTCAATTTCTTTTTCTAATTGATCTTTTGCATTCTTAAAAAACTTTTTTACTTTCTTAAAAAAACTAGTTTTCTTTTCATAATTTTTATCATTTAAACTTTCTTCAAATTTTTGCAATAATTCTTTTTGTTTATCAGTCAGATTTCTAGGAGTTTCTATAATTATTCTAACTATAATATCTCCCTTATATCCACTTCTTAAAGATTTTATTCCTTCGCCTCTAACTTTTAAAGATTTTCCACTTTCCATTCCTTCAGGTATTCTTATAGTTTTCTTTCCTGATAAAGTTGGAATTTCGATTTCTCCTCCCAATACAGCCATAGAATACGATATTGGCACTTCACAATATAAATCTTGTTCATCTCTTTCAAAAATATCGTGTTTTTTTATTTTTATAAGTACATATAAATCACCATTAGGACCACCTGATGCACTTGCTTCTCCCATACCTGTAAATTTTAATTTTTGACCATCATCTATACCAGCTGGTATATTTACTTTCTTTTCAACTGTTTCTTTTTCCAATCCGCTTCCATTACAAGCTTTACATCTTTTTTCTGGAATTTCACCTTTTCCATGACATTCCGGACAAACAGTTTGAGATTGCATAACTCCTAAAATTGTTCTTTGTTGTGTTAAAATATGCCCCTTTCCATTACATTTAGGACAAGTTTTCATATGCTTATCTTCTGCTCCTGTTCCATTACATACATGGCATTTCCCAGTTCTCTTATACTTTATTGTTTTTTCTACACCTTCAGCTGCTTCTTCCAAACTTATTTCTAATGTATATCTTAAATCAGCTCCAGCTTCTACATAGCTTCTTCTTGATGATTCTCCAAAACCACCAAATCCTCCGAAGCCACCGCCGAATCCACTTCCAAAGATATCTCCAAAAATATCTCCAAAATCAAATCCTGCACCTCCAAAGCCACCTGCACCTTGTTCAAAAGCTGCATGTCCATATTGGTCATACTGTTGTTTTTTTTGTGGGTCTGATAAAACTTGATAAGCCTCATTTGCTTCTTTGAATTTTTCTTCAGCTTCTTTTCTTTCTTTTTCAGAAGCATTGGTAAATTTATCTGGATGATACTTCATTGCAGCTTTTCTGTATGCTTTTTTTATTTCTGTTTCACTTGCTCCCTTAGTTATTTCAAGGACTTCATAATAGTCTCTTTTTGCCATATTTTTTTCTCCTCTTTTTTTAATAATAAACTACATATTATAATTTTAAGATTAATCTACAAATTTGATACTTCTTATTAAGAATGCTTTATAATATTTAATTTAATATTAAAATTTTTTATCTTAAACAGACAAATGGACTGTTACATTCTTTAATATTCCTGAATATAACAGTCACATTTATTCTATTTATAACTCTCTTTATACGGGGGAGTGAGTTATTTTATCAAAAATAAGATTAATCTACTACTTCTGCCTCTGCCACATCTTCATCTTTACTTGATGTTGAACCTTGTTGCCCTTGAGCCGCCTGAGCTTTTGCTTGGGCTTCTTTATATAATTCTTCTGCAAATTTATGAGCAGCTTGCGATAAAGCTTCAATAGCTTTTTCTATTGCTTCTTTGCTATCTCCATCTTTTACTTTTTTAAGTTCTTCTAGTGCTGCTTCTATTTTCTTTTTATCTTCTTCACTTGCTTTATCTCCATTTTCTTTTAAAGATTTTTCAGTTGAAGATATTAACATATCTGCTTTATTTCTAGCTTCTATTAATTCTTGGAATTTTTTATCTTCTTCTGCGTTAGCTTCAGCTTCTCTTGTCATTCTTTCAACTTCTTCTTTAGATAAGTTAGTTGACCCTGATATTGTTACAGTATTTTCTTTTCCTGTACCTAAATCTTTTGCCGAAACATGAACTATACCATTAGCGTCTATATCAAATGTAACTTCAATTTGTGGGACACCTCTTGGTGCAGCTGGAATTCCTTCCAAATTAAATTCTCCCAATTTATGGTTATCTGCTGCTTTCGCTCTTTCACCTTGTAATACATTTATTGTAACTGCTGGTTGATTGTCCACAGCTGTTGAATAAACTTGTGATTTTTTAACAGGTATAGTAGTATTTTTTTCTATCATTTTAGTAAATACTCCACCTAATGTTTCAATTCCTAAAGATAATGGAGTTACATCAAGAAGTAATACATCTTTTACATCTCCCATTAATACTCCACCTTGGATAGCTGCTCCAGCTGCAACTACTTCATCTGGGTTAATTCCTTTGTTAGGCTTTTTACCAAAGAAAGATTCTACCCATTCTTGAACTGCAGGTATTCTTGTAGAACCTCCAACTAATAAGATTTCATCTATTTCTTTTGCAGAAAGCCCTGCATCAGATAAAGCTGTTTTTGTAGGTCCTTGAGTTGCTTCTACTAGATGTTTAGTTAGATCATTAAATTTTGCTCTTGTCAATTTCATTTCTAAATGTTTTGGACCTGTTGCATCCATAGTTATAAATGGTAGAGATATTGACGCTTCCATTAATGTAGAAAGTTCTTTTTTAGCTTTTTCTGCTGCATCTTTAAGTCTTTGATATGCCATTTTATCATTTGATAAATCTATTCCAGTTTCTTTTTTAAATTCAGCAACTAGCCATTTTATTATTTCATTGTCGAAATCATCTCCACCTAAATGGTTATTTCCAGCTGTTGATATAACTTCTATAACCCCATCTGATATTTCTAGTATAGATACATCAAATGTTCCTCCTCCAAGGTCAAATACTAAAACTTTTTCTTCTTTCTTCTTTTCAAGTCCATAAGCTAAAGCTGCTGCTGTTGGTTCATTTATTATTCTTTTTACTTCTAAACCTGCTATTGTTCCAGCATCTTTTGTAGCTTGTCTTTGAGAGTCAGTAAAATAAGCTGGAACTGTAATTACTGCTTCCTTTATTTCTTCTCCTAAATAGTCTTCAGCATCCTTTTTTAGTTTTTGTAATGTTTTAGCAGAAATTTCTTGTGGAGTGTATTTTTTCCCAAAAATTTCTACTTTATAATCAGAACCCATATGAGTTTTGATTGAGCTAACTGTTGAATTTGGATTTGTTATCGCTTGTCTTTTAGCTATTTCTCCTACAACTGTTTCTCCATTTTCTTTAATATTTACTACTGAAGGTGTTGTTCTTGCCCCTTCTGAGTTTGGAATTATTGTTGCTGTTCCACCTTCCATAATTGCAACACATGAATTTGTTGTTCCTAAGTCAATTCCTATTATTTTTGCCATTTTTTCCTCCTATATATATCAATATTTTTATAAACATTCACATCAGAACAAAATTTTACTTTTGTTCAAAAATTTTTTTACTTATTCTATGCTTTTTTTACAGTAACCATAGCCGGTCTTATAACTTTTCCTTTCATTGTATAACCTTTTTGTAATACCCTTACTATTTCATTTTCTTTAAAATCTGGATTATCTTCAACCGAAACAGCGTGGTGATATTGTGGATCATACTCTCCTACTGATTTTATTTCTTCTACTCCTTCAGAACTTATTATATCCTGAAGATTTCTTATTATCATCTCAACGCCTTTAACAAGACTATCAAAATCTTTTGTTGAACTAGAAGCCTCTACGGCTCTTTCCAAATTATCCAAACTTCCTAAAAATTTTGTTATTATTTTTTCTGATGAAAACTTTCTAAGCTCTTCTAACTCCTTTTCTTTTCTTTTACTAAAGTTTTGAAAATCCGCTTGTTTTCTCATATATGATTGCTTCCAATCTTCAAGCTCAGCTTTTAATTTTTCCACATCATCCTTAATAATTTTCTCATTTTCTTCTTCATTTTTTTCTTCACAACCACAATCTTCTTGCAATTTTACTTCCTCTGCTTCAGGAATATCCTCTTTTTGCTCTTCTATTTTTTCTTCAAGTATCTCTTCCTTTATTTCATTATCTTGCATTCATAGCCTCCATTCTTCTATTTTTTATCTTTTTTTTCTATCAAGTTAAGAACTTTGTTCACCTCTCTACTTACATGATTTATAAGTCCCATCGTTTTAGAATATGCCATTCTTTTAGGCCCCATTACACCTATTATTCCTTGAGAACCGCCTATATTATAAATAGAATACACAAAACTAAAATCTTCAAGTTCTTTTATGCCTAAATCATCTCCAAAAATTACATTCACTTCAGTTTCTCTAGCTTCTCTGGCTCTTTGTTCTATAAGCTTTTCAAATAATTCTCTTATATCGCCTCTCTCGTTAAAAAACTCTATTACATTAGCTGCTTCATCTATACTTTTGTCTTTAAGCATACTTGATAGATTATTTACAAAGTATTTACTGAAGTTTTCACTTTCAAGCATATCATCTTCATAATTTAAATCATCTTCACCTAGTAAATATCTTTCTATTTGTAAAATATCTATTTCATTATTTTTTATTTTACTGTTTAGTTCTCTTGTTTTTTCTTCAAGCTCCATTTTTGTCATAGGATATGTTAGATGAATATTTTTAGTTTTGACTCTTCTATCTGCCATAACTATGACCATCATTATCATATATTCATCTATATGTACAAATTCTATCTTTTCAACTTTTTCATTAGTTGTCTTAGGCTCTATTGCTATCCCTGCATAATTAGTAAGTTTTGATAACAAATTAGATGTTCTTTTTAAAATATTATCCAATTCGTTTACTCTTCTATTATATACAAGACTTATATTTTCTTTTTCTTCCTGAGTTAATCTTTCAACTTTTAAAAGTTCACTTAGATAATATTTATATCCCATATCTGTCGGAATTCTTCCCGATGATGTATGCGTTTTTTCAATGAAACCCATGTCTTCTAAATCTGCCATAACATTTCTAATTGTTGCTGAAGATAAGTCTATTCCATATTTTTTTACTAATGTCCTCGAGCCAATAGTATCTCCAAAAGTTAGATAATAATCTATAATCGCATTAAGTACTAACTTCTCTCTGTCAGATATATTCATAAACTCACCTCAGTTCCAATTTTTAACCTTTATGTTAGCACTCATTTATATAGAGTGCTAATTTATAAAATGATAATACTATAACTTCTTTACTTTGTCAAGAAAATATTAAAAATTTTTTTTATATTTTATTTTTTTATTTATTAACTTCTATTTTTAATATAAAATCTATTTCATCAGTTAACTTCTGTTGCAACAATGGCTTATGGGTTCTTATAATAAAAAATAGTCCCATTTTGAATCTTGGGACTATTAAATCGTTTTTATTTATCAAATTTTATTGCTGCTTCATCCAGAACATAATTGTAAAAATCATTTAGTGGTTGTGAAAATTGATCTTTTGATCCGAATCTTCTAATATTTACTTCTCTGTTCTCAACTTCAGCCTTACCTATTACAAGTTGCATAGGAATTTTATATCTTCCATTTGCCTCTCTTATTTTATATCCAATTGTTTCTATTCTATCATCTAATTCTGCTCTTATTCCTAATTCTTGTAATTTTTCCATAATTTCTTTTGCATAAGGTACACATTCATCATTGATAGTCAAAACTTTTACTTGAACTGGCGCTAACCACATAGGGAATGCACCTGCATAGTGTTCTATTAATATTCCTATAAATCTTTCTATCGAACCATAAATAACTCTATGAAGCATTACAGGTCTATGTTTTTCTCCATCTTCTCCTATATATGTAACATCAAATCTTTCTGGTAAGTTAAAATCTAATTGTATAGTTCCACATTGCCAAGTTCTACCAATGGCATCTTTTATTTTAAAATCTAATTTAGGGCCATAAAATGCTCCATCACCTAGATTTATTTTATACTCTCTACCCAATTTATCCAATGCACCAGCAAGGGCAGCTTCAGCCATATCCCAAATTTCTTGAGAACCGATAGCTTTTTCTGGTTTAGTAGAAAGTTCTATACTATATTCAAATCCAAATAACTTACTATAAAATTTATCTATTAAATTTACTACTCCTATAATTTCTGACTGTACTTGAGCTGGTGTCATAAAAATATGTGAATCATCTTGAGTAAATGATCTTACTCTCATCAGTCCATGTAAAGCTCCAGAAAATTCATGTCTATGAACTTTTCCAAGTTCAGCAAGTCTTGCTGGTAAATCTTTGTATGAATGTAATTGATGTTTAAATGCTAAAACTCCTCCCGGACAATTCATTGGTTTTATAGCGAATTCTAGTTCATCAATTTCTGAGGTATACATATTTTCTCTATAATTAAACCAATGTCCTGAAGTTTCCCATAACTCTTTATTAAGCATAATAGGAGTTTCTAATTGAGCATATCCAGCTTTTTCATGTTCCTTTCTCCATAAATCTATAAGAACATTTCTAAACACCATTCCTTTTGGTAAAAAGAATGGGAAGCCTGGACCATATTCACTTATAAAGAATAATTCTAACTCTTTTCCTAATTTTCTATGATCTCTTTTTTCTGCTTCTTCCATTAATTTTAAATGATTTTTTAATCTTGTATCATTAGAGAAAGCATATCCATAAACTCTTTGTAACATTTTATTCTTAGAGTTTCCTCTCCAGTAAGCTCCCGCAACTGTTCTCAACTTAAATGCTTTCAAATAACCTGTTGATGGAGCATGAGGTCCTCTACATAAATCTACAAAGTTTCCTTGTCTATAAAAAGAAACTGTTTCCCCCTCGGGAATAGCTTCAACCAGTTCAACTTTATATTTATTATTTTCAGTTTCTTTATAGTATTTTATTGCATCTTCTCTTGATAAAGTAAATCTTTCAACTTTTATATTTTCTTTAACAATATTTTTCATTTCATCTTCAATTTTTTTTAAGTCCTCTTCTGTAAATTGTTCTACCGGATCAAAATCATAGTAGAATCCATTTTCAATTGCAGGTCCTATTGTTATCTTTGTCTCAGGAAATAATCTTAAAACTGCTTGTGCCATTAAATGAGCCGTTGAATGTCTTACAATTTCTTCTCCATCTTCACTGTCAATATCAATAAATTCCACTTCCGCATCTTTATCTAATATATAAGCCATATCTACAAATTGTCCATTAACTTTAGCTGCTATTGATTTTTTTGCTAAAGAATTACTTATTCCTTTTGCGATTTCAAACATGTTTATGCCATTTTCATATTCTTTAGTTTGACCATCTAAAAACTTTATTAACATTTTTTCCTCTCTTTCCTATCTTTCCTATCTTTATTGTAAAATTTCTTTTTAATTACTTCCAATCGTCATTCAAATTACTAGGTCTATCCAGTAAATAACCATCTGGTCTTGTTTTTCCACTTCCACTATCTTTTGCTCCTAATCCAAAGACTGAATTATTAGGGAAAGTTAATAATGTAAAGTGTATTCCTGCTCTCCATTCATAATTTTTTGTGGAAGCACTATATTTATTTTCATAAGAAACAGCCCATTCATAGAAGCCCATTTCCTTTCCAATTTCTATTCCTAAACCATCCAACGATCTTTTTCTATTGGTTGTTGCTGATGATTTATCTGCTAAGTTATCATAAAATTTAGCGTATGTTTTAACTTTCCATCCTTCACTTGGCTTTCCAATTTTTGCAAATACACTAAGTTCATGTTCTCTACTTTTCTTTTGCCAATCATAATTTCCAGAAACTCTTTTCCAATCAGCTTTTTCTGTAAAAGTATAGCCCACACCTACCCTATTATACATGTACTTTAAACCACCTTCAAACTTAGAAAGAGATTTCATTAAATCTCCAGTTTGATTATATCTTCTATCATTTTTTTCCAATGTTACATAAGCTTTAAAATTCTTTTTGTAATTCCCTATTCTAAAACTTTCATCTACTATTCTGGTAAGCTCAAACTGTTGATTAAATTTTTGACTTCTGTCTAACATACTTTTTATAGCTTGAATTTCTTCGTTACTTATTTCGTCTTGAGGTTTTTCATATTCTAATGTCGCATACTTTATAAGCTCTTGTTTTTCAAATCTCTTATCTCTGTATGCATAACTAAATTTATACACATCTGTGTTTCTTAAACTATCTCTAATCGTATTATGTCCATAATCATTTTCTGAAAAACTTGCAAAAAAGTCTTGTTCCTCATCTGAGTTAAATGTCTTATATAAAACCGAATAATCAGTATTTCTTTTGTTGATTTTTCCATTATTTGAAGCTTCTACCTTATCTTTCCCCTGTGCATAAGATAAAGTTAAACTACTATTTTCTTTTTTATGTGTATATGAAAATCTATGTTCATTTATTTTTTCTTCAGCCTCAACAGGAGAAACCACATCTTTCACATTAAATTTCATATCTAAGTTAGAAAATGTAAATGCATGTTTTTTATTTTCATAGCTTGCACCATAGTATTTTGAAGATAAGTCTTTCAGATTTGTGCCTGAAAGTGTCTTTGATGTATATCTATCATCTGAATTATAGAATGCTTTCACCTTTCTATCTTCATCCAATTTAATTGTAACATTATTTTCAAAAACTCTTCCATTCAAATCTTTTTTCCCATATGCATCTTCCGATTGCTTATAACTAGTCTTAAAAATGGTTTCTTTGTCATTAAAACTATATTTTATAGTATCGCTAAATTTCATGTAATTACTCTTATTGATAAGCCTTTGTTCTTCTCTATCTTTATTTCCTGAGAAGTTATATCTTTGTAATTCAGCAATAAAGCTATTATTAAGATTTTTATTAATATCATAATCATTCGTTAATTTTAGATTTATATCGCTAGTTTTATCATTTGAAACTTTATATTTATCTTGTCTAAACTTTCCAATAATCTCAAATTTTCCAAAATTTGAAGTTTTTATATTTTTTCTTCCAACAGTGGCTTCATAGAAATTTGAATTATTTTCATATTTTCTATATGTTCCATCAAATAATCCAGTTCTGTCCCAAACTTCTGACTTAGTATTTCCAAGTGCAAAATTATAGATTTCATTTTCATTTGATAGATTAAAATCAGCTCTTCTCTCCAAATTCTTTTCATACACTGTATTATCAAATCTATTATAATCAGATATTCTACTGTTTCCTAAATTTCCTTCTCTGTATTCATCTTTTGTTAAATCCAATGCTTTTTCAGATGTCAAATATGATATACTTGGTTTAAATACATAGTTCTTAAACTTATTTTTTCCCAATACTATATTTATATTTTCATAATCATTTTTTTCATATTTAGCTACTGTCGTTGGAACATAATTCATATCTATCCCAAGCACATTTTTTTGATTTAAAGTTGTTTTTATATCCTTTTCCCAAAGTGAAAATGTTCTATAATCATTTCCTGATCTTTTTTTATAATCAATTTCAAAACCTGTATCTTTGTGTAAAAAATTTGCTTCTATACGCTCATCTCTTGACATTAAATCTTTTGAAGTTGATCCTGGATCCATGTCATATAAATAGTTATACTTAGCAGCCAATTTATACTTTTTATTGTCTTTTACAGCAGATATTTTTGAATATAAATCATGGTCCACACTAGAACCATAAGCTATGTCATCTATTGAATCATGTACTATAAGTCCGTAACCTTTTTTATCACTAACCAAACTTACATCGGCTTTCAAACTCAAATCTTTATCTTCTCCAAGATTTTTTAAATCAGAAGTTAATGTATAAAAACCGATATCTTCATCATACTTCTGTCTATTCATTCCAAGCGTCTTATAAACTGAGTTATTATCTAATTTTTCCATTATGTCTGTCAAATTTCCAACCATGCTTTTAGTTGAATTTACAGCTCTTAACTCAAAATTTCCATTTTCTCCACTATAATCATGACTTAAAGAAATTCTATATCTTTTATTTCTCTTTTCATAGTTCATTAGGTCACCTATATTTGAACTATTATTATCTTTTTTCACTTTTGAATAAACTAACAAATCATCAATATCTAATCTTGTTTCTCCAAAATCTGATCTATACCAATTTTCCCATCTTCCTATTAAAAATCCCATTCTATCTGCAAATTTAGGAGCTATCCCTCCTCTATACTTATCATCTTTATTTCCATAAAGAACTCCCCAAGAAGTTTGAAATCCATAGTCATCTGAATTTGTAAATATTGGGAACAGTGGAACTCTTGAATTTTTTCTTATATTTGCCCTGAACCAAGGAATATTAAAGGGAAATATGTCCTTATCTTTTATAAAAAGAGTTGAATCAAACAAAGTAATTTGCTTGTCTTGCTCAATAGTCGCATCTTTAGAGAATATATGATAACCAGCTTTTTTAGGAGAATCTGAATAATTCATAATCTTAAAATCAGTTGTTAACCATCCGTCTTTATAATATAATTTTTCTTTTTCATATTTTACATAGGGACTTCCAAAATAAATTCTATCATTAGGTGCTTCCGCACCTGTACTTTTAGCCACATTCATATAAGCAAAATTGTCATAGAATTCACCTTTTTCATTGGCTTGATCCAAGGTTCCATTTTTAGTTTCAATTTTTATATTTCCAGTATTTTGATTTATATTTACCAAAGCATTATCTGAATATTTTATAATTTCCGTTTCTGGATCTCTTTCCAATTTATAAAACAATCCACTTATATTATTATTCTTTACTGCAACTCCTCCCTCAGCTACTAAAGTATTGGTGTTTAAATCCACCACAACTTCATCTGTATCAGCTGTTGCAATATTATTAGAATAAGATTCTGAAAAAAATGTTATCATTCCTAAAAAAAATAAAAAAGCTTTTATTTTCATCTACATACTCCCTAAAAAATTTTTTAATTATAAATTATATCACAAACTGTCAACTTTTTCTATAAAACTTACTTCTATCTTGCTGAATTTTTAAAATCCCTTCTAATATTTCTCTCCTGATCTTTTTTTGCTATACTTTCTCTTTTGTCATAGTTTTTCTTTCCTTTTGCAACAGCTATTTGTACTTTTACATACCCTTTAGATAAGTGAACATCAAGTGGCACTATAGTATAACCTTTTACTTTCACTTTCTCATGCAATTTTCTTATTTCTTTTCTATTTAGCAGAAGCTTTCTGACTCTTCTTTCTTCCGGGTTATAAACAGAACCATATTGCCACGGTACTATTGACATTCCCATTATAAAAACTTCATCATTGATAATTCTTATAAATGATTCCTTTATACTAACTTTCCCAGCTTTCACTGATTTTACTTCGCTACCTTTGAGTTCAATTCCAGCTTCAAATTTATCTTCAATAAAATAGTCAAAAAATGCTTTTTTATTATTTGCTATTATCATTTTTCCTCCATTTTTATAGTATATCTTTGGGACTTACAATTATTTCTAGACTATATAAATCTGTTCTTTCTAAAATAACTTCAATTTTATCTCCAAGGTTATAAATTTTTGTACTATCATCTCTATCTACCATCATATAGTTGTTTTCATCAAACTCATAATAATGTTTTGCTGTGGTAACATCCCAACTACATTCTATATTATCTTTTGTTTCAAAAAATACCTTTCTTTGACTAAAACCACTTACAACTACTTCAAATGTTTCTCCAATTTTATCTGACATATATTCAACAAGTTTTATTCTTACACTTTCATCCTCAGCTCTCATAGCTATTCTTTCTGTCTTTGAAATATGTAAACATATATTTTTTAACTCATCTTCACAATATTCATTTTTTTGCTTATCTGAAATTACAGTTTCAAGTATTCTATGCACCATTAAATCTGAGTATCTTCTGATAGGAGAAGTAAAATGTGTGTAGTATGTTGAGGCTAATCCAAAATGTCCTATATTTTCAACTGTATATCTAGCTTGCTTAAGTGCCATCAATATCATCTTATGAACAAGCATATTTACTTCTTTTTTCTTAGAATTTTCAATTATTTCTTGAAATTGTTTAGGGTGTATATTATCCAAATTAGGTATTTTATATCCAAACTTTGCTAAAGTTTCATTTAACTTAAATATACTTTCTTTTGTAGGTTTCTCATGAGTTCTGTACACGGATGGAATTTCTAACCAAAAAATTCTTTCTGCCACAACTTCATTAGCAGCTATCATAAAATCTTCAATTATTCTTTCACTTTCTCCTCTTTCTCTTTGCCCGACTTCTTTAACTTTCCCATTTTCATCTAAGCTAACTTTTATTTCAGCCAAATCAAAGTCTATGCTTCCTCTTTTATATTTTTTAGCTCTTAAAATTTTGGATAATTCTAACATTTCAAAAAGCATTTCCTTTATATCTGAATATTCTTTTGTAAGTTCAATATCTCCACTTAAAATTTTATTCACACTGCTATAAGTCATTCTATGTATAGAGTTTATTACTGATTTGTATATCTCTGAACTAATTATATTCCCATTTTTATCAATTTCTATTTCACAGCTGAATGTCATTTTATCTTCTTTTTCATTTAAAGAACAGACTCCATTAGAAATTTCTTTGGGAAACATAGGTAATACTCTATCAACTAAATACACCGAATTTCCTCTTTCTCTTGCTTCACAATCAAGGTTAGAATTAAATTTTACATAATGAGCCACATCAGCTATTGCAACTATTAATCTAAAATTACCATTTTCTAATTTTTCAACATAAACAGCATCATCCAAATCCTTTGAATCATCACCATCTATTGTAATTATAGGTAAATTTCTTAAATCTTTTCTATTTTTTGCAATTTTTTCATTTTTAGAAAGACCTACTATATGTTTCACTTCTATCATAGATTCTTTTGAAAACTCTGTACTCAATCCTTCTCTAAAAATAAGTGCGTCTATCATATTTTTTGTATTTGTTATAGAACCTAAAACTTGAATTATTTTTCCTTCAGGCTTCCTTTCTTTATCTCCCCAAAAAATTATTTCAACAGCAACTAAATCTTCATTTTCAGCTCCATTTGTCATATTTTTAGGAATATATATATCCTTTCCTATCGAACGAGTCGGAACAACAAAAGAGAAATTTCTATTTTTTTGTAAAATCCCTATAACTACTTTTTTTTCATGACTTAATATTTTTACAACTTCTCCTTCTGCACCTTTATCATTTTTCTTTTCCTTTGTAAGTTTTATCAAAACTATATCTCCATCAAGAGCATTGTTAAAAGCTGACTTAGGAATAAATATTCCTTCTTTTTCTCCATCTTCATTTTCTATATCCACAAAAGCAAACCTATCTTTTACAACTGAAAAAGTTCCTTTTAAATAGCCTAAATTTTGAGGTAATCCTACTTTACCTGGTTTTGCTAACACTAATTCTCCATCATCTACCCAAGACATAATTATAGTCTTATTACTTTTTTTATTTTTTATCGACCACTCTAATGCCTTTACAATTTCATCAAACGAAAGATATTTTTTGTTTGCCAATATTTCTTTTAACTTACTTAAATCTTTTTCTAAATTCATTTTTTCCTCCATTTTCAAATATGGAACTCCAACTAATTTTTCTTTTTTATTTCTTCCCTTATACTTTTCTGCATAGCGTAGCTATTTTTATGCGATTTTTTCCCTATACTCTCCAAATATTTTTCTTTTTTTCCCGCTTCAAATAAGATACCTTCATTCAAATCTTTGAAAACCAAATTCCTAATTTCTTCAACCCCCGGGTAATTACGAGTAATTTCAATTGCATCGGCTATATACACAATTTTTTCAACTAAGGACATATTTTTATTTCCTAAAGTATGATTTTTAATGGCATTTAAAATTTCAATATCTTCAATTTTTAAATTTTTTTCCACCCAGTATGCCCCAACAAATGGATGTAAAATTTCATCATTTTCTAAATCTTCATCGCTTAAATCCTCTGAAAAATTATTCTTACATATTTTTTTCATTTCTTCCATATTCATTTCTTTACAAATATCATGTAAAAGTGCTGCAATTTTACATTTTTCAATGTCTGCATTATAAATTTTAGCTAACTTTATACTCATATCAACCACAGCCATAATATGATTGAATCTTTTTATACTAACTTTTGATTTTACAATTTCTTTTAAGTATTCAAAATTATAAATCATATTTACCTCTTTTTTTCATGTATTTTAATATTTAATTATAACATATAAATATTTTTTTAGCTGAAAAATAAAAAAGACAACCTCGTGACTTAACTCTTTCTGAAAAATACATTAAATTTATACTTCTATATAAAAAAATTGCTGAGATTTTCTCAGCAATGAATTTTATTTTTCTTCTTTAGATGATGTAATCTGATTTTTTTCTTCAACATTTTCTTCTGCTTTTGGAATTGGTTGTCCAAACATCCATTCAATATGTCTTCTCATTCCTGTCATTTCAAATTTTTTACCATTTATTTCTATCATATCATCTTCTGGTAAGGCAATATATCCTTCTTCCAGTGGTTGATTTTTATCTAGCGATATTTGGAATTTTACTGGTTCTACATTTGGATCATTTGAGAATTCTAAAGGTTTAAATTCTGTTTTTACTATCTTAATTAAATTTTCATCTGCCAATATTGCCTCTTTTTCAGCATCAGAAATTTGTCTTTGTGGTGGATAATCGGCTGAAAATAATCTGTCAGTTTTTATAAATTTCAATTTTTGATCTGCAGACATTTCAAATACATCAACTGTATAATTTCCTCTTGTTGTTACAAGTAATGCACCCAAATTTATAACTTTCCTTCCATAACCAAATGGATCTGGTAAAACTCCAAAACTTCCTTTAGATATTAATTCATCTTCTGGAGAATTAATTCTTACTTCATACATTGTTGGTCCTTCCATTTGTTCAAAAGAAAGTATTATTGACAATTCTGGTATAGGAAATGGAAAAACTGGTTGAATCAAATTATCAAAAATTCCTACTGCATCTACTGCGTTTGGCAAATGCTTACTTACATCGGCTCTAATTGCTGTTTCTACACTTCTTAATTTCATATTTTAGCTCCTTTTACATTATATTCTTTATATATAATTATTTTCATATACAGTTTATTCTAAATTTTCAAAATTGTCAAAAGTATATATTTTTAAAAATAAAATTCTAATTGAATTTGCATAAAAAAATCATCTATGATATACTAAAAAATATATTATAAATAAGGAGGAAACAAATGCAAGAACTTTATGCTAAATATGGAAGTACATTCATTATTATCCTTGTATGGATTGTAATTTTTTACTTTCTAGTTATGAGACCTAATAAAAAGAAGCAAAAACAACAACAAGAATTATACAATTCACTTAAAGAAGGTGTTGAAGTTCTTACTATCGGTGGAATAAAAGGAACTATTGCTTTTGTTGGTGAGGAATATGTAGAAATTAGAGTTGATAAAGGTGTAAAATTAACTCTAAGAAAATCTGCTATATCTACAATTCTTAATTCTTAAAAATTAGAGAGGCTGGTTCTAACAGCCCCTTTTTATTTATTCAAAGGAGAAATTAATGAAAAAAACATTTATACTTATTTTATTTTTTATCTTCTCCAGTTTTTTATTCGCAGCCAAAATAAATAAAGCCAATATGTCATCAAATAATTTATGTATAGAATTTTCATCTGCTAATAACGAAGATTATCTAGTTAGTGTAGATGAAGATACAAGACTTATGTACATTGAACTTTTAAACTTGGAAGATAACTCTGTTAAAAAATTGGATAAAGATTTTGAAGAGAAGATAAAAAAATCAGCTTATTTTGAAAATGTTACAATTACTAAAGAGAATAATAGTGTTTTAATGATTTTACAATTGGTTCCTAAAATTTCTTTTTTTATTGATACATCAAACAAGAAAATTGATATTAGTTTAAATAAGGCTTCAAAAAATAAACATCTTATTGTTATTGATCCGGGTCATGGTGGAAAAGATCCTGGAGCTGTCAGAGGTAATATTTTTGAAAAAAATATAGCCTTTGCTATTTCTAATTTTTTAAAAGATGAACTGTCAGAAGATTTTAATGTTCTTTTGACTAGAGAAAAAGATATTTTTATAAAATTAAATGAAAGACCTAGAATAGCTAATAATGCAAAAGCCAAGTTATTTGTAAGTATCCATGCTAATGCTTCTGAAAGTCCAAAAGCTAATGGTTTTGAAGTATTTTATTTTTCAAGAAAATCTTCTCCTTATGCCGAAAGAATAGCTAATTTTGAAAATAGTTTCGGAGAAAAATATGGTGAAAACAGTGATGAAATTGCTCAAATTTCAGGTGAACTTGCCTATAAAAAAAATCAAGAAAATTCAATTATTTTAGCTGACAATATTGCAAAAAATGTGTCTTCTGCTTTAAATATGCGAAATGGTGGATCACATGGAGCAAATTTTGCTGTTTTAAGAGGATTTAATGGTCCCGGAATTCTAGTAGAAGTTGGTTTTGTAAGTAATTCCTATGATAGAGCTATTATTACAGATTATGATTCCCAAAGAAAAATGGCTCATATACTTGCTAATGCCATAAAAAATTATTTTAATTAGGAGAATTTATGGAAAATTTAAAAAAATATAAATTTACAAGTGCCTTGATTGCCATAACATTATTTTTATTTCTAATTTTTATCTTTTTACCATCAAAAAATAAAATAAAAAATGTAAAAATTAAAACTATTGAATCTAACATAACTATGGTTGATATTCAAGCATACTATGTAAAAAACTCTAATTTAGAAACATATAAATTTACAACTAAAGAAGATTCCTACTCAAATTTGATCGTTTCAGTTATTGAAAATATCTTAGAGAAATCAAAATTAAATAAAAATAAATTGTCTTTATCAAAAATATACTTTTCTGATAACTCAATCTATCTTAAATTTAATAATAAAAATATTGATTCAATTTTAAAAGAAGCCATAAAAAAAACACTTACTGGTTTTCTTGGTGATATAGAGATTAGATTTATATAACTTTCATAATGAACTTTATTTAATAGAATTTTATTGATTTTATTAAGTAAAGTTTATTTTTTTATGAACATCATACATTCTTTTTCGTTCCATTGTAAATAGTATATTCTGGTGATAAAATTCTTATTAACTTAATAAAGAATATATTTAGGAGGATGTTATGATATATAAAAATATAATAGATCTAATTGGTAATACACCTGTGGTACAACTTAAATTTCCTGAAAAAGAAAATATAGCTGAGATTTATATAAAACTTGAAAAATTTAATATTGGTGGTAGTGTTAAAGATAGAGCAGCTCTTGGAATGATAGAAGCTGCTGAAAAAAATGGACTTTTAAAAGCTGATAGTGTTATAGTAGAACCAACTTCTGGTAATACTGGGATTGCTCTTGCACTTATCGGTAAATTAAAAGGGTATAAAGTTATTGTTGTTATGCCTGATACTATGTCAATTGAAAGAAGAGCTCTAATTAAAGCATATGGAGCTGAACTTATTTTAACTGATGGAGCTAAAGGAACTAAAGGAGCCATTGAAGAAGCCGAAAGATTGGTTTCTGAAAATAAAAATTATTTTATCCCTCAACAATTCAACAATCCAGCTAATCCCCAAAAACATTATGATACTACTGCTGAAGAAATATTAGCAGATTTCAAATCTTTGGATGCTTTTGTAGCTGGTGTAGGAACTTCAGGAACTCTAACAGGAGTAGGAAAAAAATTAAAAGAAAATTTTTCTAATATTCAAATCATAGCTGTTGAGCCAGAAGATTCTCCTGTTCTTTCTGGTGGTCAATCTGGAAAGCATGTTATACAAGGTATTGGTGCTGGTTTTATACCTAAAAACTATGACACTGCCTTAGTTGATGAAATTATTAAAATCTCCAATGATGAAGCACTTACTTTCACAAAGAGAATCGCAAAAGAAGAAGGCTTATTTTTAGGTATTTCATCAGGGGCTAATATAGCTGCTGCTTATACTATCGCAAAAAAATTAGGGAAAGGTAAAAAAGTTTTGACTATTTCTCCTGATGGTGGAGAAAAATACTTATCTCTTCCTATATTTCAAGATTAATTTTTAAACATTGCTTTGAAAGGAAATTTTATGTGGCTAAAAGAAGAAATAAAAAATATTTTAAAAAGGGATCCTGCTATTAAAAGTAAATATGAAGTCATACTTTATGCTTCACTATATGCAGTAATTTTCCATAGACTAGCACATTTTCTATATATAAAAAAATTCTTTTTTCTTGCAAGATTAATTTCTCAAATATCAAGATTTTTAACAGGTATTGAAATTCATCCCGGTGCAACACTAGGAAAAAGAATATTTTTTGATCATGGAATGGGGATAGTTATTGGAGAAACTGCAATTATTGGTAACGATTGTGTCATTTTTCATGGAGTTACTTTAGGTGGAATAAATTCAAATAAAATAAAAAGACACCCCACTATTAAAGATAATGTAATGATTGGTGCTGGAGCAAAAATATTGGGAGATATCACCATAGGTAATAATGTTAAAGTTGGAGCTAATTCGGTTGTTTTAAAAGATATTCCTGACTTTTCCATTGCTGTCGGTAGTCCTGCTAAAATTATTTCAAAAAAGATAATTACTAATTTTACAAAAGACTATTATGCTTGGGCTTTATAATTCTATATAACTGCATTCTTAGATTTAAAATTAAGAGTGCAGTTTTTTTTATTTATATATAATGTTGTAATTTATACTTTCATATAAAATAAAAAAAAGAGAAAATCTTATCTTCCCTTTATTATTAAAATAAATGGTGCCTAGGAATGGATTCGAACCATCGACCGTACGGGTATGAACCGTATGCTCTAGCCAACTGAGCTACCTAGGCACAGCAAAATAATGATACTATACTACTGAAAAAATGTCAATACTTTATTTTAAAAAATTTTATTTTTTTTATTTTTTATGCTAGTATGTAATATATATTTTTATAAAAAAGCCGACTTCATTGGTTGATTAATGCTACCTCTAAGATTCAGGGCTTACACCTTTTCTATAAAATTGAAATACATTAAATTTATACTTTCCTATAGAATAAAAAATTATAATTTTACTTTAAAATGAATATTGGAAATAAAAAATATGTTCTCATGAACATAAAATTTGAATAAGGAGTTTGAATGGAAGTTGATTTACATATACATAGTACTGCCTCTGATGGAACTTTTTCTCCCAAAGAAATTGTTCAAATGGCAGTACAAAAGAATTTAAAGGCTATTGCACTAACTGACCATGATAATATTGATGGGTTAAAAGAAGCACAACACTATGCTAAATTATATAATTTAGAATTTGTTAATGGTATTGAATTTTCTTGCTCTAGTTTTGGCAATGAAGTTCATATATTAGGATATTTTCTTAATTTAAACGATAAAATTTTTATAAATAGAATTCAAGAACTTTTAAAGAGTAGAGATACGAGAAATAAAAAAATTATTGAGAAGCTAAATAAAAATGATATAATGATTAGTATTGAAGATGTAGAAAAAGAAAGTGATGGAAATATTTTAGGTAGAGTTCATTTTGCTAACGCACTTGTTAGGAAAAATTATTGTAAAGACATTGATGAAGCATTTGAAAAATTTTTAGGAAAAAATGGATTGGCTTATGAACCTAGAATAAATTGTTCTCCTGAAACTGTTGTTCAATATTTAAAAGAAAATGGAGCTTTCTCATCTCTTGCTCATCCAAAATTCATTTCTAAAGATGAAAATTTTATTTTAGATTTAATAAAAAAACTGAAAAATTATGGGTTAGATGGAATTGAAGCAGAATATTCTTCATTTAGTTATGATGAAAAAAGAAAATATAAATCTTGGGCTAAAAAATTTGATTTATTTATAACAGGCGGCTCTGATTTTCATGGTGATAATAGAATACATTTATCTCTTGGAGATGCAGGCTTAAGCTATGAGCAATTTGAAAAAATAAAAAAATTTTAGGAGGAAATTTTATGATAATAGTAACTGGTGGAGCAGGTATGATTGGAAGTGCTTTCATCTGGAAATTAAATGAGATGGGAGAGAAAAATATACTTATCGTTGATAAATTGAGAAATGAAGAGAAATGGTTGAATATAAGAAAAAGAGAATATGCTGACTGGGTTGACAGAGATAATTTGAAAGAATGGCTAAGCATTGAAGAAAATGCAAAAAAAATTACTGCTGTTATACATATGGGAGCATGCTCTGCCACTACTGAAACTGATGGTGATTACTTAATGGATAACAACTATGGATATTCTAAATTTTTATGGAATTTCTGTGTTGAAAGAAGTTTAAAATATATCTATGCCTCTTCTGCTGCAACTTACGGTATGGGAGAACTTGGATACAATGATGAAGTAGCTCCAAAAGAATTACAAAAATTAAGACCTTTAAACAAATATGGTTACTCTAAGAAGATTTTTGATGACTGGGTTTTTAAACAAGAAAAAAAGCCTAAACAATGGAATGGCTTAAAGTTTTTTAATGTTTATGGACCTCAAGAATATCATAAAGGTCGTATGGCATCTATGGTTTTTCATACTTTTAATCAATTTAAAGAAGATGGTTATGTAAAACTTTTTAAATCACATAAGGAAGGATTTAAAGATGGAGAACAACTTAGAGATTTTGTTTATGTAAAAGATGTTGTTGATATTATATATTTTATGCTAACTCATGATGTTGATTCAGGAATATTCAATATTGGGACTGGAAAAGCTAGATCATTCTTAGACTTATCCATGGCAACAATGAAAGCTGCCTCTAGAAATCCTAACTTAGAGCAAGATAAAGTGGTAGAGCTTATTCCTATGCCAAAAGACTTAAGAGGTAGATACCAATATTTTACTGAAGCTAAAGTTGAAAAATTAAAAGCCATTGGCTACACAAAAGAAATGACTTCTTTAGAAGATGGAGTTAAAGACTATGTCGAAAACTATCTTTCTCAAGAAGATTCATATTTATAGGAGGTTAAAATGACACCTCTTTTACTTGTTATAATACTTGCTATTGTTGAAGGTATTACTGAATTTTTACCAATAAGCAGTACCGGGCATATGATTTTAGTTGAACAATTTATAGGAAAAGATATTTTCTCAAAAGTTTTCATGAGCAATTTTTTAGTAATTGTTCAACTTGGAGCAATTTTAGCCGTTGTTATCTATTTTTGGAAAGATATTTCTCCATTTGTGGAAACAAAAGAACAGTTCGTTTTAAGATTTAGATTGTGGCTTAAAATTGTCGTAGGAGCTTTTCCAGCGGCTATCATAGGTCTTCTATTAGATGATATTATTGATGAATATTTTATGGATAATGTCTTGGTCATTGCTATTACCCTAATATTCTATGGCTTAATTTTAATTTTTATTGAAAAGAAAAATAAAACTGAAGGCAAATCTGCTAAAATAAATACTTTTCCCAGATTAAAATATAGAACAGCTTTTATAATAGGTTTTTTTCAATGTTTGGCTATGATACCTGGAACTTCTAGATCTGGTGCTACTATTATCGGAGCTTTATTATTAGGTCTTTCAAGACCTTTGGCTGCAGAATTTTCATTCTATTTAGCAATCCCAACTATGTTGGGGGCAACTCTTTTAAAACTTTTAAAAAGTGGCTTTAATTTCTCAGGTCAAGAGTGGTTTTATATTGCTTTAGGAACTTTTTTATCTTTTGTAGTTGCATATATCGTTATAAAATGGCTTATGACCTTTATAAAGAAAAAAGATTTTATATTTTTTGGAATTTATAGAATTATATTGGGAATTTTAATTTTAGTTTCATTTTTATTTTAAAAAACTAAAGATAACTCCATAAAAATAGGACTGCTATATTTTAAACAGCAGCCCTATTTTTATTTTATATTATTTTTATACACCTGCTTTAATTATTTCAAAGAAAGATTCTGCTTTTAGGGATGCTCCTCCTACAAGTCCTCCATCTATATCGGCCTGCCCTAATAAATCTTTTGCATTTTCAGGTTTCATTGATCCACCATATTGAATTGTCATATCATTTGCTACATCAATACCAAACATATCAGCTAATACATTTCTTATTTCTTTATGTGTTTCTTGAGCCATTTCAGGAGTTGCAGTCTTTCCAGTTCCTATTGCCCATACTGGTTCATATGCAACTATTACCTTTCTTGCATCCTCTCTTGTTAAATCCTTTAGCCCTTTTCTAACTTGTCTTTCATTTACTTCAACAGTTTTTCCATTTTCTCTTTCTTCTAATTTTTCCCCTATACAAAATATAGGTGTAAGCCCTTCAGCTAAAACTGCTTTCACTTTTTCATTTATAAATTCATCTGTTTCTTTGAAAATTTCTCTTCTTTCTGAATGACCAATTATCACATGACTAACTCCTATAGACTTTAACATTGTTGGAGAAATTTCTCCAGTAAATGCTCCTTCAGATTTAGGATATACATTTTCTGCTGCAATTTTAATATTTGATCCTTCTACCACCTTAATAGCGTCTGATAAAGCTGTAAATGGAGCCCCTATGACAATATCAACTCCTTTTACATCCTTTGTTAATCTCTTTAACTCTGTCAAAACCTGTACTGCTTCTTGATTAGTTTTATACATTTTCCAATTTCCAGCTATAACTATTTTTCTCATTTTTCCTCCTAAATTTTCTATGATACTAATTTTTTCTTTTTTTCTTCTTCCAAAATCATTTGATAATAGATATCTACATTATTATAGAATTCATCTAATATTTCAGAAATTTCCGTTTCTAATATATTGATATACTCTACATATGCCTTTTTCTTTCTTTTATCTGTTAACACTTGTAATTTATTATTTATATCCTCAATCAAATCAAAAAATAATCTATTTTCACCAAAAGAATATGTTTCTTCCATTAAGGATAATAAATCCTCAAACCACATTAAAAAACTATGAAATTCATCTATATCTTCTTTCAATATTTTTTGATTACTTTCTATTTTAAAATTAAGATAAGCCATTATTTCAAAAAAAGTTTCTATATAATTCTTACAATTTGATAAAGATTCTATAATTAAATCAACATAAGATTTTGTTTCAACTTCTAATATATTTGGCTCAGTCATATCTATTATTGTACTTTCTTCCAGAATATTCCCATTTATATAGATATTTCTTATTATTTTTTCATTTTGTTCCAATCTTTTTGTAATAGCTTTTATTATTTTTTCAAAATTTTTTCTATTTTTCTTTCCTAGCTCTATTTTTTCATTATCTATATATATTTCCACTATATCACCTACTTTGCTATATATTTTCTAGAAATAGCTATTGAAAATATTTTTATATCAATATTTTTATTTCTTTTATTTAATTCTTCACTTATTGCATTGATTGTTGCTCCACTTGTCACAATATCATCCACAAGTAATACTCTTTTATTTGATAAATCTAATTCACTTAAAAATGCCTGTTCTACATTTTTTCTTCTTTTGTTATAATCTTTCATCGAATACATATGCTTTGTATTCTTTATTCTCACAATTTTTAAATATTCTATTTTTAAAATGTCTAAAATATACTCTACTTGATTAAAACCTCGTTCTTTTTCTCTATTCTTACTGATTGGTACTGGAATTATGACATCTATTTGCTCTTCTTTTATAAGTTTTTCTAAACTTTTTCTGATCAAATATGCTAAATCTATGCCCAAAGCTTTTCTGTTTCTTAATTTATAATCGGCAATTAATTCTCTAATTTTTTCATCATAATAAAAAACATAATAATAATTTTCAATATTTTTTAAATATGCTTCTTTTTTTAGATTCTCCAAGCAATGACTGCACAAAAAGGTTGCTCTATCTATATTTGATTTGCACAGACTGCATCTACTATCAAAAAATATATTCCGTAAAATCTTTCTAAAAACTTCCCTCACACTTGATATTTCCATGGCATCTTCCTTTTTCTTTATCTTCATCTATTATTTTTGCAAGATAAAATTCAGTATAACCACATTCCAAACAAGTTTTGGCATAATACATATTTAATTCAACTTTCATAAATTTATTCTTTTTTTCAGGTAATATGATACTTTTTTCTTCATGATTTCTACAACCACATTTAGGACATCTAAAATCCAATCTCATCACCCCAAACTATATTTTTTATCCACTCAAGTTCCTCACCTAAATAACTCATACAATCAAATCTAACTCTATGCTCTGTATATTTTTTTAGTTGTATATAAATTTGAGCTAAGTTGAATATTTTTGTTAATTTCTTTTTATTAATAGCCTCATAACCATAACCAAATTTTTTACTTTTTCTGTATTTCACTTCTACAAAAATTATCTCATGATTTTTTTCAGCTATTATATCTATTTCTCCGTATCTATTTTGATAATTTCTTTCAAGAATATTATAGCCTTCCTTTTTTAATAACTCACAACTTTTTTCTTCAAAAAAGTTACCTATTTCTCTATTATTCATAATATTTTACCCAAAAAAGAATTTCTATGTATACCTTTAATTGGACCCATTTTCTTTAAAACTTCAACATGTTTTTTTGTCCCATAACCTTTATGTTTTGAAAAATCATAATTAGGGTATACTTTATCTAATTCTCTCATCATTCTATCTCTGGTAACTTTTGCGATTATTGAAGCTGCAGCTATTGATAAACTTTTTGCATCTCCTTTTACAATAGGAACTTGTTCTCCTTTATATTCTCTTATTTTAAAATTTCCATCAACTAAAACTATATTTTGCTCATAGTCTTTTAGTTTATCTTGTAATTCACATAAAGCTTTTCTCATTGCTAGAAATGTTGCATTCAATATATTTACTTCATCAATTTCAATAGCACTAACTACTCCAACTCCAATCTCAAAATTTTCTACTATAATATCATACAACTTTTCTCTTTTTTTTTCAGTTAATTTTTTAGAGTCATTTATTTCATCTAAAGCTTCAGAATATTTTTTTAATTTTACTGCAGCTGCAACTACTGGTCCTGCAAGAGGTCCTCTTCCAGCCTCATCTACGCCGATAACTTCTTTAAAATCTAAATCAAATAAATATAAAGAATTATTACTCATCTTTATTTCTCCTATTTTTTATAATCTTCTATATCAAATTTTAATTTTTTTGCTATATCTATAAAATCATCAAATAAAGGAGCTGTAAAATTATATTCCTTATTGTCAATCGGATTTTTAAAATCTAATTTATATGCATGTAACATCTGTCTTTTTGCATTTTTATCAGCACTTCCATATACTGTATCTCCCAATATAGGATGATTTATACTCTTCATATGAACTCTTATTTGATGCGTACGCCCTGTTTCTATTGCTACTTCAACCAAAGAGTAGCCTTCAACTTGTTGTATCACTTTATAGTTGGAAATTGCTATTTTCCCATTTTTTTCGACAATAGCCATTTTTTTCCTATCTTTTACATCTCTTCCTATTAAGTTTTCTATTCTTCCTTGAAGATTTTCACTAGAGAAATTTCCTTTAACTATACATAAATAAGTTTTATGTATAGTTTTATCAACAAACATTGTTGCCAATTTAGCATGAGAATTATTATTTTTAGCAACCAAAATAAGTCCGCTTGTGTCTTTATCTAATCTATGAACAATTCCTGGCCTTATTTTACCATTGACAGAAGATAAATTCTCTGTGTAATACATTAAAGCGTTTACAAGTGTTCCTGTGTAATTTCCATAAGCAGGATGAACAACCATATCATATTTTTTATTTATTAAAATAAAATCATCGTTCTCAAAAACTATTTTTAACTCTATATTTTCTGGAAGAATATCTACATCTTCATCCTCTGGTATATTTACTAAAATTTTATCCCCGACTTTTATTTTTTTCCCATTTTTATTACAAACTTTTGAATTTAATAAAACATAATTTTCATCTATAAGTTTCTCAATATAAGATCTCGTAGCTTCATCAACTTGAGAACTGATAAATTTATCTAAACGCACCTGATTATATTCTTCATTTACCTCAAATTCAAAAAAATTTTTTATATTTTCCATCTTCAACTCTTCCATAATTTATCGTTTATTTTAACATAATTTATATATTATTTCTATATTTTCAAATTATCTTTTATATTTTGACTTATTTCTTAGCCAAAAGATAAATATTTTATCAAATACTTTCAATTATATCTCCAACTATCATTCCCAAATATTCAACTAGTAATTTAGGTTTTATTTCTATCTGAACTCCTCTTAGTCCTCCACTTATCAAAATTTTTTCATTATCAAAAACAGAGTTATGAATGAAAGCTCTATGTTTCTTTTTTATCCCTACTGGTGAACATCCACCTCTTATATAACCTGTCATTGGTAATAAATCTTTCATGGCTAACATCTCAACTTTTTTACTATTTGAAACCTTAGCTAATTTTTTCAAATCTATTTTTTCAATTCCTGGAATACATGCCACTAACATTTCTTTTTTTTCATTCAATAAAACTAAAGTTTTAAAAACTCTAGTTACATCTTCATTTGTTTTTATGGCAACACTTAGTGCATCCAAATTATTTTCATCAACTTCATATTCTCTTATTATATGTTCAATTTTATTCTGTTCCAGTTCTCTTATTGCATTTGTTTTCTTCATTTTTTTCTTTTCCTTTTTAAATTATAGTTATATTAAATTTTTTTAATTTTCGCCAAAGTGTTGTTCTACTCATTTCTAAATCTTTTGCTGTTTTTATAATTGAAAAAGAGTTTTTCTTTAGAGCTTTTATAATTTTGTCTTTCTCTGTATCATTCATAGTAATTTTATCTAAAATATTATTACTCATTTTATTATCATTATCTAAATAATTTTTTATTAATACTTCTATATTTTTTACTACTTCATCTTTAATATTTTTCTTACTTATATTTTCTAAAACTTGCTTTCCTATTTCTTTATATATACTAACAGTATCTTCTGATATAGGTAAATCATAGACTTCAACTTCTTTATCTTTAGCATATTTTTTTACCAATATTCCTCCAATTATTACATCTGATTTACTTTTTATTGCTTCATTAATAACCTGTTTACAAGTTTCTTCATCAGAAAAAAATTTAAAATTTATATTTCTATTAGATATTTTTATTAATTTTTTGAAACTTTGAGGAGGTTCTATAAAATCTATAAAAGTTATTCTTTTATTAGTATCTATACTGTCTAGCAATTCTATATAATCTGATAAAGTATTTTCCATAGCTATTATTGGTATAGGTATATTCTTTTCTATTTTTAGTTTTATTGCTGTTTTTGCTATAATAACTTTTATTCCATCTTCTACTAAACTCCGAGCTTTTTCAAGTGAATTTGAAAGATTTACATCTACAACTATAAATTCACTACTTTTATCTAAATATTTTTCTATTTCTTTTGAAACTTTATTAGATGTACTCATAAAAGCTATTTTATTCTTCATAATTTTCTCCTATTTAAGCAATTTATTTTTTATTTTATCATAATTTAGATAAAGAAATCTACATTAAAAGATTTTTATTTTTAAATATAAATTTAAAAATAAAAAGTTATGACTATTATTTATAAAAAAATTTTTATTATAGGCTAGTTTCACTTTAGTTAATTATTTATCTTAAAAATCTGTTCCTATCAATACAAAAAAAGAGAAGCACTAGCTTCTCTCCTTTAAATATTGCTTGGCAAATCCCTATTCTCCCAGGTCGCTTCCAACCAAGTACCTTCAGCGTATATGGGCTTAACTTCTAGGTTCGGAATGTTACTAGGTGTACCCCCATAGCTATTCTCACCAAGCTATTTAATTTTAACACATAACACCGTTATGCGCAAGTGTTCTATGAACACTCAAAACTATATAGTAAATACAAACTTGCCTTAGATTAAAACTTCGATATTTAGTATTGGTCAGCTAAATACATTGCTGTACTTACACCCCCAACCTATCAACCTCCTAGTCTCGAAGGTATCTTAAAGAATACTTATCTTGAAGTTAGTTTCCCGCTTAGATGCTTTCAGCGGTTATCTATTCCAAACGTGACTACCCAGCTGTGCCACTGGCGTGACAACTGGTACATCAGAGGTTTGTCCATCCCGGTCCTCTCGTACTAAGGACAGATCTTCTCAATATTCTAACGCCTACAGTGGATAGGGACCGAACTGTCTCACGACGTTCTGAACCCAGCTCACGTACCGCTTTAATGGGCGAACAGCCCAACCCTTGGGACCTTCTCCAGCCCCAGGATGCGATGAGCCGACATCGAGGTGCCAAACCCTACCGTCGATATGGACTCTCGGGTAGGATCAGCCTGTTATCCCCAGGGTAGCTTTTATCCGTTGAGCGACGACCCTTCCATTCGGAATCGCCGGATCACTATGTCCTGCTTTCGCATCTGCTCGACCCGTCAGTCTTGCAGTCAAGCTCTCTTATGCCATTGCACTCTATGGTTGATTTCCATCCAACCTGAGAGAACCTTTGAACGCCTCCGTTACTCTTTCGGAGGCGACCGCCCCAGTCAAACTGCCCACCTAGCACTGTCTCCGTGGCTACAAACCACAGATTAGAATTTCAGCATTGAATGGTTGGTATTCCACCGTTGACTCCGATACAGCTAGCGCCATACCATCTTAGTCTCCCAACTATCCTATACATGCAATGCCAAAACCCAATACCAAGCTACAGTAAAGCTCCATGGGGTCTTTCCGTCCTACTGTAGGTAACCGGTATCTTCACCGGTAATACAATTTCACCAGGCCTCCCGTCAAGACAGCGCTCAAATCATTACACCATTCGTGCAGGTCGGAACTTACCCGACAAGGAATTTCGCTACCTTAGGACCGTTATAGTTACGGCCGCCGTTCACCGGGGCTTCAATTCGGAGCTCTCACTCCTCCTCTTAACCTTCCGGCACTGGGCAGGTGTCAGCCCATATACATCGCCTTACAGCTTAGCATAGACCTGTGTTTTTGTTAAACAGTTGCTTGAGCCTCTTCACTGCGACCCCCATGCGCTTTGTGTCGCGTGGACACTAACACACAAGGGCTCCCCTTCTCCCGAAGTTACGGGGTCATTTTGCAGAGTTCCTTAACGAGAGTTAGCCTGTCCGCCTTAGATTTCTCATCCTGACCACCTGTGTCGGTTTACAGTACGGGCAGTTATACATTAACGCTAGAAGCTTTTCTCGGCAGCGTGGGATTTGCGCATTCATCTTACGACTATACATTACACCTCAAGTTTAACCTAGCGGATTTTCCTTCTAAGTCACTCTACATGCTTATACGGACACTTCCGTTCGTCCGCGCGCATACCCTTCTGCGTCCCTCCATTACAATATATAACTGGCACAGAAATATTAATCTGTTTTCCATTCGCCTACGCATTATAGCCTGGGCTTAGGTCCCGGCTTACTCAGGGAAGACAAGCTTTACCCTGAAAACCTTGGTCTTCCGGCGAGGGGGATTCTCGCCCCCTTTCTCGCTACTTATTCCTGCATTCTCACTTCTGATACCTCCAGAGTCAGTTACCCTTCTCCTTCAACAGCCTACAGAACGCTCTCCTACCAATCCTTACGGATTCCACAGCTTCGGTTTATAACTTAGCCCCGTTACATTGTCGGCGCAGAGACTCTCGACTAGTGAGCTATTACGCACTCTTTAAAGGTATGGCTGCTTCTAAGCCAACCTCCTAGTTGTCTATGAATCTCCACCTCCTTTCCCACTTAGTTATAATTAGGGACCTTAGCTGGTGGTCTGGGTTGTTTCCCTTTCGACAATGGAAGTTAACTCCCATAGTCTCACTCCTGAGCTTTAAATTATGGTATTCGGAGTTTGATTGATTTCAGTAAGCAATGCGCCCCCTAGATCATTCAGTGCTCTACCCCCATAATTGAACACTCAAGGCTGCACCTAGATGCATTTCGGAGAGAACGAGCTATCTCCTGGTTCGATTGGCTTTTCACCCCTAAACCTACCTCATCTCCCAACTTTTCAACGGCGGTGAGTTCGGACCTCCACTGTGTCTTACCACAGCTTTATCCTGGACAGGTTTAGATCACCAGGTTTCGCGTCTACGCCAAACGACTAAATCGCCCTATTAAGACTCGGTTTCCCTTCGGCTCCGTTATACTTAACCTTGCCGTTTAACGTAACTCGCAGGATCATTCTCCAAAAGGCACGCCATCACTAGTAAACTAGCTCTGACCGCTTGTAAGCACACAATTTCAGGTTCTATTTCACTCCCCTCCCGGGGTTCTTTTCACCTTTCCCTCACGGTACTATGCGCTATCGGTTAGTAAGAGTATTTAGCCTTATGAGATATGGTCCTCACAGATTCACACAGAATTCCTCGTGTTCCATGTTACTTGGGAGCAAGATTATATGCGCATTGGTTCACCTATACAGGACTATCACCTTCTACGGTTTATCTTTCCAGATAATTCTAGTTAGGCAATACGACATACTGAATATCTTACAGTTCTTCATCATCTTGTCCCTCTACCCCTTAAGCGCAACGGCTGTATCCTTGACACGCATTAAGGTTTGGGCTTGACCCATTTCGCTCGCCGCTACTTTGGGTATCGTTTTTACTTTCTTTTCCTCGGGTTACTTAGATGTTTCAGTTCACCCGGTTCCCTCTTTCGTACTAAGACTCCATCTTAGTAGATTGCTCCATTCGGAAATCTTAGGCTCTTGCGCTCGTTTGCAGCTTACCTAAGCTTATCGCAGCTTACCACGTCCTTCATCGGCTCTTACTACCTAGGCATCCTTTGTGTGCCCTTAAGTATTTTAACCTATTTTTTTTGACAGCTAACTCTAAAGAAATTTTAGAGTTTGTTTTTTGTTTTTTTCTTGTTTGTTCTACTATATAGTTTCCAATGTTCATATGAACATAGCAAATAGAGAAAGACAGCTTCTCCTTAGAAAGGAGGTGATCCATCCGCACGTTCCCGTACGGATACCTTGTTACGACTTCACCCCAATCGCTAATCACACCCTCGGAACATCCCTCCTTACGGTTAGGCCTGTTACTTCAGGTGCAACCAACTCTCGTGGTGTGACGGGCGGTGTGTACAAGACCCGAGAACGTATTCACCGCAACATAGCTGATTTGCGATTACTAGCGATTCCAACTTCATGTACTCGAGTTGCAGAGTACAATCCGAACTAAGAATAGTTTTCTGAGATTTGCTCCACCTCGCAGTTTCGCTTCTCTCTGTACTACCCATTGTAGCACGTGTGTAGCCCAGCGTATAAGGGGCATGATGACTTGACGTCATCCCCACCTTCCTCCTGCTCATCGCAGGCAGTATCGCATGAGTCCCCAACTTAATGATGGTAACATACGAAAGGGGTTGCGCTCGTTGCGGGACTTAACCCAACATCTCACGACACGAGCTGACGACAGCCATGCACCACCTGTCACTAAGTTCTCCCGAAGGAGCACATCCATATCTCTATAGACTTCTTAGGATGTCAAACGCTGGTAAGGTTCCTCGCGTTGCGTCGAATTAAACCACATGCTCCACCGCTTGTGCGGGTCCCCGTCAATTCCTTTGAGTTTCATACTTGCGTACGTACTCCCCAGGCGGATTACTTATCGCGTTAGCTTGGGCGCTGAGGTTCGACCCCCAACACCTAGTAATCATCGTTTACGGCGTGGACTACCAGGGTATCTAATCCTGTTTGCTACCCACGCTTTCGCGCTTTAGCGTCAGTATCTGTCCAGTAAGCTGGCTTCCCCATCGGCATTCCTACAAATATCTACGAATTTCACCTCTACACTTGTAGTTCCGCTTACCTCTCCAGTACTCTAGCATAGCAGTTTCCAACGCAATACGGAGTTGAGCCCCGCATTTTCACATCAGACTTACTATGCCGCCTAGACGCGCTTTACGCCCAATAAATCCGGATAACGCTTGCGACATACGTATTACCGCGGCTGCTGGCACGTATTTAGCCGTCGCTTCTTCTGTTGGTACCGTCACTTTCTTCTTCCCAACTGAAAGCACTTTACATTCCGAAAAACTTCATCGTGCACACAGAATTGCTGGATCAGACTCTTGGTCCATTGTCCAATATTCCCCACTGCTGCCTCCCGTAGGAGTAAGGGCCGTGTCTCAGTCCCCTTGTGGCCGTTCACCCTCTCAGGCCGGCTACCCATCATCGCCTTGGTGAGCCGTTACCTCTCCAACTAGCTAATGGGACGCAAAGCTCTCTCACAGCGCATATAGCTTTCATAAGTTATGCATGCGCATATCTCATAATATCCGGTATTAGCATTCGTTTCCAAATGTTGTCCCAGTCTGTGAGGCAAGTTCTTTACGCGTTACTCACCCGTCCGCCACCCAAACCGAAGTTCAAGTAGACTTGCATGTGTTAAGCATTCTGTCAGCGTTCATCCTGAGCCAGGATCAAACTCTTCGTTCAATCTATTAAAGCTCATTTGCTTCTTTTTATTTTACACCAAATTTAATGGTTGCTTTTTGTCTTTTCTCTATTCTTTTGCTAATGTCCTCGTCCTACCTTCTCAAGTGGACATTGATTATCTTACCATCACTACTACTTTTTGTCAACTATATTTTTTTACTTTTTTTATTTTTTATTACCCTCATCCTTTTCTCTTATTTTTCAATAACTTTATACTAAAAATACCCTGAAATATTTATATATATATATTTAAATAATATAAAATTTTTTAATTTTTTTATAAAAGATATTTCAATATTTTATTAAAAACCTTGTTTAATTTACATTAATATTACTTTATACAGAGTTAAATAAAAAAGATACTCCCTAAGGAGTATCTTTTTTATTTATAGAAAGTAGGTTAAAGACTTATTTTTTAAAAACTTTTTTAATTAATTCATCAGAAACTACATATGGTAATGTAATATGATCTGTTCCTTTATTATCATTATTATATTCAATTACAGTTTCTATTGAATGTGGATTTCTTGCCCAAGCTCTTCTTGCAACTCCACCCATAACATCCCAAGGCATAGCTTGCATTAAAATTTCATCCACTCTATGGCTTCCATCAAGTACCATACCGAATCCACCATTTATAGATTTTCCTATTCCTACTCCTCCACCATTATGAAGAGCAATCATAGTCATTCCTCTTGCTGCATTTCCAGCAAAACATTGTGTTGCCATTTCAGCCATTATATTACTTCCGTCTTTTATATTTGAAGTTTCTCTAAACGGAGAGTCAGTTCCAGATACATCATGATGATCTCTTCCTAACATTACTGGACCAATTTCACCATTTCTTACCATTTCATTGAATTTTAAAGCTATTCTTGTTCTACTCATAGCATCTTGATAGAAAATTCTTGCTTGTGTTCCAACAACAAGTCCATTCTTATCTGCATCTTGTATCCATACATAGTTATCTCTATCTTGATATCTTCTATTTGGATCAACCAATTCTAATGCTGCTCTATCTGTTTTTAATAAATCTTCTTTTTTTCTAGATAGACATACCCATCTAAATGGTCCATATCCATAGTCAAATAGCTCTGGTCCTAATATATCTTCAACATATGATGGGAATATAAATCCTTCTTTATCATCTACACCATTTTTAGAAATTTCTTTTATTCCTACATCATATATAGATTTCAAGAAACTATTTCCATAATCGAAGAAATATACTCCTCTATCATGTAATGTTTTGATTGCTCTATAATGTCTTTTCAATCCTTCATTGACTAATTCTCTAAATTTTGCTCTGTCAGTTCCTAGAAGTCTAGTTCTTTCTTCAAATGAAGTTCCAACTGGGCAATATCCTCCATCATATACAGCATGGCATGAAGTTTGATCAGATAACAAATCTATATGTTTATTATGTTCTATTGCATATTCTAAGATTTCAACTATATTTCCATGATATGCTATAGCATAAGGTTCTTTTGCTGCAATTTTTTCTTCTGCAACTTTAAATGTTTCTTCAGGAGTTTTAGTTATTATATTTACCCATCCTTGTTCAAGTCTTGTATTGATTCTTGATAAATCAACTTCCGCAACTATTCCAACACCTTTCGCTATTTCACAAGCTTTTCCTTGAGCTCCACTCATTCCACCAAGTCCTGATGTTACAAATAATTTTCCTCTTAAATCTCCATCAGCTGGTACTCCACAGAAAAGTCTTCCTGCATTTAAAATTGTTGAATATGTACCATGAACTATACCTTGTGGTCCTATATACATCCAACCACCTGCTGTCATTTGTCCATAGTTTGCTACTCCTATTGCTGCACCTCTTGCCCAATCTTCATAATTATCAAATAATCCTATCATAAGACCATTTGTTATTATTGCTCTTGGTGCAGATGGATTAGATCTAAAAAGTCCTGCTGGATGTCCTGATGTTACAACCAAAGTCTGATCTTGTGTCATATTTTCTAAATATTTTTTTATCAATCTATATTGCATCCAGTTTTGGCAAACTTGTCCTGTTTCTCCATAAGTTACAAGTTCATATGGATACAATGCTATATCAAAATCCAAATTATTATCTATCATAACTTGCATAGCTTTCGCTTCTACACATTTTCCTTTATATTCATCTATTGGTTTTCCATAAAGCTGTCCTGCTGGTCTAAATCTATATCCATAGATTCTTCCATAAGTTTCCAATTCTTCTAAAAATTCTGGAGCTAGCATTTCATGAAATTCTTCTGGTATGTATCTAAGAGCATTTCTTACTGCTAATTCTCTATCATGTTCTGATAATTTTGCTATTCTTTTAGGAGCTCTTCTTATTGACGGATCTAATTTTGGTATCTCCATTGGTATATCTTCTGCTGTTAGTTTTATTGTCATTGCTTCATAAATTGACTTATTGTTAATCATTAATTCTCCTCCCAATTAAAACTCTAAAGTTCCTGTTTCTTTTTCTACGCTTTCAACTATTTTATTAGTTTTTATAATATCCTCAGCATTATGAATATCTACATACATTTCTCTATCTTCTGATACATAAGGAACTATTCTTCTTACTTCATCATATGCTACTCTAGTTGCAGGAGATAGTTTATCTTTTGCTCCTTTTAAATCAATTGCTTGACAAGCAGAAATTAATTCCATTCCTACTACTTTTCTTGTATTTTCTAATATATTTTTAGCCTTTATAGCTGCTATTGATCCCATTGATACATGGTCTTCTTGGTTAGCTGATGTAGGTATTGAATCAACTGATGCAGGATGAGCTAATACTTTATTTTCAGAAACAAGAGCTGCCGCTGAATATTGAACTATCATAAACCCTGAATTTAAACCACCATTTTGAACTAAAAATCCTGGTAAACCATGGCTTAGTGCTGGGTTAGTCATTTTTTCTATTCTTCTTTCAGAAACATTTGCCATTTCAGCAATAGCTATTCCTAAGAAGTCAAATGGTAATGCCATAGGTTGTCCATGGAAATTTCCTCCTGATATAACTTCATCAGTTTCAACAAATATCAATGGATTGTCTGTAACTGCATTTATTTCTATTTCAACTTTTTGTTTAACATATTCTAAAGTATCTTTAGTTGCTCCATGTATTTGAGGTATACATCTTAAAACATAAGAATCTTGAACTCTTTCTACACCTTGCTTAGTTACATTTTTACTTCCAGCTAAAATAGTTCTCATATTTTTAGCAGTTCTTATTTGTCCAGATTGTCCTCTAACTTCTCCTATTCTAGGGTCATATGCATCTATTATTCCATGTAGTCCTTCCATAGTCATAGATGCTGCTATATCTAGGTGTTTAGACAGATTTATTGCATCGTATAGAGTATGTGCTCCTAAAGAAGTCAAAGATTGTGTACCGTTTGTTAGAGCCAATCCTTCTTTTGAAGATAGCGACGGAATAATTGCAATTCCTGCTTTTTCCATTGCTTCTTTTCCACTCAATAATTCTCCATTGTAATAAGCTTTTCCCATTCCTAGTAATACTAGTGACATATGTGCTAATGGAGATAAATCACCTGAAGATCCTACTGAACCTTTTTCTGGTATCCATGGAGTTACATTTTTATTTAGCATTTCAACTAAAGTTTCAACAACTATTCTTCTAGCTCCTGAATATCCCTTAGCTAAATTTACAGCTCTCAAAAATACTATACCTCTTGCTACATCTATTGGCAATGGTTCTCCAACACTACAAGCATGGCTCATTACTATGTTTCTTTGTAATTCACCTGTTTGTTCCTTAGAGATAGAAACTTCAGCAAACTTTCCAAAACCTGTTGTAATTCCATAAGATACTCTACCCTCTTCAACATATTTGTCTACTAAAGCTCTTGCCTTATCAATTTTTTCATAAGCTTCCTGTGAAATAGACACCTTGTATCCATTTCTTGTAACATTGATTAAGTCTTCTAAAGTAATTTTTTTACTGCTCAATACTATTTCCAAAACAAACACCTCCATTTATAATAAAACAAAATTAATTTTTAAAATGACTTTAATAATTATTTAAAAAATAAAAATTTTATTTTTTATCTTTTTTATAAATAAACTATTAGTAATAGTACAATAATTTTTCTTATAAAACAATTATAGAATTTTTTTTTAATTATTACGAATATATTTTATATATTTTAACTATTCGATTCATTAATTATTTTTTTTGTTTTTATAGACAATAAAAAATTCCAAAGTGGCAAAATATATAGAAATACAGCATATAATCCAGCTTCGTTTTCAACATTTAAAGCTCTTAATGGCACTGCCATTGCAATAGACCATGGAATTAATCCTGCTATTATTATAACTGTATTTTCAATTGCAATTGCCAATTTTTTCTTAGGCATAATTTCATTACATAGTTGTTCTGTTAAAATAGTAGCTAAACTTTGGTTGCAAGCTATTCCACACGATAATATTGCTGTTATTAATACTGCTCCAAAATCTGTAGTTTTCCTTGAGATATTCGCAATAACTTCCTTTATTTTTTTCAATATACCAGTTTTAGCAAATATTCCTGAATATGAAGATGAAATTCCAACAATAAAAGAAACCTTTAACATTGAAATTATTCCACCTCCTTGCATCAATGTATTTAATTCTATATTCTTATTTGTATATCCATAAATTATATATATTACTATATTTGCTATACTTTCATCTTGAAAAAATAAAGCTATTATTGCTGATAAGATTATACTTATTGTCATTGTTAACTTAACTTTTACTTTTAATACTGACAAAAGAATTATCAATAACGCAGGAATTATAGTAACACTATTTAGATTATAATTTTCCTGAAAAAGAAAAGTTATGTCTAAATTATTATTCACTGTTTTCAAATTTAAACCCAATAATAAATAAATTGATGAAGTTACAATTATTGGAACAATAGAAGTTTTAAACATTTCTTTCAAATTTTCAAATAAATCTGTTTTTGTTACTTCAGCAACCAACATCGCACTTGTAGAGAGAGGTGAATTTCTATCACCTAAGTATATCCCACTCAATACAGCACCTGCCACATACAGTTCATTTATAGCCATAGTCCTTGCTATTGATATACAAATTACTCCCATTGTTGCTGCAGTGCCTAGAGAAGTCCCTATTAATAAAGATAATATTGAACACAAAAAAAATGTTAAAAAAATAAAAATTGATGGAGAAATTAGCTTTGAACCATAATAAATTATGAATGCTATTGTTCCTGAAGCTCTCCATAATGCAGTTATCATCCCTATTAGAAGAAAAACTATTAGAATATTTTTTACATTTAAGAGCCCTGATAATGCCATTTTTAATAAAGATTTTAGCTTATGCCCTTCAATTAATCCATATGCAATAAAAATAAAGAAACCTGTTATTAAAGCAAATATTACAGAAATCTTTAGAAAAAGAGAAATTATCAAAACTAATGCAAACAAAAATACTGCTCCTATTCCCAACATTTTTCCTCCATATAAATTTTTTATATTTTCGATTTTAACATTTTTGTAAAAATAAAACAAGAGAGCCTAAACTCTCTTGCTTTATTTAATTTCAATTAGAAATTATTATTTAGTTATTTCAGAAACAACTCCTGAAGCAACTGTTCTTCCACCTTCTCTGATAGCGAATCTTAATCCAGTTTCCATTGCGATTGGGTGTATTAATTCTACAGTCATTTCAATGTTATCTCCAGGCATTACCATTTCTACTCCTTCTGGTAAAGTTACTGCTCCAGTTATATCTGTAGTTCTGAAGTAGAATTGTGGTCTATATCCTGAGAAGAATGGAGTATGTCTTCCTCCTTCTTCTTTAGTTAATACGTAAACTTCTCCTCTGAAGTTTGTATGAGGTAAAATACTTCCTGGTTTAGCAAGAACTTGTCCTCTTTCAACATCTTCTTTTTTAACTCCTCTTAATAGAGCTCCTATGTTGTCCCCTGCTTGACCTTGATCAAGAAGTTTTCTAAACATTTCTACTCCTGTACAAGTAGTTTTTGTAGTAGGTTTAATTCCAACTATTTCTATTTCTTCTCCAACTTTGATAACTCCTCTTTCAACTCTTCCAGTAACAACTGTTCCTCTTCCTGTAATTGTGAAAACGTCTTCTATTGGCATTAAGAATGGTTGGTCTACTGCTCTTTCTGGAGTTGGAATGTAGCTATCAACTGCATTCATAAGTTCCATTATTTGTTCTATCCATTTTTCTTCACCATTTAAAGCTCCTAAAGATGAACCTCTTATTACAGGAATGTCATCTCCTGGGAATCCATATTCAGTTAATAATTCTCTAACTTCCATTTCAACTAATTCTAATAATTCTTCATCTTCAACCATATCTGATTTATTTAAATAAACAACGATATATGGAACTCCAACTTGTCTAGAAAGTAAGATATGTTCTCTTGTTTGAGGCATAGGACCATCAGCTGCAGAAACAACTAAGATAGCCCCGTCCATTTGAGCTGCTCCAGTTATCATGTTTTTAACATAGTCAGCGTGTCCTGGACAGTCAACGTGAGCATAGTGTCTTGTTGCTGTTTCATATTCTATGTGAGCTGTATTGATTGTAATTCCTCTTTCTTTTTCTTCAGGAGCAGCGTCGATTTGGTCGAAATCAACTTTTTTAGCAAGTCCTTTATCAGATAATACTTTAGAAATTGCTGCAGTTGTAGTTGTTTTTCCGTGGTCAACGTGTCCGATAGTTCCGATGTTTACGTGCGGTTTGCTTCTTTCAAATTTTTCTTTAGCCATTTTTTCCTCCTAATTAAATTTCAAATTAATCTTTTAAATTTAAATAATATTTATATAATTATACAACATTTTACTAAAAAGTAAATTATTTTCCTCTTTCTTCTTGTATAGCTTTTTGGATAGAAGCTGGTACTTGAAGATATTCAGAAAATTCCCAAGAATAAGTTGCTCTTCCTTGAGATTTTGATCTTAAGTCAGTTGCGTATCCGAACATTTCAGATAGAGGAACTTTAGCAGTTATTATTTTTGCACCATTTCTATCTATCATTCCAGATACCATCCCTCTTCTTGAGTTTAAATCCCCAATAATATCTCCCATATATTCTTCTGGAGTAGTTACTTCTACTTTAAATACTGGTTCTAATATTACTGGTTTAGCTTTTGCTGCAGCTTGTTTAAGAGCCATAGATCCAGCTATTTTAAACGCCATTTCTGATGAGTCAACTTCGTGGTATGATCCATCATAAAGTGTTACTTTTACATCAACTAAAGGATATCCTGCGATAACCCCTGATTCAAGAGCTTCTTTACATCCTTTTTCTACTGCAGGAATATATTCTCTTGGAATAACCCCTCCTGTTATTTTATTTACAAACTCAAATTCTTTTCCTGGATTTGGTTCAAGGATAATTTTAACATGTCCATATTGTCCTCTACCTCCAGATTGTTTTGCATACTTAACTTCTTGATCATAAGTATCTGTAATTGTTTCTCTGTAAGCAACTTGAGGTTTTCCTACATTTGATTCAACTTTAAATTCTCTTTTCATTCTGTCAACTATGATTTCTAAGTGTAATTCTCCCATTCCTGAGATGATTGTTTGTCCAGTTTCTTCATCTGTTCTAACTCTGAAAGTAGGATCTTCTTCTGCAAGTTTTGATAAAGCAATTCCCATTTTTTCTTGGTCATTTTTAGTTTTAGGTTCTACTGCAACTGAAATAACTGGTTCAGGGAATTCCATTTTTTCAAGAACTATCGGAGCATCTTCAGCACATAGAGTATCTCCTGTTGTTGTATCTTTCAATCCAACTGCAGCAGCTATATCTCCACAATATACGAAATCTATTTCTTCTCTCTTGTTCGCATGCATTTGAAGAATTCTTCCCATTCTTTCTTTTTTACCTTTTGTTGAGTTTAAAACATATGATCCTTTTTCAATAATTCCTGCATATACTCTGAAGAAAGTTAATCTTCCTACAAATGGGTCAGTCATTACTTTAAATGCTAATGCAGCAAAAGGTGCGTCATCTGACATTTCTCTATCTATTTTCTTTTCAGGATCTTTAGGATCTGTTCCTTCTACCATCGCAACATCTGTCGGTGCAGGCATGTAATCAACTATTGCATCTAAAAGAGATTGAACTCCTTTATTTTTGAAAGCTGTACCACATGTTACAGGAACAATTATATTTTCTATTGTAGCTATTCTTAATGCTTTTTTAATTTCTTCAGTAGTTATTTCTTCTCCACCAAAGAATTTTTCCATTAGAGCATCATCAGTTTCAACTATTGATTCTAGCATGTATTGTCTAGCTTCTTCAGCTTTTTCTTTTAATTCAGCTCTTACTTCTTGAACATTAAATTTTTGACCATTATCAGAATCTACTGGCCAAACTATTTCCTTCATTTCTATTAGGTCAATAACTCCTTCAAATTGATCTTCTGCCCCTATTGGTAATTGTATAGGAACTGGATTTGAACCTAATTTTTCTTTAATATCTGATACACACATATCAAAGTTTGCACCTATTCTGTCCATTTTATTGAAAAATGCAACTCTTGGTACTTTATATTTATCTGCTTGTCTCCATACTGTTTCTGATTGTGGTTGAACCCCGTCAACAGCTGAGAATACAGCAACCGCTCCATCTAGTACTCTTAGAGATCTTTCAACCTCAACTGTAAAGTCCACGTGTCCTGGTGTGTCTATTATATTTATTCTGTGTTCTCTCCAAAAACAAGTAGTAGCCGCAGAAGTTATTGTTATCCCTCTTTCTTGCTCTTGTTCCATCCAGTCCATTGTTGCTTGACCTTCATGAACTTCACCTATTTTTCTTTCAACTCCAGTAAAAAATAATATTCTTTCAGTTGTTGTTGTTTTCCCCGCATCGATGTGAGCCATTATTCCAACGTTTCTAGTCATATCTAGTGATACTTTCCTAGCCATTAAATTTTTCCTCCTCGATTAATGAAAACATTGTTTTCTAAATTTATATTCTGTAATGTGCAAATGCTCTGTTTGCTTCTGCCATTTTATATGTATCTTCTTTTTTCTTAATTGTAGCACCTTCATTGTTAGCTGCTGCTATTAATTCTGCTGCTAATTTTTCTATCATTCCATATTCTTTTCTAGCTCTTGTATAGTTAGTTAACCATCTAATTGCTAAAGTTTGTTGTCTATCAGCTTTAACTTCAACTGGAACTTGATAAGTAGCTCCACCTATTCTTCTAGATCTAACTTCTATTTGAGGTTTTATATTTTCTAAAGCTTGTTTAAAAATATCATACCCTTCTTGACCAGTTTTTTCTTTTATTAAATCCATTGCTGAGTAGAATATTCCTTCAGCTATTGATTTTTTTCCATCTAACATTATTGAGTTAATAACTTTAGTTACAACTTTATCAGAATATCTTGAATCTGGTAAAACATCTCTTTTTACCGCTGCTCTTCTTCTTGACATTAACTTTTCACCTCCTTAAATTATGCGTTTTTAGCACCGTACTTAGATCTACCTTGTTTTCTTTTTGCAACACCTGCAGTATCTAAAGCACCTCTTATAATTTTGTATCTAACCCCTGGTAAGTCCTTTGTTCTTCCTCCTCTTACTAAAACTATTGAGTGTTCTTGTAAGTTGTGTCCTTCACCTGGAATATAACAAGTTACTTCTATACCATTAGTTAATTTTACTCTGGCAACCTTTCTTAACGCTGAGTTTGGTTTTTTAGGTGTAGTTGTATAAACTCTTACACAAACTCCTCTTCTTTGTGGGTTTCCAAGTAAAGCTGGAGATTTTTTCTTTTCAGCTAATGTTTGTCTTCCATTTTTTACTAATTGACTTAGAGTAGGCATTTTACCCTCCTTTCTTATTTTTTATTATAATTATTATTATTTATAACTTAGATATTATAAACTTTTTACTTTAAATTGTCAACTTGAAAAAATTAAAAAAGCTTCATATATTTTTATATACTTATTAATAATATATTTTCATTATTAAATATGTTATAATATTTTAATATTTTTTAAGGAGAATTAGAATACTATGAATAACCTTTTACTTTTTTTTGCAATTGTTTTAATCTTATGTGTTTTTGTATATAGATTTTTTAGTCGTTTTGGTGTTCCTATGCTTCTAATTTTTATAAGTTTAGGTATAGTTTTTGGAGAAAACGGAATCTTTAAAATAAACTTTAATAACTTTGAATTATCTAGAGATATTTGTTCCTTTGCTCTAATATTTATTATGTTTTTTGGTGGTTTCGGTACAAAATTATCAATGGCAAAACCTGTTTTAAAATCCGCTCTTACTCTTTCAACATTAGGCGTATTTTTAACAGCATTTTTATCTTCCCTTTTTTCTCATTACATTCTAAATTTAGACTGGCAAACCTCTTTTTTAATTGGTTCGGTTTTGAGTTCTACTGATGCAGCCTCAGTATTTGCAATATTAAGAACACATAAATTAGGTTTAAAAGAAAATACCGCTTCACTCTTAGAAATAGAAAGTGGTTCTAATGACCCATTTGCTTATGTACTAACTATCTCATTTTTATCAATGGCAAAGGGAAATATCAACGTTCCTCTACTTCTTGCAAAACAAGTTATGTTTGCATTAATTATAGGTTATATAGTTTATAGAGTAGTTCTTATTTTACTTGGAAGAATAAAAAATTTAGACATAGGTTTTTCAATGGCTTTTTTTATGGGAGCTACTCTTTTGACTTATGCTTTCACTGAGTATCTTGGCGGGAATGGCTATATTGCAATTTATCTTTTAGGTATCTTAATTGGAAATGAAGATTTTAAAGGAAAAAGTGAAATTGTTTCCTTTTTCAATGGTGTCACTAGCATTATGCAAATGATGATATTCTTCTTATTAGGCTTACTTGTTAGCCCTTCAATAGCTTTTAAATATATAATTCCTGCTATAATATTAATGTTAGGATTAACATTTATTATAAGACCTCTAACTATTCATCTATTAATGTTACCTTTCAAAGCTAGTAAAGGGCAAATGCTTCTTGTTTCATGGTCTGGATTAAGAGGAGCTGCCTCTGTAGTATTTTCTATTTTAGTTGTAGTCGCTGATAAACAAGTTGGAGATATAGTATTTAATATAAGTTTTGTAGTTGTTCTTTTTTCTATCGCATTACAAGGGGCTCTTGTCCCATATGTTGCTAAAAAATTAAATATGATAGATGAAGATGGGGATGTACTTAAAACATTTAATGACTATTCTAACGAAGAAGATATTGACTTTATAACTGCTGAAATTGATGCTAATCATAAGTGGGTTGGTAAAAAAATAAAAGATATCGATTTCATGCCTTCTGTACTTCTAGTCTTGATTATTAGAAATAATAAAAATTTGATTCCAAATGGTGATACTATTATAGAAAATGGTGATAAAATTGTACTTTGTGGTTCCAGTTTTGTAGATAAAGATACAAGAATCAATTTGCACGAAACTTTTGTAGACTCTGATTCCGAATACAAGAATAAAGCCATTAGAGAACTTGATAAAAGTAATTTAGTTGTTATGATAAAAAGAAAAGATACAGCAATGATTCCAAATGGAAATACAATTCTATTAGAAAATGATAGAGTAATTTTACTAGGTAGATAAGAAAAAAAAGGAAACTAAATTTTTTAGCTTCCTTTTTTATTGCTATTTATATTATTTAACTTCTTTTTTTATTATTCCCAATATCACAGCACCAACAATAGAACCTACCAATATTGAAACAAGGTACATAATAAAATTATTACTTAAAAACATTACCAATATTCCTCCGTGAGGTGCAGGTATCTTTATTCCTAAAGCCATTGTCATAGCTCCGGCAATTGCTGAACCTATAACCGATGCAGGTATAACCTTTGTTGGATCCGCTGCTGCATAAGGAATTGCTCCCTCTGTTATAAATGAAAATCCCATTACATAGTTAGAAAGTCCAGCTTCTTTTTCAGCTACAGTAAATTTATTTTTAAATAATGTTGTAGCCAATGCTATTGCTATTGGTGGAACCATTCCTCCTGCCATAACTGCTGCCATGGCTGAGCTTCCACCTGTTGCCATAGATGCTGCTAAAGTTCCTGACCCGAATACATAGGCTGCTTTATTAATAGGACCACCCATGTCTATTGCCATCATTCCTGCCAATATAGCTCCTAATAGCATTGCACTTGAACCACTCATTGTTTGAAGCCAATTGTTTAAAGCATTATTAACAACTGATACAACTGGATTTAATACCAATACCATTATTGTTCCTGTTATAAGTACAGATAAAACTGGATATAACAATATCATTTTCAATCCATTTAAAGATTTTGGCATTCCATCTAATGCTTTTACTAATGCTTTTACTACAAATCCTGCCAAGAATCCTCCAAGCATGGCTCCTAAGAATCCAGAACCTCCAGAAGAAGCCAATGCTCCTGCTACTAGTCCTGCTGCTAATGCTGCTCTTTCACCTATACTATAAGCTATATATCCTCCTAAAATTGGTACAAACAGACCAAATGCTGCCCCACCTATTCCCATTAGTATTTTAGCTATTTTAGAAGTTGACCCGTAAGCACCTTGTACTTGATCCGCAGATACTCCAGCCAGTGTATCAGCTAAGAAAGCTAAAGCTATTAATATTCCACCACTTATTACCAATGGAAGCATATAAGATACTCCACTCAAAAGATGTTTATACAAACCTTTTTTATCTGCTGATTCTACTTTTTCAGTAGATGATGATTTTTCAGCAACAAATTTCTTTGCCTTTCCATCTAAAACATCTTGAATTAATTCTTTTGCTCTATTAATTCCATCTTTTGCTTCGACTTGTATCAATGGTTTCCCATCAAATCTATCTGTTTCTATGCTTCTATTTATTGCCAAAATAACCCCTGTTGCCTTTTCGATATCTTCTGCTGTTAAAACATCTTTTCTTCCATCAGCCCCATTTGTTTCAACCTTAATTTTTACTCCCATTTCAGCTGCAGCTTTTCTAAGAGCTTCTGCAGCCATATATGTATGAGCTATTCCTGTTGGACACGCTGTTGCTGCAATAATATATGGTTCGTCCAATGATTTTTTTTCTTCTATTTTAGTTTCTTCTTTTGAATTTTCTTCAATTGAAAATTTATCAACTAATTCATGAACTTTATCTGGATTTTCACAAGTCATTAATTCTTTTACAAATTCGTCATTTATAAGCATTTTTGAAAGTTTTGCCAAAGTTTCTATGTGAGAATCGTGTGCTCCTTCAGTTGCAGCTATCATAAAGAAAATATGTACAGGTTCTCCATCTAAAGCCTCATAATCTACTCCAGTCTTACTTTTTGCAAATAAAACTGCAGGAATTTTTACAGCCGTTGTCTTAGCATGTGGCATTGCTATTCCATCACCAAGACCAGTTGTCCCTTTTTCTTCTCTTTTTAAAATAAAGTCTTTGAACATTTCTTCGTCTGAAATAATTCCTTCATCTTTTAATTTTTTTACCATTTCATTGATAGCTTCCAGCTTACTGGTAGCTTTTAAATCCATGATCATCAATTCTTTTTTTAATAAGTCCTTAATTTTCATAAAATTACATCCTTTCTATAATTAATTTATTTTTTAATTCTTCTATGAATTTTAATTTTCCAATATCTTCTGAAAAAGCTGTCGCAGTTCCACAAGCCACAGCAAATCTAAAAGCCTCTTCAATAGAACTTCCTTTTAACATACTATCTACAAAACCTGCCACAACTGAATCTCCTGCACCTACACTATTAACTAAATTCCCTTTTAAGGCTGAAGCAAAAAGTACATAATCTTTTGCAATGTATAATGCCCCCTCTCCTCCCATTGAAACTATCACATGATGAGCTTTTTCTAATAGATTTTTTCTAACAAAATTAATAATTTCATCTTTTGATTCCAATTTTTTTTTAGCAAATTCTGAAATTTCATCTTTATTTGGTTTTACTAAAAATGGTTTATATTCTAAAGATTTTTTAAATGCTTCTCCACTACTATCTAATGTAAAATTTATTTTATTTTTATTCAATATCTCCATAATTGTTGTATAAAAATCTGTCCCTAACCCTACAGGAACTGAACCAGATAAAATTACAAAATCTTCCTTTTTTATGTTACTTATTTTATCTAAAAAATTATCTATAGCCTCTTTTGAAACTGTTGGTCCTTTACAATTTATTTCTGTTTCTTTACTAGATTTTAATTTCACATTAATTCTTGTATTATCCTCGACTTGAATAAAATCATGTTTAATATTTAATTTATCTAAATTTAATTCTATAAATTTCCCAGTAAAACCGCCTAAAAATCCTAAGTTTATACAATCTGTCCCAACATTTTTTAAAAGTTTAGATACCATTATTCCTTTTCCACCAGCATAAAATTCATCTGCATAAGCCCTATTTGTTTCGCCTTCTTTAAAATCTTTGACTCTCACAATGAAATCTATCGATGGGTTTAATGTTACTGAATATATCAATCTTTACCTCCCTATTTACTTATAACCACTTCTGTTATTTTTAAAATATCCTCTTCTACATCTTTTTTATCAGTAATAATTGTAGCCTCTTCTAATTTGGCTATATTTGAAAAATACTTGATTCCGAATTTTGTGCTATCTGCTAAGATAAATGCTCTATTAGCTTGTCGGATTGCCTTTCTTTTTAAAAGAGCCTCTTCTATATCAAAAGTCATATATCCACTCTCATCTATTCCATTTGCCCCCATAAAAGCTTTATCGAAAGAAAAATCCGATAAATCTTCTATTGCTCTTGCTCCGATAATGGCTTTTGTTTTTTTCTTAACTTTTCCACCCACAATACAAGTTTCAATATCATATTTCATTAATTTTTCAATATGCATAAGTCCATTTGTAACCACTTTTACTTTTTTTTCTTTAAGAAAATCAATTAATTGATGTGTTGTCGTCCCTGCGTCAAGATAGATACAATCTCCATCATCTATAAATTGTGATGCTATTTTTGCAATTTTATTTTTTGCTTTTATTTCGACATCTTTTTTCATATCTATGGAAATTTCTTCTTTCACTATTCTATTTACTGTGGCTCCACCGAAAATTCTTTTAATTTTATTTTCTTTTTCTAAATAAGCCAAATCTCTTCTTGCTGTTGCCTCACTTATATTTAAAATTCTTACTATATCAATGGTGGAAACTGTTTCTTTTTCTTTTAATAAATCCATAATTTTTGAAATTCTTTCTTGAAATAGCATAGTATCACTTTTCCTTTTTAGTTTATATGTTATAATTATACAATCAACTTCAGTCATAGTCAATCAAATTCAATCATTTATTTATAAAAAATTTTTTAATATCAAATATTAACCTTTATATGATTAAAAAGATACACAAATAAAATATCCCTGCCATCATCTTAATTTTCTCAAAATTAAAAACTCGTCTATGGCATAAAAGACATAAACGAGTTCTTATTCTTCAATAATATTTTTTATTATTTTTTACCAAAAAAACTTCCAGCAAGATTTAATAAATCATCTGCTACATTTCCATCCTTATTTGAATCTAAAATTCCTCCTAAAGCTGACATTAATCCATTTGTATCTCCATTTTGAGCTTTTAATGCAGCTGCTGCCATAGTTATAATCCCATTTAATCCTGAAGCACTTAAGTTTGTTTCTTTTTTCACTTGCCCTAAAGTTCCCATAACTAAAGGTGCTAACATTTGTAGTAATTTTGTACTCCCATCTAAATTAATTCCACTTGCTTTTGAAACAGCTGAGGCTACATTTTGAGTACTTCCACCAAAAAGATGTCCTAAAATTCCCATTCCATCTTTTAAATCTGGATTGCTTAAATAACCTGTCATATTACTCAAAACGGAACCATCATGCTTTTCTAATGCTCTGTCTAATGCTTCTGCCCCCTCAGTTGTAGAAGTATTCTTTCCTAGTGCCTCTAATATAGTTGATAATGCTTCTGTTAATCCTTTTTTTGCTTCTGTATCATTTACATTTAATTGCGATGCTATTTTTCCTAAATCCGCCCCACCTAATAGACCTAATAATGCTTGTATATCCACTTTATTCCTCCCCTTAAATTTAATTATTTACTAAATTGCTAATATATTAGCATTTATTTCCAATAAAATAAAGTTTTTTATTGAAAAAATAAAAAAAGAGTAGATACCTACTCTTCAACTTTTTTAATGGTGGAGATAAGCGGGATCGAACCGCTGACCTACGCAGTGCAAGTGCGTCGCTCTCCCAAACTGAGCTATATCCCCTTGAACTTTCATATATTAACATATCATAAAATTTTTGTCAATAACTTTTAAAAAATTTTTTGTGATTTTTTTTACTTTTTATACCCACTTAACCAATGATAAGGCAATTCAAAAAAACTATATTCTCTATCTGTTCTATTTTTTATAATTCTATCTATCTGTTTATCACAAATTAAAACTGTATTTTTATCAATTTCTCTTATAATTTCATCAATTTTATTGTAATATTTTATATTGCTCCTCTGAAAAAATTTTGTTACCTCATCCTCAAGCTTAATATATGGGTAATAAAAACCTAAGTCTATTTTTTTTATTTCAAAGTCTTTCTCCAATATATTTTTATAACCTAATATTTTTATCGGATCTCCTAATATAAGAATTTTTTTATTTCTGTCCAAATTTTTTAAATCAAAATGTAATTTGTATGGATATATTATCTCATATGAAATTTTTTTAATTTTTTGATAGACCAAAGCAAATACTAATCCTTCTAAATTGATTACTGCTAATTTTTGTGGAAGTTCCTTTTCAATTTTTACTATATATTTTTCTTTATCTAAGCTTTTCAAAAGTTCTGTTTGTTGCTTTTTTTCTAAATTTGAATAGCCACATATTAATATTTTATTTCCTTTTTTATATTTCTTTAAAATATCTTCTAACATAAGAAAATACGCCTTTTTTAAAAGTTTAAATCCATCTCTACCATCTTCTGATGTTAATATATAATTTCTTTTTTCTCCATCTAAAAAATAATTTTCAAGTAGAGTTTCATTAAAACCGACTATTTGTGGTAAGATAGTTTCTAAAAAAATGACATTATTATCTCCAAAAATTTTTTCACTTTCTCTAAAAAGTTGTTTTTCTAAACCAAGGGTCATATCTATATCATTAAAGGTCGTTGAGTAAAAATTCTCTTTTTTAAATTCACTCCCATTTTTATTTATACAACTGACACAGCCTCCAGGTTCAATAATACATTTTTTATAGTCGGTACAAAATTCTAAAGAACTTGCAAATATTTCAACTTCACCTGCAAAGATTGGCTCTTCATAAATTTTTTCTATTTCTTCTTCTTTTGAGTCTAATTCTTGTAAAATTTGCTCTAAACTTTCTCTAGGTTTAAAGTATCTTTTTACCATTGGACCTCTTTTCACAACAAAAATTTCTGCATTTTTTTCTATTGTTTTTATTTTCTCTATTATTTTCTCAAAATCTATAGCTGTAACAATTTCCATGCAAGAAGTATAAATGAATATTTTTGCTTTTTTATTTTTTTCTAGAATTTTCAATAATTTATTTTTTATTTTTTCCTCAGCTTTTCCTAATATATAGTCAATTTTATGTATATGACAATAACTGAATTGATGAGTTTTTTCCTCTGAAATTGACTTTAAATATATTGTTCTAATACATGGATTGGATCCAAGTACAAACATAATAGTATCATTTCTACTCCATATCATATCAGCTAATTTATTCAAATTTTCAGTTGTATATTCTTCTTCCTCTGCTAAAGAGGTGATTCTAAGTGTCATTTTAACATTCTCCTACTTATATTATCTCTAAATTCTTCCAACTCTTCTTCTGATAATGTGCTGAGCTCTTTAGTGTACTCTATGGTTTCAATCTTATTTTTTAAATACAAGATTTCTTTTTCACTATCTGAAAAATTTTCATTTTCTAGGATTAATTCTTTTTTGAAATCTGAAAGTTTGAAAGAAAAATCTTCTCTTATCAGAGCTCCTATTTCTATATTTGTATATTCTGCAAACAATTTTATAATTTCTTCTTCACTTTGTGAATTAATTTTATTTCCAACTAAGATTCCAATTAATGGATTTTTTTTACTTTTATAATTATTTATACCATTTAAAATATTATTTGCCGCATATAAAGACATGAAATCAGCTGAAGTAACTACACATATCTTATCTACATAATGTTTTCTCATGGGAATTGCAAATCCCCCACATACAACATCTCCTAAAACATCATAAATTATAATATCCCAATTTTCAGATAAAACTCCTAATCTTTCTAACTCCTGCATGGTAGTTGATATTCCCAAACCAGCACAACCAACTCCAGCTTTAGGTCCTCCAGTTTCTATACAAGAAATCCCAAATTTCCCTTTTAAAACTATTTCTTCTCTTGTTATATTCCCTTTTTCATCTAATATATCAAGAACTGTTTTTTGTTTCTTATTTAAAAAAAATCTAGTAGAATCAGATTTGGGGTCACAACCTATATGTAACACTTTTTTACCAGCTTTTGCAAATGCAACAGAAATATTTGATGCCAAAGTTGATTTCCCTATTCCACCTTTTCCATAAAATGCTATTCTTAACATATCAATTTCCTTTATAATATCTAAATCTTCTCAAATGTACACACATCTCTTTTTAATTCAGCCACATATGTCTTTTTCAACGAAACATTGTAAATGTTTCTTAATTCTTCTTCTGTTAATAACTCATCTATTAATCCATACTTTAAATTTCCTTTGTTATCTATTATACCTACTTTTCCTCCTAACAGAATTATATGATCAGGAAAATGAGTTGTCATTAATATAGTATATCCTTCTTTACTGAGATTTTTTAAAATCTTTAAAATTTTATATTGATTCCCTAAATCTAAGTGATTTGTAGGTTCATCTAAAAGAATAATTTTAGGGTTTTGAACCAGAACTCTTCCTAAAAATATAAGTTGATTTTGTCCTCCACTTAGTTCATTCATATTTTTATCTGCTAAATGTGAAATTTCTAACTTTTCCATAACTTGATTAACTATATCCCAATCTTCTTTTTTGGGATTTTGCATAAGTCCAATATAAGGTGCTCTACCCATTATTAAAAAATCTTTTACAGTATATTCAAAAATATTTTCATTGTATTGCCTTACATATCCTATTTCTCTTGCTACTTCCTTTAAACTATAATCAGAAAGTGATTTTCCATTTATCTTTATTTCACCTTTAAAAGGTTTCAAAATTCCCATAATTAATTTAAAAAGTGTTGATTTCCCTGCACCATTTGCTCCTAAAATAGAAACTATTTCACCTTTACTGAGATTGAAACTAACATCTTTTAAATTCATTTTTTCTTTTTTATACTGAAAATATATATTCTTAACCTCTAGTATCATCTTAACTTCAACCTCTGTTTCAACAATAAATAAAAATAAAATGGTGCTCCTAAAATTCCAGTTAAAATACTTAAAGGAATCTCTGAACCTGTTATTGTTCTTGACAAAGTATCTATTACTAATAAAAAAATAGCCCCTAAGAAAAACACTGTTGGAATTAGTTTCCTATTGTCTGCCCCAACCATCAATCTTCCAAAGTGAGGAACTACTAAACCTATCCAGCCTATCGTTCCAGTCATAGAAACCGAACTTGCTGTTAATATTGTCGAAAGAATTATTAAACATATCCTTACTTTTTTAACCGGCACCCCTAAACTTCTAGCATCATCATCACCAAGCGAAAGAATATTTATTTGCCATCTAAGCTTATAAATCAAAAATACTGATATCATTATAGGAAATATAGCATACTTTAAGTCTGAGTAACTTATTGCTGCCAAGCTTCCCAATTGCCAATATGTTATTGGTGCTAACTGAGTTTCTGGATCAGCCACATATTTTATTATACCCATAATTGAAATTAAAAAACCTGAAACTATTATTCCAGAAAGAATTAATATTATCATGGAATCATTTTTAATAAATTTGGGTATTGACAATGTCATCAACACGGCTATTATTCCTCCCAAAAAAGCAAATACTTGTATCAAAGATGAATTAAAATGTAATAAAATTGCTATCGCTGCTCCTATTGATGCTCCAGAAGAAACTCCTAATAAATCCGGTGCTACTAGCACATTTTTAAATGTTCCTTGGTAAGTTGCTCCTGATAGTGATAAAGAAGCTCCTACTAAAATAGCTCCAATTATTCTTGGAAATCTTAAAGCAGTTATGACAACTTCTTTTTTGGAAGTACTTGATAATATGTCTATATTAAAAACTTTATTTAAAATAATTTTCACAATTTCTACGGGAGATATAGAATATCTCCCCACAGAAATTGATAAAATACTTATTACCACAAACATTATAACTATTATTGTAATTTTATATTTGTAATTGTCATCACTCATTTGTTCTACTCCAAATTTATTTTCTTGCTATTTTTATTTGCTTCATGATTTAAGATTTGAGCCACATCACTATCTGTTAATTCATAATTAAAATAATTTTTAAAATATTTTTTCAAATCAGAATTAAATTTAATATTTTTAAAGATTTCTGGCTGTATTACTTTTGCTAGCCATTCCATCATTAAAGGTGTTTCAACTCCGGGAGCATCCCAACGATAAATTCCTATTGGAGTTTTATATACTCTTTTTTCCTTTACAGCTTTAATTTGGCTCCAATCTTGACCTTTAATTTTATTATTATATAAGTCTTCAGGGGTAAATGGATCGAAATTACTTAATAAAATTATATCTGGATTTGTTGCTACTATTTCTTCCATTGATATAGATTTCCCTGCAATATTATCTGCTCCTGCCATCTCTAAAGTTTCTCTTATAAAGTTATCACTTCCTTGTGCAAAAGACAATTTTGAATCCCTTAAATATAGTACTTTTGGTTTTTTAGCTTTTTTTACTTCATTTTCATATGATTTTATTTTTTGATATGTTTTAGAATAAAGTTCAATAAATTCATTTGCTCTTATTTCTTTTCCTAATATTTCCCCAACAGCTTTCATACTTGCTTGTAACTCTTCTATTGTCTTATTTTTTACCATAATAGGAGCTATTCCTAGAGCTTTTAATTTCTCTGCCTCATCTTTTTGATTATCCCATATTAACATAACCTGTGGTTCAAGTTTTATTAGCTCTTCTAAATTTATTACAAAATTTTGTCCTACTATTTTTGTATCAATTTTACCAAAATCTGAATCTAACTTTTCTAAAAAATTTCCTTTATACGCTTTCATAGAGCTTGGATTCATTGTTACAATTTTTTCTGAACTACCGTCAATAGCATAGACCACCGATGCCCAAGGCATAGGTGTTATTCCTATTTTATCAATTTTTTTCTCAACTTCTACTTTATTCTTTGCTGCATCCTCAACTATCTTTATATTTTTTGAAAAACTTATATTAGAAAAAAATGTTCCTAATATTAATAAAGTAGTCAATTTTTGTTTTATTTTTTTCATAATATTCCTCCTATTTTTTATTTTTTTATTATATCACACTTTATATTTATTTGCTTATCAAAATTATATTAATTTTATAAAGTTTTGCAAAATGAGAATAATAGATCCTGTGTTTTATATATCTTATTCTCTTTACATATCTAAAAAATATACTTGAATTTATTAATTTTTTAGTATAGAATAAAACAACTTTCATATTATTAAGGAGGATAAATGGATTTTTTAGTAGAAGGAATAAGATTAATCACTTGGCAAGATCTTGTTATGTACGGAATAGGAGCTTTACTTATTTATCTAGCTATTGTAAAAGAATTTGAACCTGCACTTTTGTTACCTATGGGCTTTGGAGCAATACTTGTAAATCTGCCTTTATCAGGTGCAATAAATCAAACCATGGCTGGTATTGGAAATGTAACAGGAATTGTTGAATGGCTTTTTGAAGTTACTATCGAAACTTCAGAAGCACTACCGCTATTATTATTTATTGGTATTGGAGCTATGATAGACTTTGGACCACTTCTATCTAACCCACAAATGTTCTTGTTTGGAGCCGCAGCACAATTTGGAATTTTCTTTGCACTTTCACTTTCTACTTTATTGGGATTTGACCTAAAAGATGCTGCTTCAATAGGAATTATAGGAGCTGCTGATGGCCCTACTTCAATTTTAGTTTCTCAAGTTTTACATTCAAAATATATTGGGGCGATAGCAGTTGCAGCATATAGTTACATGGCTTTGGTTCCCATTGTACAACCTATTGCAATAAGACTTGTAACAACAGAAAAAGAACGAAAAATAAAAATGCGTTACAATCCTGCTGGAGTATCTAAAAAAGCAAGAGTTTTATTTCCTATTGTAGTAACCATAGTAGCTGGGCTTGTTGCACCTATGTCGGTTTCACTTGTAGGCTTTTTAATGTTTGGAAATTTAATCAAAGAATCAGGTGTTCTTGCTAATTTAACTAAAACTGCAAGTAATGAACTTGCTAATTTAATCACTTTGCTTCTAGGAATTACAATTTCATTTAGTATGAGATCTGAATATTTCGTTGTAAAAGAAACTCTTTTAATTATGGGAATCGGTCTTTTAGCTTTTGTTTTTGATACAATAGGTGGAGTTGTATTTGCTAAAATTTTAAATCTATTTACTAAAAATAAAATAAATCCGATGATAGGTGCTGCTGGAATTTCAGCTTTTCCTATGTCAGCTCGTGTTGTACAAAAAATGGGATTGAAAGAAGATTGTACAAATCATTTACTTATGTTTGCAGTAGGTGCTAATGTTGCTGGACAAATTGGTTCTGTTGTTGCCGGTGGAGTTATTTTAAACTTAATTCAAAAATTTTTATAGGAGACGATTATGAATACAAATTTTTTTATATCTCTTGAATTAATGGGAAAAGGAATGCTTTCTATATTTATAGTTCTTATACTTTTGGCTATAATAGTAACAATATTTTCAAAAGTTTTTAAATAAATGGAGGGATATTTTATGAATATTTACAATTTTAATGCGAGAAAAATAAATGGAGAAGAAATTAGTTTTGAACAATATAAAGGAAAAGTTTTACTTATAGTAAATTCTGCAACAGGTTGTGGCTTTACTCCACAATATGATGATTTAGAAAAACTTTACAAAAACTATAAAGAAAAGGGATTAGAAATTTTAGATTTCCCATCTAATCAATTTGGAGCTCAAACTCCTGGAACAGATGAAGAAGTTTCAAATTTTTGTAGTTTAAATTTTGGAGTTTCATATACTCAATTTTCAAAAACCGATGTTAATGGAGAAAATGCTCATCCATTATTCTTGTTTTTGCAAAAAGAAAAAGGTTTCTCTGGCTTTGATAAAGAACATAAACTTAGTCCTCTACTAGAAGGCATGTTAGAAAAATCTAATCCAAACTTCAGAGAAGTTCCTGATATCAAATGGAACTTTACTAAATTTTTAATCGATAGAAACGGAAAGGTTATAACTAGATTTGAACCTACTGCTGATATTTCTAAAATTGAAGAAGAAATTAAAAAATTGATTTAATATCTTATAAAAAAGCACTAAAATTTTACTTTTTAATTCTAGTGCTTTTTTTATTTATATTTTTTTTATTTCAAAATCTAACTCTAGTTTTTGACCATATCTTAACTTATTTCTCATTCCTTGAACAACATCATCAAGCTCTGTAAGTGATCCTAATATGGCTTTTTCTTCTGGAGTAGATTCAATAACTTTATCTATTCCGCCATTTTTTATAACTATTCTTCTATCCCCCATAAGAGCAAGTATAGGATCATGCGTTGCCATTAGAACAATTTTATTGTTCCCTACCAATAAATCTAAAGCTTTCTTTCTATCTATACCTGCATTTTCAATCTCATCGATTAAAACTATTGGAGATGTCGAAAGTATTGCAGTGTCTGCTATCATTAAAGCTCTTGATTGTCCTCCACTTAAACTTGTTATTGGAGTATCAATAGTAAACTTTTCTCCTGCCAATTCATTCGCCTGATTAAAAATTTTCTCTATCACAGATTCCCTATCTAAAACTAATCTACTCTCTGCATGTAAATCTATGAATTCTCTAACTGTTAAGTCCATAACAAAATTCATATTTTGAGAAAGTTGGGCAACTAATTTATAACTTGGAGAAAATCTTTTTTTAGCATCCATAAGCTCTCCATTTACTAAAACTGTTCTTTTCGTTGGAGTATCTCCCTGTGCTCCCCATTCAATATCTGCAAGTAATCTACTCTTACCAGAACCAGTAGGTCCAACAATCGCAACTATTTCACCAGATTTTATATGTAATTCATCATAGCCTTCTTTTTCACCCAGTTTATTTTTTCCTGCAAGAAGAGTTATATTTTCTATTTTTTCTTCAGTTACTCCTAATATATCTAAAAGGTCTAAATCTTCAAAATTCATATTTAACTCATCATTATTCATTTTTATCTCCTGTTTTTTACTCATCAAAATTTATTTTCCTAATATTTCCTAATTGATATGTATTTCCTATTCTAGTTTCTCCTAGGCAATAAGAGCATACTGCAGATGGTAAAGGAAATCTCAATTTTCTTTCCATAACTGTATCTATCTCTTCATTTTCATCCATTATCAAGCTTGCAAACTCATAAGTTCCTTGTCCTGTTAGACCATTTATATGAATAATTGCTGCTTTTGGATTTACTGTTTGTACTCTTGAAGCAAATACCTCTCTTTCAGCTTGAGATACTATATCTCCCTTTGTTATCACAACTACATCTGCTAATTTTAACATTGGTCCTATTTTTTTTGGAGTGTTTATTCCACTTAAATTATCTATTACACAAACTGCTTTTATATCTTTTAAATATGGAGAACATCTATTGCATAAGCCAGCACTTTCTGTTATAAGTAAATCCAATTCGTTTTTATTTCCCCATTGTACAACTTCTTCAATATTACTTGCAAAAAAATGATCTGGACAAACTGAACCTGATAATCCTTTTTTTACTGGAACTCCAATTTTTTCATAAAGTACATCATCATCTGTATACAGACAATCAAATTTTACTATTCCTACTTTCAAACCTTTTTGCTTAAAACTTTCTATTGTCTTTATAATCAATGAAGTTTTCCCTGATGATGGTGGTCCTGACACTGTTATAAGTTTCATTATTCTTTCGCTCCTTCATTAAATGTTTCTTCACATTCTTTTATTAATCTTCCCATATCATTTTCATAAATAAAATCCCAACCTACCCACAACATTGGTCTTCCATTTACTGGATTTTTAACTCTTGGATTTACACTTGGGAATAATCCTTGATTTGCCATAACATTTCCTACTGCTTCTCCACTCATATATTTTATAATTTTATCAAGTTCTTTTGCCTTAGCAGCTTTTGTTAACATGAATATTGGAGATATTATCGCACCTTCTTTTGGCCAAATAACTTCTTTTGGTCCTTTTTCTGGAACCATTTTTGAAAAAAAGTAAGGCATTATTGTCACAACTGGTTCTTTTGCTTCTATCATTTGAGCAGGATGTAAATTTGAAAGTAAAGATTTTCCTAAACTTCTCACTCCTTCTTTTCCATAAAGTTTATAGATATGAATTAAAATTGAATTAAATAAATCAAAGTCTGCTATTGGTAGAGATACTGATCTTGCAAATTCAGGTTTTAGTATATCTGCCCATGAAGTCGGTTTCTCTCTATCACCTAATAATGCTTTATTTACAATAAAAATTGCAGGAACTACTCCTATCATTGAATAATCTCCTCTTGGATCTTTAAGAGATATATTTTCATTTTCAAAATCTTCATTATATTTTTCTATACCTGTCAAATCTTTAAATATTCCTTGAGCTTTAAATTTTCCCATCAAATCTTTATCAAAAAATAAATCAAATCCAGCAGAAATAAACATATCTGCTAATTTATCTATATCATTTTTATCTATGACTTCATCTTTTATCCAACCAAGCCCAGAATAAGCAGCTTTTAAATCATATTTTAATTTTATATCAGGATTATCCGATAAATATTTTTCAAAACCTTCTAACAATGGTATTCTTACTGGACAAGGTAAAAGTCCCATAAGAGTAGCCTCTTTTGGTGTATTATCTTCTCTTTGTACTCCATCTATAACCTGTTTTAACATCCCCATAAACACATCTACATCTTCTTTTTTTATCATCATAGCTTTTTCTAGAGAAATATCAGCTAATTTCTCTAGAACTGCCGGATTTTCTAAACCTTTAAACCCAATGTTTTTAAACACTTGAATTGTTTCTGGATATTTTTCTATTATAGTTTTTATATTCATTGATTTACTTATATACATTTTTCCTTTTCCTTTCATAGAACAAAAATTATTTTTATTTCTGACTTATTATATAATCTTTTCATAAAAAAAATAGTAACATCTGTTACTATTTTTTGAAAAATTTTATTTTTATAAATAAGCTATCATCAATTTAACTGTTTCTACTATTCCATCATTATGACATCTTTCATAGTGATGTGTTGCATCAACATTTGGTCCTATACAAGCATATTTAAAATCAAAACCTTGTAAAATTGCTATACTTGCATCTGAACCATATCTATTATGCACACCAACTGTATATTTTACCTTATTTTCATCTGCTGCTTGCTGTAATTTTTTTCTTAAAGCAAAATCATAAGGCGTTCTACTGTCTTTTGCCACTATATTTACTTTTCTTTCTTCTCCATGTGCATCAGGTCCAGCAACTAATCCAATATCTATTGCTATAAATTCATCTAAATCTTCTGGATATACAGAAACTCCATGTCCTATTTCTTCATAGTTAGAAAAATATACCCATAGATCTGTTTTAGGTTTTAAATTATTGTCTTTCAAGTATTTTATGTATCCTAAAACTTGAGCTACACATAATTTATCATCTAAATATCTAGATTTTATGTAACCATTGTCTAATACCCTAGTACGAGTTTCATAAGATACATAATCTCCTTGACATATTCCTAATGCAAACACATCTTCTGCTGTCTTCACATCTTCATCAAGTCTTATTTCCATAGTTTCTTCTATTCTTGCTGCTTCTCTTGCCACATCTCCATACACATGAACTGATGCTTTTACAGGAAGCAATGTTCCTTCATAAGTTTTACCAGAAACAGTATGTACTATTACATTTTCACCTTCAACTGATCCCCAAGCATATCCACCTGTATTTGTTATTTCTAATCTTCCATTATTTTTTACTTTTTTTACAACAGCTCCCAGAGTATCAACATGGGCAGATATCATTTTTCTATAAGAAGAATCTTCACCTTTTATATATGTAATAAGTGCTCCTTTTTTAGTTGTTGTATGTTCAAACCCCAAAGCTTCTAGTTCTTTTTTTACCCAATCTATTGCTAAGTCTGTATACCCTACTGGACTTGGTACGGCTAATAACTCTACTGTTTTATCTATAATATATTTTAAATCTATACTTTTCATTTTAAATATCTCCTTATTTTTCCTATTAAATATTATTAGGGCTGTTGTAAAACAGCCCTTTTGAATTTTTTTATTCTACTTCTAAGCTTCCTAATTTATGCATAGTAGTCGGATCATAGCTAAATCCTTTTACTCTTTTATTAATTCCAATATTTTCATTTTTATTATAAAGTGCAACTAAAGGCGAATCTTCATGAGCCATTATTTGTGCTTTCTTATAGTGTTCTTTTCTAGCTTCAGGATCTGATACTACACGAGCTGCTTCAACTTCTTTATCAAATTCTGGATTTGAATAACGAGCTCTATTTCCTGCAAAACCAATTGATTTACTATCTAGTAAAGGATATAAAACTATATCTGCGTCAGATGTTCCTGATATCCATCCACCTAAATATGCTTGGAAATCTCCTTCTCCAGTTTTAGATAAATAAGTTCCCCATTCCAATATTTCAATCTTCATATCTATTCCAACTTCTCTTAAATTAGCTTGGATGATTTGTGCTGCTTGTACTCTTACAGGAGAATCATTTACATAAAGAGAGAATGATTTTTCTGTAACTCCTGATTTTTCAATTAACTCTTTTGCTTTTTCTACATTAAATGTATATTGTTCTAATCCATCATAGAATCCAAATACATTTGGGTTTACTACTGATCTTGCAACTACTGCTTTACCTAAATAAATTGAATCTACAATACTTTGTCTATCTAAAGCATAGTTTATTGCAACTCTAAAATCTTTATTATCAAAAGGAGCTTTCTCAGTATTTAGAGTTATATATTCAGTAGCTGTTGTTGGTTCTGATATTAAATCTAAGTTTTCATTTGCTTCAATTGTTTGAGCATTAATAGGAGCCATTCCATAAGCAATATCTACTTCTCCTACTTCTAATGCAGCTAATCTACTTGTATCTTCAGGTATTGACTTAAATGTTATTCCTGCTACCTTAGGTGCTCCTGCAAAATAATCTTTGAAAGATTCCATTTCAATTTTTTCTCCATCACCATAAGAAACTAATTTATAAGCTCCTGTTCCCATAGGTGCAACAGCTAAATCATTTCCTGCTTCTTCATAGGCTTTACTAACAATAGATGTTATTGGGTGAGCCAAATTAAATAATAATGGTGATGAAGCTTGTTTTAAAATAATTTTTACTGTTAAATCATCTACTTTTTCAACTCTATCAATTTCAGCTATCATTATAGATGCTCCCGGTTTGTCTTTCATTCTTTCAAAACTATAAACAACATCATCTGCTGTTAAAGTAGTTCCATCATGAAATTTTACATCTTTTTTTAGCACTACTTCTAATTCTGTATCACTATTATATTTATAAGATTCAGCAAGTTCAGGAGTTATACTTCCATCTTTTTCTCTATTAAATAATGTATTATAAAATTGTCTTGATACTGTTAACCCTGGAATTTCATTATACATATGTGGGTCTAATGATTTTGGCTTTGCCCCTTGTGCAATTACAACAGTGTTTCCATTCGGGCTTTCTTTTTTTGTTTTTCCACAAGCCACAGCAAATAATGATAAAATTATTAACAATAAATAACCTAATTTCTTCATTCTCATTTCCTCCTATAAATTTTTTTGTTATATTTAGATGAGTATACTACTTTTCTTAAATATATAAAAATATAAATTACTTATATAAAATATCATTAAAATTTATACTATATGTTCTTTTTTTTATTATTAAACTATATTTATATTTTTTGGTTTCAAAAAACAAGTAATTATGTTATCATTTAAAAGAATGGGAGGCAAAATGTCTAAAAAAATTTATGCTTATTTTTTTAATGAAAATAATAATGGAATCGTAAAAACATGGGAAGAGTGTAAATCTTTAGTTCAAGGCTCAAAAGCTAGATATAAATCATTTTCAAATATTGATGAAGCCAATGAATGGATAAAATCTGGAGCTGCATACAATAAAAAATCAACCTCTTTTGAAGATTATTTTTTGGAAGAGGCTGTGTATTTTGATGCTGGAACTGGTCGTGGAAGAGGTGTAGAAGTCCGAATTGCTGATAAATATTCAAATAGCTTAATCTCTGTTATTTTAAATGAAAATTTGAAAAAATATTTAGAAAAAAATACTTGGTTTGTAAATGAATTTGAAAATATTGAACTGGGAAAAGAAAAAACTAATAATTTTGGTGAATTATTAGGACTTTATTTAGCTTTAGAATGTGCGAAAAAGTTAAATCTAAAAAAAGTTTTAGGAGATAGTCAACTGGTCATAAATTATTGGTCAAAAGGACAATTTCAGGCTAATAATTTACCTGAAGAAACTGTTTCTCTTATAAAAAAAGTTACAGAAAATCGCAAAAAATTTGAATCCAATAATTCAGAAGTAAAATATATTTCAGGTGATATTAATCCTGCTGATTTAGGTTTTCACAAATAGGAGGTTTTATGGATAAATTTATTTTATTTGGGCATGCCCATTTTTTAACAATAGGAATCGGTATCGTAATTTCTATTTTACTAATTATATTAGGTTTTTTTATCAGAAAAGATAGCTTATCAAAATTTCTAGCAATTACAATTCTTGGAATAAAAATAGCTGAACTCATATTTAGAAATCATTATTACAAAGAACAAGTTATTGAACTGCTACCTTTTCATCTTTGTAATTTAGCACTTATACTTGCTATTATTATGATGTCATTCACTAGCAAAATTGTATTTCAACCTCTTTATTTTTGGTCGATAGGTGCATTATTTGCCATTATTACTCCGGAACTTAGAGATGGCATGGATAATTTTGCTTCTATCAGCTTCTTTATAACGCATTTTTTATTTTATTTAGCGTGGCCTATGGTTTAATACATTTTAAATTTAGAGTTACTAAAGCTGGGGCAATTGGTTCTTTCATATTCTTAAATTTAATTGCATTAGGACTTTATTTCCTAAATGAAAAATTAGGGACCAATTATTTATACGTAAATAGACCACCTTCAACTGCAAGCCCTGTTGATTTCTTTGGACCATGGCCTTATTATATTTTCTCTGTTGAAGGAATTTATATAGCTTTGTCATTTATCTTGTATTTACCATTTAGAGAAAAGAAAACAAGATATATTAGATAAAAAATTTATTTTCAAAGAGATTGGAGTTCTCCACCAATCTCTTTTGTTTAAAAAACAAATTCATTGCTAATTCTTGCTGCTATAGTAGTTCGAGGACTTATTAAGTTATCTTCAAAAATTAAATCTGTAAAAAGTAAAAGAAGCTGATTGAAAATTTAATCAGCTTCTTTTAAATTATATTTATATAATCTATTTTTTTTATAATATCCATAAAGTCTTTTTTTATTCGTAACTTGTAGATAACTCTTTCTAAAAATGATTTTTCTATATTTTCTGCTCCATGTTCGATAAACATTCTTTCTAAATCCCCTATTTTTTCATATGGTATTTCCAACATTATATCAATTTTATCCACAAAATCTATAATTTCAGCTTCATTTATAGCTAATTTTGCAGTTTTTGCATAAGCTCTAACAAGCCCCCCTGCTCCCAACTTTATTCCTCCGAAATACCTTGTAGCCACTATAACTACATTGGTGATATCTGTATACATTAGAATATCTCCCATAGGTTTTCCAGCTGTTCCACTTGGCTCCCCATCATCATCTACTTTAAAATATTCCTGCCCATTTATATTTATTCTATATGCTGAACAGTTATGAGTGGCATCTTTATGTTTTTCTTTTATATCTCTTATAAATTTCTCTGCTTCTTCTTTTGTTAAAATAGGTTTTATATAACCTATAAATTTTGATTTTTTTTCTTCAAATTCAATTACATGTTCCATCTTTACTGTTTTCATATATTTTCCTTATTTTTTCTATAAAACCTCTTCATCAATTATCTTCAAGTATTTATCAATATATCCACTTATGGCTCTTTTCAAATTATCATGATTCTTATTATCCACACTAATCACAATCTTTTTTGTTTCCTCTGCAATCATTCTATAAATATAAAAATTAAAATTTGCATATTTTACTTGATTCTCATCTAAAGTTGAAAATTTTTTTATTTCTTCAGCAATATCATTAGAAGCTGCTATTACTAAATTCCCCACAGTTCTTAATAAAGTTTCAATTTCTTCATTTTCCATTGCATAAGCTATATTATCTTGGTTAGAAATTGTTTCTAGAAATATTTTAGCCGCTACTTTGAAATTATCTACTTTTTTATCTATATCACTACCTTTTTCTTTTAATTCAATTACTAAGTTTTCAAAGCGTGTATTTTCTATGCCTTTTATTTCCGTTATGAATTGATTTTCATATTCTAAATAATTTTCGTACAAATTACAGAATTCGTCGTATACTTTACTTATTTGTTCATTATTTTCATTCTTTAAATTATATAATTTTGTAACTTCAGATAATTTTATTTTTAGTTTTGGAAAAATTTCTTCCATTTCCCAAAGGACTTTATCAGAAACTAACTTAGGTTCTTCTTTACTTATTCTCTTTATTTTTAATATTTTTACATTAACTGCATCTATATTTTTAGAAAAATTTCTTTCAAATTTAATAAATTGCTCATTAGAAAGTTCTTTATTTAAAGTTCTAAAGCTATTGTAATTAAATACTTCTAAAAAATCATTTATCATTTTATTTTCTATATACATATCATTATACAAATCCAAATATAATTCATACTTTTTAAAATTTTTCTCGTTTAGCCTATATTCTATTTTTTGAGTTTCTTCCATCTTATCATTTTCATTCAAAGTTTTTTGACAAGCAATAAAAAATAAACTATATAAAATCATTCCTAAATAAATTTTTTTCATTTTTCCTCCATATAAAATACTTATTTAAGTATAACATATATGAGTTTATTTTTTTACTTTTTTAACTAATTTTATATAAAATATTCCTGCTAAAAATACAATATAAGAGATAATAATTTTCTTGCTATAGAAATACAAATTCATATTTGGAATTTTTGAAAAAATATCTATTAAATACATAAAAACATCATAACTAAATTCAACAAAAAATTCTAACAAAAATCCTAAATAAAAATTTTCTAAAAATAGTTGTACATAACTAAGAGATATGAAAATAGTTGCAAATGGAAGTATCAAAATATTTATGGGTATTGAAATAAATGGTATTGTTTCAAAGTAATAGATTTGAATAGGTATTAAAAAGACTTGTATACTGCTTGTAAATAAAATATAATCTAAAATTTTAGATTTTTTTATGTTGATTTTTTTGACTAAAGGATAGAAATAAAAAATGGCAATCATTGCAAGATATGAGAATTGAAACGAAAGTGAAAAGATTACATTCGGTCTATATAAAATTGAAATTACTGCACTTACAAAAAGTGCTTTCCCTGCATTCACTTTTTCATATAAAATTCGCCCAAAAAGATATATGCCTATCATTATATAGGCTCTGCTAAAAGACGGACTTTCTTTTACACCAAGATAGTACAAAGTCATAAAAAAAAGTGTCGTGAGTTCTATAATTATTTTTTTCTTAAACACTCTAAAGCAAATAAAATAAAAGACTAAGAAAACCAAACCTATATGCAAACCTGACATAGCAAAAATATGTGATAAGCCTAAATATCTTATTTTTTCTTTTAGTTTTTTAGAAAGCCTTGTATTATCCCCTAAGAGCAGTGCTTTATTCATGTTTTTCAATTTATATGAAAAATTTTTTTGGCTTCTTTCAAATACTTTCCCTAAATAATTTTCCATAAAATTTTTCTTTACTTTTTTAGCTTTAATTTCTTTTAGCTCCATAAAAGTGAAATTATTTTCTTGTTTTATTTTTTCTATTAAAAAATAACCTTGATATTTGCCATCTTCCTTATAAAATAATTTGGCATATAAATGTTCAAAAGGATATTTATTACCCACTTTCAATATTGTCGCCTTACTTTCATTCACATCTAAAAGCATACTGTGAATCTCACCTTGTTGAAACGCAGTCCTTTTAGTTGAAAATGAAAATCTAAGCAATAGTAGTATTGACAGTAGCGAAAAAATAAATATCCTTTTCATATTTACTCACCTATTTTTTATTATATTTTTTTACTATCTTGATATTTGTAATAGAACAAAAATGATAATGCAAAGAAAATAACTGAACTAAGTGCTGCTAAATATATCCCCATTTTTTCAACCTTTGTTGCACCACTAGTTATAGCCTGCATAATATTTACATCTTCTCCATAAACTAAAATTATTGGAAGCAAAACTATTGAAACTAAAAATGCCATTTTCAAGAAAAATCCTTGTATTCCAAAACAAACTCCCTCAATCCTTTGTCCTGAACTTTTACTTATTTCACTTCCTATTTCGCTTAACATTGCTGGTGGAAAAATAAAACCTGCTCCTGCTATCGGTATTCCTATTAATGCAAAAAGTACAAAACCAAATTTTGTTGGTAACGCTGTTCCTAATAGACATAACATTGTTGTAAAGACAATTAACATTGATAAACAATATAACATTACCTTTCTATATCCATATTTTTTAGATAAGATATTTGTTGGATAGAAACATAATGCTGATGTTCCAAATAAAATTGCAGCTGCCATTGTTATTGCCGACTTTCCATAGCCCATTATATCTTCAACAAAATAATTCATTATAGCCCTTAAATTATTAAATCCTATAAAGAAAAATAAAAGTCCAAATAAATAATAAATAAAATTTTTATTTTTCATAACTATTTTCATTGTATCTTTAAAATTTGCACTAGAGGCTTCAGCACTTGAATATTCTTTTTCTTTGATCCCAAATACTGTTGTAAATAATCCAATTACTACAACTATACATAAACTTATTATCATTCCTCGAATTCCAAAAAGCGTATCCCCTTTTCCAATCTTAGCAATTAAAGCTCCTGGAATAATCATGGCGATTGCTGTATAAACTAATCTGAATATTGATTGCCATGTTGATAAATTTAATCTTTCTTCTGTTGTTCTCCCAATTTCAGGTATAAGTGCATTATACGGTGCCCCCACTATAGTATAAAATGTAAAAAACATCGAACCAACAAAAATTAAATAATAAAAGGTTGCTTTTTCACTTGAAGTCAATGGATAGAAAAAAGCTATTGTAAATAATACCAATGGAACTGTCCCAACTGCTATAAAAGGAATCCTTCTTCCATATTTACTATCATATTTATCTGATAAATATCCTACTACCGGATCTGTTATCATATCTACCAATCTTGAAATAGCCAATGCCAGTGATATAAATATCGGTGCCATAATTGGTTTTAAACCTGAATTTTCAGGCGGAAGATAAAAATATAATATCCACTGAGCAAATATCTGATCTACTATGGCATAACTAACACCTAAGCCATATAAAATTTGTATTTTTGTTGTAAGTCTTTTCATCTTTTCTCCTCTGTTATCAAATTATATAGTTCACTTGCCATTTCATTCCAAAAAAATATCTCTAAAGCATCTTTTCCTAATTTTTTTTGAATATTTTTCTTTGTACTTATAATTGGTAAATTTCTTTTCTTTAAACTTTTCAATACTTCTTTCCCCTTTGTGGAAAATTCTAAAACTCTTATATATGGAATTTCACTTTTCCATCTATCAGTCATTTTTTTTGTAAGGCCTAAAAGTATATGAAGAAATATTCTCTGTAAACGAGCACGAGTATATCTTTTAGTTATTATATCATCAAAAAATAAAGAATAGTTTTTATTTTTCTTTGCTGATTCATAAATTCTTTGTTCTAAACCAATTTCAATATCTTGAATTTGTGAAAGTTTTTCAGAATTGAAAAGTATAGTATATCTTAAATAAGGATAAAAATCATCCCAAAAGGCATGGGGTTTTTCTATTTTTTCATCATTCAAGTATCTCGAATAATCTTCACCAGCTAAAATTTTATTTCTAATAACTGTCGCTCCAGCTATTTTTTCTTTTAAATTTTCTTCATAATATTTAGCAGACTTCCGTAAAATTGTTTGAGCCTGCATTGAACTTTGCCAAAACCAAAGAGCTTTTATATACTCTATTCCCAACATATCATTGGATTCTATTTTCTCATCAAATATCGCTTTTGAAAATGCAGTTGGATAAGAAAAACCTTCTGCTAAAAAATTCTTTATACTGAGATTAAATTCTTTAGTCAAACTTAATCTTGCAATCTTTTCTAATCTTGAAATATCATTGCTTTCAGAGCCAAAAACAAAGTTTTCACATCCAAGCATAGACAAAATGCCTACACTAGCTCTTGCAAAAAGCTCTGCTGACTGTGTTGAATAGAAAGCTGGAAGCTCAACAACCAAATCAAGCCCCATTTCTAAAGCTTTTTGACTTCTTCTTGATTTTGAAATTATTGCTGGCTCTCCTCTTTGTACAAAATCTCCACTCATTACTGCAATTTTTATACTTCCAGGATAAAGTTCTTCTATTTTCTGAATATGATATAAATGTCCATTGTGGAAAGGATTGTACTCAACTATCAAGCCTATTATCTTTTTCATTTTATCTCCTATTTCCAAATCTTTTTTACAATAATATCATATAAATTCTTTTTTTAGCAAGCATAAAAAAGACTATGCACTCATAAATTGCAATAGTCTTTTATTATTTTATTCAACCTTCGTTATAATAACCCCACGACCTATATTTTTTGCTGTATATACAGTAGAGTAGTCTTCTAGTTCCATAGTTTTATGTATGAAATCTTTCCAAGCCTCTTTATATTCTTTATCTATTTTTTCTTGCTCTTTTTTAGTCTTAGCTTCAAAATATGCTTTATCTAGCATTACAAGTTTTTCATATTTATTTCTCAAATCCTCATTTTCTATATTAGGAATTTCATATTTTTGTTCATCAAAATTAATTTTAGCCGACATACTGTAAGGCTTTTTATTTTTTTCGTAATCCCCTGCACTTGTTGGGTCTATTTCTTCCTCAATTAGTTTTACAAATTCAAATCTTCCATTTACTTTCGTAGAAATATTGGCTGTTCTTTCTCCTAAATTTTTTGTTTCACTCACTTTCTCATAAGGCTCAAATTCCCAAGCTCCACCTTCAAAGTCACCATAAGTTCTATCAATTATAAAATCATCAACAACTTTAAACGGCCCATAATATTCCACTCCGTCAACTAATATTTCTTGGTTTGTCAATCCTATCGTATCTTTATTATCATCAGTAGTATAAACTATGCTTTCAAATATATATGGGGCTCCTGTTGGATTTATAATTCCACCTTTTGAATTGGCATAAACATTTATATATACTTTCTTTCCATCAACAAGTTCTATCTTGTGTTCTCCAATATCTAATTTTACCTTTTCATATTTCATCGGCTCTATTTTATATTCTTTATCATCTATTTTCAATTCTAACACAGTTTCCGTAGGATTATCTACCATAAAAGTTGAGTCCAACTTCTTTTTAAAACAAGATACAAATAAAAACATCAAAGTCATAACTGTCAATATTTTTTTCAATTTTATTCCCCCTAAAAATTATTTTGTAATTTTAATCCAAAAAAAACAACTCTAAAAAATTTAGAGTTGTAAAAAATCATTTTATTTTTTAATTAATTGTTTCAATTCTAAATATGTTTGTATTGAGCCTTTTATATATGCCTTTTGTAGTGAGTAATTATCCGGATAAGCTTTTTGTGCATTTAACTCTATATTTTCTAAATCTCTTGAATTTATATCTGTATTAGCAAGTATTTCTCTTATTTCAGCCTTGCTTTTTGTATTTTCAGCTTCAGCTTTTTCAGCCACAGCTTTTTGTTCATCTTTTATTCTTTGAACTAGATTTTTATAATCAGCAATCTCATCATTTACAGTTGCTAGTTGTTTAGGATAATTTGCTCCATACATCGCTTTTAATCTTCTTGCTATTGCATTTGCATCCTGTTCAGGAATTCCTGAATTTGCTAATCTATTCATTACTTCTAAATACGAATCTTTATACCAATTAAAATATTCTCTTTTTTCTGATGAAGAGAAATTAGAAACTGCATTACGAATAGCCTTTTCCACATCTTCAGGTAATTCTTTATTTATTTTCATATATTCTTTTGTTGTCTTTGTAGCTCCGGCAATTCCATCAGCTGATAAAGCCATTTGCGAAAAATTTAAGCCTGCTATAAATAAAAATACTGATAAAATTATTTTTTTCATATTTTCATCTCCTATATTTTCTCTAGTTTTTCTTTATTTAATAAAGTTAAATTTATTTTCTAGCTTCATCTAATTAGAATAATTCTGGTGCTGATACCACATTCAATTTATCATCTAATTCAAATATTAAAGGTTTTCCTGTTGGTAAATTCAAATTCAATATATCTTCATTTGAAATATTTAATAAGTATTTAATTAAAGCTCTCAAAGAATTTCCATGTGCAGCAACTATTACATTTTTACCTGCTTTTATACTCTTAGAAATATCTGAGTCCCAATAAGGTAAAACTCTTGCTATCGTATCTTTTAAACTTTCTCCTTTAGGAATATCCTTTTCTTCTAAATCTGCATATCTTTTTTCTTTTTTAGGATAATATTCACTTGTTTCATCAACAAGAGGAGGAGCTATATCAAAACTTCTTCTCCAGATATGAACTTGTTCATCTCCATATTTTTTTGCAGTTTCTGCTTTATTTAATCCTGTTAAAGCACCATAATGTCTTTCATTTAATCTCCAAGATTTATTCACTGGAATATATAACTCATCCATTTCTTCTAAAACAATATTAAGAGTTTTATTTGCTCTTTTCAAATATGAAGTATATGCTACATCAAAAGAAAAACCTTGTTCCTTTAATTCTTTTCCAGCAGCATGAGCTTCTTCCACACCCTTAGGACTTAAATCTACATCTTTCCAACCTGTAAATCTATTTTCTAAGTTCCATTGACTTTCTCCATGACGAATTAATACTAATTTCATTCTATATCCTCCTAAATTAATTTATCTTTATAAATATATTTTTTATTTTACTATATATATTTTCTTATTTCAATTAATTTTAAGCTTTTATAAAAAGCAAAAATATATTAAATTTTAATCACTTTTACTTATATTTATAGTATTTTTATCTAAGATATGTTAGTATTTATTTATAAATTTTAAGACAAGAGATAAAATTTCAGGCAAAATTTATGATATTTTTATTGGAAATAAATTTTTATCTTAATTAATTTAATTGAAATTTAAAGTTTACATAAATATTAATTTGTGATATTATTTAGTAGATTAGTAAATAATTAAAATATTTTTAAGGATAGGTACTATGATTTTTCAAAGAACAGAATTAGCAATAGGTTTAGAAAATTTAGAAAAATTGCAAAAATCTCACATCATTGTTTTTGGATTAGGTGGTGTGGGTGGTGGAGCTGTTGAGGCTCTAGTCAGATCCGGAATCGGTGAGTTAAGTTTGGTAGATTTTGATACGGTTGATATAACGAATCTAAATAGGCAACTAATTGCAACTCAAAATACAATTGGTCAACATAAAGCCTTAGCTATGAAAGAAAGAGCTTTAAGCATAAATCCAGATATAACTATAAATACTTATATTCATAAATTTTTAAAAGAAGATACAGATTTATTTTTTAAAGATAAAAAATATGACTATGTTATAGATGCCATAGATTTAATCACTCCGAAACTTGATTTGATTGAATTTTGCTACAAGCAGAAAATTCCTATAATCTCATCAATGGGAACTGGAAATAAATTGGATCCTACACAATTTGAAGTAGCTGATATAAATAAAACTTCTGTGTGTCCTATGGCAAAAGTTATAAGAAAAGAACTAAAAAAAAGAAATGTAAAAAAATTAAAAGTGGTATTTTCTAAAGAATGCCCTAGAAAACCCGTAAATGAAGATGGAAGCCGTGAAAAAAGACATAATGTTGGTTCTATTGCATTTGTTCCACCAGTTGTTGGAATGATATTAGCTAGTCAAGTTATTAAAGATATATGTAAACTATAAATGGAGGATAATTATGAAAACGATAGGTATTTTTTATGCCAGCTTAAATAAAACTACTGTTGGTATAGTCGATGAATTAGAATTTTTTTTAAAGAAAGATGATTTTAAAACTTTTAATGTAAAAAATGGAGTAAAAGAAATTGAGAATTTTGAAAATCTTATTTTAGTTACGCCCACTTATGGAGTAGGAGAAGCTCATGCCGCTTGGATGAATAATTTGAAAAAATTAGAAAATATTGATTTTACAGGAAAAGTTGTCGGACTTGTTGGACTTGGAAATCAATTTGCTTTTGGAGAATCTTTCTGTGGTGGAATTAGACATATTTATGATATCATTAAAAAGAAAGGTGCTAAAGTAGTAGGTTTTACAAGTATTGATGGTTATCATTTTGAAGAAACTGAAATTATAGAAGATGGAAAATTCATAGGGCTTGCTCTCGATGAAGAAAATCAAGCCAGTTTAACACCAAAAAGAATTGAAAATTGGATAGCTGATATAAAGAAAGAATTTAAATAAATTTAGATTTCCCATTAAAAAATTAAAAGGCAACTTTTGTTGCCTTTTTTATTTAAAACCTTTTTTCTATTTCATTCAAATTTGGTTTTTCTAATAATTTATTATTTTTTAAATACATATAAGTTTTCTCTAACCCAGTTTCTAAGCTATATTTATTTTTGAAACCTGTTAATTTTATTTTTTCTATACTTCCATATAAATCTGTATTTCTAAACGGAAACCAATCTCTTGCTTTTATTTTGTCATCACATTTAATATATTTAATTTTTACTTCTTTTTTTAGTACTTTTGCACATAAGTCTACAAAATTTTTTATACTTATACTTTCATCTCCACTTATATTAAATACTTCTTTGTAAAATTTTTTGTTATTAAAACTATAAATAATAGAATCTACTAAATCATCTATGTAACCAAATTGAATAATATTTTCTCCTTCATCAGGTAAATAAATAGGAAATTTATTTTCTATTCTAGAAAAAATATATTGTTCCCTGTCTAAATTATTTCCTATTCCATAGATATAAAAAGGTCTAAATATAGTATAATTTTCTTCCATTTTTAATACTTCTTGCTCCGCTAAAAACTTATTTTTTGCATAATCTCCCCATATAGGATTCTCACCAATACTTGAAGCCTCAGAAACTGGAAACTCCTTAGTATTATTATAAATTGAAGCACTGCTTATTAAAATATATTGTTTAAATTTTCCTTTCATTATTTGATAAAAATTTTTAACTTGTAAACCTGTATAAGCTGAAATATCAACTATTATATCAAATTTAAAGTTTTTTAGCTTTTCCTCTAATTCATTATAATTATCCCTATCCACCTTAATATGAGTTGCTTCAGTTAAATTTTTTCTGCTTCCTCTATTTAAAACAAAAACTTCATATTTTTGTGCCAGTAATTTTTCAGTCAAAGCTTTTCCTAAAAATTGATTTCCACCCATAACTAATATTTTCATCTTATTCTCCTTAAACTTAAAAATACTATATATCAAATTCTCCTTCAAAAGTTTTTACAGCTTGTCCTCCAACTAAAACTCTATTATTCTTTATCTGAGCTATAATTTTACTAGTTCTCCCCATTGTTTCTCCTTGAACACAAGTTAAAAATTCATTTTCTTTCAAATATCCTTGCTCATATAAATGATAAGCAAGAGCCCCGTTAGAAGTTCCTGTTGCTGATTCTTCATCAATTTCTACAATAGGAGCAAAATTTCTGACATATGCTTTTAAATTATTATGTTCATCTTTTTCTAGCACAAAAGGATGAAAAGAAATTATATCTAAATTCTTACTGATATCTTTTATTTTATTCATATTCGCCTCTATATTATATAAACTTTCTTTATCTTTTAAATGGATTAATAAATCCCAAAGACCTGTATAGGCTTTTACAATTTTTAATTCATCCAAATTATCTAAAGTTAAGCCCAATGCCTTCAGTATTAAAGAAAAATCTATTTCTATTTTATTGTCAGTTTTTGCTTCATCCTGATACATCATTATATTTTTTATAATTTTATTTTCAACATTTATTATAATGGGTAATATTCCCACATTAGTTTCAATCTCAACTATATTTTCACCATTCTCTATTTCTAATATTTTATTATCACATAAACATCTTATATATGCTATTGTTGCATGTCCACATAAATCAACTTCTGAATTTGGAGTAAAAAACCTGACTTTTTTAAAAGCCTTCTCACTCTTGAATAAAAAAGCTGTTTCTGAATAGTTAATTTCTTTTGCAATATTTTTCATATCTTCTACACTTAAATTGTCTGCATAAGGAATTACGGCTGCTTGATTTCCTTTAAATTTTTTATTTGTAAATGAATCATAAATATATGTTTTAACTTTCATACTTTTACTCCTCCTATATATTATTTATTATAATAAAATTATAACATAAAAAGAAGTGTACTAAAATGTACACTTCTTCATTTTTTACCAATCAATTACTATAGATTTTATCTTTGTCATACTTTCGATACTATATTTTATACCTTGTACTCCAACACCAGAACCCTTTATCCCTAAAAAAGGAAAATTATCAGGTCCTCTTTGTGTTTTATTATTTATCTGTACCGTTCCCACTTCCAATCTCTTTGCAATATCAAAAGCTCTCATTATATCCCTTGTAAATACTGAAGTTTGAAGACCATATTCAGAAGTGTTACAAATTTCTATTGCCTCTTCTACATCCTTTACTCTTATTATTGGTAATATAGGACCAAAAGGTTCTTCCCATGCTATTTGCATATCAAGTGTAACTTCATCAAATAGAACTGGCCACAATAAATTTCCTTCTCTTTTTGCTGGAGTAAGGGCTTTTGCTCCTTTATCTAAAGCATCTTTAATTAATGTTTCTATAAAATCTGCAGATTTATTATCTATTAATGGAGTTATGTCTGCATTTTCAAAAGGATCTCCTACTTTTAGTTTCTCTACTTCTGTTTTTATCAATTGAACTAGTTTATCTGCAACCTCTTCAACTACTAGAACTCTCTTGATAGCTGTACATCTTTGTCCTGAATAACTAAATGCCCCATTCACTATATCTTTTGCTGCTTTTTCTAAGTCTGCATCTTCTGCAACTATTGCCCCGTCTTTCCCACCTAGTTCTAAAAGAATTGGACGCATTCCTGCAAGCTCCCCTATCCTTTTCCCAACTACAGTACTACCGGTGAAATTAACAAAATCTACCATAGGATGTTCTATCAAATAATCTCCTATTTCAGAACCTCTCCCTGTTACTGTATTTATAACTCCAGCTGGTATTCCAGCTTCATAAAATGCCTTAACAAGGAGTAAGGCACTAATTGCACCTTGTGTTGGTGGTTTGAATAAAACAACATTTCCTCCTATTAATGCCGGAGCTATTTTAGAAGCTGATAAATTAACTGGATAGTTAAAAGGGGCTATTGCCAAAATTAACCCCATCGGTTCTCTTCTTACCATAGCAATCTTATTTTTACTTGCTGCCTCAAAACTTCCACCTTCAATAATTTCTCCAACAGTTCTTAAACCTTCTTCTGCTGAGTATCTTATTAAATCTGCAGTTCTTACAACTTCTCCAATAGCAGCTTTTATTCCTTTTGCTACTTCTTTGGCAAGTATATTCCCAATAATATCTTTATCTCTTTCCAAAATATCAGCAGCTTTATATAAATATTTTGCTCTTTCTACAACAGCTAAATTCTTCCATTTCTTCAAAGCAATTTTTGCTGTCTTTATGGCATTATCAGCTTCTTCTTTTGTCATAGCTGGTATTGTTCCTATTTCTTCATTATTTATAGGTGAATTTATTTTTATCACTTTTTCTGAACTTACCCATTCTCCATTCACTAAATTTTTATATTGCATTTATCCTCCTTTTTTATAAACTTTTTTAAACATAAGAAATTCTTATTTATATTATTGTATACTAAACAAATATACTTTGCAACTAAAAAAATGCAACCCTTTTTTAATTAGAGTTGCATTCTATTATAAATTTTATATTGAATTAAACTAATTCAATTATAGCCATTTCTGCTGAGTCACCTTTTCTAACAGATGTTTTAATTATTCTAGTATATCCACCATTTCTTTCAGCATATTTAGGAGCTATTTCATTAAATATTTTAGCTACCGCTTCTTCATCTCTTAAGAAAGCAAAAGCATTTCTTCTAGATGCTAAAGTATTTTTCTTTCCAAAAGTTATCATTCTTTCAGCAAATTTTCTTAATTCTTTAGCTCTTGTTACAGTAGTTTCTATTCTTTCTGCTTTCACTAAAGATATAGTCATATTTTTAAGCATAGCTTTTCTATGGTCAGCTCTTCTTCCTAATTTTCTATATGATTTATTGTGATTCATTAGTAGAATTTCCTCCTTATTATAATATTATTCAGGAGATCCATTTTGATTAAGATCATATCCTAAATCTTTCATCTTTTCTAAAATTTCTTCTAAAGATTTTTTACCTAAATTTTTAATTTTCAATAGTTCATTCATAGATAGATTAGCTAGTTGTGATACATCTTCTATTCCAGCTTTTTTCAAGCAATTAAATGATCTTACTGTTAAATCTAACTCTTCTATTTTCATATCATGTGATTTTTCATCAACGATTTGTGTACTTATACTTTCTTCAACTTCTTCTTCAATTTCATCTCTTAAGTTTTCCATTTTATTTCCAATTTCTAAGAATGGATCCAAATGTAATCTTAGAAGCTCTACTGCATAAGATACCGCATCTCTTATTTCTATACTTCCATCTGTTTCTATATTTAATGTCAATTTATCAAAATCTGTCATTTGTCCAAACATTGTATCTTGAACTTCATAAGAAACTTTTCTAATTGGAGTGTAGATTGCATCTACAGCAATATAATCAACTGCCCAGTCTTTTTTATCTATCTCTTCTGATACTACAAATCCTTCACCAGTATTTACAAGAAATTCCATATCTAATGATCTTTCTGTAGTTATTGTACAAATAACTTGATCTGGATTTACAATTTCTATACCTATATCAGATATTACATCTGCAGCAGTTACTACTTTAGGTCCCTTTACTGATAAAGTCATTTTTCTTTCTCCAGAACTTTCAGCTTTAACAACAATCTCTTTTACATTTAAGATTATTTCTGTTACAGCTTCTTTAACTCCTTCAATTACAGAAAATTCACTTAAAACTCCATCAATTCTTATTCCTTTTATTGCTGCACCAGGTATAGAAGAAAGCAATACTCTTCTAAGTGCATTTCCTAATGTATGTCCATACCCTCTATATAAAGGCTCTACAACAAATTGCCCTTTAGTTTCACTTTCTTTTATTTCTGTTATATTTATTGCTTTAGCCTGCTTTTCAATTTTTAACATTATATCAACTCCTATCAAAAGGATTACATTATTATCTTGAATAAAATTCAACTATTAAAGATTCATTTAAATCAAAATCTAAGTCTTCTTTTGTTGGATTTTGAAGAACCTTTCCTGTAAATGCAGCTCTATCTAATTCTAACCATACAGGTGGTGTAGCATCTCCTACTGCTGCTTTAATAAGTTCTACATTTTTTGAATTTTCTATTACAGATATTACATCTCCTACTTTAACTCTGTAAGAAGCGATATTTACTCTTCTTCCATTTACAGCTATATGTCCGTGAGATACAACTTGTCTTGCTTGTCTTCTAGTTTTAGCAAAACCTAATCTATAAACAACATTTTCAAGTCTTCTTTCTAGATATTCAATTAGTGTTAACCCTGTAACTCCTAATTTTCTTGCTGCTTCTTCATATATTTTTCTAAATTGTTTTTCCATTACATTATATATAAATTTTGCTTTTTGTTTTTCTCTTAATTGAATTGCATATTCTGTTGGTTTTTTATTTGCATTTGGTCTTATTCCTCTATTTGAAGATTTATTTACCCCAAGAATAACTGGATCTATTCCTAAAGCTCTACACTTCTTCAAAACAGGCTGTCTATTTCTTGCCATTTCTTAAATATTCCTCCTTTGTTTTTTACTCGATAATTAGATTTATTACACTCTTCTTCTTTTAGGTGGTCTACATCCATTATGTGGTACAGGAGTTACATCTGTTATTTTTGTAACTTCTAATCCTGCTGCTTGAAGAGATCTGATACATGCTTCTCTTCCTGATCCAGGTCCTTTTACTTTAACTTCTACTTTTCTCATTCCGTTTTCCATAGCTATTTGAGCTGCTTGTTCAGCTGCTATTTGAGCTGCGAACGGAGTTCCTTTTTTAGTTCCTTTGAAACCAGAAGTTCCACCAGATTTCCAACTTACAACCTTCCCGTCAACATCAGTTATTGCAACTATTGTATTATTAAAAGTTGAATGTATATGAGCTACTCCATTAGGAATATTCTTACTTTTCTTTTTTATCTTAGCTACTGTTTTTTTAGCCAATTTAAGCTACCTCCTCTACTAAGTTTTTGCTATCTAAAATACGATTATTTTCTTATTGGTTTTTTAGGACCTTTAACTGTTCTTGCATTTGTTTTAGAACTTTGTCCTCTTACAGGAAGATTCATTTTATGTCTTAATCCTCTGTAACATTTAATATCCATAAGTCTTTTTATAGACAATCTTACTTCTTTTCTAAGATCCCCTTCAACTTTGATATCTTTTATAATTTCTCTGATTTTATTTACTTCTTCTTCTGTTAAATCTTTAACTCTAGTGTCAAAGTTTACTCCTGCTTCAGTTAATACTTTTTGAGAAGTTGGTCTTCCTATTCCGTAAATATAAGTTAAAGCTATTTCAACTCTTTTGTTTCTAGGGATATCTACTCCTGCTATTCTAGCCAAAATTTTTCCTCCTCTTTTTTATAAAATTTAAAGGTTTTATATATTTGCTGGTATATTAACCAACTAATACTTTCTTCGACATGTCCCATTCTGCTATTATGGAGATGGTCCTACGACTCACCATGTCTTTACAGTACTTCATCATCTTAAATAAATTAAAATTTATGTTGTACTTTTTTAATAACTCTCTTTAATAAAGACTATCCTTGAACTTGTTTATGTTTAGGATTTTCACAGATTACTCTTACTTTTCCATGTCTTTTAATAATCTTACACTTGTCACAAATAGGCTTTATTGATACTCTTACTTTCATTTCTACCTCCTTTCCACCTCAACTAATTTTTCTTTCTGTATACTATTCTACCCCTCGACAAGTCATAAGGAGAGATTTGTACAGTTACTCCATCACCTGGTAAAATTTTAATGTAATTCATTCTCATTTTTCCAGAGATGTGGCCAAGTATAGTATGCCCATTTTCTAATTCTACTTTAAACATAGCATTAGGTAGAGCTTCTACTATTGTACCTTCCAATTCGATAACATCTTTTTTTGACATTTTACCTCCCATCGAATAGAAATTCACACTATTATAACATAACATATAAAAAAATCCAATTTTTTTTATTATTTTTTATAAAAATTATTTTTGTTCTAATATTTTCTTCATAGGTGTAAAAATTATCCCATCTTTTTGCTCTTCTTCAGAAGTTGCTTCAAAGCCAAAATTTTTATATATAGGCACTGCATACCTTGAAGAATTTACAGTTATATATGAATTTTCATTATTGCTTGTAGCAATATTCATTAGCTTTTTTCCAATACCTTTACCTTGTGAGTTTTTATCTACAAAAAATAAATTTAGGCTCTGTCACAACAAATGGTTGATTTTTGACGAGAAATAGCGTATAATAATAGTAAGAAACAGTACCACCGAAGGAGGTAATTGGATATGCCTACTATCAAAGACGCATTAGATATTATCGGTAAGTTGACTGTCGCAGAGCAGGAAAGCCTTAAAACAATGCTTTTAAGTCCTGCCTTTGTAAAGTCTTTGAATATTGAAGATTTCGTAGCAAAGGAACGCTTTGCAAATGGTCGTGTATGCCCTCTTTGTGGCTGTATCCATGTGGTTCGCAATGGTCATCGTAAAGATGGCACACAGCGATATGTATGTAAGGATTGTGGCAAGTCCTTCGTGATTGCTACGAACTCCATTGTGTCTGGTACAAGAAAAGACTTGTCCGTGTGGGAGCAGTACATTGATTGTATGATGAATGGCTTATCCATTCGTAAGACTGCTGTTGCTTGTGGGATTCACAGAAACACCGCATTCCTTTGGAGACACAAGATTTTGGATGCACTTCAGAATATGGCAGACGATGTTACCCTTGACGGCATTATTGAGGCTGACGAAACTTTTTTCGCCATCTCGTACAAGGGCAATCATAGCAAGAGTAAGACATTTGCTATGCCACGCAAGGCTCATAAGCGTGGTCATTCTACACATATCAGAGGCTTGTCCCAAGAAAAGGTATGTGTTCCTTGTGCGGTTAATAGGAATGGCTTGTCTATCTCCAAGATTACGAATACTGGTAGAGTTTCTACAAGAGATTTACATCATATTTATGATGGTAGGATTAAGACCAATTCCACTCTTGTTACGGACAAGATGAACTCCTATGTGAGATTTACAAATGCCAATGGCATTGACCTTGTGCAGTTAAAGACTGGCAAAGCCAAGAAAGGCATTTATAATATCCAACATATCAATAGCTACCATAGCCAGCTAAAGAGGTTTATGCGTGGCTTTAACGGTGTTTCTACCAAGTATCTGAACAACTATCTTGTGTGGAATAACCTTGTAAATTACGCCAAAGAAAGCGACATGGAGAAAAGGAACATCTTCTTAACTTTCGTTTTGGCAACATTGAAAACTGCTAAATGCAGAGATTTATCAAACAGACCAGCAGTTCCTCTGGTCGCCTAATTAGAATTTGTGGAGATGATAAGATGGTCAATATAACAGATGTAAAACAGATTCTTCAATTTGCAATAGATGCGGAGATTAAAGTCTTTCTTGATGGTGGCTGGGGTGTAGATGCTCTTCTTGGATATCAGTCAAGAGCCCATAATGATATTGACATTTTTGTAGAAAAGAACGATTATCAGAACTTTATAGAAATAATGAAAGCTAATGGCTTTTATGAGATTAAGATGGAATATACAACATTGAACCATACTGTATGGGAAGATTTGAAAAACAGAATTATTGATTTGCATTGTTTTGAATATACGGACGAAGGTGAAATTCTTTATGATGGGGATTGTTTTCCGGTAGAAACTTTTTCGGGTAAAGGAAGAATTGAGGAAATAGAGGTTTCCTGTATTGAACCATATAGTCAAGTAATGTTCCATCTGGGATACGAGTTTGATGAAAATGATGCACATGATGTGAAGTTATTGTGTGAGACATTTCATATCGAAATTCCAAATGAGTATAGATAACTGCAAATAACAGTTTGTAGGGGAGTTCTGATACTCCCCTATAAAAATGGCTATTTATCAACTGTTTGTTGTGACATAGCCTAAATTTATATGTCTTTTTCTTCTATCAGTTGCTATAACACCTTTTAAAATGTTATCTTCAAAAGCACCATAAATTTTAAATAATTTTGTTATTTTTTTATTATCCAGAAAGTTTCCAAAAGTTTCTATTCCTTGTTCAGTATAACTTTCATCTTTACTTTCTAAATAAACTTTTTTTACAAATAAAAGTGCTTCATCTTTTTCATTATTTAATAACTGTCTTATCTCTATCATAGTTATAGCTCCTAAAAATAGTCTTAATCTAATTCACTTAAAATAACTGGTTTCCCATCAACAATTGCTATACTATGTTCAAAATGTGCAGATCTTTTTCCATCTTTTGTAACAATGGTCCAACCATCATTTAACATTGCAATTTTGTATGTTCCTACATTAACCATAGGTTCTATTGCTAAAACCATTCCATTTTCAATTTTTAATCCTCTTCCAGCTCTACCGTAATTCGGTACCATAGGGTCTTCATGCAGTGCCAATCCTACTCCATGTCCTGCAAAATCTCTCACTACAGAGAAACCATTTTTTTCAACAAACTGTTGAATAGCATGACCTATATCTCCTAGTCTATTTCCAACAACTGCTTGTTCTATCCCTATTTCTCTTGATTTTTCAGTAATTTCTAATAACTTCTTACTTTCTTCGTCTATTTGACCAATAGCAAATGTTTTAGCAGCATCCCCATAAAAACCATTTAACTCTGTAACTATATCTAAACTTACAATATCCCCATCTTGAAGAATTCTATCATTCGGAACACCATGTACAACAGCTTCATTTACCGAAATGCATGTCGCTGCTGGAAATGCTCCATAAGGACCAGGAACTCCTATACAAGCTGGTCTTGCTCCACAGCTTCTAATATAATCATCAATAATTTTATCAATTTCTTTTGTTGTAATTCCCGGTTTAAGATATTGAGGGATAATATCTTCATAAATTTTAGCTATTATTTGATTTGCTTTTTTTATTCCCTTTATCTCATCTAGTGTCTTTATTAATCTCATATTTTCCCTTTCTTTTTTCAAAATTTAAAAATTAAAGAAAAGACTGTTGCAAAATTTAATTCTTTAAATTATCTTTTTATGCAACAGCCTTTCTTGTTATTTTTATCCTAATATTTTGAAAATATCTTCTGTTATTGTTTCTAAAGATCTAGTTCCATCTATTTCAAAAGTTTTCCCTTGTGCTTTATAATAATCAAATACTGGAGCTGTTTGTTCATGATAAGTTCTTAATCTTTTTACCACAACCTCTTCTGTATCATCTGCTCTTTGTACTAAATCTTCTTCTTTCTCATCAACTGGTGGATTATATTTTATATGATAAATTTTCCCTGTCACTTTTGATGTTCTTCTTCCTGTTATTCTCTCTATAATATCTGCATCAGGAACATTTAATGCTATTACTTTTTCTATTGATTTTCCTAGTTTTGCTAATATTTCATCTAAAACTTTAGCTTGAACAACTGTTCTAGGAAATCCATCCATTATAAATCCTTTTTCACAATCTTTTTCAGCAAGTCTTTCTGCTACTAGACCATTTACAACTTCATCTGGAACTAATTGCCCAGCATCCATAAATTTTTTAGCTTCTATTCCTAACTTTGTTTGATTTGCAACAGCAGCTCTTAAGATATCTCCTGTTGATATTTGTGGAATTCCATATTTATCCACTATAAATTTAGCTTGAGTTCCTTTTCCTGCTCCTGGAGCTCCGAATAAAACAATATTCATATAGATTCATCTCCTCTTTAACTTTTAAATAATTTACTATATATTATACATCATCTTCATTAAAATTGTAATGCTCTCTCAAATTTTTTTTATTTTTTTCAATATTACTAGTATTTTTTTTAGAAAACTGCTAAAATAAAAAAAATTTATTTTATTCATCTTATATTCATATTTCTGTTTTATACTTTGAGCAAGTTAAAAAATATAATTAAAACAAAAGGAGAAAAAAAATGAAAAATAAAAAATCTATTACAAAATTAGCTCTTATAGGAACTCTAGTTCTAGGCGGTGTAAGTTTAACAACAAAATCTTATGCTACTTCAGCACAGATAAATCAAGAACAAATAATAACATTAGAGGAAGCAAATAAAATTGCATTAAAGCAAACTAAAGATGGTAAAATTTTAAAGTCTGAATTGGATCATAACCATGGAAGAACAATTTATGAAATAGAAATTTTAGAAAATAATATAAAAAAAGAGATTGATATCGATGCTGTTAGTGGACAAATTTTAAAAATCGATAATGATGACAGACCTTCTCATAGACATATGCAAACACCTATAGAAGCTAAAATTTCTATAGACGAAGCTAAAGCAATAGCTTTAAAGAACTCTTCTAATGGAACTTTAAAAAGTATTGAATTAGATTCTAAAAGAGGACTTCCTTTCTACGAAGTTGAAATTTTAGAGAATAATATTGAAAAAGAAATTAGAATCGATGCTACTAATGGAAATATTATTAAGTTTAAAGATAATCACAAAAAACATAATAATATGATGCATTCAGGTAATATGAATAATAATATGCAACATGAAATGAATTCAAGTAATATGCCTAATCATATGAATAATAATATGCAATATGAAATGAATTCAAGTAATATGCCTAATCATATGAATAATAAAATGTCTCATGCTATGAATTCTGAAGCTAAAATTTCTATAGATGAAGCTAAAACAATTGCTTTAAAGAACTCTTCTAATGGAACTTTAAAAAGTATAGAATTAAAAAACAAAAAAGGTCTTCCTTATTATGAAATTGAAATCTCTGAGGGCCTTTTGGAGAAAGAATTTAAAATTGATGCCATTAATGGTAATATTTTAAAAGTAGAAAGAGATTTCTAATTAATTTTTTAGAACAGGGCTATTAAAAGCTATTATTAAATACTATTCCCTCTATAAAATATTTTAATATTATAAAATTTTTTAGCCCTTTCTACATATAAAATTTAATTCCACATAGAATGACAGAAACTGTCATTCTATGTTTTATTTTAAAAAATGGTGATAATTATGAAAATTTTAGTTGTTGAAGATGAAAAAGATTTAAATAGTGTTATAACTAGACATTTAAAAAAGAATAATTTTAGTGTTGACTCTGTTTTTGATGGAGAAGAAGCTCTTAACTTTTTAGAATATGAAAACTATGATTTAGTTATACTTGATATCATGATGCCTAAACTAAACGGTTATGAGGTTATAAAGAAGCTTAGAACTAAACAAAATGAAACTCCAGTTTTAATGTTGACAGCAAAAGATAATATAGAAGACAAAGTAAAAGGACTAGATTTAGGTGCTGATGACTATTTAGTTAAACCATTTGATTTTAATGAATTACTTGCTAGGATTAGAGCTATAATTCGTAGAAAATACGGAAATTCTTCAAATCAACTGTCAATAGATGACTTAGTTTTAAATATCTCAAAAAAAACTGTTACTCGAGATGGAATATCTATTGAATTGACAGGAAAAGAGTATGAGATTTTAGAATACCTGATGCAAAATAAAGGTCATATATTAAGTAGAGAACAAATAAGAGAGCATGTATGGGATTTTGATTATGATGGTGAATCAAATGTGATAGATGTTTTAATAAAAAATATTAGACGAAAAATCGATAAATTGGATTCTAAATCATTAATCACAACAAAGCGAGGTTTAGGTTATGTTATCAAGGAAAATGAATAATATTTTAAAAAATTCTATATATTCAATTCCAATTACAATTAGAGTTACTCTATGGTACACTTTTTTTATAACAATTTTAATAAGTATAATGATTACTTCTAGTTTTTTTGCAGCAAATACTTTTATAAAAACGGAAAGTAGGGAAGAACTAACTGAAGCTGTTCATAAACTTTCTTTTAAGCAAAAAAAATTTACAAATTTTGATGATGGTATATTTTTTATAAAATATTCTAATGAAGGAGTTATAATAGATGGATTAATTCCTGATAATTTTGATCCTACCCTTCCAAACATAAAAAGACCAGAAGTTAAAACTTATAGGCATAATGGCGAAGAATTTTTATATTTTGATGCCCCATTGAGAATTCATCATATGCATAATAAAGGAGAATGGATTCGAGGTATTTTACCCATAAGTAAATTTTATAAAAATATAAATATTTTGTTAATTTTCATAAGTATTTTTTCTCCTGTTCTATTATTTATCATAGTTTATGGCGGTTATAAAATAGTAAAAAATAGTTTTAAGCCTGTCAATGATATCTCCAATACAGCTTTGGAAATTCAGAATTCTAAAGATTTTTCAAAAAGAATTAAGTTGGGAAATGGCAAAGATGAACTTCATAAAATGGCTTTTTCTTTTAATAAAATGCTTGATTCTCTTGAAAGCTCATACAGCCATGAAAAGCAATTTAGTTCCGATGTTTCCCATGAGTTAAGAACTCCTGTAACTGTCATTTTAGCAGAAAGTGATTATGCTATAAATTATGCTGAATCTCTGGATGAAGCTAAAGATTCCCTATCAATAATTCAAAGGCAGACAAAAAAAATATCTACTTTAATCAATCAAATTATGGAACTTGCCAAATTAGAAAGGCAAACTTGTCTTGAAACAGAAGATATTAATTTATCAAATTTAATAACAACTTCTTTAAAAGATTATAAATATATGCTTGATGATAAAAATATTCAACTTTTTTCAGATATTGAAGATAATTTAATAGTTTCTGGAAATAAAATTATGCTTGAGAGAGTCTTTGATAATCTTTTTAGTAATGCTTTAAAATTTACAAATTCTAAAATTTATGTAAATTTATATAAAAAAGAAAATATTATTTTGGAAATTATTGACGATGGAATTGGATTATCTAATGAAGATATGAAAAATATTTGGCATAGATTTTATCAAGCTAATTCTTCAAGAAATAAAGACAACAACCAAGGTTACGGATTAGGATTATCTATGGTTCAAAGAATTATTGACCTACACAATGCAAATATCAGTGTTGAGAGTGAATTAAATAAAGGAAGTAAATTTATGATAAAATTTTAAATTAAAAATTATATTTAATATTCTATGTAAAGCAAAAAGCACACTTAAATGTGTGCTTTTTTATCATAAATTCTTATTCATAAAATGGCGCTTCCTAATGGACTCGAACCATTGACGCTGCGGTTAACAGCCGCATGCTCTACCGACTGAGCTAAGGAAGCAGTTGCTTGGCGAATCCCTATTCTCCCAGGTCGCTTCCAACCAAGTACCTTCAGCGTATATGGGCTTAACTTCTAGGTTCGGAATGTTACTAGGTGTACCCCCATAGCTATTCTCACCAAGCTATTTAATTTTAACACATAACATCGTTATGCGCAAGTGTTCTATGAACACTCAAAACTATATAGTAAATACAAACTTGCCTTAGATTAAAACTTCGATATTTAGTATTGGTCAGCTAAATACATTGCTGTACTTACACCCCCAACCTATCAACCTCCTAGTCTCGAAGGTATCTTAAAGAATACTTATCTTGAAGTTAGTTTCCCGCTTAGATGCTTTCAGCGGTTATCTATTCCAAACGTGACTACCCAGCTGTGCCACTGGCGTGACAACTGGTACATCAGAGGTTTGTCCATCCCGGTCCTCTCGTACTAAGGACAGATCTTCTCAATATTCTAACGCCTACAGTGGATAGGGACCGAACTGTCTCACGACGTTCTGAACCCAGCTCACGTACCGCTTTAATGGGCGAACAGCCCAACCCTTGGGACCTTCTCCAGCCCCAGGATGCGATGAGCCGACATCGAGGTGCCAAACCCTACCGTCGATATGGACTCTCGGGTAGGATCAGCCTGTTATCCCCAGGGTAGCTTTTATCCGTTGAGCGACGACCCTTCCATTCGGAATCGCCGGATCACTATGTCCTGCTTTCGCATCTGCTCGACCCGTCAGTCTTGCAGTCAAGCTCTCTTATGCCATTGCACTCTATGGTTGATTTCCATCCAACCTGAGAGAACCTTTGAACGCCTCCGTTACTCTTTCGGAGGCGACCGCCCCAGTCAAACTGCCCACCTAGCACTGTCTCCGTGGCTACAAACCACAGATTAGAATTTCAGCATTGAATGGTTGGTATTCCACCGTTGACTCCGATACAGCTAGCGCCATACCATCTTAGTCTCCCAACTATCCTATACATGCAATGCCAAAACCCAATACCAAGCTACAGTAAAGCTCCATGGGGTCTTTCCGTCCTACTGTAGGTAACCGGTATCTTCACCGGTAATACAATTTCACCAGGCCTCCCGTCAAGACAGCGCTCAAATCATTACACCATTCGTGCAGGTCGGAACTTACCCGACAAGGAATTTCGCTACCTTAGGACCGTTATAGTTACGGCCGCCGTTCACCGGGGCTTCAATTCGGAGCTCTCACTCCTCCTCTTAACCTTCCGGCACTGGGCAGGTGTCAGCCCATATACATCGCCTTACAGCTTAGCATAGACCTGTGTTTTTGTTAAACAGTTGCTTGAGCCTCTTCACTGCGACCCCCATGCGCTTTGTGTCGCGTGGACACTAACACACAAGGGCTCCCCTTCTCCCGAAGTTACGGGGTCATTTTGCAGAGTTCCTTAACGAGAGTTAGCCTGTCCGCCTTAGATTTCTCATCCTGACCACCTGTGTCGGTTTACAGTACGGGCAGTTATACATTAACGCTAGAAGCTTTTCTCGGCAGCGTGGGATTTGCGCATTCATCTTACGACTATACATTACACCTCAAGTTTAACCTAGCGGATTTTCCTTCTAAGTCACTCTACATGCTTATACGGACACTTCCGTTCGTCCGCGCGCATACCCTTCTGCGTCCCTCCATTACAATATATAACTGGCACAGAAATATTAATCTGTTTTCCATTCGCCTACGCATTATAGCCTGGGCTTAGGTCCCGGCTTACTCAGGGAAGACAAGCTTTACCCTGAAAACCTTGGTCTTCCGGCGAGGGGGATTCTCGCCCCCTTTCTCGCTACTTATTCCTGCATTCTCACTTCTGATACCTCCAGAGTCAGTTACCCTTCTCCTTCAACAGCCTACAGAACGCTCTCCTACCAATCCTTACGGATTCCACAGCTTCGGTTTATAACTTAGCCCCGTTACATTGTCGGCGCAGAGACTCTCGACTAGTGAGCTATTACGCACTCTTTAAAGGTATGGCTGCTTCTAAGCCAACCTCCTAGTTGTCTATGAATCTCCACCTCCTTTCCCACTTAGTTATAATTAGGGACCTTAGCTGGTGGTCTGGGTTGTTTCCCTTTCGACAATGGAAGTTAACTCCCATAGTCTCACTCCTGAGCTTTAAATTATGGTATTCGGAGTTTGATTGATTTCAGTAAGCAATGCGCCCCCTAGATCATTCAGTGCTCTACCCCCATAATTGAACACTCAAGGCTGCACCTAGATGCATTTCGGAGAGAACGAGCTATCTCCTGGTTCGATTGGCTTTTCACCCCTAAACCTACCTCATCTCCCAACTTTTCAACGGCGGTGAGTTCGGACCTCCACTGTGTCTTACCACAGCTTTATCCTGGACAGGTTTAGATCACCAGGTTTCGCGTCTACGCCAAACGACTAAATCGCCCTATTAAGACTCGGTTTCCCTTCGGCTCCGTTATACTTAACCTTGCCGTTTAACGTAACTCGCAGGATCATTCTCCAAAAGGCACGCCATCACTAGTAAACTAGCTCTGACCGCTTGTAAGCACACAATTTCAGGTTCTATTTCACTCCCCTCCCGGGGTTCTTTTCACCTTTCCCTCACGGTACTATGCGCTATCGGTTAGTAAGAGTATTTAGCCTTATGAGATATGGTCCTCACAGATTCACACAGAATTCCTCGTGTTCCATGTTACTTGGGAGCAAGATTATATGCGCATTGGTTCACCTATACAGGACTATCACCTTCTACGGTTTATCTTTCCAGATAATTCTAGTTAGGCAATACGACATACTGAATATCTTACAGTTCTTCATCATCTTGTCCCTCTACCCCTTAAGCGCAACGGCTGTATCCTTGACACGCATTAAGGTTTGGGCTTGACCCATTTCGCTCGCCGCTACTTTGGGTATCGTTTTTACTCTCTTTTCCTCGGGTTACTTAGATGTTTCAGTTCACCCGGTTCCCTCTTTCGTACTAAGACTCCATCTTAGTAGATTGCTCCATTCGGAAATCTTAGGCTCTTGCGCTCGTTTGCAGCTTACCTAAGCTTATCGCAGCTTACCACGTCCTTCATCGGCTCTTACTACCTAGGCATCCTTTGTGTGCCCTTAAGTATTTTAACCTATTTTTTTTGACAGCTAACTCTAAAGAAATTTTAGAGTTTGTTTTTTGTTTTTTTCTTGTTTGTTCTACTATATAGTTTCCAATGTTCATATGAACATAGCAAATAGAGAAAGACAGCTTCTCCTTAGAAAGGAGGTGATCCATCCGCACGTTCCCGTACGGATACCTTGTTACGACTTCACCCCAATCGCTAATCACACCCTCGGAACATCCCTCCTTACGGTTAGGCCTGTTACTTCAGGTGCAACCAACTCTCGTGGTGTGACGGGCGGTGTGTACAAGACCCGAGAACGTATTCACCGCAACATAGCTGATTTGCGATTACTAGCGATTCCAACTTCATGTACTCGAGTTGCAGAGTACAATCCGAACTAAGAATAGTTTTCTGAGATTTGCTCTACCTCGCAGTTTCGCTTCTCTCTGTACTACCCATTGTAGCACGTGTGTAGCCCAGCGTATAAGGGGCATGATGACTTGACGTCATCCCCACCTTCCTCCTGCTCATCGCAGGCAGTATCGCATGAGTCCCCAACTTAATGATGGTAACATACGAAAGGGGTTGCGCTCGTTGCGGGACTTAACCCAACATCTCACGACACGAGCTGACGACAGCCATGCACCACCTGTCACTAAGTTCTCCCGAAGGAGCACATCCATATCTCTATAGACTTCTTAGGATGTCAAACGCTGGTAAGGTTCCTCGCGTTGCGTCGAATTAAACCACATGCTCCACCGCTTGTGCGGGTCCCCGTCAATTCCTTTGAGTTTCATACTTGCGTACGTACTCCCCAGGCGGATTACTTATCGCGTTAGCTTGGGCGCTGAGGTTCGACCCCCAACACCTAGTAATCATCGTTTACGGCGTGGACTACCAGGGTATCTAATCCTGTTTGCTACCCACGCTTTCGCGCTTTAGCGTCAGTATCTGTCCAGTAAGCTGGCTTCCCCATCAGCATTCCTACAAATATCTACGAATTTCACCTCTACACTTGTAGTTCCGCTTACCTCTCCAGTACTCTAGCATAGCAGTTTCCAACGCAATACGGAGTTGAGCCCCGCATTTTCACATCAGACTTACTATGCCGCCTAGACGCGCTTTACGCCCAATAAATCCGGATAACGCTTGCGACATACGTATTACCGCGGCTGCTGGCACGTATTTAGCCGTCGCTTCTTCTGTTGGTACCGTCACTTTCTTCTTCCCAACTGAAAGCACTTTACATTCCGAAAAACTTCATCGTGCACACAGAATTGCTGGATCAGACTCTTGGTCCATTGTCCAATATTCCCCACTGCTGCCTCCCGTAGGAGTAAGGGCCGTGTCTCAGTCCCCTTGTGGCCGTTCACCCTCTCAGGCCGGCTACCCATCATCGCCTTGGTGAGCCGTTACCTCTCCAACTAGCTAATGGGACGCAAAGCTCTCTCACAGCGCATATAGCTTTCATAAGTTATGCATGCGCATATCTCATAATATCCGGTATTAGCATTCGTTTCCAAATGTTGTCCCAGTCTGTGAGGCAAGTTCTTTACGCGTTACTCACCCGTCCGCCACCCAAACCGAAGTTCAAGTAGACTTGCATGTGTTAAGCATTCTGTCAGCGTTCATCCTGAGCCAGGATCAAACTCTTCGTTCAATCTATTAAAGCTCATTTGCTTCTTTTTGTTTTACACCAAATTTAATGGTTGCTTTTTGTCTTTTCTCTATTCTTTTGCTAATGTCCTCGTCCTACCTTCTCAAGTGGACATTGATTATCTTACCATCACTACTACTTTTTGTCAACTATATTTTTTTACTTTTTTTATTTTTTATCCTACTTATACTTTTCTTTTATTTTTCAATAATTTTTAATATTTTTTTATTTTACTTGATTTTTTATAAAAAAATGTTATAATTATTATCATTTTAGAATAGATATGGGAGTGTAAAGGTTTCGACGGGGTTGCAAGGTCATAGGTAGCAAGCCAGGTTTGTCGCTGTGAAAGACTAACTCATCGTTTAGATGGAAACAAAAATTACGCTTTAGCTGCTTAGTTCAGCTACACCTTTGATAACTTTTTCCACATGAGTTTTCAAAAGGTGTCGACTAATGTGGATTACTTCAAATGATTTCTCTAAATTTGAAGGAAATTCTAGAGAATAGCTATAATTAGCCCTGTTTACGGGAGTAATTACAGCGAATTTTAATAGTAAACTAAGCTTGTAGAAGCTTATGGTTGTTGTAGTTTCGGACACGGGTTCAATTCCCGTCACTTCCACCAATAAAAATATTTTTTAATGATATTGTTCAATGACTCTCTAGAGAATTAGAGAGTTTTATTTTTATTCTAATAAATAAGAGGTTATTTTCTATGATTATGCTTGGAAATATTGTTAATACAGTCGCAATTATAGGTGGTTCTATCTTAGGTATCTTTTTCAAAAAAGGGCTTCCTCTTAAGATAAAAGATATTATTATGAGCTCCATGGGACTTTTTTTATTAACTCTTGCAATAAAAGATGCTATAAAATTTAATAATGCTATTTTCACTTTAACCTGTCTTTTATTAGGAGCAGTAATTGGTGAATTTTTGATGATTGATGATAATTTAAAAAGATTAGGAACCTACTTTGAAGAAAAATTCTCAAATAATGACAACAGTAATGATATAGTAAAAGGATTTACTACAACCAGTATTATGTTTTGTGTAGGAGCAATGGCAATTGTAGGCTCTATCAAAAGTGGACTAACAAATGATAATGAAATTTTATTAATTAAGGCTTTACTTGATGGTATTTTTTCTTTAATTTTTGCTTCTAAATATGGAATAGGAGTTCTATTCTCATCAATTGTGGTATTTCTTTATCAAGGTTCTCTTTATTTTTTAGCATTTTTTATAAAGAATAGTTTAAGTGAAAACATCATAACTGAAATTTCTACTTTAGGTGGAATTATTATGATAGGTCTTGCATTTAATTTACTTTTTGATAAAAATATAAAAATTGGAAATATGGTTCCAGCCCTTTTTATCCCTATTATTTACAATGCAATTTTTGGATAGAAAATTTATTTTTTTATTTATAACACTTCTATACTTTTATATAAATATACAAAACAAATAAAAAAGAATGTTGAATTCAGATTACATTAGAGCACAACATTCTTTTTTTATTTTATTCAAGCTCACTTAATATTTCATATAACTTAGTAGTTGTCAAGTTATCTTTTTCTACTTTTGAAAAGTCTTTGACTATTTGTCCTCTATGCATTACTATCATTCTATTACCATATTGTAATGCATCCTGTAAATTATGTGTAATCATAAAAGCTGTTAATTTTTTCCCCTTTATTATTTCTTCAGTTAATTTCATTATATTTTTCTGCGTTTTAGGATCAAGAGCAGCTGTATGTTCATCTAAAAGTATTAATTCAGGTCTTTTAATTGTTGCCATAAGCAACGAAATAGCTTGTCTTTGTCCACCTGAAAGCAACCCTATTTCTGTATTAAGTCTGTTCTCTAGTCCTAAGTTCAGCGATTTTAACTGTTCTTCGAAATTTTTCAAATCTTCTTTTTTTATTCCGGAAGAAAAACCTCTTTTTTCTCCTCTCTTTATAGCTATTGCCATATTTTCAGCAACTGTCATCCGTGGTGCTGTCCCATCCAAAGGATTTTGATAAATACGACTAATGTATTTTGCTCTTTCATATTCTTTAGTATTTGTTATATTTTGTCCATCTATAAAAATACTTCCTCTATCGATTTGAAAACTTCCAGCAAGTGCATTCAAAAAAGTAGATTTCCCTGCACCATTTCCACCAACTATTGTTATAAAATCCCCTGTGTTTATTTCTAAGTTCACTTCTTTTAATGCATGATATGCTTCATCAGTATCAGAGTGAAAAGTTTTACTTATATTTTTTATTTCTATAAACGCCATTTCTACCCCTTTCTTATTTTAGCTTTTATTGTTGGTAAAGATAATAACAATGCTATTAATAAAGCTGATATCATTTTAAAATCATTTGCATCTATAAAATTTATTTTTAAAACTACAAGCAATAACAATCTATAAATTATTGCACCAAAAACTGTATAGACCAATCTCATTAAAAATGTTGAACGACCAAAAATTATTTCTCCTATTATTATGGCAACAAGTCCTATTACTATAACTCCTAATCCTGAATTTATATCTGCATATCCATTATTTTGAGCTAAAATTGCCCCTGCCAAAGCTACTATGCCATTCGCAAGCATAAGCCCTAAAACTGTCATTTTATCTGTACATATTCCCATTGTAACTGCCATTTTTTTATTATCTCCTGTTGCAATAAGAGCCTGTCCAATTTCAGTTTTAAAAAATAAATACATTAATATTATCAGAATCAATATAATTAAAAATCCAATAAAAATTGTATTTAAGTACTTCGAATCTATAATAAGTTTCTGTAAATCAAATATAGTTTCATAGCTTAAAAGACTTAAATTTGGTCTTTTCATAACTCTCAGATTAATTGATATTAAAGCAGTCATTGTAAGTATACCAGCCAATAAACTTGGAATTCTACAAACTGTTATAAAAAAACCTGTTATTGCACCTGCTAACATTCCTGCTAAAATCGAAAAGAATATTGCCAGTATAGGGCTAACTCCTAAATGAATAGATATTACACACACTGCTGCCCCTAAAGGATAACTTCCTTCAGTTGTCATATCAGCCACATTTAATATTCTAAAGCTAATAAATAATCCCAACGATACTATACTCCACAAAATTCCTTGAGCTATAGCTGACACTACTAAATTCAATTTTCTGCCTCCTTATTATTTGTAATCTATTTATTCCCAACTATTTGTGCTTTTTCTTTTATATTTGCTGGAATTTCTATACCCAATTCTTGAGCCTTTCTTTCATTTAAGTATATAATTCCTTCATTTGCTAAGGTTATTGCTGTTTTAGCTGGATCTGCTCCATTTAACACTTCAATAACCACCTTAGCTGTTTCTACTCCTATTTGATATTGATCTACACCCAAACCTAATACTCCACCATCTGCTACCATAGTATCTGCTGATGGGAATACTCCTATTTTAAATTCTTGAGCAACTTTTGCTACTGTTGGCATTGTACTTGCTATTGTATTGTCAATAGGAACAAAAATTGCTTGTACTTCACTAGCTAAGCTTTCAGTTACTTGTTGTACATCGTTTGTTCCTGACACTGCCGCTACTTTAATTTCCAAACCTAAGTCTGTTGCAATTTTTTTAGCTTCTTCAACCTGTTTTATAGAATTGTCTTCACTTGATGTATATAAAATCCCAAGTTTAGTCAGATTAGGTAAAACTTCTTTCATAATTTCGATTTGTTGCTTAATAGGTGTTCTATCACTTACTCCTGTTATATTATTTCCAGGAACTTTTTCATCAGCTATAAGCCCTGCTTCAACTGGATATGTTATTCCAGCCATAATTATTGGGATCTCTTTTGTTGCGTTTGCTAAAGCTAGTGTTGCTGGGGTTGTTATTCCAACTATAATATCATTTTTTTCTTCAACTAATTTACTACTCATTGCCACTAAATTACTCTGGTCAGCTTGAGCATTTTGAAAATCTATCTTTAAATTTTTTCCTTCTTCATAACCTTGTCTTGCTAATTCTTCTATTAAACCTTTATATATCGTATCTAAAGCTGGATGGCTTAGCAATTGCAATACTCCTAATTTTACTTCATTCTTTTGAGTTTCAACTACAATTTCTTGATTTATTTTTTCTTTATTTTTTTCCTTTACAAAAAATACTCCTAAAATTGCTAAAAGTAATACTCCAAATATTAGTCCATTTTTGTTTTTCATTTTAAATCCTCCTGTGTTTTCATACATATTTTGAACTCTTTTATTATTTACTCTCTTTTTAATTATTCTTTTCTTTACTTGGATAACCATACTACAAGAGTTCTACTGTTTGTTTCTCTCGCTTTGCTCCCTCACAATTCAGTGAACTTTGTATTTGGGTATCTAAGAAAAATTTTCGTCCCTTCGGAACTCAATTTCTAATCTTTCATTCTTCTTTACTTGGATAACCATACTACAAGAGTTCTACTGTTTGTTTCCCTCGCTTTGCTCGCTCACAATTCAGTGAACTTTGTATTTGGGTATCTAAGAAAAATTTTCGTCCCTTCGGAACTCAATTTTTCTAAGATAACCATAAAAAAAGCCACATAGTATTTATAGTCTATGTGGCGAGTTCTTTTTATTTTCCACATAGATACAACTTCTCCAAGTAAACAAGGGTTGTATCTATGCACTATATTTAAAAGTACATCAAGAATACAACCTGTATCTAGTGGCTTTGCCAATATTTTGTTAAATTTAATTTTGTACAATACAGTTTCATATCCCTAACTCCTTTCTTTTATTTTTAATCATTTTACACTATTATTTTTATTTGTCAAGACTTAACTTCAAATTTTTTCATAATTTTAGTATTATATACAAAAAAAATTAAAACTAATATAATAATTATTAAATTATATTTCATTGAATTTATATCTTCAAAAAATACAGCTCCTGTCCCTATTTCTGATTTTTCCACTGAATCTATAGGAATTTTATTTTTTAAAGCTATCCCTTTTATATTGAGTAAATGTATTACAGGCACACTTGAATTATAAAATTTCCCAACTAATCCATCTCTTATTTGTAATTTTTTTGGTAAAATCAAATCAGAATTTTCAATATCTTTATAACTTTTACCAAAAGCCAAACTATTTCCACCAACATTTATAAATAATTTTATTGCTCCTCTCTCTTGGTAAAATTTATATCTCTGCTCAATATTTTCTTCTAAATTTGAATTATAGAATAGAATAAGATTATATTTTCTATTTCTATTCTTTATTTCCTCTATAACTTCCTGCTCAAATTCTTTTGCGACATCATCTATACCACCAAATGAGTATGCTATGCTTGTATTATCTATTAAACCTCTATTATATAAATGTTTTTCCATATCTAAATATGTAAAGTCTTTAATATTTGCTCCATAGCTGGATGAGCCAACTGTATTTACTATTACTCCTTCTAGTCCCAATGTATCTAAAGCTGAAATTACAGCTAAATTTAAAGCCGGAAATGAACTGGACATATTTACTGCCACCCTATCTCCTTGCCTTAGATTTAATTCTTTAATCTTCTTTGTTATTAATGCTGCAAAATCTGTATTTGTACTTGTTCTTTTTGCAACTTCATCTCCAAGTGTTGTTGATATTTCACTCCATTCTAATCCTATTAATCCTGTTGAATTTTTATCTATGTTACTATCTATTTCAAAACCTCGCTTCAATTTTTCTTTTTTTATTTCTGCTTGAAGTTTTTCCATTTTTCTTGAAGCTATATACATTTCATTGTAATATTTACTTTTCGGTGCAATGCCATTTTTTAAATTATATTGTATGAAGAGAATTGAAATTAGCATTACTACCATTAAAAAATTCCTTTTATCTTTTAATATTTTTAATATCATAAGATTGCTCCTAAATTATAAATTAACTCTGTTACTACTTTTGTAAAAATGCTAACCATTAGAATAGAGCAAATTGTTTTTAGAATTCCTTGCTTCTCTACATCTCTTGCTATAATAGCTGGAATTATGATTCCTATTGCACTTGTTGATATAAATATTTCTAAACTTTCCAACATTACAAAGCCAATTTTTTCAAATATAACTTTTAATATTAAACTCATTGCTATGTAAACAACAAATTTTCTTCTTCCATAAAGTATCATAAAAGTTGATAAAAATTCTACAACTATATAGGTAAATATTGCTAATATCAAGGTTATAGCTATTTTTTGTGGTGCGTCTATATACATTGCTAAATAAACTGGAGCTATTATTCCACCGGGAGATATTTCTGTAATTTCATAAAATAATAAGCTACTTATTATTCCAACTATCAATATTGTATTTATCATTATTTATCTCCTCTCTGCTTTCAAAAAATTCAACTAGCTCCTTACCTCTGCCACATATATTCCCAATAGCAAATATAAGACTGTTTTCAGTTATTTCATTTAAAAATCTACTATCCTTTTTTAGACTAACTTTCCCTGAACTTATATTTTCTTTTAAAACCATTTTTTTCAATAAGTTTCTATTTTCACCAAAAATGATGATTCTATCAAATTGGTTTTCTATTTTTTTTATCAATTTGACATGTTGTTCAGCCCGACTAATTCTATCCTTTCTATTATTTAACAACAAAATTTTTTTATTTTCTCTCCAACATCTATCTTTTTTTATTTTTTCTAAAATTATTTCCGTTGAATCAGGATCATTAGCTGCCATTGCATTTATAAAAAATATTTTTTTATCATTTATTTTTAAATGATATATCTTTAAAACACCTGAATCTTTTTTATATTTTTTCATTCCTTTCAATAAAATTTTTTCGTCAACATACAATTGTTTACATGTTTCCAAAGCTAATGCGACATTTATTGGAAAGTCAATTTTCTCATATTCTTTTTTATCTTCTATTTTATTTTCATCCACCAAAAACACTTGACTCAATTTTTTCTCTGCTTCTTTTTTAAAAAAATCAAAATAATTTTCTGCTGCTGTTATAAGTTTTCCTTTTTGTGGTATTGTATTAGCTAGTGATTTTGCAATCTCACTTAAATTTTCGCCCATTTCATCTAGATGATCTTCTCTAACATTTGTTATAACCGCTATATCCGCCTTTAATATTTTTTCTTCCGTTATTTTTTGAAATTCGGGATTTACAGCCATACATTCTAAAATTAAAATTTCTGCTCCATCCTTACATGCCCAATTTATAGCTTTTATTTGTTCTCTTATATTAGCTTTTCCCTTTCTTAAGATTTCTTTTTCTACTCCAGCAGTATCTATTATTCTAGGAGAAGTTCCTGTGATTTTTGTAAACACTTTAAAGCCCGCTTCTCTCAACCCAGCATCTATCAGCCGTGAAACTGTTGATTTCCCTCTGATTCCGTTTACATGAATTAAATACTTAATTCTCTTTCTATTTCTATCATTCTTTATTTTTTCAAATATAAAATAAGAAAAAAATAAAAATATTAATACTAAAATTAAAAAAAACATTTTAACTACTCCTAATCTATCTAAAGAATAATTTTATTAACCAATATCTTCGCTGTTTCTCAAAAATTAGAATTCTTTTTATACAATATAAATTATATTAAATTTATACTTTCTTATAATAAAGATAATAAAAAGTTCTATATTTATTTTAATATAGAACTTTTATTTTTCAAATTTATTTTACTTAACTTCTTTTAAATAATCTCCTATTCCATTTTCCATTAAGTCTGAAAAAACAGGTATGCCTTCAACTATTATTTCTTTATCAGGTTCATTTTCTCCCATAACTTGCATCAATTGCACGATAGCTGATAAATGACGCCCCACTCTTTCTTCCAACGGATGTCCATTTTCATCATAAGGTACATACAATCTTCCTAATTCTGCCGCTTCTATATATCTTGGATCTTTTCCTGTCAAAACTAATTCTTCATTAGTTCTTCCTCTCAATCTTCCTTGTGAAGCATTTGCTGTTTCCATTAAAATAGCATATGTATCTGTATAATCTCCCAGCTCTCTATGAGTTAGACCTCTTAAACTAACAGGAGATGGTTCCAAACTTATAGGAATATCTTCAAACTCTAAATTAATTACAACTTGAGATGCCAATGGCATTGCTCTTTCATGAGCTACTATGGCATTTATAACAGGATATTCTGGTGATGCCTCATGTAAATCTATTGTCATATCAATTTTATTCTGTTTTATTAATTCGGTTATAGCATATGCTACTTTTTCAGTATAAGTTCCATCTTTTCTTCCTGGGTATGCTCTATTTATATTTCTTGTTTCATTTCCAGATAAATTTTGCCCAGAAGCAGCATGTACATATACATCTGGATCTGGCCATTGATTTAAAGGATTTGTTGCTCTCGAACCAAATCTAAACCATCTTTCTCCAAATGGAGTTTGTATATGAAATCTTTGAGGTGATCCTTCTTGTGGATCGTTATGCGTAAATCCACTAGCGTTTGTTCTAGCTATCACATAAAGAGTTCCTTTTTTTACTTTTGCATTTTCTATCATAAGAACAGCTGACATTAAAGATGACGGTTCATTCGGATGAGTTCCACCTAAAACTAAAGTTTTCCCCCCTTCTTCCTCACCTTGAAAAACATATATATCACTATCCCCAACAGTTCCTTTCAACGAAGGTAAATAATCACTTAATTTTTGAATAGCTGTAACCCCTTCTCCCACAACTATTGGCTCTTCTTCTCTCATTTTAAGAAATTCTTTCCCAGCTAATGCTGCTATAACTAGAGAAAGAAATAAGATAAGTATCCCTGTTTTTTTATTTCCTTGCATTTCTATCTCCTCCCTATTTAATCAATAACAATCTCAAAAGTAATGGGATTATTACCATAGCTGCATTAAGTTGTTTTGGAATACTTTTTTCATTAAGTAAATTTAAAATTACTAATATAAAAACATAAAAAACTATAACTAAATATATGTATAACATCATTTTTCATCTCCCCTTTATTAAAAAATAATAGCTCCTATTTGTTTTGAAAATAGTATTATAAAAATCGAATACAAAATAATAACTATTCCCGGAACTATACATTTTTTTAATACAGGAGTATAGTTTTCTAAACCTACAACCTGTGCCGCAAAGATTCCTGCTAATGCTGTTGGTGGCATTAGATCTCCTAATGCTGCTACAAATGAAATTGAAGACGCTGTTATTATTTGATTGTATGATAGAAATGCCATTAAAAATGGTACTCCTAATACTGATGAAGCTCCAAAAGAAGATACCGCTCCAAATAATGGGATTGTTATTGCCATCGCTGCAAATAATAAAGTTTCTGGTAAACTTAAACTTCTCACAACAACAAAACCTCTAACCCCTGTTAATGTCATTGTTTGTATAAACATTCCAACTCCCATTAAAATTCCAAGAACTGGTAAACATTGATTAATAGCTTCTTTTGAAACTCTCAAAACATCAACTTTTTTCCCACAAATTATTCCTATTATTGAACCAATTATGAATATTAATGGCATTCCTAATCCAAAAGCTCTAGGAAAAACTTTATCTGCTACCATTAATGCAACTACAACTATAATTGGAATGTATAATTTTATTCCTGTATTCTCTACTTCAACTTTTTCTTTTACAAGATTGTAGTCAATATTTTTTGTATATTTTAATCCTAAATATAATACTGAAAAAATTGCAACAGGTATAGTTAAAATTAAAAGTGGAATCGTAAAACCAACATAAGGCATATCTATTCCTCCACCAATTATCATTGCTGGAACATTAACTGGAGGAGCTATCATTCCACAAAGTCCTCCTATTGCTATTATTGCTGCCGTTTCAAGAGCAGGTATTCCTAAAATCATAAATATTGGTGCTACTATGCTTCCAGCTGTTAGAACTGATGCTGTTGATGATCCTGTTATCATTCCTGGAAACATTGAAATTAACATTAAAAGTATCAATAAAACAACCGGTGTCTTATGGAATTTTTTTAATATTGATGCTGTTAAACTATTTAAAGTTCCTATTTCTTGGATAATTTTCATAAATATCATAGCTGTTGAAATTACAAGTATAGTATCAATATATGCAAAACTTCCTTCTACCAAATGTCTTATCGGAATCCCATTTCCAGAAATTAAAGTTCCTGCAATAGCTGATAATACCATTGCTATACTAACTGGAAGTTTTAACGCAAAACAAGATATTATAAATACTCCCACCATTGCTATAAATAATATAAGTTCTATTGACATTATAATCCTCCTTTATAAAATAAGGGGCTGCTTCATTTTTCACCAGCCCCTCTTTTTTAACTTTTATTATTTTATTCAAAAGCCTTCTTTAAAGGATCTAATGCTCCTGCTACCTTATCAACTTCATCCATTTGAATTTTTTTGTCAGCAGATATTTTTGTAAAAACTCCATCTTTATTTCCTTCTGATACAACTATTAAGTAATCAACATATGGAGCTGCAACATATACAAACTTATCTGATAGTTCTCCTCTTCTTGCTGCTCCTCCTATATGCATTCCTATCAGTTTCATACCTTTACTTTTTGCTGCTTTTATTAATTTTTCTACTCTTGCTATTTCATCTTCTGCTTTTATCCCTGCTGCTCCTAAACCTTTAGAACTTCCTCCAATAGCTAAGATTACTGTTTTTTGACCTTTTAAATCTTCTGCCTTAACTGATTTATCAAATTCAGCTTCAATATTCCCTTTTTTCAACAATGCCTTTACCATTTGTACATCTGCACTTTGACCTACTGATGTCAGTAAAATTGGTTTTTCAAATTTTGCAGCAAATACTCCTATTGATAAAATTATAAATAATACTGATGTAAATATTTTTTTCATTAATTTTCTCCTTTATGTATATTCAATTTGTTTCTAATATCCTAATGCTTTTCCATCTCTTCTTGGGTCTGCTCCACCTTCTAATGTTCCATCTGCTTTATATAGAACACCTTGGACTGATCCCATTCCTCTGTCCCAATCAGAAGTTTTAACAACTGTATGTCCCATTTCTTCTAATTTTTTTATTGTTTCTTCTGGAATTCTTGTTTCAAGTCCTATTTTATTTGCAGTATTATCATATAGTCTTGGTGTGTCTATTGCTTCTTGCATTCCCATACCATGGTCTACAACTCTACTAATTACTTGTGAAACTGTACTTATTATCTTTGTTGCACCTGGAGAACCTAAAACCATAAATGGTTTCCCATCTTTAAGGACAACTGTTGGTGACATTGAACTTAAAGGTGCTTTACCTGGTTCTATTGAATTTGGATGTCCTGCTCCTGTTACAAAGTCATCCATTTCATTATTCAATACAAATCCATATCCATCTGCTACAACACTATTTCCAAACAATCCATTTACTGTTTTAGTAACTGATACCATGTTTCCTTCTTTGTCTGCTATTGAATAGTGAGTTGTATCTTCTGATTCATACATCCATGGATCATGTGCTATTCCATCTTTTGATTTTTTCAAATCTATATCTTTTGCAACTTCTTTTGCATATTTTTTAGAAACAAATCCATTCATTGGAACTGGTACATAATCACTGTCACCCATATATTTTGCTCTATCTGCATAAGCCATTTTATATGCTTCTGAGAATAAATGTAAATATTCAGGTGAGTTAACTTTTAATTCTCCAACATTAAAGTTTTCTAAAATATTTAAAATTTCAACAACAATTGCTCCACCTGAACTTGGAGATGGCGATGAAATTATTTCATAGCCTCTGTAATTTCCAACAACAGGCTTTTTAATTATTGGTTTATAATTTGCTAAATCTTCCATTGTAAATACTCCATCATATTTATTCATAGTATTTACAATAGCCTTTGCAACTTCTCCTTTGTAGAAACCGTCTTTACCTTTTTTTATAATTATCTCTAAAGTCTTAGCCATATCCTTATTAACAAATTTATCTCCTGTTTCATAAGGCAATCCTTCCTCATTCAAGAACACTTTTGCTGTTTCTGGATATTTTTCCAATCTATCAAATTGATTTTTCATATCTCCAGATAATGTAGGAGTTACTGTAAATCCATTTTTAGCTAAATTTACAGCTGGTCTTATAACTTGTTCTCTAGACATAGTTCCATATTTTTCTAAAGCATATAAAAGTCCAGCAACTTCTCCTGGTATTCCTGCTGCCTTTCCACCTTCAACTTTTTGGTTTCCTACAACTTTTCCATCTTCTCCAACTTTCCACATTTCAGGAGTTGAGTTTTTTGGTGCTCTTTCTCTAAAATCTATAAATATAGTTTCTCCAGTTTTAGCACTTCTTATAACCATGAATCCTCCTCCACCTAGTCCTGATGAATTTGGTTCTGCAACACCTAATGCAAATCCTGCTGCTACAGCTGCATCTATTGCATTTCCTCCTTGTTTAAGTATATCTCTTCCAATTTTTGAAGCTTCATATTTACTTGTTGACACAACTCCAACTTCTCCAATTGCATTTCTATCTGTTCTTATCATTTCACCATTTTCATCAAATGGCTTCCAAGTTTCTGCTTCTTGGACATATGCTCCTGTTCCAGTTTTAGTTGCTGTTGTACAAGCAGATAAACCTAAAATCAAGCTTACTATTGCTCCAGCATAAAGAAATTTTTTATACACCATACATAAACCATCTCCTTTAAGAATTTATTTTTTACTGTTCTATAACTATTCTAAAGTGCTTATATAGTATCATATATGTTTTTATTTTAAAATTATTACTTATTTTTCTCTTTTTTCTCTTTTTTCTCAAAAAAATGAATTTTTATGATGTAGAATTTTTTTATGCTATAATTAATATAAAAAATTCATATATATTAACAATATCAAACACTAATATATAAAAAAGAGGTATTATACAATGGAATTTACTAAACATCTCAGTGTAAAATTTCAGAAGAAAGAACTATTTTCAGGGCTTTTTATTTTAATTATAAGTATAATTTTACCAAGTTTTCTTCTCTCTCTTATCTATAATGTATATATTTATTTTGATAAAGCCATTGATTTTTGGGATGTTAAATATTTAATTTTTGCTTCTTTTTATTTAGTTTTCTTTAAAACTATAAAACTTTTCCCAATATTTTTTGCAATTTTTCTTTTGGTTGATTCAACAGAAATCTCCATTAAGCATAGAGAACGATACTATCTGAAAATAATTTTTGCTTTTTTCATATTGCAAATAACTTATTTTTTTATTTACAAACTTTACTATAAAATGGATTATTATTTTGATAAAGTCGCTATTTTAGAAATGATTTATATCTTTTTTTATTCTAAAAAAAGTTTTAAAAATATTAATTTTTTTAAAAGAAGTTTGGTGTTATTCTTAATTTTTTTCTCCATTCAGTGGATAGATATAACTAGATATTTTTCTATTCTTGATTATAGAAGCACAGGAGAGATATTTTTTGAATTGAGAAATATTGCTTTTTTTCTTGATGCCTCTCTATTATTAGACTTAGTTGGAATTTCTTTTTTTTCAATCTTTTTTATTTTTTCCATTACTCTTTTATACATCTTTTTAGATTATGAAAAAACTAAAAGTATCTATGAAGATCAAAAGAAAATTGCAGCTATTTCTTCAGCATTGGAAATCCAAGAATCAGAGAATAGATATTTTAAAGAAATCCAATATCTAGTTCATGATTTAAAAACTCCTCTCTTTTCAATAAATACTCTTATTGAAATTCTAAGTATCCAAGAGGAAAATCCAAAAAAGCTGGAATATCTTGACAAAATTTCAAATTCTTTAGAACGATGTAACATAATGATATCTGAAATTTTAAGAGATACTAACAAAAATTATTTGAAGATACGAAAGATTTTTGACTTTATTTTTTCATATCTTTCGATACATAACTGTATTCATTCTATAAAACTATGCAACTATTGCCCTGATTCTAAAATTAAAGTAAATAAAATCGTTTTTTCAAGGGCAATAATTAATTTAATTCTTAATTCCTATGATGCTATTCAAAATAAAGAAAATGCCAATATTACCATAAAAGTTAAAGATTATATTAATTTTATAATAATATCTATTGAAGATAATGGAATTGGAATGAGTGAAGAGGTTTTACAGCAAATTTCTACTAACAAAAAATTTTCTACAAAAAATTCAAGTGGAATTGGACTAAACTTCGTAAAAACAGTAATTGAAGAACATGATGGAAAGTTGTTTATTTCAAGCAAGAAAAATGTTGGTACTCAGTTCTATATTTTACTAAAGAAAGGAGAAGTGAATGAAAAAAAATAAAATTCTTATTGTTGATGATTCAGAAGAAATTCTTTTTGCCATATCTGAATTTTTTTTAATTAAGAATTGGGAAGTGGTTACAGCTCAAAATGTTGAAAAAGCACTTAACATTATTTCTAATGATAACACCATTGATATAATTATTATGGACTATCATCTTCCATATATAAATGGTGTTACTGCCGTAAAATTAATAAGAAAAATCAATAAGAACATCCCTATTATTGCTCTTACCATAGAAGGGGAGGAGGAAGTTGCCAATTCTTTTTTTGATGCAGGAGCTAATGATTTTGTCATAAAACCAGTAAAGCTCCTTGATTTATTCTCTCGTATAAATGTTCATTTAAAAAATATTAATTCTACAACTTTTAGCAATATAAAAGAACATTTAAGCATTCATGAGAAAGGAATAAATTCTCACACAATAAAATTAATCAGAGAAAAAATGCTTCTTTTAAATAAATATGCAACTATCGAAGAGATTGCTGAAGCTACAAATTTATCAAATAAAACAATAAATAGATATATGAATTCTCTTACACAAACTGGTGAAGTTTTAGTTGAAACTATATATTTAAAAATTGGTCGTCCTAAATATACTTATTTTTGGAAGGATAAAGAATTATAAAAATATTTTTAACTGATTATATATAATTGTACTCTGATATAAATTAATATTTCAATAAATTTGGACTTGAAAAAAAGTAAACTTTACTTATTTCACAAGTCCATTTTATTTTTTATTCATTTTGGTTGTATGTCTATTTTTAAATTTAAAATTTTCAATTTATTTATTATATTTATATCATCTTCATAAAAATACAATTCTTCTTTTTTACATTTAAAAATTTGGCATATCTTATCAATATCTTTTTTAATATTATTTTTTTTACTAAATAGTTTATTTTTAAATTTTCCTAAAATTCCATAATATTTTAAAATTGAGATCGCTCTTTCTTTATCTGCACTAGTCCATAGAATACACTTTTCTTCTTCTAAATCTTTTAATTTATTTAGTAACTCTATATTGAGTTCTATTTTTTCCAAATTTTCTTTAAAATATTGTTGCTTTATTTTTATTATTTTATTTTTTGTTTTTTCTGATAAATCTGGATATTTTTCTTTAATAACTTCTCGCGTTATTCTATATTTTCCATTTATTTCCTCTAGTCCTACTCTTTTTAAAGCATAGTTATAAGAAAGATTATTCAAATTATCTGTATAAAATAAGGTATTATCTAAATCAAAAATATATCTCCACATAAAAATCACATCAACACCATTTGCTCAACCGATACTTTCTTTTCTATAAGTTCTTTCTTTTCTATAAGTTCTTTTTTTTCAATATTTTTAATTTCTTCAATGGATTTTCTAACAAGTCTTTTTACATTTTCTTCCTCATCATTAATATAATCTTTATTTAAAGCAAATTTTATATTATTTTCATCTTTGGTTGAATTATACATTACATATCTTTCAACTCCGTATTTTTTGGCCGCCTCCATAGCATGCCTTGACCCACTATCTCCCTCACCTTTTCTATAACTAGCAATCAAAATTATTGCTTTTGAAAACATTGCTTGTAAACGATCACGCTCAACAAGTCTTTTTATGGTTTCATATTTTTTATTAACTTCTTTATTAACTTCTTTATAGTATTCACTTACAATAAGCCCTCCCTTTTTTAAAATTTCATCTGCTAACTCTTTATTTTCTAATGGATATATTTTTTTTAGTGGAGTTGGTAAAATTGCTATAGTTTTCCCTTCATTCTCAACGCAAACTTTATGTGCAACTGTATCACATCCTTGAGCTAAACCACTTACAATTACAATTTTTTTTTCGATTAACTCTTTTACAATAGCAGTTTCTCTTTCTCTTATCTCATCATCTATGTCGGTTAACCCTATTACAGCTACATTCTCATTTATATTTTTAAGTAGTGAAATATCACCCTTATAAAATAATAGATAAGGTTTTTCACTTTTATTTTTTACTTTAGGATTAATAAGTGGAAAATCTTCATCATATACGCATACAAAGCCTTCTTCATACTCATAGTTATCATCAATCGAGTTAAATTTTAATTCTAATTCCTCACAGTTTCCTAAAACCATTTCATCATCCAATATTTCATCTATTTTATTTTTATAATATAAATCCCAAAATATTGCATTGCTGCTTATTTTTCCACTTTCTTTTGCTGCTAGTATTGCTAATGCTTTTTTTGTATATTTCATTTGATCCTCCTTGTAAATCCAATTGAATAAAATATAACTTTTCTTGCACCGTTATCCAATAAAGCCTGTATACAATCCTCGTCAATATTAACTGTTTTAGTATAAACATCATCTATTAATATAATATCATTTCCTTCTATATTTTTTCTATCAATTTCACAAGTATCTTTTGTTATTCCTACATATGGTAATGGTCCTTCATTTTTTGCTACATTTTTTAAATGCGTAGTTTTTGTATCCTTTATTCTTTTTATAAAATTTGTTCCATCTATAAGTTGTAATTTTTTGTTCACTCTACTTACTGCATCTTTAAAGAAAAGTTGTGAATAAGAATATTTTGATTCTATTTTTGCTCTTGGGACATTAATACAAATACAGTTGTTTAGATTTTCTTTTTCTATTATTTGAGGTATATCTTTTTCTAATCTTTTAATAACTTCTTTTTGTGCTTCAATTAAATTTATACATTTTTCAGTGTTAAAGGTATTTTTTAAAATATTAATAAAATCTGGATTTCCTTCATTTTTAAAACCTGTAAAAATAGTATTATAATAACCAGTTATTTCTTTGCTTAAAAAAGTATTTTTTTCAATTAAAAATTTTTCCATAATTTTCTCCTTTTTAATAAAATTATATAATCTCCTATCTTTAAAAAGTTTAACAGATTTACTATTACCTTTTTTTTAGGATTTTTACTTTTTTTATAAAATTTTTATAGAAATATAGAGAGAAAATTTTTTAACTTATTATATAAGTTTGAACATTTTTATCTAAGGTTTTCAATTTTAATTCTTTATATAAGAAATTATCTTGAATTTTAGTAGAACTCATAAAAGTAATTTTATTATATTTTTTTATATAAGCTATACTAATTATACTGTTCCCCTTTCTAAAGCTTGTTGTTTCCCAATCAAGCTCTAAAAAAGCTTCAAAATTAATGTTTAACATATAATTTTTGTAAGCATTTAGTTCATCTATATGAATCTTTTTTGGTTCACTGTTAAAAATTCTATTAAAAAATTTAATATTTACTTCATTATCTTTATTTTTTTCTTTAATAAGTTCTATATTTTGAATTATTTCAATAAAAAAGGTACTGTGATTATTTTTATAAATTTTATAAATCATATTGAAGTCTTTCCATCTTTTATCTACATTATTTGATGGTTTAAAATAAATTTCTTCAAAATTTCTTCTTTCATATTCTGTATAACCATTTTTTTTCAATATTTCATATATTTCAAAAAGTGAAAGAGCTTTTTCACTCACATAATAATATTCTTTTTTTTCATCAACAAAATTTTTCTGTTTTATTAAAAGGGGTGAAGAATTTCCATATTTTTCACCATACAATTTTATTTCTTTGTTTCCTTTTTCTATTTTTTCAAGTAAATTCTCTGGATTGACTTGATAATTATTTTTGGATATTAAGAAACAAGGAAAATATTTTAACTCAGCAGTTAAATTTACATCTCTATTTAGTAAACATTTTGCACAGCCAATAGCACATGTACATTGTTGTAGCTCAACTTTTACATTCTTTTTATACAAATATATGGTTCTTCTAGGAGCTTTTTTATAGTCTTCAAATTCATTTTTCCACTCATCATACAATGATGATAGTTCATAATAATTTTTATAATTATTAGTATTAATAACAAGTAACTCTAAAAATTTTACACACTCAATCTCATTTTCAAATGCAAAATCTAGTATTTTTCTAATTTCTTCTTTTGAAGTATTTAAATCTTTTAATAACACAAAATTTAATTTAATATCTATATTTCTTTTTTTTATTTTCTTTATATTTTCAATTACTATTGAAAAAGCTTTTTTAGCATTACTCTTAGGTTTTGTTATCAATAAATACTTATCTTCTGATAAAGAGTGCATCGAAAAATTAAATTTTATTTTTCCAGAATATTTATCTACTGCATCTAATAATTCATCATTTATATGCAATCCATTTGTAACTATTGTAATATCAGGCTTTAAATTTTCTTTTTCTAGCTCTTCTAAATGCCAAATAATATCTTTTCTCTTTAAAAGAGGTTCTCCTCCCGTAAAAGTAATATCAGTATAGTTATTTTTTAAACCTAATTTTATTAATTCATATATTTCTTCTCTCTTTTTGATTTCTTTTCTTTTTCTTGTCATATCTAAACCTTCTTCATGGCAAAAAAAGCATCTGTAATTACACTCTTCTGTTAATGAAATTCTCCAAGATTTATCCTTAAAACATTCTTTTTCAAGAATATAGAAGTCATTCTCTCTTACTTTTAAATAATAATCATTTTCAAGAAGAAAGTATAAACTTTTTATATCTTTAATTCCGATATAAAGATTTAAATTCTTTATCCCCTTTTCCTCACTTAATTCCTTTTCTTTTTCAATAATTTTCCAATAATTTTCTTCACTTACCTTTTCTATATTTTTTAATATAGCTAAATCTCCATTTATTATAGTTTCAATTTCTAGCATACACTCTCCTTTTTTATAAGAAAAACTACTCTTAAAAAAGAGCAGTTTTTCATTTCTTAATAGTCTGTTATTTCTGGAAGAATAAAGTTTTCTTCATAATCTTTTTTCATTTTTATGAACCAATTTAAAGAGTTTAATTCACCTTTTTTATTTGTAACTTCTGGGAAAGGACTTTTAGAAAAGTCTAAATTATTAGTATTTTTCAATATTATCTTCAATTCCTTTATTTCTTTTCTATTTAAATTTAAATATTTTTCCTTTATAATACTTATAAATTTTTGTTTATCTCCATTTATATAAGGGTTAAAAAAGTTTGAATATTTTTCTTCAGAGTTTAAGAAAAATTCCTCTATTGTAATTTTTGAACTTCCAAATCCTAAAGCTTTAGCCTTTCCAACTTTATGCAAAAGATCTTCTTCAAGCTCTAATGCATATATTAAAACCCCTAGTTCTTCATCTGTTAAATTCTTAAATGATATTTCAAAATTAAATTTATTACCTGGCTTTAATGCCCTTATAGTGGAATTAAATTTTTCTTTTTTTTCAGAAACTATGCTTTTTTCATAAATCTTATAATTTTTACCTGCTTTTATTTTATCACTATGATGCCAATAAAACTTTCTACCTCTTATTGTTGCATTTTCATCATTATAAGAGCCATTTTTTAAATAGAAACTTGTCATTGATGGATGAGGTTCACCTAATGGTTTTAAAGTTATATCAAAGAATTCATTTTCTATAGCTTTTTCTAGAATTAAATCTGAGAAATATATTTTCCCTGCTAAAGAATTCATTTTTGTTTCTGTATCTTGTGCATTGTCATTTCCAGTTGTTCCAAATAATTTACAAGCAAAGCACAATTTGTCCTTATTTGAACATGCTCTAAATGGTTCTGGTATTAGGTCATAAGGACTTAATTTAAACCTTAATCTAGGAAATTCTGAGAATGTTAAATTTATTTTTCCATTCTCTTCTTTAAGTATTACTGGTTCATTTTCTTCAATTTCTTTTAGATAAAATTTACTATTTCCCGCTTTCTCTTCTCTTTTTTTTCTTTGACTTATTAGATAGGTTAAATCTTCATAGTCCTGTTTTGAAAATTGAAATGTTCTTCCATTTTTTCTAGGAATTAAAATTTTTTCATATCTTTTATTTTGTATATTTGAAGAAATCCACAATATTGCTTCTTCATTTCCATTACAACAGTCTTCATATATTTTTAAATCATCAATTTTAGGTGAATTTTTATCTTTAAAAATATAGTTTCTTATTTTTGAATTTACTTTTATTTTATAAAAACCTTCTTTTAAATTGATTTTACCTTTTCTATCTTGAAATGAAAATTCTTTTAATTTAGCTAAAACATTCTCACGGTTAATTTTTATTCTATCCGCCTCTACAATTAAACCAGAAGTCTCATCAGTTGGTTTTCTTCTAATTAATCCAATACTTTTTAATGATTCAGTTTCCCTTTTTTCTAGCCTTTCATCACTGACGTTCTTTATGCAACTTGTTGTAATAACTTCTATTATATTTCTTATTTCTCCTTTTAAGGTGCTTGCTGGAATAATATACTTCCCATTTCCATATAAAAATTCCTCTTTAAAATGGTTTTTAATTCCATCTTCTTTTTTATTTCCAGAAGTAAAAATTGGTGTTAAATTTGTTAGTGTACATACTAATTTCCCACTATATCTTTGTTTATTTTTATACTCTTCACTTCTTCCTTCTTCTCTTTCTTTTTTTATAGTTTCAGGGTTTCCAAGTGAAACAAAATTATATGGATAATACATTTCCTTAACTGTTGGCTTAGAAAGATTAGACTTAGCTTGAGAATTCCCAAATTTATTTCCATAGTTATCTTTTTTATTATTGAAATCTGGTTTATCCTCTAGTTTTCTTTTAAAATCAAAATTAGCTCCCTTTATTTCATATTCAATGAATTCTCCTGCCTTCAAATTTTCTCTATTAAATACAGCTTTTCCCACTTGGATCCAATTAGGTTCTCTTTCTATTCTTATTTTTTTATTTTCTATATCTACTTCAAGGATTTTTCCTTTTTTTGCCATTATTTCTCACCTCCAATAAAACCAATATATTGAAATACTCTCCTTGAAGGAGTTTCTTTTAAAGTTCCTATTCTTAATTTAATTCTTTTACCATAATATTTAATATATATTTCTTTTTCTTCTTCTTGATTTATTTCTTCCTTTTTTATTAAATTATATTTATAGTCTAAATAACCAAAATTATAAATAGTCATCATTAGCTCATCATTAAATATATAAACTTTATAAAAATCTTGATTTTCATTTAACAATCCCTCTATTGAATTTAATTTTTTTATCCCATTTTCTCTATTATAATCAATATAAATTATTTCATATTGATCAATAGGTAGAATATTTTTAATTTCTTCTAAATTTAATTTAACTAATTCTTGCATTATTTCACCTCTTTAAAAAGACATTTAATAAATTCATTAGGAGAATCTATATCTATATTTTTATATTCTTCTCTTAATTTTAAGTTTTCTCTTAAATAGTTATCTCCTATTTTTATAGATTTTTTTTCATCTCTTTCAAAAAATTTATTAAGTTCATCTTTTTCAAAAATACAATCTTTGCCAGAATATTTCTCTAACACTAAATTATCTATTGAAAATTCTACTTGACCAAAACCTCTTGTTTTTGAATTTCCTATCCTAATTTCACCATTTAAACTATCTCTTATAATAAAATAAATAGTTTGTAATTCTTTTAAAGTGATGTTATTTACTATCAAATCAGTTATAAATTCTTCTCTTGTATATTCCATTTGTAATGGTGTTACAACTTTTCCACTAAAATGATCAATCGGAGTAATAGCTCTTAATTTTGTTAGTTTATTTATTTCTATATTTTCAATATAAAATTTTTTCTATTTTCTTCTTTATAAAAATATGCATCTTCTATAAAAAATTTAGATTTCAATGCTTTATTCTCATCATTGTTATTAGTATATCCAAAGATTTTATCTATGTCATCTTCCGAGTTATAAATTTCAGTAAATTTATTTCTAAATAGACCTTTTAATGTAGAGCCAGGAATATAAATTTCTCCTTTTCTTCTGTCTTGTTCAAATTTCCCATTTTTTATTATAACTTCTTTTTCTTCATTATTATCTTTTTTTATAATTGAGGAACTTTCTGTTGTTAATAACGATAGAACATTATCTGAGTCTATAGCTGATTTTATTGTTAAAGGAGATAGGGGTTTAATTTTCAATTTTATAAATAACTTATTGTCAAGCCTTAAAAATTCTCTCATTATTTCCTCTCCTTTCCTAATTAATTTTTATTTTTAGATTTTTTATATTCAAGAATTCTTCAATTTTTAATTCAGACATCTCTTTTTTAAATATATAATTTTTTATATTAGTTGAGTTAGCATAATGTATTTTTAAATCTTCTACTCTACACTTTCCAATCCCCCTAGATAATTTTCCACCAAATAAATCTCCATTTTCATCTAAAATATCTTTTAATGCTAATGAAATTAAGTCTAATTGATACTCTTCTATATTTTCAAGTTCTATTACAAATTTAAATTTAGCTCCTGCAGGAATTACATCATAATCAAATTTAGCTCCTGCTTTTGTAGCCCCAGTTTCTCTATCTATAGCTATTCCATCTCTTTTTACGCTTTCAACTTCTGAAATCAAAACCATATCAGATACATGAATTCTTCCAGCCATACTTTCAAATTCATTTTGTTTATCTATGTCACATCCTAATTTCTTTAGTACTCTTTCGACTACTTCTTTATTATTTTCTTTATTATTTTCTTCATTATCTTTTTTTGTTAAATTAGTATATCCAAAAATTAATTTTACATCTGCTAAATTTAGCTTTTCTTCCCCTACATAAAAATTAAAATCATTATCTTCATCCAGATATCTTTCTAATTTTGTTTTTAAATAGCCTCTAAATGATGATCCTGGAATATAATATCTTCCATCATTTTCAATAAAAGGGGCGTCATGTTCCTCTTTTTCTTTTCCACTTCCAATATGAAGTGCGTTTAATACCACTAAACTTCCTTCAATTTTATATTTATTTTTAAAAATAGAAAAATCCATACTACTTTTCCTCCTCTTATTTTAGTTTTTCGCTAATTACATCATATCCCTTAACATATTTTACATATTTTCTTAAATATGTATATGCCACCTTGTTTTCCATACTATTTTTAAAATTTAATTCATTAAAAAGCTTGTAAAAAATTTTTGCTTCTCTTAAATCCTTATTTTCTGTTGCTTCAGCTCTTTCAAGTTGCTTATTAACAAATTTTTTTATTTTGTCACTTTCAAAAGAAAAATTTCTATCATCTAAAAGACTAAAGAATCTGTTTACTTGACTTAATGAAACTTTTTTTAATGAATCCTTATTCATATAACAAATTTCTTTTATGTGGGCTATAATTTCTTCCTTTCTATTCTCATCTATAACTTCAGAAATATACTTATTATTATTTTCTTTCTTTTTACTCTCATTATCATTTAAAAGATTTCTTTTTGGATAAAACATTTATTTATCCCCCCTATCACTGCATACGGAAATTCTTCCAAAACCTTCATTTTTTCTTAAGCCTATTCCTATTTTTTCAATATTTTCCAACTTGTCTTTCACTTTTCTATAATCATTTATAAAGTAAGTTAAAACACTTCCTTTATTTATAATTAACTCATCTACTTTTCTACTGTTGTTTATTATGTTGTAACCTTCCAATTTAGAATTATTTATAAAACTTCTCTCAGGACTAAATCTAATTTCTTCAATATCTAAAAGTTGCTTAAATTGTATACCTATATCGTGAATCTCATTAAAAGGTAATATTAAATCAGATAATAAATCGAAAGTGATTAAATTCATATCTTCCTTTTTTAAAAAGTTTACATCTTTATTAAATTTTTCGATTCTTTTTTCCAAACATTCTTTATTTTCTCTCTTATACTCAGAAAAAATAATTTTTGCCTTTCCGTAACCTTTAAATTTGAATTTTCCTAAATATATTTCATATTCTTTGTTTAAATCTATTAAATTTTTTGGTAAAGATGCTTCTCCTTTTAATTCTTTATCGAAAAAAATTTGTTCTGTATTAAATAGCATTCCATCTTCTGCTGATTTTGTTTTTTGATTAATTTTAACAGTCATTTCATTTCCACTTATTTCAAGTTCTTTTAAATTAGCTCTTTCTAATTTTATCCCTTTGTATTCTTTAGCTAAATTAATAGCTTTATCTATATATTTGAAATCTTTAGTTTCCGTATTTATAGGGTATTTTGTTTTAAATTTGCTAGCTAGTTTAATTTCACCACTTGAAGCTGAAAAAACTTCTATTTTTAATAAATCCTCAAGATTTCTGCCTGCCTTTATGAAAGCTCCAATTAAAGCTCCCCTTACAGTAGAACCTTGTAAATCTGTTCTAGATTCAATATAGTTTCCTATTTCTTTTTCTTTTAAAATAATAGGTTCTTCCAACATAAGTGTATATGAATATTTTTCTAATTCACCTAATGGTTTCAGTTCATCTTTTAAATTTGCCTTCTTAAAAAAACTATCAACAATTGTATCTAATTTATCAATACCTAAATTTTCTATTTTAACTTCAACTTTTCCTAATCCTCTTGACTTCAATCCACCAATAAAATTTAGATGAAAAAGACAAGCTAAAATAAATCTAAAATCTTCCTTAGTAGTATTAATATCGAACTCTAATTCTCCAGTAAATATTAGTCCTTGTTTTAGAAACTCATAGTTGAATAATGAGTTATCTACAGTGCTTCTAGTTCGTCTATCAATTTTTATTCCATATCTATTGCTAATGTCTTTATTTTCATTGAAATTTTTTTCATTTTTTAATTTTAAATTTGAAAATCTGACTTTTTTTAAATTATCATCTTTTATATAATTTCCTTCCTTGCCAAAATAAGCTTCAATAAATTTTTCTGTATCCTTTTCATTTACTCCTAAGGCTCTTTTATATTGATATACTCTCTCTCGTAAAATTCCTTTTATATGTTTTGCATTAAAATAAGGTTTATTATTCTTATCTCTTTTTACTGCTATATCTATATCTTTTCCTATTGTTCCAATCGAAGCTGTAACAGTTGGAAGTAAAAGTTCTATAGTATAATCAACTTTCATTTTTTCACCACCTTTTAATTTATAAAATCATACATTTCTAATACATCAAAAATATTTGTAAATAAGTCTGCAAATTTTTTATTTTCAGAATCAAAATTTTGCTCCCATTCCTTTACAATTTTTAACTCATTACTGCTCATTTTTGATATTATATTAATGAATTCCATTAATTTTTCAAAATCTTCTAAATTTTCTTTCCTTTTTAAATCATATATATATCTTATTTTACTTTTTGAAAAATCTGTTTCTTTTAATTTTCTAACCTGTTCTAATAAAGTTGAAATATTTTTTACTGCCATATTATTTCCGGCATCCTTCTCTTCCATATTTATAGCATAAGGTCTTTCCATTACTTTATTATCATTTTTATTTATTTGTTTTCTAAATTCTTTTATATTTACACAACCTTCAGAGCCTATCACTTGAAAATCAATAAAACCTGTTTTAGCTAAATTATTTTCATCTTCTCTACACTCATATCTCTTCAATTTTGCACTTTTTTGTAACTCTAAAGCTCTTTCAAATAAATGAAACATCGGGGTTTTAGACTTTGCTATTATTATTCCAGAAGAAGAAGTTATTCTAATATCATCACCTATTTCTGCTTTAGTATACTTATACATTTTTTCTTCAAATATTTTTTGAAATTCAGCAGAAATTTCTAAAACTTTATCTGCATTAAATACAGCACAGACATCATCTCCACCAACTATAATAAATTCTCCCATAGCTTCTTTATTATTTGACTTTTCACATGGTTTAAAAATAACTTTAAGTGTTTCTTTCATGGATTCTTTAGTATTCTTATCTAATTCCTTACTAAAATTTTTCAAAAATTTTATATATTCATCTTCTGTTTTTTCTTTATATTTATTTGAAACTTTCTTTAGAAAATCACCTAGTCCATCCCCATCACTATACATAAACCCTATAAAACTATTTTCATTTTCAAAATCTTCTATATTTGTTTTTATTTTTAGAATATCTTTTACTTCACTATAGAAAGAAATAGGCTGCTCATTATAATTCTGTTTATTTTCCATTCCTTCTTTTATAAAGGTAGAAAATATTATTTTCCTAATAGTTTCTTCTGAAACTTTTCCAGTTTTAGGAGCTAATTTATCTAATATATCCTTTGTACCACAAATGATACTACTTAGCTCTTTATTTTCTAAATCTAGGCTCTCTATATCTTTCAGTATTCCTAATCTTTCCATATCTCCTTTCAAAATATTTATCGATTCTGAATCACCTTTAAAAATTTCTGCAGGCTGGTTCCCACTTAGTTCACATTTTTCCATAAAAGGAAGATCTATATTTAGTATTTGATATCCTTTATTTTTTTCTTCTGCTACCATTTCAGCTAACTTATCTAAAGTATCCCAAATTTTTTCATTTTCTTCTTTTTCTTTAAATACAGTAACAATCTTTGCACTCGGTGCCCATTTTCTATATATATCTTTTACTTCTTTAGAAATTTTTTTAGCTGTCTGTTCATCTTTAACAAAAAATTTCGCATTACCTGCAGCTATATATATTATGTTTTCATCTTTTACAGAATTATTTTTTAAAATTTTATGTACTTCTATTTGATTCAAATAATCTAACAAATAACTGGCCCCTCTTATTACTTTTAGCTTATTTGTAGAAAAAATAAACTCTTTAATTTTTGTAGTTTCAATTGACATTACAATATCATTCATAAAAACCTCCTAAATTTTTATTTTTAATTTATTATTTCTATTTTCCCATAGCCTTTTTTTGATAAATACCCCACATTTTTTCTATTAAAGTACTTTAATAATAACAGACATTTACTTAATTCATCATCACTTAAAAGGTTGAAATTCCACTCAATTTCACCTATATAAAAGTTAATCTCATAATTATTTATAAGTTTTTTCTCCCAATAAAGATTTGTAGAACATGATATTTTTTCTAAGATCTCATTAGTCAATATAAACCGTTTTTCTTTTTCCAAATTAAATTCTTCATTATATGATTTTATTAACCATCTAAAGAATACAAAACTAGAAAAAGTATCTAAAAAATCACTTCCAATTTTAAAAGTCATTGGGCTTTTTATTATCATTTTTAGACTATCAACTCTTTTTAGATTTTCGATATTTATTTCTTTAATTGAGAATTCTTTTTTGTTAATAATAATTTTTTGTTGTTCTAGTTTTATCTTACTTATTTCAAATAAAATATTATTTATTTTTTCTCTTTCTATATAGATATTTAGAGTGGATTCTTTTGGACTTAATTGAAAATATAAGTATTCTATCTCATTAATGCTCTTAAAATAAGTTTTGAGCTGCTTTATAAATTCCAAATCAGTTATTTGAAAATTTTTAAAAAAATATTTTATTTTTAAAATCACCATTTTTTTACCTCGTTACACTTTTCTTATTCTTCCCATACCTATACTCTTTCTTTTCCCTAAGGAAATATTATCTGGCAAATCAACATTTACTTTAAAATTTCCCAAAAATCCTAAAAAAGTTGTATCTTTTTTTACAATTTTTTCTTCAATAAAAGTACCTTCAACTTTTATTTCTTTATCCGCCCAAGTTCCGCACATTTTAAAAAATTCTATAATATTATTTCTAAGTTGATTATTTAAAGAAAGTTCTCCATTTATATATTTTTTATAATTAGTTTCATTCAAAGCTAACCAAGGGCTTTCAAACTTATAGTTATAAAATTTTTCTTCAACTTTTAGATCATGAAATGTTATTTTAATTTCAGGAGTAACATCAATAAAATCATCTCCTATTTTTATTTTTTTTATTTTTGGAATATGTTCAAGAAGTAATTCAACTCCTTTATCTATACCAATTATAGCCAGTTCACCTCTGATTACTTTATATTGAATAAAAGAAAAGTCATAATTAAAAGTATAGGCACTGGTATGATTATGAAACTCTATAATATCTTTAAAATAAGAGCCTAGATAACCCCTCAGTGCCTCTGCAGTGTTATTAGAAAATTTTTGTGTACTTTTTAAAATTACTTCTATTTTTTTCATGATATCCCCTTTTAAATAAAAATAAACTTATTTAAGATAATTATATCTATTTTATTTCATTTTTTCAATATTATATATTTAAATTAAACCTTATTTTGTAAAAATTATATTTTTTATTACTGGAACTGTAATTTTATTAAAATATTTTTCTTTAATTTTTATCACTCTCCCTTTCTTTTCCTAAAATGTCCTCTTATTCATCACCCCATTTCGTTAATTCATCTACTAAAGTTGCTACTCCTACTGTTGTTGCTGTAGTTATTATTAATTTCCCTATTGTTATTAAAATCATATACATCACTCCTTATTATTTTTATTAAATTTTTATTTTATTTTTATTTTATTTTTTTGAAGAATTTCCTGATGCTTTTTTTTGTTATTACCGATGTTGCTACTATAATTAAACTTTCTAACATATAATCACCCCCCTGCTAAAATTTTATTTTTTAGTTTTTAAAAGTATTAGTAATTCTAGTTTTCATGTTTTTTAGTATTTCATTTCTTGATATAGATAATATAAAAATATTAAACCTAACATCTCTCATCACTCCCTTCTTTATATTCTCATTTTATTACTTTCACCTTTACCGTTTCTTGTTTCTTTTTTACTTTTTTTATTTCATTTCTTGGTATAGATAATATAAAAATATTAAACCCAACATCTCTCATCACTCCCTTCTTTATATAGCCATTTTATTACTTTCATCTTTACCATTTCTTGTTTCTTTTTTACTTTTTACTATTTCATTTCTTGATATAGATAATATAAAAATATTAAACCTAACATCTTTCATCACTCCTTTCTTTATATTCCCATTTTATTACTTTTATTCTTACCATTTTTTGTTCCTTTTTTACTTTTTACTATTTCATTTCTTGATATAGATAATATAAAAATATTAAACCTAACATCTCTCATCACTCCCTTCTTTATATTCCCATTTTATTACTTTCACCTTTACCGTTTCTTGTTTCTTTTTTACCTTCTTCCTTTTCTCTCTAAACTTCAATAAAAAATTTTTACTAAAATTATAGAAATAATATTTTCTTTTTATAATATAAAAAAGGCAACTTACGTTGCCTTAATTTATTAATTTTTGCTTTTTATTATTTAATAGTACTATATTTCTCTATTAAGTTTTAAACCTTATTATAAGTGGAAATGTTTACACCTTTATACCTGACAAAGACGCAAAGTTCGAGCTTGAAAAGTTTTAAACCTTATTGTAAGTGGAAATGAGTTTATACCTGTACCTACATCAAACTTCAAGATTCCTACAACTGGAGTAGTTTTAAACCTTATTATAAGTGGAAATGAGTTTATACAAATTTTGTATTTAGTAGCCTTTAATGGGCTATTAAAGTTTTAAACCTTATTATAAGTGAAAATGAATTTATACCAAATCTGTTTCACTAGCTATAAACTGGTTAGAGTTTTAAACCTTATTGTAAGTGGAAATGAATTTATACTAGTACCATTCAAAAATGCGGCTGGAAATGTCGAGTTTTAAACCTTATTATAAGTGGAAATGAATTTATACTATAATTTTTAAACGCCAAAAAAGAGATAAATCCGTTTTAAACCTTATTATAAGTGGAAATGAATTTATACTTTATTTTCAGCCTTTATGGCTTTAGTATTCTCAATTTTGTTTTAAACCTTATTGTAAGTGGAAATGAGTTTATACTTGATTTGTCCTAAGTAAGACATAAAACTGCTTAAAGTTTTAAACCTTATTATAAGTGGAAATGAGTTTATACGTTATGGAAGTAAATAATGAAATAAAGGCACAAAAGTTTTAAACCTTATTATGAGTGGAAATGAATTTATACTCTAGAGTACAAGGGGTAGTCGATAACCTTAACAAGTTTTAAACCTTATTATAAGTGGAAATGAATTTATACGATAAAGGAGTAAATCTTGCAATTGCAGTTGCTATGTTTTAAATCTTATTGTAAGTGGAAATGAATTTATACTGCAGAAGCAGCAATCCCTATTATAGATAATACTGGTTTTAAACCTTATTGTAAGTGGAAATGAATTTATACTGATGAAGTTATGGTATATGATAACGCTAAGATTTATGGGTTTTAAACCTTATTGTAAGTGGAAATGAATTTATACCTTTAATGTTTAACGATGAAGCTATATCGGAAGAAGTTTTAAACCTTATTGTAAGTGGAAATGAATTTATACAAAAACCAAAAACTAATCGATTATTTTCTCAATAAGTATTGTTTTAAACCTTATTGTAAGTGGAAATGAATTTATACTCTATTAACAGGATTTGGTTATAAAATGGGAAGAGAGTTTTAAACCTTATTGTAAGTGGAAATGAATTTATACTAGAAGATAATAAATCTTTATTGGTAGACAAAGGAGTTTTAAACCTTATTGTAAGTGGAAATGAATTTATACTAAGGTAACAAATAAAACACTTCTTCGAAGAGGGTTAAAGTTTTAAACCTTATTGTAAGTGGAAATGAATTTATACAATATCAGCAAGTTTGAAGAAAGCTGCTTGCATTATGTTTTAAACCTTATTGTAAGTGGAAATGAATTTATACAGTAAAAGAGCGTTGCATACTCAATGGGGAGATGTGTTTTAAACCTTATTGTAAGTGGAAATGAATTTATACTGTAGATTCTTTAATAGCCGAAGAAGCTGAAACTACGTTTTAAACCTTATTGTAAGTGGAAATGAATTTATACAGATGGTAAATAAAATTCTTCTTAGAAGAGGGTTAGGTTTTAAACCTTATTGTAAGTGGAAATGAATTTATACCACTAACTCCAGCATTTAATAGATGTTATTATGAGTTTTAAACCTTATTGTAAGTGGAAATGAATTTATACTTCTAAACATATTACTATTAGAAGCAACCAATTCAGTTTTAAACCTTATTGTAAGTGGAAATGAATTTATACTTACTAGCTTCTAAGGAAGCTCAATTATTAAAGTGTTTTAAACCTTATTGTAAGTGGAAATGAATTTATACCGAATAACTTATTTCCAGCAACTGTAGTTTCTATGTTTTAAACCTTATTGTAAGTGGAAATGAATTTATACTTTTGTAATGAGTTTTGTTTATCTATAGTAGCAGCGGTTTTAAACCTTATTGTAAGTGGAAATGAATTTATACAAAATGTTGCACATGCTCAAAGATTGATTAAAGGAGTTTTAAACCTTATTGTAAGTGGAAATGAATTTATACTATATATAAATCCAGATAGTGGACAATTCTATGAGAAAGTTTTAAACCTTATTGTAAGTGGAAATGAATTTATACTAAGCGTATGGATAGCAAAGAAGTATGCAAAACGAGTTTTAAACCTTATTGTAAGTGGAAATGAATTTATACCTTTAAGTAGTATAGTTGCTGGAATAATGAGTACTTTAGTTTTAAACCTTATTGTAAGTGGAAATGAATTTATACTGTCACTGTCTTTCAGTTTACTATTCTCACTATCAGTTTTAAACCTTATTGTAAGTGGAAATGAATTTATACAACACCAGTTTTCATATTAAGCCAAGCAAATCTTAGGTTTTAAACCTTATTGTAAGTGGAAATGAATTTATACCAGTATAGATTAAGTGGAAAGCAATTAACAGAATATAAGTTTTAAACCTTATTGTAAGTGGAAATGAATTTATACAAAAGATATAGAAGCGAGATGGAATAATTTTGTTTCTGTTTTAAACCTTATTGTAAGTGGAAATGAATTTATACTTCATCTATACCTTCAGATTCAGTTCCAGCAACTTTTGTTTTAAACCTTATTGTAAGTGGAAATGAATTTATACTACAATCAGATGATTCCTTCGTCTCACGTAGTTACAATAGTTTTAAACCTTATTGTAAGTGGAAATGAATTTATACTTAAATAAGAAATTTTTAAATTTAAAAAGAAGCAGAGTTTTAAACCTTATTGTAAGTGGAAATGAATTTATACTTAAGTATTGCGTTTAAAGAACATATTCTGTTTGATCGTTTTAAACCTTATTGTAAGTGGAAATGAATTTATACTATTTAATGACATTATGTCTTACAATACCATTATTAGTTTTAAACCTTATTGTAAGTGGAAATGAATTTATACTTCAAAGTTTAAATCTAATACATGGATGTATATATAATGTTTTAAACCTTATTGTAAGTGGAAATGAATTTATACGATATAGCGGCAGACGAATTAATTGAAGGATGTAAAAGTTTTAAACCTTATTGTAAGTGGAAATGAATTTATACTTAACTATTATGAATGTGATGAATCTATTTTAGATGTTTTAAACCTTATTGTAAGTGGAAATGAATTTATACTTCTAAGGAAGATCAATTATTAAAATCACTAAAAGAGTTTTAAACCTTATTGTAAGTGGAAATGAATTTATACTATATTCTAGGAACTCTCCATTTCCTCTTGTAAAGGTTTTAAACCTTATTGTAAGTGGAAATGAATTTATACGAAATGGGGAGGTATCTATAAATGAATAGTCTATTGTTTTAAACCTTATTGTAAGTGGAAATGAATTTATACAAATAAAAGAAATTGTCTACAATTACGTAGACAAAGTTTTAAACCTTATTGTAAGTGGAAATGAATTTATACTTTAATTATCATAGATACTAATTCTTCATTAGAAACTACGTTTTAAACCTTATTGTAAGTGGAAATGAATTTATACTGAGAATATGGAATTTAGAGAATGGAGAAACCAAAGTTTTAAACCTTATTGTAAGTGGAAATGAATTTATACTGAAAAGATATAATGTAGCAGCAGATGAGTTGATAGTTTTAAACCTTATTGTAAGTGGAAATGAATTTATACTTATGGTGGATCTAGCATAGGAGGTAATGCAACTATGTTTTAAACCTTATTGTAAGTGGAAATGAATTTATACCTAGAATGATAAATTCTGTAATGAGTTTATTAAGAGATGTTTTAAACCTTATTGTAAGTGGAAATGAATTTATACGATGAGGCTAGAGCTGAAAAGCTTTTGACATTAGGTTTTAAACCTTATTGTAAGTGGAAATGAATTTATACTTTAAAGTATTGTACTCCTTCTGATTTAAGAAAATTTTGTTTTAAACCTTATTGTAAGTGGAAATGAATTTATACATCATTCTCTGAATTTATAGATGTTGTAGGAAAAGAGTTTTAAACCTTATTGTAAGTGGAAATGAATTTATACTCCATTATAAATTTAATAACTTTATACAATTTCCAGTTTTAAACCTTATTGTAAGTGGAAATGAATTTATACGTTTGATATATTAAACTCTATACCAGTTCCGTATGTAGGTTTTAAACCTTATTGTAAGTGGAAATGAATTTATACTTAATATAGAATTTTCCATAAAATTTATATATTTAGATGTTTTAAACCTTATTGTAAGTGGAAATGAATTTATACCCATATTACAAAAAAAACTAAAAAAAAGCAAGAAAAAATTTTAATTTGGCTAGATGAGCAATTTTTTAACATTTGTACAAATAATTAGTATAGTCTTTAATAAATAGTTCTAAAAATAAGAAAATATAGAAATTTATTAAAAATAATACAAGCATTTTTCTTTTTAATTCCAATATATATTCTAAAATGATCAAAAATAGTAAAAAAATTAAGAAAAAAAGTAAACTTAATAAGTTTATAATAAAAAAAAATGAAATTATTTATATAAGGAGGAATTGTATGGAACTTTGTATTGTGAAGAATGGAACTAAAATTTCTAAAAGAAAAAAAAGTTTTTATATTGATGATATGGAAAGAGAATTACAATTATCTGCTGAAAAAATAGATTCAATAATTTTAGAGGGTGAAGTTTCTTTAACATCTGGTGCTATAAGGTTAGCGACTGAAAATGAAATTCCAATAGTGATTTGTGATAAATATGGAAATGTAATAGGACAATTTTTTAGCTCAATCAGCAATAGAAATGGAAAATTAAGAAAAAATCAATATCAATTTTTTGCAAGTGAAAAAGGGTTAGAACTAGCAAAATCTTGGCTAATTGATAAAATTTCTAAGCAAAAAGAACATATAGATACATTACTTAAAAGAAGAAAAAGGAATTTGGATCAAGTTTCTAATTTTGATATATACATCAAAAAAATTCAACAAATAAAAAAATATAATCCAAAAGCAAGAATGATAATAATGGGCTATGAAGGAATGGCAAGTAGACTTTATTTTAAAATTATTTCAGAATTACTTGAAGAAAAATGGAGATTTTATAATAGAGAACACAGAAAAGCAAAAGAGCCGTACAATATTGTTTTAAACTATTTATTTGGAATACTATATAGAAAATTAGAGAGTATATTCTTATATGAAGGCTTTGACTTGACGGTTGGGATAATTCATTTTGAAGGAAATAAAAAATTACCCTTAGTATATGATTATATTGAAAAATATAGATATTTAGCTTATGATACTGTCTTTGATTTATTTCATAAAAAAATAATAAAAAATGACTTTTTTGAAATAGAGAATGAAAGTTTAATAATGAGTAAAAGAGGAAAATATGAAGTGAGTTTATATTTTAATGAGCTTTTAGAGAAAAAGGAAATATATTCAAAAAATAAATTTTCAAAGGAAGATATAATAAAATATGAAATCAAAAAAATTAAAAAAGAAATAATGGAGATGGTAGTATGAATTATTTAATATCTTATGATATAGGAAATGATAAACGACGAAAAGCTGTTTCGGATTTTTTAATTGAAAAAGGTTTTATTCGAATACAAAAATCAGTTTTTTTAGGAAAAAATGTTTATTATAAAATTAAAAATATGTTAGAATATATACAAAATATTTTAAATAAAGATGAAGATAATTTATTTTGCTTATCCTTTAATGATTTTGAATATGACAACATAGTTAGTTTTGGAAATATTTATAATTATAATATATATAATGAGTATATAATTTATATATAAAATATTTAAGGAGTGTGTTATATGGAAAAATTAGTAAACGAAATTAAAAAAAGTATTAAATTTAATTTAAGTGAAAATGAAATAGCATTATTGAGTAAGTATAGGTTTGACCCTTATTTAAAAAATGAAAATTGGACTGAAAATGATAAAAAAGCTTTAGAGAATATATATTTAAAAAACATGATAGAAGAAAAAAATAAAACCTTAAATATTGAGAAAGAGAAAATCGAAAAAATTATATCTTTTGTAAGCTATACTAGGGTTAGCGAAAATATTTTGGAAGAATTACCACTTCAAAAATCCTTAAGATTTTTTGATAACATAAAAGAAATATATCTACTATATACTGAAGAAACTGAAAAAAAATATGATAGTTTAAAAGAAATTTTAGAAAAACAAAAAAAGCAATATAAAATTATTGGAAAAAAGGTAGAAGATAGTATTACAGAAATTTATAATACTTTAAGAGGTATAGCTATAAATGAAAATGCTATAAATGAAAATACTGTTTTAGAAGCCACTTTAGGAACAAAGACTTTAAGTATAGCTATGTATAAATTAGCAGTAGAAAGAGATATAAAAGTTATAAATTGGAAGGAAAGTCATCTTCCTAAATATGAAATCAATGGTGAAAATTTAAAAATTATAGATGATTTTGTAAGATTACCCTTTTCAAGTACTTTAGAAATTATGCAAGAGCCTATAAAAGAAAGTATCAAAAATTATAGAACTATAAATGATGCTTTAAAAAGATATGAATATGAAATAGTATCAAATTTTTATAAAAATATAGGAAAAGAAGATTTAGAATTTTTTTACAAAGAATTAAATAAAATTATAAATTTTGAAACTATGATAACAATGGACTTTTATTGCTTTTATGAGAAAGTTGAAATATTCTTAAAAAATATCTTCAAATATAAAGAATTTCAAATCATGACAAAAAAGAAAATCGAAAAATTTCTAATTGTATTAACAATTTTAACATGCTTATATAAAATAGAAGAAGGTTTAGAAAATGGCGAAGAAGCTCAAGAATTAGAGGATAGATTTCTTAAATTTTCTCCATCATCATTTACTGAATATTATAAAATAAAGGAACTGTTTGAAGATGAAGAAGGAGATTATTTTTATGAAATATCTCAAATAATATATTCATCTATACTAATAAAATATATTTATAAAAATATGACTTCAGAAGACAAAGCAAAAGAATTTATCTTTAGCTCACTAGATAAAGTTATGCCTTTTTGTAAGCAAAGTGAACTAGAAAAAATAAAAGATACAGAAGATATAGATTCGAGTTTGTTCAAAAACTATGATTCAAAAAAAATTAAAAAAATTCTTGAAATATTAAATATTGAGGAAAAATTAAAAGAAGAAAAAGAAAAATCTATTAAATTAAATGGAACAAATTTATTAATTGAAAAATTTGAATTAAATATAGATTTAAGTAAACATAAAAGTATGGTTGAAGAATTCTCAAAAACAAAAAAACCCAAAGAAAAAATAAAAATTTTGATGTTAATTTTTGAAAATAACTTTGAACTTTCTAAAAAAGAATGGAAGGAAAAAAAGGGAAAAAAAGATATTTCAGAAAAAACTTATATTAAAGAAAAAAGTAAGTTCAATGGCTTTATTAAAATATTAAATGATATTGTAAATATAGAGCTAAAAAACAAAGGAAAAGGAAATAAAGACTTCATAATCTACAATGAAGAGAATGAAAGTTTTATGGTAGATAGTTATTTTTATTTATATAATTAAAGAAGAGGAGGACTTATGGCAAAAATTTTAATTGCAGGAATAGGCGGTGGAAAAAAAAATAATAATGGTGAATACAATAAAGCAACTTATGAAATAGATGGTAAATTATATAAAGATAGAACTTTTATATCTTCAGTATTAGAAGAACACTTTAACATAGATAAAACTATACATATTGGAACTACTGGTTCTATGTGGGACAATTTATATCAACACTATTGTAATAAATATTCTATAGAAGAAGATATTGAATACTATATGTCATTGTCTGAACAGATAAGTACTTCCAGCAAAGACACAAATCTTTCTAATTTAAATATCGAAAAATTTAATGCCATTTTTGAAGATAAAGTTATAATAAAACTTACAAAATATGGACTTGATGAAACAGAAATATTTGAAAATTTTAATATTATTATGGATATAGATAAATATTTGAATGATGGAGATGAAGTTTATATAGACATTACTCATTCTTTTCGTTCAAATGCTATGTGGATGTTCCTCGTTATAAATTATATAAAGGATGTCATTAATAAAAATATAGAAATAAAAATGATTTCATATGGGATGTTTGAATTATCAGGAACTAATAATGGAAAAACTCCTATAATAGACCTAAATGCTTTTTATAAACTTTTAAAGTGGATAAAAGGTGCTCAGTCATTAAAAGAATACGGAAATTTTTATCCTTTACAAGAACTAATTGAAGATCAAGAAGTAAAGAAGAAAATGCTAAACTTCTCTGATGCTATGAATTTAAACTATATCGGAAGTATTAAACAAAGTATTCAGTCTTTAAAGCGAGAAAATATTATAGCAAAAATAGAAAAATTAGAAGGTCCTTCAAAATTATTAATTCCAAATATTGTTAAAGAATTTATAAAAGAATTTAAAGATGCAGAAGAAGATTATGAAATTCAATTAAAATTAGCTAAGTGGCACTATTTACAAAAAAGATATGCCATGTCTTTTATAAATATAAATGAAGCAATTAAAAATTATGTTTCTTATTCTTTAAAAATTTCTATCGATAATAAGGATATAACTTCTGATTGGCTATTCAAAACTAGAAGAAAAATGGAAAATGACAAAAGATATAAAAATAGTATTGACCGAAAATTTGATGATAAGAGATATCAACCTATAAAAGATCTTGTAAATATATTTGATACAAGTAGAAAAGTTAGAAATAGAATAGCTCATTCCGATGATGTAGATAGTAGTGCAAAAAATCATATAGATAATTTAGAAAACTATTGTAATAAACTTGAAAGAATTATGACTAAAGATAATGTAAGAATCTTAGAAGATTTTGAAAATGAATTCAATATTTTAAAAAAATGATGGAGGATAAATGAAAAAAATAGTTTTATTATTTTCACATACCTTGACTGAAGCCCAAGAGGAAGAATTAAAAAAAGATTGGTTATGTAATAAAATAATTTATATTCCATCTAATTTAAAAAATAAATGGGCAAATATAAATGAAGAAAGCAATCTTGATGAATTTAAAAATTTTTTAAAAGCCAAACTAAATAAAGATGATTATGTGCTCATTCAAGGTGAATGGGGAGCAACTTATCAAATGATAAATTTTTCAAAAGAAAATTCATATATTCCTATCTATTCAAGTACAGCAAGGTCGGTTGAAGAATATAAAGAAGGAGATAGTATAATAAAAAAGTCAATATTTTTGCACAGAGGATTTAAAAAATATTAAAAAAAGTAAAAAACATCAAGTTAATATTTAATAGAAAAATATCAAGTGTATATTTTTTGGTATTGATAGATTAGTTTGCTAATTTTTTAAGCACTTTTTTATATAAAAAAGTTATTAAATAGACTCTATGTGAAATATAAAATCCAGCCAAAAGGCTGGATTTTAATTTTTATTATTTAGCAAATAAAGCTTTTACTTCATCTTTTTGGATTAATCCTACTGACTTATCTATAATTTCTCCATTTTTGAAAACTAATAAAGTTGGAACGCTCATAATTTTGTATTCTCTTGCTAATTCTTCTTGTTCATCTATATCAACTTTAACTATTTTTTTATTTGGATCTTCACTAACTACTTCGTCTAATATTGGTAAAAGACTTTTACAAGGTCCACACCAGTTAGCTCCAAAATCAACTACAACTAATCCTTTTGCTTCTAAAACTTCTTCCTTAAAATTTTCTTTAGTTCCTTTTACTAATGCCATTTTATTACCCCCTAATTTTATTTATTTTTTATATTTTAATTATAAATTATAGGGGCTATCTTTTCAGTGATGAAGTCACTTTATTCTCCATAGTAAATTCTTAGCAAGAGTCTTATATATTCTTCATCACTTAATCTATTTGGATTATGTGATGTACAAATATCCTTTTTAATATCTTTTAACATATTTGTAAGCTCTTTTCTGAAATCTTCAAATTCAACTCCATAATCTTTTAAAGATTTCTCTATTCCTAATTTTTCTTTTAATATCTTAATAAAACTTAGAAGTGACGCCTTTCCTTCTTCAATGGTATCAGCTGGCAAGCCTAACTCTTTTGAAATTTCATAATATTTTTTATCAGCATGTGAGTTTATTTCAATTATATATGGCATAATTATTGCATTAGCTCTTCCATGTGCTATATGAAATTTAGCTCCTATTGTATGTGCAATACTATGATTTATCCCCAATGAAGAGTTATCAAACGCTATTCCTGCTAAACAAGATGCAAATTGCACATTCTCCCTAGGTGTTGGTATTGTTCTATCATTATAGTGTGTTACTAAATTTTCAAATATTAATTTTATAGATTTCATTGCAAATGAACTTGAAAACGGATTAGCTATATTTGAAACATATGCTTCTATCGAATGTGTAAGAACATCCATTCCAGTATCAGCTACAACTTTTGATGGTAATCCTTTTAAAAACTCTGTATTTAACAGTGCAACATTAGGCAACATCAAATTATCAGCTAAAGCTATCTTTCTATCTCCATCTGTTATAACACTGTATGATGTTACTTCTGAACCAGTTCCACTCGTTGTTGGAACAGCTACAAAGAAAACTCTTCTATTTATATTTAACTTTTTGTATATTTTATAAGCAAAATATAATATAGCTTTACATGCATCAATTGGAGAACCTCCTCCTAATGCTATTACACAATCTGGATCAAAAGCTATAAAATCTTGTGCTCCTTTTTCTACAGTTTGCATGCTAGGGTTAGGCTCAACCTCAGAAAATATTTTTATTTCCGATGAAGCAGGTAAATTATTAACTATAAAATCTGTTAATTTTAATTGTACCATTACAGCATCTGTTACAATAAGAACTCTCTTATAATTCAATTCTCTTAAGTATGATAATGAATCTTCTCCAAATAAAATCTTCGGTTGTAATCTAAACTCTTTCATTTTTTCCCCCTGCATTAATATTTTATAATTCAGACCAATTTGCTGGATATACAAAGTATAAAAATTTTGCATAGTTAGGAGCTGAGAATTCAATTTTAGAATTTTTTGGTATCAAAATTACATCTCCTGCTTCTCCAACAACTTTTCTGCCATCTATTAATATTTCAAGTCTACCTTCAATTATATAATCAATTTCATCATAAGTTAAAGTCCAAGGAAAAGTAGTTTCCTTCATTTCCATAAGCCCTGCTCCAAGTCTTGGACTTTCTTCTAGAGTAAATAAGTCTGTTGTTGTCACTTGATCTTTTGGATTTCCAGTATCCATCTTTACTCTTTTTTTCATTTGATTTAATTTAACTACACCCACGCCACTTTTGTCCATTTGTTTGTAGTTATCATCTCCAGTTAAGCCTAATTCCTCTTTTATAACTTTTCTTATTAATTCTTCCAATAATTCTTTATTCATATTTATCACCTATTTATTCTCTTTCTTACAGAATAAAACTTTTGCTATTATTATAGCTATAATTCCTCCTGATAATTTCCCAGCTATCATAGGTGCTATCATAGTTTTGTCTACTCCACCTGTAAATCCTAAGTGATCTCCAAACACAAATGCAGCACACACAGCAAAGGCTACATTTATAATTTTACCATTTACATCCATATCTTTCATCATTCCAAACATAGGAATGTTATTTGCAAGTGATGCTACTAATCCTGCTGCTCCTATTTCATTCATTCCAAGTCCTGCCCCAATTTTTTCAAGAGGTTTTTTGAATACTTTTGTTATAAAATGAACCAATGGAAAAGCTCCTGCCAACACTATCGCTATTGACCATATAATTCCCATTCCTTCATCTATTGGTGCCATTCCCGGTATTAAAACTATTCCAGTTAAAAATTCAATGATTGCAGCTGCTAATCCTAATGTTATTACTATAACAACTCCTGTCCCAAAATAAGTAAATCCTGTTGTCATTTTTTCAGGAATTAACCATAAGCCTATAATAATCAAAACAGCAAATATAACTATCGGAATTAGATTTTTAATTACTAGTCCTATTGGGAATCCTGCAACTACTCCTCCAACAAAACAACCGAATGGAATTGCAACCATACCTGCTAATACTCCTTTAGCTAGATAAGGTCTATCTTCTTTTTCTATTATTCCTAATGCAACTGGTATTGTAAAAACTATTGTTGCACCCATCATTGAACCTAATATTAGTCCAGCAAATTTCCCTACCATAGGATCTGCTGCTAAACTCATAGCCAATGGATATCCTCCCATATCATTTGCAAGCAGTGTTGTTGCAAACATTGCAGGGTCAGCACCTAATGCTGAATAAACAGGATTTACAATTGGGCTTAATATTTTAGCTAAAACTGGAGCAAGTGAAACTATACCAACCATTGATAATGCTAGAGCTCCCATAGCCATTATTCCCTCTTCAAATTTTTCTCCATATCCAAATTTATTTCCAAAACATTTATCCAAGGCTCCTACTGCCATGAAAAATACCATTATATATATAATTATTTCATTGATTCCCATTATTTAAGCACCTCTTTCATAATTTTCACAACTTGCTTAATTTTATTTTCATCATGCACATTAAAATCATTCTTTAATATCTTTTCGATCATTAAAGAAAGTTCATCTTTTTCTTCATTTGAAACATTATAATTACTATCTTCTATTTTTTTTGAACAAACTTCTCCGTATACTACTTCTATATTATTTTCTCTGACATAGTCTTGTACTGATGAAGCAAGAATAGCTCTCTCATCAACATATAATTTACCATTACAGATAGATTGTTCAGCATCTTTCAAAGTTATAAATTTCTTTGCCATATATTCACCTTCAATTTATTTTAATATTAATTGATAGTGTTAAAAGTTTCTTCTTATTATTCTTCCATACCATCAATTATTCCAATAATTGCAGCATCTACTGGTCTATCTTTCATATTATAAACAGTTCTTGCAGCTCCACCAGTTGCAATAATAACCATTTCTCCTATTCCAGCACCTACAGGATCCACTGCCACCATTCTTTTTCCGTCTTCAGTTTTTATGATTAAAAATTTTTGTCCTTCTAAACCTTCATATTTTTTTGTTGCCCAAACGTTCCCAATAACTTCACCTATAAGCATAATTATCTCCTTTTTACAATCGTGATATTATTTTCTTTCGCATAATCCATCGCTGAACTTGTAATAATTGTATTTTCCGCTACTAATAATGAATTTAATCCTTTTAAATAAAACTCTCTTAATTTTTTATAATCTAATAATCTTTCTGAATAAATTTCTTCACTATTATTTATATACTGTAGAAAATAAGCTTCTTTTTGAATTTTTATTCCATAGTCTTTTATATTTTTTACATAAGTATTATATTTTTCAAGAAGATTTGTTGGTATATTTTGATATTTTAAGTATTCCAATCCTTCTTCAATTAAAAAAACTTTTTTTCCTTCTAAAACTTGTTTTAATATTTTTTCCTCAAATTTATTTTCATAAATCCCAATTGAAAGATTATATATATTTTTTAAGCTTAAATTAGAAACTATTAGTGTTTCACTCTCTTCTTCTATTTCAAAGGAATCTTCAAGTTTTCTCTTCAATTCCATATTTTCTCCTAAAAAAGAAATATTAGTCTTTACTGTTTCTTCTTTTCTTGATAAAAGAAAGTATTTTTCTAATTCTTTTTGAATAATCTTTCTAATATATTCTTCATTAATATTATTTAACATATCTACCTCTAATACTATTGTAAAAAGTCTATCACTCCAAAATGTCATATAAGTGTTATTAATTTTTATATTCTTCTTTATCTGCTTTTATCATCATTATATAAATTGCACTACTTAGAATGTTAAAAGCATGCAACAAATCTTTTCTAAAAACTCTATCTCCTTGAACAAAATATTCTACTGCAAATGTTTCTAACTCTCTTGCTAATGCCTTTAATCTGTTTAGCTTAAGAACTGTTATATCATTTTTAAGAGAAAGTTCTAAAAGATGAGCTCTACCTAAATATTCTTTAGGATTATGAGCTACATCTTTTATCGTACTTAAATTCTTACCATCTAAAAGACTTTGATTTTCTAAAACCTTGTCCAAACTTTCAGCAACTAAAATATTACTCACAAATTTAATAAGACTTTCCATATCTCTTGTCAATTTTTCGCTTCCATTAAAAATTTCAAAGTCTTTTGCTGCTAATAATAGCTCAGATAAAAAAGTTTCTACTTTTGCTCTAAAAACTATTCTTTTATTACTTTTTAAAATTAAAGTATTTCCTTCAATCTGAGTCATATACTCTGGTTTTTCTAAATAAAATTCTCCATTTGCACCAGTATACTTATATCTTTCAATATAATTTTCTTGTTTTTCATATTTTTCAGAAGAATTTAACTTTTCATCACTATTTAATACTTCAGTTTTTTTTATTTCTTCTCCAACAAAAACTAATTCAATACCTTTATCTGCAATAAACTGTTTTGCTGATGGAGTAAGAACAGTTCCTTTCTCAATTTCAAAGGTGGAAAAAGGTTCTTTTCTATATTTAACTTTTAAAATTTCTTCTGATAGGACCATATTAACCCCTTTATTTTCTATATTCAGCTATAATTCTTCTAATTATATTCTCTATTTCTACTGAATTTGTATCACTATTTGAGTTTTCACTCCTTCTAAAATCAGATAATTCCCTAACTCCACAAGCAACTCTTCTTATATTAATTAAATTCATAGGAGTTATGTTGTCAGAAGTTGAACTTCCTCCTACTGCTCCACAACCAAGGGTAAACGCTGGTGCTAAATTTGTTGTTGCTCCAACTCCTCCCAAAGATCCTCCTACATTTACTAACATTCTTGATACCGGTTTTTTCAAAGCAAACTCTCTTATGATGTCTTTATTTTCTGAATGTATTATTAAAGTATGCCCTTTTCCTTCATTTTCAAGAAGTTCTAATGCTCTTTCACATGCTTTTTCAGCATTTTCTTCAACATAAAATGCCAATACAGTAGTCAATTTTTCTCTTGAATATGGATTTGTGTGTGATACAGTATTTTGTTCTGATATTAAAACCTTTACAGATTCAGGAATTTGTAATCCAACCATTTTTGCCAATGTTTGTGCATCTTTTCCAACTATTTGTGGATTCATTGTTCCATTAGCTCTTAGCAAAAATCTTCCCAATCTATCGCTTTCTTCTTTCGATAAAAAATATCCTCCTTGTCTTTTAAATTCGTCAATTACAGCTTCTTTATTTGATGGTTCAACTATAACTGATTGTTCAGAGGCACATATAACACCATTATCAAAAGTTTTACTTTCCATTATTTTTCTTACAGCTTCTTTAACATTTGCACTTTTTTCAATGTAAGCTGGTCCATTTCCTGGTCCCACACCTATTGCCGGTCTTCCAGAACTATATGCTGCTCTTACCATAGCTTCTCCACCTGTTGCTAAGATTATTGCTGTATCTTCAGATTTCATAAGAGCATTTGTTCCCTCCATCGATGGAATTTCTATAACTCCTACAAGCCCTTCTGGTGCTCCTGCTGCATATGCTGCTTTTTGCATTATCTTTACTGCTTCTATTGTACAATTTTTAGCATTTGGATGTGGACTTACTACAACTCCATTCCCTGCTTTTAAAGATATTAACACTTTATAAATAGCAGTTGATGTTGGATTTGTTGATGGTATTAATGCTGCCACAACTCCCATTGGAACTCCAACTTCCATTAAAGTTTCAGTTTGGTTAAGAATTCCAACAGTTTTCATATCTTTTATATAATCATATAGAAATTCTGAAGTAAATTTATTTTTTATGATTTTATCCTGCCATTTCCCAAATCCTGTTTCTTCATTTGCCATTTTAGCAAGTCTTTCAGAATGTTTTCTAACTTCCATAGATATAGCTTCCACAACTCTATCTATTCTTTCTTGAGAAAAAGTAGCAAATTCTTTTTGTGCTTCTTTTGCTGCCTTTATAAGATCTCTGACTTGTTGTATTGATAACAAATCTCTATCCATAATTTTTCCTCCAATCAATATCTATGTAAAAAGATTGCTATACTCTTATTAACAATCTCATTTTATTCTAATTTCAAATTAAGGGCGACTGTTGTCGCCCTGTATTAAATTTGAGTATTTTGAATTTACCTTTTATTTTAATTCAACAATTATTTGTCAAATTTAGGTAAAATCATTTCTACTTCTGAATGTGGTCTTGGAATTACATGTACAGATATTAATTCTCCAACTCTGTCAGCAGCTGCAGCTCCAGCATCTGTAGCAGCTTTAACTGCTCCTACATCTCCTCTTACCATAACGCTAACAAGTCCTCCTCCTACCATTTCTTTTCCAATTAAAGTTACATTTGCAGCCTTTACCATTGCGTCTGCTGCCTCAATTGCTGCTACTAATCCTTTAGTTTCGATCATTCCTAATGCGTTTAATGTTGCCATATTTCATCTCTCCTTTTTATACAAATAATTTATTTTTTATTTTTGTTTTTTTATTTTTACTTACTTTTAAAATTTCATTAATTTCTTGAATTTCTTCTTCTATTTCTTTCATATTTGATAATTCTTCTACTTCTTCTTTATTTTTTTCTTCCACTTTTTCTACAAACTTATTTTCAATATTTTCTTCTTTTATTTCAACAATATTTGTTTTTCTACTTAAAAGTGGTTCAACCGAATCATCAGGCCTTGCTATTACATGACTCGCCATAAGTACTCCAAGTCTTGATACTGCAGCTGCAGCTGCTTCAACTGCCGCTTTTACTGCTCCCACATCTCCTTCAAAAGTAACAACTGTGATTCCTGCTTTTACTCTTTGTTTGCTTACTAATTCTACTTGTGCAGTCTTTAAAGCCACATCTGCCGCTTCAATAGCTCCGACAATTCCTCTTACTTCTATTAATCCAATAGCTTTCATAATTTACTCCTTAGATTTTTTTAGGGTTTTGAGCTACGAACTTAACAGCATCTGCAAAAGCTTCACAAGCTGATTTACAAGCAGATTGGCTTCCTGTCAAAAGTCCTCCTCCAAAATTTGTTTCTGATGGTGGCCCAAAGAAAGCTGCTAATGTTACATCCGCTGCTTTTAATGCTGCATCTAATGCATACATTGCTTCTAAAGGTGGTGCTATTAAATAAGCTAACGCTTCTCCTTCTTCTATACCTGCTGTCTTAGATAGGAAACTTCCTGTTCTTGATACGCAATGTGCATAATAAGGTATCGTATCATCCTCATTTGCACTATAGAAACATGCTTCATTTTCAATTACTTGAATTGCTGCATTTAATCCACTTTTTACTTCTGCTGGATTAGGCCCTGCTAAAATCCCTATAACTTCTCCTGCTAATTTTGTATTAGCATTTGCAGCTCCACCATAAAAAGATTTTGCATATACTACTTCTACTTCTGCCATTTTTGTCGCTTCATCTAATGCTGTATAAGTAACATCATCACTATCTGCAGTTATAATTCCTATACTTCTATATACATTTGGTAAGTTTAATTGTTCTGCCATTTTTGCATCTACATTAGGTATTAATTTTACTGATAATACACTGGCTCTTAAAGCATCATTTATCATTTTTTACCTCCATAAAAATTTTTCAAATTTATTTTATAATTTTAAATCTTGTCCACTTGCTTTAGCATCCAAAATCTTCTTAATTATATGAGCTATATGAGCTCCTGCTTCTGCTGCTGGTGTTCCTTTTATATGAATATTTGAAACTACCGTTCTCTTTGCTTCTGGTATTCCAACATATGCTTTATATGTTATATATGCACTCATGCTTTCTGCTGTTGCAAGTCCAGGTCTTTCACCTATAAGTACACAAGTAACTTCCGCTCCTAAAACTTCTGCCACATCATCTGCAAGTCCAACTCTTGCAAGCTTTGCAAAAAATGGTGTTCCTACTGAAATTCCATAAGACTTTAATCCATTTAACAGTGATGGTAAGCAATCTTCGATATTTGCTTCAATAGCCGTTGAGCTTAATCCATCTGCTACAAAAACTTGAACTGTTGGTTTTTGTATACATTTTTCTTTAAGAATTTTAACTGATTCTTCATCAAGTCTTCTTCCTAAGTCCGGTCTAGTTATATATTGATCTTTATCATTACATTTAGATTTTACTGTAAACAGGTTATTTGCTTTCAAAAATTCTTCAGATACATCAGTAAGAACTGCATCTTGTGCAGAAGCATGGTCTGCTCTTAATCTTAACATAGTATGAGTTGTATATCTTGATCCTGCTCTTGATATAGCTAGTCTTGCAGGCGTTTTTCTTTTATATTTTAATAGTTCTTCTCTATTTGCCACATTTTTTAATTCTATTATTTCTCTTAGATCTTCCTTTGTTATATCATCTATAATTCCATTTTCTATTATACTTCCAGAAGATTTTTTTACTTCTGTTGCTGGAATTTCATTTGATGAAGACATTTCTTTCAATACTTTTCCTATAATTTCTTTCAATTCTAATTCAGTCATCTTCAATCCCCCTTATTTTAAAAATATTGAAGGGTCTCCAGCCCTGTCAGTTAATTTTCCATCTTCTGTCATTATTCCATGTTTTTGTAACCATTCAAAGAATTCTTTTATTGGTTTTTTACCAAATAATTCTCTTAAACTTTGATTATCATGATGTCCAGTTGTTTGATAATTTAGCATAATATCATCTCCAGCTGGTATACCCATAAAATAGTTGCATCCTGCTGCTGTAAGTAAAGTTGCCAAAACCTCAACATCACTTTGATCTGCTTTCATGTGGTTTGTATAACATACATCAACGCCCATTGGTAATCCATGAAGTTTTCCCATGAAGTGATCTTCTAATCCCGCTCTTATTACTTGTTTACTATCATATAAATATTCTGGTCCTATAAACCCAACAACTGTGTTCACTAAAAACGGTTGGAATCTTTTTGCAAATCCATAACATCTAGCTTCCATAGTTACTTGGTCTGCTCCATTATGTGCTTCTGCTGATAATTCAGATCCTTGCCCTGTTTCAAAATACATTACATTTGGACCTGCAGCTGTCCCTTTTCTTAAAGCAAGTTTTCTTGCTTCTTCTATCATAATTCCTGTTATTCCAAAGGCTTCATTCCCTTTTTCAGAACCAGCTATACTTTGGAATATTAAATCTACTTTTGCTCCTCTTTTTATTGCTTCCATTTGTGTTGTAACATGAGCCAATACACATGTTTGTGTAGGTATTTCAAAATCTGTTTTTATTTTATGAAATCTTTCCATAACTGCCATTACGCTATCAACGCTGTCATCAACCGGGTTTAATCCTATTACAGCATCTCCTACTCCATAACTTAACCCTTCCAATGTAGATATCATTATTCCATCTGGATCATCTGTTGTATGATTAGGCTGTAACCTAACTGCAAGAGTGTCTTTCCCACCAATAGTTGTATTACAATGTGCAAATACCTCTATTTTCTTTGCTGCAACTACTAAATCCATATTAGACATCAATTTAGTTACTGCTGCTATCATTTCTGATGTAAGTCCTCTTCTAATCCAATTAATTTTTGTTGGAGTAGCTTCATAACTAAGTAACCATTCTCTCAATTCTGAAACTGTCCAATGTTTAATTTCCTCATATACTTGCATATTAAGATCATCCATTATAATTCTTGTAACTTCATCTTCTTCATAAGGAACCGCTGGATTATTGTATAAATCCTCCAAAGTTACCTTTGATAAAACAATTTTTGCTGCCACTCTTTCCTTTGCTGATGATGCAGCTATTCCTGCAAGTGCGTCCCCAGATTTTCTTTCATTTGCTTTTGCCATAACTTCTTTTAGTGACGAAAAGTTATAAATTTGGTCAAATAGCTTAACACTTAAAATCATACCTTCACCTCTTTTTAATTTTAGAAATTTGTTATTTATAATTCTTTAAGACAAGTGTCTTCACCACAACTGGTAATACACTTCCCATTCCTAACGGTCTACCAATGTCGACATAATCTCCATCGTTTACTTTTATTCCATCAACACATATAATTTCAGCTTTTGACTGAAAATTTAACATTAAACATTGTCCCAAAGCTTTCCCTATATCATTTTCAACTACCACAATTATTCTTTTTACATTTTTAAAAACTTGTGTTATTGAATCAGCCAATGCAACAATGGTTTTATACTTCATATTATTTTCTGCAACTAGCCCTATTGCTACATCTTGTCTACCTTCATTATTTCTAAACCAATCTAGCTTTTGTTCTAATCTATCTTTAAATTCAGTGAGATTTAATTCATCTTCCCTACTCATTTTTATTACAGGAATATTTTTTATTGGTAATATATCATCATTTGTATATGTTATAGTACTTCCACTTATTTCAGTTGTATAATTTCCTGCTCCAACAACAGTAGCTCCTATTGTTTCTCCGACTTTAACAAACTTTACTCCAGCAGTTTGAAAGGCTTTCCTTATTTCCTTTCCTAAAACTATTCCTATATCCCCATACTTAAATTCATCACCGCTGTAATCTTCATATATTAAATCAGCTACTCCTCCAGAAAAACTAACATATTCAAGTGAATTATCTTTATTATGAAAATCTTTATATGTTATTAACAAATCATAATTGGAAGTTTTTGCTTTGTATGAAACCGATTGCAATAAAATATCTGCTACTTCTTTACAAAGTTTTATTAACTCATTTTTATCCAATTTACTTCCCACTTTGATATTTAGTTTCATAACTTCTATCAATTTTGTAAATTTTTCACTTATATAATCTACTTGCATTGTAGCTGGATTTATTTTTATTAGTCTTCCACCTACATCTAAACAAGTCGTATCAATAATTTTTCCGTTATCAAAATAAGAAATATTTGTAGTTCCTCCACCTATATCAAGATTAAATATTCTGGTATTTCTTTTTTCAGAAAAATTCATTGCCCCCGAACCTTTTCCAGCAATTATGCTTTCCAAATCTGGCCCTGCAGTTGCTACAACAAAATCTCCTGCCATTCCACTTAATGCATTCAATACTTCATTAGCATTAGATTTTCTGGCTGTTTCTCCTGTTATGATAACCGCTCCTGTGGAAATATCTTTTGGTTGTAATCCAGCTTTTTGATACTCCTCTTCGACTATTTTTTTAACTGAAACTGCATCAATTTCCGTTAAACTAATAAGTGGTGTAAAGTATATTGGACTTCTATACACTATATCTTTCGATATTATTTTTATCTGAGGAACTCTAGCCCCTGATGCTGTATTTTCCAATACAATTTTACTGAACACAACCTGAGTCGTCGAAGTTCCAATGTCGATTCCAACACTATTAATTTCTTCTCTCATTGAACAGCTCCTTTCAAGTTGATAAAAAAAAAGCTGAAAACAGACTAAGTCTGTATTCAGCTTCATTGCTTTTTTTATATTCTATATACACCTTTGTATATAATATTTATTTAATTTTTAAAATCAAACTCTATTGTAGTTCCAATTCCTTTTGTACTTTTAACATCAATGTTTCCCTTTAATTTATCCTTAATTAAAGAGTTAACAATTAAAAATCCCATATTATTTTCATTTTTTGATAAATCCATTCCAACACCATTATCGGAAATTCTTATTTTTGAAAATTCCTGATTTTTTATTATTTCAATTTCTATTTTGCCTTTATCTCTTCCAATAAAGGCATGGTCTATTGCATTTTGAATAATTTCATTTACTACCAATGCTACTGATGTAGCTTTATCTGAACTAATAAAAAATTCATCTCCATAAATATTAAACTCTATTTTTTTTGTTTTGTCAATATTATTTTTGAAATAATTCCCATACAGAATATCTAAGATAGGTTTTATTGAAATTTGATCAATTCCTGTTGTTGAAAGAACTTCATGAGTTATTGCTATACTTAATATTCTATTTATTGTTTCATCTAAAATTTTCTTTACTTCTTCATTTTTTATTCTTCTTTTTTGTAGTCTAAGCAAACTCGCTATTGTTTGTAGATTATTTTTTACTCTATGATGAATTTCTTTTATGAAAATTGTTTTCAATCTCAATTCTTCAGCGTGTTTTTTCTCTTCTGTGATATCCTTTATAATTAATGTTACTCTTTTTATATTTTCATTTATCTTACTCACAAAACATTGTACACTTAAAGAATAATTTAAAATATTTATTTCTTTCATTTTATAACTATCTGGATTTTCAAGTATCGAATTATAATTGATTCTCTCAAAATATAAATTTTCAAAACTTTCTCCAATAATGTTGTGTTTTCCTAAATTTTCATACAGAGTTTTTGCTACTTTGTTAGCATAAGTTGCATACCCATCTTTATTGAATGTAATTATTGCGTCATTTATATATTCTGTAACCCTATCCTTTAAGCTATCTATTTGCCCCATTAAAATAGCTGCAGCTTTTTTATTATATTCTTTATCGAATATTTCTTTTTGTTTCTCACTGTATTCTATTATTATTACACAAATTACTTCATCCAGGGAATTAAAAATAGGCAATATATTTTGTAAAACCTGTTCATTCTCTTGCGTAATTGCCTTATAATTTCTAGAAGCCAACCCTGTACTAAAAGTTCTAAATACTGCTGGTTCGTTTATCCTATACGCTATTTCCCCAGAAATATTTTTACTATATAAACTTTTTTTCTCGGGTCTTGCATGAAAAACAACCATAGCTTCATCTTCTTTTTTGGTAGGACAGTCTAAAAAAACATCCATTTCTAAAATATTACTAAGTATGGTTGCAACATTAGACATTTGCTCCACAATTTCTGTATCTGATGGCGTTAAGGTAGAACATATCTTGCAAAATAACTTTAACATCTATTCTAATCCTCCAGTTGATATAATTATTTCTGCAAGTTTAGACATATTTATCCTTTTCTGCATACTTAAATTTCTCATATGTTTATATGCCTCTTCTTCACTTAAGTTATTTTTTACCATTATAATTCCCTTGGCTCTTTCTATAATTTTTCTCTCTTCAAGTTTTCTTTTAGTTTCTTCTACTTCTTCTCTCAAATCATTATATAATTTATAATTTTTATAAATCAATTTTATTCTTTCTATAAAAGTATCCTCATCAATAGGTTTTAATATATATCCCATAACTATTGTACTTGAAGCCTTTTGAATATATTCTGCTATATTATAAGCTGTCAGTATTATAATACAACCTTTGAAATTTTCTTCTTTCAATATATCCGCAACTTTTAATCCAGAAATATATGGAATTTTGATATCCAACAATACTATATCAGGGTTTAATTTTTTGCATACTTCAACTGCTTCCAAACCATCTGATGCTTCTCCAACAACATCATATCCATTTTCTTTCAAAATTTCAATTAAATCAATTCTTGTTAGTGTTTCATCTTCTACAACTACAACCTTAAGACTCATTTAATCCCAACCTTTTCTTTATAACTTCCAATCCTTCCTTATCATCAAAGCCAATTTTAAACACTTCTTTTGCTCCCGCTTCAAATAAAATTCTCTCACTTCTTGCAGTATTTGGATTTATATCAGCTTTTGTTACAATTCCTATTATATCTTTTCTTGGAAACATTGTAGAAAACCTTGGTGGAAATAAAGTATCTTCGTCATTGGCAGCTTGTATTAAGATGATTGTCTTTGCATCTGCGGATAAGACAAGCAATGATTTATAAAACATTTTATTCTCAACATATTCTCCGGGTGTATCAATTATTTTACTTTTATAAGATACCGCCTGAGTTTTTTTGTAACTAACTATTTCATCATTTAATTTTTGTGTTAATGTAGTTTTACCACTTCCTGTTCTACCTATTAACATTATTTTATTCATCTTATGACCTCGTAATTTCGCAAATATAAAACTTCAATGTAGAACTCAAAAATTCTAATACTGCTTTTAATGAAGATTCAACACTTGCATAATCTCCTACTAAAAGTAATGTTCCACTAAATCTATCTAAAAACCCCAAATCTACACTACCAGATTTTGTAGCTATATCTGCACTAATTATTGCTGCTTCCCCTGGAGTTATTGTTAATATCCCTATTGCATTTGTATTTTCTTCATCTAAACCTAGTTTTATGCACATTTCTTTATTAGGATTTGCTATTAAATGTGCTAATGTCACCTGTTTCCCAGGTACATACTCCTGTACTACCCTTTGCTTATTATCCATATTTATACCTTCTTTCTTCTGTAAATACCATCAGCTACCATACAAGCTCTTTTATTTTCTAAAACATTATGAACTCTTACTATACTTACACCTTTTTGTATTCCTATTACAGTTGTTGCAACTGTTCCTTCAACTCTTTCATTAAAAGGCAAGTCATTTAATAGTTTTCCTATAAATCTTTTTTTAGATGCCCCTAATAGAACCGGAGCATTTGCACATAAGATTTCTAATTTTGACATAAGCTCTATATTCTGTTCTACATTTTTCCCAAAACCTAAGCCTGGATCTAAAATAATTTTTTCTTTTTCTATACCATATTTCTTAGCTATTTCATATGTTTTATCAAAGAATTTCTTCAATGAATCCATTATATCTTCTCTGTAAATTTCATCATTTTGATTGTGCATAGCAATTAAAGGAACATCGTATTTTTTTACTATTTCTGCCATTTCTCCATTATCATATTGTAATCCCCAAATGTCATTGACTATATCTGCCCCAGCCTTAATTGCTGCTTCAGCAACATCATACTTATAAGTATCTATTGATATTATTGGATTTAATTCTTTTTTTATTCTCTCAATTACAGGAACAACTCTTGTTATTTCCTCTTCTGAACTTATTTGAATATGACCAGGTCTTGTGGACTCTCCACCTATATCTATTATATCTGCTCCATCATCTATCAATTTTTCAGCTTGTTTTAATGCTGCTTCTATATTGTTATATTTCCCGCCATCAGAAAATGAATCAGGAGTAATATTTAATATTCCCATTACTAATGTTCTTTCACCTAAAATCAATTCTTTATCCTTAAATTTTAGTTTCATTATTTTCCAATTCCTTTCTTAAAGTACTTATTCTCTTATTCAATAAAGGATGAACAAAATAAGGTTTTATTTCCTCAAGAGGCTTTAAAACAAAATCCCTATATTCCATATATGGATGTGGCACAATTAAATCTTCTTCTTCAATTATTTCTTTATTATAAAAAATAATATCTAAATCTATTATTCTTGGTCCCCATTTAATTTTTCTTTCTCGTCCCATATTTTTCTCGATTTCTAACAATTTATATAAGAGTTCTTTGGGATATAAAAGAGTTTTTATTTCTATGCAGGCATTTAAAAAGACATCCTGCTCTTTATAGCCGAATGGTTCTGTTTCTATTATTTCACTTTTTTTTGTCACATAAGTGTCTGCTAGTTGAGAAATATTAAAGATAGCTTTTTCTAAATTTTCCTTTTTATTTCCCATATTAGAACCCAATGATAAATAAACTGTGTTCCATTTTCTCTCTATTACTATTGATACATCTTCTAAAATTATTCCTACTGGAGCCCATGGTTTTTTTATTTCTAGTTTTATTTTTTCTATGTATTTATAATTCTTTAAAACTTCCCTAGCAATATCTTCTCCAAGACTTTCAATTAAATCATATTTTTTAGAAAAAAACACTTTTTCAACAGTTTTTGCAACATAACCATAATGAATTGTCTTTTCAATGTTATCTTCAATTCCTGCTTCTCTTAGTTCAGTATCTAACTCAAGACTTATCAAAAATTTTTGTCCTAACTTTTTTTCTTCTTCAAAAACACCATGATAACCTATAAATTCTAAATTTCTTATATATATTTTATCCATGTTCCCCTCACTTTAACAAAGCTAAAACTTCTAATTTTCTATCAGTAGATTTCTCAAATATTCCTTTTGCAGAGCTTGTTATAATTTTTGTGTTTTCTTTTTTAGTCCCTCTCATAGTCATACATAAATGCTTAGCTTCAATAATAACATAAACTCCTTTGCAGTCCAAAATATCCATCATACATGTCGCTATTTCTTCTGTTAATCTTTCTTGCAGTTGTGGCCTTCTTGATAAAATTTCTATAAGTTTTATAATATCTCCAAAACCAAATATTTTTTTATTTGGTACATAAGCAAGGGACACTTGCCCAAAAAAAGGTAGAAAATGATGTTCACACATTGAATAAAAGTCTATATTTTTTTCAAGAATCAAGTCATCATTATCTATTGAAAATGTGTTAATTAAAACATTTCTGGGATCTATATTAATCCCAGAAAATATTTCTTCATAGCTTTTTGCTATTCTTTTTGGAGTTTCTCTTAATTCTTCTCTATTATCATCTAAGGCTTCTATTATTTCAAAAAAAGCTTTTTCTATCTTTTTTGGATTCATTTTTGCCTCCAAACTAATCTAAATTATTTAAGTATGCCATTTTTGTAAATATTTTTGTAAGGTATGTCATCTGATTAATTCTGTTATATTTTACTTCTTTATTTTCATCCATAACAATAGTATTTTCAAAATATTTATCTATATCATTAGCCATGCCTAATACTACATCTAAATATTCCGTATAATCTTTTTGAATTAGTAGTTTATCAACCATTTTTGTAAGTTCATTTGACTTTTTCCATAAACTTTTTTCATATTCATTTTGGAACAGCTTTTCATTAACTTCATCATCTTTATTATCTTTTGATATATTTCCTACCCTTTTAATTGTTTGTAATAATTTTTTAAAATCATCTTTTCTTGAGTATTCTACTATTACTTTTACTTTTTCTAAGCAATTAATTATATCATCAGCATCTCTATCTACTACTGATAATATAATATCTTTTGGATATTTCATATCAGATAATACATTGATAATTCTTTGTTTAAAAAATTCTAGAACATCTGTTTCAGTTTTTACTCTCTCTACCTTTAATACACCATCTGCTTCCAAAGCATCCAATGATACATTTACTAACTCTTTTAGAGATACAGATATGTTAGAAGCTATTATAATATTTACAATTCCTAGTGCCGCTCTTCTTAAAGCAAATGGATCTTTTGAACCTGTAGGTATTAATCCTACTCCGAAACATCCCACCAAAGTATCAATTCTGTCAGAAATTCCTGCAATTATCCCTTCTATTCCGCTAGGTAATAAATCTCCTTGGAATCTTGGATAATAATGTTCTTTTATTCCAAGAGAAACATTATCATTTTCACCAAGTTTTAAAGCATAATCTGCTCCCATAAAACCTTGTAACTTAGTGAATTCTTTTTCCCCTATCATATTTGAAACCAAATCAGCTTTTGCTAATCTTACTGTTCTCAAAATATCTTCTTTTTTACTGTTATATCCTAGTTTATCAACTAGATAGGCAGCTATTTTTTCACTTCTTTTCATCTTTGCATATATTGTCCCTAAATCTTTTTGGAACACAACAGTTTTCAATTTTTCAACATTATTATCTAGAGGAATTTTCAAATCTTCATGATAAAAAAATCTTGCATCTGATAATCTAGCTGATAAAACTTTTTCATTTCCTTTTTTCACATTTTCAGAATAATCTATTCCATTTCTTATTACGACAAACTTAGGCAATAATTTCCCTTGTTTATTCAAAATCGGGAAATATCTCTGATGTACTTGCATAGATATAATTAATACTTCTTGAGGTACCTCCAAAAATTCTTCTGAAAAAGTTCCTATTATAGGATATGGATACTCAACTAGATTTGTTACTTCATCTAATAAATCTTTGTCTATAATTACTTGTTCATCTTCAGACAAAAATTTTCCTATTAGTTCTTCAACAAGTTTTTTTCTTTCATCTATATCTATTATTACATTATTTTCTCTTATTTTTTCAAAATATTCTTCTACATCAGTCACCATAAAATCTTTTCCAAAAAATCTGTGCCCTTTAGATGTATTTGAACTCTTCAGACCTTCTACTTCAAATTCAACTATTTCTTTTCCGAAAAGTGCTAAAAACCATTCTATTGGTCTTGCAAATCTCAAAGTTTTATCTGCCCATTTCATAGACTTAGGAAATGTTAACTCTAAAACTAGACTTTTTAATATTTCAGGCAACACTTTCTTTGTTTGACCTGCTTCAGAATATTTTCTTACAGCAATGTACTCCCCTTTTTCTGTCTTAACAATTTCTATATTTTTTTCATCTACACCTTGTGCTTTAACAAAACCTAAACCAGCCTTAGTCAATACCCCATCTTTAAATGCTATTTCTTTAGATGGTCCCATATTAAGTTCATTCAATTCAGCTTGTATTTCTGAAATTTCTGAGCATAAAATAAGTCTTCTTGGTGTCCCAAAAGTTTTAATTTCTTCAAAACTTATCCTATTCTCTGTTAATTTTTTTTCAAGATTATTTTTTAAATCTACTAATGCTTGTTTCAGAAATCTTGCTGGGATTTCTTCCATTCCTATTTCAAAAAGTAATTTCAATTCATTTTCCTCCTAAAATTATTTTTTTAAAAGCGGATAACCTAAATCTTTTCTATTTTGTACAAATACTTCTGCACATCTTCTTGCAAGATTTCTAACTCTTAAAATATATGCCATTCTTTCAGTTGTTGAAATAGCTCCTCTTGAATCTAAAATATTAAAGGCATGAGAACATTTCAAAACATAATCATACGCTGGCAATACAAGTCCATCATCTAATATTTTTTTTGCTTCAGCTTCATATTCATCAAACCATCTAAAATGTTTTGTTAAATCTGCCAATTCAAAAGAATATTTGGAATTTTCATATTCAAATTGATATCTCATATCTCCATATTTTACGCCCTTAGTCCATTCTAAATCATATATATTTTCTTTATTTTGAATATATAATGCTAGTCTTTCTAACCCATAAGTAATTTCAACTGGTACTATATCTAATTCTAGTCCACCTACTTGTTGGAAATATGTAAATTGAGTGATTTCCATACCATCTAACCACACTTCCCAGCCTAATCCCCAAGCTCCTAATGTTGGCGATTCCCAGTCATCTTCCACAAATCTTATATCATGTTTTTCTGGTTCTATCCCTAAAACTCTTAAACTTTCTAAATATAATTCCTGAATATTTAGTGGAGATGGCTTCATTATCACTTGAAATTGATGATGTTGATAAACTCTATTTGGATTTTCTCCATATCTTCCATCTTTAGGTCTTCTTGAAGGTTCTACATATGCTATATTCCAAGGTTCTGGTCCCAATGCCATCAAAAATGTATTCGGATTAAATGTCCCAGCTCCTTTTTCTATGTCATAGGGATTGCCTAGAATACAACCTTTTTCTCCCCAAAATTTTTGAAGTGAAAAAATTATTTCTTGAAATGTCATTTACTAGTTCCTCCTATTTTTACTGAAAAATATATATTCAATTACTATTAATATTACTCCTATATTTATCCATACATCTGCAAAATTAAATATAAAAGTCCATATACCTCTAAAATCTAACATATCTATCACAAAACCTCTTAGGAACCTATCTATAAGGTTCCCAATCGCTCCTGAAAATATCATTGTATATGCTATTCTTTCTAGAACATTCATTTTTTTGAAATTCTTTATAAAATAACCTGCTATTGCTAAAATAGCAAATAACGCTAATATACTTACTACATCAATCTTCCCCTGAAACAAACCAAATGCCATTCCACGGTTCTGTACATATGTTAGATTAAAAAAACCATCTATTATAACGCTTGATTCACCTAATAAAAAATTAGTGTCTATTATATATTTTGTATATTGGTCAATAACTAGCATTATTAAGAATAAAAATATATATACCATCTTATTAACTCCTAATTTATGCTCCTATAAAAGCTTTTAAAATTTTATTTAAGTACACCTGCACATCTAGGGCATACTGTAGGGTGTTCTTTATCTTCTCCTACACCTGTTGAATATTTCCAACATCTTTCACACTTTTCACCATCAGCGTGGCTTACTTTTATTTTTATTTCAGGCATTTCTTCTCCTGAAACATAAGTTTCATCAACTTCATTAACTATTTCAACTTCTGAAACTATAAATACTGTTTCTAAAAGTTCTCTATTGGCTGTCATTCCTTGAACTATATCTTTATTATCTGAATATAGAGAAACCTTTGCATCTAAAGAATTTCCAATTATTTTATTCTCACCTTGTCTTGCTTTTTCAAGATTTTTATTTATATCTTTTCTTAATTTAGCAATATTTTGCCATTTTTCTTCCAATTCAGGGTTTAAATATTCATCTTTTTCTGTATACCAATCTGTTAAGAACACTGACTCTACATCTCTAGAGTCTTGTGGTAGATTTTCCCATATTTCTTCGGCAGTAAAAGATAGAATTGGAGCTATCATTTTTACAAGAACTTCTAACACTTCATTCATTACAGTTTGTGCAGCTCTTCTTTCAATTGAATCTTTCTTTTCTGTGTATAATCTATCTTTTATTATATCTAAATAGAAAGCTGACATATCTACTGCTGCAAAATAATGAATTTCTTGGAATAAATTATAAAATTCATATTTTTCATAATACGCATTTACATTTCTCTTTAAGTTTTCTAATTTGTGTAGAGCCCATTTATCTATTTCTAATAGGTCTTTATATGCAATTTTATCTGTCTTAACATTAAAATCGTTACTATTTCCTAATATATATCTTGCCGTATTCCTAATTCTTCTATATGATTCTGACATTTGTTTAACTATATTATCGGATATTCTAACATCATCTCTATAATCAACAGAACCACACCAAAGTCTTAATATATCTGCACCGTATACTTTTATTACATCTTCCGGAGCAACAGTGTTTCCTAAAGATTTTGACATCTTCTTTCCTTCTCCATCGTTGACAAAACCATGTGTTAAAACTGTTTTATATGGAGAATCTCCTGTTGATGCAACTGAAGTTAGAAGTGATGTATGGAACCAACCTCTGTGTTGATCTGAACCTTCTAAATACATATCACAAGGTCTATGTAACCCTTCTCTTGTTTCCAATACACCTCTATGGCTAGAACCTGAATCAAACCAAACATCCATTATATTTGTTTCTTTTCTAAGTTTTATATTCTTTAAATTATATTTTTCTAATAATTCTTCACCAATTAATTCTTCAGCTGTTTTAGCAAACCAAGCATTTGAACCTTCTGCTCTTACTATCGAACAAATCCTATCTAAGATTTCTCTATGGAATATTTCTTCATTTGTTTCATCATTAAAGAAAATTGGTATAGGAACTCCCCATACTCTTTGTCTTGAAATACACCAGTCAGGTCTTGTTTCCATCATAGATCTTATTCTATTTCTTCCCCATGCTGGAACAAATTCTACTTCATCTATTGCTTTTAAAGTTTTTTCTCTTAAATCTCCCCCTTCCATTCTAACAAACCATTGTTCTGTGGCTCTAAAGATTACAGGAGTTTTAGATCTCCAATCATGTGGGTATGAATGTCTTATTTCTTTTACTTGCAATAAATGTCCAGTATTTGTTATATGTTCAATAATAGCTTTGTTAGCTTCTTTATAAAAAAGTCCTGCAAATTGCCCAGCTTCTTCTGTCATATACCCTTTATTATTAACTGGTGATATTACTGGCATTTTATATCTTATCCCAACTACATAGTCATCTTGTCCATGACCTGGTGCTGTATGTACACAACCTGTTCCTGCATCAGCAGTAACATGTTCTCCTAATAATATGTATCCTGTTCTTTCCAAAAATGGATGCTGATATGAAAGATTTTCTATAAAATCTCCTTTAAACTCTTTTATTAATTCTGCATTTTCTATACCTATTTCTTTAAAAGCTGCTTCAGCTAATTCCTTAGCTAAAATTAAATTTCCTTTTTCAGTTTTATATACTCCATATTCAAAATCTGCATTCAAACATATAGCTACATTGGCAGGTAATGTCCATGGAGTTGTTGTCCAAATCACAATAAAAACTTCTTCATTAAGTTCAAGTTTATCAGTTAAATCTTTATTTGCTTTCATTTTTACATAAATAGATGGCGAAGTGTGGTCGTGATATTCTATTTCTGCTTCTGCAAGAGCTGTTTCTGTCACAGGCGACCAATAAACAGGTTTTAAACCTTTAAATATATATCCTTTTTCATATATTTCTCCGAATAGTTCTAGTTGTTTTGCTTCAAACTCAGGTGTAAGCGTCAAATAAGGATGATCCCAATCTCCTAGAACTCCTAATCTTATAAATTGTTCTCTTTGGATATTTACCCATTTTTTTGCATACTCTTCACAAAGTTTTCTGATTTCTAAAGCTGTCATTTCTTTTGCTTTAGCCCCCAAATCTTGAGTCACTTTAAATTCTATTGGTAATCCATGAGTATCCCATCCTGGTACATAAGGTGATTTGTACCCTCTTAGAGTTTTATATTTTAGAATTATGTCTTTTAAAATTTTATTTAAAGCATGCCCTATATGTGTATTTCCATTTGCATAAGGTGGTCCATCATGCAAAATAAAAGTTTTATCTGTATTTTTTGCCAAACCTTTTTCATAAATTTTTTCCTCTGTCCATTTCTTAACATATTTTGGTTCTTTGTTTGGTAAGTTTGCTTTCATTTGAAAGTCTGTTTTCGGTAGATGTAATGTTTCTACATATTCCTTTTCATTCATAAACTTTTTTCCTCCCTATATTCATTAAAAATTATTCTTATTTTAGTTCCTTCATCTTGTTCAGAAGCTATTGTAATTATCCCTTTATGTTCTCTTACCACACTATAAATAGTTGTCAATCCTAATCCTAATATATTTTTTTTATTAGAAGTATAAGGTTTTCTTAATTGGTTTAATTCCATCTGTTCCATACCTATTCCATTATCTGTTACTTCTATAACCACTCTATTATTTTCAGCAGTTGTCAAAACAATATTAATCTTTTTATCAAGTTTGTTCCTAATTAAAATTGCTTCCATTGAATTTTTTATAATCTCAACAAACATTTGATATATTTTTTTCTTATCAGCATAAATATTGCCATTAAAGTTAGTAAACAAAGAAAGATTTATAGCATTTTTTTTCATTATGATTTCATGATCTTTTACAATTCTACTTAACAATTTTTCTAAATTAACCGCTTTAAAGTTTCTTTCAGAATTGTCCAAAACATCTTTCATTATTCCATTTTGTCTTTTTCTCTCTTCTATATACTTGTTTATTTTTACTATATCTTTACTATTATACTCTCTATTGATAACCTTTTCAATAAAACTTTCTACTTTTTCTAGAAGCTTTTCGTTACTATCTAAAAACTTATTCGATATTTTAGACATTGTTAATATTCTTTCGGTAGTCATTTTTCTTTCTTCTTGTATATCATTTTTCACTCTTATAACCAAGTTCATCAATAAAAGAGTCAAAACCTCCACTTCTTCATTTGAAATAAGTTTATCTTTTCCAAAATAATCTATTAATATGCATCCTACCTTAATTTCATCATCAGATATTGGAAAAATTAAAAAATTAGAAAAACCTAAGCTTTTAAAAAGTTCATTACCAAAGTTGTACTTGTATCCTTTATCATTAAAAAATCCAATTTTGCCTGTTTCCATGCTATTCCAGAATAAATTTCCAGGTTCATATTTTACCTTTAAAAGCGGAAGAAGCTTTTTTAAATCATTTATTTGGAAACTAAATCCACTTATTCCTTGTGTAATTTTATCAATATTTGCACTGACATAATGATTAATTGATACTTCTTTTCCTTCTAATTGATTTTTTTCTTCATTATATTCCAAATAAATAGCTCTACTATATCCCATTCCTATTTCAGAAGTCAAAGCTCTTAAAATTTCAGTTATACTTTGTGAAAAATTTTTATCTATATCCACTCCCATTAAAATCTTTTCAACAGCTATTATTCGATTCAAGTTGTCATTTAATTTTTCATTTCTATTCAATAATAAATTTTCATTTTTCTTTATTCTATCTGTCATTGATTTTATTGAGTTAGCAATTGTTCTTATTTCATATACACTTTCTTCCTCAAAATCTACATCTATTTTTTCTTTGCCTATTCCTTTAGTTTTAGCAGCAAGAATGGAAAGTGGAGATAGCAATTTAGTAAAAATTCTAGCACATAAAGTTGTACTTACTATAACTGATAATAAACTTATTGCTAAAATCATCGTTGCTAACATATATTTAATAGCCAAAAAACTTTTTTTTGATATTGCTATTCCTATGCTTCCTACCATTTGGTCTGAATCATCATTTAAAGCGGATAATGCTAAATAATATGGTTCGTCTTTTATATCTAATTCAGAAAAATAAAAGCCGAACTCTTTAAATTTTTCTCCTAATTTAGTTTTTTTATTCATTTTTAAAAAATTATCTATTCTAGCTGTTCCTAATTCTCCAAATATATAATCATTTTTGGATAGGATAAAAAGCTTGTCCTCTATTTTTAGGTCAATAAATTCTCTAACTTTTTGTAAACTATAATTACTAAGCGGTAAACTCAAAATAACAAAGCTATTTTCATTCGCTTTATTAAACCTAAATTTTTGTATTATCCTGACATATAAATTCCCATTTGTTCCAACAAAATAAAAAATTTTATCTTTTAATGTCTTTAGACTTGGGACCAATTCGGCATTTCCTATAATATCATATTTGACCTCTCTACTTCCATTTTCACTTAAAACTTTTCTTTTTTCAGAAACAACTTGGACATATGATTTATTATATTTAGAATAAGATTCTAAATTTAATTGATTTTTTACTATTAATGCAAGTTTATCTTGAAGTTCATTCTCATCTCCAATATTCCCAAAGTTTAGAGAATTTATTAAAGCATCGAACAAATCTCTTTCTGTCTTTTCAATTAATGATACATAAGCTTTATTTAAAATAATAACTTTCTCTCTTGATTTATCTAAAAGTCTTGTATTTATTTCATTTATAGTAATGACTCCAAACAATACTGCCATTACAGCAGAAACAAATATCATTGCAATTCCATTGTATGTTATTATTCTTAAAAGTAGAGAATCTTTTTTCAATATCATAAATTAACTCCCTTTCCTAGTTAAACCTACTCTACCTCTCTCTTTGTCCACATCTTTAATTTTTACTTTTATAATTTGACCAACGGCTAAAACTTTACTTGGATCATCTACAAATTTATCAGAAATCTCTGATATATGTAGAAGAGCATCATTTTTTAAACCTATATCAATAAAAGCTCCAAATTTTACAACGTTTCTTACAGTACCTTCAAGTTCTAATCCAACAAATAAATTATCAATATTCAAAATATCAGATTTTAATAAAGGTTTTTCAAAATCATCCCTCGGATCTCTTCTATCTTTTAAAAGCGCTTCATAAACATCTTTCACAGTTTCTAGCCCATATGATTTCTTTTCAGAAAACTCTCTATATTTGAAACTTTTTAACTTTTCTCTTGCTACATCCAGCTCTTTATCATATTTTTCTAAATCAAAACCTATTTCTTGTAATATTTCTTCTCCTATATGATAAGATTCAGGGTGAATCACCGTATTATCTAAAATATTATCACCATCAGGTATAACTAAAAATCCTGCCATTTGCTCATATGATTTAGCTCCAACACCTTTAACTTTTAAGATTTCTTTTCTATTTTTAAAATTTCCATTTTCTTTTCTATAATCAACTATATTTTTGGCAACTGTCTTTTTTATTCCTGAAATATGAGAAAGTAAAGCCCAAGATGCAGTGTTTATATTAGCTCCAACATTATTAACAACATTACTTATGACATTATCAAGTGATTCATCTAATCGACTTTGATTTACATCATGTTGATACATCCCAACCCCTATTGACTTAGGGTCAATTTTTACAAGTTCTGCAAGTGGATCTTGAATTCTTCTCCCGATAGATATGGCTCCTCTCACAGTAACATCTAAATCTGGAAATTCCTCTGCTGCTATCTTAGACGCAGAATATACAGAAGCCCCTGCTTCATTTACTATTAAATATTTTATATTTAGTTTCTCTTCTTTTATAATATTTGCAACAAATACTTCTGTTTCTCTTGAAGCAGTTCCATTTCCTATTGCCACAATATCTATACTATATTTTTTTACAAGTACTATAAATTTATCTCTTGCATCTTTTAATTGTTTAGCATTGTGCATTTCTTCAACCAAATAAAATACTGTATTTTCCTTATAAAATCCATATTTATCAATAACTGCAACTTTACATCCTGTTCTGTAACCAGGATCCAAAGCCAATATATTTTTTTCTTTCAATGGAGCTTGTAACAACAAATTTTTTAAATTATCTTTAAACACTTCTATAGATTCACTTTCTGCTCTATCTGTTAAAGTATTTCTAACTTCTCTTTCAATAGAAGGAATTATTAGTCTATCTAACGAATCTATAATAATATTCTTGTATGTTTCTTGTAAAGAATTTTTAGGAAATTCCATTAATATCATATTCTCAATTTTTGTTCTTTCTGTGTCTTCCAATCTTAAATGAACCGATAATATATCTTCTTTTTCTCCACGATTTACAGCTAAAATTCTATGTGATGGCATTTTTATAATTTTTTCATTATGTTCATAATAGTCTGCATAAACTTTTTTCTCATCTAGTTCAGTTGCTTTTTTACTAGCTTTTATATCAATAATGGAATCCTTAGTGTATATTTCTCTTATTCTTTCTCTATACTCTATTTTTTCTGAAATATTTTGGGCTATTATAAGCATAGCACCTTCAATTGCCTCTTCAATGCTCAAAACTTCTTCAGTAACAAAAGCTTCTGCTGCATTTTTAAGCTCTTCAAGATTAGACAAAACATAAAATTTTTCTGCTAAAGGTTCTAAACCTTTTTCTTTAGCAATATCTGCCTTTGTTTTTTTCTTTTTTCTATAAGGAAAATAAATATCTTCAACTTCTTGTAAAATTTCCGCCTTTTCAATATTAATTTTTAATTCGTCAGTTAATTTCCCCTGTTCTTCAATTAATCTAATTACTTCTTCTTTTCTTTTTTCTAGATTTCTTAGATAATTCACTTTTTCTAAAATATTTCCAATTTGTACCTCATCCAAATTCCCTGTTACTTCCTTTCTATATCTTGATATGAAAGGAACTGTTGCACCATCATCCAAAAGTTGAATAGTATTCTTTACCCTTTCAATAGGAATATTAAGTCCTTTTGACACTAAATTAAAAATTTTTTCCATTTTTACTCCTTATAAAAACAATTTTAGTATTTTATATTATATCATATTTTATCATTTTTATTTTAAACTTTTCTATTTGATGAAGACTTATATCCCAATTCTTTTCTATATTTACTAACTGTTCTTCTCGCTATTTTAAAACCATCTTTCCCTAATAATTCTGTTAATTCTTGATCTGAATAAGGTTTTTCTCTATTCTCGTTTTCAATATATTTTTCAATATACTCCTTTTCTTTTATAGCTTCTGAGCTCATACATATAAGTTTTCTTAATGCCACTACCCCAAAATTTGTTAATATATACTTTTCTTTTATAGTTCTTGATACTGTTGAAATACTTAAATTTAATTCTTGGGCTATATCAATTATTTTCAAAGTGGTGGCTTCTTTTCCCAGAGTTTCAAAAAAGATTTTTTGCTTTTCTGTTATAAATTCAGATATTTTTAATAGAGTAGCATTTCTCTTTTCAATAGCCAATATTATATCATTTACTCTTTTATAAAAATTCTTATCAATTTCATTTTCACTTTTTATAGAAAGTTTAGGAATCACCTTTTCATTTAATTCACATTTGTATTTATCTTCAACTTTTTTTACTATAATTTCTGGAATAACTCTTCTCAGTTTTCCAGTATTATAACCCCTAGAAGGAATTGGATTTAATTTTTTAATTTCTGATATATATAATCTCATTTGTTCTTCATTGATATTTAATTTCTCTTTTATAAGTTCAAATTTTTGTTCTGCAATCAATATTAAATATTTATCAATTAATCTATCTAGCTTTTCATCAAAAATATTTTTTTGTTTTAATTGAATTTTAAGACAATCTTCAAGAGAAAACGCTCCAACTCCATAAGGTTCTAAGCTATGAATCACTTCAAGAATTTTTGTTAAATAATTTTCATCAACTTTTAATTCTCTTAATAATTCTCTCTTAGAAAGAAGTAAATATCCTTTTTCATTTAGATTATTAACAATAAAAATACAACTTTCTCTCATTTTTTTATCTAATTTTAAAAAGTTTATCTGCTCTTCCAATTCTTCATAAAAATTTTTGTCTTGACTTATATTATCAAGCTCGGAAATATCTTCATTTCTATAAAAATTTTTATCCCTTATAAAAAATTTTAACTCCACATTAGGATTTTCTTCAACTTCTTCTAACACAAAATCATTTAATTTTTCTATTGACATGGCGAGTATATTTATTGACAATTTCATTTGTTGACTTAAATTTAAACTCTGTTTCATACTTAATTTTTGTTCTTTTTTTAATTCTAGAAACTGCTTCATATATCTCACCTCTAAAAAACCTTTTTTAGAAATATTATATCACTTTATGATAAAAAATTAACTTCATAAAATTTTCTTGAGCATAATAAAAAAACTGCACTTTTAATCTTGATTTACAAGATATTTTGTGCAGTTTATTTTACAGATATTCTATTCTTGCTTCTTCTTCATGGACAACGCAATCTATAAATTTCCATTTTGCTTTTAAATTTAATACTTTTATCTTCTTGGAAAATTCTCTATCAGTTGAAATTGCAAGACAAGTAGAACCTGATCCACTTATTAAAAATGCTAAGGCTCCTTTTTTTAAAACTTCTTTTCTTAGCTCTTCATAATCTGGTATAAGTAGTCTACGATATGGTTCATGGATTTTATCATCAAATGACACTTTAACTTTCTCTTCATCTCCATCTTTTAAAGCAAAACAAAGTGAAATAGCTCTCGATAAACTATATACTGCATCACTAATTTTTATCTGTTTCGGCATAACAGCTCTAGCATCTGCAGTTTTTACTTCAAAATCCGGTACCATTACTGTGAAAAAAAATTTTTTGTCTATATCTATTCTTTTCGAATAGGGGATTCCTTCATCAACAACAGTACTTACAAAACCGCCCAACAAACATGGGGCAACATTATCCGGATGTCCTTCGATATCATTGCAAATATTCAACATTTCCTGCATTGATAAATTTAAGTCATGTAGGTAATTCGCAGCTAAAACACCAGCTACAACCAGTGTTGAGCTAGATCCTAAACCTCTTGATATTGGAATTTCCGTTTCAAACTTAACATACACATCTGCTTTTTTATTTTTTTTGGCAAGAGTTATATCATAAGCTTTCACAAACAGATTACTTCTATTCCTAAATTCTTCAGGCACATTTTCTATAGCTAATCTATCTGACTTTTCTACATAGAAACTATTAAATATATTCAATGCCAGACCCATAGTATCAAAACCTGGACCAAGATTGGCACTTGTAGCTGGAACTGTTATTTTGATCATTTTAATTTTTCTATCCTTTCTAGCACTATATTTATACCATCTTTTATCTCTATATTTTTATTATGTAAATTTGGTATATTTTCAATTTCTTTTAAGTTTTTTGGAGCTTGTTCTCCACTTAAATTTTCTAACTCTCTCATCGCATCAAATTCATTTTTCTTTCTATATCCTTTTAGAGAACTCAATACATTATTACAAAATTTATATGGAGAGGCTGTTGATAATATTATATTTTTATTTCCATTTCTAATTTTTTTAGAAGCTACATAAGCTACCGCTGTGTGAGTATCTATAAGTCTTTTATCTTCATTAAAAACATCTCTTATAGTTGCCCTGCATTCTTCCTCTGAACAATAATAAGCCTCAAAAGTTTTTTGAATTTCTGTTAATAAATCTCTATCAATAACATATTTCCCTGTCCTTGCTAAACTCTCCATATATTTAGCTATTTTTACATCATCATAATCACTTAAAATAAATAATAACCTTTCTAGATTACTTGAAATCAAAATATCCATTGAAGGCGAAATAGTTGTGAAAAATTCCCTATTTCTATCATAAACTCCTGTTTTTATAAAATCTGTCAATATATTATTTTCATTAGAAGCACAGATTAATTTATCTATAGGGCAACCTAAAACTTTTGCAAAATATCCTGCCAAAATATTTCCAAAATTTCCAGTAGGAACAACAAAGTTTACTTTTTCATTTATTTCTATCTCTTGCTTTTTTACTAGATCCGAATACGCTTTAAAATAATAAACTACTTGTGGAATTAATCTCCCAATGTTTATTGAATTAGCACTGCTTAATTGAACTTCACTACTTTCTATTTTTTCATAACAAGTTTTTACAAGTTTTTGGCAATCATCAAAATTCCCATTGATACTTACTACTTCAACATTATTTCCAACTGTTGTATTCATTTGTTTTTCCTGAATAAGACTGACTCCTTTATTTGGATAAAAAACTGTTATGTAAGTTCCTTCAACATTTTTAAATCCTTCAAGAGCTGCTTTTCCCGTGTCTCCACTTGTGGCTGTTAATATATATATTTTTTTATTTTCATCTTTATATGCTGTTTTTAATAAATAGGGCAAAATTGTTAATGCAATATCTTTAAATGCTGATGTAGGTCCATGATATAACTCCAACATATAATCCTTTCCTATTTTAGAAACTGGACTTATATCTTCACTGGAAAAATTTTTTTCATATGCTTTCTTTATGCAAGTTTCTAGCTCATCTTTAGTAAAATCATCAAAAAAAAGTGAAATTACTTTATATGCCATTTCTTGATAAGATAAGTTTATGAAATCAACTATATCAAATTTTTCAGTTCCAAAATTTTCTGGAACAAATAATCCTCCATCTTTGGAAAGTCCTTTTATAATTGCTTCTTTTGCTGTACATTTTTCATATTTATTTCTGCTACTTATGAAGTTTTTCATATTTATGTTAATTTCTCCTTGACTATTTTTCTAAAAATGATACTATGTTTTAAATTAAATTGCAAGCTTATTTACAGAGTTTTACAGAAGATTGGAGGGCAAATGAAAATTGGTTTATTAGGTTGTGGTACTGTTGGAAGTGGTGTTAAGGAAATTATTGATACTATGAACAGCGAAATTATAATTTCTAAAATTTTGGTGAAAGATGAAAAAGATATTATCGAACCTCGTATGACCACGGATATTAATGAAATTTTAAATGATGATATAGATTTAATTGTAGAGTGTATTGGTGGCATTGATATACCTTTAAATTTTATTAAAAAAGCTTTAACCTCTAAGAAACATGTTGTAACAAGTAATAAAAAAGTTATGGCAACTCATTACAAAGAACTTATTGAATTAGCTAAAGAAAATCATGTTATTCTTGCTTTTGAAGCAAGTGTAGGTGGAGGAATACCATGGATGGAAAATATTAGGCATATTAAAAGAGTTGACAGTATTTCTGCCTTTGATGGAATTTTTAATGGCACTACAAATTATATTTTATACAATATGATGCAAAAAGGTATTGAATTTAACTATGCTTTAAAAGAGGCTCAAGCTCTAGGTTATGCTGAAAATGACCCCACTGATGATATCGATGGGCATGATGTGAAATATAAATGTTGTTTAAGTGGAAATGCCATATGGAATACAGATTTTAACTTAGATGATATTATTTTTTTTGGGATAAGAAATATTTCTAAAAAGGATATCGAATATGCTAAAAATAAAAAATATAATATCAAATTAATTGGGCAAGGTCAAAGATGGGGAAACAAAGCTAATCTTTATGTAATTCCAGCTTTCTTGAAAAATTATGAGAATATAGCAAATATTTCTCATAACTTAAATTGCGTAAGATTAAAAAGTGAATTTCTAGGAGAAAGTTCATATATAGGGCAAGGAGCTGGGAAATTTGCTACTGCTCATGCCGTAGTTCAAGATATTGTTTCTATTTATGAAAACAGAAATTTATCTTTTCCTATCTCTGAAAAAATTGAAATAGTAAATGAAGTTTCTTCTAATTTTTATATTAGAAGCAAAAATCTAAATAAGTTTAACCATATTATTGAAGAAAAAATTGATGATGAAACTATTATTACAAAATATATAAGGCTAAAAGACATTAAAGATTTCATCGATAAAGACACATTTATAGCTGAATTTCGTTTATATTTGCAAGAATAATTTTATTTGATAAATACAAAAATAAAAAAATGAAGTGATACACAAAAAAGTGTAATATTTTTTATTACATTAAAATTAAAAATATACTAGATACTGGAGATAATTACCTATGATAAAAGTTGTAAAATTCGGTGGAAGTTCTGTTGCAAATGCAGGACAATTTAAAAAAGTTAAAAATATTGTAGAAAGTGATTTAGATAGAAAGTTTATTGTTACGAGTGCCTGCGGAAAATCTGATAATGAAGACCATAAAGTCACAGATTTACTTTATCTTTGCCATGCTCACTTGAAATATGGTGTTCCTTGTGACAGTTTATTTGAAATAATTAAAAAGAAATATTTAAAAATAAAAGAAGAATTAAATTTATCTATAAATTTAGAAAATGAATTTGAAAAAATTCAAAAATCTATGACAAAAAATATTAGTGTAGACTATCTGGTTTCAAGAGGTGAATATCTTGCAGCTCTTTGTTTAGCGGAGTATTTAGATGCTGATTTTATTGATGCAAAAGATGTTATTTTATTTGACTATGATGGAAAAACTAACTTTGACAGAAGTCGTATAGAACTACAAAAAAAGATTGTGAGTGATAGAAGAGTGGTTATTCCAGGATTCTATGGAGCTTTACCAAATGGAAAAATAAAAATTATGTCAAGAGGAGGAAGTGACATTACTGGAGCTATCATTGCCAGTTTAGTTAATGCTGCTATCTATGAAAATTGGACAGATGTTTCAGGTATTTTAGTTGCTGATCCAAGAATAGTTGATAACCCAAAAAGAATCGATTACATTACTTACGACGAACTGCGTGAACTTAGCTTCATGGGAGCTAATGTGTTACACGATGAAACAATTTTCCCAGTTAGAGAAAAGAAAATCCCTATCAATATAAAAAATACAAATGATCCTCAAAACCCTGGAACTCTAATTTTAGATACTTGTTCCGATAAAGATGACAAAAAAGCTCCCGGTTTTATTACAGGTATAGCTGGAAAAAAAGATTTTACTGTTTTTAATTGTACAAAAATTAATTTATCAAATGAAATTGGTTTTTTAAGAAAAACTATTCAAGTTTTTGAAGAATTCAGTGTCAATCTTGAGGGTGCTCAAGCAGGAATAGATACGATTAATATAATTGTAGAAACTCAAGAAATCGAAGAAGATAGGTATATGATTATTTCAAATTTAAAAGAAAAACTTGGTTTTGATGAAATCACAGTTGTTGATAATCTTTCTTTAATTGCCGTTGTTGGAAGAGGGATGTCAAAAAAGCCCGGTATGTCTGCAAAACTTTTTGGAGAATTGGGTCTTAAAAATATAAACATTAAAACTATTAACCAAGGTGTAGATGAAATAAACATTATTATTGGAGTTGACAATAAAGACTTTGAAAAATCAATCACTTGCATCTATGACAGATTTATTACAAAAGGAGAAAATATATGAGAATCGGAATATTAGGAGCAACAGGAGCTGTCGGTCAGCAAATGATAGAATGCTTGATTGAACAGAATATACCTGTTACAGAATTAAGATTACTTGCTAGTACTAGAAGTGTTGGGAAAAAATATTTATTTAAAAACGAAGTAGTGGTAGTTCAAGAAGCCACTGAAAATTCATTTGAAAATTTAGATATAGTCTTAGGAGCTGTCGAAAGCGATATGTCAAAAATATTCGCTCCCTTTATAAAAAAAGCAGGAGCTGTTTATATAGATAATAGTAGTGCATTTAGATTGGATGAAACCGTTCCTTTGGTTGTCCCTGAAATTAATGGTGAAGATGCTATTACTCATCAAGGTATCATTGCAAATCCAAATTGTAGTACTATTATTGCATTGATGGCAATTTATGGAATCAATAAGCTTTCTAAAATTACTCATATGATTGCAAGCACATATCAAGCTGTATCTGGAGCTGGAGTAAATGGTATTTATGAGTTAGAAGATCAAGTCAAAGACATTTTAAATAATAAAAAAATTAAGTCTGAAGTTTTTTCTCATCAAATAGCATACAATTGTATACCTAAAATTTCAGAAATTTTAAACAATGATTTTACAGCAGAGGAAATGAAAATGCAAAATGAAGGAAGAAAAATTTTACATAATCCAGATTTAAAAGTAACTTGTACTTGTGTACGAGTCCCTGTTATAAGAAGCCACAGTATTTCTTTAAGCTTTAGAACTGAAAAAGAATTGACAAAAGAAGAAATTTCTAATGCTATAAAAAATAGTCCTGGAGTAAGACTTATAGAACTTCCAAATCTTCCTATGCCATTAAATACATCGGATACTGATATTGTAGAAGTAGGGCGAATAAGAAGAGATGAAGTTATTGGAGGTTATGCTCTTTGGTGTTGTGGTGACCAAGTTAGAAAAGGTGCTGCAAGTAATGCGGTTCAAATTATAAAATGTTTGAATTTTGAAAAATAAAATTCAAAAGGAGAAAAATTTTCTATGTATTTTTCTCCTTTTTTTAGTTATAATAAAAAATTCCCGTATCTTTACATTCCTTTTATTTTTTCAATAATCCAATTAAAAAGAGCTTCTTCTTTAATTTTAGTATTTAAATTTTTCAAAATATATTCTTGCGAATTTATCTCACACTTTTGAAAATTTTTACAACCTCTTTGGCAACCATTTAAAATAATAAAACCATCTTTATAATTTATAACATCATTTTCTATTAATTTCCTATATACTTCTTTTCTATTGTAAAGTGGATTACATCCTCCACAAAATTTAATCTTCATTTTTCATTTCTGCTGAATCCAAATTTGAATTTCCTAATAGTAACACCACTAAAAGTATTCCTACTCCAAGCCCCCAAGCAGCTCCTTTTATAGCAATAATTGATGCCATTACTCCTGCAATTCCCATATCAACATTCTTTTTACAAAGACTCATCGCTAAACGAGTACATACAAATCCCTGAACTAGTAAAGTAAGTGAAAGAGCAACAGGTAAAGTAGGTTGTACCAAAGAAACAATTGGTATTATAGCCACTGATAAAAATGTACTGATTCTAAATGAACCCACTCCACTAAAAACTGAATCCATACTTTCTCGCCCTTCTTTGTATCTTTCAAATACTGCTGCTGATACTGCCGCCCATAATGGACCACAAAGTGGTATATACGGAATTAGCAATCCTTCAATTAAATTACGAATTCCACTGACTAAATTAGATCTATTTGAGTTAAATTCAATTATTTCATCGACTCTAATTCTATCTGCTTCACTTAATAACGCTCCACTTGTTACGAAATCTCCAAATGCTATTATATATACCATTATTGCCATAGGAACTGCTTTTATAAATAAGTTAATGCTAGGAAATCCAACTCCAAATACACTGACTTCATTTAAAATTTTTGTAAATTCTGGGATTTTTATAAAAGTTCCTATTTTTATGATTGGAAATGGTAATTCTTTAAATAACGGAGCTACTATTATACTAGCTATTATAGCTGGTAACATTCCATATTTACCTAATATTGCAATAGTTTTGTATTCCTTTCTCCATTTTTTAAATTTTTCAGAAAAAAGTAGAAAAAATGATAGTATTGTACCGATCGCTATTGAGAAAGGATATAAATTAAATCTTCCCTTTATTCCAAATTCACCAATTATTGCAGCAAATCCAGCTCCTAATAAAATTCCTGACTTTATTGAAGTTGGAATTATTTTCATAAGTTTTCCAGCTAAACCTGTTATTCCCATCAATAAAAATATAACTGCAACAAGCAATTGTAATGCTATCATGGCCTGAATTCTTTCTGTTCCTACTGTAAATTTTGTTAAATACGCCATAGTTAATGGTATTGAAGGCGTTATCCAACCAGGAACTACCGGATCTCCTAATAAGGCATGCAAATTATACAATAAACCATTAATTATTACCATAGACCAAGCTAATTCAAAAGGTATCCCTAGGCCTTCTGTTAACATTGGAATTGCCCCCAAACAAGTTGCACACATTAATATTCCTTGAATTCCTTCTGATGTTTCAAATCTATAATGTATGAATGGGAATCTTACTTTAAAGGGTCCTATTTTTAAATGAGGTTGTTCTTCTCCTGTAATTCTCCTATACATATGAAACTCCTCCTTACTAACTTTTATATTTTTTTAAATTTTTCTAATGCCTTTTTTGTTAATTCTTCCCTGAAATCAGGATGACTAATTGCTATTAATGCTTTTGCTCTCTCTCTTAAACTTCTTCCTTTTAATTTTGCCACTCCATATTCAGTTACTACATAGTCAACATCATTTCTTGAAGTAGTCACTGCTGAGCCGCTATCTAGGTTGAATACTATTTTAGAAATTGTCCCCTTTGCAGCAGTAGAGGGTAAAGCTATTATAGATTTTCCACCTTTTGACATTGATGCTCCTCTTACAAAATCTACTTGCCCTCCTGTTCCACTAAATTGTTTGTTTCCTATCGTTTCTGAATTTACTTGTCCCATTAAATCAACTTGAATTGCTGAATTTATAGATATCAAATTATCATTTTGTGCTATTACAAAAGGATTATTTACATAGTCTACAGGGTAAAGTTCAACCTCTGGATTATTGTCTATATAATCATATAATTTTTTACTTCCCATTAAAAATGTCACTATCATTTTTCCATTATGTATATTTTTTCTTTTATTTGTAATTACTCCAGCATTTGCTAAATCCACAACACCATCAGAAATCATCTCTGAATGTATTCCTAAGTCTTTTTTCTCCTTTAAAAATGTAAGAACGGCATCCGGAATTGCCCCAATACCTAATTGTAAAGTAGCTCCATCATCTATTAAACTTGCGCAATGTTCTCCTATTTTTCTTTCTACTTCACCAATAGTTGGTATTTTTAATTCAATTATTGGTGTATCGCATTCAACTATATAATCTATATCTTTTATATTTATAAACGAATTTCCTAATGTTCTAGGCATATATTTATTTACTTGTGCTATTACAATATCTGCATTTTCAGCTGCTTCCTTTGTATAATCGCAAGAAACTCCATAACTACAGTATCCGTGTTCATCTGGCAATGATACTTGGATTAATGCTGTATCTGGCTTTAAATTTCCACCTTTTCTAAATAATTTAGGTATTTCAAAAAAGAAAGAAGGGGTAAAATCTCCATATTCTGCATTAGCAGCTTCTCTCGTTGTAGCTCCGGCAAAAATGGAATTATGAGTAAAATATTCTTTGTTTTCTTCCTTTGCATATTCACCCTTACCCATAGCAACCATATGAACTATTTCAAGTTTTTTAAATAAAGTTTTATTTCTTAATAATGCTTCAATTAATTCAATCGGTTCTCCGCATGCATGCCCTACAACAACCCTGCCATCTTTTTTTATTTTTTTTATAGCTTCATCCGAGCTACAAACTTTATTTTTATACTCCTCTCTCCAATCTTTCATTTCTTATTCTCCCTTCTCAAAATATTTTTTGCTATATTCCACAGATCTTCACTAAGTCCATTTTCTATATAAATATTTTGTATTTCTGGAAATTTTTTAAAGATATTAGCTTTTATAAAATTTTCATTCGTATCTATTGAGTGAGGACAGCTACAACACTGTCCATACACTCTCAAATTTAAACTCTGTTTTTCCATGTTATATTCCAATAATTCTACTCCACCACCATGCTCTTCTAATATAGGATTTATACTTTCGCTAATAAAATTCTTGATTTTATCCATTTTTCTCACCTAAAAGAATTATTTTATATCTAATATATCTCTTACCAATTGCTTTTTATTTTCTAAATTAGATTGTCTACTTATCATAATTCTTTGAGCTTGTGGTGAACCAGCTCCATGCATTGATTCAGTTCTATATCCTACTGCAGCTGTTCCAAGAGTTAGATTTTCTATAAGTCTTAAAACTTTCATTCTATCATAAGTAGGAATTGTAGCTACCCCTTTTAAATACTTTTCAACATAATGTCCTACTTCTTTTGAACGATAATCTGCTTCAGACGGCATAGTAACAAAAATTCCTCCAGCTATATCTTCAGCAAGTCTTGCTATTTCATATGGAAATCTTGTTACATTTTGCTTACAAACATTAGCTAGTAATAAATCTATTTCATAAGAACCTGATGCTGTTTTATGTCCCTCACTGGAACAAGCTATTCCTGCACAATATAAAGTTTCATTCAAATGAGTCATTTCAATTATTTTATCTTTCACATGCGATGCCTTTTTAGTACCATTATAATCAGCAATTAATGCTGTTGCACCTATTAAAACATCTCCTACTCCTACTTTACATCCACCATAACTTTGTCTATGGAAACCTGCAAATCTTTCTACAAGAGAATTTGAAAATTCAAATTCTCCACACATAAATATTCTTTCATTTGGCACAAATACATCATCAAAAACTACCAATGCTTCGTGTCCACCGAATTTTGGATTTCCCCTATCTAATGTTCCATCTTCCATTTTTCTAGTGTCACAAGATTGTCTACCATATATTATTTTTATACCTTTTGTATCTACTGGAACAGCAAAAGCCACTGCATATTCCTTATCTGCTTCTGTCATAGAAATAGTTGGCATTACTAATACTTCGTGCGAATTTACTATACCTGTTTGATGTGCTTTTGCTCCTCTTACTACAATTCCATCTTCTCTTTTTTCAACTATATGTAAAAACATATCTGGATCTGCTTGAGCTGAAGGTGATAAACTTCTATCTCCTTTTGGATCTGTCATTGCTCCATCAACAGTCAGATCTTTTTCTTGGCAATATACTAAAAATTTTTTTAGTTTTTCATGGTAATTAGTTCCTAATTTTTCATCCATATCATATGTTGTACTATAGCAAGCATTAAATGCGTCCATTCCAACACATCTTTGAAAACAAGAAGCAGTTTTTTGTCCTAATAATCTTTGCATCTTCACTTTATTAACTAAATCTTCTGGACTTTGATGAATATGTGTAAATCTATTTATTTTCTCACCAGTTATATGAGATTTTACTGTCATCAAGTCTTCGTATTCTGGTTTTTGTGCTAAATCATAAGTCATAATAACTGAATTTAACGAAGGTCTTATTATAGGATGATCAACTGGACATTCAACTTTTTTCCCAAAAACATAGACTTCCATATTCATTTTTCTCAAACTTTCAACATATTCTTTTCCTGTCATTAATGCCATAAAAATCACTCCCTTAAAAATAATTTGATATTTTATTTATTAGCAAAAATTATGCCAAGAATTTTTTTGTTCATATTTTTATTTTTTCTTTTATTTTCAATATTTTTCATTAAAACACATTATCATATAAAAATATTAATATTTCTTACTTGCAATTTTGCAATAAAAAAATTGCAAAAATAAAATATTTTTTTTATTCTTGCAATTTTGCAATTTAATATTCTTTATTTTGTCATTTTTCTAGTAATTGTACTTGGATTTACTTTTAAAAGTTTCGATATCTTTGCTCTAGTATTTCCTTTCTCTAGAAGCTGTTCAATTATTTTTTTTTGAAATTTTTCTGTTGCTTCTTTTAAAGGCATTTTAGCATATTCCTCCATACAACACTTACAAAATTTTTCAATATCTCTCGTTTCTATTTTATCCACAATATTAACCAGCATATGTTCTGGAAGATTCTGATACTCTATTTCATTTTCTTTACTTACAATTATCATTTGTTCAACTAAATTTTTTATTTCCCTTATATTCCCTGGCCAAGAATAATTAATTAAAATTTCATAGACATCCTTAGAAAAAATTTTTTCAAGCCCATATTTGGAATTATAATAATTCAAAAACTTTGCTAGAAGAGGTTCTATATCTTCTTTTCTATTCCTTATTGCTGGTATTTCAACTTGTATAACATTTATTCTATAAAATAAATCTTTTCTAAATTTTCCAGATTTTACTAAATCAAGCAAATTTGCATTAGTTGCACTTACCAATCTTATATTAACATCTATATATTTTTCTCCACCTATTCTTAAAACTTTACCCGTTTCTAGTACTTTTAATAGCTTCGCTTGCGTTTCTAAAGTTAATTCTGAAATTTCATCTAGAAAAAGTGTTGAATTATTGGCTAACTCAAATATCCCTTTTTTTCCAGATGATAATGCTCCTGTAAATGCTCCTCTTTCATATCCAAACAGTTCTGATTCAACTAACCCTTCTGGTAAGGAACTACAATTTATTTCAAAAAAATCTTCTTCACTTCTGGGGCTCAATTCATGAATCATTCTAGCTAGATATGTTTTCCCTGTTCCAGTTTCTCCTTGTAAAAGAATTGGAGTATTGAACTTTGCTGCATCATTAATTAAATTTAATACTCTCTGCATTTTAAAATTATTTGTAATAAAGTTTTCGTTATATATAGTATATTTTTTTATGTTTTCTATTTCTTTACGATATTTTTCAGCTAGTTTTTTTGTTAAAGATAACTCTGTTTCCAGTCTTTGTAATTCTTCCATATCTCTAACATTAGTCATGACATAAATAATTTCTTTCTTTTCATTAAAGATTGGGGTACTTGTTACAAAGATAGCTTTACCTGTTTTCAAAGTTTGAGAAATTGTTACTTCTTTTTTTGCTGCAATTGCTTTTAAAGATGCAGATTCATTAAAGTATCCTTCTTTTACTAACTTCTCCATATTACTTCCAATTAATTTACTTCTAGGTATCCCAGTAATCGTTTCATAAGATTTATTCACAAAAATTGTATTAGCTTCTCCATCTGTCACATAAATCCCATCATAAGAGCACTCCACTATTAGCTTAAAAATTTCATAAATATTTTTTACTTTTTTATCCATATAATAACGCTCCTCTTTATCTTAATTTCCTAAAAATAAAGGATATCTTTTTATATGTTTAACTTTTTTATCTCGCCATAAACTCTTCTATCTCATCTGCTGTTCTTGGGAAAGATTCTCCCAAAATTTTTGCTCCATTTTCTGTAATTAAAATATCCCTTTCCATTCTAATTCCACCAAAATCCATATATTTTTCTATCTCTTCATAATTTAAAAATTCTTCATACAATTTCTCTTTCTTCCACTTTTCAAACAAATCTGGAATAAAATAAATTCCTGGTTCTATTGTAAAGACATAACCAATTTGTAATCTTCTGCCTAATCTTAGAGAAGACAGACCAAATTGCTTTGATTTTTGAATTTCTTTATCATAACCCACATTAATTTCACCAAAATTTTCCATATCATGAACTGTCATTCCCAACATATGTCCCAATCCGTGTGGCATAAAAAGTGCGTGTGCTCCTTTTGAAACAAGTTCTTCAACATTACCCTTTAATAGCCCTATCTTTTTTAAATTTTCTGCCATTACCTTACATACTTCCAAATGAACATCTCTATAAAAAACTCCTACTTTTGATATATCAACTGCCTTGTCAAACATATCTCTTACAATATTATGAATTAATTTTTGTCTTTCAGAAAACTTTCCACTTACAGGAAATGTTGTTGTCATATCTCCACAATATCCATTTTCATTTATAGCACCACAATCAAGTAATACTAAATCTCCACTTTTTAAAGTATTTCCATAATAATGATTATGTAATATCTGACCATTTTTTGTTAAAATAGTTTGAAATGAAAAATAAGCATTATTTTTCTTTGTTGCATGTTCAACTTCTGCAACTAGTTCAAATTCTTTCATTCCTATCCTAACATTTTTTATTGCGGCTAAATGCATTTCTTTCGTAATATTTACTGCTTTCTCTATTTCTTTTATTTCAACATCACTTTTTATATTTCTTTGAGCGATAATAGCATTTACTAATTCAAAAGAAGTATAATCATCAAAATTAAAAGGATTTATATCAATTAAAGAACTTATGAAGTTTTTTATATCTTCTCTATACTGATTAGTAAATCTTATATTTTTTCTTTTTACTAAATATGATTTTAATTCTTCTATTTCAATAAATCTTTTTATTCCTACTTCAAAAACTAATTCCTTTAAATATTTCTGTTTTCCCATCCAAACAATATCTGATATTGTATAGTCATTCCCAAATATTATTTCTTTATCATTATCTATATCTATAATACCAACAAGTCCAGGATGAGATAAACCAAAGTAATATCTGAATGTTGCATCTTGTAAGAATGGATAACAATTATCTTTGCAGTCTAAAGGTGAATAATTGTTACCTGGTATTAAAATTATTCCATCTTTAAAATTTTCTTTTAATTTCTTTCTTCTTTCTACATATATTTCTTTATCAAACATTTTTGCTCCTTTCATATAAAGTATAGCCATTAAATTAATTTATAGTAATATTTTAAAATTTCTTTGTCAAGAAAAAACAAGGGATAGCATCCCTTGTTAAATTTTTTTATTTATTTCTTTCTTCAATGACTTTCTTTGAAATATTTTCTGGTAGTTCCTCATATCTTACAAATTCATATGAAAACTCCCCTCTTCCTTGTGTCAATGCTCTTAAATCAATAGAATATTTTAAAATTTCAGCTTCTGGAACTTCAGCATGTAGAACTTGATCTCCGTATTCATTAGGTTCCATTCCTAAAACTCTTCCTCTTCTCTTATTTAAGTCCCCCATTACATCTCCCATGTATTCTTCTGGGATTACTATTTCCATTTTTACAACAGGTTCTAATAAAACAGGTTTTGCTTTTTCCATACCATTTTTAAATGCCAATATTGCTGCTAATTTAAAAGAAAGTTCATTTGAATCAACTGCATGATAACTTCCATCATATAATGTAGCTTTAAAATTTATTACTGGATAACCAGCCAAACATCCTTTTTCTTTTGCTTCTATAAGACCTTTTTCAACTGCCGGTATATAATTTTTAGGAACTACTCCACCTTTTATTTCATCAAAAAATTCAAATTCTTTATCAGAATGTTCAAATCTTATAAATACATCTCCAAATTGTCCAGCTCCTCCAGATTGTTTTTTATGCTTTCCTTGGACTCCTGCTTTTCCTAAAATTGTTTCTCTATATGGAACAATAACATCTTCAACTGCTGCATGAACACCAAATTTATTTTTTATTTTACATAAAATGATATAAATGTGTTTTTCGCCTTGACCACCTATTAAAAGTTGTTTAGTTTCATAATCTCTTGTCATAACAAATGTAGGATCTTCTTCCATCATTCTTTGTATACATGTACTTAGTTTTTCATCATCATTTTTTTCTGCTGGGACTATTCCAGAAAAAATATTTGGTTTAGGAAAATTAATTTTATTGAATATTACTGGGAAATTCTTATCACACAAAGTATCTCCTGTTTGTGTATATTGAAGTTTTGTTGTTGCTCCAATATCACCTGCATGTAATTCTTCTAATTCTATTTGCTTATTCCCTTGCATAGTTATAACTTGAGCTATTCTCTCTTTTTTATTCTTAGATGTATTTAGTACCTCTGCTTCTTTTCTAAGAATTCCAGAATTTACTTTAAAAAATGTTATTTTCCCTATAAATGGGTCAACTAATGTTTTGAATACTATTGCTGAAAATGGATTCTCATCTGTTATTTTAACAGCTTTTTCAACTTGTGTTGTAGGATCTTTTCCTATTCTTTCTCCACTAAACAACTCAGTTGGACATGGCATATATAATTTTATAAAGTCAAGCAAAGTATGAATTCCTATACCTTGTAACGCTGATCCAACAATTACAGGAACTATATCTCCAAACACAACTCCCTTATGTAATCCTTTTATAATTTCATCTCTTGTAAATTCTTCGCCAGCAAAATATTTTTCCATTAATTCTTCATCAGTTTCTGCAATAGCTTCAAATAATAAATTTTTAACTTCTGAAATATCTATGTCAGCTGGTATTGGTGCATCAACACATTCTTTTCCATTAAAGATTCTTCCTTTTTCATCCACAACATTTACAAAACCTTTAAATTCTTCTTTTTCTCCTATTGGAATACAGAATGGAGCTATTTTTTTCCCAAATTTATCTTTTAATTCAGCAAGCAACTTAGGATAATTTACATATCCTTTATCCATTTTATTTATATAAATAATTCTTGGTAATTTTCTTTCTTCCAACATTCTCCATGCCTTTTCAGTTCCAACTTCAACACCAGCTGTTGCATCCACAACAAGTACTGCAGAACCTGAAACTCTAAGAGATGATACAACTTCTCCAACAAAGTCAAAGTATCCAGGAGTATCTAAGAAATTAAATTTACATTCTTCATGTTCAATAGGTATAAGAGATGTATTAATTGAAAAAAGTCTACGAACTTCTTCTTTATCAAAGTCTGAAACAGTTGTTCCTGCTTCAACATCTCCTTTCTTTTTAATATAATCTTTCACATAAAGTAGAGATTCAATCAATGTAGTCTTTCCAGAACCTCTATGCCCTAATAGAGAGATATTTCTGATATCAGCCGTTTTAAAAACTTTCATACATTTTGCCCCCTTTATTCTTTTGTTTACCTATTTATAAATTATATAATTTTTTAATTATATATTTGTTTTTATTTTATAATTTTTTATATACAATAGTCAATAAATATTTCTTAATTTTGTACTTTTTTTATATTTTTTTTACAAAAATTTATATTTAATAAGTAAAATACGCGAATTAGATATTCATACATATTATGATATAATAAAGAAAAATAATACAAAGGAGGTTATAATTATGGGAACTATGTTTTGGTTAAGCTTAACTTTTATATTTGCAATTTCTGAAATTTTCATTCCCTCTCTTATTACTATTTGGTTTGCTCTTGCTGCATTCTTAACAATAGCAATAGCTTTCTTTTTCAAAAATTTAAATTTTGAAATTTTATTTTTCTTCTTTATGTCTGTTTTTTTTATTCTTTTTACAAGACCTTATGCAAAAAAGTTTTTGTCAAAGAATAAAGAGGACTTTGATTCATCAATGATAGGATATAAAGTTGAAATTATAAATCTTATTAATAAAGATAATCCAGATAAAATTTATGAAGTTAGATTTAAAGGTGCGATTTGGACAGCTTTAAGTAATGACTTATTTTCAATTGGTGAAAATGCTACAATAACAGAATTTAAAGGAAATAAAATAATTATAAAAAAATAAATAGGAGGGTATTATGTTTTTTGTTCCATTTTTTGTTTTACTATTAGTTCTTATAGCTTTAATAACAATAAAAGCTATTAAAATTGTTCCAGAATCTCAAGTTTATATTGTTGAAAAGCTTGGAAAATATTCTGATTCTCTGCATTCAGGTTTAAATTTTATTAATCCTTTTTTTGATAGAATTTCAAGAATTGTTTCTTTAAAAGAACAGGTAGTTGATTTTGAACCTCAAGCAGTTATTACTAAAGATAATGCAACTATGCAAATAGATACTGTTGTTTATTTCCAAATAACTGATCCTAAACTTTACACTTATGGAGTGGAAAGACCTATATCTGCAATAGAAAATCTAACTGCTACAACTTTAAGGAACATTATTGGAGATATGACGGTGGATGAAACACTAACTTCAAGAGATATCATAAATACAAAAATGCGTCAAGAACTTGATGAAGCAACTGATCCTTGGGGAATTAAAGTTAACAGAGTAGAATTAAAATCTATACTTCCACCAAACGATATAAGAGTTGCGATGGAAAAAGAAATGAAGGCAGAAAGAGAAAAAAGAGCTAAAATATTAGAAGCTCAAGCGGTTAGAGAGTCTGCCATACTTGTTGCTGAAGGTGAAAAACAATCATCTATTTTAAGAGCTGAAGCTGAGAAAGAAGTAAGAATTAAAGAAGCCGAAGGAAAAGCTCAGGCTATTTTAGAAATTCAAAAAGCTGAGGCTGAAGCAATAAAAGCTCTTAATGAAGCTAAACCTGTGAAAGAAATTTTAGCTTTAAAATCCTTAGAAGCCTTTGAAAAAATTGCTGACGGAAAAGCAACTAAGATAATAATTCCTAGTGAGATTCAAAACTTAGCAAGTCTTATTCAAAGTGTTAAAGAAATTAACTAGTTTTTTAAGCCTCTTAAATAAGAGGCTTTTTACATGTATATAAGAAAGCATTAAATTAATTTATTTCTATTGTTTTTTTAAAAAATTAATCAATAGGCTAAAGGGAAAGTTATAATTTCGATAGTAAGTACTGTGGCAACTGGAGTTAGCTGATAAAGTCAACCTTTACAGATATTGACTTTTTAAAATAATTATGTTAAAATTATCTTGAATTAAAGATAATTGAGGTGAAAAATTTGAAAAGAAATTATATACTGCTTGAATCTATTATAAAAAGTAGCAAAAATTTAAAAGATCATTTGACCACGATTTTTCGAGAATTTGATCTAGGAATGACAGAATTTGGTTTACTTGAAGCAATACATACTCTAGGTCCTCAACCTATTCAAATTCTGGCAAAAAGAATTTTAATTACAAGTGGTAGTATGACTTATACAGTTAATCAATTAATCAATAAAGGATATATAGAAAGAAAAGTATTTCCGCTGGATAATAGAGTTTTTTTCTTACATTTAACTGAAAAAGGTAAAGAACATTTTGAAAAAGTTTTATTAAAACACGATAATTTCTTAAATAAATTTTTTTCAGAATTTACAGAAGAAGAAAAAGCTTTAATTTCAAGATTACTTAGAAAATTATTTTAATTTTTTACTTTTCTAAGTAATATATTTTTACAAAATTATCTTTAATTAAAGATAACTAATTTTAAAATGTAAAGGAGTATCAAGATGAAGAAATTTAGAACAATTGAACGAATAATAAAAGAAAATAATATACATTGGGTTGGTGATGGTTTTAGGGTAAAACAATATTTCCCAGGATCTCAAGATAAAAATTTTTTTGAAAGATTTTCTCCATTCTTACTAATGGATTATAATGAACCTTACTTTTTTGAAGGAAAAGAAAAAACAATAGGGGTTGGGGCTCATCCACATAGAGGTTTTGAAACCGTTACCCTTGCAATAGCCGGAAAAGTAGAACATAATGATAATAGAGGAAATAGTGGTGTAATAGGACCTGGAGATGTCCAATGGATGACAGCGGGATCTGGTATCCTTCATAAAGAATACCATGAAAGAGAATATGCAAAAAAAGGCAGAACTTTCCATATGATTCAACTTTGGGTAAACTTACCTAAAAAATTTAAAATGACTGAGCCAAGATACCAAGCTCTTACCAACGAAAATATGGGAAAAATTGTTCTTGAAAATAATTCTGGTGAAATTTCTATAATTGCTGGAGAAGTTATGGGAGTGAAGGGGCCTGCTTTAACATTTTCACCTATAAATATGTACAGAGTTGCCTTAAATAAAAATTCACATATTTCTTTAAATGAACCGGCTGACTATAATACAGGTTTTCTTGTAATAAATGGTTCTTTAAAATTAAATGATGAAAAAAATATAAATTCTGGAGATTTTGTACTTTTTAATAATATTGAAGGTGAATTTTCTTTGGAAAGTTTATCTGACCAAGCGGAAGTAGTCATATTAAGTGGACAACCTCTAAATGAGCCTGTTGTTGCTCAAGGTCCATTTGTTATGAATACTCAAGAAGAAATAATGCAAGCTAATATTGATTATTATTCTGGAAAATTTGGAAGTAGTAAATTTTAAAAATATCTTAAGCTTACAATGTTTTTGTATAAAAACACAAATTAAATATAATAAATTTGCACTTTCTTATGTAATTATAAAAGGGATTTCTTTTAATTAGAAATCCCTTTTAATTTTATATTATTTTGCATCTCTTTTAGACATATAATCTTCTATTGCATTTTTAATAGCTTCTTCTGCTAAAACTGAGCAATGCATTTTTACTGCTGGTAGTCCTCCTAAAGCTTCAACTACTGCTTTATTTGTAACTTGTAGTGCCTCTTCTACTGTTTTTCCTATGATTAAATCAGTAGAAATTGATGAACTTGCTATTGCAGATGCACAACCAAAAGTTCTAAACTTAACATCTGTTAAAATCCCATTGTCTACCTTTATAAAAATTTCCATTATATCTCCACATGAAGGATTCCCAACTTTTCCATAACCATCTGGATTTTCTATTACTCCAACATTGTGTGGATTCATAAAGTGTTCCATTACTTTTTCTGTATACATACTATATTCATCTCCTTAATTTTTATTTCTTAACTATTTAGCTTGATATGCATTCCACAATGGTGATATCGATCTTAGTTTTTCTATTATCTCAACTAAACAATTTAATGTATAGTCTATCTCTTCTTTCGTATTATACTTTCCAAGAGAAAATCTTATCGTTCCATGTGCACATTCAGCAGGTATTCCCATAGCTAAAAGGACATGTGAGGGTTGCAAACTGTCTGAAGAACATGCAGATCCTGAACTTACAGCTATACCTTTAAGACTTAGATTTAACAGGATTGATTCTCCTTCCAAATATTTAAAAGTTATACTTGATGTTCCCGGCAATCTTCTAACTGACTTTGCATTTATTACTACTTCTGGAATTCTTTTCAAAACTTCATCCTCAAAATAATTTCTTAACTCTTCTTCTCTTTTCCACTCTTCTTTCATATTAGCAACAGCCATTTCTAAAGCAGTTGCTATCCCAACTATATAAGGTGTATTTGATGTCCCTGGTCTTCTTTTACCTTCTTGGTTTCCACCAGTAATAACTTTCCCTAGACGAACTCCATCTCTTTTATATAGTACCGCTACTCCTTTTGGAGCATGAAATTTATGACCTGAAAAAGATAATAAATCTATTCCCATTTTTTCAGGATAAATTTCTACTTTTCCCATACTTTGAACAGCATCTACATGGAATATTATTTTCCTTTCTTTTGCTATCTTTGCAATTTCTTCTATCGGCTGAAAACTTCCAACTTCGTTATTAGCATGCATCACACTTATCAAAATTGTATCTTCTCTTAAAGCTTTCTTTAATTCATCCAATCTAAGAACTCCATTTTCATCAACTGGAATAACAGAAACCTCAAATCCATCTTCCATTAAATCTATAAAAGTATCTTTTATTGCAGGATGTTCTATTGAACTTGTTATAATATGTTTCCCTCTATGTTTATATGCTCTAGCTATTCCTCTTACAGCTAAATTATCCGATTCACTTCCTGATGCTGTAAAAATAATTTCGCTAGGGCTTGCTTTTAATATATCCGCTATTTTTTTTCTTGATTCTGCTACTGCTTTACCACTTTCAGTCCCAAACAAATGTAAACTAAAAGGATTTCCATAATATTCTGAAAAATACGGCAGCATTGCTTGCAATACTTTCTCATCCACTTTTGTAGTGGCATTGTTATCTAAATAAACTTTCATAAAAATCTCATCTCCCTAATTATCTCTGTATAATTTATATCATTATTTACTATAATTGTCAAGAATAATAATTTAAAATATTTTTAATTATCAAATAAAACTAAGACTTTTCTAAAATACACATATAAAAAAGAAACCATTATTTTTAAATGGTTTCTTTTAATTTTTTTATCCCAAAATCACAATATTCATTAATTTCACATTCACTACATCTAGGTCTTCTAGCAATGCACTTATCTCTTCCATGTAAAATGATATAGTGTGAAAAATCTATCCAAGATTCCTTAGGTACAATTTTCATAAGTTCTCTCTCAATTTTTATTGGGTCTTCATTTTTAACAAGTCCTATAAGATTAGTTATTCTTCTTACATGAGTATCAACTGTAATTCCATCTGCTAGTCCCCAAACTTCTCCACGAACTACATTAGCTGTCTTTCTACCAACTCCAGCTAATTCAGTCAATTGTTCCATATCTTGTGGGACTTCTCCACTATATTTTTCTAAAAGTTGCTCACTACATTTTTTTATATTTTTTGCTTTATTTCTAAAAAAACCTGTACTTTTTATATATTCTTCTATCTTTTCTATTGGTAAATTAGCAAAATCTTCTGGTGTATTTACTTCTTTAAACATTTCCTTTGTTACAATATTGACTCTAACATCAGTACATTGTGCTGATAAAATTACTGCTACCAGCAATTCAAATGGACTATTAAAGTTCAAAGCACATTGAGGCTTCCCAAATTTCTCTTCCATTTTTATCAAAATATTTTTTACTTTTTCTTTTTTTGTCATTGTTTCCTCAATTCGTTATTCATCAAATAATTTTTTCCTATAAATTAAATAATCAATTTCCTCTTTTTTACTTTTACCTATACTTTTAAAATTAAAACTAGAAAATAATTTCTTAGAAACTATATTCTCTTCTAAAATATATGCCTCCAAATAAGTTATATTTTTATTTTCATTTTTAAATTTATTTATACTTTTTTCTAAAATCAATTTTGATAATTTTTTTTCACGAAACTCTTTATTTAAAAATATAGCTATTTCTGATGTGGTTCTATCTATTTTATAGCTTACAAAGGCAATAAAATTGCCTGAATTATCCTCAAAAATATGAAAAATATTATTTTTAACTGAAAGAAGCATCTCATATTTTTCATTATGATATACTCTTTGAGTTTCTTCATCTTTGAAATATTTACTCACATAACCATGATGAATATGTTTATAAATTATTTCTATATCTTTTTTCTCCATATTTCTAATTTTCAATTCAGACAAAATATCACCTAATAATTTTATTTTTTTATTATATTATAAAACTTTTTCTTACCTATTTTTAAAAGTCCTAAAGTTTCAGATGAAATTAAAAACTTTACATCTGCTATTTTGGTTTCATTCAATGATAATCCGTTTTGTTCAATAAGTCTTCTTCCTTCACTTTTAGTTTTTATAATTTTTCTGTCTACTAAAATATCTAAAAGTTCTTTCCCAAAATCCTCTACCGAAAGTTCAATAGTTGGAGCATTTTCTAAATTATTTCCAGCCCCAAATAATGCTTCAGTTGCTTCTTTAGCCTTGTTAGCTTCTTCTTCTCCATGAATAAGTTTAGTTACTTCATATGCTAAAACTTTCTTGGCTTCATTTATTTCAGCATCTTTTAATGCTCCCAATCTTTTTACCTCATCCATAGGTAAGAAAGTTAAAAGAGCTAAACATTTTTCAACATCTGCATCTCCTATATTTCTCCAGTATTGGTAAAATTCATAAGGACTTGTCTTTTCCGGATCTAACCATAGAGCTCCTTTAGCTGTTTTACCCATTTTTTGACCTTGACTGTTAGTTAATAAAGTACAAGTCATTGCATAAGCAGACTTTCTCTCTTTTTTTCTGATTAATTCAACTCCTGCTATCATATTCGACCATTGGTCATCTCCACCTAATTGCATAGTACAATTATACTTTTTGTTTAAAACATAGAAATCATATCCTTGCATAAGCATATAATTAAATTCTAAAAAAGATAAACCATTTTCCATCCTTGATTTAAAACATTCTGCAGCTAACATTCTATTCACAGAGAAATGTGCCCCTATATCTCTTAAAAAATCTACATAATTTAAGTTTAATAACCAATCTCCATTATTAACAAGTATAGCTTTATCATCTGAAAAATCTATAAATTTTTGCATTTGTTTTTTTATACATTCTATATTGTGTTGAATTTTTTCTTTAGTTAACATAGTTCTCATATCGGTTCTTCCACTAGGATCCCCTATCATTCCTGTCCCACCACCAACTAAAGCTATTGGTCTGTGTCCATGTTGTTGCATATGAGCCATAAACATCATTGCTATAAAATGTCCAACATGTAAGCTATCTGCAGTCGGATCAAAACCTATATAAAATGTAACTTTTTCTTTTCCTAATATTTCTTTTGTTTCTTCTTCATGTGTAAATTGTTTTAAATATCCTCTCTCCATAAGAGTATCATAAACATTTTTCATTTTTTCCTCCTAATTTTTAAAATATTTTAGCATAAAATAAGTATCCAAGCTAATGTCTAAAATGTCTTGGTATTAATACTTTAAAAATTATATTAACACTCTTTCTTTTTTTATTACTCATATATTTTAACTTCCTTGCTTATTCTCTATCTATTCTTTTTAATTCCACAAACAAATCCAACAACTAATGCTGGTAATAGCCAAGCTAATCCTAAATTACTTAAAGGTAACATATTATAAATATTCACTATTTTTTCAGGTAAAGCTATTCCCATTACTCCAAAAGCTTCATATAATCCTATTACTCCACATATAAAGACAACTGCTTTGTGGACTTTGTCATTTTCTATTTTAAATAAATTCATAAATATTAATGCTATACTCATCGGATATAAAAAGATAAGTATAGGAACTGATATGATGACTATTATATTTACTCCAAATATTGCAACAAAATATGCCCATATTGTTGTTATTATAACTAACTTTTCATATGATATTTTCAATACTGTACTAAAATATTCAGCAACTGTTACTATAAGTCCTATTGAAGTTGTTAAACATGCCCCGGCAACACAAATAGCTAATACTACATAGCCTATATTTCCCAACAATGTTTCTGATATTTTTACCAATAAATCTGTTTTTTCGGCACCAGAAGCTAATTCAAAGTTTCCAAATGTTGCTCCTATATAAGTTAATCCTGCATACACTATCGTAAGCCCAATTGTTGCAATAAGCCCTGTTTTTATCAAAAATGAAAACTCTTGTTGCTTCGTTAACTTTTTCCCTGTTCTCACTGCATTAAGTATTACTCCGGCAAAAACAATCATAGCCAAGGCATCAAGTGTTTGATAACCTTCAATAAAACCTTTTTTAAAAGGTAATTCAAATGTTTTCTCAACAACAGTTAAATCATTAAAAAATACACCTTTTACTAAAATTACAAATAAAACTATCAACAAAATAGGTGTCAATATTTTCCCAATTCTATCTACAACTTCACTTGATTTTAATGAAAAAAATAATGCCACTGTAAAATATATTCCTAAATAAACATATTTCATTATTGGCGATGTAAAGCCTGCATGAAAAAATGTTACCTCATAAGCCGTTGCTCCTGTTCTAGGTAAAGCTAATAAAGGTCCAATTGACAAAATAAGTGCTATTGCATAAAATTTTGAAAACCATGGTGCAACCTTATCTGCAAAATTATGAACACTTTTTCCAGTAACTGCCACAGAAATTAAACCTAAAAGAGGAATTCCAACTCCAGTTAGAATAAAAGCAAACGCAGCAATTATCCAATTATTCCCTAATTCATATCCAAGTATCGGTGGAAATATTAAATTTCCTGCTCCAAATAGCATAGCAAACAATGCAAAGCCTGCTGTAATTAATTCTCCTATTCCATACATATTATTTTTCATCTCCTACTTTGAAAAATTTTGCCCATTCTTCCTCTTTAAATCCTATTAAAACATCCTTATCAGCAACTATTAAAGGTCTTTTTACTAATTTTCCATTGCTGGCTAATAATTTTATCATTTCGGCTTCTGACATTGTGGTCAATTTTTCTTTTAAATTCATTTCTCGATATAATATTCCACTAGTATTAAAGAATTTCTTTAATTCTTTTCCACTTCTTTTTAAATAATCTTTTATCTCTTCTTCAGTTGGATTATTTAGAACTATATCCCTAGCTTCAAAATTAACATTATTTGATTCAAGCCATTTTCTTGCTTTTATACAAGTTGTACATTTTGGATAATTAATAAAATCTACTTTTTTCATATGCCCTCCATATTTTATTTATTTACCGTATATTATAACATAAGCTTGTAAAATAGACAAAATGTTTTGCTTAAGTTTTTCAAAGCTTTTTTATTTCATATTTTTTTATTTTTTACAAAAATATAATAAAAACACATTAAATATATACCTTTCTATATAGTAAAAAAATAGCTCCAGAGAATATCTGGAACTATCTGAAAATTTATTCGATTTTTTCCCATTTGGCATGGAGCTTTTTTTATAGAATTTAAGCTTACCCTTATATTAATGATTTTAAAAATAACATCCCTATAACTAACAAACATATTATAACTATTAAAGGCATCACAAATTTTAACCACTTATTATACGGTATTCCTGCTATCTGCAATGCAACAAATATTAACCCCGTAGGTGTTATAAATAGTATCATTCCTTGACCCCATGCAAATGCATCAACAACAACTGATCTTGAAATCCCAACAGTATCAGCAAGTGGTGCTAATATTGGCATAGAAAGAACTGCTAACCCTGATGTAGATGGTATAAAAATTCCTAAAAATGCAAAAATTGCCAGTAACACTACTGAAAACAATCCTCCATTCATCCCGGATACAATGTTTGAAGAATAATAAAGCAAGGTATCTGAAATCATTCCATTTTCCATGATTATATTTATTGCTCTTGCTAACCCTATTATAAGAGCTACTCCTACAACTTCTGAAGCTCCGCTAATAAAACTATTCACAGCTTCTTTTTCACTTAAACCTGATAAAAACATTATTACTATTGCTACCGCAAAGAACATTGCTGCTATTTCTTGGAACCACCATCCTAATGATGCAACTCCCCAAACCATTATTCCAAATTGAAACAGAAATAAAAATAAAATCATTTTTTGTTTAAGAGTCAATTTTTCATCCTGATTTTCATCAAAACCTTTTAAAAACTTTTGTCTACTTTCTTCTTGAATGTCAGCTACCACTGAATTCTCAGGATTTTTTTTCACTTTTTTTATATATAAATATAGGTACATTAATCCTATAATCGAAACTATTATAAGTGCAACAAATCTAAATTTTAAGCCTTCATTAAATGAAATTCCCGCTGCATTTGAGGCTATAATTGTTGAAAATGGATTTACAGTAGAAAACATACATCCTATTGCTGAACCTAATAAAATTGTTGCCATCGGTACCATTACATCAAAACCATTAGATAAAAATAATGGAATTAATATTGAATAAAACGGGATCGTTTCCTCCCAAAATCCAAATGTTGTACCTCCTATTGCAAAAAACAAAAATGCTACCACTACTAACGCAAACTCTTTTCCTCTTGTTTTTTGAGATATAGTTTTCATTGCTATGTTAAATGTCCCAGTTTTATTTACTACACCAACAATTCCACTTAAAATTAATACAAATATAATTATATCTATCGAATCAACTAACCCTGTTATAGGTGAAATAATTAAATCTAAAAAAGTTTGAGATTTTTTTTCGTTCACCTTTTCATAAGTATTTGGAATTGCCATAGGCTTTTTTATTGTTCCATTCATAAACTTTTCAACATCGATATTAATTCCCAAATCACTTAAATTTTGTTGATTGGCTACGATATTAACATTTTCAGAGTTTTGTTTTTCAATTACAAACTCTTTAACACTTTCATCATAAGATAACCTTGAATATTTCCCTGCTGGAATAATATGTGTCAATAATGTAACCACAATTAAAATTAAAAATAATACTGTATAAGCTGTCGGAAATTCATAATTCTTTCTTTTCAACTACCACTCCCCCTTAATTTTTAAAATACAAATGATTTTATACTTTATATTCAAAATTGTCAACCAATTTTTTTATTATTTTCATCTTACTTTTTTTATTGAAAATAAAAGAAAAAAGGAGCAAAAGCTCCTTTTAAAATTCCAATTTTCTTTTCATTTTATTATTTCTTTTTGCTAGCTTCAAATTTTGCCCAAATTCCAGCTTTATCTAATATAGATTTAACTGTTCTTGTAGGTTGAGCTCCATTTTGTAAGAATTTTAAGATTTCTTCTTCTTTTAATACTACTTTAGAATCTTCTAATGGGAAGTAATTTCCTAAGTAAGCAACTGCTCCTCCATCTCTTTTAGATAATGCTTCCATAGCTACTAATCTATAAGAAGGTCTTTTTTTGTCTCCTAATCTTGTAAGTCTTAATTTTAACATTTTTCACATCTCCTTTTATTATTTAAAAATTTTTTATTATTTTATTTAAAATGGAAATTTCCCATTTCTTCCACCCATCATAGCACCTAAATTTGGCATTTTACCACCACTGAACATCTTCATCATTGACTTCATTTGTTCAAATTGCTTTAAAAGTCTATTTATATCAGCAACCTCAGTTCCACTACCTTTTGCGATTCTTTGTTTTCTGCTTGCCTTTAAAATTTCTGGTTTCTTTCTTTCTTCTTTAGTCATAGATTGAATTATGCATTCTACTTTTTTCATTTCTTTTTCAGCAGGAGCTAGATCTCCAATTTGTCCCATACCTGGAATCATTTTTAAAATACTTCCAAGTGAGCCTAATCTCTTTATTGTTTGTAACTGTTTTAAAAAATCTTCTAAATCAAATTTTTGGTTTTTAATTTTTTCTTCTAAAGACTTTGCTTCATCTTGATCTATTGCTTCCTGTGCTTTTTCAACTAAAGAAACAACATCTCCCATTCCTAATATTCTTGAAACTAATCTATCCGGATGAAATACTTCTATATCGTCTAGTTTTTCACCAACACCTATAAATTTTATTGGTTTTCCAACTACAGCCTTTATAGAAAGTGCTGCTCCACCACGAGTATCCCCGTCTAATTTTGTAAGTATTATTCCATCAACACTCAAAGCATCGTTGAAAGATTTAGCTAAATTCACCGCATCTTGTCCTATCATTGCATCAACAACCAGTAAAATTTCTTGAGGTCTGATTGCTTTTTTTAATTCTTTTAATTCTTCCATAAGTGCTTCATCTATATGAAGTCTTCCGGCTGTATCAACTAAAACATATGTAGCATTTATTTCTTTAGCTCTTTCTATTGCTCTTGTTGCAATTCCTACAACATCTTTATTGTTCTCTTCAGCATAAACTTCAACTCCAATTTGTCCACCTAATATTTGAAGTTGCTTTATAGCAGCAGGTCTATATACATCTACCCCAACAAGAAGAATCTTTTCATTCTGTTTCTTTAAGTATTTTGCAAGTTTTCCTACAAAAGTTGTTTTCCCGGCTCCTTGTAATCCTGCCATCATAAGAACAGTTGGATTTCTAACTCCCTTTGTCAACCTTGAACTAGTTCCTCCAAGCAGCTCTACTAATTCATCATTTACTAACTTAATAAATTGCTGAGCAGGGTTTACTCCTCTTATAACTTCAGTTCCAATTGCCTTTTCACTAATTCTATTCGTAAAATCCTTTACTACTTTATAATTGACATCTGCTTCTAAAAGAGACATTTTTACCTCTCTTAAAGCTTCCTTTATGTTATCTTCACTAAGTCTTCCATGTCCTCTTACTTTTTTAAAAATATCTTGAAATCTATTTCCTAAATTTTCTAACATAAGCTCCCTCTATTAAATGATTTCATCAATTAATTTATCTAATTTTTCAATGCTGTAATTATCTTTTAGATTTTTTAGTTCCTGTATTAATTTTTTTTTCTTTTATAGAAGCCTAACTTACTTTCATAATCATTTAAGAGATTTATTCCTCTTTTTATATTATCGTAAACAGCTTGTCGACTTACATTATTGTTTTTAGCAATTTCAGATAAAGATAAATCATTTTCAAAATGCTCTATCATATATTCCTTTTGTTTTCCACTTAAAAGTTCTGAATACACATCTAAAAGATTTGCTATTTCTATAAATTCTTCTAATATCATAAAATATCACCTGCTAATTATAAATTATCTTTTGTTCTTTGTCAAGTGTTTTATCTTTACAATTTTCAGTTTCTATATTTTACTATACTCTCATCATAAGTTTCATTTAACATTCTACTTATATCAATTAATTCAGTCATCTTAAATGTTTTTTCTTCTTCCGACATTGTCTGATTTGCATTTAATATTAAATTGGCGTAATTAAATACTCCCTGAATAAATATAGCTTTTTTAAAGACACTAAAATTTTCCATAAAAATAACTTCCATAAGTTCCTTCTTCAAATTTTCAAAAATATTATCTATCATTTTTTTATTATTAAAAACTGCTGTAACTATATCAAGTTCTTCTTTCATAATTTTATTCGCCTCATCTATAAATATCTTTTTATTATTATACTATATTAATTAAAAATTATAAATTCTTTAATATTTTAATTCTTTATTAAAAAAATAAAAAATATTGTTGACTTTTTTTATAAATTATGTTATAAATTAACTATCATATAACGTTTCCTTAAATATAGTTTAATTTCTACAAGAAAAAGAGCCGTGCTGAAAAATAAAGCAACGGCTCTTTTTCTTATAAATATATATATCAAAAAGAATCTTATCCACTGTCCAAAAAAATAATATAAAAATATTTAAAAAAAATACTTTACAAATTTATTTTTTTTTGATATATTGTCCAATAATATATTACAATGTTATTATAAATTTATTAAGGGGGATATTTTAATGAAAAAATTTTTTTCTACTTTACTTGGACTATCAATGCTTTTAGTTGCTTGTGGTGAGCAAAAAACTGAACAAAAAACAAGCACTGAAACTACTGAAACTATAAAAATAGGAGCTATCGGGCCTCTAACTGGACCTGTTGCTATATATGGAATTTCTGCAACAAATGGAACTCAACTAGCAATTGAAGAAATTAATGCTAATGGAGGAATTCTTGGTAAACAATTAGAACTTAACCTTTTAGATGAAAAAGGAGATACAACAGAAGCTGTAAACGCATATAATAAACTATTAGATTGGGGAATGGTTGCTCTAATAGGTGATGTTACTTCTAAACCTACTGTTGCGGTTGCTGAATTGGCAGCTCAAGATGGAATACCAATGGTTACTCCAACAGGTACTCAGTTGAATATAACAGAAGCTGGGTCTAATATCTTCCGTGTATGTTTCACAGATCCTTATCAAGGAGAAGTTATGGCTAAATTTGCAAAAGATAATTTAAATGCTAAAACTGTTGCTATTATGGTAAATAATTCAAGTGACTATTCTGACGGAGTTGCAAAAGCATTTGCTGAAGAAGCTACAAATCAAGGAATTGAAGTAGTTGCTCAAGAAGGATATTCTGATGGAGATAAAGATTTTAGATCTCAGCTTACAAAAATTGCTTCTAAAAATCCAGATGTTTTATTTGTCCCTGATTACTATGAACAAGATAGTTTAATCGCCATCCAAGCAAGAGAAGTTGGATTAACATCTAATATCCTAGGTCCTGATGGTTGGGATGGAGTTGTAAAAACTGTTGATAAATCTTCTTACTCTGCAATTGAAGGAGTTTATTTTGCTAATCACTATTCTGTAAAAGATACATCAGAAAAAGTTCAAAATTTTATAACTAATTATAAAGCTAAATTTAATGATGAGCCTTCTGCATTTTCTGCTTTAAGCTATGATACAGTTTACTTAATTAAAGAAGCTATGGAAAAAGCTGGAACAACTGATAAAGAGGCTTTAACAAAGGCTATAAAAGAAGCACAATTCAGTGGTGTTACTGGTTCTTTAACTTTTGACGAAAAAAATAACCCTGTAAAAGGTGTTACTGTTATAAAAATAGTTAATGGAGATTATACATTTGATTCTGTAATTTCTAAATAGTAGGTATTTGAGTTTAAGATGTAAATTGCCATCTTTCCCAAAAGAGAGATGGCTTTTTATATCAAAAAGGAGTTGATAATAGAAGATGGAATTTTTACTTCAAATTATAAACGGTTTACAAATAGGAAGTATATATGCCCTTGTATCTTTAGGATATACTATGGTATATGGTATAGCACAATTAATAAATTTTGCTCATGGGGATATAATAATGATAGGGGCGTATGTTTCTCTATTTTCAATTCCTATTTTTAATTCTTTTGGTCTTCCTGTATGGGCAACTATTATTCCCGCAATAATTATTTGTGCAATTATAGGTTGCATTGCGGAGAGAATTGCATATAGACCCCTTAGAAATTCTCCTAGAATTTCCAATTTAATTACTGCAATTGGTGTAAGTTTATTTATAGAAAATGTATTCATGAAACTTTTTACTCCCAATACAAGGTCATTCCCTAAAGTTTTCACACAAGCACCTCTTGCTTTTGGAAGAATACAAATAAGTTTTGGTGCAATTGTTACAATAGTTTTAACTATATTACTTTCAATTGCTTTACATCTCTTTATGAAAAATACAAAATATGGTAAAGCGATGATTGCAACAAGTCAAGATTATTCTGCTTCTAAACTTGTTGGAATAAATGTAGATAGAACTATTCAACTCACTTTTGCAATAGGAAGTGGGCTTGCTGCAGTTGGTTCTGTTCTTTATGTTTCAGCTTATCCACAAGTTCAACCACTTATGGGATCGATGTTAGGAATTAAAGCCTTTGTTGCTGCCGTGCTTGGTGGGATAGGAATTCTGCCTGGAGCTGTGCTTGGAGGTTTTATTTTAGGTATTATTGAAAGTTTGACAAGAGCATATCTATCTTCACAACTCGCAGATGCTTTTGTTTTTGCAATATTAATAGTAGTTTTATTATTTAAACCTACTGGTATTTTAGGAAAAAATTTAAAGGAGAAGGTGTAATATGAATAAAAATAAAAAATTGAGCTATTTATTAACTTACACTTTATTAGCAATTGTATTTTTTATATTTTCTTCTCTTATAGGCTCAGGAATTTTCTCTAGGTACCAAAGTGGAATTATAATTTTAATTTTAATAAATATTATTCTTGCTGTTAGTTTGAATGTTACAGTTGGCTGCCTTGGACAAATCACCCTAGGGCATGCAGGCTTTATGTCCGTTGGAGCCTATGCCTCTGCACTTTTAACTAAACATGCTATTGTCAGTGGTATTCCAGGATATTTAATAGCTCTTTTAGTTGGTGGACTTGTAGCTGGAGTTATAGGACTTATCATTGGAATTCCTGCCTTGAGATTAAATGGAGATTATTTGGCTATTATCACTCTTGCTTTTGGAGAAATTATTAGGGTTTTGATTGAATACTTTAAATTTACTGGAGGAGCTCAAGGACTGACTGGAATACCTCGTATCAATAACTTTAATATTATTTACATTATTTCTATTGCCTCTGTCATTTTGATGTATTCTATTATGACAAGTAGACATGGTAGAGCAATTTTAGCAATTAGAGAAGATGAAATTGCCAGTGAGGCTTCAGGCATAAATACAACTTATTATAAAACTTTTGCCTTTGTATTATCTGCAGTGTTTGCTGGTATAGCAGGTGGAATCTATGCTCACAATTTAGGTGTCTTAGGAGCTAAACAATTTGATTATAATTATTCTATTAATATTTTAGTTATGGTTGTCTTGGGTGGAATGGGAAGTTTTACTGGTTCTATTCTTTCTGCAATTGTTTTAACAATATTGCCTGAGGCTCTTCGTAGTTTCGCCGAATATAGAATGATTGTCTATCCTTTAATACTTATAGTTATGATGTTATTCAGACCTAAAGGTCTACTTGGTAGGGAGGAATTTCAAATAAGTAAAATTATCAATTATTTTATTAATAAAAAAGGAAGTGATAAAAATGGAAAATAACTCAATTTTAGTTGCAAAAGATATTTGTATCACTTTCGGTGCTTTAAAAGCCGTTGACAATTTTAATCTTGAAATTAAACCTAAAGAACTTGTCGGATTAATAGGACCAAATGGTGCAGGAAAGACAACTGTATTTAACATTTTGACTGGAGTTTATAATGCAACTTCTGGAGATTATACTTTTAATGGAGAAAAAGTAACAAAAACTGCTACTTCAAAATTAGTTAGAAAAGGCTTAGCTAGAACATTCCAAAATATAAGATTATTCAAATATCTTTCTGTTGCTGACAATGTTATAGCTGCTTATAATTTTCATATGAAATACGGAATTTTATCTGGTATGTTTCGTCTTCCTAAATTCTGGAAAGAAGAGAAAGATGCAAGAGAAAAAGCTATGGAGCTTCTAAAAATTTTTGATTTAGATAAATATGCAGATATGCCAGCTGGAAACCTTCCCTATGGTGAACAAAGAAAGTTAGAGATTGCAAGAGCTATGGCTACCAATCCAAAACTGTTACTTCTTGATGAACCTGCAGCTGGAATGAATCCAAAAGAAACTGAAGATTTAATGAATACAATAAAATTAATCAGGGATAAATTTGGAATAGCAATACTTTTAATCGAACATGATATGAAGCTTGTATTAGGTATTTGTGAAAGACTTATTGTTCTAAATTATGGAACAATCTTAGCAAGTGGTGACCCTAAAGAAGTTATAAATAACCCAAAAGTAGTGGAAGCGTATCTTGGTAAGGAGGATGATATATAATGGCTATGTTAGAAATTAAAGATTTACATGTTTTTTATGATAATATCCATGCACTAAAAGGTATTTCATTAAAAGTAGAAGAAGGAGAAGTTGTTTCTATCATAGGTGCTAACGGAGCGGGTAAAACAACAACTCTGCAAACTATATCTGGACTTATCAGACCAAAAAGTGGTTCTATTTTTTTTGAAGGTAAGGATATAACAAAAGAAGATGCACATAATATGTGTAGATTAGGGATTGCTCAGGTTCCTGAAGGAAGAAGAATTTTTTCTAAACTTGCTGTAAAAGATAATTTAAAATTAGGGCAATTTACTATCAAAGATAGTGCTGCTAATATGGAAAAAGATAGAGCAGATTTTTATAAAGTTTTTCCAAGAATGTCAGAGAGAAAAAATCAATTAGCAGGGACTTTATCTGGTGGAGAACAACAGATGCTAGCAATGGGGAGAGCTCTTATGAGTAGACCTAAGCTTTTAATTTTAGACGAACCTTCAATGGGACTTTCTCCATTATTTGTTAAAGAAATTTTTGAAGTTATCAGACAATTAAAAGAAAAAGGAACTACTATTCTTTTAGTCGAACAAAATGCAAAAATGGCACTTTCTATTTCAGATAGAGCCTATGTTATAGAAACCGGAAATATTATACTTGAAGGTAAAGCACAAGATTTATTACATAATGATAGCGTAAAAAAAGCATATCTTGGAGCTTAATACTAAAATTCTATGCTGAAGTTTTTATATATTACTTCAGCTTTTTTATTTAAAATATGCTATAATATAATACTAATTAATTTTTAGAAAGGTAAAATTATGACTATAATTCTTTGTTTTTTATTTTTATTAATAGCATTAATTTTCTACAATAAAAAAGGGATTCCTATATTTTTGTATCATCAAGTAAATCCTCTATCAAATGTTCCCCCTGAACTTTTTGAAGAGCATCTAAAAATAATAGAAAAACTTAATATGAACACTCTTACTATAAGTGAATATTATTCAAAAAAACCTTCAAAAAACTCGATATTAATTACATTTGATGATGGTTATTTTGATAATTATAAATATGTTTTCCCTCTTCTAAAAAAATATAATATGAAAGCTACGATTTTTTTAAATACATTATATATCGCTGATAAAAGAGAATTTGAGCCAAAAATTGAACTTAATTATGAAGCTAATTATGAAGCAATTAAGAATTTTCTTAAAAGTGGCATTGGATTTTCTGAACAGTATTTATCATGGGAAGAAATAAAAGAAATGTATGATAGTGGACTTTTAGATTTTCAAGCTCATTCCCATAAACATACTGCTATGTTCACTGACTCAAAAATTTTAGATTTTTCAAAAAAAGATAAAATGGATTATACTGATATCTATTTATATGGCGAAGCTGAAGATAATTTCCCAATTTTTTCAAAACGTGGTGAATACACAGGACCAGCTTTAATAATAAAAAAAGATTTTTTTAATATTTTTAAAAATTTCTTTAATGAACAATTAGTAAATATTACTGATAAAAAACAACAATTAATAGCAGCTCAAAACTTTATTGATATTAATAAAAAATATTTTTCTAAAGAAACAGAAGAAGAATATATAAAAAGAATTCAGAATGAATTTTTAGAAAATAAAAATTTAATAGAAAAAAAAATAGGAAATAATGTTCAATTTTTCTGTTGGCCCTGGGGGCATAGAAACAACAGAACTATAAAAATTTTAAAAAACTTAGGAGTTATTGGTTTTATCTCTACAAAAAAAGGTACAAATTCTCCTGAAGCTAACTGGGACATGATTAGAAGAATTGAGCTACGGAATTATACTGTATCTAAATTTAAACTTAATTTATTAGTTGCCAGAAATTTAATTCTAGGCAAAATTTATGGTTTCCTATCTTAATAATATAAGGTGATGATATGACTTTAACTGTTTCGATTATAACTTTAAACGAAGAAAAAAATTTGGCAAGGACTCTAGAATCAGTAAAAAAATTTGCTGATGAGATCGTCATTGTAGATAGTGGTTCTACTGATAAAACTGAAGAAATTGCCAAAAATTTCAATGCAAAATTTTATTTTCAAAAATGGCTGGGCTATGGTCCCCAAAGAAATAAAGCCATAGAATTAGCATCTTCTGAATGGGTTTTAAATATTGATGCCGATGAAGAAATCTCAGAAGAGCTTGCTAAAAAAATTGCGGATATAAAGGATGATAAAAATGATAAAATTGATGTTTTCAAAATCAATTTTATGTCTGTTTGCTTTGGGAAAAAGATAAAGCATGGTGGCTGGAGCAATTCTTATAGAATTCGACTTTTCAAAAAAAATTCTGGAAGATTCAATGAAAATAATGTACATGAAGAATTTATAACAAACTCACACATTGGAAAAATTAATGAATATATCCTGCATCACAGTTATTCTGATTTAGAAGATTATTTTACAAAATTTAATAAATACACAACTTTAGGAGCTATTGAATACTACAAAAAAAATAAGAAAGCTAGTCTTGTTTCGATAGTTTTAAATCCAATATATAAGTTTATAAGAATGTATTTTTTTAGGTTAGGTTTTTTAGACGGATTGGAAGGTTTTATTCTTGCAATTACAAGTTCATTATATACCATGGTAAAATATTATAAACTAAAGGAAATTTATAGAAACAATGCTTATATAAAAGAAGGTTTTAAAAATGGAGATTAAAAGAATTTTAGTATCACGAACTGATAAAATTGGGGATTTAGTTCTTTCTATCCCTAGTTTTTTTATGCTAAAAAAAATGTACCCAAAAGCGGAGTTAATTGTTTTAGTCAAAGCTTATAATTACGATATCATCCGTAATCTACCATACATTGATAGAATTATAAAAATTGATGACTTCAGTAAAGCTGAACTACTTGAAAAAATCTCTTATTTTAAAGCGGATGTTTTTATTGCGTTATACAACGATGAATATATTGCAAATTTGGCTAAGGCTAGTAAGGCAAAAATAAGAATAGGACCTTTGTCAAAATTGAATTCTATTTTTACTTATAATAAAGGTGTTTTCCAAAAAAGATCAAGATCTATTAAGAACGAAGGAGAATATAATTTAGATTTAGTTAAAAAATTAAATCCTATAAAATTTAGTGCTTGCTATGAGTTAAATACAAAACTTATACTAACCGAAGAAAATATAAATGTTGCTAATTTATATTTCAAAGAAAATAATATTTCAGGAAAAGTTTTAGTTGTAAATCCTTTTATTGGAGGTTCAGCTAAAAATATTAGAGATGAAGAATATGCTCAAATTTTAAAAAGTGTAAGAAATAAATTTAATTCAAAATTAAATATCATAATTACTTGTCACATAAACGATGAAGAAAGAGCTAATAATTTGAAAACTTTAATAAATGAAGAAAATACTTATATTTTTGCAAATGGTGCAAGTATATTAAATACTGCATCTATAATTAATTCAGCTGATGTATATCTAGGAGCTTCAACAGGTCCTACTCACATTGCAGGGGCATTAAATAAAAAAATTGTTGCTATCTACCCTAATAAAAAAACTCAACATCCAACTAGATGGGGAGTCCTAGGAAATTTATCTGTTGATTATGTAATTCCTGACGAAAATAACAAAACTGAAAACTATAAAAATCCTTATTTTGATAATTTCTCAAAAGAAATAGAAGAAAAAATAACTAATTTAATTTTAGAGGCCTTAATATGAATATATTGATAATACATACTGCTTTTATAGGTGATATTGTACTTTCGACTGCATTGATTGCCAAATTAAAAGATAAATATCCTGATTCAAATATATTTTTTTTAACAACACCTCTTGGAAAAGCAGTTCTAGCAAATAATCCTCGAATAAAAGAAATTATCTGTTATGATAAGCATGGTAATGATAAAGGATTTTCTGCTTTTATAAAATTAACTTTTTCTCTAAGAGCAAAAAAAATAGATTTATGTCTATGTCCCCACAGATATTTTAGAAGTTCTATTCTTAGTTTTTTTAGTGGAGCAAAAATAAAAATAGGCTACGATGTCGCAAGCCTATCATTTTTATTCACTGAAAAAATAAAATATGATAAAACTAAGCATGAAGTTGAAAAATTGCTCAGTTTTGTTGATAAGTCAGAAAAACGATATGAGTTGGAGATGTATCCAGATCAAAATAATATCAATAATATCAAAAAATTTATTGGAAAAACAAATAAAAAAATAATTACTATTGCTCCCGGTAGCAAATGGTTTACAAAAAAATGGCCTGAAGAATACTTTAAAAGTTTAATTAAAAACTTGTCAGAAGTAGAAGATTTTCTAGTTATTATAAGTGGTGGAGAAGAAGAAAAAGAAATTAATTTAGAGTTAAGTCCAAAAGTTATAGATTTAAGAGGGAAAATTTCCCTTTTAGACTTAGCAGCTCTTTGTAAAATTTCTGATTTAGTTATATCAAATGATTCAGCTCCTATTCATATAGCTTCAGCATTCCCAAAAACAAAAATTTTTGGAATTTTTGGACCAACAGTTAAAGAATTTGGATTTTTTCCTTGGTCTAAAAATAGTACTGTCTTTGAGGTTAATAATCTTTATTGCAGACCTTGTGGAATACATGGAGGAAATTCTTGCCCTGAAAAACATTTTAGATGTATGAGAGAAATTCTTCCTGAATCCTTAGAAAGGGAAATTAAAAACTATCTTTATTCAAAATAAATTAAGCTAGGATGTATAAAATGAAAGAGGAAATTATAAAACTTTTAGCAAATAATCTAAAAATTGAAAAAATTTTAAAAAAAGACCATAGAAGCTATGTTTTTACATTTATATACCAAAATAAACTTTATGTATATAAAGAACCTATTGAAAAAAACACTAGAAAATGGCAAAGATTTCTTGCCATTTTTCGTGGTGGAGAAAGTAAAAGAGAATTTAAACAAATGCAAAAGATTAATTCTCTAGGTTTTAAAACTGCTACTCCAATATTCTATGAAAAAAATTTTTTAGTTTATGAATATGTTGATGGAAGAAAACCTTTTATTAATGAGAATGAAATTAATTTAGTTATAGAAGAGTTAAAAAAAATTCACTCTAAAGGTTTCCTTCATGGAGATTCTCATTTGGCAAATTTTCTTATTACAAATAAAAATGAAATTTATATTATAGATTCAAAGTTTCAAAAAAATAAATATGGAAAATTTGGTGAGATTTTTGAACTGATGTACTTAGAAAAAAGTTTAGAAAAAGAAATTTCTTATGATAAAACTTCTATTTACTATAAAATCGCTCTTTTATTTAAAAAATTCTTAACTTTCTTATCAAATTTAAAAAATTTTATTAGGAGAAAATAAGTGAAAATACTTGTAATTCGTTTAAGTTCTATCGGAGATATAATACTAACAACTGCTGTTCTAAAAGCTTTTAAGGAAAAATATCCCCATGCTATAATTGATTTTTTAGTTTTAGATAAATTTAAAGATGCTATCAGTCTATGTCCCTACATAGATAATTTAATTTTGTATGATAAAAAATATGATGGACTTAAAAACTTAATAGTTTTTTCTAAAAAATTATCTAAAAATAAATATGACTATGTCTTTGATCTTCATTCAAAATTTAGATCAAAAATTATTTCACTTGTTCTTAAACACTTATATGAAGTAAAAACTTTTACTTATAAAAAAAGAGTTTTTTGGAAGTCTATACTTGTAAATTTAAAGCTAATAAAATATACAGTGGACAATACAATTATAAAAAATTATTTTTCAGCCTTCAAATCTTTTAACCTTGAGTACAAAGGTGAAGATATAATTTTTTCATTTGATAAAATTTTAGAAAAAAAATATGAACATTTTAAAGACTATATTGCTTTTGCTCCTGGAGCTTCTAAAGAAACTAAAAAGTGGACAGAAGAAAATTTTGGAAATCTAGCAAATCTTTTATATAAAAAATATGGAAATAAAATTCTTTTACTCGGTGGTAAAGAAGATTTTCAAAAATGTGAAAATATAAATAGTATAAGTCAAAACTCCTGTATAAACCTTGCGGGACAACTAAATTTAAAAGAAAGCGGTGCTTTACTATCTCAAGCTAAATTTTTATTAACAAATGATTCCGGACCTTTTCACATAGCTAGAGGTGTTTCATGTAGAACTTTTGTTATTTTTGGTCCTACAAGTCCAGGAATGTTTGAATTAGATAAAAATTCAACTTTAATTTATAAAAATTCTAAATGTTCTCCTTGTAGTTTACATGGAGATAAAATTTGTCCAAAAAAACATTTTGACTGCATGAAAAATTTAAGTTATAACTATGTTTATGATATAATATATAAGACATTTGAAGATAATAAATAAATTTAATTAAAAAGAATTATTGTGGAGTTTATAAGCATTTTTTATAAAAATAATTTATTTTTCAGCTATAAATTCTAAAAAGGAGGAACAAATATGGCTAAAGCTAAAAAAGTTACAGTAGAAACGAAAAAAACTGAAAAAGAGGCAAAAGAAAAAGCAATTCAAGATGCAATGGCTAGTATTACAAAAGGATTTGGAGATGGGCTTATCATGAAGCTTGGTGAAAAAGCAAGTATGAATGTCGAAGCTATCCCCACTGGAAGTATTAATCTTGATATAGCTTTAGGTGTTGGTGGAGTTCCAAAAGGAAGAATTATTGAAATCTATGGAGCTGAAAGTTCAGGAAAGACTACTCTAGCTTTACATATCATTGCAGAAGCTCAAAAACAAGGTGGAATAGTTGCTTTTATCGACGCTGAACATGCTCTTGATCCGGTTTATGCTAAGGCCTTAGGGGTAGATGTGGACGAGCTTTTAATTTCTCAACCTGACTATGGAGAACAAGCTCTTGAAATAGCTGATACTTTAGTTAGATCTGGAGCAATTGATGTCATAGTTGTAGACTCTGTTGCAGCTCTTGTTCCTAAAGCTGAAATTGATGGTGAAATGTCAGATCAACAAATGGGGTTACAAGCAAGACTTATGTCTAAAGGTTTAAGAAAATTGACAGCAAATCTTAATAAATTTAAAACTACTATGATTTTTATAAATCAAGTTAGAGAAAAAATTGGTATAACATATGGTTCTCCAATTACTACTACTGGAGGTAAGGCTTTAAAATTCTATGCTTCTGTTAGAATGGAAGTAAAAAGAGTCGGTGGAATTAAACAAGGAGATGATGTTATAGGTAACGATACAAATGTAAAAGTTACAAAAAACAAGGTCGCTCCACCTTTCAAAGAAGCTAATTTTGAAATTATGTATGGAAAGGGAATCTCAAGAGTAGGAGAAATTATATCTGCTGCAATAGATAAAGATATTATTGTGAAAGCTGGATCTTGGTTTAGCTATAAAGATAAAAGCTTAGGTCAAGGAAAAGAAAATGTAAGAAAAGAACTTGAAACAAATCCAGAATTGTTAGCTACAATTGAAGAAGAGTTAAAAGAAGCTATTAAAAACTCTGGAAATTCTAGTTCTAAAAAAAGAAAAACCAGTGCTGGATCAGAAAATTTAGAAATAGATGAGGATGTTGTAATTGATGAAGATTTCGATCAAGGGGAATAAATTATTCTTAGAAGATGGTCAAGTTATTTTTCTAACTAAAGAAATGTATTCTAAATTCTCTTTAAATAATAAAGATAACTTAAGTGAGCAGGAGTTCTATTCCTTAGTTTATTATAGATTAAAACTCTCTGCTTATAATATGCTTCTAAAAAGAGATTACTTTAAAAAAGAACTTTCAAATAAGTTGAAAGAAAAGCTTAATTTTCCAGATATCATAGAAGATGTCATAGAATATTTTTCTGATAAAGGTTATTTAAATGATTTTGAAAAAGCTCAATCTTATGCTAAATTACATTCTAATTATGGAAAAAATAAACTTAGTTATTTTTTTCAGCAAATGGGATTAGACAGGGAATCCATTCATGATATTCTTTATAACAACGAAGAAAACGAAATAGAAAATATCAAAAACTTGTGGCTAAAGTTAGGAAATAAAGAATATAACAAAAAAGTTGCAAGCTTAATGCGAAGAGGATTTACTTATGGAGATATTAAGAAAGCAATATCTTCTTTAGATAAGGAGGAATAGAAATGATTATACTCGGTATAGAAAGTTCATGTGATGAAACTTCTATAGCTGTTGTTAAGGATGGAAAAGAAATATTATCTAATAATATTTCTTCTCAAATTGAAATTCATAAGGAGTATGGAGGAGTTGTTCCTGAAATTGCTTCAAGACAACATATAAAAAATATCGCCACTGTTCTTGAGGAAAGTTTAGCTGAAGCTCAACTCACTTTAGATGATGTTGATTATATAGCTGTTACTTATGCTCCTGGTCTTATTGGAGCTTTATTAGTTGGTATATCTTTTGCAAAAGGGCTTTCTTATGCCAAAAATATTCCAATTATCCCCGTTCATCATATAAAAGGACATATCTATGCAAACTTTTTAGAACATGAGGTAAAATTACCTTGTATTTCACTTGTTGTTTCTGGCGGACATACTAATATAATTTATATAGATGAAAATCATAATTTTATAAATATAGGAGAAACTTTAGATGACGCAGTTGGTGAAAGCTGCGATAAAGTTGCAAGAGTTTTAGGATTGGGTTATCCTGGCGGGCCTGTAATTGATAAAATGTATTATCAAGGAAATAGAAATTTTTTAAAGATTACTAAACCAAAAGTAGCCAAGTATGATTTCAGCTTCTCTGGAATAAAAACTGCTATAATAAACTTTGATAATAAAATGAAAATGAAAAATGAAGAGTATAAAAAAGAAGATTTGGCAGCATCTTTTTTAGGAACAGTTGTGGATATCCTTTGTGATAAAACAATTTCAGCTGCAGTAGAAAAAAATGTTAAAACTATTATGTTGGCTGGTGGAGTTGCTGCAAACTCCTTACTTAGAAAGCAACTTAAAGAAATGGCTGAAAAAAAAGATATTAAAGTCATTTATCCAAGTATGAAACTTTGTACAGATAATGCTGCTATGATTGCTGAAGCTGCTTATTATAAGTTAAAGAATACAAGTAAAATTGAAGACTGTTTTGCAAATTTAGAATTAAATGGAATTGCTACCTTAAATGTTAGCAATGAAAATAGGTAGGAAATAAAAATGAAAAAGCTAAAGATATTTACACTTTTAATTTTTACATTATTTGTTCTGTCGTGTAAGAAAGAAAAGAAAGAAACTTTTCTTGAAGGACCTTTAACAATTGAAAATAAAAATGGACTTTATCTTCTTTATGACCAAGATAAACCTGCAACTGGTATTTTAAAAGGGAAAGATTTAATCCTAGGTCTTAATTATGATATGTACTATGTTGATGGTAAGCCAACAGGAAAAACTATTTATTTTAATGAAACTCAAAAAATGATGGAAGTTGATGTACTTTTTGACTATGTCAATGATATTGCTACTGGCTCTGTAAAAATATTTGATTATAATGGTAACAATGTTGCTATCATTGGAACTCAATATCTGAATATAATTTCTAAACCAGAAAATTTTATTGATTTAAAAAATGCTAAGCCAACTCTAAAATGGTATTTAGAAAACCCTGTAAATATTTTTTCACAAGTCGATATCTTAAATGCAGATAAAAAAATATCTTCTATCAAAGATAATAGGTATTTCTTCTATGATGATGAAGGGCAAGCATATGAAGTCCCTATGATTAAAGGAGAAATGACAAATATGGAAGACTTATTAATCTATGCAGAAGAAGATGATAAAATTTTAATTGATGAAAAAGATGCTAGTATTTCTTATGATAGTACAAATAAATCTGTAAATAAAATAAAAATTGGTTCTGTATTAGGATCTGGTATGTTTAAAGTCCTAGATGATAATGATAACTCTTATATTATCGAATACCATTTGGGTATCCCTACTGGAAATTTTGAAATTGATTCTTCTGAAAATGGTGATTTTAAAATATTTGCTAATGGGACATATCAATTAGAAAATGATATTTGGCAAGGTGAAATTGATATATACACTGCTGATGAAAATTTTGTAGAGTTAAAAAATACTAAAATTTTAGGTAAAAATCTTTTTAAAGAAAAAAATACTATAAACTATTCTTGGATAAGTATCAATCCAACGGCAAGTGAACCTTTAGATATCAATAATATCGATAATATTTTAGACGCAGATGTGTATTTCAATGAAGTTTTAGTTGGAAAAATAAAAAATGGCGTTTATACATCTTTGTTAAATGGGATTGATAACAATAAAATAGATTAATCGTAAGCAACTCTGAAGCATTTTTCTGAGTTGCTTTTTATATGAATATAAATACTTCCTTTTTCTAAAACTCACAAAACTTTTACAGCCATAACTTATATATTTGAAAAAAATTTTCCATATAATAAAAAAACCAGCTATATTGCTGGATAAATCTTTTTTAAATGGCGGGAGTGACGAGGCTCGAACTCGCGACCTCCTGCGTGACAGGCAGGCGCTCTAACCAACTGAGCTACACCCCCAGTATTTAATTAAAATGGTGGTCACAACAGGACTTGAACCTGTGACCCCCTGCTTGTAAGGCAGGTGCTCTCCCAACTGAGCTATGCGACCATAAAGTTTTAAAAGTGGTGCCCAGAGGCGGAATCGAACCACCGACACGGGGATTTTCAGTCCCCTGCTCTACCGACTGAGCTATCTGGGCTTTTCTTAAAAATGGCGGAAGGCTAGAGACTCGAACTCTAAAGTCTTACGACGCCGGTTTTCAAGACCGGTTCCTTACCAATTAGGATAGCCTTCCAAAAGTGGTACCCCGTAGGGGAATCGAACCCCTGTTTCCAGAGTGAAAATCTGATGTCCTAACCACTGAACGAACGGGGCAGGCTTATAAAAAAAATGGTGGATCCAGCTGGACTCGAACCAGCGACCACTCGGTTATGAGCCGAGTGCTCTGACCAAACTGAGCTATGGATCCACAAGTGGCGTGTCTGAAGGGATTCGAACCCCTGACCCACGCCTTAGAAGGGCGTTGCTCTATCCAGCTGAGCTACAGACACATATAGATGGTGCGTCATACAAGATTTGAACTTGTGACAACACGATTAAAAGTCGTGTGCTCTACCTACTGAGCTAATGACGCATAAAATAAATGGAGCGGGAAACGAGGTTCGAACTCGCGACATTCAGCTTGGAAGGCTGACGCTCTACCAACTGAGCTATTCCCGCATAATTCACTACTATTATTTTTTTGGTGGCGGGGGCAAGATTTGAACTTACGACCTTCGGGTTATGAGCCCGACGAGCTACCAGACTGCTCTACCCCGCGATATAAATGGTGCCTAGAGCCGGAATCGAACCGGCACGGTACTAAGTACCACAGGATTTTAAGTCCTGTGCGTCTACCTATTCCGCCATCCAGGCATTTATATTCTGTGTCCCTTGGGACATTTGTTATAATACCATAGCTTAAGAATATTGTCAAACTTTTTTTTCATTTTTTTAAATTTTTTTTTCTGTTATTTTAATTCCTATTGATTTTAAAATATTTTCTATTAGAAGACTTGGCTCTTTGATATATAATTCTTTTTCTATTTTATTTTTTTTTTGTATAAATTTTTCAACTTTACTAGCACTTGATCTATCATCACTTAAAAAAACTCTTTCTATTTTTATAGGTCTATAAATCTTAGTATACTTAGCCCCTTCCCCATTTATATGTTTCTCATATCTCTTCTGAAAATCTTTCGCAATTCCAGTATAAATACTATTATTGTCACACCTTAGCATATATACATAATAACTCATATTAACAACTCCTTTTTATTTATTCTACTAAATTTCTGTTTGTTTTTCTATCCAATTTCTATATTTTAGTTTTAAATATATAAATGATATCAAACATTTATTAGGTATATATTTTTGTTGCCTTAGTTTTGATAATAATGTATAATCTATCTAAAATATTTTTAAGAGGTGAAATATGGATAAATTTGCTAAAAGAATGAAAAACATAGAAATTTTAACTTTCTCTTTAGCCTCTATAATTTTAGTTTTTTTCTCAATTTATATATTTATACATGAAAGAGAGAATGTATTGCTTGGTCTTTTTAAAATAATAACTTCTCCTGCCATTCTTGTTACTGATTTCATACTGGTTGGTGGGATTGGAGCTGCATTTATAAATGCCTTTTTAATTTTATTTTTTAACTACTTTCTTGTGAGATTGTTTAAAGTAAAAATAAATGGAATTGTTATTGCGTCATTTTTTACAGTTTTCGGTTTTTCCTTTTTTGGTAAAAATATTTTAAATATCTTGCCATTCTATTTAGGAGGTATTCTTTATAGTATTTATTCTACCACTCCTTTTTCTGAATGTTTAACAACTATATCATTTTCAAGTGCTTTAGCACCTTTTGTTAGTGCTGTGGCATTTAGTAAGAATAGTATCTATAATGAAGCATCCTTTATAAATGCTATACTAATAGGTGTCATTATTGGTTTTATTGTTGTGCCTTTATCCAAGAGCTGTTATGAATTTCATGAAGGTTTTGATTTATACAACCTTGGTTTTACAGCCGGAATTCTTGGTGCTGTTATGGTTGCTATTTTAAAAATGTATAACTTTGAAATTGCTCGTCAAAATTTAATTTCTACTGAATACGATATGGCATTAAAATTTATCTGTTCCTCTGCCTTTTTGGCACTTGTTATAGTGGGTTATTACATCAATGATAATTCTTTTAACGGTTATTTTCAGCTTCTTCAAGATAATGGCTATAAATCAGATTTTACCTGTAAATATGGGTATGGTCTTTCTTTTATAAATATGGGAATTTCAGGTTTCATAGGTGTACTTTTTGTTTCTATTACTGAGCAAACATTCAATGGTCCTGTTTTAGCTGGTTTATTCACTCTAGTTGGATTTTCAGCAAATGGAAAAAATGTTTTAAACACTCTTCCAATCTTATTGGGAGTTCTTCTAGCTAAATTTGGAACCGATATAGATTCATTTACACTTGCAATATCCGGACTTTTTAGTACTGCCTTAGCCCCAATTGCTGGTATATTTGGCCCTGTGGCTGGTATTGTGGCTGGTGGGCTTCACCTTGCGGTTGTTCAAAATATTGGTCTGGTTCATGGTGGGCTTAATCTGTATAATAATGGATTTGCAGCTGGTATTGTGGCTGGCTTTTTACTACCAATTTTTAATATGATTAGTGATAATAATAACACAAGAAAAATAAATGTCCAAAAACAACATATGACCTTTTTAAAAGATATTCAAAAAGCTATCAATGAACGTGAAAAAGAAAAAAATATGGAGGATATCCAATGAAAATACTTAATATACCTGAATTAAAATTTTTAAAAGTAGCTCTTGAAAAAAATCCTAAGGCTAATTTTAACTTTGAATATTTAGAAAAATCTAATGCCATTGCCACTTTAATTTTAAATTACAATGCTACAAAAACTCTGCTTGTTAATCAATATAGACCTGGTGCAAAAAAGAACATTTTTGAGATCCCAGCTGGTCTTATTGACGCAGGTGAGGAACCTATTGACACTTTATTTAGAGAAGTGCGTGAAGAAACTGGCTACGAAAAAAAAGATTTTGAAATTATATATGCTTCAAAAGATGGTTTCTATGTTTCACCTGGATATACAACTGAGAAAATTTTTATTTATATAATAAAATTAAAATCTGATGATATCATTCCTAAAGAGTTAAAGCTTGATGATGGGGAAGATTTATTTCCTCAATGGTTTAATTTAGATGAAGTTTCAAAAGTTTCTAATGATATGAAAACAATTTTTGCCTTGAATATTTATAAGAATTTGTCATAGAAAAAGACAAGCATATAGCTTGTCTTTTTTATATTTTTTCAAACTCTAATTTACTCCCTTTAAAAAATACTATTTCTCTTATTCCATTCTCTAATAAAACTTTTGAAGCCTCATCGAACTCATATGCATATTTTGAAATATCATGAGCATCTGATCCCAAGCTAAATAATTTCAATCCTTTTTTCACAGCTTTTTCAACCATGTACTTATATAAAGATCCTTTTCCATACAAATACATACTTTTAGTATTCAACTCTAATGCCATTTCCTTTTTTATAAGCAACTCTACTACTTTATCAAGATATTTTGAGGCATAGTTATCTAAGTCTTTCACAGATATTAAAATATTTCTAACTCCATATTCAAAATGAGCTAATACATTTGCCTCAACTGAACTTTCTAATGCTTCTATCATTAAGCTATAATATTCTTGAATATGCTTTTCTAAATCAATTTTACCGTTTCCCATATGCATATAGTCAAAATTCCCATTCTGATGAATAGACAGTAATTTTAAATCGAATTCTTTATCTTTTAAATACTCTAAAATATCTGCTTCTTTAGCCTTTAAATAACCTATTTCTATACCTTTATAAAATCTACTTCCATAAATTTTATTTAGCTCATCTATTTTTTCTGAATACTTTTTATAATCTAACAATTCATCTTTGAAATTTGTACTTGGATTTGAAAAATCCATATGTTCTGTTGTAATCAAGTCATTATCCTTCATTACTTTTAAATAATTCTCTAATTTCTCATTTGAATCAAATGAAAAACTTGAATGTAAATGTTGGTCAAATACTCTTTTCATATTCTTTTCCTTTTATAATTCATTTCTCCATTTTAAAAGAATTTCATTTTCTTTTTCACCTATAAGACCTTGCTCTTTTGCAAGTTCCAATAACACATCATAGTTTGTAAGTGTACTAAATGGTATTTTTTCTTCATCAAATTTTTGTTTAGCTTTATCTAAATTATAACTAAATATTGCAATAACACCCAATACTTCAAAACCAGCTTCTTTTAATGCTTTTGCAGCAATAACTGATGACTTTCCTGTTGAAATTAAATCTTCTATAACTACAACTTTTTTCCCTACTTCTATTTTACCTTCAATTTGATTTGTTTTCCCATGTTCTTTTGCTGAACTTCTAACATAAAGCATAGGTAAATTCATTATATCACTTATCCAAGCTGCATGAGGAATCCCAGCTGTTGCTGTTCCCACTATACATTCTACATTTGGATATAAATCTTTTATTTTTTTTACAAAACCTTCTGCCACTTGTCTTCTAATTTTGGGATAAGACATAGTAAGTCTATTATCACAATAGATTGGTGACTTTATTCCCGATGTCCAAGTAAACCAGTTTTCCTTATCTACTCTTAATTCAACCGCTTTTATCTCTAACAATGAATTTATAATTTCTCTATCTAGCATTTTCCCTCCATTTTTTTAAACAAATTATTTTATAACTATATACTTTTACTCAAACATCGTTTTTATAACTCTATATCTTCCAACTGGGTCTTCAGACGAAGTTATAGAACGCCCTACTACTATATATGATGCTCCTTCTTCTTTTGCAACATTTGGTGTGGCAACTCTTTTTTGGTCACCTTTAGAGTCTTCTTCTAATCTAATTCCAGGATTTATTATTAAAAAGTTATTTCCACTTTGTTTTCTAATCTTTGCAGTTTCAAGAACAGAAGAAACAACTCCATCTACTCCACTTTCTTTTGCAAGTTTTGCATAATTTAGAACAGATTCTTCTATTGTAGTTTTAATATTTTGTTCTCTTTGCATATCTTCTTCACTTGTTGAGGTTAACTGTGTTATAGCTATTATTTTAGTTTTAGCCCCAACTTCAGTTATTGCTCTTTTTGCTCCTTTTAACATTTCAGAGCCTCCAGCTGCATGAACAGTTAAAATATCTATATCAAATTTTGCTAATCCTTTTGCAGCAGAATATACAGTATTTGGAATATCATGTAACTTTAAATCTAAAAATATTTTATGGCCTCTTTTTTTTACTTCTTCTATAACAACAGGACCATTTTGTAGGTAAAGTTCCATACCTATTTTTACAAATAATTTTTCTCCATGAAATTTATCTAAAAAAAACATAGTTTTTTCTAAATTAGGAAAATCTAAAGCTACTATTACTTCTCTTTTCATATTACTCCTTTTTATCCTTCTATTTTTTCTTTTAATTCATACGGTGTTTCTTGATACACATAGAAATTTAACCAATTTCCATATAATGTATTTGAAAAATTTCTCCATGTAAGCATAGGTCTAGTATTAATATCATCATTTTCATAATAATTTAGAGGAATTTCTGGATTAATTCCTTTTTCTAAATCTCTATGATATTCTTCAGCAAGAGAAATTCTGTCATATTCTGGATGACCTTGAATAAAAACTTGTTTTCCTAACTTGTCAGTAACTAAAAGTACTCCAGCTTCTTTACTTTCTATTAAAATTTTTAAGTTATTATTTTTTAGTATATCTTCTTTAGTAACTTCTGTATATCTTGAATGTGGACAATTTATACAGTCATCTAAGCCTCTAACTAAAGGAATTTTTCTGTCATTTACTTTATGATTAAAAACTCCTGATATTTTTTTATCCATCTTGTATTTTTTTATCCCATGATGATAATAAAGTCCAGCTTGAGCCCCCCAACATATATGAAGTGTAGATGTTACATGAGTTTTAGACCATTTCATTATTTTGCAAAGCTCTTCCCAATATCCTACTTCTTCAAATTCTAAATTTTCTACAGGGGCTCCAGTTATTATCATACCATCAAAGCTTTTATTTTTTATTTCATCAAACTCTATATAAAATTTATTTAGATGGCTTTGACTAGTATTTTTACTTGTATGAGAACTTAGCATTAAAAAAGTACACTCAACTTGTAATGGTGTATTAGACAGTGCTCTTAATATTTGTGTCTCTGTCTTTTCTTTTACAGGCATAAGGTTTAATAAAAGTATTTGTAACGGACGAATATCTTGACTTGTTGCTCTTTCTTCATCCATCATAAATATATTTTCTGCTTCCAATTCTTTTCTTGCTGGTAAATCTTTTTGAACTTTTATAGGCATTTATCTTCCCTCTCATTTCATAATTCTGTCTTTATGATTATACCATCTAATTACTTTTATTTAAAACTTCTGCCTCTTATTTCTAATATATGATTTACTCCCAACTCATCAAGTACTTTAGGTAGCCTATCTATTATCTTAGGACAAACTAGTGGATCTGTAAAATTTGCTGTCCCTATTGCCACAGCTGATGCTCCAGCTGATATGAAATCTATAACATCCCATTCGTCTACTATTCCACCCATACCTATAATAGGGATTTGGACTGCTTGTGCTACTTGATAAATCATTCTTATAGCTACTGGTTTTATAGCTGGCCCTGATAATCCTCCTGTTAAATTTGCTATAATAGGTCTACCCGTCTTTCTATCTAATCTCATTCCAACAAGAGTATTTATCATAGTTATTCCATCTGCCCCACCCTCTTCAACTGCACGAGCCATCGCAACTATATCCGTTACATTTGGAGATAACTTTACATAGACAGGAACTGAAGACACAGCTTTTACCTTTTCTGTAAGCATTTTAGCAACTATTGGATCTGTTCCAAACTGGATACCACCACATTTTACATTTGGACAAGAAATATTAAGTTCAAGTGCTTTTACATTACTAGCCTTTGATATTTTTTCTGCCACATATATATAATCATCTATATCACTTCCTGCAACATTTGCTATTATTGGAACATCGTATTTCTCCAATTCTTTTAAATAATTTTCAACGATTATGTCCACTCCCGGATTTTGTAATCCTATGGCATTCAACATTCCACTTGCTGTTTCCGCTACTCTAGGTGTTGGATTCCCATATCTTGCTTCTTTTGTTGCTGCTTTTATCATTATTGCACCTAACTTTGAAATATCATAAAGCTCTGCATATTCTATTCCGAATGCAAAACACCCTGAAGCTGGCATAATAGGATTTTTTAAATCAAGACCTGGAAGCTGTATTCTCAATCTTTCATTCATTTTCTACTCCTTATTCTAGTTCTACATCTCCAACCTTATAAACAGGTCCATCATAGCAAACTCTAGTATATTCAACTTTTTTATCATCATATTTTACTAAATCATTTTTCTTTTCTTTTTTTACCTTTTTACATACACAGGCATAGCAAGCACCTATTCCGCAAGCCATTCTATTTTCAAGAGAAATATAGCCTTCTTTATCCCCATTTAATGCTATTAATGCCTTTAACATAGATATAGAACCACAACTGTAATATTTATCAAATGCTATTTCTTTTTCATTCAAAACATCAGTGACAAATCCTTTTGTTCCATAACTACCATCAACAGTTGAAATAAATGTTTCTCCAAGCTTTGAAAATTCTTCTTCATAGAAAATTTCATCTTTTGTATTAAAGCCTAAAATATGAATAGTTTTAACTCCCTTTTGATTAAATTGTTTAGCTAATTCATATAGTGGTGGGACTCCTATCCCTCCACCTACTAAAAGTGCTGTTTGTCCTTTAGTCAAAGAGAATATGTCATATCCTCTTCCCAAAGGTCCTATTATATCTATATCATTTCCTTTTTCAATATCTGCTAAAAATTTAGTTCCTTCTCCATTTATTCTAAAAATAATTGTCACTAAATTTTCCCCTCTATCTATTTCTGAAATAGATATTGGGCGTCTTAACATGAATTCTTTCCCATTTCCTATTCTAATATTTATAAATTGTCCTGGATTTCTACATTCTTTAACAAAATTTCCTCTAATTTTCATTCTATATGTATCTTTTGCAATTTTTATATTTTCTTCAACCTTGCAATATTCTACATTCATATATCATTCTCCTTAAAAATAAACTTAATTTTATAATGATACTAACTTAAATGAAGTAGTTTCAATCACTTTTAGAAGTGCATTTACTGTATCTAAAGATGTGAAACACATAATTCCATTTTCTGTTGCTCTTCTTCTAATTTTGAAACCATCTTTTTCACTTGATTTTCCTTTTGTTGTAGTGTTGATTACTATATCTACATTCCCTTGAGAAATTGCATCTAAAACTGAATATTCTGACTTATCAATTTTACCGACTGTTTCAACCTTAAGACCATGTTCTTCAAAATACTTTGCTGTTCCTTCTGTTGCTAAAATTCTATACCCTATTTCATTAAATCTTTTTGCCATACCAAGTGAAGCCTCTTTGTTCTTGTTGTCTATTGTAAATAATACTTTCCCATAATCTTTTATTTTTATTCCCGCTGCTGTAAGACCTTTATATAGAGCTTTAGCTAGATTAATATCTGTTCCTATAACCTCTCCTGTTGATTTCATTTCAGGCCCAAGTGTTGTATCTACATTTTTTAATTTTTGGAATGAAAACACTGGAACCTTTACTGAAACCATACTAGGTATATCAGCCATATCTTTTTCATATCCCAACTCTTTTAGTTTTTTACCAAGGATACATTGCATAGCAATATTTGCAACTGGCACCCCAGTTATTTTACTCATAAATGGAATTGTTCTTGATGCTCTCGGATTTACTTCAAGTACATATACCTCATCTTTTGTTGCAACATATTGTATATTTATAAGTCCTTTTACATTTAAACCTCTAGCTAATTTTTTTGTATAGTCAATTATTTTATCAATTTCTACCTGTAACAAACTTTGTGGCGGATATATAGCTATTGAATCTCCACTATGTACTCCTGCCCTTTCTATATGTTCCATTATTCCTGGTATGAATACATGATCTCCATCACAAATAGCATCCACTTCTATCTCTTTTCCAATTAAATATCTGTCTATTAAAACTGGATGCTCAGGATTTATATTGACAGCTGTTTTCATGTACTTTGTTAAATCTTCATCATTATAAACTATTTCCATTGCTCTTCCGCCTAAAACATACGATGGTCTTACCAAAACTGGATAACCTATTTCATTTGCATTTTTTAAAGCAACTTCAACAGTAAAGGCTGTCTTCCCTAGAGGTTGAGGAATTTTTAAATTTAATAGTAATTTTTCAAATCTATCTCTATCTTCTGCTGTATCTATTGATTCAAGAGAACTTCCTAAAATTTTAACCCCATGATTTGATATTTTTTCTGCTAAATTTATTGCAGTTTGTCCTCCAAATTGTACAACTACTCCCAGTGGTTTTTCTAAGTCAATAATTGCCATTACATCCTCTTCTGTAAGTGGCTCAAAATAAAGTTTATCTGAAATTGAAAAATCAGTTGATACAGTTTCTGGGTTGTTATTTATTATTATTGCTTCGTAACCCAGTTTTTTTATTGCCATTATTGCATGAACAGTTGCATAGTCGAACTCTACACCTTGCCCTATCCTTATTGGTCCTGATCCTAAAACTATAATTTTTTCTTTATCTGTTCTTATAGATTCATTTTCCATTTCATATGTTGAATAAAAATAAGGTGTATTTGATTCAAATTCAGCTGCACATGTATCTACCATTTTATATACAGGTTTAATTTGATTTTCTTGTCTTAAATCAAAAACTTCTCTCTCTTTCAGTCCCCATCTATGAGCGATTATTTTATCAGAAAAACCATACTTTTTGGCTTTTTTCAATAAATTTATATCTTTTACACTAGCCTTTAATTCTCTTTCTAAATCAATTATATGTTTAAATTTATCTAAAAAGAATTTATCTATCTTTGTGTATTCATGAATTTCTTCAACTGTCACATTTCTTCTAAGAGCTTCACCTATAAAAAATAATCTTTCATCTCCTGCAAGCTTAATTCTCTTTATAATTTTTTCTAATGTAAATTCATCACCATTAGGCAAACCTAAATGATGAACTCCATATTCAAGTGATCTTATGGCTTTTAAAAGTGATTCTTCATAATTTCTTCCTATTGCCATCACTTCTCCTGTTGCCTTCATTTGAGTTCCTAAATATCTGTCCCCATCACCAAATTTATCAAATGGAAATCTTGGGATTTTACTCACAACATAATCAAGTGATGGTTCAAAACAAGCATATGAATTATTTGTTACAGGATTTATTATTTCATCTAATCTTAATCCAACTGCTATTTTAGCAGCTATTCTAGCTATTGGGAATCCTGTTGCCTTAGACGCAAGTGCCGACGATCTTGATACTCTTGGATTAACTTCAATTATATAATAGTTAAACGAATCTGGATCCAATGCTATTTGAACATTGCAGCCTCCTTCTATTTTTAATGCCCTAATTATTTTTAATGATACATCTCTTAGCATATGATATTCTCTATCACTTAATGTTTGTGATGGAGCAACTACTATTGAGTCCCCTGTATGTATTCCAACAGGATCTACATTCTCCATATTACATACTACTATTGCTGTATCAGCAGCATCTCTCATTACTTCATATTCTATTTCTTTATAACCTGCTATTGATCTTTCAATTAAACATTGTCTAACAGGCGAATAATTAAGTCCATTTACCACAATTTCTTTTAATTCTTCATCATCATAGCAAATTCCTCCTCCTGTTCCACCCATTGTAAAAGCAGGTCTTACTATTACAGGATAACCTATTGTTGCTACGAATTTTTGTGCTTCTTCTAAAGTATGAACAATATCTGATTCTGGAACTGGCTCTTTTAATTCATTCATCAAATTTCTAAATAATTCCCTATCCTCTGCCTGTTTTATAGAATATAGTTTAGTTCCCAAAATTTCTACTCCACATTCTTCTAAAACTCCACTTTCATGCAAAGCAACTGCTAGATTTAAACCAATTTGTCCACCCAATGTTGGAAGTAATGCATCTGGTCTTTCTTTTCTTATTATTCTTGATACAAATTCAACTGTTAATGGTTCCATATATATTTTATCTGCGATTTCCTTGTCTGTCATGATTGTTGCCGGATTTGAGTTTACAAGTATAACCTTATATCCCTCTTCCTTCAATGCTAAACAGGCTTGCGTTCCTGCATAATCAAATTCAGCTGCTTGCCCTATTATTATTGGCCCTGATCCTATTACTAATATTGTTTTTATGTCATTTCTTCTTGGCATTTTATTCCTCCTAAGCTTCCATATTCTTTATAAAAATATCAAATAAATAAGTTGAATCATGTGGTCCTGGTGCAGCTTCTGGGTGATATTGAACTGAAAAAACCGGATACTTTTTATGCCTTATTCCCTCACAAGTTTTATCATTTACTGCTATATGTGTTAATTCAAAATCTGTATCTCTTAAAGAATCAATATCAACAGCATACCCATGATTTTGAGATGTAATATCAACTTTTCCTGTAATTAAATTCTTAACTGGATGATTACCCCCTCTATGACCAAATTTTAATTTATATGTTTTTGCTCCCCCTGCTAATGCTAATAATTGATGTCCCATACATATTCCAAATATTGGAATCTTACCTATTAATTCTTTAATTGTTTCTACCGTCTTAGGAACATCTTGAGGATCTCCTGGTCCATTTGTCAACATTATTCCATCCGGTTTATACTTTAAGATTTCTTTTGCTGTCGTATCATGAGGAACTATAATTACATCACAACCTCTTGCTTGTAATTCTCTTAAAATCCCAACTTTCATTCCTAAATCTATTAACACAACCCTTTTTCCTCTTCCAATAGCTGGAGATATTGATTTAGTTGACACTTGTTCTATTTGATTAGTTGGTAGATTAGTATTCTTTAATTCTTCAACTACTTTCTCTACATTTGCATTTATACTTCTGATACAACCTTTTATAACTCCCTTTGTTCTTATTTTTCTCGTCAAACTTCTTGTATCAATTCCATAAATTCCTGGTATATTTAACTCCTTTAAAACTTCATCTAAAGTCAATTCATATCTAAAATTAGATGGTTTTTCGCAAAGTTCACCAATTATCATGCCTCTAATACATGGCTTCATTGATTCATAGTCATCTCTATTTATTCCGTAATTTCCTATTAAAGGATATGTAAATGTAACTATTTGCCCATTGTATGATGGATCTGATAGCGTTTCTTGATAACCTGTCATTGATGTATTAAATACTACCTCCCCAACATTTTCTACATCAGCTCCAAAACCATATCCCTTATATACTGTTCCATCTTCCAAAATTAATTGTTTACTAAACATATACATCTCCTTTCATTTTAATTCTATTATAATTTTATTTCTTCTTCATCTACATAAACTATTTCTCCACCAAATAAAGTTAAAACCGGAATCCCATTTATTTTTTCTCCATTGTATGGAGTATTTTTCCCTTTTCCCAAAAAATTAATGCTATCTATTGTAATTTCTTTTTCTAAATCTATTACAACTATATCTGCTAACTCTCCTTCATCAAACTTTCCATAAGGTAAGTTAAACAATTTTGAAACATTTTCTGACATTAACTTAACTAATAATTCAAGAGAAAAAATATCATTTTTTACAAATTTAGTATAAAGCTGTGCAAAAGCTGTTTCTGAACCAACAATACCGAATGAAGATTTAGCTATTCCCCTTTCTTTTTCAGCTTGTGTATGTGGAGCATGATCTGTAGCTATTATATCTATCGTTCCATCTAATATTCCTGCTATTAAAGCGTTCTTATCTTCCCTTGCTCTAAGTGGTGGATTCATTTTCCACATGCCATTATCTTCTTTTATATCTTCATCACAGCTTAATAAATGATGTGGAGTTACTTCACAACTGACTTTTATTCCATTTTTCTTTCCTTCTCTAACTGCTCTCACAGATTCTTTTGCTGATATATGACAAACATGATAGTGACAATTTGCAGCTTCTGCTAATAAAATATCTCTTGCTACCTGAACTGACTCACATATAGATGGTATTCCTGCAATTTTTAACTCTTTACTTTTATCTCCTTCATGCATTGCTCCACCTCTTATAAGGGAATTATCCTCACAATGAGCAACTATTGCTTTATTCAATTTACTCGCTTTTAACATAGCTTCATACATTACATTTGCACTTTGAACTCCCCTACCATCATCTGTAAAGGCAAATATTTCATTTGCTATCTCATCCATATCTGATAGTTCTCTTCCATACTCTTCCTTTGTTATTGCTCCGTAAGGAATAGCTCTTATACAAGAGTCTGAACTTATTATGTCAAGTTGTTTCTTTAATGTTTCAATCGAGTCTGGAACAGGATTCAAATTCGGCATAGTCATCACTGTTGTAAATCCACCTCTTGCCGCTGCTTTAGACGCAGTTAATATGGTTTCCTTTTGGCTGAATCCAGGTTCTCTCCAATGTACATGTACATCTATAAATCCTGCCGTTACAAATTTACCTTTTAAATCTATAATTTTTTTATCAAAACAATCTATATTTTTAGATATTTTACTAATCTTATTTCCATCTATTAAAATATCACTCTCAACTAATTCTCCATTCTTTAAAATTTTAGCATTTTTTAATAACATCTTTCCTCCAACTATTTTAAAGTTTATTTTTTTCAATTATATATTCTAAAATAGCCTGTCGCATAAACATTCCATTTCTCATTTGTTCAAATATTTTTGATTTTTCAGCTTCAACCAATTCATCTGCTATCTCCACATCCCTATTTACCGGAGCTGGATGCATTATAATTGCATCACTTTTTAACTTCCAATACCTTTCCACTGTCAATCCATATTCTCTATGATAATCCTCTTTTGAAAAACTCCTTTTATTATCATCTTCATGTCTTTCATGTTGAACTCTTAAAAGCATGCAGACATCTACATTTTCTATTACATCATCAAATTTTACAAATTCTCCTAAACCTTTATCTTGCCACATTTCAGGTGCTATAAATTTTACTTTTGCTCCTAATCGAGTCAAGGCTTTCTGATTACTTCTTGCAACTCTTGAGTTTTTTATATCCCCAGCTATAACCACATCTAGGTTTTCAAACTTCCCAAACTCTTCATAAATTGTCATTAAATCCAATAAACACTGTGATGGATGTTCTCCACTTCCATCTCCACCATTTATAACTGGTATTCCTAAATTCTCTAGTTCTTTGTAGTATTCATTTTGAGAGTGCCTTATAACTAAAATATCAATCCCTATCATTTCCAATGTTTTACAAGTATCATATAATGTTTCACCTTTTTTTACAGACGATGTATCTGCTTCAAAATTTATTAAATTCATTCCCAGTTTTCTTTCTGCAACTTCAAAACTTTTTTTAGTTCTTGTAGAATTTTCAAAAAATAAATTTGAAATATACAAATCCTCTCTCTTTAGTGGACTAGTTCCATTTTTTAACTCAATAGCTCTCTTTATAAGAGCTTTTATTTCTATATCAGTCAAATCTGCCATTGAAAATAAATTTTTCATAAAAAAACCTCCCAAATAGTTTCCTATTTAGAAGGCTTAAAATAAAAATCTTAGGCATTCTAAATAGGTAAAAATATCATTAAACTATGACCACATTTTCTTCTCCATCGAACTCCAAAAGATGAACTTCTATATTTTCATCTCTCGAAGTCGGAATATTTTTTCCTATAAAATCTGCCCTTATTGGTAATTCTCGATGTCCTCTATCAACCAAGCATGCTAACTGAACTTTTGCAGGTCTTGAATTATTTAAAATAGCATCAAGAGCTGCCCTTATTGTTCTACCTGTATATAGTACATCATCGACAATAATAACAACTTTATCAGTTAAATTTGTTTTAAATTTTACTTCTTTTATATCCAAATTAAAATTTTTTCTATCAATATCATCTCTATAATAAGTTATATCAATTATTTCTAAAGGTAATTCTATATTTTCTAATTCAGCTATTCTCTGTTTTATTCTTCCTGCTAAAATATCTCCTCTACTTTTTATCCCAAGAAGCACAATATTTTCTATCTCTTTATTTCTTTCAATAATTTCATAGCATATTCTAGTTATTGACTTTTTTATTCCTATTTCATCTAATAAAATTTTCATCTCATACCTCTATACTTATTTTAAAATAAAAAAACCTAAAGCCATGGACCTTAGGTTGAATACACAAAAATATAAATATAAAAAACTCTTTATACTTCGTTTTATATATAACCCTTGTTAGCCTCTCTGGACTTACTTAAAAGGAATTTTAATTTTTAATATTTTATAATATAATTCTACATTTGTCAATTACAATACTTTCTTTTTTAAAATTTTATTTTATTTTTAACAAATGCCCCATTCTATCTTTTTTAGTTTTTAAATAAACTCTATTTACTTTATTGTGCTCAATTTCTATTTCTTCTCTCTCTATTACATCAATTCCATAATCTTTTAAACCTTGAATTTTTAATGGGTTATTTGTTAAAAGTTTTACAGACCTTACTCCCAATGCTTTTAACATTTGAGCTGCTACCGCATAATCTCTCATATCAGCTCCAAACCCAAGTTGTAAATTAGCATCTAGAGTATCTACCCCTTGCTCTTGAAGATTATAAGCTCTCATCTTATTAAGTAATCCTATTCCTCTTCCCTCTTGCCTTAAATATAAAATAACTCCCTCTCCTAATCTATCTATTCTTCTCATTGCTGTCTTTAATTGTGAACCACAATCACATCTAAGAGAACCTAAAATATCCCCTGTAAAACATTCAGAATGTATTCTAACTGATACTGCTTCTTTATCTCTTACATTCCCTTTTACTAAAGCAATATGCTCTTTACCATCTATATAATTTTCAAAACCTACCATTCTAAAAGTTCCACTGTCTGTTGGTAGATTAGTTTCAACCTCTATTTTCATAAGTTCTTCTGTTTTTTTTCTGTATTTTATCAAATCTTCTATCGTTATAATTTTTAAATTATGTTCTTTTGCAAAAATTTCTAAATCATCTAGTCTTGCCATTGTTCCATCATCTTTTAAAATTTCACAAATAACTCCAACTTCAGCTAAACCAGAAATTTTACACAAATCAACAGCCGCTTCTGTATGACCTTCTCTTACTAAAACACCACCTTTTTTAGCAGTCAAAGGAAATATATGCCCTGGTCTTGTAAAATCATCCGCTTTTGTATTTTTGTCAGCTAATTTTTGTATAGTCAACAACCTATCTGCTACTGAAATTCCTGTTGTTGTCCCATACTTATAATCAACACTCACAGTAAAAGCTGTACATTTTGCATCCGTATTATTAGCTGTCATTGGTTCTAAAAATAATCTTTTAGCATATTCTTGAGAAAGGGGCGTACAAATTAATCCCTTTCCATATTTAGTCATTAAATTTATAGCTTCATAGTTAACTTTTTCTGCCGCAACAAAAAAATCTCCTTCATTTTCTCTATTTTCATCGTCTATAACTATTATAGGCTTCCCTATTTTTATATCTTCTAATGCTTCTTCTATTGTATAAATCATTTTCCCCTCCTAAAAGCCATTTTCTAGTAAAAATTCTTCAGTAAGCTTGTTTTTTTTGTTGTTATCTTCCTTTTTATTATCATTATGATAATAGAATCTCTCTATATATTTTCCTATTAAATCTGTTTCTATATTTACTTTATCACCTATTTTTTTCATACCTAGTGTTATTGCTTCCTGACTATGTGGAATAAGAGAAACTCCAAAACTTTCATCTTTTAAAAGCATTACCGTCAAGCTGGCACCGTCTATTGTTATTCTTCCCTTTTCTACAACATACTTCATATATTTTTTGTCCATCTGGATTTCATAGATTTTTGCTATCCCCTCTTTAGTTATAGAAACTATTTCAGCTTCACAATCTACATCTCCAGTTACTAAATGCCCTCCCAATGGAGTTGATAAAGTCAATGATTTTTCTAAATTTACTTTATCACCTATTTTTAAGTCTTTCAAATTACTTCTTTTTATAGTTTCATACATACAATCGGCAACAAAATAACTTTCTGAAAAATCTATGGCAGTTAAACAAACTCCATTTGTTGCTATACTATCTCCAAGTTTTATATTTTCCAATACTTTTTTTGCTTTTATTTTTAACTTTATTGACTTATCAGTCTGACTTAACGATAAAACCTCACCTATTTCTTCAACTAAGCCTGTAAACATATTTCACATCCTATTTATAAAATTCTATTGATATATTATCACCATAAATATTGAATTTGGGATTTGGAAGTTTAAAAATGTCATCTATATTTTCAAAATTAAAACTTTGTACAAAAGATACAGCACTATTATCTCCAATAATTTTAGGAGCTATAAATATCTCTCCTCCATCTATAATACTTTCTTTAAAAGCTTTTGAAATTAAATAACTGCCACCTTCCAAAATTATAGAATCTATTCCTAACTTTCCTATTTCTTTTAATATATCATTTATTAAAAATTCTTCACCCTCAAGATATATGAACTTTGTTCCAGTTTTTTCCAAATCTTCAATTTTTTCTAAACATGTTTCTTTATTTTTAATTGCTGTTATTATTATAGCTTTATTATCTTGAAATTGCAAAACTTTGGCGTCCTTTTTTATTACCAACTCAGGATCAATAACTATTCTATAAGGATTTCTTGAATTTTCCATTCTGGAGTCAAGGCTAGGATTATCCTGTATAACTGTGTTTATTCCAACCATTATAGCCATATATTTTGTCCTTAATTCCTGAACTTTTTTCCTTGATATTTCATTTGTTATCCATTTTGAATTTCCTGTTTTAGTTGCTATTTTTCCATCTAATGTAATTCCGCATTTTAAAAATAAAAATGGAACTTTATCTTTTATATATTTGAAAAAAACTCTGTTTATCTCAAAAGCTTCTTCTTTTAATAAACCTACTTCAACTTCTATTCCTGCTTCTTTCAAATATTTTATCCCTTTCCCGGCAACTAAAGGATTCGGATCTAATATTGCTACTACACATTTCTTTATTCCTTTTTCAATAATTTTTTTTACACAGGGTGGCGTTTTCCCAAAATGTGAACATGGTTCCAGTGTTACATATAATGTGGCTCCTTTTGCATTTTCACCAGCCATTTCTAATGCGTACACTTCTGCATGTGGACCTCCATAATTCTTATGCCATCCTTCTCCTATTATTTTTCCATCTTTAACCACAACAGCTCCAACAAGTGGATTCGGATTAACTTTTCCTACTCCCAATTTTGCCAGTTCTATTGCTCTTTCCATATATTCTTTATCATTCATAGTTTCTCCTAACAGAGTCTATACAATTTATATTTTAAATTATAAAAATCCTTTTAGAAATTTCTTAACAAATTTACCATTTCAATCGCTGTCATTGCAGCATCTGCTCCTTTATTTCCTGCTTTCGTTCCAGCTCTCTCAATAGCTTCCTCAATTGAATTAGTAGTTAACACTCCTAATATTACTGGGATTTCTGAATCTAATGCTACATGAGCTACTCCTTTTGATACTTCAGCACAAACATAGTCAAAATGTGGTGTAGAACCTTTTATTACTGCTCCTAAAGTTATTATTGCATCATATTTTTTTGATTGAGCTAATTTTTTGGCCGCTAAAGGAATCTCGAATGCTCCAGGTACCCATATAAGGCTTATATCTTCATCTGCAACTTCGTGTCTTCTTAAAATATCTTCTGCTCCGCCTATTAATTTAGATGTAATAAATTCATTAAATCTTCCTGCAACAATTCCAACTTTTATTCCCTTGCCTGTCAATTTTCCTTCTATTACTTTCATTCTATCCTCCTAAATTTTATATATATATATTCTATGTTTTCTAATTTAATTTTGTTATTCTATAAATTGAGAAAATCATTGCTATTGCACTTATTATTTGTATTGGGCTAAGTATATGTCCATTAAAAATATAATCAAATATTACACTTGATAATGGAAATGTAAGTTCACATATTGTTGAAACCTTTGCTGTTATATGTCTAAGCCCAATGTAATATAACATTATAGCTCCGCTACCAGTTGTTGCTGCTATTATAAATATAATCATCCATTCATTTGGCGTAACTGCTTTAAAAACCCCTAAACTTCCACTTAAAAGAGTAATCATAAATGTAATTGTTGATGTCATCAAATATCTCAAATAAAGTGCTGTTCTAAATGATGAATTTTTTAAAATTCTTTTTCCAAAAACTGTTGCACTCCCAAACGAAAAAGCGGCCAGTATTGAATAAAAAGCAGCCTTAGTTAAGTTCTCTCCTACATTTACTTCAGGCAAATTAAATTGAAAGGTTAAAAAATATCCTCCAATGAGAGCAACTGCTCCCCAGAATAAATATTCTTTTTTTAGCTTTTCACCTAAAACTATTCTAGCTAATATTATTGCAAAAATCGGTTGTAATTTTTGTAATAATGTAACAACAGTTAAATGTTTAAAATTAACTAAAAACAATGCCTTAACTATTGAAAGTGTCCCTAAACTTCCTCCAAATAAAGCTATACAGAAAAAATAAAATAAATCACTATTGCTTATATATCTAATATTTTTTAGTTCATCTTTTCCAAATGCAAGACTCATCCCTATAAATGGAATAAAGTGTAAAATAAATACAACAAATGGTACATTCAAATGAAATAGTCTGGGTGTTAATACTACTCCATCAAATCCCCACATACTAGCTGCTAAGCATACTAGTAACGCTCCTTTAACCTCTTTTTTCATTTTTCCTCCAGTAATATATATTTTTAAGTTTTTATATTTTGTAAATAACTTTCATAAAATTTTTTAATTTTCTTAGCTAATGCTGACAATTCCTATAACGGAGATAACCATTACAAGAATTCTATTGCTTGTTTCGCTCCTAGCGTCGCTCACAATTCAGTGAAGCTTATATTTGGGTATCTAAGAGAAAATTTCGCTTTTCAAGCTCATTTTCTTCTGTTTTTTCCTTTGGTGATAACCATTCTACAAGGCTTCTACTGCTTGTTTCGCTCTTAGTATCGCTCACAATTCAGTGAAGCTTGTATTTGGGTATCTAAGAGAAAATTTCGCTTTTCAAGCTCATTTTCTTCTGTTTTTTTCTTTGGGGATAACCATTCTACAAGGCTTCTACTGCTTGTTTCGCTCTTAGCATCGCTCACAATTCAGTGAAGCTTGTATTTGGGTATCTAAGAGAAAATTTCGCTTTTCAAGCTCATTTTCTTCTGTTTTTTTCTTTGGGGATAACCATTCTACAAGGCTTCTACTGTTTGTTTCTCTCTCATATCGCTCACAATTCAGTGAAGCTTGTATTTGGGTATCTAAGAGAAAATTTCGCTTTTCAAGCTCATTTTCTCTAAGATAACCATAAAAAAAAGCCCGAAAATAAAAACATTTCGGGCATACAATACAAAATAAAAAAATGTATCCTCTCCCATCCAGACTTTACTGTCGGTTTTGGAATTTCACCAAATCAAAGCAATTACTCGCTTTCGTGGACTATACCACCGGTCGGGAATTACACCCTGCCCCGAAGAATTTTTTTAATACAATATTCAATTATAAATTTACTATATTATTTATTTGTTGATTTGTCAACTAAATTTTTATAACTTTCCACTCATTTATAAGTCTTTCTAACTTATAAACTGCATTTGCTGGGCTTGTCGATGGTAAAGTTATAGCTGAAATTTTTATTTCTGGCTCTATATATTTTTTATAAAGCTCAGCTGCTTTTTTCCCATTTACAAAAATTTTTTCCACTTTGGAATTTTCTATAATTTCTTTTAAATTATTAGCTTTCACATTAGTAATACTATTATCGGATGAACCAACTATATCACATGATGCTATTACATCCCAAGCAGCAATCTTATGTTTCAACAAAAATTCTTTTTTATCTTCTTTTGTTTTAGGAAACTCATCTTCAAAAATTAAGGATACAACTTTCCAAAATCGATTTTGTGGATGTCCATAAAAATATCCATATTCTCTTGACTTTACAGAAGGAAAAGAACCCAATATTAAAATTTTTGAGTTTTTATTGTATGTTGGTGGTATTGGATGCTCTATCATTTTTCTCCCTCACTTTATAAAACTTCCACTATTCTTTGGTATTTTCCATTATGCGGATTAAAAATTTTTAAAACTCTTCCTTTATTATTTACAAAAATATCTAAATCTTTTAAAAAATTTCTTTCATCTTCACTCAATGAATGAAAATCATAAATAATTTTTATCTCTTTATCTTTTTTAAAATATAAAAAATATTCATCTATTTCTCCATCAGACCAGTTATCTTCCTTATACCATTTTTTTAAGGTCATGTATTCTTCTATACTCATTCCTTTAGCATCTAGCGAAATCTGTTTTAATAAATATTCCACTCTTCCAATATTACCACTTAAATCTGGTGGATAACCATAGTCATCATTTGCCAAAATAAATTTATGTAAATCTTCTAAAAAATTCCGTTTTTTTTCTGCTAAATCTCCAACTACATGATGATAATATTCACTTAAAACCTTAAAATATAGAACAGACATTATTTCCTCCTAAAAAATTTATTTTAAATATTTTTATGTACAATTCTATATCAAACCAAAACCTTATAAAATTTAATTAAAATCTAACTTGTGGAGTCACTCTGGCTATATCATCAGCTTTAAATAGCTCTGCTAAACGATAGTTAAAGATGCCTGCAAATATGCTCGCTGGAAACATTTGAATATTTTGATTATATTCAGTTACTGTATCATTATAAAATTGACGGGCAAATCTAATCTTATTTTCAAGCTCTACTAATTGATTTTGTAAATTTTCAAAGCTTGTATTAGCTTTTAATTCTGGATAAGCTTCAGATACTGCAAATAATCTCCCTAAAAATCCGCTTAATTGATTATTCGCTTCCATTTTTGCTTCAGGTGTTGTTGCATTTTGGAAATTCGATCTTGCTCTAGCAATTCCATCAAAAGTTTCTTTTTCATGCTTTGCATACCCTTTTACAGTTTCCACAAAATTTGGAATCAAGCTAAATCTATTCTCCAATTGAACATCTATTTGACTCCAAGCATTTTTTACTCTGTTATCTAAAACTACAAATTTATTTTTATAACCAACCGCCATAGCTATAAGAACCACAACTATCCCCAAAATTACTAATAATGTTATTATCATTTTTCCTCCTAAAAATTTATTAAAATACTAAATACTTTATATCTAGTTTATATACTTTTTCTAAAAAGCTCCTCCACCTCCACGAGAACCTCCCCCACCTGATGAACGAGAACTAAAGCCTCCACCTCCACCTGATGAACTAGATCTTCTACTTTTTGATATACTTGACATAGAACGGCTATAACTACTTTTTGTCACATTATTTATGCTTCTTGCAAAACTTCCTCTTGAATATGTATCCATAAGTGATAGTGTTCTAAATGAATTTACACCTGAATTCAGTCCTGCTGTATCTTGCACATATCCCATTTCTAAAGCCTTTTTATATGCTTTTACAACTTTTTCTGAAACTCTCATTGCGACTGCATATACAAAATATTGTTCCCATAGATGAATTGAACTTATTTTAGCATCTTCAAGTTGTGAATAATCTTCTAAGAAATTCTTAAAAGCTCCCCATCTAGCTTTTGCTTCTTGTAAATTAGAATTTGGTTTTTTTGTGGCAAAAGAAGATGGTATTAAAATAAATCCCATAAATCCAAGTAGAATAAATATTGGATTTTCAGTTATTGAAGTAAGAGCCCCTGCTCCAAGGAAAAAAGTTATCCCTATTATAAAAAATAATGCTCCTTTTATAAATCCTAAGCTTTCATAATCTAATTTTAACCTATCCATTTCACTTAATATTTGATATTGCCATTTTTCAAATTTTTTTGCAGTACTTATAGATAAATTTCTTGTTTTTATATCTTCCAATACAACTGATTTTCCATCTCCAAAATCATTAAAATATATATCCACTATCGTATTTTCCTGAGTTCTTAAATTTTTGGTATCAGCTTTCAAAACAAGCCTATTCTTACCTGAAACTTCTTCTAATTCTATTTTTTTTCTCCTTATTAAATCAAGTAATGTTGCTAAAATTTCTTCATTATTTATATTACCTGTCATTATCGTTCCAGCTAAAGCAGGAGAATAATCATCTGGAAGCTCTCTCAAATATTTACCAAATTTATCTTTATATTTATTTTCTTTCTTAAATATCCTATGAATGTAGAACATAATAGCTGCCCAAAAACTTGCTAAACTGGTAAATATTGCTTTATCATATTTTTTTATATCATTTAAAAACTCTTCTCTTTTTTGCGCTCTTTCTCTTTCTGCATTTGCTTCATCTGCAAATTCTTTTTCCATAGCTAAGAGTTCTTCTTTCACATTTTTATGTATTATTTTATTTTTATCTATTTTTGAAAATATTTCTGGTTCCATCAATATATGAGCTTCAACAAAATCTCCAGGGTAATAATTTTCCAAGCTATACTGAACTATATTATACTCTTTTATAATATCGCCTGTAAGCGGTCCATGACCGAAAGCAAAAATTTTTGAATTATCATAACTTTCATCTACTGGGATATTTATTTTTACAGATACATTATCTATACTCTGTTGCCAATTCTCTCCAACCATTTTTCTATTAAATTGAGCCACATCGTTATATACATTTACTGCATTTGGCAAAGTATAGACAAATAAGAAATTTCTGGTATTATTGCTATTTTTAGAATACAGCTTTATTCTGTATAAATCATCACTCAATGAAATTTCATATTTTGATGATGGAACTCTTTTATACTGATACTGACCGTTTTTTTGTCCTACATCTTCAAAAATATCTATATAATTGAGTTCTCCAAATCCTTTAGTATCTATATCAAATAGTATTCCATTTATATCCCCTATATCATAAGTCACAGCCTCTTGTACTTCCATTGAACCATCTTTTTGCAAATTTGCAAGAATATCTAAATTAGTAATATTATAACTTGCCGCAAAACTTATGATATTAAAAAATATAAAAATTAAAAATATAAAAATTTTATTTTTTTTCATTTTTTCACCTTATTTGAACTAAATATTTTTATTTATTATATCATAATTAAAAAAATAAACAAAAAAACTCTCCCTTTTTTAGGGAGAGCCAAGAATTTAATTTTTGATATAATTATTTAATAACTATATTTGAAGCTTGAGGACCTTTTTGTCCTTCAGTTATTTCGAATTCTACTTCTTGTCCTTCGAATAATTCTTTAAATCCTTCTTTTTGAATTTGTGAGAAGTGAGCGAAAACATCTTTTCCATCTTCACCAGTAATAAATCCAAATCCTTTTTCCTTGTTAAACCATTTTACAGTACCTTTCATTGTAACCTCCAAAAAATTATTATTGAATTATGAAGTAACTAATATAATTGAATATATCTATAAAAGCATATAGAACAACTTAATATTAGAAAAAGGAAAACTATACATAATCGCTTATCACAATATTAAAAGAACATTCAAAATAATAAGTCAGACATCATACTCAAGTTTTATTATACACTAAAATTTGCAATTTGTATACTATTTTTTTTATTTTTTTTTTACATTAAAAACATTTTGAAAAAAAAATAGACATTTTTTTTGCTTTACAAATATACAGCCTTTTTCTTGTTGAAATTAAAAGAAAAAATATTTTTATCTTTTTTATTAAATTTGTGTAATTATTAAACTGATTTGATAAATTTTTGAAAAAAATATAACCAAAATTTCATTTTTTTATTTTCACTCTTTAAAATTATATTAAAAAGATATAGAATTATAATAAATTAAACTGAATTAATTTAGTATATTTTAAGATAAAAGGAGTGCTTTTTATGAAAATTGTTGTAGTGGGTGCAAACCACGCAGGAACAGCTTGTATTAATACAATGCTAGATAACTATAAAGGAAATGAAATTGTGGTTTTTGACCAAAATTCTAATATCAGCTTCTTAGGATGCGGAATGGCTCTATGGATTGGCGGACAAATTTCTGGTCCAGAAGGACTTTTCTATTCCTCTAAGGATAAATTGGAAGCTAAAGGTGCAAAAATCCATATGGAAACTGAAGTTACAAATATAGATTTTGATAAAAAAATCGTTTATGCAACTGGAAAAGATGGTAAAAAATATCAAGAATCTTACGATAAATTAATCCTGTCTACTGGTTCTCTTCCAATCAATCCAGAAATACCAGGAAAAGATCTAGATAATGTCCAATTTGTAAAACTATATCAACATGCCGAAGAAGTTATAAATAAATTAAAAGAAAGACCTGAAATAAAAACTGTTGCAGTTGTTGGTGCAGGATATATCGGCGTTGAATTAGCTGAAGCTTTTAAGCGTTGGGGAAAAGATGTTCATTTAATTGACTTCTGTGATGAGTGTTTGTCTACTTACTATGACAAACCTTTCAGAGATAAAATGGATACTCAACTTCTAAATAATGGTGTTAAATTAAATTATAAACAATTAGTAAAAGAAATAAAAGGAGATAAGAGAGTTCAAGCTGTTGTGACTGATAAAGGAGAATACCAAGTTGATATGGTTGTTCTTTGTATAGGATTCAGACCTAACTCTGCTTTAGGAAAAGGTAAACTTAATCTATTTAGAAATGGTGCTTATGTTGTTGATAGAACTCAAAAAACTAGCTTGGATGATGTTTATGCGATAGGAGATTGTGCTACTGTTTTTGATAATTCAATTGATGATATAAATTATATAGCTCTTGCCACTAATGCTGTTAGATCTGGTATAGTTGCCGCACACAATGTATGCGGAACTAAATTAGAAAGTATTGGAGTTCAAGGCTCAAATGGTATATCTATATTTGGATATAATATGGTTTCAACTGGTCTGACTTTAGAAAAGGCTCAAAGACTAGGAATTGATGCATTAGAAACAACTTTCCACGATTTACAAAAACCTGAATTTATGGAACATAATAATGAACAAGTAAGTATTAGAATAGTTTACAGAAAAGATGATAGAACTATAATTGGTGCCCAAATAGCTTCTAAACAGGATATTTCTATGGCTATACATTTATTCTCATTAGCTGTTCAAGAGAAAGTAACTATTGATAAATTTAAGTTATTGGATATTTTCTTCTTACCTCATTTTAACAAACCATACAACTATATTACTATGGCTGCATTAGGGGCTAAATAGGGTGTTGGCTAACTTCTGCTACTGCAGTAGTTCGAGATTGTTGCTCTCAAAACCCGAAATTCTTTTTATAAAATATAAATTACAATAAATTTATACTTTTCTATAAAAATATTAAAAGGTTGCTAAAAATAGCAACCTTTTTTATTTATTATTTCTTTTCTTCACTGAAATCTAGACTAGCTAATCTCTTATATTGACGCCATCTTCTTTGTGCATCCCATTGATTCTTTTCAAATAAAGATTTAGCTTCTTCTGGATTTGTTTTTGTTAATGTTTGATATCTTGTTTCTCCCATCAAGTATTCTTGATATAATTCCCACTTAGGTTCTTTACAATCTAAAATTAATGGATTTTTCCCTTCTTTTTCTAAAGCTGGGTTATATCTAAATATTGGCCAATATCCACATTCTGTTGCTAACTTCATTTCAGTTTGTGATTTAGACATTCCTTTTTTAATTCCATGATTTATACAAGGAGAATAAGCAATTATAATTGATGGTCCATTATATGCTTCCGCCTCTTGTATAGCTTTTAAAAATTGTTGTTGATTTGCCCCCATAGAAACCTGTGCAACATATATATGTCCATAGCTCATACAAATTGCTGCTAAATCCTTTTTCTTTAAAGGTTTTCCTGCTGCTGCAAATTTTGCAACTGCTGCTGTCGGTGTCGCTTTAGAAGATTGTCCTCCAGTATTTGAATAAACTTCTGTATCCATTACTATTACATTTACATCTTCTGTTGCAGCAAGCACATGATCAAGTCCACCATAACCTATATCATAAGCCCATCCATCTCCACCAACTATCCATTGTGATTTCTTCACTAAATATTGCTTCAATGATAAAATCTCTTTTGCGTATGCCTCATCTTTTTCATTTAATAAATTTATTAATTTTTCTGAAATTTCTCTACTTGCAGCAGCAAAATTTCTATTTTCTATCCAATCTTTAAATAAAGCTTGTACAGCAGGACTTGCTATTTCCATAGAATTTTCCATTATACTTTGAATTCTATCTCTTAGTGCCTCTACTCCTACATGCATTCCAAATCCATATTCCGCATTATCTTCAAATAACGAAGATGCCCAAGCTGGACCTTCTCCACAACAATTTTTTGTATAAGGAGTTGAAGGAGCTGAACCGCTATAAACTGATGAACATCCACTAGCATTTGCTACCATCATTCTATCTCCAAACATTTGTGAAATAACTTTTAAATAAGGTGTTTCTCCACATCCAGGACAAGCTCCATTAAATTCAAATAAAGGTTGTTGAAATTGAGAGCCTTTAACTGTACTTACTGGCATTTTATCAGCCTTATACGATACCTTACCATATAGATAAGCCGCTCTATCATCTTCTTGAGCTTCTATAGATTTTGCAATAGGTTCCATAAACAATGCTTTTCCAGGTGCTGGACAAACATTTGCACAAGATCCACAACCAACACAATCCAATGGCGTAACTTGTATTCTATATGTTAGACCATCCAGTCCTTTTCCTGCTGCCTTAATACTATTTATTTCAACAGGAGATGCCGCCTTCTCTTCTTCTGATATTAAGAAAGGTCTTATTGCAGCATGTGGACAAACATAAGCACATTGGTTACATTGAATACATTTGTCTGCTTCCCATATAGGAACATTTACTGCTACTCCTCTTTTTTCAAATGAAGCAGTCCCATTTTCAAAAGTTCCATCTTCTCTACCAACAAAAGCTGAAACCGGTAATTCATTTCCTTTCATTGCATTTATAGGTTCAACTATATTTTTTACAAAGCTTGTCAGAACTTCAGTCTTACAATTACAAGTATCTTTTACCAATTTATCTTCAGATTTTTTAGAAACTTCTAAATTTACCCAATTAGGATCAACTTCAATTTCAACTAAGCCTTCAGCTCCCATATCAATAGCCCTGTAATTTAATTGAACTATATCGTCACCTTTATTTTGATAAGATTTATATGCGTAATCTTTCATATATTTTTGTGCATCTTCAAAAGGTATAATTTCAGCCAACTTAAAGAAAGCCGCTTGCATTATTGTATTTGTTCTTTGACCTAAACCTATTTCTTGAGCAAGTTTTGTCGCATTGATAATATAGAATTTTGATTCAGATTTTGCTAAATCATATTTAATATTATCTGGTATATGTTCTAAGATTTCATCCTTATCCCAAACACAGTTTAATAAAAATTTTCCACCTTTTTTTAGACCTGATGTCATATCATATTGTTTTAAATAAGCTGGAACAGAACAAGCTACAAAGCTAGGACTTGATACTAAATATGTTGATCTGATAGGTTTTTTACCGAATCTTAAATGAGATCTTGTAACACCACCAGATTTTTTAGAGTCATATGCAAAATATCCTTGTGCATATAAATCTGTTTTATCTCCAATTATTTTTATCGAGTTTTTGTTTGCTCCAACGGTTCCATCTGCTCCCAATCCAAAAAATAAGCAAGCTTTTGTAGATGGATCAGCAACATTCAATCTTTCTCCAATTTCTAAAGATGTAAATGTTACATCATCTACTATTCCTATAGTAAAATTTTTCTTAGGATTATCTAATTTTAAATTATCTAATGCAGCTTTAATTTGTGCAGGAGTTGTATCTTTAGAGGATAATCCATATCTTCCTCCAACTATTACTGGTTGATTTTCTTTTCCATAGAATAACGATTGAACATCTAATAATAAAGGTTCTCCAGGTGCTCCTTGCTCCTTAGTTCTTTCTAAAACAGCTATTTTTTTAACTGTTTTTGGTAAGACATCAAAGAAATATTTTTCAGAAAATGGTCTATATAAATGAACAGTTAGTAACCCTACTTTTTCCCCTTGTGCAACAAGATATTCCACTGTTTCTTCTGCTGCTTGGCATATAGAGCCCATAGCTATAATTACTCTTTCTGCATCTGCTGCTCCTGTAAATTTAAAAGGTTTATATTCTCTTCCTGTTTCTTTAGATATTTCTTCCATATATTTTGCTACAATATCAGGTACTGCATCATAATATTTATTTTGAGCTTCTCTTGTTTGGAAATAAATATCATCATTTTGTGCAGTTCCTCTTGTAACAGGATGTTCAGGGTTTAATGCCCTATCTCTAAATGCTTGTATAGCATCATAATCCACTAATTTTTTACATACATCGTAGTCCATAAGTTCTATTTTTTGAATTTCATGTGAAGTTCTAAATCCATCAAAGAAATGAAGAACTGGTACTCTAGATTTTATTGCAGCTAAATGAGCTATTGTTCCTATATCCATAGCCTCTTGAACTGATCCACTAGCTAACATTGTAAAACCTGTTTGACGAGCTGCATATATATCTTGATGATCCCCAAATATTGATAATGCTTGAACTGATAAAGAACGAGCAGATACATGTATAACTCCGGGCAATAATTCTCCTGCAATTTTATACATATTTGGTATTTTTAAAAGTAATCCTTGAGATGCTGTATAAGTAGTTGTTAATGCTCCTGCTTCTAATGAACCATGTACTGTCCCTGCCGCTCCTGCTTCTGATTGCATTTCAACTAATTTAACTGGGACACCAAAAATATTTTTCATTCCTCTTGCTGCCCACTCATCAACATATTCTGCCATTGGTGAAGATGGAGTTATAGGATATATTCCTGCTACTTCTGTAAATGCATATGATGCATATGCTGCTGCTTGATTTCCATCCATTGTTTTCATTACACGTTTCACTTAAATACCCTCCCTTAATTATTGATATATAGTTTTATATTTGACTACTTGTCTAAAGTTTTTAAAACTTTTTCACTTATTGCTGGGAATATAATATAAATTACTGAGAACACTCCTAAAAGGATTTGATACCATAATAATGGGATTAACTCAGTAGGAGAAACGGCATCTTTTGCAAAACCTAAAAGAATTAACATTTGAGCTCCATAAGGAATTATCCCTTGCATTATACAAGAAAAAATATCCAAAAATGCTGCACTTTCTCTTAAATCTACTTCATATTTTTCTGATAATTGTTTAGCTATACTTCCATTAATTATTATGGCAACTGTGTTATTCGCAACTGCTATATCTGTTAGCCCAACTAAAAGACCTATTCCCAATTTTGTACTTTTCTTTCCTATAATCATTTTTTGTACTGCTTCTATAACCCATTGTATTCCTCCCTCTTTTGTTACCATTTGTGCCATTCCACCTGTTAACATAGAAAGAATAAATATTTCAGTCATATTTGTAAAACCATTATATATTTCTTGTCCAAAAGAAAGTAGAGTGAAATCTCCATAAGCAAAACCTATCACTCCTGACAATAAAACTCCTGCTGTTAAAACAACAAATACATTTACTCCAATTAAAGCCATTACCAATACAAAAATATAAGGTAAAACTTTTACTAAATCAAAACTTTGAACGGCAACTTCTGGAGCAACTTCTGGTCTTCCAAAAATTACAAGTAATATTATAGTTAAAATTGCTGCTGGTGCTGCAATGTATAAATTTATTCTAAATTTATCTTTCATTTCCACACCTTGAGTTTTGGTAGCTGCTATTGTTGTGTCTGAAATAACAGATAAGTTATCTCCAAACATAGCCCCACCCATAACAGCAGCTAGTATTAGAGCCATTGGAACTCCGCTTTTTTCTCCTAGTCCAACTGCTATTGGACCCAAAGCAACTATCGCTCCAACTGAAGTTCCTGTTGCTGTTGAAATGAACGCTCCAATTATAAATAACCCTACAGCTATAAAATGAGGTGGTATATATGTTATTCCCAAATTAACAGTAGCTTCTACTCCTCCCATTGCTTTAGATACCACTGCAAATGCTCCGGCTAATAAATATATAACACACATTGTTATAATATCTTGGTGTCCACAACCTTCCAAGAATGTTTCAAATTTTTCTTGAATTGTTCCTTTAAAAATAATAAAACCTATTATTATTGCGGCAAAAGCTGCAACAGGTCCAGGAAGTTGATAGAAAGCTAAATTAACTCCTTTCATATTCAAAAATATTCCTGTTCCTAAATATATAAAAATAAACACAATAAAAGGTATTAACCCTTTAAAACTAGCTCTTATCTCTCTTTCCTTCATATAATTTCCCCTTTTTTATAATCTATACTCTATTTAATTTCCCCAAAAATCCACATACATAAAATTCAATTATTTTTATTTCAATTTTTATTGTTCAAATATTAAGTATACTTTGATTAATTAAAAAAGATATTTAATTTTAAAACGAAATTTATCTAGATAAATTGTACTAAAAATGAAGAAAAAAATCTAGTTTTTATTTAAAATTAAATTTTAGAAAAACCTTCTTCTAAATCAGCTATAATATCTTCAGGATTTTCTAACCCTACTGATAATCTAACTAATCCATCTGTTATATGTGCTTTTAATCTTTCTTCTTTTGTATATGGTGAATGTGTCATTGACGCTGGATGTTGAATTAATGTTTCTGTATCTCCTAAAGACACTGCTAGCGAGCAAAGATTCAAATTATCTAATAATTTCTTACCTGCTTCATATCCACCTTTTAGTTCAAAAGAAATCATTCCACCAAATGCTTTCATTTGCTTCTTAGCTACTTCATATCCTTCATGGTCTTTTAAACCTGGATAATAAACTTTTTCTATCTTATCTACTGTTTTTAAATATTCAACAATTTTTTCAGCGTTCTTACAATGTCTTTCCATACGAACTTCAAATGTTTTTAAACCTCTTATTATATAGTATGCTTCTTGTGGTCCAATAACAGCTCCAGTCATATCTTTTAGACCAACAAAACGAACTTGATCTGCTAATTCTTTATTTGTTATTACGATTCCGGCAATAACATCTCCATGACCATTTAAGTATTTAGTTGCTGAATGGACAACAACATCTGCCCCTAAATCAAGCGGTCTTTGAATATATGGAGTAGAGAATGTATTATCTACAATTACCAATGTATTTGGATTTGTATGGGCAATTTTAGAAACTTCTTCTATATCAACAATTTTCAAATTTGGATTTGCTGGTGTTTCTAGATAAATTACACGAGTATTCGCTTTCATAGCTTTTTTTACAGCTTCTAAATCAGAAGTATCAACAAAGCTAACTTCAACTCCAAATTTTGTAAGTCCATGTGACATCAAAGCAAATGTGCAACCATATAAAGTCGTATCAGTTATAACATGATCTCCTGCCTTTAATACAGTCCACAAAACAGAAGCTATTGCTCCCATTCCTGATGAAGTTGCAACAGCTGCTTCACCATTTTCTAATTTTGCCATTTTTTCTTCTAAAACAGTTGTAGTAGGGTTAGCTAATCTTGTGTATATATATCCACATTCTTCCAAAGCGAAACGTTTTCCACCTTGCTCAGTTGAATCAAAAATAAATGTTGATGTTTGAAATATAGGTGTTGCTAGTGCTCCAAAAGGATTTTTTTCACTTCCCCCATGTATAGCGAGCGTTCCCATTCCACATTTTTTTTCTTTCATATTTACCCCTCCTATTAAATAAAAAATTAGTTTATTTTTCCACATATTATAGTATAATAATAACATAATACATTTTGTTTTTTAATATTTTATACTAAAAACTGTCATAGTACAGTTATTAATATCTGAATGGAGAATATATCATGACTGAAAGTAAGAATATTTCTAACGGATTATATGAAGCTTTAATCAGAGAGCTTTCTCAAAAAAAATGGAAAGAACACGATAAATTTTTTTCTATCCGACAAATTTCCATTAAGTTTTCAATAAATTCCAATACAGTCCTAAAAGTCTTTCAACGCTTAGAAAAAGAAGGATTTTTATATAATGTAAAAGGAAAAGGCTGCTTTATAAAAAAAGGTTATGATTTAGCTGTTAGTGAAACTATGGTTCCTATCTTAAATACTTTTCGTTTTGGACAAAGTTCAGATAATGGGCAAATAAACTTTGCAAGTGGTGCACCACCAAAAGATTTGTTTCCTTATAACGATTACAAAGAAATTTTAAGCACTATTTTAGAAGACGAAAATTTTAGTAAGAATCTATTGGGATACCAAGATATTCAAGGTCTTGAAAGTTTTAGAATCTGCATTGAAAAATATCTAAAAAGATATTTTATTGCTGCAAGTAAGGAAAATATAATAATTTGTTCCAGTACTCAAGCAACATTGGAACTAATTTGCTCTGCTTTAGGTTCAAATCAAAAAAAGACTTTTTTACTTTCAGAACCAACTTATCAAAACGCTATGCATCTCATAAATAAATCTTGTAAAATAGAAAGTATTGAACTAAAAAACGATGGCTGGGATATGAATGAATTAGAAAAAGTTTTAGAAAAGACTAAAATTCATTTTATTTATATAATGACAAATTTCCAAAATCCTACTGGTATTACTTGGTCCTTAGAGAAAAAGAAAAAATTACTAGAGCTTTCTCAAAAATTTGATTTTTTTATAATAGAAGATGATTATCTTTCTGATTTTTACTATGGTTCATCACCTGTAAAATCTTTAAAATCATTAGATAGATATGATAGAGTTTTCTATATAAAAACTTTCTCAAAAATCGTTATGCCTGGAATAGCTATCACACTTTTTGTACCACCTAAAAAATTCACAAACTATCTAAGTTTAAGTAAGTATCTTATTGATACAACAACTTCCGGTATAAATCAAAAATTTTTAGAAATTTTTATTGAGAAAGGACTACTCGAAAAACATCTTGAAACTTTAAGAGAAAATTTTAAAAGAAAAATGGAATTTATGATAGGAGAATTACTTCAAATAGAGCATTTAAAAATTTTACATATCCCTAAAGGTGGTTTCTTTGTTTGGATTGAACTTGCTAATTACATCGATGAAGAAAAATTTTATTATAAATGTCATATCCAAGGATTGTCAGTTTTGCCCGGTTTTATTTTTTATCCAAATCAGCAGGCTTCTTCAAAAATTCGTATAAGTGTTGTAAATGTCAATTTTCAAGAAATAAAGAAAGGTGTAGAAATTATAAAAAACATTTTAAATAATTGTGACGGTGTTATTAATAGAATTTAAAAAAGTGTTGGCTTTTGCCAACACTTTTATTTTCCTAGAATAATCCTGATATAGTCCCATGTTCATCAATATCTATAACTTCAGCTGATGGTTTTTTAGGTAATCCTGGCATATCAATTATATCTCCTGCCATAGCTATTACAAATCCTGCTCCAACTGCCAAACGAAGTTCATTTATTGTCACTTTAAATCCAGTTGGTCTTCCTAGTAATGCTGCGTTATCAGAAATAGATTTTTGAGTCTTTGACATACATACTGGGAAATGTTCGAATCCTTCAGCTGCTATTGTATCAAACACTTTTTTAGTTGCAGGTGCAAATACAACTCCATCTGCTCCATAAATTTCTTTACATATCTTTTCTATCTTTTCTCTTACTGTTAATTCTGAAGAATAGAAATAATCAAATTTAGTTGTATTTCCATCAATAGCTCTTAGAACTTTTTCAGCTAAATCTTTTCCACCTTCTCCACCTTTTGCCCAAACTTCACACAATGATACTTCTACTCCAAGTTTAGCACAATGATCTTCAATAAATTTAGTTTCTTCTTCAGTATCAGTAATAAATTTATTTATTGCTACAACTAAAGGCAATTTATATTTTTTAGTTATATTTTCAATATGCTTATCTAAATTTTCCATACCTTTTACTAAATCACCATTTCCGTGGTGTTTTAAAGCTCTTACAGTTGCAACTATAACTGCCGCGTCAGGTGTTAATCCACCAAATCTACATTTTATATCTATAAATTTTTCAGCTCCTAAATCAGCTGCAAATCCAGCTTCTGTTACAACATAATCAGTTAATTTTAATGCCATTTTTGTTGCAAGTATAGAGTTACATCCATGAGCTATATTTGCAAATGGTCCTCCATGTATAAATACTGGTGTATGTTCTAATGTTTGAACTAAATTAGGTTTTATAGCTTCTTTCAGTAACGCTGCTACTGCACCTTCTATTTTTAAATCTCCAACTCTTAGCAATTTCCCATCAAGAGATGTTGCAAAAACTATACTTTTTATTTTTTCTTTTAATTCAGTTATCGAATTAGATAGACAAAGAATTGCCATTATTTCTGATCCAACTGTTATTTGGAAAGAAGTTTGTCTTGGATATCCATTTGCTTTCCCACCAAGTCCAATCACTATATCTCTAAGAGCTCTATCATTCATATCTAGAACTCTTTTCCAATTGATTTTAGTTATATCTATTCTTAATTCATTTCCTGAATTTAAATGATTATCAATACAAGCTGCAACTAAATTATGAGCTGCTCCTATTGCGTGTAAATCTCCAGTAAAATGTAAATTTATATCTTCCATAGGCACAACTTGAGCATATCCTCCACCAGCTGCCCCACCTTTCATTCCAAATACAGGCCCTAAAGATGGTTCTCTTATTGCTGCTGCAGATAATTTCCCAATTTTATTTAATGCTTGAGTAAGCCCTATTGTCACAGTTGATTTACCTTCTCCTGCTGGAGTTGGTGTAATAGCTGTTACTAATATTAATTTACCATCAGGTCTATCTTTTCTTTTTTCAAGAACATCTAAATTAACTTTAGCCTTATACTTTCCATATTGTTCAATATCATCCTCAGTTAACCCAATTTTTTTTGCGATTTCATTAATATGTTCCATCTTTGTTGCTTGTGCAATTTGAATATCAGTCATACTTTAAAACCTCCATTTTATTATATTATTGATTTCATAAATTTACATTATATAATTATTAAAATGATTTTAAAAATTATATAATTATTTCTATATAAAATATAGCAGATGTTTTATTTTTTTTCAACTAATTTATAAATAATTTTTATAAAGACCTTTTTACTTATTCATTACTAATTTCACTTTTAATTTAAAATTAATTGAATTTATATTCTCATTAAAAATAAATAAAAAATGTTATAATAAAAGAAAAGTTAAGGAGGTTTTCATGAAAAATATAACAAAAGAAAATATTTTCTCTTTTATTATTTTAATTCTAGCTATAATTAGGGGAAGTTCTTACATTTTTATAAAAAATGTAATTTATTCTTATAGTACTTTTGAAATTGTTTTTTTACGATTTTTTATAACAGGTTGCATACTTGCTTTTATTTTTCATAAACAACTTTTAAAAACTAATAAATTTGAAATTTTTATTGGCTTTCTTGCTGGACTTTTTATCTTTTTAGCTTTTACTTTCCAAACCTATGGTTTGCAATATACTACAATTTCTAAGCAATCTTTTATAACATCTTTATATACAATTATTGTTCCCATATTGGAGTTAATTATTTTCAAAAAAAAATTAAATAAAATTTTAAACCTTTCATTGCTATTAATAACTCTTGGACTTTTTCTAATTTCTTTTAGAGATTTATCTAATTTTCATCTAGATTTTAATGTAGGTGATTTTTTTACCTTATTGTGTGCTTTTGCTTTCGCTTTTAACATTTTACTTTTTTCAAAAATAAAAAAATTGGAACTTAATGTTTTGAATATAACAGTTTTTCAAATGCTTATAACAGGGACTTTTGCTTTTATTTTTAATTATTTTATAAAAAATAACACTATTCACATTTCTTTCTCATATTCTATGTTATACCTTATTTTTATCTGTACTTTAATTAATTTTTTACTACAAAATATTTCCCAAAAATATGTATCTGCACATAGAACCGGTCTTATTTTATCTTTAGAATCTGTATTTGGAACTCTATTTGCACTTTTTATATTTAATGAACAATTAAGTATTAACTTTATTGCCGGCATTTTTATGATATTTTTAGGAATAATTCTTGTCCAATTTTTTGAGAAGTAGTTTTTAATTTCTAAAAACTGGACAAATAATGCAATTGTGGTAAAATTAAATAATATAATTATTAACTTTTTTTTAATCTATTTTTATACTAGGAGGAATGAGAAAATGAGTAAAACTAAAATTCTATTTTATGATATTAAAAATTATGATAAAGATTTCTTTAAAAAATATGGAAATGGTTACGACTTCGATATGACTTTCTTAAAAGTAAAACTTTCTGAAGAAACTGCTTCTTTAACTAAGGGTTTTGAAATTGTCTGTGCCTTTGCAAATGATACAATTGATAAAGCTACTATTGACATTATGGCTGAAAATGGAGTAAAGTTACTAGCCATGAGATGTGCAGGTTTTAATAACATTTCTCTTGCTGATATAAAAAATAGATTTAAGGTAGTTAGAGTTCCAGCTTATTCTCCTCACTCTATTGCTGAATATACAATGGGCTTAATTCTTTCATTGAATAGAAAAATTCATAAGGCTTATGCTCGTACTAGGGAAGGAAATTTTTCAATTGATGGTTTTATTGGCTATGATTTATATCAAAAAACTGTTGGAATTATAGGAGCTGGGAAAATAGCACAAATATTAATAAAAATTTTAAAAGGATTTGGTACTAAAGTAATAGCTTATGATCCATATCCTAATTATAAAGTCGCAGAAGAGCTTGGATTTGAATTTGTTGATTTAGATACTCTCTACAAAGAAGCTAATATAATATCTTTAAATTGTCCATTAACTCCAGAAACAAAATATATGATTAATCGAAGAAGTATAGAAAAGATGAAGCCAGGGGTTATGATTGTTAATACTGGTAGAGGAGCACTTATTGACTCAGCTGATCTAGTAGAAGGACTAAAAGAAAAGAAAATTGGAGCTGCTGGACTTGATGTATATGAAGAAGAGGAAGATTATTTTTTTGAAGATAAATCTACACAAGTTATTGAAGACGATATATTAGGAAGATTGTTATCTTTCCACAATGTTTTAATTACATCCCATCAAGCATATTTTACTGAAGAAGCTGTTGAAGCTATTACTAAAACTACATTACAGAATATTCAAGATTTCTTAGATGGAAAAGAACTCATAAATGAAGTTCCTCAAAAATAAACAGAGATGGTGATTTTTCACCATCTCTATTTTTTTATTATTAATTTAACGGAACAATTTTTACTTCAACTCTTCTGTTTGCTTGTTTTCCAGCTTCAGTTGTGTTTGTAGCTATTGGATCCAATTTTCCATACCCTGTAGCTATTATTCTGCTTGAAGAAACTCCTTGTGCAACTAAATAATTTGCTACACTTTCCGCTCTTCTTTCAGATAAAGCTTGATTATGTGCATCTCCACCTGTGCTATCTGTATATCCATTTACTAAAATTTTACTTTCTGGATATTGTACTAACACTTTTGCAATTTCATTTAAAGAGCTATAAAAACTTGAAGCTATTGAAGCACTATCTGTTGCAAAAGTTACTCCTCCTGGTAAATTGATATTTAGATTTTCTCCTTCTCTAGCTACTTGAACAGGTGTGTCCTTTAATGAATCTTTCAATGCAGCTTCTTGTTTGTCTAAATAAGCTCCCCAAGTAAGTCCAACTAAACTTCCTATTCCTGCTCCTACTAAAGTTGATTTAGTATCTTTTCCTATTAATTGTCCTATTAAAGCTCCTGCAGCTGCTCCACCTGCAGTTCCTCCTGTTCTTCCTGAGAATCCTCCTAAATCATCTGCTGCAGTACATCCTACTAAAGTTGCTGCAATTAGTAATGATGAAACTATTTTTTTTCCTTTCATTTTTCCTCCTCGTTTAATGAAAATTTTATATTTTCATTTTTTTATAACAATACATAGTATTTTTATATTTTATTTATATCATAATTAGACTCTTTTTTTTCTATTAAAGTCTAAAAATAAAAAGTAACAAATCCTCCATTGTTAGTAATTGTATTGTACCATAGAGAAAGATTTATTTTTTTTATCTCTCTATCATCAAATATATTTAGAAAATATGCTCCTTCTTCTTCTAAAATTTCATAGGCTGTTACCCAGTGCCATTTATCTAAATTCTGTTCTTCACCATTACATAAATTTAAAAAAGCAAGAGGCCTGTCATTTCTAATTTCTTTTTTTAAATACTCTATAATTTTTTCTAGAGAAACTTTATTATTTACATTCACATCAATAAAACTGTATTTTATTTCTATGCCCTTATCTTTGAAATATTTTAATACCCCATTATAAAAGAGTTCTGTTGAGTTTACTCCTTTTCCTTTTATCGGTGGTAAAAATTTCCAAAATTCTTCCATTTTCGGTAACACATCTTCAACTTTTAAGAATTTAAAATTTTCTTGCTGCTCATAGTAAATCAAAATGCTTGTTGCCACAGTAGCACCGCAACCCGCCAAAACTTGATAATCGTCACTGTACCATTCTTGAGTTAAGCCATAGCTTATTCCATTTTTTGTATTTTTATCTATAATATTTAAAAAAGTCGGATTTTTTATACAATATTTCTCCATAAGCTACCCCTTAATAAAATATATACATATATTATACTATTTCAGTAATTTTTTCTATATTTATTTTATCTTTATTGTATAAATTATGATATAATTTAAATTATTAATTATTTATTCTAAGGTGAGATAATGTTTAATCCAATAAAAAAATTTTTTAATGACACAAGTTTCCCTCCAAATGAAAGATTATGGCTTTTTTGTTCACTAATTTTTATTTGTGGTTATTTAGGTGGTTTCACATTTACTGTAAGAGGAAATCTATTTGTAAATGCTCAAACAGGAAATTTAGTATATCTTTCTGTTGGAATAGGAACATTTAATAAAACTTTAATATTCCAGACTCTATCTCTATTTTTAACCTATTCACTGGGACTTATAAGCACTGAGATTATTTCAAAAAAATATAAAAAGAAATACTTATGGGAACAACATTTTTTTATTTTTTCTATTTTTTTAACATTTATAATAGGATTATTCCCAGAAACACTGCCATTTGAGTTCACTCTATTTCCAATAGCATTTATAGTGGCAGCAAAATTTGTAAGCTTTGAAAAAGTTCAAGGTTTGACTATGGCAACAGGATTTTGTACCAATCATTTAAAACAAACTTGCCTGAATTTTGTAAGATTTCTTAGAACAAAAGATATTCAAAAACTTAAAAATTCAATTAGCCATTTTTGTATGATTATATCTTTTGTGTTGGGTACTAGCCTTGCCGTTTATCTAGGTCCTTTTTTGCATGAAAAAACAATTTGGCTTTCCACATTTTTTACTGTAATCACATTAATTTGTTTTAGAAACAGTATTAAAACTTATAAAACCAAAGGAGAAATATGAAAACATATATTATTGACTTAGATGGAACAATGTACAGTGGTAATAAAAATATTGATGGAGCAAGAGAATTTGTGAACTATTTACAAGAAAAAAGTATTCCATATATTTTTTTAACAAATAATGCTACAAGAACAAAAAAACAAGCTAAAGATCATATGCTTAATCTTGGTTTTAAAAATATAAAAAATGAAGATTTCTTTACCTCTGCCATAGCTGCGGCAAAATATGCAGCAAAAAATTTTACTAAAAGAGATTGTTTTACTATTGGTGAAGATGGGCTAATCGAAGCTTTAGCTGATGAAGGCTTCAATTTTGTACAGGAAGCTGCTGACTTTGTTTTTGTTGGCTTAGATAGAAAGGCTGATTATAGAAAATATTCAGATGCTATTCACAATATTTTAAGTGGTGCAAAATTTATAGCTACTAATACAGATAGGCTTCTTCCAAATAATGGAAAATTTGACGCTGGAAATGGTTCCGCTGTTGCTATGATTGAATATGCAACAAATATTCAAAGTATAAAAATCGGAAAACCGTATCCAATAATTTTGGATATTTTAATAACAGAATATAATTTAAAAAAAGAAGATTTAATCTTAATTGGGGATAACTTAGAAACAGATATTAAACTTGGCTATGATGCTAAAATTGAAACAATAATGGTTTGTACCGGTGTTCATACGAAAGATGATGTTGAAAGGTTAAAGATTTATCCTACAAGCTGTATTAATAATCTAAAGGAATTAATAAAATAAAAAAATTTTATTAACTAACTTCCTCCTATCAATGGCTAGGAACTTTGCTCTGAAAACTCTAAAACTTTCCTATTATTTTATCAATTGATAATGTAGAAATACAATAAATTTATAACTTCCTTATATAATAAAAATGGAACTGTATAAGCAGTTCCATTTTTCTATAATTTTTATACTTCTTTTTCTAAAGTTTTAGCTATTTCTTCATTATGTTCAGGTACACAAAGTCCATCTCCAAGTACAGAACAATAGTTTGCAGCTTGTTCTTCTTTTGCTGTTTCACTTACAACAATTTGAGCCTTTGCTTCATTTTTTATTTCAGCAGAATTCTCCATCACTGGTATAGCATCTGTCATAGTTGCTGGATCTGGTACCGATTTACCTGACTTTATTTCTTCATAACATTTTAATAAATCTTCTCTTTTTACTTTTTTAGCCAATTCTTCCAATTTTGTCATTTTTTCTTCATCTTTTGTATCAAATGCTTCTTTGTATGATGTCAATGACTTTTTATTTTTTTCTACAAATTCTTTTGTTGCAGTTATCATTGTGACAGTAGTTTTAACTGCTTCACCCATAGTTGCTGGATCTGGCACTGATTTACCTGATTTTATTTCTTCATAGTACTTCAATAAGTCTTCTTTTTTTACTTTCTTAGCCAATTCTTCTAATTTTGTCATTTTTTCTTCATCTTTTGCATCAAATGCTTCTTTATATGATGTTAATGACTTTTTATTCTTTTCTATAAATTCTTTTGGTGCTGTTATTGCTTCTACAGCTGCACCTGCTGCTGGAGCATTTGGATCAGGTATAATCATTCCTGATTTTATTTCTTCATAGTACTTCAATAAGTCTTCTTTTTTTACTTTCTTAGCTAATTCTTCTAATTTTGTCATTTTTTCTTCATCTTTTGCATCAAATGCTTCTTTATATGATGTTAATGACTTTTTATTCTTTTCTATAAATTCTTTTGGTGCTGTTATTGCTGGTGCAGATGAACTTACAGCTGCTGGCTTAGGAGCTGGTTTTTTCTTTTCTGGTTTCTTTTTAACTGGCATTTCTACTGCCACTCCCATTATATCTCCAATAGCTTGAGCTACTTTAGGTCCTCCAGGAGCACATAAAGTCATACTTACTCCCTCTTCAACAACTCCTGTTGCATATCCTGCACAACCTGGGTATCCACATCCTCCACAGTTTACTCCAGGTAATATAGCCATTATTGCTTCAACTTTTGGATCAACTTGCACTTCAAATTTCTTTGATGCATATGCAAGAAATAGACCCATTAAAATTCCAGTTATTCCTAAGACGATAACCGGCATCATAATCGCTTCCATAAAAACCTCCAAATCTATGTATTATTTCAATTTCATTAAATTTGCATTCCACTAAATCCCATAAATGCCATTGCTAATAATCCAGCTGTAACAAATGCTATTGGTACTCCTTTAAAGTTTTTAGGAATATCTGCAAATTCTAATTTTTCTCTTATTCCTGCAAGTAATAATAACGCTAATGAGAAACCTACTGCAACCCCAAATCCATTAACTATTGTTTCTATGAAATTGTATTTAGATTGTATGTTTATTATGGCAACTCCAAGTACAGCACAGTTTGTTGTAATAAGTGGTAAAAATACTCCTAAAGCTTTATATAGACTAGGAGATGTCTTTTGTATTGCCATTTCAACAAATTGTACTAATGAAGCTATTATTAATATAAAAGATATAGTTTGTAAATATTCTAAACCAAATGGTTCTAAAACAAATTTATAAACTATCCAAGTCACTGCAGATGCAATAGTTATTACAAATGTAACTGCCATTCCCATTCCTAAAGAAGAATCAATTTTTTTAGAAACCCCCATAAATGGACAACAACCTAAGAATTTTGCAAAAATTATATTATTTATAAATATTGATCCTATTATTATACTAAATAATCCACCTATACTCATTACTTAGCCTCCTTTTTCTTAGGTTTTTTACTCTTATATATATTTATACATGCCATTATTATTCCAATAGTAATAAATCCACCTGGAGCTAGTACAAATATTAAAGCTGGTTGAAATCCTTCTGGAACTAAAGATATTCCAAAAACAGATCCATTTCCTAAAATTTCTCTTATTGCCCCTAAGAATGTTAATGCTAAAGTAAATCCTAATCCTGATCCTATTCCGTCAAGTATAGATTCAAATACTCCATTTTTAGCTGCAAAACTTTCTGCTCTTCCAAGAACTATACAGTTTACAACTATAAGAGGAATAAATAATCCTAATACTTTATATAAATCAGGTGTAAATGCATTCATAACCATATCTACAACTGTAACAAGTGTTGCTATTATAATGATATATGCAGGTATTCTCACTTGTGATGGTATTAATTTCTTAAATAAAGATATAAGTCCATTTGAACAAGCTAAAACTGCAATAACTGCCATTCCCATAGAAAATCCATTGATTGCACTTCCTGTTACCCCAAGAGTTGGACATAGCCCCAACATCAAAACAAAAACTGGATTTTCTTTTAATATTCCTGCGGTAAGTACATTAAAATATTTCTTCATTATTCACTCACCTCTGCTTCAAATATCTTTAAGGCCTTCATTGTACCTGTATATACAGCTCTTGGAGAAATTGTAGCTCCTGCAAATGCATCTGTTGCTTTATCAAATTCATAAGAAGAAGTTCTTCCTTTCCAAAGTTCAAGCCATTCTGGATTAGTTATCTTAGCTCCTAGTCCTGGTGTTTCAGAGTTACTTACAACATTAAGTCCTGTTATTTTTGCATCATTATCAATACCAAGTACAAACTTAATATCTCCACCATATCCTGGGCTTGTAACTGAAGCTACATATCCAACAACTTCTCCACTTTCGTTTACACCTGGAATATACTCTATTCCTTCAAATTCTTTTTTATCATCTTGCTTAAAATCAACAGCTATTGGTAAAACTTCTCTTCTAGCTTCATTTACAACCTTTATAGCATTTGCCGATATAACTTTGCTAGTAAATCCATTTACTCCACCCAAAATTCCTGCTGAAACAGCTGCTATTACCCCAAGAACTAGCCCAAAGTGAATATATCTATTTTCCATTTGTTATCACCCCACCAAATTTCTTAGGTTTTATATATCTGTCAATTAAAGGTACAACTCCATTCATTATTAAAATTGCATAAGCTGTCCCTTCTGGATATCCACCTTTTATTCTGATTAAAGATATTAAAATTCCTAATCCTAAAGCAAATATTACTCTACCTCTACTAGTTACAGGACTTGTAACCATATCTGTTGCCATAAAGAATGCTCCTAAGAATAAACCTCCAGAGAATATTTGCATAAATGGATCTGCTCCTAAAATCGCAGTTAATACAAATACTGTACCAATCATAACAGCTGGTACTTTCCAATCTATATGTTTTTTATAAATTAAGTATGCTCCACCTATAAGCAATGCAAGAGCTGATGTTTCTCCCAAACATCCTCCCATTCTTCCTAGAAATGCTTCTAAATATTGATTTCCATTATTTAGTAATGCATCTGTCAAAGGTATATCTCTTTTCATTGCATCAAGAACTGTTGCTCCAGCTTTACCATCATAAGCAAAAGTTGTAATTGCAACTGGCCAAGAAGCTTGAACAAATGCTCTTCCTACTAATGCAGGGTTAAAAATATTATGTCCCAAACCACCATATACCATTTTTCCTAATGCTATTGCAACTACTGCTCCTACTACAACATATTGTAAAGGCATTACAGCTGGTACAACAAAAGCAAATAAAATACCTGTAAGTATTGCACTTCCATCAAATACATTTATATCTTGTTTTAAAGCTTTTTGACAAATATATTCTGTCACTATACAGCTTAAAACAGAAACTGATGTCAATATTAAAGCTCTTATTCCAAAAGAATAAAACGCCATTATAAAGGCAGGCACTAATGCAATTATAACATCATACATAACAGATTCTACTGTTTCTGAGGTTCTAATATGTGGAGCCGGCCCTGTTTTTAATATCGTACTCACGTTATTCCTCCTTAAAAATTAGTTTATTTCTTTTTTGCTCTTAATTTTGATTTTCCTGTCTTTATAGCTTCTGCTAAAGGTCTACTTGCAGGACAAGTATATGCACAAGAACCACATTCAATACAATCCATTAAATTATGCTCAGCCATATCATCCCATAATTTTGCTGCCGCAAGTCTATCATAAGTAAGTGGTGAAAGTCCCATAGGACAAACAGATACACACTTAGAACAACTTATACAAGATCTTGTTTTATATGGTTTCATTTCTTCCAATGTCAATGCTAAAAGCCCTGAAGTTCCTTTTATTATTGTTGCATCCTCTGTCATTTGTGCAAGTCCCATCATAGGACCTCCCATAACAAGTCTTTCCATTTTATCTCTTTCTATTCCACAATGGTCTAAAACATAAGAAAATGGAGTCCCTATTGCAACTTTTAAGTTCTTAGGAGTCTTTATCGCTTTTCCAGAAACTGTAACTATTTTTTCAATTAATGGAATACCATTTACAACTGCTTCATATATAGCTGCTGCTGTTCCCGTATTTTGAACAACTACACCCACTGCTGATGGTAATTGTCCTGATGGAACTTGTCTATTTAAAATAGACTTTATTAATTGTTTTTCTCCACCTTGTGGATACTTAGTTTTCAAAGGTACTATTTCAATACCAGTTCCTTCAGCTGCTTTTTTCATACTTTCAATAGCTTCAGGTTTATTGTCTTCTATACCTACATAGGCATTTTTTACATCCAATATTTTCTTTATAATTTTTATACCCTCTATAATAGATTTAGGATTTTCTAACATAAGTCTATTATCAGAATTTAAATAAGGTTCACATTCAGCACCGTTAAGAACTAATGAATCTATTTTTACATTAGCTGGCGGATTTAATTTCACATGTGTTGGGAAAGTTGCTCCACCTATACCAACTATTCCTTTTTCCTTAATTATATTTAATAGAGTCTGTTTATCTGCATTTTCCCAGTCCTCTATTTTAGAAAGTTCTGCCCATTTTTCTTCCTTATCATTTTCTATGAACACTGTCATAGTTTTTCCTGAAAGTGGGAACACTCTACTCTCAATTTTTGTTACAGTTCCACTAACAGGTGAATGGATAGGTGCAGCAAGTCCTTCTGCCTCTGCAATTTTTTGTCCTTTTAAAACTTTATCTCCCACTTGTACAATAGGATTTAATGGTACACCTATATGTTGTAAAAGTGGCACATAAAGTTCATTGGGAGATGCTAATCTCTCTGTTTTTAAATTTTCAGTTTGCAATTTATTTTCAGGGGGATGAACTCCGCCTCTGAAACCAAAAAATTTCATCAATAACACTCCTTTCATTCCCATAGTTTATCTTCCACTAACGAATTTTACCATATTTATGTTTATTTAACAAGATATTATTTTGTGATTATTTTTTTCTTATTGTATATCTGCATTACTTGTGATAAATTTTGAACAGATATTATATCTTCAATACATTTTAAGATTTCAGTTAACATTTCGTCCAATTCTTTTTGTTCAGTCTGATTAAACTTTCCTAAAACATGCTCTACTGCATCACTTTTTTTTGAGCCTATTCCACATTTTATTCTAATAAAGTTATCTCCAATATGAGATATTATAGACTTTATCCCATTATGTCCTCCTGAACTCCCCTTATCTTTAACCCTTAGTTGTCCGAATGGAAGATCCATATCATCATAAACAACAATGATATCTTCTTTAGGGTCTAATTTATAAAAATTTATTATTTCTATAACAGAATTTCCACTTAAATTCATAAAAGTTTGAGGCTTTAAAAAAATTATTTTTTCACCTTTTATAACTTTTTCGCTTATTAAAGCCTGAAATTTTACTTTTTCATCTAAACCATATTTCTCTCTCATTTTATTTACAGCCATAAAACCTATATTGTGCCTTGTGCTTGCATATTCTTTTCCAGGATTTCCTAAACCTATTACTACTTTCATATCCCTATTTCTCCTTATTCATGCTTTTATTCCTATTTATTTTAACATAAAACAAAAAAAGAACTAGGATTTTTTTAATCTTAGTTCTTTGTTGTAAAAAAATTTTACATATATTTTGCGATAATTTCATTCACTTCATCTGCATTTTTATTTACAAAATCATCAAAATTTTTAACATCAGTGTTAAATTTTTCAAACTTTTCCCTACACTGTGCCAGTTCAAACAACATCTTTGGCATATTTTCTTCTACTATCACAGCTTTCATGGAATGAATAATATTTTTATTTTCACTTATCATAGTATATGCCATTTTTCTTTCATCATCAACAGACTTTATCATACCTGCAAAACCTAATGTCCCCTTAAATATTAAGCTACATGAATTTGGGCAACCTGACATTCTTATCATAGGGAGCTGTTTTTTTAAGTTTGTATCATGCTTGTCAAAATATTTTAAAATATTATCCATTGTTATTTTACTTGAAGTAATAGCTAGCCTACATCTTGGCATACCCGTACAAGTGATACTGTCTTCCAAGTCTGTTTTTATAAGTAAGGAATTGAATATTTTTACAATATCTATTGCTTCATCTCCACTTAAATCAAAAATTATTATATCTTGGTTATTAGATAGTCTTATTTTTATATCATGACTTACTTTTTCTAAATATTTAACAAGAAGAGCTAATTCACCTTTTTTTATTACTCCTCCTCTATATTTTAACTTGACAGCATATATTCCTTCTTGATAAAAACATTCTTTTATATTTCTTATTTCAGCATTAGTTAAACCTCTCTGTATAAAATCTACTTTTTTAGCCCAAGGTTTTTCTTTATATTTCACATCTATATCAGAATACAATTTTTTAACATCAATAATAGCATCTATTTCTTCTCTAGCTTTCTGCAAATATTGTGGATATTTCTCTTCAAAAGCTTCAACCCCCATCATTCTACACATTGTCCTTAGTCTTGCCCTAGGATTTTTCATATCCATATTGTCCTTAAACATCATAACAGTGGCTCTTAAATAATATACCATTTCCTCAGCTTTTATCACCTTTGAATATCTGTAAGGATTTTTCATAGATAAATTCATCCCAAAGTCAAAATAAATCTCAAAGTAATTTTCTCCATCAATTTTTTTCGCAATGAAACCCATGTCACTATATTTAGCATTTCCTTCGTCAGTTTCTTTATTAGATGCAGCAAACTTTAACTTTCCTGGCAATGAGTATGTATCTTCGTTTTGAAAAAGATAATTTACTGATCTAACAGCATATGGAGTTATATCAAAAGCTTCATCTTCAAAACCACTATAAGCTGAAATCACCATATTTCTTATGCTTTTCCCACCTACTGCTTGAGTATATAAACCATACTTTGCTAATTCATCCAAAGTTGTATAAACATTTTCTTTTCTTACGCCTCTTATTTGTAACCCATGCCTTGTTGTTAATTTTATTTCCCCGTCACCATATTGATCTGCTATGTCAGATATTCCTTTTAGTTGTTTTAGGCTTAGTACTCCTGCCCTTACTCTTGGTCTTATAAAGTATACTTCATTACCTCTCTCATGATATACTCCATTCACTGCTCCAAAAGATTTTATTGGTATTTCTTTTTCACCTAACTCTAAATGTTTTTCAAACTGTTCTTTAAAATTTGCCAACATTTTTCTTCTTATAGAAAAAAATTCCTTTTCTAAAATTTCCATAAATCTTCTCCCTATTATTATAATTTAATTCCATTAATAAAGTTTATAAAAAAATACTACTCAAATTTTATTTTCTCTGATAAACCTTATAATTTTATATTAATGTATAGTTTAAAATTTTGTATACAAAATAAAAACTGTTGCATTTAAACTAGAACTGCAACAGCTTTATTTTTAGTTTCTTTTCCCTTTACAATCACAACATATACCCTTTAGGTAAATATGTTTTTCTGTTATGTCACAGCCATCTAATTCTTCACAACTGTCATAATTTATATCTAAGTCAATATCTAAAAGTTTTCCACATTCCACACATTTAAAATGACCATGCGTTCCCATAACTAAATCATACCTTGTTTCATTTTCTTCTATAACAATAACATTTGCTATTTTTTGTTCAATGAATAAATTTAAAGTGTTGTATACAGTTGTCTTAGAAAGTGTAGGGATTTCATGGCAAAGAGCCCTGTATATTGTATCGACTGTTGGATGATTATTATTTTCCATGATGTATTGAAAAATTTTTAATCTTTGATATGAAGGTTTAACCCCATGTTCTTTTAAATAAGTACTAATATCTTCTGTATAAAATCTCACAATTATCTTCCTTTCCGTTAAAATTTGTAATGATTACAATTCTATTAAATAATACTTTATTTTATTAGTAATGTCAATATTTTTATAAGTTTTTTTTCATAATGTATCTATCTATATTCTTTCCATATTCGTCTTTTAAAAATTTTCCTTGAACATAACCATGTTTTATATACATAGATTTTGCAATTTCATTCTTAGGATCAACTGTTAATTCTATTTTTTGAAATTCCAATTTTTTTAAGTAACTTTCTGTTTGATTCAATAGAAAATTAGCAAAGCCTCTATGCCTATATTTTTTTAGAGTTGATATGCCATATAAAAAAACTGATTTTTCATTAAAATTTTGCATATATTCAATTATGGAAACAATCTTTCCATCCACTTTTACAACAAAAACTAAACCATATCTGATAAGAGCTTTTATTATCCATAAATCTACATTACCATTACCTTCAAAAGCTTCTTTTTCCAGTTCAATTATTTCTTGCATAGTTTTATAATCTGGCTCTTTGATATGAACTAGCTCCATAATTTCCCCTCTCTAATAAACAATTTTACTTAAATATAATCCCTCTGGTTCAGCCAAAATTTTTCTATATTCTTTTGAAAAATCATTCAATAATAATTCTATATAATTCCTTGGTAATTTTCCTTTATAAACTTCAAGAGCCGTACCTACCATTATTCTTATCTGAGATTTTAAAAATGAACTCCCTCTCACTGTTATTTTTATTTTATTCTCTTCAATTTTTTCAACATTTATTGCCATAATTTCTCTTATACTTACTCTACTTACACAATCATTTAACCTAAAATTTTTAAAATCTTTAATCCCTACAAAACTTGAGAAAATTTCTGTCAACTTTTCCACATCTATTTTCTCTTGAAAATATTTTACATATTTAGCTTCAAAAGGATTTCTCTCAAAAGAAATTATGTATTCATACTCTCTATATTTTGCATCATGCCTTGAGTTAAAACTTTCTTCTACATCTTCTACATCAAAAACATAAATATCTTGAGGTAAAGCTCTATTCAAAAGATATTTGAATTTATCCACTGAGATATTTGAAGATGTATAAAAGTTTGATACCTGATGTTTAGCATGGACTCCTCTGTCAGTCCTCCCTGCAGATATCATATTAATTTCTTCATTACATACCAATTTCAGAATTTTTTCTATTTCACCTTGCACAGTTATCTGTTTAGGTTGCCTTTGAAAGCCAAAATATCTTGAACCATCATACATATAACTTAATTTTATGTTTCTTCTATTAGCTATTTTTACCTTTTTCATACTTTCTCCCAAGTTTTTAAATTTATAGATTACTCATAGCCTTTTCAAAAGTTTCTATTAACTTTTTCTTTATCTCATCTCTATCATAGATTCTACAACCAGCTGCATTTTTATGTCCTCCACCTGAAAAGCCTACAATTTCTCCTAACTCTCTTGCTACTTCACTAACATCAATATCTCCTTTACTTCTGAAAGATACTGTTCCATAAATATTTAAAAATGCCACTATATCGTAATCAAATTTTTTATCCATAAAAATTCTGTCTGCCATAAGAGATTGATAATCTCCATCTACACCATATACTATTCCCATCTTATACCTTTTAAATGGGAAATTATATATAACTCTCTTTGTAAAATTATACAAAGTATCCATTTTCATATTGTATGCTTCATCTAGTAAGGAAAAATAACTGAATACCTCTTCTGTATACTTTTCTGAATTTACTCTTGTAACAATAAATCTATAAAAGGCATCTGAACCTAATATTTTTTCTGCCGAATTTATAGATAACGCTCTTTTTCTTAGTAAAATCTCTTCTTGAGAACTTCCTAGATTCTTCCATTGAAAAGTATCCCATAAAGAAGTTGCTTCTGTAAGTGGCTTTAATTTTTCATAAAGTTTTTTATATTTTTCATTTTCTGTTACCAATATTTTAAAATATTCTAAAGTTAAATAAGCTGCACTGACTTTATCATCCCAGATAAATGTTATATTTTTGCAACAATCCTCTTTTTCATAAAGACTAGGTTGATTTGTAAGATGATGATCTATATTTATTACATTCGTATATGCAAGATATTGCATTTTCAACCATTCAACACTTGGAATAGGTCTATCCAAAATATATACTTTATCTCGCTTCCCAAGTGAAGTATAGTTACATATATAATTAAAAGTTTTGTCTGTCTGATCTAAAGTCACATCCATACTGCTCATAATCAAAAAGGTTTTATTTTTGTCTTGTATCTCTTCAAATAATTTTACTATCATAGCAGCGACTAAACCATCAGCATCACCATGAGTAAAAATTATAACTTTTGAGCAGTCATTAGATTTATACCTTGTATCACATAATATATCTGCCATTTTTTCTCCTCTCCAGATAAAACAATCTATTAATTATAACATACTTACAAGAAAAATTAAATAAAATTTGACCTTATAAGGAAATAAAAACTTTGTCCACAAAGAAAAAAATCCTTGTTAAAAATTATAACAAAGATTTTCTTACTTTTTCAAAAAATGCTATTTTATATTTTCATAAATAAATTCTGCATAAAGCTTTGCCCCAACCTTGTTAGGATGAATTGCATCTTTATAAAATAATTCTTTTTTACCTTTTGCTTTTTTATGCCAATCTATTAGTTTAACATTATCATAATCCTTAGACCATTCTTTCAAATTTTTATTTATACTTTCTTCCCAAAATTTAGGAACAACTGCATTCATAAAATAAACTTTTTTACCCTTTAATAATTCCATAGATTTTTCAAATGATTCTTTATTTATAACACCATTTGTTCCTAAATGAACAATAACAGTATCATTTAATTTTTTATGAGCTTTTAAATCTTTTAAAATTTCTGGTAAATTTGTAAATTGTCTTGAAACTTTTGCATCAACATTAGAATTTATGAAGATATCTTTTATAAAAGGTTCCGCTCCTTTCATAACTGAATCTCCTACAAAAGTATATTTCCCTTTATCCAAATATTTCCCTGTCGTTTTATTTTTCAAATTTTCCTTTTTTTCTTTATTATCTTCATCTTCCACTTTACTAAATTTAGTTTCTTCTTTTTTCTCCTCTAATTTTTTAATTATACTAGCCTCTTCTAATTTTTCTTTTTTTATTACAATTTCTTTTTTATCTATTTTTTCTTCAATATCTCCTTTATTTTTTACTTCATTAGGAATTTTTTCAGTTACCTCTATTTTTTCTTGATTTGGTATATCTTCAATCCCTAACAATCTCTTTTCAAAATTATCAACATTTTCAATATTTTTTATAAATTCCTTTTTCTTTTCTGTATTTAGTTCTTTTATTTGCATTTCTATATTTACTTCTTTTATCATGTCTTCAATAACTTTTGAATTTGTTTCTTCACTTATAGGTAAGAAAAATATTGCAACTAAATAAGTTAATAAAAATATTCTTTGTAAAATTTTTGCCATCTTCACTCTCACTTCCAGAAATTCATATGAAATTTCAGATACTCCTATTAGGATTAATATCTGTATAGCCACTGAATAATTATATTTTATATCTGACCATTTAAAATATTCCTCGGTAAATATCATTATTGGATATTGCCATAAATAATAACAATAGCTATGTTTTCCTAAATTTCCTAAAGTTTTAAATAATATATTTTCTGAATTTAAAAAATTTCCCTTGACTGTTGCTACAGTCAGTATTCCTGCCAAAATACTTAAAAAATATAGTAAGCCTTGATAGTTTATCTTCATCATATAATCTACTGATAAAACAGCAAACACTATAAAAAACAATGAGATACTTGCATAAATATTCATTTTTCGTTTATCTATTTCTCTATTTTTAAATTGAAAATAATATGCCCCTCCCACTAATAATGAAAAAATTCTGGTATCAGTTCCATAATATAAATCATTTATATCATACCCTAATTTTGATTTCAAATACATAATAGCCATTGAGATTATGGACAAAATAAAAAGTATTAACATATTTTTTTTATCGGATAACTTTAATTTTTTTAATATATAAATAAATAACGGATACACTAAATAAAACTGCAATTCTATTGACAAAGTCCAAGTATGGAGTAAAGGAAACATATCTCCACTTCGCTCGAAATACGATAAACCACTTTGTATTTGATAAATATTACTCACGCCCAGCAAAGCACTTACTGAGCTATATATCATTTTTTCAGTTAAAAAACCATTAAAATAGAAAAATGCTAAAACTACAATGGCTAAAACTGCTGTTAATAATGGGTATATTTTTGAAAATCTTTTATATATAAATTGAAAATAATTTTCTTCTCTTTCAACTAATATGGAAGTAATAAAATATCCACTTATAACAAAAAAAACTATCACTCCTATATATGTACCTTTGTATTCATACAAATGGTAAATAATAACGGAAATTACTGATAGTGCTTTTAATATATCTATTCCTATGTTTCTTTTGTTTAGTGTTTCCATTTAACTCCCCAAAAATTTATAAATATTTCCCTTGATTAATAAAAGTCTTTGTATATTATATACTAATTCTCTAAAAAATAAAAGATGATAAAAATTAAACAAAAAAAATTTTTAACACCGGCATTAAACTAAAAAATTTAACACTAAAAAAGGGTAGTAAAAATCTACCCTTTTTAATTTTTATGTCATATATCTTCTTAGAAAATTTATCTTACATAAATTTTACAAATAGAGGTACTAAAACTAATGAAACAATAGACATTAATTTTATTAAGATATTTAAAGATGGTCCAGATGTATCTTTGAATGGATCCCCTACTGTATCTCCAACAACTGCAGCCTTATGTCTGTCTGAACCTTTTTTATCTCCTTTGTATCCAGCTTCAATTTGTTTTTTACCATTATCCCAAGCTCCACCAGCATTTGCCATCATTATAGCCATTAATACTCCTGTTACTAGAGATCCTGCCAATAATCCTCCTAAAGCCTTTACAGACCACATACCTATGATAACTGGAACTATTATTGCCAATACTCCTGGTAATATCATTTGTTTTAATGATGAATGAGTAGAAATCTCAACACATCTCTTATAATCAGGTTTTTGAGTTCTATCCATAATTCCTGGAAATTCTCTAAACTGTCTTCTAACTTCTTCAACCATTTCAATAGCAGCTTTTCCTACTGCTGTCATAGTTAATGCAGAGAATAAGAATGTTAACATTCCTCCTATAAATAATCCTGCTATAACTTCTGGATCTGTAACATCTATTACTAACTTTTCAGTTGTTAATTTATCTACTGCTTCTTTATAAGCTGCAAATAAAGATAAAGCTGTTAAAGCAGCTGACCCTATTGCAAATCCTTTTCCTACTGCAGCTGTAGAGTTTCCAACTGCATCTAGTTTATCAGTAGTTTCTCTAACTTCATGAGGTAATTCAGACATTTCTGCAATTCCCCCTGCATTATCTGCAACTGGACCATAAGCATCAACAGCAACTACCATTCCAGTTGTAGCAAGCATTCCCACTGCAGCTATTGCTATTCCGTATAATCCTGCTGTTTTGAATGAAGCTATGATAGCTATAGCTATAACTATTAATGGGGCAACTGTTGATTCCATTCCAATTGCTAACCCTTCGATAATAGCAGTTGCTGCTCCTGTTCCTGCAGCATCAGATACTCTATTTACTGCTCTTCTTCCTGTATCAGTATAAACTCCTGTAAAGTAAGCAATAACTAAACCTGCCACTAAACCTGCTACTATTGATAAAAATACTCCATTAGGAAGTCCTAAATATTTAATTATTCCATAAGATGCTATTATTGTTAATACCCCTGCTATTCTTGTTCCATTTTCAAGTTTAGCATGAACTTTTGTTGCATCATCAGTCTTTACTGTTAAAGTAGCTATAATTGATGCTACTATTCCGAAACCAGAAATTAAAAGTGGTGCCACTGCATAAGGTGTAGGATCAGCAACATCTTTTAATAAATATGCTAAAGTTATAGTAGCTATAATTGATCCAACATAAGATTCAAATAAATCAGCTCCCATTCCTGCAACGTCTCCTACATTATCCCCAACATTATCAGCTATTGTTGCTGGATTTCTAGGATCATCCTCAGGAATTCCTGCTTCAACTTTCCCAACTAAGTCAGCTCCAACGTCTGCAGCCTTAGTATAAATACCTCCACCAACTCTTGCAAATAATGCTATTGATGAAGCTCCCATTCCAAATCCTGTAACATGATTGATATCTACTCCAATTGTATTAACTACTAATAAAATTAGAGATAACATTAACATTCCTAGACCAACTACTGTTAATCCCATAACTGCTCCACCAGAGAATGCAACATCTAATGCTTTTGCTAATCCTCCTTCTTTTGCAGCTATTGCTGTTCTTCCGTTGGCTTTAGTTGCTATTCTCATTCCAGCATTTCCTGCTATCGCTGAAGTTATAGCTCCTAAAACAAATGATATTGCTGTTGGAAGCCCAATAAATGCACCTAAAGCTACTGCAACCACTACAACGAACCAAATAAGTATTTTATATTCAGCTGTTAAAAACGCCATAGCCCCTTCTCTTATTGCATCTGTTATTTCTTGTACTTTTGGAATATTAATTTCATAGTGTTCAACTTTTTTTGCATAATAATATGCTGCAACTAATGAAATTATCCCAGAAACTATTCCAAAATAAAAAACTGTTTGTAAATCCATTTTTCCCCTCCATTTTTTAATTTTAATTACCTTAGTTATTATATTTTAATTTTCATATATTTACAAGCTTATTTTTTCACTTCTTCAATTTCAAAATTTTTACTTGTGACTATGTTCATATCTTTATCAACTATCATAACTTCTAAATCTTTTTGACTTTCAACATATTCCATAACTTTATCTATTGGCATTAAGAAAAAAGTTGTTGAATATAAATCTGCAAGAAAAGCATCATTACAAACAACTGCTACCATCTTCTTATCCCTTATTGGATAGCCACTTTCTTTATCTATTATATGATGATACATTTCTCCATCTATTTCAACATATGTCTGGTAATCTCCGGATACTCCTAACGCCTTATTTTTTAATGCCACTATCCCAAGAAGTTCACTTGGATTTTCAGGGTTTTGTAAACCTATTTTCCAAGGTTTGTCTAATGGTTTTGATCCAATTAAATCTATGCTAGAAATAGAAGTTATAAAGGCACTTTTTATTCCTTCTTTCAATAGTAATTTTTTTGCTTGAGAAAGAGCATAACCTTTTAAAAACGAACCTGTATCAATTTCTTTAACAGGACTTTCTATTATCAATTTATTATTTATCTTTTTAACCTTATCATAACCAATAAAATGCTTTGTAAATTCTATTTCTTCCTTTTTAGGAACTTTTAATGTTAACGAATCTATCATCTCATCAGTAAAACCCCATAATTTTAATAAAGGTCCGATAGTTATATCATATTTTTTGTTTGATAATATATACATTTTTTCAACTTCATTAAAAATTTCTGTTCCTTCTGCATCTAAGTCAACCTCTTTTTTGGAAGACTTATTTAATTTATCTATTATGCTACCTTCATATTTACTGTTAAATTTACTATCTATTCTTTCTATTTCTTGGAAAGCTTTTTCTGAAGCTAATTTAGCTTTATCCAGACTTTCATCATAGATAATAATTTTTATATAAGTTCCAAATAAAAATCTTGAATCTTCATATTTTTGCATTTTCTTCTCAGAACAGCCCAGAAGAAATAAAAGCATAAAAATTATGATAGCTGTGACTTTATTCCTCTTCATAACCTATTTTCCCAGCTAAAATTTCTTTGAAAACCTTCTTCATCTCTGTGTCTTTCTTCTCATATTTCGTAAGAGCTCTTGGTTCTGTACCAGTTTCCATTCTTTCTTTTGCCCTTTCTCTTGATCTTTCTCCACTAACAATGGTAAGAATGTACTTATTAGGTATTTTTTCTAATAACTCATCATAAGTAATGACCTTTTTCATATTTACTCTCCTATTTCTCAATAATATTTATAAGATCTCTACAAGCTTGTTCTATTTCTCTGTTAATAATAGTTACTTCGTATTTTTCTTCGTATTCTAATTCTGCCAATGAATTCTTTAATCTCAATGCTATTGTTTCTTCACTGTCTGTCTGTCTACCCCTCAATCTTTTTTCTAAATCTTCCTTAGTAGGTGTTTTAAAGAAAATCAACTGGGCATCAGGAAATTTTTCTTTTACCTGCACTCCACCTTGTACATCAATTTCAAGAATTATTTTTTCACCATTCTCAAGCCTTTTTTCAACCTCAGATTTTAAAGTTCCATAATAATTATTGTGTACTTTTGCATACTCTAAAAATTCTCCAGCTTGAATCTTTTTTTCAAATTCATCAACAGTTAGAAAATAATAATCCACTCCATCTTTTTCACCTTCACGAGGTTTTCTACTTGTAGCAGATATAGATAAATTTATTCCAAGAATTTTACGAACTTCCTTACATACCGTAGATTTCCCAGCACCACTTGGTCCAGATACTACATACAATTTGCCCAAAGCCATAGTATTCTCCCTATTCTATATTCATTATTTGCTCTCTCATTTTTTCAAGTTCATTTTTACTTTCCACTACTAATTTAGAAATTTCATACATATTAGCTTTTACTCCCATAGTATTAAATTCTCTAAAAATTTCTTGAAAAATAAACTCTATTTTTTTCCCTTGATTTCCTTTATCCTCAAATTCTATGTCAAGTTGATTAAAATGGCTGTCTAATCTTGAGATTTCCTCTGTTATATCAACTCTATCACTATATATTAAAACTTCTTTCAGTATATCTTCTTCTTTTATTTCAATATTTTGCTTTATAGCTTCAATATTTGAAAGTAATCTAGTTTTATAATTTTCTACTACATCTACTTTCAATTTTTTTATCTCTGCTAGATTTTTTCTTAACTTAATGAGTTGTTCTTTAAAAAATTCTTTAAGTCTATTTCCTTCGTCAAGTTTAGTTTGTATAAAGTTTTTTAACAATTCATTAAGTTTAATTTCAATAATTTCTTTGTAAGTATTTTCATCTACATCTAAATCTTGCTTTGACACCACAGAAAAAGTTCTAATCAAAAAGTCCATTTTGTTTGAGAACTTTTCTTGAAAATCTTCTTCCATCCTATTCATAATATTCATACAAGATTTGGCTAGATTTTCATCATATTTTAATTCCTGCAAACTTTCATTTTTGTCTTCAAAATCAATTCTTAAATCAATTGATCCTCTACTTATCATAGATGCAACCTGAAGTCTTATAAAATTTTCCAGTAAGTTTAAATTATATGGAAGTTTTATTTTTGTTGATAAGTTTTTATTATTAACACTTTTTATTTCCATACTTATTCTATATTTCTCATCTTCATAGTTTAATCTAGAATAACCTGTCATACTTCTCATATAACTTTCCTCCATACCTATAACTAAGCCCTAACTAAAATTTTGAGAAGCAGAGTCGTAATATAGTTTCATCTCTAACTCTGCTTTCAAAATTTTATTATTTTTAACTTTACATATTAATTTTCTTCATCAATATTATGTTTAAGTTTTATGTTCTTATACATATTAAATCCTGTACCAGCTGGAATTTTCTTACCTAAAATTACATTTTCTTTTAATCCTTCTAGGTAGTCAACTTTTCCTTCAATTGCTGCATTTGATAAAACTTTTGTTGTTTCTTGGAAAGATGCTGCAGATATAAAACTTCCAGTATTTACAGCTGCTTTTGTTATACCTTGAATAATAGGTTCATATTTTATTAGAGCTTTTCCTTGTTCTTTTAATTTTTTATTTTCAAGATCTACAACTCTTTTTTCAAGTGCTTCATCTTCTAAGAATAAAGAAGCTCCTGAATCCACTATTCTTACCTTCTTAAACATTTGTTTAACAATAATTTCAATATGTTTATCGTTAACTGTAACATCTTGATCTCTATATACTTGTTGTACAGATTCTAGTATGAATTGTTCAGCTGCAACAAGACCTTTTATATTTAAGATGTCATAAGGAGAAATAGCTCCTTCTGTTATCTTATCTCCAGCTTTAATTTTCAATCCATCTGTCACAACCAAACGTTCTCCCATAGGTACTAAATATTCTTTATACTCTTTTGGATCTTCAATTGATCTTACAACTATAGCTCTCATTTGTTTCTTTTGTTTAGGTAAAATTTCTATTTTTCCATCTATTTCAGATAAAAGAGCTTTTCCTTTAGGGTTTCTTGCTTCAAATAATTCTTGTATTCTAGGAAGACCTCCTGTAATGTCCTTTGTTCCTTCTCCAACTTTTATTATCTTAGCAATAATATCCCCTTTTTTAACTTTCTCTCCATCTCTTACCATCATATATGCTCCATAAGGAATAGTATATGTAGCAAGTTTTTCATTTTTCTTATCACGGATATGAACTCTTGGGTTGGCATCTGCACTGTCCACAGATTTTACAACCAAATATTCATATACATCATATTTTTCATCACGAATTTTTTTAGGATTGAAATCTCTGTATTCAATCTTTCCATCATGAGCAGAAATTATAGGAATATGGTGTGGATCAAAGTTTACAAGAACTTCCCCTTCTTTTACTTTTTGACCTTCTTTTACTCTTATTATTGATCCTGAGTCAACTTCGTGTTCATTATCTCCAACAATTATTTTTCCACCTTGGCTTACTACTACATCTTCTCCATTTATATCTAAAGTTTTTATATCTCTAAATGATATAATTCCTTCATTTTCTGCCTTTTTAGAATTTACAACTGTGGCAGCTCCAGCAACTCCTCCTGTATGGAAAGTTCTCATTGTAAGCTGTGTACCTGGTTCCCCTATTGATTGTGCAGCAACTACACCAACAGCTTCTCCAAGTAAAATTTCTTTATAGTTAGATAAATCCATTCCATAACATTTTTGGCAAACTCCTTTTTCAAGTCCACAAGTTAATGGAGATCTTATCTTAACTTTTTTAATTCCTAGTTCTTCTATTTTATCTATTAGTTCTTTGCCTATCATAGTATTTCTTGTAGCTATTACTTTTTTCTTGTAAACTAAGTCTTCTGCTAATACTCTACCATTTATTCTTTCACTTAATTCTTCGATTGTTTTACCATCAGATCCAATTAATGCTTCAACTTCTATTCCTTGTTCAGTTCCACAATCTTCTGAATTTACTATAACTTCATGAGATATATCAACAAGTCTTCTTGTTAAATATCCCGAATCGGCAGTTCTTAATGCAGTATCGGCTAGCCCTTTTCTAGCTCCATGAGATGACATAAAGAATTCTAACACTGTAAGACCTTCTCTAAAGTTTGCCTTGATAGGAACTTCGATAGTTCTTCCTTGTGTATCCGCCATGTTTCCTCTCATTCCTGCAAGCTGTCTCATTTGGTTAGTATTACCTCTGGCTCCTGAAGTTGCCATCATATATACCGGATTGAACTTATCCAAATTATTCATCATAGCATTTGTAACTGCTTGAGTAGTTCTTGACCAAACTTCAATAGTCTTTCTGTATCTTTCTTCATTTATAATTTTTCCAGCTTTATAGTCTTTTTCTATTTCAGCAACTTCTTTATCTGCTTGTTCTAAAAGGCCTTTCTTTTCTTTAGGAATTTCTAAATCTTCTATTCCTACTGAAACTCCAGCAAATGTACCATAATGATATCCAAAGTTTTTAATTTTATTTATCAAGTCTGCTGTTCTAGTAAATCCATGTTTTTCATATAAAGCTTTTATAAGTTTTTTCAACTCTTTCTTTCCAAAAGTTTTAGAATAATCTCTATCTTCTGGATCTAAGATTTCATTGAATAAAACTCTTCCAGCTGTTGTTTCAATCATTTCATCATTTACTCTGACTTTTATCAAAGCATGTGTTTCTATTTTTTCGTTTTGATATGCTGTTATAACTTGTTCTATATTAGAGAATAGTTTCCCTTCACCTTTTGCACCTTCTTTTTCTTTGGTCATATAGTAGCAACCCATAACCATATCTTGTGAAGGCACTGCAATAGGTTCTCCATTCGATGGAGATATAATATTATTCGGCGCTAGCATTAAAAGTTTTGCTTCCATTATAGATTCTGGAGATAAAGTTAAGTGTACTGCCATTTGGTCCCCATCAAAATCAGCATTAAACGCTGAACATACTAATGGGTGTAATCTTATAGCTTTCCCCTCTATCAATACTGGCTCAAATGCTTGTATTGATAGTCTATGTAGAGTGGGAGCTCTGTTCAAAAGTACTGGGTGATCTTGTATAACATCTTCAATTACTGACCAAACTTTATCATCAGAATCTTCAACTAATTTTTTTGCCATTTTTATGTTATTAGCTAAATCTCTTTTTACTAATTCTCTCATTATAAAAGGTTTGTATAATTCAAGAGCCATTTTCTTTGGAATTCCACATTGATTCATCTTTAAAGATGGTCCTACAACGATAACCGATCTCGCTGAATAGTCAACCCGTTTCCCCAATAGATTTTGTCTAAATCTTCCTTGTTTTCCTTTTAACATATCAGATAAAGACTTTAGTTCTCTATTATTTTGTGCAACTACTGGTTTCCCTCTTCTACCATTGTCTATAAGTGCATCTACTGCTTCTTGAAGCATTCTCTTTTCATTTTTTACGACAATCTCAGGAGCTTTTATTTCCAATAATTTTTTAAGTCTATTGTTTCTGTTAATAACCCTTCTGTACAAATCATTTAAATCTGAGGTAGCGAATCTTCCTCCATCTAATTGAACCATAGGTCTTAATTCAGCTGGTATAACTGGAACATTTTTTAATATCATCCATTCAGGTCTGTTTCCAGAAGATATAAAATCTCTAACTATTTTTAATCTTTTTACAAGTTTCTTTCTTTTTTGAGTAGAATTTACATCTTCCAATTCTTTTTCTAATTCTTCTCTTAAAGCTTCTAAATCAATTGCTTCTAGAAGTTTCAGTATTCCTTCAGCTCCCATGAAAGCCTCAAATTTTGTTCCATACACTTGCTTATATAGTTTATATTCTTTTTCAGTAAGGATTTTTCCTATTGTTAAACTTTCTTCTTGGCTAGCTGTTATAATATATCTTGCAAAGTATAAAACAGATTCCAATTCTTTTGCTGAAATCCCTATAATTAATGACATTTTATTAGGACTTCCTTTAGAATACCAAATATGTGAAACAGGTGCAGCAAGAGAGATATGTCCCATTCTCTCTCTTCTAACCTTTGCTTTTGTTACTTCTACTTCACATTTTTCACAAACAAGACCTTTATATCTCATTCTTTTATATTTTCCACAAGAACATTCCCAATCTTTAGTTGGTCCAAATATTTTTTCACAAAATAATCCATCTTTTTCTGGATTTAATGTTCTATAATTTATAGTTTCTGGCTTTGTTACTTCTCCATGAGACCATTCTTGTATTTTTTCAGGAGATGCTAACTTTATTCTTATTTTTTCAAAGCTTCTTATTCCCATTAATTTTCAAATCCTCCTTAGTTGAAATTCTACTCACTGACTCAATCAGTGACTGGAATTAATAATCACTATCTAAGTCATCCATTTCTTCTTCATCTTCTACATAAATTTCTTGCATTTCAGATAAAGGTGAGTATTCTGTTGGATTTTCATCTGTATTTATTTCTTCATCAACATTTATTACATTATCATCTTCATCACATAGCTCAATATCAAGAGCAAGTGCTTGAAATTCTTTAAGCAATACTTTAAATGATTCTGGCAAATCTGAATCAGGCATTGCTTCTCCTTTTATTATTGCTTCATATGTTTTAGTTCTTCCTGTTATATCATCTGATTTTACAGTCAACATTTCTTGTAAAATATTTGATGCTCCGTATGCTTCTAAAGCCCAAACTTCCATTTCTCCAAGTCTTTGTCCACCAAATTGAGCTTTTCCTCCCAATGGTTGTTGAGTGACAAGTGAGTATGGTCCTATTGCTCTTGCATGCATTTTATCTTCTACCAAGTGATGTAGTTTTAACATATACATTATTCCTACTGTTACTTTATTATCAAATTTTTCCCCTGTTCTTCCATCATATAGAGTAACCTTTCCAGTTCTAGGGAATCCTTGCTTTTCCAAATAATCTTTTACTTCTTCTTCTGAAGCTCCATCAAATACTGGTGTAGATATACATGTTCCACCATTTAAAGTTCTCATTGCCATACCTAAGTGAACTTCAAGAACTTGCCCTATATTCATACGAGATGGCACTCCAAGTGGATTTAATACAACATCTAAATGTGTTCCATCTTCTAAGAAAGGCATATCTTCTGCTGGTAAGACTCTTGAAACAACCCCTTTGTTTCCATGTCTTCCTGACATTTTATCCCCAACTGTAATTTTACGCTTTTCTGCAACTAAAACTCTAATCGATTTATTTACACCAGCTTTTAATTCATCTCCATTTTCTCTAGAAAGTTCTAGTATTTCAACAACTACTCCCTTTGAACCGTGTGGCATTCTAAGTGAAGTATCTCTTACATCTCTAGCTTTCTCTCCAAAGATTGCTCTTAAAAGTTTTTCTTCTGCTGGTGGTTCAGTTTCACCTTTTGGAGCTGTTTTACCTACTAGTATATCTCCAGGTTCTACTTCTGACCCTACTCTTATAATTCCATTTTCATCCAAATTTCTCAAAGCATTTTCTGAAACATTTGGAATTTCTCTTGTTATTTCTTCATCACCAAGTTTTGTATTTCTAGCTTCTATTTCATATTCTTCAACATGTATAGATGTAAATACATCATCTTTTCTTAACCTATCAGAAATCAAAATCGCGTCTTCATAGTTATATCCTTCCCATGGCATGAATCCCATAAGAATATTTCTACCTAATGCTAAATCTCCATTTTTTGTTGCTGGTCCATCAGCTATAATATCTCCAGCTTTTACTTTTTCTCCTCTATCTACCAAAGGTGTTTGATGTAAGCACATAGATTGGTTAGATCTTTCATAATTTAATAATCTATATGTATGTTCTTTTCCTGTTTCATCTTCCACAACAATTTTTTTAGCATCTACATAAGATATAACTCCATCAACCTTAGTTGTCACAACTGCTCCAGAGTCAATAGCAACTTTTCTTTCTATTCCAGTTCCTATAAATGGTGCCTCTGTTCTAAGTAATGGTACTGCCTGTCTTTGCATGTTCGATCCCATTAAAGCTCTGTTCGCGTCGTCATGTTCCAAGAAAGGTATAAGACCTGCTGAAACTGATACAACTTGCTTAGGAGAAACATCTAGATAATTTACTCTATCTGGACTTACTTCAACTATTTCATGTCCATATCTACAAACTACTTCACCTTGTAATTTATTATTTTTTCCTAATTTAGTATCGGCTTGGGCAATAAATAATCCTTCTTCTTCATCTGCTGCTAAATAATGAATCTCTTCCAAATTTGCAACCCCATCTTCAACTTTTACATATGGAGTTTCTATGAATCCATATTTATTTATTTTTGCATAAGTTGCAAGTGACCCTATAAGCCCTATATTTGGTCCTTCTGGCGTTTCTATTGGGCAAATTCTTCCATAATGAGAATCATGAACGTCTCTTACCTCAAATCCTGCTCTTTCTCTCGAAAGTCCTCCCGGTCCTAAAGCAGATATTCTTCTCTTATGTGTTAATTCTGCAAGTGGGTTTGATTGGTCCATAAATTGAGATAATTGTCCTGATCCAAAGAAGTCTTGTATCAATGCATTCAACGGTCTTGTATTTAAAAGAGATTGAGGAGTCACAGTTTCTATATCTTGAGTAGTCATCTTTTCTCTTACCATTTTACTCATTTTTGTAAGTCCTGTTTTAATTTGCATTAATAAAAGTTCTCCAACACCTCTTACACGCCTATTAGATAAATTATCTATATCGTCCGTATGCACTGTCTGTTCACCATTATTTAATGCCATTACATATTTAATTGTTGCCAATACATCATCTTTAGTTAAAAGGATATCATCTTCTGCTACATTTAATTTTAATCTTTTATTCATTTTATATCTTCCAACTGGTTCCAAATCATATCTTTGTGAGTTGAAAAACATTTGTTTTATTAAACTTCTTGCAGATTCTACAGTAACTTGATCTCCTGGTCTTAATTTTTTAAAAATTTCAGTTACTGCTTCATCCTTATTAAAGGTTGTGTCATTCATTAGGGTGTTAGCTATTAATTTTTCTTCTGGTTTTACATCCCAATATGTAATTTCTTCAACTTTAGCTTCAATCAATTTCAATATTAAATTTTCATCAAACACTGCTTCTGCTTCTGCTATGTATTCACCTGTTTCTTCATCTATAATATCTTCTTTGACTATACAATTTTCAAATTTAGTTTTTAATGCTTCAACTATTTCCTCTTGTTCATTAGCATACTTTTCATAGACTTCTTTTAAATTGTAAGTAAGAGTTTCTAAGAAATAATCTTTTATTTCTGTATTATTTTCAAAGAAATCAACAGCCTTTAAAAATACAGTAGCTAATACTTTTTTCTTTCTATCTATCTTTACACTTAAAAAGTCATTTTTATCAGTTTCAAATTCTAACCATGTTCCTTTATAAGGAATAATCTTTCCAGAGAATAAGTCTTTTCCTGTCTGAGTATTCACTTCTTTACTGAAAGAAACTCCAGGCGATCTATGTAATTGTGATACAACAACCCTTTCTGCTCCATTTATTATAAAAGTTGCTCTATCTGTCATTTTAGGAACTTCTCCAAAATAAACAAGTGTTTCTTGAATTTCATTTCCCATTTTTTTATTAATTAGTCTTAATCTAACCTTTAATGAACTAGAATATGTCTTTCCTCTTTTTTTACATTCTAACTCATCATTTAGAGGGTATTCTGCTTCATGCAATTCATATCCTATATATTCCAGCCTTACATCTCCATTTGAAGATTCAATAGGAAATATCTCTCTAAATGCCAGTTCAAATCCTTTATTTTCTCTTTTATTTGGAGAAACTTTAGATTGTAAAAAATCTTCATAAGAATTTAATTGGAATTCTAGAAAATGAGGCATTTCTCCTCTATTTTTTATCCTCCCAAAATTTAATCTTTCAACGAGTTTGCTCATTAACTCACTCTCCTTAACAAGTATTAATAATTAATCTTTTGAAATTAATAAGGCTGACCTACTTTCAATAGATTAATTATCATAAAAATAAAATAATCTCTAAAGTTGCCAAAAAGGCACTCTCATTTTCAGAGTGCCTATTTATTTGACTTAAGCTTATAACTTACTATTTAACTTCTACTTCTGCTCCTGCAGCTGTTAATTTTTCTTTTATAGATTCTGCTTCTTCTTTTGGAGCAGCTTCTTTAATTGTTCCACCGTTATCTACTAAATCTTTAGCTTCTTTTAATCCTAATCCAGTTATTGCTCTAACTTCTTTGATTACAGCTATTTTATTAGCTCCTGCTGATTTTAATATTACATCAAATTCAGTTTTTTCTTCAGCAGCTTCTACTGGTCCTGCAGCAGCTACAGCTACTGGTGCAGCAGCAGTTACTCCAAAGTGATCTTCTAATGCTGATACTAATTCTTTTAATTCTAATACTGTCATAGCTTCTAAATCAGCTATAAATTGTTCTTTATTGAATGCCATTATTATTTTCCTCCTCAAATTTTCTCTAATTTTTTCTTTTTATTAATCTTTAATTTTTACTTCCCTAAAAGGAAAAAATAATTAAAATATACTTCTATTCTAATTATTCAGCAGACCCTTTTTTGTCTGCAATTGCAACAGTTGCGTAAGCAAGTTTTCTTACTGGTCCTAACATTGAGTTTAATACCATAGATAGTAATTGTTCTCTTGAAGGTAGTTTTGCTAGTTCTTCAACTTCTGCAACACTAACTTTTTTCCCAGTTAAGAATCCTCCTTTTATTTTGAATACATCTTGTTTTGCTTTTGCTTTAGCCTTAGAAAGGTCAAATACAGCTTTTGCTGGAGCTACTGGATCAGCATATCCAAAAGCGAATGCTGTTGTACCTTCTAAAACTTCATCGAAATTATCTTCGATTCCTGATTCTTTAAGAGCTATTTTGAATAATCTGTTTTTTGCCACTAAATATTCTGCTCCTGATTCTCTCATTTGTTTTCTTAATGAAGTTTCTTCATTAACTTTAATCCCTTGATAATCAACAAAAACAACTGATTGTGCTTTTTTAATTTTTTCAACTAATTCAGCTACAACTTCTTTTTTAACTTGAGTTGCCATATTGATTCACCTCCTCTTTTTTCAAAAAATATACCCTCATTCCAAAGAACGAGGGTTTGAGTTTTGAGGTTAGCGAAACCTAACTCCAACCTCGGTAGGATATTTAAGACAATGCCCCCTACGGTCTTTGGTTTGGATTTATATTAAATTTTTATCCAACATATTTTGCAACTAGAGCAGGATCCATTTTTACTCCTGGTCCCATAGTTAATGATACTGCTACTGTTCTTAGGTATTGTCCTTTAGATGTAGCTGGTTTTAATCTTACTATTTGTTCCATAAATGCTTTGAAATTTGCTTCAATTTTATCTAAATCAAAATCTACTTTCCCAATTGGTGCATGGATAGATCCTAGTTTATCTACTCTGAAAGCTAACTTACCTTTTTTAAATTCTGATACTGCAGACGCTATATCTGGAGTAACAGTTCCTGATTTAGGGTTAGGCATCAAACCTTTAGTTCCTAATATTTTCCCTAATCTTCCTATTTTCGGCATCATATCTGGAGTAGCTATTACTAAATCGAAATCTAGCCATCCTTGTGCTATTTGATTTATATATTCTTCTGAACCTGCATAGTCAGCACCAGCTGCTAAAGCTTTTTCTATATTTTCTCCAGAAGTTATTGCTAATATTTTAACAGTTTTCCCAGTTCCATGTGGTAAAACAACTGTTCCTCTGATTTGTTGATCAGCATGTCTTGGGTCTACTCCAAGTCTTAATGCTACCTCTACAGTTTCAACAAATTTTGCTGTTTTTGTTTTTTGTACTAATTCTAAAGCTTCTCTTATATCATAAAGTTTCCCAGTTTCTACTAACTTGGCAATTTCTAAATATTTTTTACCTCTATGTTTTGACATTATTAAATTTCCTCCCTTTGTGGCTTAACGGGCAAAACCCTACCACTAATTTTATAAAGCAATTAGTCTTCTATTTTTATTCCCATAGATCTTGCTGACCCAGCAATTATTTTCATAGCTGCTTCTACTGATCCTGCATTTAGATCAGGCATTTTTGTTTCTGCTAATTCTCTTAATTTTGCAGTAGTTATTTTACCCGCAACTTCTTTTTTAGAGTTTTTAGCTCCTGATTGTATTCCTGCTGCTTTCTTTAAAAGATCAGATGCAGGCGGAGTTTTTAAAATAAATGTGAAAGATCTGTCACTGTAAACAGATATTTCAACTGGTATTATCCATCCAGCCTTATCTTGAGTTTTAGCATTAAATGCTTTACAAAATTCCATTATATTTACACCATGTTGTCCTAGTGCTGGTCCAACTGGTGGAGCAGGATTTGCTTTCCCCGCTGGTAATTGTAGTTTTATTATATGAATTACTTCTTTTGCCATTCTTTAAATTACACCTCCATAAGAATTGTGTATAATTACACTTTCTCAACGCCATTTATTTCTACTTCAACTGGCGTCATTCTACCAAAAATTTCAACCATAACCTTAACTTTACTATGCTCGAAATCAATCTCAGAAACTTCTCCTTCTTGCCCTGCAAAAGCTCCTTCCAGAACTTTTACATAATCCCCCTTAGCAAAGTTAACCTGTATATTTTCCTTAGGTACTTTTAGTCCTATTATATTAAAAATATTTTTTACTTCATGCTCTTCCATTGGTATAGGATCCGACCCTACTCCAACAAAACCTGTTACTCCATTTGTATTTCTTATTATATACCATACATCTGGATCTACTTTAAAGTTGATTCCATTTTCATTTTCTTCTCTAGTAGCTTCCATTTCAAGCATTACATACCCAGGAAATAATTTTCTAAAAATACTCTTCTTTTTTCCTCTAACAATCTCAATACTTTCTTCCTCGGGAACTAGTATATTACTCACTATTTCACTTAAACCTAAAGTTTCAACTTTTTGTTCAAGGTCAGTTTTTACTTTTTTTTCGTATCCTGAATAAGTATGAATCATAAACCATTTTCTTACATTTTCTATACTCATATTAATGCCTCCAAAACTTTTAAAGCTCTAACGGCTAGGATGTCAAAAACTCCAAGATAGATAGATATTAAAATAGTCATAGTCACAACCCAAGCAGTAGAATGTGTCACTTCTTTTTTAGAAGGCCACTCAACTTTTGAGTACTCCATCTTAACTCTTTGAAACAAGTTCATAATATCTCCCTTCAATAAAAGTGGCAGGTCAAGAGGGACTCGAACCCCCAACCCTCGGTTTTGGAGACCGATGCTCTACCAATTGAGCCATTGACCTGCATGTGTGTTTTACTAATTCACTGTATTATTTTTTTGTCTCTTTGTATAGAGTATGTTTTTTTAGTACAGGATTGTACTTCATCATTTCTAATCTTTCTGGATGAGTCTTTTTATTTTTTGTTGTAGTGTAATGTCTTAATTTAGTTTCAGTGCATTCTAAAATTACTTGTACTCTCATCTTTCATTCCTCCTATTAAATTGTATTTTCTAATCTTATATAGCTCATACAATTAATACTCAACTCTAATCGAAGAAATTTTAAGATAGTTTAAAAAATCTTCATAATCTACATCAAAGTGTAAACTATTATCAAAAACAAGTCCACTCTTTAACGGTATCTAATGATCCTCCCATTATTTTAATTCGCTTTAAACAATATGGTATACGAGTTTTTCCTGTATTCTGCTTTCTAAGACATGGAGTATTTTAACATATTTATTAAATAGTGTCAATATTTCTTTTTATAAAAAAATCTGTTTTTAAACATAATAAAAAATAAATTTTATTTACTAATATTGTTAATGTTCTTTAATGACTTTACTTATTTCTTTTTTATTGTTAGTATTAAGGTGTTGTTAATTTTTTATTTAATATACTTTTCTCAGAAAGGAGTTTTTATGAAAAATTTTTTTATAAAAAGTCTTAACGGAATGGCATTTGGACTTTTTTCTTCTCTTATTATTGGACTTATTTTAAAACAATTAGGTCTGTTATTTTCAATTGATTTTTTAACACATGTTGGTTCATTATCTCAATTTTTAATGGGACCAGCAATAGGAGTTGGTATTGCTTTTGCTCTATCTGCTCATCCACTCATTATAGCTGCTTCTCTTATCACAGGAGCATTCGGATCAGGAACCATAAAATTTATAGAAAGCATTCCTACTATTTCTATTGGTGAGCCAATAGGAGCTTATTTTTCGACTGTTTTCGCTGTTTTTATTGTAAATAAAATTGCTGGAAAAACAAAATTTGATATTGTTCTGTTGCCAGCCTTAACTATAACTCTAGGTTGCTTGTTTGGAAAATTTTTCTCTCCTTTCATAACTGAATTTATTATAAATTTAGGATTTATTATAAATAAAAGTACGGAATTAAACCCAATTTTAATGGGTATAACGGTTTCTTTGATAATGGGTATTCTTTTAACTTTGCCTACGAGTTCTGCTGCTATCGGTATCTCTTTAGGTTTGAGTGGACTCGCTGCTGGTGCAGCTTTGACTGGCTGCTGTTGCCAAATGATAGGTTTTGCTATTATGTCTTATGATGATAACGATATAGGTACTACACTTTCCATAGGCTTTGGTACCTCTATGATTCAGATTCCAAATATTATTAAAAATCCTCTAATTTGGATTCCACCTACTTTAAGTAGTATCATTTTGGGTCCTATTTCTACTACTATTTTTAAATTAGAAACAAATAGTATAGCATCAGGAATGGGAACCAGCGGCTTAGTTGGACAACTTTCTACATTTTCACTGGTAGGTTCAGATTATATTTTTCCTATGTTAATTCTACATTTTCTATTGCCAGCTGTCATTACATATTCTATATATAAATTTATGAAAAAAAGAACTTATATAAGAAAAGGGGATTTAAAAATTTAATCCCCCTTTTCTTACTATTATATATACACTTTTATTTAATAAAAAAAGCTTCATTTAAGATTTTATATTTATTTCTTCCTATCCTTTCAAGTTTCCCATCATCGACATAATCTCCCAATACTCTTGAAAGTGATGGTCTTGCTATCCCAAAATTCTCTGCTAAACTTTTTAAATTAGGAATTATTACTTCTCCATTTTTTTGATTCATAACTATATAGTTAGAAATTTTTTCACTTATAGTTCTATTATTAAAATTAGACCAAATTTTTGCACTTAAAAATTGAGTTTTATTTGATATTTCATTTAAAAAATTTTCAAGTATTTTACCCTCTAATGATAATAGCTTCAGGAAGTTTGCTCTATTTATTTTTAAAATTTCTACATCTCCGTTTCCTATTAAATCCACAGGAAACCTGTTATTTTTACCAAAAATAAAAGCTGAAGCCAATATATCTGTAGCTTTTAAATCTTCGATTTTCTTTACATTCCCTTCTTTTGTAAGCATCTCAGTTGATATAATTCCTTTTAATATAATATTTAAACCATCTATTTCATCCCCACGATAAGCTATATTGCTAAAATCCTTATATTTTTTTCTTTCATATCTTATTTGGCTTAACAATTCTTTTATTCTTTCATCACTAAGTCCTTTAAATACAAGAGTATTTTTTAAAATTTCTTCCACTATATCCCCCTTGCCAATTAAAAATTTATCTGTTAAAATTTATTAAAATCAAAATCTATGGAGTGTTCTATGAAAAAATTAATTATAACTTGTCCTAAATGCAGAAAAAAAATGAAAATCACAAATAAAATTGCAAAATATAAATGTCCCCATTGTTCTGAAATCTATAAGTTTAATTTTTTTAGCTTTATTGACCTAAATATACAAAGTTTTTTCTCAAATATTTTTAATAAGATAACTTACAAATACAATAATTTTAAAAACACTTATAAATATATGAAACAATTAAAACAACATATGAAAAATGATCCTAATTGGTCAAACTATAGAAAACAACAAAACGAGGAAAATGGATATCAACCTAAAAAATCATTTTTTTCAAAATTTAAAAAATAAATAAAAATATGTTCTCATGCATATAAAAAATTTTTTATTTTACAATTATAAATTGAATATTTTTTCAAAAAGTCATATTTTATTCAACACAAAAATTTAATTTTAACTCTTCTCTTTCGGTCTCTAATTTTCTATATTTTACCCCCGCAGCGTCTAACATTTTTTTAGACGCTTTATTTATATCCGTACTTGCATATTTATCAGATAAATAAACTATCTCTTTTATTCCACTTTGAATAATAGCTTTGCTACACTCATTGCAAGGAAAAAGTGCAACATAAATCGTACAGTTCTTTAAAGATTTTATACTATTTAATATGGCATTTAATTCTGCATGACACACATATGGATATTTTGTTTCTAAAAATTCTCCTTCTCTTTCCCAAGGGAACTCTGTATCTTCACACCCTTTAGGAAATCCATTGTATCCCACTCCCACTATTCTTTTTTCTTCATTTACTATGCATGCCCCAACTTGTGTATTAGGGTCTTTACTTCTCATAGCAGAAAGTATTGCTATTCCCATAAAATAATCATCCCAATTTATATAATTTTTTCTCATAGCTCTCCTCTAAATTAATTATTTATACACCTTTAAACTTTTTCTTCTAGCTTCAATTAAAGTTTTTGCATCTCCAAATTTTCCACCATAAATAGCTGTTTCAAAAGCACCATACATAGGATTAGGGAAAATTATAAATTTATCTCCAAACTCTTTCCCTAACTTTTCAACTTTCTCATTTCTATCCTCAACTGATTTAGTAGAGAAATCATCAAAGTCCGATAAATTATCTCCAAATAACATTATTAAATTAGTATGTTTTTTTACTTGTTCACGACGATTATTTTTTCCGCTTTTATCAGATTTTTCTTTCAATAATATATGATTTTTATCTTGAACTGGTATCCCTAATTTTTCTAGGTTTCTAAGAGTAGCATCCAATTGATAATCATACCTGTCTGAAATATAATATATATGTACCTTATTTTTACTTGCAAATTCTAAAAATTCTTTTGCTCCCGGAAGAGCTTCGGCTTCAGCCATGTTTACCCATTCATCCCAAGTTTTTTGAGACCAGTTTTTCCCATTTTTTATATTTTCTGCCGAATATGCACTATTATCAAGAACAGTTTCATCTAAATCAAGAACAATGGAATACGGCTTATTTGTCGGCTTTTTTAATGCCATTTTTAGTTTTTCTGTGGCTATATTATAAGCCTGTAAATACAAAGCTTTTGCTTCTCCTGATGTTTGAAACCAATTTGTGGACATCATATTTTGTTCTGAACGAAGTTCTTCATATGTCAAATTAACTCTTTCTTCTTTTTTTATTTCATTTGTATTAGTACAGGCAATAAAAGTCAATAAACTTGTAAATATAAATATCTTTTTTATCATTTTCTTCTCCTTTTATTCAACTATATTCTCTTGCTATTCATAATGATAACATATATTTTCTATAGAATTTAATTATATCATTAATATAAAAAAAGTGCAGTAATAAACTGCACTTTTTTATAAAGTATTATTTTTTTTTACTCAATCATATCAATTAATGATTTAGGGACGTAAACTTTTTCTCCATTAAAAATAGTCAATCCCTTTAAATCAATTTTCTTTTCATTTACAATTGCATAATTTTTATACATAGGTACTTTAATTTCTTGTATTCCCTTTGTTATTACGAGTTCAAAATTATTTGGTGTTTTTTCTACAAATTCTACTTTTGCTCCTTTTTTCTCAAAAGTAGGAATTGCATCTACATAAAGGTTCTTTGTAAGTTTATCCAAATCTAAATCAAGTAAATCCGCCGTATATTCCCCTATTTCAGAGTTATGAATTGTTCCCATTAATTTTTTTGTATTTTTTGCTGTTGAATAGATATAAAGTGCTACATCTCCACCAACATGTCCTCCTGTTGTCCATCCAATATGACTTTTTGAAGATACTAGTTGCCCAATAGCTTTTTGTTTATCTTTTGCTTCTAATATTTTCTGTGTTTCCTCTAAATTGATCCTAAAACCATATATTTTTTCGATTATACTTTCAATATCTTTTTCATTTTTTTCAATTAGTTCAGCAGCTTTAGCTCCTGTAAATTTTGCATTCTTTATTATATGTGTAAATTCTTCAAGTGGAGTTTTATCATATCGTCCTTCATTAGTATTTGCTGAAAAAGTTATTCCACCAGTTCCATGATCGGATGCAACTATTATTACTGTATCTCCATTTTTATCAGCAAATTCTTTAGCAACTTTTACTGCATTATCAAATGCTTTTATATCAGAAACTACTCCAACAGGATCATTTGCATGGGCTGCCCAATCTATTTCTGAACCTTCTACCATTAAGAAAAAACCTTTTTTATTTTTTGAAAGTGTTTCTATTGCTTTTTTTGTCATTTCAGCCAATGATGGTTCCTTAATTGGATCTCTATCTATATCATATGCCATGTTTTCCTCTGCAAACATCCCCCAAATCTTGTTAGATGTTGTTGCTTTTAAAGTGGCTGTATCATTAATATAATCATACCCTAAATTTTTAATTTCTGTTATTAAATCTTCTCCATCTTTTCTTTGTTCTGTTCTTAAATACTTAGAACCAGCACCCAATACAACTGACATATTTTGATAAACTTGTTGTTCCCCTAAAATTTGATAATTTTTCCTATCTGGATAATGCGATGTATAAGCTGCCGGTGTAGCATGTTGAATATTAGATGTTGATACTATCCCTGTACTTCTTCCTGTCCTATAAGCTCCTTCTAAAACTGTTGCTATAGGACTTTTAACAAGATTTTCATCAAAGTTTTTTGTTCCTGGCATTATTGCTTTTGTTGGGTATGTTCCTATAAAAGGAGATTCTGTTTTTATCCCTGTTGCCATCGCTGTTCCTGCGGGAGCAGAATCAGCTATTGGAGTTGATGAATTATTCGTTTTTACAAGTCCAGTAGCCCAAGAATCAAATGTAAAGGAATAATTATCTGTCATCCATCGTGCAGTAGTTAATGCCTCTATACTCATGCCATCTGGAATCATGATAATTACATTTTTTGCACTTCCATAATCTTTAGGCTTCTCATTTGCATAAGTTGCCATTGATACAAGAACTAAAGTAATACTACAAGAAATTAAAAGATTTTTTATTTTTTTCATTTTTCCTCCTAAAATATTAATTAAAATTATCTTTTAATTTAATATAATATAGCAAAGTAAATTTAATATAAATTATTAGTAAAATCTTTGTAAAAGAAGTAATTATCTTTTTTAGTTTCTCTATAATTAAATAAAATTCATCTCATTAAAATTATAAATAATTGTAATTTTATATACAGAACTTAAAAAATCGGGAAAATTTCCCGATTTTAATCTTTTTATTCACCAGAAACAGAATACTTTTCTATTAATTCTCTTTCTTCTCTATTTTTTTCTTCTATTTCTATCTTTTTTATAGAAAGTTTTATTTTTTGTGTTTCTTTATTAATTTCAACTATTTGAGCTTTAACAATATCTCCTTCTTTGAATTTATCTCTTATATCTTTTATGAAATCCTTAGAAGCAAATTGAGTAGGGATAAATCCATCTACTCCTTTATTTAATTCTACAAACAATCCGAAATCAGCAACTGTTTTTATTTTTCTTTCAACAGTTAAACCTTCTTTGTATTCTTCCATTGCTTTATCCCATGGACTTTTTCTAAGAGCTTTTAAACTTCCTTTTATTTTCTTCTCAACTAAATCTAGTTCAATAACTTTTAATTCTACTTCATTACCAATTTCAAACTTAACAGCTTCTTCTCCTTGCCAAGTAAAATCTGATACATGAACAAAAGCATCTACACCACTTTCTATTTCAACAAATATTCCAAAAGGTTTCACTTCAACTACTTTTCCTTTTAATACTTCTCCGACAGCAAAATTTGTTTCTGCATTTTCCCAAGGATTTGCAACTAATTGTTTTAAACCTAATTTTAATTTTCTATCTGCTGAATTTAATTCAACTATTTTTACTTTTATTTTCTCTCCTTCTTTTACAAATTCAGAAATATTTAGTTTCTTTTTAGTCCAACTAAAGTCTGATATATGAACAAGCCCTTCTACACCTGGTTTTATTTCAACAAAAGCTCCATATTGTAAAACTTTTGTAACCACTCCATCAACTTCATCTCCAACTTTATATTCTTCTTCTAATGATGACCATGGATCTTTTTCTAATTTTTTTATTGATAATTTAATATTTTTCTTAGCCTCATCTAAAGATACAACTACTGCTTTAATAGTTTCACCTATTTTGAATTCATCTGCTAATTTTTCAAGTCTTTTCCAAGACACTTCAGAAATATGTATAAACCCTCTTAAACTTCCAATTGCTACTGCTAATCCAAATTCCATTATATCTGTGATTTTACAATCAACTACTTTATCAATAACCAAAGCTGAAAATTCTTTTTCTTGAGCCATAGATTTAATATCTTTAACTGAATAAGTTATTTTTTTATTTTTCTTATCTTTTGGATCAACCTTTATATCTTTTACAATAACAGATACTTTCTTCCCAATAACATTAGCTTCTTTCTCAGAAATTTCTGATAATGAATTTGGTAAAAATCCACTATAAAATAAAGCTTGAACTAAGTATCCCCCTTTAATTTTTTTAGTTATTGTTCCCTCTAAAATTGTTTTATTTTCAAAAGAGTCTTCAATTTTAGACCAATTTTTTTCAATCTCAATTTTTTTTCTAGATGCAAGTATATATTCTTGATCATCATCTGATTCTAAAAGACCAGTTATTAAAACTTCTACTACATCCCCTTCTTTATATCCTTCTAATTCTTCTGTTCTAACTCTTACTGCTGTTCTTTCTCCAGGAACATCAAGATACGCATAGTTCATATCAATTGAAGCTATTGTTCCTTCCACTCTTTTTTCTTGATTTGGTAGGTATTCCTCCAACATCGCTAAAAAGTCATCATGATTCTCGTTTAAATTAGGCATTTTATATCCCCCTTATTTTATTTTCTATATTCTTAATTATTTCTTCTGGTGTTGATGCTCCAGCGGTTATTCCAACTGTATTTTTATCTTTAAATATTCTCAAATCTAAATCTTCGTCAGATTCAACAAGATATGTCTCATCATTTACTCTTTTTGATATTTCATAGAGTTTCTTTGTATTTGAACTTTTTCTATCTCCTATAACTAACATTAAATCCACTTTAGGAGCCAATTCTTCAACAGATTTTTGTCTAACTGATGTTGCTCCACATATTTTATCAAAAATCTTGACATTTTCATACACATTCTGAAAAAAATTTTTTATTTCTTCAAATTTTTTTTTATTTAATGTAGTTTGAGTAGAAAGTAAGTATTTATTATTTTTTTCTATTTTTAATTGTTTTGCTTCTTCTAAAGTTTCAAAAATTTCTATTTTGTCTGCATAAGATATTATTCCTTTTACTTCTGGGTGGTTTTTATCACCAACAAACAAAATCGTATATCCATTCTTATTCGCTATATCTACTTCATTTTTTATTTTATTTACAAAAATACAAGTAGCATCATATAAAGTTATATTTTTATTCTTTAATCTTTCATGAATAGCTTTTGTAGTTCCATGTGCTCTTACTACTAAGATATCTCCTTCTTTTAGAGGATCTTCTCCTTTTAGAATTTCTTCCTCTGTTACAACTTCAAAACCTTTATTTTTCATATCTTCCATAACATATTTGTTATGAACAAGCATGCCCAAAATATATTTTTTTCTCTTTTCATCTTTAAGAGAATTACAAATATTTATTGCTTCTAACACACCAAAACAAAATCCCATGTGCTTAGCTCTTATTATCTCCAAATTTACTCCTCATTAAATTTTTTTATTTCTATTAAATCAACCAGTTCTTCCAACATAGCATCTTCATCAGGACCATCTGCAATTAATTCTAGTTCTCTTCCTTCTTCAGCTGCAAGCAACATAAGCCCCATTATACTTTTTCCATTGACAGTTTCATCATCAGACTTTACCATTATATCTGAGTCATATTTTGTAACTAGTTTTACAAATAAAGAAGAAGGTCTCGCATGTAATCCTTTTTTATTTTTTATTTTTACCTTCACTTTTTTCATTCGCATTCGCCTTCCTTATTATTTTAAAAATACACTTATTTTATATTATAGCAAAAACTAAATATAATTTATAGTATTTTATATTTTTTAATAAAAAAATTTTTATATATTAAATTTATGTGTAGTATATATAATTTCTCTATTGTATATTAAATAAGTTTATGATAGAATTCTAAAAATATTTATTTTTATACTTATTTTTTATATTTATCTTATGGAGGTACTATGAACAACTTACTTGAAAACTTTGGTGTAAACTGTTTTTCTGAAAAAAATTTAAAAAACAGAGTACCCGACTATGTTTTTAAAAAATTCCTTAAAATTAAAGAGGGAAAAGAAGAACTGACTATTGAAATTGCAGATATCATTGCAAATGCAATTAAAATGTGGGCTTTAGAAAAAGGAACTACACATTTCACACACTGGTTTCAACCGTTAACAGAGCTTACAGCTGAAAAACATGAATCTTTTATCTCAATGAATTCTGATGGAACAAGTATGGCTAAGTTTTCTGGAAAAGAATTAATAAAAGGAGAATCTGATACTTCTTCTTTCCCAAACGGAGGACTTCGATCTACATTTGAAGCAAGAGGGTATACTGCTTGGGATATAAGTTCACCTATGTTTTTAAGGGGTGAAGAAGGTTGTAAAACATTATATATTCCTACAGCCTTTGTTGGATATAATGGAGAAGCATTAGATAAAAAAGTTCCTTTGCTTCGTTCTATAAAAATTCTAAGAAATGAAGCATTAAAAATTCAAAAGCTTTTAGGTGATAATGAAACTGATAATATTAATGTCACTTTAGGTGTTGAACAAGAATACTTCCTAGTAGATAAAAACTTTTTTTACAAAAGACAAGATTTAGCTCTTTCTGGAAGAACTGTTTTTGGATGTTTACCTCCAAAAGGGCAAGAAATGAATGACCACTATTACGGTACGATAAAAGAGAGAATTGAAACTTTTATGGCTGAACTTGATAACGAACTTTGGAAAGTTGGAGTAATGTCTAAGACAAAACACAATGAAGTTGCCCCAAACCAATTTGAGATTGCTCTAATGTTTAGTACTGCAAATGTTGCTATCGATCAAAATCAAATAACTATGGATATGATTAAAAAAGTAGCAAATAGACATAACCTAGTTGCATTATTACATGAAAAACCATTTGCTGGAGTAAATGGTTCCGGAAAACATTGTAACTGGTCTATAGCTACAAATACAGGAATAAATTTATACGATCCAGATACTTTATCTAAGGATAATCTTTCGTTTTTAGTTTATTTGATGGCTATGATAGAAGGTGTTGATAAATATGCTCCTGTTTTAAGAGCTACAACTGCTACGCCAGGTAATGATCACAGACTCGGTGGACATGAAGCTCCTCCTGCAATAATATCTATATTCTTAGGTGAACAATTAGAAAATCTCTTAGAAAATATTGAAAATATTGATTTTGATCACAAATCTACAACTAGTGAACTTGAAATAGGTTTTCACATTCCAAAAATTCAAAAAGATATTTCTGATAGAAATAGAACTTCACCTATGGCATTTACAGGGAATAAATTTGAATTCAGAATGCCTGGATCTAGTGCATCACCTGCTACACCCACATTTGTTTTAAACACTATAATTGCAGATGTATTGAAAGACTATGCAAAATATTTGGAATCTGCATTAAAAACTCAATCTATAAAAAATGCTATTATTTCTCTAGTGAAAGAAAGATATCCTAAACACAAAAGAATTATCTTCAATGGAAATGGCTATGAACAAAAATGGGTTGATGAAGCAACAAAAAGAGGTCTTCCTAACTTGAAAAATACAATTGAAGGTTTACCTGCACTTATTGAAGAAAATACAATGCAACTATTTGAAAGAAACGATGTTTTAACAAGAAGTGAATCTATGTCAAGATTCCATGTTTATACTGAAAGATACAACAAACAATGTAATATTGAAATTTCTACTGCAATTAGAATTGCAAGAAATCAAATTTATCCATTTGTTATAAAATATATATCTAATCTTGCTAAATCTGTCCACAGAGCTAGAAAGATTTTTAATGAAGAGGAGCTATTTGCGTTTGATATAAATTTACTAAGGGAAATTATCCTATTAAAAAATGATATTGTTGTTTTAACTGATGACTTGGATAAAAAGTTAGCAGAAGCTTTAAAAATAGAAGCAGATTACCATAGAGCTCTATTCTATCATGATAATGTTTTACCTATATTAAAAAAATTAAGAACTTCCGTTGATGCTTTAGAATTAAAAATAGCTTCTGATGCTTGGCCTATTCCAAGTTATTACGACTTATTGTTCAATTTATAAAAAATTCTTTAGATTCCTAAAAATTTAAATTTATAGATAAAAGGCTACTGTATTTTAAAGTACAATAGCCTTTTTATATTTTTCTAAAATTTCTAAAGTCTTATTTTTTGAACTAAAAGTCATATTTTCTATTGAAGCAACTGGCATAATTCCCATTAATGAATTTGTAATAAAAACCTCATCATATTTTTCTATCCCATCATATGGAATTTCCAATTCTATAACTTCAAAATTTTTTATAATCCACTGCCTTATAATTCCATCTAATAACCCTGAGCTTATATTTGGAGTAAGAATCTGTTTATTTTTTATAAAAAATATATTACTCGTCGCCCCTTCACAAATAAGATTTTTTGAATTTAAAAATAATGCTTCATCATAGCCTAATTTTATACTTTTTCTTTTTTCAAAAATGTTATCTGCATAGTTTAAACTTTTATGATAAGTAAATACTGAATTCTCGTTTCTTCGTGTCTTTGATATATTTATTTTAAAACCTTTTTCATAATTTTCAGTTGCATAAATATAATCTCTTTTTAAAAAAATTCTGTTTTTTTCAGATACTATTATTTTTAAAACTTCATTTTCTTTAAAGCTTTTATTTTCTTCCAAATATTCTACAACTTCTTGTTCAAAAATTTTTTCTGTATCCAAACTTAGAGCATCAATTGAATTATTTATTCTCTCTAGGTGTTCTTTTAAAAATACTGCTTTATTTTTATAAATATGAATGGTTTCAAAAAGCCCTAAACCAAAACTATATCCATCATCTAATACTATATCCATTCTCCCACCTTACTCTTTAAGAGCTTCCAAAATAGCTTTAGCTTTTTGCAATGTTTCTTCATACTCGAACTCTAATTCAGATTCACAAGTAATTCCTCCACCAACACCTAGGTAATACTCTCCATTTTTATGGACAGCTGTTCTTATTACTATATTCAAATCACAGTCACCATTAAATGAAATATATCCTAGGCAACCTGTATATAAATTTCTTCGTGAGTTTTCAAGTTCATCTATTATCTCCATAGCTCTTATCTTCGGTGCTCCCGTTATTGAGCCTCCTGGGAATGTAGCTTTTATTAAATCAACAAAATCATAATTTTCTTTTAATTTTCCTATTATTGTAGACACAAGATGAAATACAGTTGAATAAGTTTCTACTTCAAAAAGTTCTGTTACTTTCACCGATTTCAATTCACAAATTCTATGTAGGTCATTTCTTTCTAAATCAACTATCATTAGAAGCTCGCTTTTATCTTTTTCAGAATTTAAGAGTTCTAATTTTAAGCTTTCATCTTCTTCAAAATTCTCTCCTCTTTTTCTGGTTCCCTTTATAGGTCTTGTTTCTATTAATCTATCTTGCATTTTTATAAACCTTTCAGGAGAAGCACTCACCACTTGAAAATTTCCATAATCCAAATAGGCTCCAAAAGGAGAAGGGTTAAACTTTCGTAAATATTCAAAAACTTTTATCGGTTCTTTTTGGCTTCTAACTTTCAATCTTTGAGTCATATTTGTAATATAAATATCACCTTCAATTATGTAGTTAATCATCTTATCTACAGCTTTTAAATAGTCCTCTTTTTGAAAATTTGCCTCATACTCAGCCAGTACATTTCTCTTTTCTATAATCAAAGTATCTTCTTCGGTCTTAAAAGTTAATAATAACTCTTCTATTTTTTTTAAATCTTCTTCATCTTGATAAGATATATATATTTCTCTTTTCTCTAAATCTTCAACTATAAAAGTTCTATAAAATCTTATTACTGCTTCAGGAATATCCAAATCTTTCATATGTCTTGTTTCTATATTTTCAAATTTTCTTCCATAATCATAAGAAAAATATCCTATTCCTCCTGAAACTATTGGTAAATTATAAGGATTTTCTACTTTATTTTCTTTTAAAAAATTTTTCAAATATATTTCAAAACTTTCCTTACTTTCCACATTATTTATATAAAATTTATCATTTTCTTCTTTTAGTTCCAGATATAAATTAATTCCAATTATAGAATATTTCCCATATTTATTTTTTAGAGATGAGTCTAAAAAGGAAATATTTTTATCATTTTTATATAAAATTTTAAATATTGAAAAAATATCTAAATATCTTTCTATCTTTTTTACCTTTATATCAATTTTATTTTGCATTTTGTTCCCTCCATTCTTTTGCTAAAGTTATGAAGTTTCTTACCATTTCATGCCCATATTCTGTGAGTACTGCTTCTGGATGAAATTGTACTCCGTACAACGGATAAAATTTGTGTGAAATTGCCATTATTATATTATCTTTTGTCTGTGCATCAATTTCAAAATCATCTGGTAAGTATTCCTTTATCACAAGGGAATGATATCTAGTTACATTAACCTCTTTAGGTAAATCTTTAAAAATATTTTTTCCATTATTTATTACTGACTCCACTTTTCCATGCATCGCCCTATTAGCTTTTGTCACATTAGCTCCAAAAACATGCCCTATTATCTGATGTCCTAAACAAACACCAAAAATTGGAATTTTTTTATAAAATTTTTCTACTATTTCACCGCAAAGTCCACAGTCTTTTGGACTTTTTGGCCCTGGGGAAATTATAATTCCCTCTAATTTTTTTTCAGTTATCTTAGTTTCTATTTCATCTAAATTCAGGAAATCATTTCTCACAATATCCATTTCAATATTTTCTTCCATAAAATAACTTACTAAATTGTAAACAAAGGAATCATAGTTATCTATCATTAAAAACATAAAATATCTGCTCCTTTTTCAAATTTTATAAATATAATACAATTCTAACATTGAATTTTATTTTTTTCTATTTATTTATAAAAAAAGAATCCCCCTATTTATTTTATAGAGAGATCCTTTTTTATTATAAGGTTGGTATGATAACATAACTATTAACAAAAAATATTTTTAATATTTTATTTTGTTTTGCTTATTATTATTTTTTGTTATAACTAATTATATAACTATTTTAAAATTTTTTCAAGTACTTTTTTATAATTTTATAAATTTATTTTTCATAGATAAAAAACAACTTTATCAGCTAACTCCTGTTGCCATAGTAGCTCAAAGGTCCCGTCGTTGAAACTCTTAAACTACTTCATTATTTGGATACTTAATAATCTAAAAAATACAATAAAAATATATTAAATTTATACTTTCCTAATAAATAAAAAGAGATTGTTACATCTAAAATCTGTAACAATCTCAATATAGGAAATATATGAAGTGTTAATCTAAATATTGCTTTTTTACATATTTACTTGTTGAAGCAGACATTATTCCACTGTATCCCAATTTGAATTCTATTTTATCTCCCACAACATATTTTTTCTGACTATTTGTTATATCAACTATTGTATGATCCGAACTTGCCCCAATGATTTCAATTAATTCATCCACAGGGTACATGGAATCAATAGCGACATCCTGTCTTCCTATTCCTAAAATTGCTCTTTGCATAAACCCTTTATCTACAAATACTGGCTTATTCCCAAAAGCATCCATTCCCTGTTCACCTATTGGAACAGAAACCTTTTTTTTATTTTCTACAATTTCACAAATAAGTTTAAAAGCATCATCATAAGTTCCATCTATCTTACTCCCATAAGCTGTTTCTCTTCCTAGCAGAATCGCTTCACCTATTCTCAGATTATTTATATTTTTTGGTAATTTACCTTGATTTATTAAAAACAAAGAACTTGAGTTTCCACCAGAAATCATTTGAATATTTAATTTATACTCTAATTTTAATTTTTCAGCTATACTAACAAGTTTTGATAAATTTTCTTCTGATGGGAGTACAGCCCCATAACAAGTTAAATTAGTTGCCAATCCAATAATATTGATATTTTCTAATTTTTTTATCTTTTCTATATTTTCAAATAAATCTTTTTCTTCAAAAAAACCTTCTCTCAAATCTCCTAAATCGACCATGATAACAATTCTATGAACTTTATCTTTCTTTTTAGCTTCTTCATTAATTTTTTTAATAGTTTCATATTCTGAATTAAAGCTTATGTCTACATAATCTATCAAATCCGAAACTTCAGAAATCATAGGAATTCTTAAAAGAATTTTAGGAATATTTATTTTTTGAAAATTTTTCAAATTTTCTACTCTCGAATCTGCTAAATAATCTATTAGACCAGTTTTTGAAAGTTCTGAAACTATATATTCATCAGCACAATAAGCCTTGGTTACCATCGTTAAACTAAGATTTTCTTTTTTTAATAAAGTAGAAATTGCTTTTAAATTTTCTTTTAATTTAGGAATATTTATTTCTAGTTTTGGGTACACAATGCACCTCCTTATTTATAAACAAGGGGATAAACCCCTTGTTTTTTATTGTTTTTTAAGAAAATTCCATTTTGTTTCTTGAGTGACTATACCTATAAAAACTATTATACAGCCTAAAATCATTGGTAAAGATAAATTTTCTTTTAAATAAAATACTGCAAATATACTTCCAAAAACAGATTCCAATGTCAATATTAATGCTGTACTTGTTGATGAGATATATTTTTGTGAGATATTTTGAATTACAAAAGCTATAACTGTTGCCACTATAACCAAATAAGCTATTGCAATTTTAGCTTTTCTTATTACACAGAAATCATGTTTTTCAAATACGAATGATAAAATTATAAAAAGAATTGCGGTTATCCAAAATTGAACTATTGTAAGAATTATAGGATCAGCCTCTTTGCAATATCTCTCTATTGTTATCATATGTAATGCAAAAGATAATGAACATAGCATAGAAATTAAATCTCCTTTTGTTAGCCCTTCAAGTCCACCCAAAGTCAACATACCTAAACCTACTACTGCACAAACTACTCCTATAATTGCATATACATCTGGCTTTTTCTTATTTATAATCCAACCTAAAAATGGAACAATTAAAACATAAGAACCGATTAAAAAAGATTGTTTTGATGCAGTGGTATATTGTATTCCTATTACTAGTGTTATGAATGCACCAAACATAAAAATTCCAATTATGCTACCTTTTTTTATTTCATCTAAACTTATATTTTTTACTTTGTTTAAGTAAAATAAAGTTAAGAGAATTGCTGCCCCTCCAAATCTTATTGACATTAGTGTGAAAGGTTCTACCACTTCAAGAGTATCCTTTATTATTGCATAGCTTGTTCCCCAAGCTAATGCAACCAAAGATAACATTATTATAGATATTTTTTCAATTTTCATAAAAATCAACTATTTTCATTATTTTTTAAATGTTCAAAAAATCTATCTGATTCTTTAACTGCGTCCCCTGTAAGCATTATAACTCCTAACATATTTATAATTACTAAAAGTGCCAAAGTTATATCTAAGATAGAGATTGTAAACCCTAAACTTCCAAATGCTCCTACTAGTATCATTAACATATACACATAACGAGCAATTTTAGAAACTTTAGTTCCACAGATATATTCAACTTGTTTTTCTCCAAAAAATACCATAGCTAATAATGTAGAAAGAACAAATAGTATTATAATTACTGTCATAAATGTCCCACCTAAAAATGTTCCATATAATTCTTGAAAAGCTACTGCTGGCATAGATGCAGCCTTATCTGCAGATATTTTCTGATACACTCCACTTGTCGTAACAAGTAAGCCTGATGTAAAACACATAACAAAAGTACTAATAAATACTTCCAGCATTCCCCATAATGCTTGTCTTGCTGGAAAATCTGTTACAGCGGCTGCATATGCTATTGGACTTGTTCCCATTCCTGCTTCATTAGAATAAGTCCCTCTTGCAAGACCTGATCTTATTGTTATCGCAACAGTTCCTCCTGCCAATCCACCAAAAGCTGCTGGTGCTGAAAAAGCTCCAGCAAATATATTTCCTATTACAAGGGGTATATTTTTATAATTATATAAAATTACTATCCATGCCAATACAAAATATGCCAAACTCATAAATGGAACTATCTTATCCATAAGAGCCCCTATTCTTTTTACTCCACCGACAACAGTTATAAGTACAACTAAAAACATTGCAGTTCCTGTTATATATTTTGATATTCCTAAAGTTTCTGCTGATTGAACAACTGATAGAGCTTGAAGCCCAATAGACGGAAGAAGTTCTATTGCTAATAATACCGCAAAAAGTCCTCCAAATATAGGAATTTTACAATGTTTCAAATAATACATAGCTCCACCAACATATTCCCCTAATTCATTTTTTTCTCTATATTTAATCCCTAAAATTATTTCAACATATTTAAGACAAATTGCAAAAGTTCCTACAACTAACATCCAGAAAAGAGCTCCTGTTCCTCCCATAGAGACAGCCACAGCTACCCCCATAATGTTTCCAGCTCCTAATGTTGACCCTATTGCAGTAAGTCCAGCTTGCAATGCTGATATATTACCCTCTCCACTTGCGTTCTTTTTTACAGCGTCTCTATATATAGTTTTTATTATTAAAGGTAATTTTCTTATTTGAATAAATCTTAATCTTAAAGTTGCATATAAAGCACCAAAAGATAGTAATAACACCAATGGATAAGACCATAACCAATCTGATATAGCTATTATTTTTTCTAACATTATATTCACCAACCTTTTTTTATTTAAATTAATATAAAATATCTTTAATTAAAATATGCATATTATCATTTATTTAATAAATTCATTATAGTTTTATATACTAATTCAGGTGTTATTGTAAAGCTATATTTTTTTTCTACACGTTCTGTAAATTTATGTGCATCATAACCAAAACATCCTATATCTAATACAGGTAGAGATAATTTTTGCATATCCTCTAGTGGTAAACTATATTTAACCCCAAAGCCTGGCATATTATTTTTTAAAGCTGCAATTATAGCTGGATCTTTTGGTGCTGCTCCATAACTTAAATCAGATATATATGGGAAAAACTTTTTATATGCAAGCTTATAATCTGTTTTTGTTGTCTTAACTGCATTATCTACTGCATCAATAAGAGCTTTATCTTTAGGATTTGTTCCATCAATATATATATGTGGGTAATAAGGTGGAGAGAAATATACAACTACAACTGGATTTTGATCTTTCCAAGTCGCTTGTAATTTTTCTACCATTCTCTGAGCAAATACTCTTGTATCTATATTTTCATTTTTTAATAATTCTTCACTATATTTTTTTAAAATTTCATCTATTTGTGGTTTTTCCTCTCTAACTTTTTCAAGAAGTTCAGTATATGTTAAAACTCTTGCTTCCCAAGGAAGTTTTTTATAAGTTCTGTTGCTACTCATTTCACAGAATTTCTTATACTGTTCATTTAATTTAACTACCACACCTTCAAAAGCTTCAAATGCTGCCTTTTTCATTTTTTCTAAAACCATATCAGGCGTTGATGTATGAGTTGCATAGTTAAAATAAAGAACTGATGTTTTTCCTACTTGAACTGAATATTCTGTTTTTTGATCTCTTTGATATAAACTTATTGGTGGCAGAGAAACTTCTCCATCAGCTATATCACAAAACTCTGTATTCATATTTATTCTTGACATTATTGCTGAAGAAATCTCATTGGGATCGATTCCGTTAAAAGACTCACCTACATGTGTTTCTTTCCCTACAACAAAAAATGATGGCATTAATTTACCAACTGTCCCTATGTAGATATTTTTACTCTCATCACCTATAAATTCAGCTGTAATATAGTCAGTATCCAAAAGTGCTAAATATTCAAATTTTTCTTTTTCTTGTAATTCTACCAACTTAGGAACCACTGAAAGCATTCCACTTGAATTAGCTTCTTCATCACATACTGCAGCAAAAATAATATTTCCTTCAAGATTATCTAAATCTTTTGAAATTTCTTCTAAAAGAGCCATTATAACGGCATCTCCACTTTTCATATCAAATATTCCACGACCAAATAAATATTCTCCACTTTCTAAATCCCTTTTTGAGGCTTCATCTAATTTTACATTTTTTAGTCTTTCTGCTAACTCGTGCGGTCTATTTGCATATTCTGCTAATGCTCCATAGTCAGATATTCCTACAGTATCTGTGTGTCCTATAAGAATAACTGTATTTTTTGATTGCTTTCTTCCTCTTAAAATAGCAACAACACTTTTTCTTCCTAATTTATCATTTGTATTTACAAAAAATAAATCTTTTGGATTTTCAGTAAAATATGGAATTTTTTTTAGTATTTCATATACCTTTTCAGAAACTTCAACCTCTCCATAAGTATCTGAAACACTAAATACTTCAGTTAACTCCAATGCAATTTTTTCGATTCTTTTAGATATCCTTTCATCCACAAAATTCATACATACCTCCTTAACTTTTTATTATAATATTTGTTTTATTTTTATCTCTATTAATTTTCATAATTCAAACTTTTTAATAAAAGTTTTATAGAAGCTTCTTTATTCAATGATGCTAATACTCCAAGAGATGCCATAATATAATCGTTATCTATTAATATTCTAGCTTCTGGAGTTGGAAGAAGTTTATCTCCCTTACTTTGTATACCTATTTCTTTTAATATTTCAACTCTTGCAGGAAGCCTAGTTAAAGCTCCTCCTGTGCCCACTATCCATTTAACTCCTGTAAGATCTTTTCCGAATGCTAAAGTTTTACTTTTCCCACCGAAATAAGTTCTATATCCTCCAGCGTGTCTATTAATAGATACGATCACAGCTTCTTTTGTCAATCTTTCAATAAATTTTTTATGCTTTTCAGTTACCGGAATTGCTATATCAGATTCTATATAATTTTCTACTTCCTTTATATCCATATCCAACTCTTTAGCTAACTTCTCTATCTTTATCATTTCTGCGACATTTTTTTTATTTACAAATACTCCTAAATCCCCTTCAACAGTTCTCTTTGCAACTGGTTCTGGCTCTATAAGTATTCTTTTTACCTTCTCGGTTCCTTCTGTAACAGAGTGTATATCTGTTGTTGCTCCCCCAACATCAATCGTCACCAAATCGCCTATCACATCTTTCAAAATTTTTGAAGCATTCATAACAGCTCCAGGAGTAGGAATAATAGGACCATTTACTAATGATCTTATTTTTTCCATCCCTTTTGCCTCAGTTATATGTTTTTCAAAAACATCTTGGATTACTTCCCTTGTAGGTTCTATATTTAAGACATCAATCTTAGGATATACATTGGGAACTATGTGTAAATTTTTTTCTTTTCCATAAGATTCAAATATAAGTTTTATATCTTCAACCACTGCCGTGTTCCCACCATAGATTACAGGTACATCTAAATCTGACGCTGCTATAACTTCTGAATTATAAAGAGCAGTTTCTTTTTCTCCATAATCAACTCCACCTGCAATCAAAATTATATTCGGTTGAATTTTATTTAACTTAATCATATCAACTTTTGTAAGTTTACCTGATGTCACCATATGTATGTTAGCTCCCGCTCCTAAAGCTGCTTCTCTTGCTGCTTTAACTGTCATATCATAAACAAGTCCGTGAACAGTCATTCTAAGTCCTCCAGCTGCTGAACTGGTTGCTAACATATGTCTATATTCAAGCTCTTCTATCTGAAGATTTTTTTTCATATCATCCATAGCCGCTTGTAGACCTATGTTCACATCTCCTTCTCTGACAGAGGTCGGTGCTTGTCCTTGTCCTAAGAATTTTGGATTTTCTGTTTCAACTCCATCAAAAGCATTTACAACTGTTGTTGTACTTCCTATTTCAGCAACAAGCACATCTATTTTCATAAATTTCCTCCCTCTAATACTTTTTTATTTTCCTTCTAGCATTTCTTTCTTTCTTTTTACAAAGAAAGTTGCAACATTTACTCCTCTATCATATTTTCCAAATCCTTCATCCATACCTTGAAGTCTTGCTATTTCAGGTGTTACTTGTGTTCCACCAGCACAGATTATAACTCTATCTCTAATTCCTTTTTCTATTGCTAAGTCATGAAGCTTTTTCATATTTTTATAATGTATATCATCATGAGAAATTATTGTTGAGGCAAGAATTACATCTGCATTTAATTCAACTGCGGCATCAACTAATTTTTCACATGGTACTGATGTTCCTAAATATTCAACTTCCATTCCAAATTTTTCTATTCCACCATGTTTTATATCTATTACTTCTCTTAAACCAACTGAATGTTCATCTTCTCCAACTGTTGCCGCAACTATTTTAAATGGATGTTCATTTACAAATTCTCTTATCTCATCATCACTTAAAACATTTGGTTTTTCTGGGATTATTAAGTCATCTAAATTAACATCAAATGGCACTTTTCCTTTCAATTGCACCCTTGTTCCTTCACTTGGATGCATTTGTTCTGAATGTATAACTTCTGGATCTCTTAAATTCATTTTTTTAGCGAATTCAAGTGCTGCAAATTCTGCAACTCTTTGGCTTGTAGGTAGGAAAATTTCCACTTGAACTACTCCATCTGCCAACCATTCAACTTCTGGTTTAACAAGATTTGTATTTCTATATCTCTCATTTTCTTCCATTCTCTTGTTAACATTGTCTTCAGCATCTAGTTCATCTATGAAAACTATCTTTTCTGGCTTTTCTAAAGTACATCCATCTATTAAAACGGCTGGTGATTCTCCTTCTTTCACTCCATATTGAGCTGTATTATTATTTCCAAAATGAGCTGTTACTGGAGCCATATAATCTTCATCTCTTTTATAGATTGTTCCAGCTCCTACTCCACCATCTTGTTTTCTTCCTATTCCATCTCCATTTCTTTGTGGATAATATCCAGAATCAACAAAGAAACCTTTTTCAACCGCTTCAAAATATCCACCAGCTTCTATAATTTCTTCCATAAATAAAACTGCTCTTTCTTTTAATTCTCTGACTTGCTCTCTTAGATATCCTTCATTTTTTAACTCTACCATTGACAATAAGTCATCTAATCCAACTAAAGTTTGTTTTGCTGTATCACAAGCTTCCACATTATACATATGCCAAGGAACATTTCTTCCCTCATCTGGAGTTATTGTAGATTGAATATCTGCTCTTGTTAATCTAGAAATAAGCATATTCATTACATGAGTTACTGTTGCTTCTCTTGAAGAAGAAGTTATATATTTAGTATTCATTTGAGCCCTCATTCTATATTCTGTAAAGAATTCTCTCAAAGCAACGGCATAAGGTAAATCTAATTTTAAACAAGGTGTTGGTGATGCTGATGGTGGTACTGTTGAAAGACAAATATTTTCTTTCTTTACCCCTGCTTTATATGAAAACATTGCATTCAATGCATGTTGTACCATAAGTTCTGGCATTACTTTCCAACCATCTCTAGCTGTAGCATTTGCATTGTGTGCTCCATCTATTTGAGCCATATCTGCCCAGGCTATTAACTTTTTAGACTCCCCAGCATCAACAAAAGATCTATACATATTTACATTTCTATAAAGTACATTATATTGAGGATCTTGGTGTGCTCCATTTACTCCTTCTTCAGCAAACATAACAGCAACTTCTGGTCCTGCAACTCCACTTATATATGAGTGATAATTTATAGGTCTTCCAACTTCTTCCTCAATTAGATCGCAAGCTTTTCTATGTGCTCTAACTTGTTTTCTTGATACAGGAACTCCACCAATACCTTGAGGCGTTCCTTCAATTAATCCATCAAAGTGAGATTGACCTGCAGTTCTTATAACCATTATGTGATCTGCTCCATGCCAGGCTGCCATTCTCATTCTTCTTATATCATCTTCAAATCTTCCTGAAGCTATTTCAGTTGTAATATTACTTGCAGGTTGTGGATCTACATTTTCAAAATATCTCGCAGATGGAAGAGCTATATAATTTTTTAAAGACTCCGAACATTCTGCATAATTGTAATCTCCTATTTTTTGAGTCTTTTTTTCTCTCCAAGTCCATCCTCTTCTTTTAGGATGATAATATTCTAAATCTTGTAAGATGGCTTTTACATCCATCTTTTCATTAGGTTTTAATTTCATATTATCTTCCTCCTTTAAATATTTCCATTGCTGTATCCCAATAATCTCCAGCTATTAGTTTTTCTCCAGCTTCTCTTATAGTAATACCTTTTTCTTTTGCTACTCTATATACTATGTGCCCAACACCTTTACCCATAAGTCCTCTTTCAATTGCTCCTTCTACTAAAGGTTTAACTTCAAGGCTTGAAAATCCCATACGAAGTAAAACAGATCTTTCTATTGATGGGCTTGTATTTTCTTTTGCCATTTTTAATAATGGATTGACTATTGTTTCAGCTAGTTCCCAAAATCTTGCTTTTAATTCTTCATCCGAAAGTCCAGCTATTTTTTTTCTTCTTTCTTGAAAATCATCGTCTCTTTTAAGATATCCTTTCATCTGCTTACCCCCATATCTTTTTTAGTATATTTTCTATATAATTTTTATCACTCTTTGTTTCTTCTATTAAAAATTGAATGTCATCAGCAGTTAAATCTTTTTCTTCTTTAATATAATTTTTCACTAAAGACACTTTTAATTTATCTAAATCCACATCTTTTGCCTTCAATAAAGCTGGTTCAGCTGGAAGAATTATATTTTTTCCTGGAACTTCTTCCTCTGGATTTCCAAATTTAATTTCAATTCCATTTTGTCTTGCAAAAGATAGTTGTGGTTGAATATGTTTCCCAGCCCCAGTATATTCTGTTTCTTGAACTACTATAATTTGATCCTCATCCATTTCTTGAGCTATACTAAAGGCTGCTGCAAGTGATACATTACCAGCAGGTCCTCTTTCTAAACCTTCAAGCTGTGCTAAAAGTTCTGTCATATAGAAAACTTCACCTTGGGCTAAAGTAACATATCTATCAGCATATCTAAGCGGTCTTGCAGCTGATCTCGGTACATCTGATCTATCCGGTAAAGTACAGAAAGGTATTCCAAAGCCTGTATGTCCTGTTGTAAACGATTTTTTATTAAATTGTTCATCGCTTGCCATATGAAGTCCTGATAAATTTACGCTTGCTCCAATTACCTTAACATTTTTTGCTCCTGCTTTTATTAGTCCTCTTGCAGTTCCTGTAAGATTTCCTCCTCCTGCATTAGTACATACAACAGCATCTGGATATCTTCCAACTCTTTCCATCATTTGTTCTGCTATTTCATAACCTAGAGTTTCAACTCCTGCTATTCCAAAAGGTGAATATAGAGAAGCATTAAAATAGCCTGTTTCTTCTAACAAAGTTAAAAAAGTATAAAATAATTCTGGTCCTACTGTTAATTGTATAACTTCTGCTCCATAAGCTTCACATTTTCTGGCTTTTTCTATTATTTCTGGTTGACCAACACCCTTACTATCGTAGCATTCTTGAACTATAATACATTTTAAACCTTGCATTGCTGCTTGTGATGCAACGGCTGCTCCATAGTTTCCACTTGTTGCAGCTATAACCCCTTTATAACCTAATTTTTTAGCATGATATACTGCTGTCGCAGCTCTTCTCGCTTTAAAACTTCCAGATGCATTTGCAGCTTCATCTTTTACAAATATTCTTGCTCCCTTTCCTTTAGGTGCAATTTTTCTTGCAAGTGCTGTCAAATTTTTCATTTCTATTAGTGGTGTATTTCCAACAGCAAAATTACTTTGAATTTCCTTCATTTCTTCTAATGTATAACCAGTTTCTTTCATCATTCTTTCATAATCAAAAGAAATTTTATTTTTTTCAAATTCAGAATAATCTATTCTTATTGCTTGTTTCATTATTTCATTTTTTCTTGCAGTAACTGCTGCATAAGACATATCTTTAGTCATTATTTTCACCTCCAAACAATATTGCCCTTGCCTGAAGCCCTATTTGTAATAATTCTGGGACGAATTCTCCATAGTTATGTCTATATACAGGATTTATTTCTGTCAATTTTCCTTTAATTCTTCTACCAGTAATAGTTAGAACTTCAACTTCATCTCCTATATTCGCATCACTTTGTAAAAAACCTTTAACCCACATCTCTAACGGAACCTTTTTAGTATCTTCAGGTAATTGAGGTGCTCTTTGTTCCGCTGTTAAAACTATATTATAAATTCTTACAAAATCTCCTTTTTTAGCTTCCATTTTTCCTCCAATTTTTTACTTAAATTAATATCCGTCAAGCAGACTAAAGGGGATAACTCCCCCTTAATCATACTTTTTATATATTTTTATCTTGGCGGCTATATTATTACTCTACTATAAATAAAGAAATTTTATTTTTCTATCATGTCTCTAATATCTCCCATAATCGCTCTAGGAACTGGTATATCTAACATTGTTTTTAGTCCAGGTCTTGCATTTATTATATGAGGGATACTGTTTACACACATAGCAATTGTTCCTATTCCACCTGGTATTTCTGGAGTTATTTGAAGGTCTATGTTAGGAGTTCCTTTTATTGTTACATAATCTCCAGTTTTTATCCCTTCTAAATGTGGAAGAATTTGTTGTGGATGTTCCATAACTATTTTTAATTCTCCATCTACATATCCATATCCACATTGTCTACATCCTGCAACATTTCCAGCTTGAACTTCAGCATATTCCGATTTTCTATAAACATTACTCATAATTGGTTCTCTTGTTTGATCAATTTTATCTAAGTTCCATCCAATTCCATCAGTTATCATTTTTATAGATTCTGGAAATCCAACATGCCCAGCTATTGTTCCTTCTGCCACTCCTTTTTCAAATACTTCTTTAGTTACTCCAACTCCTTGTTCTTCCATAACAGCATGCCCAAATGGAGATAAATCATTTACTCTAACCGCTTTTATAGAATCTACTCTTTCACAAGTTCCTGTTAGTGCTAAAACTAATAAATCAAGAACAAAACCTGGGTTAATACCTGTTCCAAGAACACTTACTCCATTTTCTTTAGCTATTTTATCTAATTCTTTTGCCATTTCAGGAGATTGAGCTTGTGGATAAGCCATTTCTTCTGCTGTAGAAATTACATTTATTTTTTGTTTTAGAATATACTCAATTTTATTAAAAGCATTTTTTACAAAAGAATCTGTTGCTAACAACACAACATCTGCACATTTTTCTGTAAAAGCCTTTGTGTAGTCTGGTTCTATAACTACATCCCTTCTTTCTCCTCTTTCTATTCCTAAAAGTTCAAAGATACTCTTTCCTGTCTTATTAGGATCTAAATCACAAACTGAAACTATTTCTAGACCTTTTTTATCAAGTAACATTTTTGCCATTCCTCTACCCATAGCACCAAATCCCCATAAACCAACTCTAACTTTTTCCATTGATCATACCTCCTAATATTTTTTAATAAAAAATTTACTCTTAATAATTTTATAAGCAAAATTTATGCCAAAAATAAATAATATATTTTATTATTTGTATTATATATGATATTTCATTTATGTATTTTTTAAATTTATTTTTAAATTTTCTTATTTTCAATAGTTTTTAAATTGTTAAAATAGTACTTCTCTTTATTTTTTATATATAAAATGTATCATTTTAAAATATTAAAAAATAAAAAAGAGCAATATCTTTTATAATTTTGTAAAAAAATATTACTCTTTTATTTAAAATTGTAAAAAAATTTTTATTTTTTTCTTTTAGCAACCAAAATTTAATGTTTCTTTTAAAATATTATATTTTTTCATCTTATATTGTAAAGCCTGCCTACTTATACCTAAAAAAGCTGCTGCTTTACTCAAATTATTTGGATATGCTTCTATTGCATTTCTTATATAATTTTCCTCAATTTTTGATACCCTATCTTCCAAAGAACCGTTTATACCTTCTATCTCTTCTTTCAATCCTACTAAATTAATATATGTATCTTGCGTTTCTTCGTCTTTTTTTAGTAACTCATCATCCCAATACATATTCAGTGAGTTTTTATTTAAAATATTTTCATCTGCCATAATCATGCTTGAATAAATTACGTTATCCAATTCCCGAATATTTCCTGGCCATAAATATTTTGTAAAAATTTTTTTAACATCTTCAGAAATTCCTTTTATATTTTTATCAAGTTTCATATTATAGTTTTCTATAAATTTATTAGTCAAAAGTAAAACATCTTCTGTTCTTTCCCTTAAAGGTGGAATCTCAAGAAATATAACATTTAGTCTATAATATAAATCTAATCTCATTTTCCCAGATTTTATTATATCCTTTGGATTTTCATTAGTGGTAGAAATTACTCTTACATCTACGGATATATCTTTTGTTCCACCTATTCTCCTTATAACTTTTTCTTGTAAAGCTCTCAAAAGCTTTGCTTGCATTTGTGGTGAAATAGAATTTATTTCATCTAATAATAAAGTACCTCCATTGGCCTGCTCAAAAAGTCCAGCTTTATCAATTGCACCAGTAAAACTCCCCTTTGTTGTTCCAAAAAGTATAGCTTCAAATAAAGTTTCGGGTAATGCTGCACAATTAATTGCCAAAAAAGGTCCATTTTTTCTACCGCTATTATAGTGTATTGACTGACTTAAAAGCTCTTTTCCTGTTCCCGTTTCTCCATATATAAGGACTGCAGCATCATTTTCAGATGCTTTTTTTGCCATATATATAGCTTTTTTTATCTGTGAACTTTCACCAATTATATCTTTAAATTCATATGACTTTTTATTTGTTTGTTTATTTTCATTAAAAACTGTGTCTTTATCAAAATTTTCATTAATCTTTTGTAATTTTATTACTTCATCAGATAAAGACTTTATAGATGTCATATCTTTTGCTATCTCTAAAGCTCCTATTATTTCTCCATTTATTTCTATTGGAATTGTAGAATTTATTGTAATAATTTCTTTCCCACTTTTATTTAAATATTTCTGAATATTATCTTTTATAGCAACATTTTCTTTTAGTACCCTTAAAAGAGTGCTATCCATTTCAGATAAACTTTTAAAAATATTCGGTGAAAATCTTTTTCCAATTATGCTTTCACGACTAATATTTTCTATTTCAGCCATTTTATGATTGTATAGACGAGTTATACCACTTTTATCTATAAAATGTATTCCTTCATCAATATTCTCAACTATTTTTTTGAGAATTTCAACTCCTATTTCTGCTTTCATCATCTCACCAACCTATAATATTATTTAAACCCATCTTTTATTTCTAAATTTTTTAAATTAAATAACATCATTATTTACCTTATAATTAAAAAAAATACAAACTTACTATTTTTAAACAATATTTTTTAAATTATAACTATTATTTTTTAATTTTGTCAATTTAATATTTTATATAGTTAAAATTTTTAGATACAAAAAAAGAGAAGCACTAGCTTCTCTTCTTTAAATGTTGCTTGGCAAATCCCTATTCTCCCAGGTCGCTTCCAACCAAGTACCTTCAGCGTATATGGGCTTAACTTCTAGGTTCGGAATGTTACTAGGTGTACCCCCATAGCTATTCTCACCAAGCTATTTAATTTTAACACATAACACCGTTATGCACAAGTGTTCTATGAACACTCAAAACTATATAGTAAATACAAACTTGCCTTAGATTAAAACTTCGATATTTAGTATTGGTCAGCTAAATACATTGCTGTACTTACACCCCCAACCTATCAACCTCCTAGTCTCGAAGGTATCTTAAAGAATACTTATCTTGAAGTTAGTTTCCCGCTTAGATGCTTTCAGCGGTTATCTATTCCAAACGTGACTACCCAGCTGTGCCACTGGCGTGACAACTGGTACATCAGAGGTTTGTCCATCCCGGTCCTCTCGTACTAAGGACAGATCTTCTCAATATTCTAACGCCTACAGTGGATAGGGACCGAACTGTCTCACGACGTTCTGAACCCAGCTCACGTACCGCTTTAATGGGCGAACAGCCCAACCCTTGGGACCTTCTCCAGCCCCAGGATGCGATGAGCCGACATCGAGGTGCCAAACCCTACCGTCGATATGGACTCTCGGGTAGGATCAGCCTGTTATCCCCAGGGTAGCTTTTATCCGTTGAGCGACGACCCTTCCATTCGGAATCGCCGGATCACTATGTCCTGCTTTCGCATCTGCTCGACCCGTCAGTCTTGCAGTCAAGCTCTCTTATGCCATTGCACTCTATGGTTGATTTCCATCCAACCTGAGAGAACCTTTGAACGCCTCCGTTACTCTTTCGGAGGCGACCGCCCCAGTCAAACTGCCCACCTAGCACTGTCTCCGTGGCTACAAACCACAGATTAGAATTTCAGCATTGAATGGTTGGTATTCCACCGTTGACTCCGATACAGCTAGCGCCATACCATCTTAGTCTCCCAACTATCCTATACATGCAATGCCAAAACCCAATACCAAGCTACAGTAAAGCTCCATGGGGTCTTTCCGTCCTACTGTAGGTAACCGGTATCTTCACCGGTAATACAATTTCACCAGGCCTCCCGTCAAGACAGCGCTCAAATCATTACACCATTCGTGCAGGTCGGAACTTACCCGACAAGGAATTTCGCTACCTTAGGACCGTTATAGTTACGGCCGCCGTTCACCGGGGCTTCAATTCGGAGCTCTCACTCCTCCTCTTAACCTTCCGGCACTGGGCAGGTGTCAGCCCATATACATCGCCTTACAGCTTAGCATAGACCTGTGTTTTTGTTAAACAGTTGCTTGAGCCTCTTCACTGCGACCCCCATGCGCTTTGTGTCGCGTGGACACTAACACACAAGGGCTCCCCTTCTCCCGAAGTTACGGGGTCATTTTGCAGAGTTCCTTAACGAGAGTTAGCCTGTCCGCCTTAGATTTCTCATCCTGACCACCTGTGTCGGTTTACAGTACGGGCAGTTATACATTAACGCTAGAAGCTTTTCTCGGCAGCGTGGGATTTGCGCATTCATCTTACGACTATACATTACACCTCAAGTTTAACCTAGCGGATTTTCCTTCTAAGTCACTCTACATGCTTATACGGACACTTCCGTTCGTCCGCGCGCATACCCTTCTGCGTCCCTCCATTACAATATATAACTGGCACAGAAATATTAATCTGTTTTCCATTCGCCTACGCATTATAGCCTGGGCTTAGGTCCCGGCTTACTCAGGGAAGACAAGCTTTACCCTGAAAACCTTGGTCTTCCGGCGAGGGGGATTCTCGCCCCCTTTCTCGCTACTTATTCCTGCATTCTCACTTCTGATACCTCCAGAGTCAGTTACCCTTCTCCTTCAACAGCCTACAGAACGCTCTCCTACCAATCCTTACGGATTCCACAGCTTCGGTTTATAACTTAGCCCCGTTACATTGTCGGCGCAGAGACTCTCGACTAGTGAGCTATTACGCACTCTTTAAAGGTATGGCTGCTTCTAAGCCAACCTCCTAGTTGTCTATGAATCTCCACCTCCTTTCCCACTTAGTTATAATTAGGGACCTTAGCTGGTGGTCTGGGTTGTTTCCCTTTCGACAATGGAAGTTAACTCCCATAGTCTCACTCCTGAGCTTTAAATTATGGTATTCGGAGTTTGATTGATTTCAGTAAGCAATGCGCCCCCTAGATCATTCAGTGCTCTACCCCCATAATTGAACACTCAAGGCTGCACCTAGATGCATTTCGGAGAGAACGAGCTATCTCCTGGTTCGATTGGCTTTTCACCCCTAAACCTACCTCATCTCCCAACTTTTCAACGGCGGTGAGTTCGGACCTCCACTGTGTCTTACCACAGCTTTATCCTGGACAGGTTTAGATCACCAGGTTTCGCGTCTACGCCAAACGACTAAATCGCCCTATTAAGACTCGGTTTCCCTTCGGCTCCGTTATACTTAACCTTGCCGTTTAACGTAACTCGCAGGATCATTCTCCAAAAGGCACGCCATCACTAGTAAACTAGCTCTGACCGCTTGTAAGCACACAATTTCAGGTTCTATTTCACTCCCCTCCCGGGGTTCTTTTCACCTTTCCCTCACGGTACTATGCGCTATCGGTTAGTAAGAGTATTTAGCCTTATGAGATATGGTCCTCACAGATTCACACAGAATTCCTCGTGTTCCATGTTACTTGGGAGCAAGATTATATGCGCATTGGTTCACCTATACAGGACTATCACCTTCTACGGTTTATCTTTCCAGATAATTCTAGTTAGGCAATACGACATACTGAATATCTTACAGTTCTTCATCATCTTGTCCCTCTACCCCTTAAGCGCAACGGCTGTATCCTTGACACGCATTAAGGTTTGGGCTTGACCCATTTCGCTCGCCGCTACTTTGGGTATCGTTTTTACTTTCTTTTCCTCGGGTTACTTAGATGTTTCAGTTCACCCGGTTCCCTCTTTCGTACTAAGACTCCATCTTAGTAGATTGCTCCATTCGGAAATCTTAGGCTCTTGCGCTCGTTTGCAGCTTACCTAAGCTTATCGCAGCTTACCACGTCCTTCATCGGCTCTTACTACCTAGGCATCCTTTGTGTGCCCTTAAGTATTTTAACCTATTTTTTTTGACAGCTAACTCTAAAGAAATTTTAGAGTTTGTTTTTTGTTTTTTTCTTGTTTGTTCTACTATATAGTTTCCAATGTTCATACAAAATAATGGTGGAGATAAGCGGGATCGAACCGCTGACCTACGCAGTGCAAGTGCGTCGCTCTCCCAAACTGAGCTATATCCCCACATGGTGCGTTTGAGTGGACTTGAACCACCGACCTCACGCTTATCAGGCGTGTGCTCTAACCAGCTGAGCTACAAACGCATTTTTTATATTTTTATAATATTAGGTAATTTTAGAACATTACCAAAAGAATAGAGAAAGACAGCTTCTCCTTAGAAAGGAGGTGATCCATCCGCACGTTCCCGTACGGATACCTTGTTACGACTTCACCCCAATCGCTAATCACACCCTCGGAACATCCCTCCTTACGGTTAGGCCTGTTACTTCAGGTGCAACCAACTCTCGTGGTGTGACGGGCGGTGTGTACAAGACCCGAGAACGTATTCACCGCAACATAGCTGATTTGCGATTACTAGCGATTCCAACTTCATGTACTCGAGTTGCAGAGTACAATCCGAACTAAGAATAGTTTTCTGAGATTTGCTCCACCTCGCAGTTTCGCTTCTCTCTGTACTACCCATTGTAGCACGTGTGTAGCCCAGCGTATAAGGGGCATGATGACTTGACGTCATCCCCACCTTCCTCCTGCTCATCGCAGGCAGTATCGCATGAGTCCCCAACTTAATGATGGTAACATACGAAAGGGGTTGCGCTCGTTGCGGGACTTAACCCAACATCTCACGACACGAGCTGACGACAGCCATGCACCACCTGTCACTAAGTTCTCCCGAAGGAGCACATCCATATCTCTATAGACTTCTTAGGATGTCAAACGCTGGTAAGGTTCCTCGCGTTGCGTCGAATTAAACCACATGCTCCACCGCTTGTGCGGGTCCCCGTCAATTCCTTTGAGTTTCATACTTGCGTACGTACTCCCCAGGCGGATTACTTATCGCGTTAGCTTGGGCGCTGAGGTTCGACCCCCAACACCTAGTAATCATCGTTTACGGCGTGGACTACCAGGGTATCTAATCCTGTTTGCTACCCACGCTTTCGCGCTTTAGCGTCAGTATCTGTCCAGTAAGCTGGCTTCCCCATCGGCATTCCTACAAATATCTACGAATTTCACCTCTACACTTGTAGTTCCGCTTACCTCTCCAGTACTCTAGCATAGCAGTTTCCAACGCAATACGGAGTTGAGCCCCGCATTTTCACATCAGACTTACTATGCCGCCTAGACGCGCTTTACGCCCAATAAATCCGGATAACGCTTGCGACATACGTATTACCGCGGCTGCTGGCACGTATTTAGCCGTCGCTTCTTCTGTTGGTACCGTCACTTTCTTCTTCCCAACTGAAAGCACTTTACATTCCGAAAAACTTCATCGTGCACACAGAATTGCTGGATCAGACTCTTGGTCCATTGTCCAATATTCCCCACTGCTGCCTCCCGTAGGAGTAAGGGCCGTGTCTCAGTCCCCTTGTGGCCGTTCACCCTCTCAGGCCGGCTACCCATCATCGCCTTGGTGAGCCGTTACCTCTCCAACTAGCTAATGGGACGCAAAGCTCTCTCACAGCACATATAGCTTTCATAAGTTATGCATGCGCATATCTCATAATATCCGGTATTAGCATTCGTTTCCAAATGTTGTCCCAGTCTGTGAGGCAAGTTCTTTACGCGTTACTCACCCGTCCGCCACCCAAACCGAAGTTCAAGTAGACTTGCATGTGTTAAGCATTCTGTCAGCGTTCATCCTGAGCCAGGATCAAACTCTTCGTTCAATCTATTAAAGCTCATTTGCTTCTTTTTGTTTTACACCAAATTTAATGGTTGCTTTTTGTCTTTTCTCTATTCTTTTGCTAATGTCCTCGTCCTACCTTCTCAAGTGGACATTGATTATCTTACCATCACTACTACTTTTTGTCAACTATATTTTTTTACTTTTTTTATTTTTTTATCCTACTTATACTTTTCTTTTATTTTTCAATAGAAAAAGGACTCCTTATTAGGAGTCCCTAAAGAAAGGAATTTATAATGATTTTAAGTAAAATTTTTGGTAATTTTACAAAAGGAAAACCATTATAAATGTGAAAGGCTTAATAAAAAAATTTAAAACTTCAATGATAAAAAATATTTCAAAATATAATCTAACATACTATAATAATTTATTTGTTTACTTCAGAACATATAAAAAATTCATTAAATTTTGTATTTTTACTTTACATCTATATTAAATTTATTATTTTTATAATTTAACCTTTAACTATCCTTTCATTTTTTATCCAATTTATGAGAAATTTGTGAAAACTCCAAATAAAACGAATATAGAACCAAAAGCAAATAGTATTAATTGAAACTTAATTTGATATTTTGCCCATGTCCCCCATTCTATTTTTGCAACACCTAATATAGCCATTAATATTCCAGATGTTGGTACTATCATATTTGTAAATCCATCTCCTAATTGGAATGCTAAAACTGCAACTTGTCTTGTTACTCCAACTAAATCTGATAAAGGTGCCATTATAGGCATTGTCAATGCTGCTTGTCCAGAACCAGATACAACAAAGAAGTTGAATAATGATTGGAATATATACATTACCCATGCTGAAAATGCTGCTGGCATACTTCCTAAAACATTTGCAACTGAATTTAACATTGTATTTAATACTGTTGGTGTATCAGCACTTGTTCCACCTAGTATTAAAACAATACCCTTAGCCATTCCAACTACCAATGCTGCCCCAACTAAATCTTCTGCTCCCTTTCTAAAAGAAGTAGCAATATCATTAATAGTCATACTATTTAATTTGAATACAACTCCTATTATTCCTGAAAGTACTCCCATTATTACAAATTGCGTTGCTATTTCCGGTAGATAGTAGCCTTCTTTTACAACTCCCCATACAACCCAAGCCATACCTAATATCATTACTAAAATAACCAATTTATGACCTAATCTAAACTCAACATCTTTCGCATCCGCCATTTTGAAATCATTTCTAAAATACTCATCTGTTTTATACGCTATTGAAGACTCTGGATTCTTCTTAACTTTTTTAGCATACCATAAAGTATATATAACTCCAAAAGTAGTAAAGAAACACCATATAAATATTCTATATCCAGCTCCAGATAAAACTGGTATTCCAGAAACACCTTGTGCAACAGCAACACTAAATGGATTCATCCAAGATGTTGCAAATCCTATTTGTGTAGAAATATATGTTATTAATATCCCAGTAACTGAATCATACCCCATTCCCACAAGTATAGGGATTATTAACATTGCAAATGGAATAGCTTCTTCTCCCATTCCAAACACTGCCCCACCTAAAGAAAATAAAACAAATAAAAGAGGTATCATCAAAAGCTCTGAATTTTTACTTTTATTTATCATGCTATAAATTCCAGTTTCAACTGCTCCTGTTTTTAAAATTATACCAAAAGCCCCTCCAACTATTAAAATAAAGGCAACTATCCCTACTGCTGTTCCCCATTTATCTCCACTAGTAACACCTTCAAATATATAATTAGAAAATCCAACTTCTCCACCTGGCTCGAAGAATTTTATTCCTTTTATCAACTCTTCTCCATTTTCGTTTAATTCATATTTGAAGCTTCCAGGTACAGGTACATTTCTTGTTTTTTCTGCCCCAGTTTCTGTTGTATATGTTACTTCTTGCATATCAAATTTTCCAACAGGTACAACATGAGTTAAAATTGCTGCCAATACTACAACGAAAAATATTATTATATAAGTATCTGGCATTTTGATTTTTTTCATTTCTTTTTATCCCCCTTATAATAGTTTTTGTTTATTATTCTAGCATATTTATAAAATATTTTATAGCTATATTTTTAATAACTTTATTAAATTTATTAACCTAATATTTAATTAATATTTAATATATAAAAAATGTTGAAAGAAATATTATTTTTTTATCTTTCAACATCTATTTTTTAGTCAAATAAATCTTTATTCGGCTGCTTCTTCTGGTTCATCATATTTTTCTTTTATGACATCAGTTATATGTTTTCTTAAATCTGAATTAATTGGATGAACTATATCTTTATATTCATTATTAAACATTTTTCTAGAAGGCATTGCTACAAATATTCCATTTTCTCCTTCCATTAATTTTAAACCATGAATTACTAAACATCCATCCAGCGTTATATCCACATAAGCTTTCAGTTTTCCAAATTTCTCCTCAGTCACCTTTTTGATTCTCACATCAGTTACAACCATTTCTCATCACCCTTTTGTATTTAATTTTTTATTTTACATATAAATATTTTTATATTATCCAGAAAAGTCTTTATTCTTGTTTCTAAAAAATCTTTTTCATTTTCTGAAATAAAAGCAAAAAATACACTGCCACTACCTGTCATAAAAAATTTTTTATTAGGTAAAATAGCTTTTAAAGAGCTTTTTAATATTCTTATGTTTTCATTATTTTGCACAGCCTGCTCTAAACAATTTTCTACATTTTTTTCAATTAAATTTATATCATTAGTTAAAATTCCTTTTTCAATTTCCTTCAAATTTGAATACTTTACTTCTTTTAATTCATCAAAAGTTTCATATGCTAACTTAGTCGAAATTCCAAAATTTGGCTTTAAAAGGATAAGATTTGTTTCCAATATACTTTCTAAAATATTTATCTTTTCTCCCTTTCCAAAAATTCTTGAAGCCTTATTTTCTAAAAAAAACGGGACATCACTTCCTATTTCAAAAGCAATCTTTTTAAGATCTTCTATATTAAAATAATCATCATAATACTCATTTAAAACTTTTAAAAAAAATGCAGCATCTGAACTACCGCCACCAAGTCCTGCTTCGCTAGGAATATTTTTTTTTAAATTTACATTTATTTCTAAATTTTCTTTTTTTATTTTTTTGAAGAATAATTTATAAGTTTTATATAAAATATTTTTTTCATCAATTGGAATATTTTCATCTGAACATACTATTTTAAGATTTCCAATTCTTTCAAAAATTAAAATATCTAACTCATCTTTTAAATCAATAGGCAACATTATAGTATCTAGTTCATGATAACCACTTTCATCTTTTTTATATACATTTAAACCTAAATTAATTTTTGCATTTGGAAAAATTGTATATCTATTCAAAAAAATCCTCATCCTTATCTAAATCTATATTTATTTCAATACCTCTTGAATCTAAAAGCTTTACAAGTTCACTAGTTTTATCTTTTGTTACATTTCCTGAAGGCACTTGAAGTATCTCAAATTTAAAATATTTATTATAATATTCAAGTTCTAAAATTTGACTAACTTTAACTTCTGTTGAAGCTTTAGCTACTTTTCCATCTAATTTAGCCTTTCCTCCATCTACAACAACCTTAGCAATTGTTCTTCTTTTTATAATTCTGCTTACTTTTAAAAACTTATCTAATCTCATCTTGTACCTCTTACATATTTTATATATTATTTTCTTTAAAATGTCAACGAAAAAATTTAAACATTATGTAATGATTCTAAATTTTTTTTACTATTTTTTTTCAATATTTTATTAATATATTTTATAAATTAATATTTGAATACTTATTTTCTTCATAAAGTGAAAAAAAATCAAATATATCACCAGCATAAACAATTTTCTTTTCTAATTTTAAATAAGTTACAATACTTTTTTTGATCAAACTTATTATTTTTTCAATATTTACTCTTTCTTCTAAAAATGTTAAATAAAGTTTTTTATCCTTTTCTATTACCTCAATTATTCCTAACTCTTTACATTTTAATTTTATTTCTAAAAATTTAAAAAATCCTTTGGCTTCTTCTGGCATTTTCCCGAACCTATCAATAATTTCATAAGCCAAATTTTCCAAATCTTTCTTATTGTTTATTGATAGGGCTCTTTTATAAATTCTTATTTTTTCATCTTTATCAATATAAAAGTCTGGAATATATTTTTCAAAATTAAGTTTTATATTTATATCTTCAATTTCAATTTTTTCCTCTTGAATACCTTTTATTTTATTAATCTCTTCATTTAACATCTTCATATATAAATTATAGCCAAAAGTTTCTACTGCACCATGTTGTTTTTCTCCTAGTATCTCTCCAACTCCTCTTATTTTTATATCTTCCATCGAAAGTTCCAAACCACTAGAATTGTCAAAATTTTTAATACTTTCTTCTCTTTTCTCAGCTTTTTTACTTTTATTATCATTCATAAGCATATAACAATAACTTTGTTTGTTACTTCTCCCTATTCTACCCCTAAGTTGATAAACTTGTGCCAGTCCTAATTTTTCCACTCCATCAATTATCATTGTATTTGCATTTTCTATGTCTATTCCATTCTCTATTATTATTGTTGATATGAGTATATCTATATTTCCATTTTCAAAATTAAGAAGAGTTCTTTTTATATCTTTAGGCAGCATTTTCCCATGTATATATTCTACATTTACATAATTAGGTAAAATTTCTTTTATTTCATTTTTCTTTTCTTCTATTCTTTTTACCCTATTATATATATAAAATACTTGACCTTCTCTCGAAAGTTCCTTCATAATAACTTCTTTTATTATATTCTTATCATTTTCTATATATTCTGTTTTTATTTTTAATCTACCTTCAGGAGGAGTATTTATAAGTGATAAATCTCTTATCCCCAAAAGAGATAAATTTAGAGTTCTTGGAATTGGCGTTGCAGTTAATGTTAAAATATTTATATTTCCTTTAATTTTTTTTAATTTTTCTTTAGCTTTTACTCCAAATTTTTGCTCTTCATCAATAATTAAAAGCCCTAAATCATAAAAAACTATATCATCTGACAATAATCTATGAGTTCCTATAATTAAATCTGCTACACCTTTTTTTATATTTTCTAAGCTTTTATCTTGCTCGATTTTTGTCTGAACTCTACTTAATATTTCAATAGTAATTGGATAATTTAAAAATCTTTCCTTAAATCTTTCATAATGCTGCTCTGCTAAAACAGTTGTTGGCACTAATAGCACAACTTGCTTTTGATCCATTATGGCTTTAAAAGCTGCTCTTATTGCCACTTCTGTTTTTCCATAACCAACATCTCCACAAATTAATCTATCCATGATTTTTCCAGATTCCATATCTTTTTTTACATCTTCAATTGCTTTTAATTGACTCGGTGTTTCAACATATGGAAATGCTTCCTCAAACTCTTCTTGCCATACAGTATCTGCTGAATAAAAAAATCCATTTCCAGCTGCTCTTTTAGCTTGAATTTCTATAATTTCTTTTGCAAAAATCATCATATCTTCTTTTAATTTTTCTTTTTTTCTTTTAAAACCACGGGTTCCTAAATTATAAATGGATGGTATTTTTTCATCCATACTGATGTATTTTTCAATTTTATTTATACCTTCGATTGGAACAAAAAGTTTATCTTCATCTGCATATTTTATTTTTAAATAATCTTTTCCTTCTATATTTTCAAGTCCTAAATATATACCAACACCATAATTTTCATGAATTATATATTCATTTTCCCTAATTTGATCTACACTTTGATATTTAAAAGATATTTTTTCTTTCTTCTCTCTTTTTACCCTTATTCCTTTAATTTCTCTATCAGTTAAAATTATATTTTTTCCTTTTTTATAACCTTCAAAAAGTGGATATTTTTCAAATTTTATACTATAATTTTTAAAAATTTCTCTGTATCTTGCTTCTTCTTCAGAATAAATTTTTATATTTTTGTTCATAGACATATTTTTTATATTCTCTATTATTTCAAATTCTTTTAATTCTTTTTCAGAAAATTTCTGTATCTCAATTTCAGTAGCTTTATGATAAAATTCTTGGACAAAGTTTCTTAATTCTTCTTCTTTATTAATATCATTATGTATATTATCAAAAATATTTTTTTCTAACTTATAATTCAACATTTCTTTATTTTCATAAAAATATTCAACTTTACTTTTATAAAATTCTATTATTTCTAAAAAATTTTTTTCATTTTTATTACTATCGATATACATTTCTATATTATTTTTTTTCTCAATACTTACCTGAGAATTTATATCAAAATAACTTATTCTATCTACTTCTTCTCCAAACAATTCTATTCTTAATGGATTCTCATCATTTTCATTAAAAATATCTAGTATATCTCCTCTTAAAGAATATTGTTTTCTATTTTCAATCATATACACTTTTTCAAAACCTGCTTTTTCTAACTTTAATATTAATTCTTTTAAATTTATATTTTTATTTATAGACACTTTTAAAATGTCAGTTTCATAAAAATATTTATCTAAAAACAGTTCCATTGAAATTAAAATTATAAATTTTTCTTTAGATTTTAAAAGTTCTAATAAATCATAGTTGTATTTTCTTATTTCTCCAATTTCATTTTCTATTTTTATTTTTAAGATTTTTCCATCATAAAAATCTCTTAAAACATAAAAATAATCATCTATATTTCTATTTGATGAACATACATATACTATATTATTTTCTTTTTCTTTCAACCAAAAAGGAATTTCTCCTCTAAATTTTTTTTCCATACTCTACTCCAAAATAAGTTTATAATTAATTATATACAAAAAAACTCCAACTTTAAAGCTGAAGTCTTTTTAATCTCTCTTATTTTTATAAAAATAATTAATTTTTTCAACTAAAAATTCATACTTAATATTATTTTAAAAATAAAATTGATATAATTTTTTAGGTCTTCCTCTATTTATTTTTATTAACTCTGAAATAGCTAAATTATTTTCTTCAAGTTTTAATAATAATCTATTTGCTGTTCTTTCGGATATGCTCAAATAATTAGCTAAACTTGCACAACTTACCTTCTCTCTTATTTGAAACATCTCTATAAGTTTTTCTGAATTTTGCTTTGTTATATTTAGTTCCTTTAATTTCTCTATTATTTCAATATTTTTCTTTTTTTCATTATCTATTTCAGTTAATATTATCTCTGAATTGGTAGATACTAAATATATAAGTTCTGAATCAGTTTCTTTATTTTTTTGATACGCTTTCTCTGCATTATACCTTGCTTCATTAATATAATTTCCTTTTCCCCAACCAGAAAAAAATTTTTCTTTTAATTTCTTTTTTAAATTTAAAGCTATATTAGAGTTTACAAAATCTTCATATATCATTAAAATTTCTAAATCTTTATCTGAAACTTTTACTATACAATTTTTAGAAATTGAATGAATTTCTTCTTCAATATCTTCTTCAACTTTGTTTAATAAAATTTTCCCAAAAATTATTTGTTTTTTTTCTGACTTTAAAATTTTTATATCTTTTATAACTTCTTGAACTGTATTCTTTATATTTTCTTCAGAAGGAAATAAAAAATCAAATGAAATTTTTTCTTTTTTTAAAAATTTAACCATATTACTTATTCTTGTAAGAACTATATCTATTCTATTTTCTCTTTTTAAATTAATATAATTATTTTTTAATGTTTCATATAAATTTTTATTAGAAAAATCTATTTTATAAAAAATTGGTTCTTCTTCTTTTTTAAAAATATCTTGAAACCAATATTCTTTTTTTTCAGGAGAAATAAAATCGATGTAAACTCTTGAAAAGTCTATTTTTGGATTTTCTTTTAAAATATTAAATAGATATTTATATAAATCACCTTTTGAAATATCAAAGTGGTATAAAGGTGTAAATAAACTTACACTATTTTTTATTATTTCAAAACCAATAGGTCCACTTGTAATAAGTCCATCATACTTTTGAGCATTTTTCAAATACAAATCTTCTAAATCATAAAGATTATTATAAAATATATATTTTATTTCACACTCAATTCCTTTTAAAGAACTTTTTATTTTTTCATAAGAATTTTTGGGAGTTAAAATAGCTAACTTTATCATATAATTTTCCTTTCAAATTATTATATTTTAATTATATCACATATTTTTTAAAAGAAAATTTTAAAATATTTTTAGACATATTTATTGACAATAAAAATATATAAAGATATAATACAATAAATATATATTGTCGTTAAATATGTCGTTATTTAATTAAAATTTCTTAAATTATGGAGGTAACTATGGATTTTAGAGAAATAGAAAAAATAATTGATAAATATATTGATGAAATTATTGAATTTAGAAGAGATATTCATTCACATCCTGAATTAAGTGGAAATGAAAAGAGAACCTCTGAAAAGGTTGTTGAAAAATTAAAAAAACTTCCTGTTGAAATAATAAAAAATGTTAATGGATATGGGATTATTGCAAACTTAATAGGAAATAGCAAGAAAAAAACTATTTTATTAAGAGGTGATATGGATGCTCTTCCTATAAATGAAATAAATGACTTGCCTTTTACTTCTAAAAATAAAAATATTATGCATGCTTGTGGACATGATATGCATACTTCAATATTATTAGGAACTTCCTATGTATTATCATATTTTAAAGATAAACTTAATGGAAATGTAAAATTTATGTTTCAACCTAGTGAAGAAGCTTCCCCTATTGGAGGCTCTAAAGGAATGATAGCTGAAGGTTTGCTTGAAAATCCAAAAGTTGATGAAGCTTATGCCTTACATGTCTTAGGAATTCCAACAGGTAGTGTAGCTATTAAATCTGGTGCTGCAACTTCAAGATCAGATAGAATAGATATAGAAATTTTTGGAAAAAGTAGCCATGCTTCATTGCCAGCAGAAGGAAGAGATACAATAGTTGTAGCTGGAAATATTATTACAAGTATACAAAGTATAATAAGTAGAAATATGCCTCCCAATCAAACAGCAGTTATCACAATAGGAAAAATGGCAGGTGGTAATAGATATAATGTATTAGCTGATTATGTAAAACTTGAAGGAACAGTTAGAACATTCTCTACTGAAAATGCTGATATGATAAGAGAAAGACTTAAAAAAATGGTTGAAGATATTGCTAGTGCCTATGAATGTACTGCAAAACTTAATTATCAAAATGGTTATGATTTTGTATATAATGATCCTGCTTTATCTGAATTAGCTATAAAATCTCTAACTGAAATTTTAGGGAAAGAAAATGTAATTATACAGTCTAATCCATTGCCAGCTGGAGAAGATTTTTCCTTTATTACTAAAAAAATTCCATCTGTTTTTATATGGTTAGGAACTGAAAGTAATTTTAATAAAGGAAGATGTACTTTACATAGTCCAGAGTTTATGGCAGATGAAGCTTCATTAAAAATAGGAATAAAAACTCTTTGTAAATTAATTTTTGATAGATTAAATTAATTTTAAAAATAAAATATTTTAATTAAGGAGTGATATGTATGACTAGCAAAATTTTTATGGATTTATTAAATTCTTTAGGATTATTAGGGTTATTTCTAATTTTAGGAACTTTTTTAAGGGCTAAAATAAAATTTTTCCAGACTACTTTTATTCCTGCTTCGGTAATAGGTGGATTTTTACTTCTTATATTAGGACCTATTTGTTTTAATATAATAAAAATTCCTGAAGAATGGTTAAAAATATTTTCTTTAATTCCAGGGGTTTTAATTGTTCCAATAGTTGCTTCTGTTCCTCTTGGATTAAAAAGCTCATCTGAAAAAAAATCTATGAAAAATATACTACCTCTAGCTTTTATTGGAATTGCTATTGCCATGCTTCAATTTGCAGTTGGTTTTTCTGCACAATATATTTTTCCAAATTATAATTTATATAAGACTTTTGGTTGGGAATTAGGAATTGGTTTTGTTGGAGGACATGGCACTGCCGGTCTATTAGGAAATATGTTACAAAGTTCAAACTTAGATTTCTGGGAAATAGCTCAAGGAGTGGCAACTACAACAGCAACTTTTGGTTTGGTTGGAGGAATTTTAATTGGTATGCTTTTAATTAATATTGCTTCAAGAAAAAATTTTACAGCTATCCTTAAAAAACCTGGAGATATTCCTGAAAGTTTTAAAATAGGTTTTGTTAAAGATATTGAAAAACAACCTAAACTTGGAAGGGAAACTACTCTAACATCATCGATTGATACTTTAGCATTCCATACTGCGATTATTTTTGGAGTTTGCTTAATTTCATCATTATTACAAAATTTTATAAAAATACATAAAATCCCTGTACTTAATCAAATTTCTATTTGGGCTTATGCTATGATTATAATGTTTATAGTATGGAAAATATTTAGAAAATTAAAAATAGATTTCTTAATTGATAGTAATACAAAATCAAGAATATCGGGAAGTCTTACAGAATTTGCAGTTACTGCTGCTATTGCTAGTTTACCTATAAAAGCTGTGTTCACTTACTTAGTTCCAATTTTATTCATAGTTATTGTTGGCTTTATTATAACAACTTTATTTTTATTTTATATGTGTAAATTTTTTATAAAAGATTATTGGTTTGAATATACGATTTCTACTTTTGGTATGGCTACTGGTGTATTTTTAACAGGAATACTTTTGCTAAGAATATGTGATCCTGATTTTAAAAGTCCTGTTCTGGCGAATTATTCTCTTTCATATACTATTACAAGTATAGTTTATTTTGTATTTTTAAATATAATTTTAACACTTTTATTAACTAAAGGACTTTTCTTTGGAATGACTTTTACATTTATATTAGGTATTTTATTTTCTGTAGCTGCTATAATATCAAGTAAACTTTTATTAAAAGAAAATTAGATTATACTTTAATATATAAAAATATTTAATATATACTTTTTGGTGTTGACAGATTAATTTTTAATCAATGCAACACCTTTTTATTATTTTAAATTATTTAAAATAAAAAAGAAGCCTTTTAAAACTTCCTTTTCTAAAATATAATTGATTATAAATTATATGATATTTTCATATTTAAGTAAATAAAAATTTCCCTAAATATTCTTTATTTCAAGACTTATTTAATATTCATATGAGCAATAATAAGTGTTATATCATTTGAAGTAACTCCACTTATTCTTGTTGCCTCTCCAATAGAAAGTGGTCTTACTTCATTAAGTCCAGCACGAGCAATATTGGATATTCCTTTTATTTCATTATAATTTATATTTTCAGGTATATACATATTTTCTAATTTTTTAAATTTTTCTATCTGTTTATTTTCTCTTTCAATAAATATTTCATATTTAATCATAGTTTCTATTTGATTTTTTACAAAAGTTTCATAGTCATTTAAATCTAAAAATTCTCTTAATTTATCATAGCTCACATCTTTTATTTTTAAAATATCACTTGCCTTGATACCTTTTGCAAATCTTTCTTCTAAATTTAGGCTTTCTAAAAATTTATTAGCTTCATTCATACTGACAGAAACATTTTTTAAATTATTTATTTCCGTATACACATCCGATATAGATTTTTCTAGAAAATCTATTTTTTCTTTTGATAAAATTCCTATTTCTTTTACCTTATCAAACAATCTCATAAAAGCATTATCATATCTTAAAGTAATTCTATATTCTGCTCTTGATGGAAGGACTCTATATGGTTCTGGAGTTTTTTTATGAATTAAATCATCTATTAAAACTCCAATATAAGCTTCTGATCTATCAATAATAATTGGACTCTCATTTTGAATCTTACGAGCAGCATTTACTCCTGCTATAAAACCTTGTGCAGCTGCCTCTTCATACCCAGAAGTTCCATTTATTTGTCCAGAGAAAAAAAGTCCAGATATTTTTTTATTTTCTAAACTTGGATAAAGTTGACTGGCTGGTGCATAATCATATTCTACTGCATAACCATGACGCATTATTTTTGCATTTTCTAAGCCTTTTATAGTTTTTAAAATTGCTTCTTGTACAAAAGCTGGCATTGCTGTTGTAAGTCCATTTACATAAATTTCATCTGAATTTTGTGATTCTAGTTCTAAAAATATTTGATGTTTAACTTTTTCAGGAAAATTTAAAACCTTTCTATCTATTGATGGACAATGTCTAGGACCATGAGTATCTATCATTCCACTCACAATTGGGGAGTATTTCATCATTTCTTGCACAACTTCTATTGTTTTTTCTGATGTGTATGTAAGCCAAGTAGGCACTGTTTGATTCTTTTCTTTTTTAGTAAATACAGAAAAATATCTTGGATACTCTTCTCCTTTTAGTTCTTCTAGTTCAGAAAAATTAATAGTTTTTCTATCTATTCTTGGAGGTGTTGCAGTTTGATATCTTTCTATTTTTATTCCTAATTCTCTTAAATTATCAGATAATTTTTCAGCTGAACCTTCTCCTTGTCTTCCAGCTGAATAAGTTATATCTCCTATTACAATTTTTCCCTTTAAAAATGTTCCTGTTGCTAAAACAACTGTTTTGGTATTATAAATAATACCTAATCTAGTTTTAACACCTACAACTTTTTTATTATATGAACTTATACCATTAAATTCTTCTACTAATATTTCTTCAACACAATCTTGAATCAAACTTATATTTTCATTTTGTTCAAGTTTTTCTCTCATTTTTCTTCTATATAAATATTTATCCGCTTGACCTCTTGTTATTCTAGCAGCTGGTCCTTTACTGACATTCAGATCCTTTAGTTGAAGATTATACTCATCTGTATGTTTTCCCATTTCTCCACCTAAAATATCTATTTCCGTAACTAAATTACTTTTTCCTGGTCCACCGATTGATGGATTACAAGACATCATAGAGATTGTATCTAAATACAAAGTTATAAGTCCAACTTTTTGTCCTAATCTTGCAGCTGCAAAAGCTGCTTCAACCCCTGCATGCCCTGCTCCTACTACTATTACATCATAATCTTTCATAATTCCCTCTATTTCATTATTTTCCTACACAAAAATTACTAAAAATATGATCAAGTAAATCTTCACTTGAAATTTCTCCTGTAACTTCACCTAAAGAATCAAGTGCATCTTTTATATCTACTGCCATTAAATCCATTGGAAGACCTGCTTTTACAGTTTCAAAAATATTATTTAAAGCCATATTTGTTTTTTCTAATGCTGATTTATGTCTAACATTAGTTATTATTAATTTTTGTGAACTATCGTCAACCTTTTCATCAATTATATATTTATAAATTTTTTCTTCTAAATTTTCAATTCCTATATTAGCAGTTGCAGATATTTCAATCCACTTTTCTACTTTATTTAATTTAGATAAATCTATATCTTTCTTTATATCTATTTTATTTAAAATTCCTATAACTTTATCATTGTTTATAAATTCATGAATTTTAAAATCCTCTTCCTCTAAATCTCTTGATGTATCTACAACATATAAAATTAAATCTGCTTTATTTATCAATTCTTTAGATTTATTTACTCCGATATTTTCAACAATATCATCAGTATTTCTAATTCCAGCAGTATCAACTAAAATAAGTGGTATACCATTTATATTTATTACTTCTTCGATTATATCTCTAGTTGTTCCCGGTATTTGAGTTACAATTGCTCTTTCTTCTCTCAGTAAAGAATTTAATATACTCGATTTACCCACATTAGGCTTCCCAATTATTGCAGTTTTTATTCCATCTTTTATAATTTTACCTTTATCATAGGATAAAATTAAATCTTCTACTTCAGTTGAAGCTTTCTTTAAATTATAAATTAAATTTTCTGGAATAGGATCTTCTATTCCTTCTTCTGGATAATCTAAAACTACATTTATATGTGCTGCTAAATCTAAAATTGATTTCTTTATATTTTCTATTTTTTCTCTTAAATCTCCTCTAAGCTGATTTAAAGATAAAGACAGAGATTTCTCTGTCTTTCCATGTATAATATCACTTATAGCCTCAGCTTGGGTTAAATCTATTCTTCCATTTAAAAAAGCTCTTTTAGTAAATTCTCCAACTTCAGCTATTCTTGCTCCATTTTTTAGAACTATTTCTAATACTTTTTCAGTTATTAAAAATCCACCATGACAATTTATTTCAACTATGTCTTCTCTTGTGTATGTATTAGGAGCTTTCATAATACTAACTAAAACTTCATCAACTACATTCATATTATCAAAAATATAACCATAATTAATACTATAATTTTTTAATTCTTTTATAGCTTTTCCACTTTTAGGTTTAAATATTTTTTCAAGTATTTCCAGAGATTCAGAACCTGATATTCTTACTATACTTATTCCACCTTCTCCTCTTGGAGTAGATATAGCAGCAATAGTATCTAATAACATAATTCCACCTCTTTTTATTTCTTTTTCTTTATAACTATATATCTCTTAGGATCTCTACCTTCACTATAAGTATCTAAATTAGGATATTTATTCACTACTTCATGAATTATTTTTCTTTCTCTAGGCGGCATAGCATTAAGTCTTACTGTTTTATTTGTTTTTAATACTTTTTCTGCCATTTTTTTAGCTAGAGCCCTTAAAGTTTCATTTCTTTTTTCTTTAAATTTTTCAACATCAACTTCAATTCTACAATCTTTTACTAATGAGTTCAATAAGTATTCAAAAGAATTCAATGTTTTACCTTTTTGTCCTATTATAATTGCATTATCTTCACCTATTAAGTTAACAACATAAGATTTTTCTTTCAATTTTTTTATTTCAATTTCAAAATTTAAACTCATTTTTTCAAGAAGAATTTTTGTTTTTTCTATTATTTCAATTTCTTTTTCATCTTTTTCTTTAACATCTTTTTTTATTTCTAATTTTTCTTCTTTTCTTGTATTTTCTTTAGAAAAATTTTCAATTGTATTTACATTCTTCTTTTCAACTTTTTCTGCTTTTTTTTCTTCATTTTTTATTTTTGATTTTATACATATTTCATAAAGCCCTGACTCTGTTCCTAATAAACCAAATAATTTTTTCTTAGGGCTTATTTTTTCTATTATTTCTACTTCTTCATTATCTGTTAAAGAAATTCCTAATACTTTTAACGCTCTTTCTAAAGCTTTTTCTTTATCAATAGCTTTTATTTCTATTGTTTTATCCATATTAAGCTCCTTTTTTCATTATAAAATATTGTTGAACAACAGCTGCTAAACTTGATGTTAACCAATAAATTTGAAGACCAGCTGGCATTTTATATGAAATAAAAATCATCATTATTGGGAACATATACATCATATTTTTCATTTGTGGATTATCTGAAGTTCCCATTAATTTCTGTTGTACAAAAGATATTGCACCATTTAGTAATGGTAAAATATAAAATTGATCAGGCTCTGCAAGCTTCATCCATAAAAAAGTTGAATCAACTGGAACTATTCCACCTCTTAAAACTCCAAATAAAGCCCATAAAATTGGTAATTGAATAAGTATTGGTAAACATCCACCAGCAGGATTAACTTTATTTTCTTTGTAAAGTTCCATTGTTTTTATATTTAACATTTGTTTATCATTTGCATATTTCTTTTTTATTTCATCTAACTGTGGTTGAAGCTTTTTCATTGCTTTCATAGATTTATCTTGTTTTATTGTAAGAGGAAGTAATAATATTTTTATTATTATTGTTACTATAATTATTGATAAACCAAAATTTCCCACAACATTGTCTACTGATTTTAATAAAAATTCTATAAAACTTACTAACAGTCCATAAATATATTTCATTTAGCCTCCTAATTACTTTTGATTTTTTTTAGGTAGAGGATCATATCCTCCTTCATTAAATGGATGACATTTTAAAATTCTTTTTATTCCTAAATATAAACCTTTTATACATCCATATTCTTCTATTGCTTGATAAGTATAAGCTGAACATGTAGGATAAAATCTACATTTTCCTGGGAAAATAGGGGATATAAATTTTTGATAAATTTTTATTACATTTAATAAGATAAATCTCATCTATTTTCCTTTATTTTCCTTTTAAGATTTTAGCTATTTTAAAAATTTTATTAAGATCCTTTTCTATATCTATATATTTAATTATATCTATATTGTCCCCTAGATTTTTTTTTCCAACTAAAATAATATCATAATTATCATTAAAATTTTCTAAATTTAATCTTATATATTCTCTAAATAATCTTTTTATTCTATTTCTACAATGAGCTTTACCAGTTTTTTTACTGGCTACAAAACCAAATCTACTATTTTCTAAATTATTTTTATTAAAAAAAATAAGAGAGTAATTGCCAAAACATTTTTTTCCTAAGTTATATATATTTTGAAACTCTCTATTTTTTTTTAAGGTATTCATTTTTTCTCCTAAAAATTGAAAAGGTAAAAAAACCGGTGTTTTTTATTCACCGGGTTTTATGCAGATAATTTAGCTCTTCCTTTTACTCTTCTTCTTTTTAAAACTTTTCTTCCGTTTTTTGTTGCCATTCTTGATCTAAACCCATGATCTTTTTTTCTTTTTCTTTGATTTGGTTGGAATGTTCTTTTCATTTTTTCACCTCCAAAAGATTGCTATATTCAGTTTATAAGTTTACATTTTTTTTTTTTATTTGTCAAGTTTTTATTTCTTAGCTATATTTATTTCACTTCATAATATTTATAGTAGAAAAGTTAAAGAAAAATTTTATCTGTAATTGTTTATTTAGTATATTAGTATAATGTATAGATTTTTAATAAAAGTTAATAATAAAAAAACTCTTTAAAATTAATAATAAAAAATATAAAAATTTAAAATTTTTATTTTTCTTTATATACATATTTTTAGATTAATAATTTAAAATATTTTTTAAAGTAATCTATATTTTTTTTATTAAAATTAAAATGAATTTTAAAGTTAAAATTTATTTTTAATTATATACAAATTAAAATACATTAATTTTCTTAAATTTTTTCTTAAGTTTATTTTTTTTATTTTGATTTAAAAAAAGAAAAAAATATTTTTATCTATGTACATATAAAAAATTAATATTTTCATTAAGTAAAAAAAAATGGTGAAATATTTTACTTTAAATTCAATAAGTAAAAAATATAGAAGTTTATTATTTATTATATACAAATAATAAATTGTTTATTTTAAATCTCTTTTTTTATTAATAAAGAAAAAATATAGAGATTTCAACGGAAGAAAAAATATGAAAATATTATTGAATATATACATATTTTAAAGTTAATTAAAATATTTTATAAATTTTGCTATATTTGCTTTAATTATTATTAAAAATATTTTTTTATGATTGATTATGTAATTTTTATTTTTAAATATTATTTTATAATACAATTTTTTATAGAAAAATATTTTAGAATAATTTCTGTAAATGTTTATTTAGTATATTAAGTTTAATGTAGTGATTTTTAATAAAAATTAATAATTAAAAATTTATTAAAAATAAATAGAAAAAAGTATTTAATTAAATATTAACTATTTTTGTTAGTATACATATTTTTAAATTAAAAATATTCTATATTTTTTTTAATATGTTTTATTTTTTTATTTTAAATAGAATAAATTTTAAAATTAAATTTTATTTTTAGTCATATACAAATTTAAAATATATTAATTTTCTTAAATTTTTTCTTAAGTTTATTTTTTTATTTTGATTTAAAAGAAGAAAAAAATATTTTTATTTATGTACATATAAAAAAGCTAGAATTTTCATTAAATAAAAAAAATAATAAAATATTTTATTTGAAATTCAATAAAGAAAAAATATAGAAGCTTATTATTTATCATATACAAATAAAAAATATTTATTTTGAACACTTTTTAATATGAAAATGAAAAAACTATATGAATTTTAATGAAATAAAAAAGAAAAAAATATTATTGAATATATACATAAATTGTGTTAGAATTTTTTTAATTTATGATTTTAAAAGGTGGAAAAATGAAAAAAAAATCTGATAATTTTTTAGAAAATAATGAAAATAAAGTTGAAAAAATAGAAGTAGACAGTTTTGAAATTTCTAAAACTGGTTCTTTAGCAAATGATATTTTAAATTTTGAAAAGGTAAAAAATTTAGAAATAGTTTCAAATGAAGTTCCTGATATAGAAGTACAAGAAATTTTAATTACTAATACTGGAAATTATCTTAATTTAAAAGAAAATTATATAAATATTCCAGTAGAAATGATAGTTTTTCCTTTTTTTACTCCTCAAAAACAAAATAAAAAAATAAATTTTAAATATAAGTTTGAGGATTTAGGAGTGACTATGTATAGTACACTTATCCCTAAAGATAAAAATGATAAAGTTTTTCAGCCCTCTATTTTTGAAGAAAAAATATATATGTTTTTAATATCAATGTATCTTGAAAAGAGAAAAAAAGATGAAGAGGAAGCAGTTATAGAATTTGAAATTTCAGATTTTATAGTGAACTTTTTAGGAAATAAAATGAACAGAACTTATTATTCAAAAGTTGAGCAAGCTTTAAAAAATTTAAAAAATACTCAATATCAGTTTGAAATTTCAAATCATACAAAATTTGGAGAAAACCAATTTGAAGATAAAGAATTTAAACTTTTAACTTATCAAAAGTTAAAAATTGGAAAAAAAATATTTTATAAAGTGTATTTGGATAAGAATATAGTTAACAAAATAAAATCTAAAAGATATATAAAATATAATACTAAAAATTTATTAGAAATAATGACAAAAGATCCAATTGCATCTAGAATATATAAATATATAAGTAAAATAAGGTATGGAGCTATTGATGGAGAAATAAATGTAAGAACAATAGCTGCAATTATTCCTTTAAAAATAGAGCAATATACTTTCAGGGAAACAAAGGCAGGTCTTAAAACTTACAGACTTAATAGAATGAAACCAGTTCTTACAAGAATTTTAAAAGCTTTTGATGTTTTAAAAGAAATGGGATATATAAAAAATTATGAAGAAACTTACTATAAAGATGAAGAAACTTATTATATATACTATATATTTAATAAAGAAAGAGATGGAGATTGTCATACATCTGAATTTATTAATAAGTCTAAGGAAAAAAATATTCATAGAGAAATATTAAATAATGGTGATGAAATAGAAATAGATACAACCGCAGAGATAGCAGATGAAGATAGCATAGAAGAACTTATAGAAAAAATAAAATTGAATACCAAAATATATTCTAAATGGAATAAGAGAGTTGAAAATAAAATAAATGATATATATGTAAAAGATGGAGAAGAAATTTTAAGAAGAGTTTTAAATATTTTATTAGATTTGGATAATGACATATCTTCAACTCTTGTTACTTATATAAACAGTATTTTAAAAACTATTAAGAAGACTATTAAAAAAGGAAATCCTAATTTGAATTTATTTGAAAATGTAAATAAAGGTAAAGGATTAAAAGATAAAGCACAAATTAATCAGGCTAGAAAGAGATATATAAATAAAGTTGGTGGAACAAACATAATTAAAGAAAATGGAATTGTGTATACTGACAAAAATAAAAAAACAAAGCCTTTAATAAAAAATAATATTGATGAAATAGAAATGGAAGAAAAAGTTATTATTAATCAAGTTCAAAAAAAAGAAGAAACTATATTTGATATATTAGAAAAATTTGACGAATTAACTAAACTTGAAATAGAAGAAAAAGCAGTAAAAATAATGATGCAAACAAATAACATGACTAAAGAGGATATATACACGATAAAGAATACTTCCAAAGATATTTATTATAAAATGATAACAAACAATATAAAAGAAATTATAAAAAACGAATATGAAAAATAAAGAGAGACTTTTTTAAGTCTCCTTTATTTTTATGTTTATATGAATATATATTTTCAAATAAAATTTAAAAACTTAGGAAAAGTTTCTTAATTTATGTTATACTATAAAATAGAATTTTGTAAAAGGAAGTGTTTTATGAAAAAAATTGAAAAGATAAAAATATCTACAGAATTCATAAAGCTTGACCAATTTTTAAAATGGGTAAGTATATGTGATAGTGGCTCAGATGCAAAAGATTTAATTTTAGATGGAAAAGTAAAAGTAAATGGGGAAATTGAAATAAGAAGGGGAAGAAAATTATACCCTGAGTATAAAATAGAAGTTTTTGATAAAATATTTATTTTAGAATAAAAATTGAGGTGAAGTATTGAAAATATTAAATATAAAATTTTTTAATTTTAGAAATTTAGAAAATACTTCTATAAATTTATCAAGTAAAATAAATGTTTTTTATGGTAAAAATGCACAAGGAAAAACAAGTATTCTTGAAGCTATATATTTTAATTCGACTGGGATTAGTTTTAGGACTAGAAAATCATCAGAGATTATAAAGTACAATGAAAATAGTATATTATCAAATATAGAATATGAAGATAATATAACAAGAAATAATATAGCAGTTAGATATGAGAATATTTTAAACTCAAAAAAGGAATTTTTTTTTAATAAAAAAAAAATAAATCAAACAGATTTTTATGGAAAAGTAAATGTAATTGCATATATACCAGAAGATATAATATTAATAAATGGTTCGCCTAAAAATAGAAGAGATTTTCTTGATATTGAAATATCTCAAATTGATAGAGGATATTTAGAAAATTTAAAAAATTATAATAGAATTTTAAAAATAAGAAATAAGTACTTAAAAGAAAATTTAGTAAAGAATCCTGAATATGAAATTTATGAACAAGAGTTTATAAAATATGGGGCGAGAATAATATATTCAAGAATAGAATATATTAAGAGTCTTTCAATAATGTTAAATTTACTTTATAGAAAACTTTTTAATTCAGAACAAGAATTGAGTATAAAGTATGAAAATTCTTCCTATAAATTATCTAAATTAAAAATAGAAGATATAGAGGAAGAATTAAAAAAAGAATTAATAGAAAAAAAATTTAGAGAAATGAAATATAAATTTTCTTTAGTAGGGCCGCATAAAGACGATTTTAAATTTTTATTGAATAATTATGAAGTAAAAGTTAATGCATCACAAGGAGAAAAAAAATCAATAATATTTGCATTGAAACTTTCAGAAATAGATATAGTAAAGAAAAATAAAAAGGAAAATCCAATTATTATTATTGATGATATAACTTCTTATTTTGATGAAGAAAGAAGAACTTCTATCTTAGAATATTTACACAAAAAAGATATACAAGTTTTGATTAGTTCAACTGATAAATTAAAAATAGATTCTCAAAATTTTTATATAAAAAAAGGAGGAGTTTTTGTTGATAAAAGTTGATAAAATTCAAGATATAATAAAAATAGAGATAGAAAGTAACCCACAACTTAAAGTATCTTTGATTGAACTAAAAAAAACTGAAATTTTTGAAAATTTTTCGGAAGAAGTTAATATAAACTATATAAGAGGAAATCAACTTTTTATATCTGTAAAAAATTCAATTATAAGACATCATATGTATACTAATAAAAATAAAATTTTAGAAAAAATAAATTCATTTTTTGATTTTATTATTGATGATATAAATATAAAATAATTTTTAATGTTTTTTTATTTGGAGGAAAAAATGAGTGAAAATAATAAATATGAAGCACAGAACATAACAGTTCTAGAGGGATTAGAAGCTGTTAGAAAAAGACCGGGAATGTATATTGGAACTACTTCTGAAAGAGGTCTTCATCATTTAGTTTGGGAAATAGTAGATAACTCAGTTGATGAAGCGTTAGCAGGTCATTGTGATAAGATAGAAGTGAGTATTCTTCCAGATAATATTATTGAAGTAATAGATAATGGTAGAGGAATTCCAACAGACATACATCCTAAATATGGAAAATCAGCATTAGAAATTGTTTTAACAGTACTGCATGCTGGAGGAAAATTTGAAAATGATAATTATACTGTTTCAGGTGGATTACATGGTGTTGGAGTTTCAGTAGTAAATGCTCTTTCTGAATGGACGGAAGTAGAAGTTAGAAGAAATGGATCTGTATATTATCAAAAATATAATAGAGGAAAACCAGAAGAGGATGTAAAAGTAATTGGGGAAACAAATGAACATGGAACTACTGTAAGATTCAAAGCTGATCATTTAATTTTTGAAACACTTGTATATAATTACTTTACCTTGTCAAATAGATTAAAAGAATTGGCATATTTAAATAGTGGTTTAACAATAGTTTTATCTGACTTAAGAAAATCAGAAAAAAAAGAAGAAGTATACAAATATGATGGAGGACTTTTAGATTTTTTAGAAGAGATAACAAAAGAAACTCAAAAAATAATAGAAAAACCATTTTTTACAATAGGAAAACAGGATAATGTTGGTGTTGAAGTTACATTTACATATAATACTTCACAAAATGAAACTGTATATTCATTTGTAAATAATATAAATACTCATGAAGGTGGAACTCATGTTCAAGGATTCAGAACAGCTCTTACAAAAGTTATAAATGATGTAGGAAAAGCTCAAGGATTAATTAAAGATAAAGATGGAAAATTAATGGGAAATGACATAAGAGAAGGATTGATAGGGATAGTTTCAACTAAAGTTCCACAGCCACAGTTTGAAGGACAAACAAAAGGAAAATTAGGAAACTCTGAAATTGTTGGAATAGTTAATAATATAGTTTCAAGTAGTTTAAAAATATTTTTAGAAGACAACCCAGCTGTAACAAAACTTATAGTTGAAAAAATATTGAATTCCAAAAAAGCAAGAGAAGCAGCTCAAAGAGCAAGAGAAGCAGTTTTGAGAAAATCACCTCTTGAAGTTGGATCACTTCCTGGGAAATTAGCTGATTGTTCTTCAAAAAAACCAGAAGAATGTGAATTATTCATAGTTGAAGGAGATTCAGCTGGAGGTTCTGCAAAGCAGGGAAGAGATAGATATAATCAAGCTATATTGCCTCTTAGAGGAAAAATAATAAATGTTGAAAAAGCGGGATTACATAAATCTTTAGAAAGTTCAGAAATTAGAGCTATGGTGACAGCTTTTGGAACTAATATAGGTGAAACATTCGATATCTCAAAATTAAGATATGGAAAGATAATTCTTATGACAGACGCCGATGTTGATGGTGCCCATATAAGAACCTTAATATTAACATTCTTATATAGATATATGATAGATTTAATTTATGCTGGAAATATATATATAGCTTGTCCACCTCTTTATAAAGTTAGTTCGGGAAAACAAATAATATATGCATACAATGATAATGAATTAAAAGAAATATTATCTAAAATGAATGATGAAAATAAAAAATATAATATTCAAAGATATAAAGGATTAGGAGAAATGAATCCTGAACAACTATGGGAAACTACAATGGATCCTATGGGAAGAATGCTTCTAAAAGTTTCAATAGATAATGCAAGAGAGGCAGATATATTATTTGATAAACTTATGGGAGATAAGGTAGAACCTAGAAGAGAATTTATAGAAGAACATGCTGAATATGTAAAAAATATTGATATATAGGAGTAAAAAATGTCAAATTTAATTGAATCTACAAATATAAATAATAGGTATATAGAAGAAGAATTGAAGGAATCGTATTTAGATTATTCTATGAGTGTTATTATCAGTCGTGCTTTACCTGATATAAGAGATGGCTTAAAACCGGTTCATCGAAGAATACTTTTTGCTATGAATGAACTTGGAATGACTAATGATAAACCTTTTAAAAAATCTGCAAGAATAGTAGGAGAAGTTCTGGGAAAGTATCATCCACATGGTGATGCTCCAGTTTATGGAAGTATGGTTAGAATGGCTCAAGATTTTAATTATAGATATTTATTAGTTGAAGGACATGGAAATTTTGGTTCAATAGATGGAGATTCTGCTGCAGCAATGAGATATACTGAAGCAAGAATGGCAAAAATAACTAATGAATTATTAGAAGACATAGATAAGGATACGATAGATTTCAGAAAAAACTTTGATGATTCTTTGGATGAACCAGTGGTATTGCCTGCTAAATTACCAAATCTTTTGCTAAATGGTGCAACAGGAATTGCTGTTGGTATGGCAACTAATATCCCTCCTCATAATTTAGGAGAATTAGTAGACGGAACTTTGGCAGTAATAGAGAATAAAGATATAGATATTTTAGAGTTAACAAATTATATAAAGGGTCCTGATTTTCCAACAGGGGCTATAATTGATGGTAGAGCTGGAATAATAGAAGCATATAAAACTGGTAGAGGAAAAATAAAAGTAAGAGGAAAAGTTAATATAGAGGAACAAAAAAATGGAAAAGCAAATATAATTATAACTGAAATTCCTTATCAATTAAATAAAGCTTCACTTATTGAAAAAATAGCTAATCTTGCTCGTGAAAAAAAATTAACTGAAATTTCAGACCTAAGAGATGAATCAAATAGAGAAGGAATAAGAATTGTTATTGAAATAAAAAAAGGGGAAGAACCTGAACTTGTTTTAAATAAATTGTATAAATACACAGAACTTCAATCTACATTTGGAGTTATAATGCTTTCCTTAGTCAATAATGTTCCTAGAATATTAAATTTAAAAGAGATGCTTGTTGAATATATAAAACATAGATTTGATGTTATAACAAGAAGAACTAAATTTGATTTGGACAAGGCAGAAAAAAGGGCTCATATATTAAAAGGATATCAAATAGCATTAACAAATATTGATAGAATAATAGAGCTTATTAGGGCATCTTCAGATGGAACTGTGGCAAGAGAACAATTGATAGAAAAATATGGATTTTCAGATATACAGGCTAGATCTATTTTGGATATGAAACTGCAAAGATTAACAGGTCTTGAAAGGGAAAAAATAGACTTAGAATATCAAGAAATCGAAAAACTAATAGTTGAATTAAAAGAAATTTTGGAAGATGAAGCAAAAGTATATGAAATAATGAAAAAAGAATTATTAGATATAAAAGAAAAATATTCTGATGAGAGAAGAACTACAATTGAAGAAGAGAGAATGGAAATTCTTCCAGAAGACTTAATAAAAGATGAAGAAATTATAATAACTTACACAAATAAAGGTTATATAAAGAGAATAGAAGCAAATAAATATAAAGCTCAAAGAAGAGGTGGAAAAGGAGTATCAGGACTAAATACAATAGAAGATGACTTTGCAGAAAAAATAATTTCAGCTTCTACTTTAGATACTATGATGATTTTCACAGATAAAGGAAAAGTATATAATATAAAAGCTTATGAAATTCCAGATTTATCTAAACAATCAAGAGGTAGATTAATAGGAAATATAATAAATATTTCTGAAGGAGAAAAAGTAAGAGATACTATTGTAATAAAAGAATTTAATCCAGAAAAAGAAATTGTGTTTATAACAAAAAATGGTCTTATCAAAAAGACTTCCTTAGGGGAATTTAAAAATATTAATAGTTCTGGATTAATATCGATTAAATTAAAAGAAGATGATGACATAATTTATTCTGGTTTAATTGAAGAAGTTGAGAAAGAAGAAATATTAATTGCAACAAAAAAAGGATATTGTACTAGATTTTCTGCAGATATAATAAGAGCAACTGGTAGAAATACTATGGGAGTTAAGGCAATAACTTTAAGAGATGATGATGAAGTTGTATCAGCAATGTTAATAAAAAATCCTGAAACTGATATATTTACTATAACAGAAAATGGATATGGAAAAAGAACAAGATTAGATGAGTATCCACAATACAATCGAGGTGGAAAAGGTGTAAAAAATATTAAGTGCACTGAAAAAACTGGAAATGTTGTATCTGTTTTGGAAGCTTTAGATGATGAAGAGTTAATTTGTATAACATCTAATGGTGTTGTTATAAGAATGTCTATGGATGCCATTTCTCGTTTTGGTAGAGCAACTCAAGGAGTAAGAGTTATGAAAGTTGCTGAAGAAGAAAAAGTTGCTTCTATAACAAAAATAAAAAAAGAAGAAGAGATTGACGAAGAATAGGTGAAAAATGAAAAAAATTTTAGTTTTATCAGATAGTCATGGTCATTTTGATAAAGTTTTAAAAATTTATGAAATTGAAAATCCCGATATTGTAATATATACTGGAGATGGATTAAGAGATATTGAAGAACTTTCCTATATATATAACAGTGAATTTTACATAGTGAATGGAAATTGTGATTTTTTTGAAAAGAACTATGGTTTAACTAAAATTTTAAACATTGAAAATATAAAAATTTTCATGACTCATGGTCATTTATATGGAGTAAAAACAAATCTAAATAATCTAAAAAATATGGTTCAAGAAGTGGATGCAAAAATAGGGGTTTTTGGGCATACTCATAAAGAAGTTTTAGAAAATTTTGATGATTTTTACTTATTTAATCCAGGTGCAGCGGAAAACGGGAAATATGGTATAATTTATATTAAAGATGAAGAAATACAATTTTTTCATAAAAGAATATAAATTCAATAATTTTTATTGGGGGAAAAATGAAAGAAGAAATTCTAAAAATTAAAGAAAATATTGAGAAAGCTATAAAAGAAAATACTTCTTTACAATCTTTAGAAGATTTAAGAGTTAATTACATGGGGAAAAAGGGAGTATTTACAGAGTTATCAAAAAAAATGAAAGATTTGTCTAGTGAAGAAAGACCTAAGATGGGACAGATTATAAATGAAACAAAGGATTTTATTATTGATTTGATAGAGAAAAAGAATTTAGAACTGAAAGAAAAAGAATTAAATAAAAAATTAGAATCAGAAATTGTAGATATAAGTTTACCTGGTGTAAAATGTATAGGTGGGACTATACATCCAGTTAACGAAACCATGAATTTTATAAAAGATATATTTATAAAAATGGGATTTGATATTGTTGACGGACCAGAAATTGAAAAGGTTGAGTATAATTTTGATGCATTAAACATTCCTAAAACTCACCCATCAAGAGATCTAACAGATACATTTTATATCAATGATTCTGTTTTATTAAGAACTCAAACATCTCCTGTACAAATTAGATATATGTTAGAAAATAATGCTCCACTTAGAATGATTTGTCCAGGAAAAGTTTATAGACCAGATTATGATATCTCTCATACTCCTATGTTTCATCAAATGGAAGGACTAGTTATAGGAAAAGATATATCTTTTGCTGATTTAAAAGGAATTTTAACTCATTTTGTTAAAGAAGTTTTTGGGGACAGAAAAGTTAGATTTAGACCACATTTTTTCCCGTTTACAGAACCAAGTGCAGAAATGGATGTAGAGTGTAATATTTGTCATGGAAAAGGATGTAGGTTATGTAAAGATAGTGGTTGGTTAGAAATAATGGGTTGTGGTATGGTAGATCCTGAGGTTTTAAAATATGTAGGTTTTGATCCTGAAGAAGTAAATGGTTTTGCTTTTGGGTTGGGAATTGAGAGAATTACAATGTTAAGACATGGAATTGGAGATTTAAGAGCATTTTTTGAAAATGATATGAGATTTTTAAAACAATTCAAATAAGAAACTTAAATAAGAGATAATTCTGGAGGAGAAAAAATGTTAATTTCGTTAAATTGGCTAAAACAATATGTAGATATAAAAGAAAATATAGAAGAATTAGCTAATGCTCTTACAATGATAGGGCAAGAAGTAGAGGCTATAGAAGTACAAGGAAAACATCTAAATAAAGTTGTCATTGGTAAAATTATAGAGTTTGATAGACATCCAAATGCAGATAAACTAACTTTATTAAAAGTTGATGTAGGATTAGAAGAACCATTACAAATAGTTTGTGGAGCTACAAATCATAAACTTCATGACAAAGTTGTTGTTGCTACAGTAGGTGCTGTTTTACCTGGAGATTTTAAAATAAAAAAGAATAAAATAAGAGATATAGAATCACAAGGAATGTTGTGCTCAGAAGTAGAATTAGGAATAGGAGAAGATAAGAGTGGTATTATTATTCTCCCTGAGGAAGCACCAATAGGTAAAGAATACAGGGAATATTTAAATTTAAACGATGTTATTTTTGAACTAGAAATAACACCTAATAGGCCTGATTGTTTATCACATATAGGGATAGCAAGAGAAATTGCGGCTTACTACGGAAGAAAGGTAAAATATCCTGTAATAGAGTTAAATGAGGCTATTGAATCAGTAAATTCATTAATAAAAGTCAACATAGAAGATAAAGATAGATGTAAAAGATATATGGGTAGAATTATAAGAAATGTTGAAGTGAAAGAATCTCCAAATTGGCTAAAAGACAGAATAAGAAGTATGGGATTAAAACCAATAAATAATATAGTGGATATAACAAACTTTGTTATGTTTGAATATAATCAACCTATGCATGCTTTTGATTTTGATAAATTACAAGGAAACATAAGTATAAGGGCGGCGAAACCTGGAGAGATTTTGACAACTTTAGATGGAATTGAAAGAGAATTAAAGAATAATGAATTAGTTATTGCAGATGAAGTAAAAGCCACTGCACTAGCTGGAATAATTGGTGGAAAATCAACTCAAATAGAAAACAACACAAAAAATATATTTTTAGAGGTTGCATATTTTACTCCAGATAATATTAGAAAAACATCAAGAGAATTAGGAATTTTTACAGATTCTTCTTATAGAAATGAAAGAGGTTTAGACATAGAAAACTTAGATGTCGTAATTGATAGAGCAGCTTCTCTAATTTCTGAAATTGCTGGTGGAGAAATATTGTCAGAAGCTATAGACAGATATATTGAAAAACCAGAAAAAGTAGAAATTTCTTTAGATCTTCAAAAATTAAATAAATTTATTGGAAAAGAATTAAGCTATGATGAAGTTGGAAAAATATTGACTAATTTGGATATTACTATTAAATCTTATGCAGAGGCAAAAATGGTTTTAACACCACCTAGTTATAGGGGAGATTTACAAAGGGCAGCGGACATATATGAAGAAGTAATTAGAATGTATGGTTTTGAAAATATAGAAGATAAAATACCAGAAGCTAGTATAGAATCAGGAAAAGAAAATATTAATTTTACAATTTCAAATCTAGTAAGAAATATATTGAAAGAATCAGGGTTAAATGAAGTTATAAATTATAGTTTTATTCCAAAAGAGGCTAAGGAATTATTTAATTTAGGTGATGACATTATAGAAATAAAAAATCCGTTGAGTGAAGATATGGCTATAATGCGTTCAAGCTTAATATATAGTTTACTTGCTAATATCAGAGATAATTTATATAGAAATCAAAATGATTTAAAAATTTTTGAAGTTGCAAAATCTTTTAGTAATTTTAATAATGAAACTTTAGCAAAAGAAGACTTAAAGGTTGCTATTGCTCTTTCTGGAAAGGCAGAAAAAACTTTATGGTTTCAAGCAAAAGAAGGATACAATTTCTTTAACTTAAAAGGTTATGTAGAAAATTTATTTGAAAAATTAGGAATTAACAAATATTCTTTAGAGAGATCTAAAAATAATAATTTTCATCCTGGAGTAAGTGCAGATTTGAAAATTGGTGAAGAATTATTGGGAACATTTGGGGAAATACATCCAGTTTTAATTGAAAAATTAGGAATTAAAAGAGAAAAAGTATTCTTTGCTGAATTTAATTTAACAAAAATGTTAAAATATATGAAAATAAAAGTCAATTATGAGAGCGTAAGTAAATATCCAGAGGTTTTAAGAGATTTAGCAGTTACTTTGGATAAAAATCTTTTAGTTGGGGAAATGACAAAAGATATTAAGAAAAAAATAAATTTAATAGAAAAAATTGATATATTTGATGTTTATTCAGGCGATAAAGTTGAAAGTGGTAAAAAATCTGTTGCTATGAGTATAGTCTTAAGAGATAAGTTTAAAACTTTAACTGATGAAGAAATTGATAAGACAATGAAAGATATTTTAATTTTAATAAAAGATAAGTATAATGGAGAAATAAGACAGTAAAAAGTTAAAAAGAAAAAGGATGAGATATAAAAACTCATCCTTATTTTTTTATATTATTCCCATTCCATTTGATATAGCTAAAATAATTATCCATAATATTATTGCAAATATTGACATCACACTTGTTACAAGAGATAAATTAGAAGATAGCACAGCTTCTTTTTCAAATTTTATTGTATATGTAACAACGACATTTGCAGGTGGTGTAGCAAGCATTATTACTATTGCAGCTATCGCTTCATATGAAAATTTTATTCCAAATTTATTTAAACATATTAATAATATAAAGAAGATTGCTGGAATAATAAGTAATTTATAAAATCCATAAACTAATGTTAATTTTTCTTTTATAGCTTGCTCTAACGATATTGCTGCAAGTGTCATACCTATTGCAAGCCAAGCAAGTGGAGAAGATAGGCTAGCCAAATATTTTAAACCGGCAAATACCCACGGTAAAGTTTTATCGATTCTAAATATTGAGAAATTTTTAATTAATATTTCGCCTGTTTTAATATCTTTTATAGGTAGACCTATTTGTGGCATATTTGCTTGGAATAACCATAAAAATAATCCTAAAAATGTTGCAATAACAATCGGATTAAAGAAAATATCTTTTATATTACCTCTATTTAGCACTAAGTAAAATAGAACCTAAAGCTTTAGAAGCTTGTTCATTAACAATATTTCTTTTTCTTAAATAATACCCTACTAAAATAATAAAAATTGTAGAAAAAATTGCAGATAAAAATTTCTCATCTGTAATAACTTTCAATTGTTCTAAATTAAATATAAAAACCTCCAATAATATTTTCATTAAGTGCAAATTCTAACATATAAAGAGATTAAAAACCTAAAGGTATTTATCCCAAAAAAGAAGAAGGTCAAATAGTATACTGAATTTGTCTAATAAAATATCAAAAAATAAATTTATTTTAAAAAAAATGCTTGACACATAAAGAATATGGGAATATAATAACAAAAATAAATAATCTGTTTAAAAAAATGAAACAGATATAATTAAAATTTAAACATTTTTTATTATGGAGGAGAGTATGAATTTAAGAAAATTAGCAATTGGACTATTAGCTGCTTCAACTTTATTTGTGGCTTGTGGAAAAAAAGAAGCTCCAGTTGAAGCTCAAGAAACAAAAACAGAACAAGCTGTTGAAAACAAAAATTACCATATAGGTGTTATAACAACAACAGTTTCTCAATCTGAAGATAACTTCCGTGGAGCTGAAGCTGTGATAGCTGAATATGGTTTGGTAAAAGATGGAGGAAAAATTACTCATGTAACAATTCCTGATAACTTTATGCAAGAACAAGAAACAACAATTTCTCAAATGGTTTCATTAGCAGATGATCCTGATATGAAAGCTATTTTTACAGCTGAAGGAGTTCCTGGAACTTACGCTGCATTTAAAGCAATAAGAGAAAAAAGACCTGATATAAAATTGATAGTTAATAATCCACATGAAGATCCAGAAATGATTGGGCAAGTAGCAGATGTAGAAATAAATCCTGACTTTTTCTCAAGAGGATATTTAATGGTTAAAGCTGCAAAAGATTTAGGAGCAGATAAATTTATGCACATCTCTTTCCCTAGACATTTAGGATATGAAACAATAGCAAGAAGAAGAACAATAATGAAAGCAACTGCAGAAGATTTAGGAATGGAATATATAGAAATGTCAGCTCCAGATCCTGTTAGTGATGTTGGAGTTCCAGGAGCTCAACAATTTATATTGGAACAAGTTCCTAACTGGATAAATAAATATGGTAAAAATGTAGCATTTTTTGCAACTAATGACGCTCAAACAGAACCTTTATTGAAACAAATTGCAGCACATGGAGGTTTCTTTATAGAAGCTGATTTACCTTCTCCAACAATGGGATACCCAGGAGCATTAGGAATCGAATTTACTGATGAAGAAAAAGGAAATTGGCCAAAAATACTTGAAAAAGTTGAAGCAGAAGTAGTTAAAGCTGGAGGAGCTGGAAGAATGGGAACATGGGCATATTCTTATGGATTTGCATCAGTTCAAGCTGGTGTAGATTTAGCAATTAGATCAATTGAAGAAGGAATAGCTTTAAATGATTTAAGTGAAGTAATAAAATCTTATACAAAATATACTCCAGGAGCTAATTGGAATGGAACTGTTTATGTTGATGGTAATGGTGTAGAAAAAGATAATATCTTTATGTTATTCCAAGATACATACATATTTGGAAAAGGATATTTAAACATGGATAAAGTTGAAGTTCCAAAAAAATACCTTAATCTTAAAAATTAATATAATTTAAGGGAGGGTTAGTTCCCTCCCTTTATTTTTTTAAAGGAGAAAATATGGAAGAGATATTACTGAAGATAGAAAATCTTTCAAAATCTTTTGGTGAAAATACAGTTTTAAAAGATGTCAATCTTGAATTGAAAGCTGGAGAAATATTAGGGCTAGTCGGTGAAAATGGAGCTGGTAAATCTACCCTCATGAAAATTATATTTGGAATGGATGTCATAAAAGAAACTGGTGGCTATAATGGTAAAATTTATTTTGATGGTAAAGAAGTTAATTTTTTATCACCTTTTGATGCTCTTGAAGCAGGAATTGGAATGGTGCACCAAGAATTTTCTTTAATTCCTGGATTTGAAGTAAATGAAAATATAGTTTTAAATAGAGAATCTACAAAAAAATCAATAACAGAAATGCTTTTAGGAAATGATTTGAACAGAATAGATAAGAATCAAAATCTAGAAAGAGCGACAGAAGCCATATCAAAATTAGGAATAGACATGACAGGAAAAGAGCAAATAAATGAAATGTCTGTTGCATATAAACAATTTACAGAAATTGCTCGTGAAATAGAAAGAGAAAAGACAAAACTTCTAGTTTTAGATGAACCAACAGCTGTTTTAACAGAAGAAGAAGCAAAAATACTTTTAAGTACGATGAAAAAATTATCTGAAAAAGGAATAGCAATAATTTTTATAACTCATAGATTAGATGAAATTATGAAAGTTTCAGATAAAGTAACTGTTTTAAGAGATGGGAATTTAATTAACACAGTTGCAATTAAATCAACAAATGTAAATGAAATAACAGAATGGATGATAGGAAGAAAAGTAAATTTATCTTCTGGAGATAAGAAAAAAGATGATTTAGTAAAAGAAAATATATTAGAAATAAAAAATTTATGGGTGGATATGCCAGGAGAAACTGTAAAAGATTTGACCTTAGAAATAAGAAAAGGTGAAATTTTAGGATTAGGTGGTATGGCAGGTCAAGGTAAAATTGGAATAGCAAATGGGATAATGGGACTTTGTAAAGCAGGTGGAGAGGTCTTATATAAATCTGAAAATCTGGGTTTAAACAATCCAAAAGAACCACTTAATAAAGGAATATTTTTTGTTTCAGAAGATAGAAAAGGAGTGGGGCTTTTATTAGACGAAAGTATAGAAAGAAATATTGCCTACCCAACTATGGAAATAAAAAGACAATTTTTTAAAAAATTATTTGGATTATTTAATGTTATAGATGATAAGTCTGTAACAGATAATGCCAAGAAATATATAGAAAAATTAGAAATTAAATGTATGAGTGAAAAACAAAAAGTATTGGAATTAAGTGGAGGAAATCAACAAAAGGTTTGTATGGCAAAAGCATTTACAATGGAACCTGAACTTTTATTTGTATCAGAACCAACAAGAGGTATTGATATAGGAGCAAAGCAATTGGTTCTAGATACCTTAAAAGAATATAACAAAGAAAAAGGAACAACTATTGTTGTAACTTCTTCAGAAATTGAGGAGTTAAGGAGTATTTGTGATAGAATTGCAATAATTAATGAAGGAAAAGTTGAGGGAATTTTACCTCCAACAGCAGATATATTAGAATTTGGTAAACTTATGGTGGGTGTAAAGGAGGGGGAAAAATGAATAAAATAATACAAAAAATAGGCTGGCCTAGGCTTATAATATCAATATTTCTTTTTTCTACTTATATTATAGCCCCATTTGTTGGGATACCTCTATCAGTTGCACTTTCAGATACTTTTGTAAGATTTGGAATGAATGCATTGTTAGTACTTTCGCTTATGCCTATGATAGAGTCTGGTACAGGATTAAATTTTGGAATGCCATTAGGAATAGAAGCAGGTCTTCTTGGAGCCTTAATTAGTGTACAGTTAGGGTTAGAAGGTTGGTTAGGATTTGGAGCTGCAATAGCAGTTGCAATACCTTTTGCTATAATTTTTGGATATGTTTACGGATATATTTTAAATAAAGTAAAGGGATCTGAAATGATGATAGCAACTTATATTGGTTTTTCTTCGGTTGCCTTTATGTGTATAATGTGGTTAATTTTACCGTTTACAAGAGCAGATATGATTTGGGCTTATGGTGGCTCAGGATTAAGAACAACAATAAGTATTGAAAAATATTGGCAAGATGTTTTAAATAAACCATTTGGGAAATTAGCTGAAACTATTCCTGTCGGAGAAATTTTATTTTTCTTAATTTTTGCTATTATAGTTTGGATATTTTTCAAAACAAAATCAGGTCTAGCTATGAGTACTGTTGGAAAAAATGATAAATTTGCAAAAGCAACAGGAATAGATATAGATAAGAGTAGAATACAGTCTGTAATATTATCAACAGTAGTTGCAGCGATAGGAATTATAGTGTATCAACAAAGTTTTGGTTTTATACAGTTATATCTTGCACCATTTAATATGGCTTTTCCAGCTATAGCGGCAATTTTAATAGGAGGAGCGGCAGTAAACAGAACTAATATTTGGAATGTAATTATAGGAACATTTTTATTTCAAGGAATACTTACTATGACTCCGACTGTAATGAATGCGATAATTCAAACAGATATGTCTGAAACTTTGAGAATTATAATATCAAATGGAATGATACTTTATGCATTAACTAGAAAGGATGGTGGCACTCGTGGATAATAAAATTAAAAATTTTTTAATAAATAATAGTGTTCCTATCTTAATGGCAACAGTAATTTTGATAACTTTGCCACTTTCTGGTTTGAGTTTAAGTTATATAGCTAATGAAATGATTCTGAGAATTTCTAGAAATTTATTTTTGGTCTTATCACTTCTTATTCCAATAGTAGCTGGAATGGGATTAAATTTTGGAATAGTTCTTGGAGCCATGGCTGGTCAACTTGCTTTGATTTTTATATCAGACTGGCATATAATGGGATTACAAGGTGTATTTTTAGCAATGATTTTATCTATACCTCTTTCTATGTTATTAGGATATTTAGGAGGGATTGTTTTAAATAGGGCTAAAGGTAGAGAAATGATAACTTCAATGATGCTAGGATATTTTATCAATGGGGTTTATCAATTAATAGTTTTATATTTTATGGGTCGCTTAATACCTATAAAAAATACAAACATATTGCTATCTTCCGGAAGAGGTGTTAGAAACACAGTAGATCTTTCTGAAATAGCAGGTAGTTTAGATAAAACTTTTTCATTTCAAATTTCAAAATATAATATTCCAGTACTGACAATAATTCTTATTATATTACTATGTTTATTTGTAATCTGGTTTAGAAAAACTAAATTAGGACAAGATATGAGAGCTGTAGGTCAGGATATGGAAGTATCTAAATCAGCTGGAATTGAAGTAAATAAAATAAGAGTATATTCAATTGTAATTTCAACTGTTTTGGCCGGATTTGGGCAAATAATATATTTACAAAATTTTGGAACAATGAATACATATAATTCACATGAACAAATAGGTATGTTCTCTGTTGCAGCTTTACTTATAGGTGGAGCATCAGTAGCTAAAGCGTCAATTCCAAATGCTATAAGTGGAGTTATTTTATTTCATATGATGTTTATTTTAGCACCGACGGCTGGAAAGGAACTGATGGGGTCAGCTCAAATTGGAGAATATTTTAGAGTATTTGTATCATATGGTATAATTGCTTTGGTTCTTATAATGTATGAATGGCGAAGAAAAATAGAAAAGGATCAAGAAAGAGAGAAAGCTATGACTTTAGAACTTAATAAGAAGGTGAGTGAATGAAAAAAATAGGAAAAATATTGCTAATTATAATTATATTATTCTTGATTTCAATTGCACTTTTTGTAACAGGAAAAAGACATGAGCTTTTGATTGAAAATAATAACTCAACTTCTATTAAATATAGTATAAATGGAGAAGCTTATAAAGTATTAGAAGCCAATAAAAAAGCAATGGCGGTATCAAAAGGTATAAATAATGTTATTTTTATAAAAACTTCAGATAATAAAGTTATAGAAAAAGAATTACCATCCAAAAATATTAATTTTTTTGTGAAAGAAGCAATTAATAATTCGGATATATGGTATGAAGAAATTAATAATAAGTGATAGAAAAGAGCTGAGATATCAGCTCTTTTTTGCAAAGCCTTGCAATATCGTGACAAATATGTTAGAATGATTAAACTCTAATAAAATAAAAGGAGGAGTATATATGAAAAAATATTTACTTGGAATTTTCCTATGTATGTCCCTACTTTCTTATTCTAATATATTAGACCAAGGTAAAAATACTATAATTATAACCCAAGCAAAAGATTTACAAAAAGTAAAAAATAAAGGTAAGAAACAAGTCTTCATTGAAACTCTTATTCCGGTAATAGATAAAATAAAATCAGCTATAAACAAAGAGAGAGAATATGTAGAAAGCTTATTAGAAAAAGAAAATTTAGAAGAGAAAGAAAAAGAATATTTAGAAGAAATGTATTCTAAATACAATGTTAAAACATCTAAAATAGACGATTTACTTAATAAAATGATAATTCCACCAACATCATTTATACTTGCACAGGCATCTTTAGAGAGTGGATGGGGAAGATCAAAAGTTGCAATAGAAGGAAATAATTTATTTGGGATGCGTTCAACTTTAAAAGACCCTGTAAGAGCAGTAAAAGTTGGAGCAAAAGATTTTTATAAAAAATATGAAAGTTTAGAGGATTCAGTTGAAGATTACATAATGACTTTATCAAGACATAAGAGCTATGTCCATTTAAGAGGTGGAATCAACAGTGGAAAAGATTCGATAGAGTTAGTAAAACTATTAGGAAATTATTCAGAAGTAAAAAATGTGTATGAGCAAAGATTAACGCAAATTATTAAGAAGAATGATTTACAAAAACATGATTAAAATATGAAAAGGAGTTATAAGATAGATATAACTCCTTTTTATATTCTAGATATAAAAAAATAATAAAAAAATATTGTATACAGGATACAAATGTAGTACAATGTTTAGGTAAAGGGGGAGGGTTCATGGAAATCACGAAAAATAAGTCAATAAGAGAGCAGGTATACGATAACTTAAAAGAAATGATTATAAGCGGGAAGATAAAAGCTGGAACGAAAATAGTTGAGCTTGAATATGCGAAAAAATTTGAAGTGAGTAGAACTCCGATAAGGGAAGCATTGAGAATGTTGGAACTAGAGGGGTTGGTTGATAATTCTGAAAAAGGTGGAGTTACAGTAAAGTTTGTAACAAAAGAAGATATAAGACAAGTTTATGAAATTAGAATAGTTTTAGAAAATTTAATTTTAGAAGAAATTATGAATAAAGATAAAATTAATTTAAAAAAAATAGAGAGAAATTTTGAAAAAACAAAAAAAGCTATGGATGAAAATAAAAGTATAGATGAAATAATAAATTTCTTTTCAGAATTTAATAAAGAATTATATGAATTATCAGGTTTATATCATGTAGCAAAATTAATCACTAATATAAATCAATATACAAAAAAATTTAGAGTTCTTTGTTTAACAGATGAAACAAGATTAAAAGAAGCTTATCAAGAACATTTAGAAATACTGGAAGCAATAAAAAATAAAGACAAAAAGAAAGCATTTAAGATAAATAGAGAACATTTGCTAAAATCAAGAGATGTAGTTTTCAAAAATCTTGTGTTCAATAATAGTGCTATATAAATAAATGTTGACAATTTTGAAAAATAATAATAATATAGTTAATACTTAGAATACAGTATACTGTATACATAAAATTTAAGGAGGAATTATGGCAAAAAAGAATTTTAAAGAATTATTTGATCCAAGAGAGTTCAAATGGGGAGGATTAAATTTCCCTATATTTTTAGCAATGTTAATATTGACATTAATCATTGTATATGTACCTTATGGTGAGATGAAAGTAGTTGTTGATGGTGTTGAAACTATGGTACCAAAACAAGCTGGATTCTTAAGAACAAACTTTTTAATGGTATTTTCAGTTTTGGCAGTATTTGGAATTTTATTTGGTGAGATTGGAGATAGAATACCTTTCTGGGATGAGTATATTGGTGGAGGAACTGTTTTAGTATTTTTTGCAGCAGCAGCATTCGGGACTTATGGTTTAATCCCTGAAACTTTACTAAAAGCTACAGATGTTTTTTATAATAAACAGCCAGTTAACTTCTTAGAAATGTTTATACCTGCTTTAATAATGGGAGCAGTTATAACAGTTGACAGAAAAACATTAATTAAATCTATTAGTGGATATATTCCATTAATTATAATAGGAGTAGTTGGAGCAAGTATAGGAGGAATAGGAGTAGGATTAATATTTGGGAAAACTCCAGTAGATGTAATGATGAACTATGTACTTCCAATAATGGGTGGAGGAACTGGGGCAGGAGCAATACCAATGTCAGAAATGTGGTCTTCGAAAACAGGTAGACCTGCAAGCGAATGGTTTGCATTTGCAATTTCTATTTTAACAATAGCTAATGTTATAGCTATCCTAACTGGTGCTTTATTAAAAAAATTAGGAGATGCAAAACCTAGTTTAACAGGAAATGGTGCTTTAATAATAGATGATTCTAAGGAAGCTATAAAAGATAAAGAAGTTGAAATCAAAGCTGATATGGGAGATACAGTTGCAGCATTTGTACTAACAGGAATGTTATTTGGTGTAGCACATATACTAGGTGAGTTATGGGAAAAATTAGGATTCTCATTTGAAATTCATCGTTTAGCTTTTTTAATATTGATAGTTATGATGTTAAATATATTAAATCTTGTTCCTGATAAAATAAAAGCTGGAGCAAAAAGAATGCAAAATTTATTTTCAAAACATACAATTTGGATATTAATGACAGCAGTTGGGTTTACAACAGATGTTAATGAAATATTCGCAGCATTAAGCCCAGCTAATTTATTAATAGCATTAGCAATTGTATTTGGAGCAGTTGGATTTATAATGTTAGTGGCTAAAAAGATGAAATTTTATCCGGTTGAAGCAGCAATTACAGCAGGACTTTGTATGGCTAACAGAGGAGGAGCTGGAGATGTTGCAGTTTTAGGAGCAGCAGATAGAATGGAACTTATGTCATTTGCTCAAATATCTTCTCGTATAGGAGGAGCTATGATGCTTATACTAGGTTCAGTATTGTTTGGAATATTTGCTTAATACTTAATAATAATTTAAAATAAGATTGGCACGATGTTAATCGTTGCCAATCTTAATGTTATTAGAAAGGAGATAGTAAAATGGAAAAAATTAAAGTAATGGAAACTTGTTTAAGAGATGGGCATCAATCTCTTATAGCTACTCGTATGACTACTGCTGAAATGTTACCAATAATTGAAACATTGGATAAAGTAGGATACCATTCATTAGAGATGTGGGGAGGAGCAACATTTGACGCTGCAGTAAGATTTTTGAAAGAAGATCCTTGGGAAAGATTAAGAGAAATAAGAAAAAGAGCAAAAAATACAAAATTACAAATGCTTTTAAGAGGTCAAAATTTATTAGGATACAGACATTATGCAGATGATATAGTTGAAAAATTTGTAAAAAAATCTATAGAAAATGGAATAGATATTATCCGTATATTTGATGCTTTAAATGATGTTCGTAATTTAAAAGCAGCTTGTGAAGCGACTAAAAAATATGGAGGACATGCTCAATTAGCTTTAAGTTATACTATAAGTCCTGTTCATACGATTGAATATTATAAAAATCTTGCATTGGAAATGGAAAAAATAGGAGCAGACTCTATTGCAATAAAAGATATGTCAGGAATTTTATTGCCAGAAGTTGCTTATGAATTAGTAAAAGAACTAAAATCTGTTTTAAAAGTTCCAGTAGAAGTTCATACACATGCAACAGCAGGACTTGCTAGCATGACATATATAAAGGCAATTGAAGCAGGAGCTGATATTATTGATACTGCAATTTCTCCATTTGCAGGAGGAACATCACAACCAGCAACAGAAAGCATTGTTCGTGCTTTAGCAGGAACAGACAGAGAAACTGGATTTGACTTAGAGATATTAAAAGAAATTGCAGAGTATTTTAAGCCTATAAGAGCAAAATATTTACAAAATGGAACATTAAATCCACAAGCATTAATGACAGAGCCTAGTATTGTTGAATATCAGTTGCCAGGTGGAATGTTATCAAATCTTTTATCTCAATTAAAAGCACAAAAAGCTGAGCATAAATATGAAGAAGTGCTAAAAGAAATACCAAGAGTAAGAGCAGATTTAGGATATCCACCATTGGTTACACCACTTAGCCAAATGGTAGGAACACAAGCAGTATTTAATGTACTTACAGGCTCTCGTTATAAAATGGTTCCAAATGAAATAAAAGATTATGTAAAAGGATTATATGGAAAATCACCAGTGCCAATAGCTGATGATATAAAAGAAAAAATTATTGGAAAGCAAGAAGCGTTTACTGGAAGACCAGCAGACTTAATAGCTCCAGAATTTGAAAAATTAAAAGAAGAGAGTAAGGATTTTGCAAGAACTGAAGAGGATGTCTTAACTTATGCACTATTCCCTCAAGTTGCGAAAGAATATTTAACGGGAAAGTATATGAATGAAAAGAAAGAAAATGAGAATGTAGCAGAAACAAGAGTTGTAAAAGAAATTAATGTTTTCTTTTAAGAAGGAGTAATATGAAGAATATTATATTTGGAAACAATGTAGTAACTTTGGCAGATTCACTGTATATAACAGCTGTCAGTATGACAATAGTTTTTGCCATACTTTTACTTATAAGTATGAGTTTAAGTCTATTAAAAATAGTTGCCAAATTTGGTGGAGCAGAAGAAACAAAAAAAACAATAAATAAAAAGAAACAAGAAGAAAAGATTCAAACTGTTGTTAAAAGTCAACCTGTATATCAGTTTGAAAATTTAAAAAATAAGATTGATGATGAGAAAGTGCGTTTAGCAATTTTAACAGCTAGTATACATGCAGCAGAAGAATTTGGGCATAATAATATAAGAATAAACTATATTAGAGAAGTATAATAGGAGGAATATTTGTGATAAAGGTATATAAATTAAAAATTGGAGAAAAAGTATATGAGGTTGAATTGGAAGATGTTTCAGAAAAACAGGGTAGCATAGTTAATGAAAAAAATGAAGCAACTTCAGTTATGGAAGCTCCTAAAGCTGCTACAAAAGTAACTTCAACAGAAGGAAAAAATGTTGAAGCTCCAATGCAAGGAGTAATTCTAAGCATATCTGTAGCAGTAGGAGATACAGTATCTGAAGGTGATGAACTGGTAGTTTTAGAAGCAATGAAAATGGAAAATCCAATATTATCTCCATATTCTGGAACTGTTGTTGAAGTTGGTGTTACTAAAGGTGATACAGTAAATGACGGAACAATATTAGTAAAAATCGCTTAGGAGGTAAGTTGTGGAACTTTTATTGACACTATACAATACAACAGGGCTTTCAATGATATCATTAAATCAAGTAATAATGATAATTGTAGCTCTAATACTTTTATATCTTGCAATTGCTAAAGGATATGAACCATATCTATTATTACCAATATCTTTTGGTATGTTGCTTGTAAACTTACCTGGTGTACCAAATGAAGGTATAATGGAAAAGGGAGGATTACTTTATTATCTATATCAAGGAGTAAAATTAGGTATATATCCTCCAATGATATTTTTAGCAATAGGAGCAAGTACAGATTTCGGGCCATTAATAGCAAATCCTAAAAGTCTACTTTTAGGTGCAGCAGCTCAATTTGGAATTTTTGCTGCTTTTATAGGATCAATTGCTATGGGCTTAACTGGAAAGCAAGCAGCTTCAATTGGTATAATTGGAGGAGCAGATGGGCCTACAGCAATATATTTAACATCTAAATTAGCACCAGAACTTTTAGGACCAATAGCTGTTGCAGCTTATTCATATATGGCTCTAGTACCTGTTATTCAACCACCAATAATAAAACTTTTAACTACAAAAGAAGAAAGAGCTATAAAAATGGTTCAATTAAGAACTGTAAGTCAAAGAGAAAAAATAATATTCCCTATAATGGTTACAATATTAATAACTCTTTTAATACCTTCAGCGGCTCCTCTTGTAGGAATGTTAATGCTAGGAAATTTATTAAAAGAATCAGGGCAAGTTCCTAATTTAGTAGAACATGCTAAAGGCGCAATGTTATATATAATAACTATTTGTTTAGGAACAACAGTCGGAGCAACAACAAATGCAGATACATTTTTATCATTAAACACAATTAAAATTATATTAATGGGATTATTTGCTTTTGGATGTGGAACTGCAGGTGGAGTAATTTTTGGGAAAATAATGTGCAAATTGACAGGTGGTAAAATAAATCCTATGATAGGAGCAGCCGGAGTTTCTGCTGTACCTATGGCAGCAAGGGTAGTTCAAAGAGTAGGACAAGAAGAAAATCCATCGAATTTCTTATTGATGCATGCAATGGGACCAAATGTTGCAGGAGTTATTGGATCGGCAATAGCAGCTGGAGTTTTATTAGCGGTGTTTAAATAATGGAATGTGATTTAAAAAGTATAATAGATAAAAATATAAATTCTGAAATAGTTTCTAAAAAAGCAGTAAAAGCTCTTATATATGAGGTTAGTATATCACCAAAAGCTGGTTTAGTAACAAGATATTCAAATGGTTCACATAGAGATATGGATTACTTTACATTTGAAAAATCTGCTTTCTCATTAAAAAAATATTTTAAAGATTGCTATGATTATAGAGATATACATAAGCTAGATGAGGAAGAATTCTTTTTAAATTTAAGGTCTTTAGGAAAAGAAGCAGAACAAAATATGTTTAAAGCAACAGAGGGGATTAATACTCATAAGGGAACTATATTTTCTATGGGGATATTAATAAGTATTTTAGCTGCTTCTTTAAAAGAAAAAGAGAATTTTACATTAGACGATTTGGTAGAACAGATTAAGAAAGTATGTAAACCACTTGAAATTGAACTAGGAGAAAAAATTGACAATACAAGTGGTGAAAAAATATTTAAAAAATATGGAATTAAAGGAGCTAGAGGACTGGCTCTTTCAGGATATGAACTTGTCTTAAATGATGGAATAAAAAAATTATTGTATTTTATAAATTATTTAGATTTAGAAACAGCTTGTATTTTACTTTTATTTTATTACATTGCTATGTTGGATGATACAAACATAATAAATAGATCAGATATTGAAACATTGAAAGATATGCAACGAGAAAGTCTTTATATATTTAAAAAATACATGTATGAAGGACTAAATGATAAAGAAAAATTTATAAGAGAAGATATGGAAACTTTGAATAGAAAGTTTGTAGAAAAAAATATAAGCCCTGGAGGAAGTGCAGATTTATTAATTTTGACATTATTTATGTATTTTATAATGAGGTGATATAAATGAAAATATTAGTCGTTATAGATATTCAAAATGATTTTATAGATGGAAGTTTAGGAACAGAAGAAGCTGTAAAAATTCTTCCTTATGTGAAAAATAAAATTGATGAATTTGATGGTGAAGTAGTATTTACTATGGATACGCATGATGATAATTATCTAAAAACACTTGAAGGAAATAATCTTCCGATTATTCATTGTAAAAAAGGAAGTGAAGGTTGGAAAATTAGAGATGGAATTTATAAAAGTGGATGTAAAATTTTTGAAAAGAAAAATTTTGCTTCGCTTGATTTAGCTAAATACCTTTCAGATTTGGATAAAAATAAAAAAATAGAAAGTATAGAAATTATAGGACTTTGTACAGATATTTGTGTAGTGTCCAATGTGATACTCATAAAAAGCTTCTTACCAGAAGCAAAAATAATAGTTGATAGTAAAGCTTGTGCTGGTGTAACTGAAGAAAGCCATAAAAAAGCACTTGCTATTATGGAAATATGTCAAATAAAGATTTTAAAATAGGAGGTAAATATGCTTTTAAAGACTGTAGGTATTGCTGGAACAATGGAATCTAGTGATGCTATGATAACTGTTGAGCCTGCTCAAGAAGGTGGAATAGTAATTGATTTAACAAGCTCTGTTAAAAGACAATTTGGGAAACAAATAATAGCGACAGTGACAAAAACTGCTGAAGAGTTAGGGGTAAAAAATGCTATTATAAAAGTTGTTGACAAAGGGGCATTAGACTATGCTCTTAGAGCAAGAACAAAAGCTGCAATATTTAGAGCGGCAGAATCAACTGATTTCAAATTTTAGGAGGAAAAAATGGCAGTAAAAGATAGATTAAGAAGAACAATGATGTTTTTACCTGCAAATAACCCAGGTATGATAACAGATGCTCATATATATGGTCCAGATTCAATAATGATAGACCTAGAAGATGCAACAAGTGTAAATCAAAAAGATGCTGCAAGATTTTTAGTATATGAAGCATTAAAAACAATAGATTATGGAAAAACAGAAACTGTTGTAAGAGTAAATGGATTGGACACTCCATTTGGAAAGCACGATATAAAGGCAGCAGTAAAAGCTGGAGTACAAGTTATAAGATTACCTAAAACTGATACGGCCGCAGAAATTATCGAAGTAGATAGACTTATAACTGAGGCAGAAAAAGAATGTGGCAGAGAAGGAGAAACGCTAATAATGGCAGCTATTGAGTCTGCAACAGGAGTTTTAAATGCAAAAGAAATAGCACTTGCAAGTCCAAGAATGATGGGGATAGCTTTAGGAGCAGAAGACTATGTAACTAACTTGAAAACTACTAGAAGTAAGCATGGTTGGGAACTGTACTATGCAAGAGAAGCAATAGTTTTAGCAGCAAGAAATGCTGGAATTTATTGCTTTGATACTGTTTATGCAGATGTAAATAATTTGGAAGGTTTCAGAGAAGAAGTACAATTTATTAAAGATTTAGGGTTTGATGGAAAATCATGTATTCATCCTAAGCAAGTTCAAATAGTACATGAAGTATATACTCCAACTCAAAAAGAAATTGAGAAATCAATTAGAATTATAAATGGAGCTAAAGAAGCTGAAGCAAAAGGTTCTGGAGTTATAAGTGTAGATGGAAGAATGGTTGATGGACCAATCATAACAAGAGCATATAGAGTATTAGAATTAGCAAAAGCCAGTGGGGTTTATAGGGAGGCTGAATAATGAAATATAATGTTAATGCAGTTGGAAGAGAAATCCCTGAATATATAGAAGGGTTTGGAGAATTAGTTCCATTTAAAGGTGTAGATGCAATAAAACCTGAAAAGAAAAAAGCAGGGGCAAAATTAAGAATGAGGGTTCAACAAGAGAAAAAAATCATTGAAACTTTAGAGGAAGCTATAAAAAAATCTGGGTTAAAAGATGGAATGACTATATCTTTCCATCACCATATGAGAAATGGAGATGCTGTTGTAAATATGGTGTTAGATACAATAGCTAAGATGGGAATTAAAGATATTACATTGGCACCAAGTTCTTTAGGAACTTGTCATGAACCAGTTATTGGGCACATAAAAAGTGGTGTTGTAACTGGAATTCAATCAAGTGGGCTTCGTTCACCATTAGGAGATGAAATTTCTAAAGGAATTTTAAAAAAACCAGTTGTCATAAGAAGTCATGGTGGTAGAGCGAGAGCAGTTGAAGATGGGGAACTTCATATAGATGTTACATTTTTAGCAGCACCTAGTTGTGATGAAATGGGAAATATGAATGGAAGAACTGGGAAAAGTGCTTGTGGTTCATTAGGATATGCAAAAGTTGATGCTCAATATGCGGATTATGTTATTGCTGTAACTGATAATTTAGTTCCATTCCCAAATTTACCAGCAAGTATTGATCAAACAATGGTTGATGCAGTTGTAGTTGTTGAAAGCATAGGAGATCCTAAAAAAATAGTTTCTGGTGCTGTTAGAGAAACAAAAAATCCAAGAGATTTATTGATAGCTAAGAACGCTTTTGATGCCATGATTCATTCAGGATATTTTAAAGATGGATTTGTTTACCAAACTGGTGCTGGTGGAGCAAGTTTAGCTGTTACAAAATATTTAAAAGAGGAAATGATTAAACAAGGAATAAAAGCATCATTAGGGATTGGAGGAATAACTGGTCCATTAGTAGACTTGCATGAACAAGGATTAATGGATGCACTATTTGATACACAATCATTCGATTTGGATGCAGCAAGATCAATAGCAGTAAATCCTAAACATTATGAAATAAGTGCATCATTTTATGCAAATCCAAACACACCAGGTCCAGCAGTAAATAATTTAGATTTTGTTATGTTAGGGGCATTAGAAATAGATACAGATTTTAATGTAAATGTTATGACAAAGTCAAATGGAGTTATAAATGAAGCTGTTGGAGGACATCAAGATACAGCTGTTGGTGCAAAGATGAGTGTTATCTTAGCTCCACTTATGAGAGCAAGAATTCCAATAATTGTTGATAAAGTAACGACTGTATGTACACCGGGAGAAGCAGTTGATGTTATTTGTACCGATTATGGAATAGTTGTAAATCCTAGAAGACAAGATTTAATAGATAGATTCACTAAAGCAGGTTTGAATTTAAAAACTATACATGAGATGAAAGAGTTAGCAGAAAAATTAACTGGAAAACCAGAAGCAATAGAATTTACTGATGAAATAGTTGGTATAGTTGAATATAGAGATGGTTCTATAATTGATGTTATCAAAAAAATAAAAGAGTAAAAATAAAAATGGCATTAAAATGTGAAAATTCTTATTTTAATGCCATTTTTTTATACACAGACAGTATTACTGCATAAAATTTAACTGAAAACTTTTTTAAGTCTATCTAAAGCTTCCTTTAAAGTAGCTCTAGGACAAGCAATATTAATTCTTTGAAAACCTGCCCCGGACTCACCAAACATTTCACCTCTGTCAAGCCAAAGTTTTGCATCATTAACTATTTTATTATTAACTTCATCAGGGGAACCTAATTCTCTAAAATCAAGCCATACCAAATAAGTTGCTTCAGGTTCAATTAGATGGATTTTAGGTAAATTTTCTTTTAAATAAGTTCTCACAAAGTTTAAGTTATCTATCAAATATTTTTTTAATTCTGAAAGCCATTCTTCACCATGTTCATAAGCAGCTTGACAAGCAACTAAGCCTAAAGAATTTAGTTGACTATATCCACTTTTATTTATTTCATTTTTAAATTTATTTCTATTAATTTTATCTGGAATAAAAATGTTTGAAATTTGTAAACCAGCTAAATTAAATGTTTTACTTGGAGCCGTACAAATCATAGATATTTTTTCAAATTCAGGTTTTAATGAAATGAAAAGTTTATGATCACTATTAAATACGAAATCACAATGTATTTCATCACTAACAATCATTACATTATGTTTTAGACAAATTTCTCCCATTTTAATTAGCTCTTCCTTAGTCCAAGCTCTTCCAACTGGATTATGGGGATTACATAGTAAAAATAATTTAATATTGTTTTCTACAATCAAATTTTCAAAATTTTCAAAATCAATTTCATATTTTCCATTTTTTAAGATGAGTTTATTATTAATAACTTTTCTTTCATTAACTTCTATAACTTCTCTAAATGGATAGTAGACAGGCTCTTGTATTAAAACTCCATCATTTTTATTACTGAAAGCTTTTACAGCCATAGCTAAAGCAAACACAACCCCAGGAGTTTTCAAAAGCCATTCTTCTTTTAATTCAAAATTGAAGTATTTTTTGTACCAGTTTTGTATAGCAGAAAAATATGGCCTTTTAACTTCGTTATACCCAAAAATTCCATGTTCAACAGCATTTTTAAGAGTTTTTAAAATAGGGTCAGCAGTTTTAAAATCCATATCAGCAACCCAAAGTGGTAATACATCTTTAGGCATTCCCCTTTCAACTGCAAAATCATATTTTAAACTTCCACTATTTTTTCGGTTAATTATTTTATTAAAATTATATTTTGACATAATTTACCTCCCAAAACTTAAATTAATAGCATAATCTAAGTCTGCAATTAAATCTTTTACATCTTCTATTCCAACAGAAAATCTTAATAATCTCTCATTAACACCTCTTGCAAGTCTATCTTCAAGTGGTACATCTGCATGAGTTTGGTACATAGGATAAGTGATCAAACTTTCGACCCCACCTAAACTTTCTGCAAACTTAATTAACTTTATATTTTTTAGAATATGTTTTGTTCTCGCTTCAGTATCAACGTGGAAAGAAATCATAGCTCCGAAACCTGAACTTTGTTTTTTTTGAAATTTCAAGAGCTGAATTATTTTCAAGTCCAGGATAGTAAACATTTGTAATAGCTTTTTGGTTGTTTAACCATTTAACTATTTCTACGGCATTTTTTTGATGTTGTTCCATACGAATATGTAAAGTTTTTATACCTCTTAATACAAGCCATGAATCAAAAGGGGCAAGACAGGCTCCAGTTGTTTTTATAATATATCTAAACTTCTCACTGCATTTTTTACAATTTGTAACTAAAAATCCAGCAAGAGTATCATTATGCCCTGCTAAATATTTAGTTCCACTGTGTATTACGACATCAGCTCCTAAATCTAAAGGTCTTTGAAAATAAGGTGTTAAAAAAGTATTATCAACAGCAACTATGCAATTATGTTTATGAGCTAGCTCAACAACAGATTTGATATCAGTAACTTGCATCATAGGATTAGTTGGAGTTTCAAGAAATATTAATTTTGTATTTTCTCTTAATTCTTTTTTTATATTTTCTATTTTATCTGTAGCGACAAAAGTAATTTTTATTCCATTTTTATTTGCTATATTCATAAGAAGTCTTGTAGAACCGCCATATAAATCGTCTGTTGCAATGATATGATCTCCAGGAGATAATGTATCTATTAACGCATGGATAGCTGACATTCCACTTGAAAACGCAAGAGCATCAATTCCATTTTCTAAGTCGGCAACTATTCTTTCTAGTTCTTCTCTTGTTGGATTTTGTAATCTTGAATAATCAAAACCAGTACTTTTACCAAATTCTGGATGAACAAAAGTAGCACTTTGAAAAATTGGAAAACTCACAGCACCCGTATTATCAACATTTTTTCTCTCTTTTTTTCCGTGAATACAAATAGTAGCCATTGATTTAGTCATATTTATCTTCTCCTATAATTAAATTTTATATATTTTATAATAAGAAATAAATAAAAGCAATAAAAAAGTGGTCATTTAGACCACTAAAAAATTTTTTTAATCATTCCAACATTCGGTATTTTTTAAGTTTGGAATATTTTTTGCATAGAATACAGGATTTTTTCCATCTTTTCTTTGTGTATAATAGTCTTTTATAATAGTCATAGCAAGTGGACTAAGTAAAGCTATAACAACAATATTTATCAATGCCATGATTCCCATAAATGCATCTCCTACATCCCAAACTAATCCTAATGGGATAATAGAGCCTATATAAACAAATATGACAACAAGCACTCTAAATATAAACATGATTATTTTATTTTTTAACAAGAATTCTAAATTAACTTCACCATAGTAATAATTCCCTATAACAGAGCTAAAAGCAAATAAAAATATACAGAAAGTTATGAAGTGAGTTCCCCAAGCTCCAACTGAGTGAGAAAGAGCTACTTGTGTTAATTGAATACCTTTTAAACCTATTGTATTATATTCAGGATAAAGAAGAACTATAAATCCAGTAGCACTACAAATTAAGATTGTATCAACAAAAACACCAAATGCTTGCAATAAACCTTGTTTAACAGGGTGAGAAACATTAGATGTAGCAGCTGCGTTAGGAGCAGATCCCATTCCGGCTTCATTTGAATAAAGACCTCTTTTAACTCCTTGTAATATAGTGAATCCTAAAGTCCCACCAACAACTTGTTTCATACCAAAGGCACTCTCTATGATTAATACAAATAAACTAGGTAATTTTGTTATGTTTACAGCAAGAACAAAAATAGCAACAATAACATAAGCTATTGACATTACAGGAACAACAGTTCCAGAAAATTTTGCAATTCTGTGAACACCGCCAAATATAACAGCGGCAGTAAGAGCTGCAATTATAGCTCCACCAATTTTAACATCCATGTTAAATGAAGTTTCAAAAGCTTGAGCGATAGTATTAGCTTGGATAGTATTAAATGCAAAAGCAAAAGTTAATAGTACAATAATTGAGAAAAATTTTCCAAGTGCTTTTTGACCTAAAGCTTTTTCGATATAATAAGCAGGTCCTCCTCTAAATCCATCACCATCTTTTTCTTTATAAACTTGAGCAAGAGTATTTTCTACTAAACTTGTAGCTCCACCAAGTAAAGCGATTAACCACATCCAAAAAAGTGCTCCAGGTCCACCAGTGGCAACAGCGATAGCAACACCGGCAAGATTTCCAGTTCCAACATGAGATGCAACGCTTATACAAAAAGATTGAAAAGAAGAAACTTGTCCTTTTAAATTCGCTTCTCCATCTTTTAATGAATTTAATTTACCTGTAATAAGAGCAAACATATCACCAAAAAGTCTAAATTGAATAAATCCAGATTTAAAAGTAAAAAATGCACCTAGAAATATTAAAAGTGCGATAAGAATATAAGACCAAAGATAAGTATTTAAGGTGTTGACTAAACTAATAACAGCAGACATATGTGTGGGCTTTTTGCAAAATGCAATAGCCACTTCACCTCCTTTTATATTTATATAAATTTAAAATTAAATTTTTAAAAAATATTTAAACCTAATTCATTGGAAAGATCTTCTAAAAGATGTACTCCAGCAAGAGAATTACCTTTTTTATCAAGTGCGGGACCAAATACACCAATTCCCATTTTCCCAGGAACAACTGTACAGATTCCACCACCTACACCACTTTTTGATGGAAGTCCGACTCTAACTGCAAATTCTCCTGAACTATCATACATTCCACAAGTGACCATAAGAGTTTTTATAATTTTTGCAATTCTTGTTGAAATAATTCTTTCACCATTTGAAAGAACACCATCATTTGCCAAAAATTTGGCTAATTTTGAAATAGTTTGTGCAGTCCCTTCGATGGAGCATTGTTTAAAATAAATATTAAGAGCTTCTTTTACATCGTTTTCAATAATTCCTTCACCTTTCAAAAAGTATGCCATTGCAGCATTTTTAAAGCCTGTTTCAGCCTCTCCACAATAAATTTTATAGTTTAAATCTAATGAATCATCTTCTGTAATAAGTTTAGTAAAATTAAGTAATCTGTTGAATTTTTCTTGCTCACATTTGCCTTTAATCATGGATGCCACTGCTATTGCTCCAGCATTAATCATAGGATTATATGGTTTTTTCCTGCTAGAAGTTTCTAATTTTCTTATTGAATTAAAGGGATCACCACTAGGTTCCATTCCTACTTTTGAAAAAACATATTCTTCACCATTGTCTAAAATAGCTAACATAAGCGATATTACTTTTGAAATACTTTGAATTGTAAATTTATAATTATAATCTCCAGCAAAATATTCCTGACCATCTATTGTTGTAACAAAAATTCCTAAAGCATTTTTATCAGCTTTATCTAATTCCGGAATATAATTAGCTACAGTTCCCTCATTAGTGTAAATTTGATTTCTTTTAATTAAACTTTCCAACAAATCTTTCATTTTAACCACCTTTTAGAATACATATACCGAATAAATACATATATTCTATACTAAATACATTATTTGCAATAATTATATGGTTTTTTAAAAATAAAGTCAATAGTATTATTAAGAATAATAATAGATTGTATAAATAATATAAAGCTAATTGCATATATAAAAACAATTTTTTGTAAATGTATAAAAAACTTTACAAAAAAATATATATTAAATATACTTTATAAAAATAGATAAAATTAGTAATAAAAGGAGAGTAGAAATGAAAAAAATACTTGTTACAGGATTTGATCCTTTTGGTGGCGAAAAAATAAATCCAGCTTTGGAGGTAATAAAATTATTACCTAAGAAAATTGGAGAAAATGAAGTAAAAATTTTAGAAATCCCTACAGTTTGGAAAAAATCTATAAAAAAAATAGAAGATGAAATAAATGCTTATAATCCAGATTATATTCTGTCAATAGGTCAGGCTGGAGGTAGAACAGATATTTCAATAGAAAGAGTAGCTATAAATATAGATGATTACAGAATTCCTGATAATGAGGGAAATCAACCAATAGATAAAAAAATATTTGAGAATGGAAAGGATGCATATTTTTCTAACTTACCAATTAAAGCTATGTTAAAAGAAATTCAAAAAGCAGGAATACCTGTATCTATTTCTAATACTGCAGGGACTTTTGTTTGTAATCATGTGTTTTATGGCGTTAGATATTTATTAGAAACAAAGTTTAAGGATAAAAAATCAGGATTTATTCATATACCATATTTACCTGAGCAAGTTGTATATAAAAATAATACTGGAAGTATGGGAATCGAAATTTTAGTCAAAGGAATTACTATAGCTATACAAACAATTTTTGAATATAATGAGGATTTGAGCGTTGGGGCAGGAACGATTTGTTAGAGAAAATAATGGAAATAAGCTAAATTAGCTTGTTCAACTCTTGACTATATTTATAAAAAGTCTTATAATATTAAGATAATGAAGATATTTGAGGAGCAATTTTTATGGAGGAAAACTATAATACGGAATCAATATTATTAAAAAAGATGTCAAAAAACAATGGTAAATTATACTTACTTTGCTTATTTGTAGGGATAGGGACAGGATTTATTGTATCACTTTATAGATGGTGTTTAGAGATAATTTCTCATTTAAAAGAAAAATTATTTATACTTGCAGGTTATGATTTACATCTAGGGAAACCATTATCTCTTTTTAAACTATGGTTAATTTTTATTATGGTTGGGTTTGTAGTGGATTATTTATATAGAAAATATCCTAAAACTTCAGGAAGTGGAATACCTCAAGTAAAAGGTTTAATACTAGGAAGAATAGATTATAAAAATTGGTTTCAAGAGCTAATTTCAAAATTTTTAGCAGGAGTGCTAGGAATAGGAGCTGGGCTTTCTTTAGGAAGAGAAGGACCATCGGTTCAGCTTGGGTCATATCTAGGATATGGATTAGCTAAAATATTTAAAAGAGATATTAAAGATAGAAATTATCTTATAACTAGTGGAGCAAGTGCTGGATTGGCTGGAGCTTTTGGAGCTCCAATGGCAGGAGTAATGTTCAGTATAGAAGAAATACACAGATATTTGAGTGGGAAACTTTTAATATGTATATTTTTATCTAGTATAGCTGCAGATTTTGTAGGAAGAAGATTTTTTGGGGTACAAACAGCATTTAATATTGCGATAAAGTATCCATTAGACTTGAATCCTTATTTTCAATTTATTATGTATGTAGTGTTTGGGCTTATAATAGCATTTTTTGGGAAGTTATTCACATATATGTTAATAAAAACACAGGATGTATTTAATAAAGTCAATGTGCATAGATCTATAAAGATAGTAACTGTAATGACAATTTCATTTTCGTTATGTGTTGTATTTCCAGAAGTGACAGGTGGTGGTCATCACTTGGCAGAAAGTTTAGTTCATAAAAAAGAATTAATTACTGTACTTATAGTGATATTTATATTAAAACTTTTGTTTACTTCTATTTCTTATGCAACAGGATTTGCTGGTGGAATATTTTTACCAATGTTAGTGTTGGGGGCTATAATAGGTAAAATTTTTGGAGAAACAGTAGATATTATTTGGTTAACTGGAAATGATTTTACAGTTCATTTTGTTGTATTAGGAATGGCTGCATACTTTGTATCTGTAGTTAGAGCACCAATTACTGGTGCTATATTGATATTAGAAATGACAGGAAGTTTTCATCTTTTATTAGCTATAGCAACGGTTTCAATAGTAGCATTCTATACTACTGAACTTTTAGGTCAGCATCCTATTTATGATATTTTGTATGATAGAATGAAAAAAGACGATACCAATAAAACAGATGAAAAAAATAAAAGAAAGACAATCGTAAAAATTCCAGTTATGGCTGAGTCAGAGTTGGATGGAAAATTTATAGCAGATCTTTCTTTTCCAGAAGGAACATTAGTTGTTTCAATTATAAGAAATGAAGTTGAATTTATTCCAAATGGAAGATCAATTATAAAAGGCGGAGATATATTAGTAATTTTGTTATCAGAAGAAAAAATACCTGAAACAAAAGAGGAAATATTAAAGAGAGCGACTACTGAATAGAAGGGAATGGTGCACAATGGAAAATAAACATAACTTTATGGAAACGGAAAGTATCACAAAGTTACTTATAAAATTTTCTCTTCCTGCAATAGTTGGGATGTTAGTGAATGCATTATACAATGTTGTTGATCGAATTTATATTGGGAATATAAAAGATATAGGGCATTTGGGAATAACAGGAGTGGGAATAACTTTTCCAATAGTGATATTGATTTTTTCATTTGCATTATTAATAGGAATAGGAGCAGCTGCTTGTATATCTCTTAGATTAGGAAGAAAAAAAAGAGAAGAAGCAGAAGAATATTTAGGAGTAGCTGTATTTTTTGCAGGAATTATCTCTTTTGTAATACTAGTATTAATTTTTTTATTTATGGATAAAATTATTCTTATGTTAGGCGGCAGTGAGTTTACTTTTCCTTATGCTAAATCATATTTGTGGTATTTAAATTTTGGTGCGCCAGCAGTTATTGTAGGGAATACTTTGAATGCGGCAATAAGATCAGATGGTAGCCCAAAAATGTCAATGACAACCTTACTTATAGGTGCAATTACAAATATAGTGCTTGACCCAATATTTATATTCTATTTTAATATGGGGGTTAAGGGAGCTGCAATAGCAACTATAATATCGCAATATGTTTCAGCCATATGGACAGTTTATTATTTCAAATCAAATTTAAGTAAGATGAAACTTCATACGAAATATGTAAAATTTAGCTTGGAAAAAACAAAGGAAATATGTGTATCAGGGAGTTCTGCATTTGCAATACAAATAGGATTTAGTTTGGTAACATATTCATTAAATAAAGTTTTAAAGCAGTATGGTGGAGACATGTCAATAGGAGCAATGGCGGTAATCCAATCAATAATAACTTTTATGTCAATGCCAATTTTTGGAATAAATCAAGGAATTTTACCGATTTTAGGATACAATTATGGTGCAAAGCAATATAAAAGAGTGAAGGAAACTATGTTTAAAGCTATATTTATGGCAAGCACAATTTGTATGCTAGGTTTTTTATCTACAAGATTTTTATCAGCTCATCTAGTTAGAATATTTACGGACAGTAAAGAGTTAGAGAATTTAGCTATATATGGTTTAAAAATTTATACATTAGCTTTTCCAATTATAGGTTTTCAAATAATATCATCTATATACTTTCAAGCAATAGGGAAACCTAAAATGAGTTTTTTAATAAGTTCTTCAAGACAAATTTTATTCATGATTCCATCAGTATTTATTTTAGCTAAGTTATTCGGTTTAATGGGAATTTGGTATGCAACGCCAGTGGCAGATACTTTATCAACTATTATTACATATTTTTTAATAAAAAAAGAAATAGCCCATTTGAATTATTTGGACAATGAAAAGAACAGTGCGTAATATTAGTTTGGAGAATTATTATGAAAAAAATAACTAAGAATAAATATTTAAAAAGCTGGGAAGAATTATCAGCATCAAGAAAACTAATTTCAGGGTTTTTATTTGCAATTATAGTTGGAACAATCCTATTAAAACTTCCATTTTCACTTAAGGAAGGCAGAAGTGTGACAGTAATAGAATCATTATTTACAGTAGTTTCAGCTATATGTGTAACAGGACTTTCAGTTGTAGATATAAGTCAAACCTTTTCAAATACAGGGTTAAGTATAATTTTATTTTTTATACAGCTTGGTGGGCTGGGAGTAATGACATTTTCTACTATGTTCTTTGTAATTGTTGGGAAGAAAATGAGTTTTAACACACGAGAATTATTGAAAGAAGAGAGGAACTCTGAAAATAGTGGAGAGGTAATCAATTTTATTAAAAGTTTATCTATAACGGTATTTTTAATAGAAATTGTTGGGGCAGGAATATTATTTTGTGAATTTAATAAGACAATGCCTATAAAAACTGCAATTTTTTATGGGATTTTTCATTCTATTTCGGCTTTTTGTAATGCAGGCTTTGCATTATTTAGTGATAGTTTAGAAAGTTTTCGAGCAAATGAAGTAGTCAGTTTAGCAATAGCATATTTAATAATTTTAGGTGGAATGGGATTTGCAGTTATAAATTCTTTTATTTTTGTTATAAGAAAAGGGAAAAATAGATTTAATTTAACGGCTAAACTGAGTTTAAAAATGGGAATGTTATTAACATTTATTGGAATGTTAATGTTCTTTATTTTTGAGTACTCAAATAACGATACCATTGGGAATCTAACACTTATAGATAAGATTATAGCATCATTTTTTCAAAGTGTTACACTTAGAACAGCAGGTTTTAATACGATTAGTTTGGTAGAACTTAGACCAGCTACAATTTTTATTTCATATATTTTGATGTTTATTGGGGCATCTCCCGGTTCAACTGGTGGTGGAATAAAAACAACAACTTTTGCCATAATAATATACTATGTCAGAGGAATTTTAAAATCTAAAGAGCATATAGAGATTTTTAATAGAAGAATAGATTGGGAAACGATGAATAAAGCATTAGCAATAATTATAATCTCTCTTGCATATATTATGATTTTAACTATAATACTATTAACTTTAGAAGACCTTCCTATAGAAAGAATTCTCTACGAAGTTATATCTGCTTTTGCAACAGTTGGTCTTAGTTTAAATGTAACTTCTCAGTTAGGAACTCTATCTAGATTGTTAATAATATTTACGATGTTTGTAGGAAGATTAGGACCGATGACAATTGCATTAGCTTTTACAGAGCAAAAGAAAAAAAGTTCTTTAAAATTTCCAAAGGAAGATATTTTAGTAGGGTAAGGAGAAAATGGGTAGGATAAGGAGAAAAAAATGAAGCAATATTTAGTAATAGGCTTGGGGAGATTTGGAAGAGGTGTTGCTCAGACTTTATATGATGCAGATAAAGATGTATTAGGAATAGAAGTAAATGAAGAGCTTGTACAAGAATGCATAAATAATAATGTGCTAACAAATGCTGTAATTGGTGATGCAACAGATATAAAATTATTAAAGGATTTGGGAGCTGAAAATTATGATATTGCTTTTGTTTGTATGGCGGAAATAGAACCAAGTGTAATGATAACATTAAATTTAAAAGACTTGGGAGTAAAAAAAATTATCGCAAAAGCATCAACGAAAAAGCATGGTGAAGTTTTAATGAAAGTGGGAGCAACAAAGATAGTTTACCCTGAAGAATACATGGGACGAAAAATAGCAGAACTATCTATGGATACAAATATAGTGGAGTATTTAAAATTTACAGAAGATTTTATTTTAGTTGAAGTAAAGGCTTTATCTATTTTTTGGAATAAAAGTTTGATTGAATCAGATATAAGAAATAAATATAAATCAAATGTTGTTGGAATAAAGAAAAAAGATGATACTTTTTTGCCTAATCCAGTAGCTACAACGGTAGTAGAAGAAGGGGATACTTTACTTATAATTACAGATAAAAAAACGGCTCATTCTTTTGAAGAACTTGTTTAATGAGTGGAGGAAAAATGCAAAATTATGATGTTATAGTTGTAGGAGCAGGACATGCAGGCTGTGAAGCCGCATTAGCAGCTGCTAGAATGGGGATGAATACAGCAATTTTTACAATATCTTTGGATAATATAGGAGTGATGTCATGTAATCCATCATTAGGAGGGCCTGCAAAATCTCATCTTGCTAGAGAGATTGATGCTCTTGGTGGAGAAATGGGAAGAAACATAGATAAAACATTTATTCAAATAAGAGTTTTGAACACCAAAAAAGGACCTGCAGTAAGGTCTTTAAGAGCACAGGCAGATAAAGTTGCCTATGCAAGAGAAATGAAAAATACTCTAGAAAATACAGCAAATTTATCTGTAATACAAGGTATGGTTAAAGAACTTGTTGTGGAAGAAGAAAATGGAAATAAGGTAATAAAAGGTATAAAGATAAGAGAAGGTTTAGAATATAAAGCTAAAGCAGTTGTACTAGCTACTGGAACTTTTTTAAGAGGACTTATTCATATAGGGGAAACAAATTTTAAAGCTGGAAGAATGGGGGAGTTATCTTCAGAAGACCTACCTTTATCAATGGAGAAAAATGGTTTAAAACTAGGAAGATTTAAAACTGGGACACCTGCGAGAGTGGATGCAAGAACTATAGATTTTTCTGTCCTAGAGGAACAACCAGGAGAGATAAAACAAGTTTTAAAATTTTCAAATAGAACAACTGATGAATGGATCCGTAGTAGAAAACAAATTTCTTGCTATATAGCACACACTAATGAAGAAGTTCATGGGATAATAAAAGCGAATAAAGAAAGATCTCCGATGTTTAATGGGCAAATTCAAGGTTTGGGACCAAGATATTGTCCATCAATAGAAGATAAAGTTTACAGATATCCAGATAAAAATCAACATCATTTATTTCTTGAAAGAGAAGGATATAATACAAATGAAATTTATATTGGGGGAATGTCATCTTCTTTGCCGGTGGATGTTCAAGAGAAAATGCTAAGAAAAATTCAAGGCTTTGAGAATGTGAAAGTTATGAGATACGCATATGCCATAGAATATGACTATGTCCCACCTGAAGAAATAAAATATAGTTTAGAAAGCAGAACTATTAATAACCTATTTTTAGCTGGGCAAATTAATGGAACATCTGGGTATGAAGAAGCTGGAGCTCAAGGATTAATGGCAGGTATAAATGCTGTAAAAAAAATAAAAGGTGAAGAGCCTTTGATTTTGGATAGAGCAGATTCATATATAGGAACATTGATTGATGATTTGGTTTCCAAAGGGACAAATGAACCTTATAGAATGTTTACAGCCAGAAGTGAGTATAGGCTTTATTTAAGAGAAGATAATGCCGATTTAAGACTTAGTAAAATAGGGTATGAACTGGGTTTAATATCAGAAGAAGATTATAAAAAAGTTGAACAAAAAAGAAAAGATGTTGAAGAAATAAAAGAAGTATTATTAAAAACGAGTGTTGGACCAAGTAATCCAAAGGTTAATGAAATTTTACTTAAAAGAGGAGAAACTCCAATCAAAGATGGAACAACCTTAATTGAGCTTTTAAGAAGACCTGAAGTAAAATTTGAAGATATAAAATACATATCTGAAGAGTTAAAAGATATCAATATATCAAAATATAATTTTGATACGGAATATCAAGTAGAGGTATGTGTGAAGTATGAAGGATATATAGAAAGATCTTTAAAAATGATAGAGAAGCATAAAGCTATGGAAAATAAAAAAATTCCTAACGATATTGATTATGACGATTTAACAACAATACCTAAAGAAGCTAAAGATAAATTAAAAAAAATAAAACCTATAAATATAGGACAAGCAAGCAGAATTTCAGGAGTATCGCCAGCAGATATACAAGCTATTTTAATTTATTTAAAAATGAAAGGAAATTAGAAGTGAAAGAATATTTTGAGATTGCTTTGAAAAAAATAAATGTAGTCTATGATGAAGAAAAAATAAATAAGTCTTTAAAATATTTACAACTTTTACAGGATTATAATAGTCATACTAATATAACAGCTATTAGAAATGAAAAGGACATAATAGAAAAACATTTTGTTGATTCGCTACTTTTACAAACTTTAATAAGAGATGAAGATAAGAAAATTATAGATATTGGAACAGGAGCAGGCTTTCCAGGAATGATGTTAGCTATTTTTAATCCTGATAAAGAATTTACACTTTTAGATTCTATTCAGAAAAAAACAAAATTTTTGGAACTTGTAAAGGAAGAATTAGATTTAAAAAATGTTGAAATTATTTGTGGAAGAGCAGAAGAGGTTGTAGAAAATAGAAGAGAGATATATGATTTAGGCTTATGTAGAGGGGTATCAAATTTATCAGTTATACTTGAATATGAAATTCCTTTTATTAAAGTCCATGGGAGATTTTTACCACAAAAAATGGTGGGAACAGAAGAAGTTGTTACAGCAGAAAATGCTCTAAAAGTATTATCTTCAAAAATACTAAAGCAATATAAATTTAATTTGCCATATTCAAATGAAGAAAGATTGGTAATAGAAATATATAAAGAGAAAAAAACTGATAAAAAATATCCTAGAAAAATAGGAATTCCATTAAAAAAACCACTTTAGTAGGAGTATGAATGATAGTGTCATATTTTAAGAAATTATCTAAAAAAACACAGATAATTAGCACTGCTTTTGGAGCAGTAGCTATTTTATTGTGTTTTTTTATTTTTAATTTAGAAAATAACTTAGGTTTTATAGCAAAAAAAATGTTCGATATAAATTTAAAAGTTGAAAATATTGATTTATCTTATAATAAAATAAAAATAAATAAAGTGAAAATATATGATAAGCAAGATAGGTTAATGATAGATATTCCAGAAGCAGAACTAATTTACTCAATTTCAAATTTAAAATTAAAAGAATTAAATCTGAACTCACCTAATATTTTTATTATAAATGATGATAATGGAATAAATATAAAAGAAAGTTTTAAGGGCAAAAAAAAGCTTGATAAGAAAAAAGTGGAGAGTAATGAAAATTCTCAAGAGGAAAATGAAAAGAAATATAAACCAAAAACTATTCCCATTGAGAAGATAAATATATCTAATTTATTGGTTGATTATAAGCTTAATAAAGATGGTATGGTTGCAGAAAAAGATTTTAAAAATATATTTATAAATATAGAATCTGAACAAACTAATGGAATAGTTGCTAAATTAAAGACATCTACAAATCCTGAAAATATTGAAATTATTTATAAAAATAAAGAAGAACCTTTATATTTAGAACTAAAATTGGATGGAATACAATTAAGTAGTTATAAAGAACTAATTGGTAAATCAAAAATAAAAAAAATGGATGGGGAATTGAAAATAGACACTATTTTTTCATCTAAAGCTAAGTCAGGCTATATAAAATTAGACAATTTTAACTTTTATCATAGTGATATAGAAAGTGAAATAAAAGCAAATGTAAATGTGGAGTTAGATAAAGAAGACATTTTTGCTGTTATAGATTATGAAATTTTTGGTGAAAAAGATCAAATGGAAGCAATGTATAAAGATGGAAAACTTTATTCTTTAGTTCAGTTTAAAAATCTTGATGAGGCAAAACTTTCCAAAATAATTCCACTGAAAGAAAGTAAATTAGATTTATCAAAAATAAATATAGAAGATATTATTTTCTTAACTCAATATGATGTAGAAGAAGGATTTAGGTTAAACTTTGATTTGAAGCCAAAAAAAGTTCAAATTGGGGCTATAAGTTTAGATAAAATGAAAGCAAATCTTATAGTAAAAGATGGAATAAAAAAACTTGAAGACGCCAATATTTTTATAAAAATTGCGGATATGCCAGCAAAAATGAATTTAGAAGCTTTAGTTGACAAGAACATAGCAGATATTTCATTTCAAATACAAAATTTAGATAAGACAAGTGACCTTATTCCAAATTTTAATGGTTCTGCGAAGATAGAAAATAGAGATGAGTCAATTATAGCAAAAATAGAATCAAACATCATTAATTTTGACTCAGATTATCAAAAAGAAACTGGGAATTTAAAATTTTATAATAAAGATTTTAATTTAGACTACAATAGGAATGAAAAGAAATTTTATGGAGATGGAGAACTAAACTTTTCAATTTATGGATTAAAAAATAACATAAAATATACCATTGAAAAAGACAAAGTAAACTTTGATAAAATAAAAATTGAAAATGAAAAAAATAAAAATGAATCACTTGATGCAAAGGGATATTATGATTTAGTCACAAAAGATTTTAAGTTTGATTATGATTCGACTGATTTGGAAATCCGTAGATATTATAAAGGACAAGAAATTTTACTTTCTTTCCAGGGGAAGGGAGAATTCGAAAGAATACACAGTGTTCTTACTGGTATAGGGAATGTAAAGGGACTAAATTTAAAATATTTAGGAGATGTAAAATCTTTAACAGGACAATATAGTTTTGGATTAAATGAAAGTAATGAATTAGAAGTTGAATTTAATGGAAAAATAGCGGAATTAGATTATGGAAAATATAAATTAAAGGATGTTTTGGTAAAACTGGGATTTGAAAAAGATATTTTAAATATAAAGAAAATGGGAAATAATTTTTTTACACTTAGTGGGAAAATTAATAAGACAACGCAAGAAAGTGATTTGCAATTGAATATAAAAAATTTAACAAATACAGAAGTGGATTTCAATAAGTTAGGATTTAATATAAAAGATGCCAATGCTGCTATTAAGGGAAATTTAGAAAATCCTAATGTAAATGTAAATATAAATGAAGTTGAACTTTTAATCCAAGACAAAATATCCAAGTTAGCAGGAAATATCAAAATAAATGATAAAAAAGTAAATTTTCATAATTTAAGACTAAATAATAATAAATTAATAGGAAATTATGATATTCAAAGTGAAAGTTTAGATGCTACTTTAACACTTGATGATAATGTATCTAACTATATAAAGGAAAATGATATTGATTATAAGTTAAAAGGACAGATTTCTTTAAGTGGTGTTGGTGGAAAGATAAATTCTCAAATAAATATTAGTGGAAATGGAAAAAGAAAAGATTTAATACTTCCAAGTACAAGTATGATCGCAACTTATTCTGCAAAAAATTATTCTGATGGAGTTTTAAATTTAAAATCACTTGAATTAAAAAATGATGAAAATAAAAGTTTGGTTAATTTTAAAGGAGATATTAATCTTGGTAATAAAACTATAAATTTGAATTCAAATGAGCTTATTGATTTGCATGATTTAAAAAAATATATAAAAAATGATGAAATTAAGGGAGAATTACTTACGAATATAAAATTGAAAGGGAAAATAGAAAACCCAAATTATACAGTTTCTCTTACTTCGAATAAAATTTCTTTTAAAGAAAATAATATAACAGAATTTAATTCTAAACTAAATGGAGATAAGCACAGTCTAAAAGTAGAGAATTTATCTTTTAAGTATTTTGAAAATTATGTCCTAGGAAGCGGCAACTATGATATAGATAAAAAAAATTATGATTTTACTTTAAAATCTAAAGATCAAATAAATTTAACTATATTAAATAAAATTTTAAAGGATAAAGGGCTTAAAGTTATTAATGGGCAAGCTGATTTAAGTGTAGGAATAGATAATAATGGACTTAAAGGATATTTGACAATAGATAATTTAAGTTTTTGTGATGAAAAAAATATGTGAAAGTTAATAATTTAAAAACTGATATTGATTTAAAGAATAATCAAGTAAGATTAAAAGAAATTACGGCTAAAGTTAATGATGGAGATTTAAAAATTAAAGGATATATAAATATACCAAAAGATTTTAAAAATTTTACAGATAGCATGGATTATTCAATTGATATTAATGCAAAAGACCTTAAATACAATGATCCATTAATAGTAAAAATTTCTGCTGATTCAAAAATGAATATCAGTAATAAAAAGTTAAATGGAGAGTTGCTTATAAATAATGGAATAATATATGATATTCCAAATGATTATAAAAGTATGTGGTCAATAATTTCAAAAAAGATATTGAATACTAAAGATAAAAAAATAGAAAATGAAAAGAAAAAAATAGATTCAAAGAAAAAAGAAGAAGGTAAAAAGAAGTTAGAGAAGTTTTTTGAAAAATGGAACTTAGTTAATTTCAATGTGAGAACCCAAAATCCGGTGGTATTGGATATAGATGATTTTAATATTGCAGTAGGGGAAATAAAAGGAAAACTCGAGGCAGATTTGTTATTAACAGGTGGAAAAGGGAAATATAAGATAGAAGGAAATACTGAAATATTAAATGGCTACTTGTATGTCAATACTAATAAATTTATTTTAGACAGAGCGTTGATTTCTTTTAATGATGGATTGAGCTATTTACCTGAAATTAATCCGGATATATTTATTGATTCTAGAGTAACTATGGATGAAGAAGATATAAATTTTGGAGTTCATGGTAGATTAAAAAAACTTATGTATTCCCTGTCATCTGACAGTGGTAACATAAATGGAAGTTTTAATTCTTTATTAATTGATTCAAATAAAGAGGTTAATTTTAATGGAGATATAAATAGAGTTTATGTGATGTTTATGAAAAATATCATAGCTGGTCAAATTGCTAAAACAGTTTTTAACCCTGTAACAAAAGAAGTGAAAAAGGTTTTAGGTTTATCAAAATTAATAATAAAACCAGAAGTTTCAGTGTATAATATTGATTCTAGAGTAGCTGGAAACAATGACTCAGGAAGAAATACAGAAGTATATGATTTGGGAATGAAAGTAGAAGCAGAAAAAAAACTATATAAAGATGAGGTATATTTATACGGAACAGCTAAATTATGGGGTTCGACTAAGGAGCCTGTAATAAATTCATCCTTGGATAAAAATGGGATTAAAGAATATGATGTTGGGGTGCAATACAGGACAAAAGATGATAAAATCTTTGGAATGGGAGTTGGAACAATTCCGAATAGATATGTGAATGAAGATAGAAACCAAAAAGCCAGAAATTATCATATAGATTTTAAAATTAGAAAGAAATATAATAGTTTCTCAGAAATATTTTCATTTTAACTTTAAAAAACATAAGAAATATGCTAATATGTAATATAAAAATTTAATGGAGGATAAATATGAAAAAAGTAGTAGTTTTCTTATTATTTCTAGTTAATACAGTTATATTTGCTGCAGTTGCAAATTTATCTGTAAAAAATATTGAAGTAGTAAACAATCAGGAAGTACCAGCGGAAGTAGTACTGTCTGCTATGAGTTTAAAAGAAGGTAATACTTTCTCATCAGAAGCAGCAGTGGATGATTTTCAAAAGATAAAGGCTACTGGATATTTTGATGATGTTGTTATACAACCGATAACACAAGATGGTGGTGTAAAAGTAGTTGTAAATGTATTTGAAAAAGCGGATGTAAGTTCATTACTAGCAGCTAACGGAATTAAAGCCTTACAAAATGATGAAAGTGTTGATAAAACAATAATAATTTCTAACATAAATGTAATTGGGAATAAAAGTTTATCAGCTGAAGAAGTTACAGATATAGTTGGAATAAAAAAAGGAGATTACTTATCTACAAAAAAAATAGAAGATGCACAAAAAAAATTATTAGCTAGTGGGTATTTCTCATCAGTTAAGCATAATGTGACTAAAGGAAAAGGAAATGCAACAGTAGTATTTAATGTTGTAGAAAATCCAATAGTAAAAAATATTGTCATAAAAGGAAATAATTCAATAAGTACTGAAGAAATAGAAGCCCTTTTATCTACAAAAGTTGGAAAAGTACAAAATTATGCTTTACTAAATGAAGATAGAGAGAAAATTCAAGGAGCATATCAAGCAAAAGGCTATACGTTAGTTAATGTAGCTGATATGTCTATGAGCGATGATGGAACTCTTACAATTCAAATAGTTGAAGGAATAGTAAGAAAAATAGAAGTAAAGAAAATGGTTACAAAACAAAAAGGAAATAGAAGACAGCCTACTGATGATGTGTTAAAAACACAAACTTATGTTATAGATAGAGAAATAGAAATAGTTCCTGGTCAAATTTTTGATAATAATGCTTATGAAGCAACTGTGGAAAATTTAATGAGATTGGGAATATTTAAAAATGTAAAATATGAAGCGAGAACTATACCTGGTGATCCAGAAGGAATAGATTTAGTGTTACTTATAGATGAAGATAGAACAGCAATTTTACAAGGAGCTGTTTCATATGGTTCTGAAGTAGGGCTTATGGGAACTTTGTCATTAAAAGATTCTAACTGGAAAGGTAAAGGACAAGAATTTGGGTTTACTTTTGAAAAATCAAATAAAGATTATACAGGATTCACATTGGAATTTTTTGATCCATGGATAAAAAATACTGATAGAGTATCTTGGGGATGGAGTGCTTACAAAACATCTTATGGAGATGGAACAAGTAATTTATTTTATGATGTAGATACAATAGGATTAAGAGCCAATATAGGTAAAGGTCTTAGTAAAAATGTAAGATTGAGTATAGGTGGAAAAGTAGAATATATAGAAGAAAAACATAAAAATGGAGCTTTTACAAAGGGAAGCGATGGGAAATGGTATTATAAAGAAGCATCAACAGGAGCGACAAAAGAAATTGATGGTGTAGATGATAAATACTTTATGTGGAGTATTTATCCATATATTAGTTATGATACAAGAAACAATTACTTAAATCCTACATCTGGAGAGTATGCTAAATTCCAAATAGAAGCAGGGCATGCAGGTGGATATAAAGGCGACTATTTTGGAAATGCAACATTGGAATTAAGAAAATACCATAAAGGTTTCTTTAAAAATAATACATTTGCATATAAAATAGTTGGTGGAATTATGACTGATACCACAAAAGAATCACAAACATTCTGGGTAGGTGGAGGAAATAGTTTAAGAGGATATGATGGTGGATTCTTTAAAGGAACACAAAAGGTAGTAGCGACTATTGAAAACAGAACTCAAATAAATGATATTTTAGGAATTGTTTTCTTTGCTGATGCAGGAAGATCATGGAAGCAAAATGGTAGAGATCCTGATTATACAAGAGATAATAAGAATTTTGGAGAAAATATAGCAACAACAGCTGGAGTTGGGTTAAGACTTAATACACCTATAGGTCCATTAAGATTTGACTTTGGATGGCCAGTTGGAAATAAAATGGATAAAGATGGAATGAAATTCTATTTTAATATGGGACAAGCATTCTAATTATTTATAAAAAAATTTGGAGGTAAAAATGAAAAAAATATTAGCAGTAACAGCAATTTTAATGGCAACTTCAGCATTTGCTGAAAAGATAGGAGTAATAGATACACAAGCTGTAATAGCAAATTTTTCTGAAACAAAGAAAGCTCAACAAAGTCTAGAAACTCAAGCTAAAAAATTGGAAAATGAAGCTAGACAGAAAGAAGTAAATCTAGAAAAAGAGTATGTGGCTTTACAAGCTAAAGGTGATAAGTTAACAGATGCTGAGAAAAAAGCGTTTGAAAAAAGAACTCAAGAGTTTCAAGGATTTTTACAAAATGCTCAATCTAAACTTGGAAAAGATGAATTTGATAAAATGAGTAAAATAAATACTACTCTACTTAAAGCAGTAGATAAAGTGGCTAAAGAAGGGAAATATGACTATGTTGTAGAGGCTGGAGCAGTTCTTTATGGTGGAGAAGATATTTCTGAAAAAGTTTTAAAAGCAATGGAAACTTTAAAATAGTAAAATTATAAAATAGGAGGAGAGTTATGAGTTATAAAATAGATGACATTGTAACTCTTCTCAATGCAGAATATAGAGGAGAGAAAATAGAAGAAATTTCTAAACTCTCTTCTTTTTTTCATGCTGATGAGAAGAGTTTAACTTTTGCAGCAGATGAAAAATTTATAAAAAATCTTGAAAAAACAGAAGCAAAAGTTATAATAGTTCCTGATATAGATTTGCCTTTAAATATTGGAAAAAGTTATATAATTGTAAGAGAAAACCCTAGAATTATTATGCCAAAACTTTTAAACTTTTTTAAAAGACCTTTAAAAACTTTTGAAAAAATGCTGGAAGATAGTGCTAAAATTGGGAAAAATTGTAATATAGCACAAAATGTATACATAGGACATGATGTTGAAATTGGGAATAATGTTACAATTTATCCTAATTCTACTATTTGTGAAGGTGCAAAAATAGGTAGTAATACAATCATTTATTCCAATGTTAGTATAAGAGAATTTGTAGAGATAGGAGAAAATTGTGTTATTCAACCTGGAGCTGTAATTGGTTCGGATGGTTTTGGTTTTATAAAAGTAAATGGAAATAACCAAAAGATTGATCAAATAGGAAGTGTAGTTATAGAAGATAATGTAGAAATAGGAGCTAATACAACCATTGATAGAGGAGCCATTGGAGATACAATAATAAGAAAGTATACTAAGATAGATAATCTTGTACAAATTGCTCATAATGATGTTATTGGAGAAAATTGTTTAATTATCTCACAAGTTGGTATAGCTGGAAGTACAACAGTTGGAAATAATGTGACACTTGCTGGGCAAGTTGGAGTTAGTGGTCATATAACAATAGGCGATAATGTGGTTGTAGGGGCTAAATCAGGAGTTAGTGGAAATGTAGAACCTAATCAAATTTTGTCAGGCTATCCTTTAGTAGACCATAAAGAAGATTTGAAAATAAAAGTTTCATTGAAGAAATTGCCTGAACTTTTGAAAAGGGTAAAAAAATTAGAAGAAAAATAGAATTTTTAATGCATTCAGATTAATGAATGCATTTTTACTATATAAAAATAGTTCATATATTTATAAAGATATTAATTTGCTTTTTAAATAACATATGTTATTATATAGAAAATAAAGGAGGTATAAATGAAAAAGTTTATATTAGGAATATTTTTTATAATTTCAAATTTTATATTTGCTGCTAAAGATGATGTACTTGGTTATTGGATAACTGAAAAGGGGGATAGTGGGAATCAAGTTATCGTTGAAATTTATAAGACAAAAGAAGATAAATTTAATGGAATAATTAGAGATTTAACTATACCAAAATATTTGGATGGTGAATATGCTGGAAAAGATAAGATGGATTTAAAAAATAAAGATGAAAATTTGAGAGGAAGAAAATTAGTAGGGATTGATTTTATATATTCATTTACTTATGATGAAAAAGAGAATAAGTATAAGAATGGGAATATTTATAATCCAGAAAACGGAAAAGTTTATCATAGTTTTATGCAACTAAACTCGGATGGAACATTGACAGTCAAAGGATCTTTGGATAAGGCTGGACTTATAGGTAAAAAACAAATATGGCAAAGATACAACAAATAGTAGGAAATAGGACTTTTGTATAAGTCCTATTTTTTTAAAAAAGATAAATATTTTTAAATTTTTACTTGACAATAGGCATGAAAAAATATATAATAGCAAATGTCCAAATGAATAAGTCGGAATATAGCGCAGTCCGGTAGCGCACCTGCCTTGGGAGCAGGGGGTCGCAAGTTCGAATCTTGCTATTCCGACCATTTAAAGGCGGGAATAGCTCAGTTGGTAGAGCGTCAGCCTTCCAAGCTGAATGTCGCGAGTTCGAACCTCGTTTCCCGCTCCAAAAAAATATGGTGACTGTAGTTCAGTTGGTAGAGCGCCAGTTTGTGGCACTGGTTGTCGCGGGTTCAAGTCCCGTCAGTCACCCCATTATGCGTCATTAGCTCAGTAGGTAGAGCACACGACTTTTAATCGTGTTGTCACAAGTTCAAATCTTGTATGACGCACCATTTATACCTACAAAAAATGCGGGGATGGCGGAATTGGCAGACGCGCTAGACTTAGGATCTAGTGTCCCAGACGTGAGAGTTCAAGTCTCTCTCTCCGCACCATTTAAGTCAATAATAGCCTTTAGGCTATTTTTTTAACTAAATATTGGGGTGTCGCCAAGCGGTAAGGCAACGGACTTTGACTCCGTTATGCGTTGGTTCGAATCCAGCCACCCCAGCCATTTAATAAGATTGAAGTTATCAATCTTTTTTTATTATTATATAGGAAAGTATAAGTTAATATATTTTCATTATTGAATTTTTTAAATTATCAAGTAATAAGAATAGTGGGAGTAGTTCTAGGATTTAGTTGACAAAGTCATTTTTTAGAAAGTTTTAAAAATATTTAGATATTTTTTATTGATACCCCTTATCTTAAAAAGTTTTTTTAATATATATAGTGCAGAAGTTCTATCAATCGGATAAGATAAGTTTTCAAAAATTTTAAATCCCTGTAAAGCTCTTTCAAGAGTATTTTTTAGATAATTTTCAGTAGTTTTAGATTCTGAAATATAAGCAGTAGCAAGGTTGATTTTACAATTTAAACTATCTTCATCAATATCGGTTAAATCATCCAAAGCTTGTAACGCCATACCAATTTCAAAAAGACCTTTGGAATAGGAATTTAATTTAGGATTTTTTTCTATTAGAATTGGAATAATTAAAGATAATTCAAGTAATTTTCCTCCGATGCCTTCATGAATATTTTTTTCGATATACTCAAAACTAGGATAGGAATTGTAGAGTTTTAAGTCCCTTAATCCCTCACTTTTAGCAATAAAAAATATATCTTCCAAAATTTTTGAAAATATAGAAGAAGATACCTTTAGACTTTCTAATTCTAAATTTATAATTTGCTGATGAAGCATGGTATTAAAAATATTTTTTGAAGTAATTTCAGGTATATTTAAAATATGGACAACTCCTTTATTTTCATTGTCAATGATATTATCAGTGGCGGTTACAATAGCTCTTAAACAAAAAATAATTTTTCCATAGGCAATTATTCTTTTTTTATCTATTTTACTTTCTATTAAAATTGAAATCATTAGTAATGAAAAAAAATTTTTTTTGAAATTTTCAAAAAAAGATTTTTGAGTATTTAGATAAATATTATCTTTAAAATTAAATTTGATATATTCATTTTCTAGTGCTTTTAAAATATCAATATAAATTTCATTTGAAGCTTTAAAAAGTTTGATTAATTTTATCATATAATTCATATCCTTTATAAATTTATAAAAAAAGGACTATTGTATTTATTCTATTGAAGTAAGGTGTAAAATAGAAAGATTACAATAGTCCTTATTAAATTTGAGTTAAAATAATTGAATTTTAAAGTGGTTTTACAACAATATTTACTATTTTATTTGGAACAACAATAATCTTAACAATAGCCATATTTTCTAAATGTTTTTTTACATTAGCCAGTTCAAGAGCAGTTTTTTCAACAATGTCTTTAGGGCTATCTTTTGCAATATCGAAATTTCCTCTCATTTTACCATTTACTTGAACAGCAATTGTCACATCATCAGCTGATAAAAATCTTTCATCATAACTAGGCCAAGCTTCATTGAATAGATAAGAAGTTTCTCCTAAAAGTTCCCATAATTCATCACAGAAATGAGGTGCAAAAGGAGAAAGCATTAAAATTATTTTTTTAAGTACATAACCTAAAATTTTTGCAGATTCTTCAGATGTAAATGGAACATTAATATAGGCTTGCACTTCATTTATTAACTCCATACATGCAGCAATAGCTGTATTAAAATGATAATTTGCTTCAATAGCATCTGTTGTTTTTTTGATAGTTTGATTTAATTTTATAATTAAAGCTTTATCTTCTTTAGAAATTTTTGAGAAATCTATATCACTATCATTTATTTTATCGGAATTTTCAAGAACTAAACGCCAAACTCTTGTTAAAAATCTATAAGCTCCTGCAAGTCCATTTTCATTCCATTCCAATTCTTTTTCTGGAGGAGCAGCAAACATTATAAATACTCTTGCTGAATCAACTCCATATTTTTGAATAATTTCTTCAGGATCAACACCATTATTTTTTGATTTTGACATTTTTTCAACCTTTATTGCTAATTCTTCACCAGATTTAGAAAATGCCTTATCACCTTTTAATTCAACTTCATTAGGATTTAAGTATTTGTTCTCTTTTTCGGAATAATAAGATGGTCCCAAAACCATTCCTTGAGTTAAAAGTCTTTTGAATGGTTCGTTTGAAGATGTCATGCCTAAATCTCTCAAAACCTTATGGAAAAATCTTGCATAAAGTAAATGCATAACGGCATGCTCAACTCCACCTATATATTGATGTATTGGAGTCCATTTATCAACAACATTCTTGTCAAAAGCTTGTTCAGTATTTTTAGGATCACAGTATCTTAAAAAATACCAAGATGAGTCAACAAAAGTATCCATTGTATCTGTATCTCTTTTTGCAGGGCCACCACAACAAGGACAAGTAGCATTTTTAAATTTTTCAGAGGTTTCTAGCGGATTACCATTACCAGTAAATTCAATATCATTTGGTAATAGAACCGGTAAATTTTCATCTTTTTCAAGAACAGTTCCACATTTTTCGCAATGAAGAGCTGGAATTGGAGTTCCCCAATATCTTTGTCTTGAAATTCCCCAGTCTTTCAATCTAAATTTGGTAGTTCTTTTTCCTATACCCATTTCTTCAACTAAATTTCCCATTTTTTCAATAGCTTCTTTAGGAGAAAGACCATTGATAAGTTCAGAATTTATCATTTTTCCATTATACCCAAAAGGATCTTCACCTTCTGGTGCTTCAATAACTGGAATAATTGGAAGATTATATTTTTTTGCAAAAGCATTATCTCTTTCATCATGAGCAGGAACTCCCATAACTGCTCCAGTACCATAGTTCATAAGTACATAATCAGCTATCCAAAGAGGTATAAGTTCTTTAGAAATAGGATTTTCAACTTTCCATCCAGTATCAATACCATTTTTTTCTCTACCTTCAGCAGATCTTTCAATTAAATCTGTATTTTTCATATTTTGAACAACTTCTTTTAAAGCAGGATTTTTTGCCAATATTTTTTCAACTATAGGATGTTCAGGAGCAACAACCAAATAAGACGCCCCGTATATAGTATCAACTCTTGTAGTGAATACAGGAAGTTGCTCATTTGTTTCTAAAACTCTAAAAGATAGTTCAGTTCCAAAAGATTTTCCTATCCAGTTTTTTTGCATAGTTAATACTTTTTCAGGCCAACCATCTTTTATTTCTTCATGTCCTTCCAATAATTCATCAGCATAGTCAGTTATTTTAAAGAACCATTGTTCTAATTCTTTTTGAATGACATCAGTTTTTGAATGTCGCCAACATTTTCCATCTTCAACTTGTTCATTCGCAAGAACAGTTTGACAATCAGGACACCAGTTTACTAAAGATTTCTTTTTATATACCAACCCTTTTTCATACATTCTTTTGAAAAACCATTGATTCCATTTATAGTATTCAGGCAAATAACTTGCAATTTCTCTTTCCCAATCATAAGAGAAGCCCATAAGTTTTAATTGTCTTTTCATATTTTCTATATTAGATTTAGTCCATATTGCGGGATGCGTTCCATGTTGAATTGCTGCATTTTCAGCAGGAAGTCCAAATGAGTCCCAACCCATAGGTTGTAAAACATTGAACCCTTTCATTTTTTTATATCTAGAAATAACATCTCCTATTGTGTAATTTCTAGCATGCCCAACATGAAGTTTTCCAGATGGATAAGGTAACATTGAAAGTACATAGTAGTTTTCCTTTCCATTTACATTATTTTCAGTTTTAAAAATATTATCTTTTTCCCATTTTTCTTGCCATTTTTTTTCGATTTCTTTAAAATTATATTCTCTCAATTTTTTCACCTCTATAAATTTAATTCAAATTATAAGTTTTAAGCCAAGTTTCAGCTTTTTTTCTAATCCTTTGTATAGAATTATCAATAGATTTTGGGCTTACCTCTAATTGTTTTGCAATTTCTTTATATGAATATCCTCTTATTATATATTCTAAAACTTTTTTTTCTAGTTCACTAAAGTTAATTAAAGTAAATTTTTGAAAATTCTCTAATTTATTTTTACTAAAAAATATTTCTTCTGGAGAACTGTCATTTGAAGCAAAGTCTAATTCCAAAGTAGAATATTCATCAGAAATGAGATTGTTTGAAATAGCCTCATTTAAAATCATATTTTTTTTACTGTTTGCTGACTTTATAGCACTAAGGATTTGTCTTCTAATGCAAAGTATAGCAAAATTATTAAATGAAGTTTTACTAGGATCATAGTATTTTATTGCTTTTAATAGACCCAATAGGCCTTCCTGTACAAGATCTTCTTTTTCAGCACCAATAATAAAAAAGTTTTTAGTATTTATAGAAACAAGAGGAAAGTAAATTTTAATAAGCTCATTCATAGCTTCTTCGTCCCCTCTTTGAGCTTCTATAATTAACTTTTCAACATTCATATTTACCTCTTATCAAATGTAGCTTTTTATTAAAAATAAATTTAATTTTGTTATTTATTTACAAAACGAGAAAGTAGAATTCCTGTTGCAACGGAAACATTCAGTGAATTAATTTTTCCATACATAGGAATTTTTATTAACTTATCACAATGTTCTCTAACTTTCTTTCTAATACCAGTACCCTCATTTCCAAGAACCAAGGCAATTTTATTTGGATAAGTTTCTAAGTTGTAATCTATTGTAGCTTCTCCTGCAGCTCCATAAACCCAAAATCCAATTCTCTTGAGCTTATTTATTGTATCTGAAAGGTTAGTAACTTTTGTAATTTTCACATATTCAATAGCACCAGTTGATGTTTTAACTACTGTTTCATTTATTCTTACAGAATTTCTTTCGGGAATTATAATTAAATCTACATTGAAAACCTCGGCACTTCTTATAATAGCTCCAAAGTTTCTAGGATCTTGAATTTCATCCAAAATTAGTACTATTGATTTTTCCTTTGTATCAAGATTTTCAAAAGCATCTTGCTGCTCAACATAGTAATCATGATTACTAATATAAATTGCAACTCCTTGAGAATTATCTATTTTTTTTCCTGTATAGAATATTTTAATATTTCTTTTTGATGCCAGTTCTTTTATTTTTTTTACAGTATCTTCTTTTAAACCTCTATAAAGTTCAAGTTTTTCAATATTATTTTCTTTATTTAAAAGAGCTTCAGTTACAGGGTTAATTCCAATTATTCTTTCCATATTTTTACCTCTTAAACTTCTACTTTAATTCTTTCTATATCTGCACCTAGGGCTCTAAATTTTTCTTCAAAGTTTTCATAACCTCTATCTACATGATAAATTCTGTTTACAATACTTTCTCCATTAGCTTTTAAAGCAGCTAGAATAAGAGAAGCACCTGCTCTCAAATCACTTGCCATGACTTCAGCAGATGAAAATTTTTCTACTCCAGAAATACTTGCAGAAGAAGAATCTATTTCAATTTTAGCCCCCATTCTATTTAATTCAGGGACATGCATAAATCTGTTTTCAAAGATAGTTTCCTTTATTTCACTTACTCCATTAACAAGACACATTAAAGTCATAATAGGAGATTGTAAGTCAGTTGGAAAACCAGGATGAGGCATAGTAGTTATTTTTGTCGGTTTTAAATCAGCTAGTTTAGAAAGAACTTTTAGATTTCCGTTTTCTATTTCAAATTTAGCTCCCATTTCCTCAAGTTTTAGAATAAAACTTAAAAGATGTTCTTTTACAATTCCGCTAACTGTAATAGAGCCATCAAATAAAATTGCTGCAATTATATATGTTCCTGCGACAATTCTATCTGGAATAATTGTATGCTCACAAGGGAATAATTTTTCAACACCTTCAATCTCTATTCTACTTGTTCCAGCTCCTTTTATTTTAGCTCCCATTTTATTTAAAAAATTACATAAATCTTCTATTTCTGGCTCTTTAGCCGCGTTTTCAAGTATAGTAGTTCCCTTGGCTTTAACCGCAGCCATAACTATATTTTCTGTCGCTCCTACACTTGGGAAATCTAGAATAATAGTTGCTCCTTTCAAACCATTTTCTGAACTAGCTCTCACATAACCATGTTCTATTTCGATTTTAGCTCCTAAAGCTTCAAAACCTTTTAAATGTAGATCTACCGGTCTAGCTCCTATTGCACAACCACCAGGTAAAGCAACTTTTGCTTCATTACTTATAGCAAGCATACCACCCATAACTAAAAAAGAAGCTCTCATCTTTTTTACCAAATCATAGCTAGCTTCCACGCTAGAAAGTCCATTATTTATAATTTTATATGAATTTGTTCCAATTTTTTCTATTTCGAGTCCCAGACTTTCCAGGAGCATTACGAGAGTTCTAATATCTCTTAAATTAGGAACATTGTTTAAAACATAAGTCCCTTTTTCTACTAAAGTTGCAATCATAATAGGAAGTGTAGAATTTTTTGAACCGTCTACAACTAAATTTCCTGCTATCTGTTTTCCACCATTAATTTTAAATGCTTCAACCATTTATAAAATCACTCCTAAAAAATATATTCTATTGATTATAACATAAATTAATGATAATAGTCTATAAAATTTATTTTGAAATAAAAGATATTTTTCAAATTATTTTTACTTCTTTGTCAAATAATTAAAAATTTTTAAAAAAGTTATGATAGAGTATAAAAAGAGTAGAAAAAAAGAGTATAGTAAAATAAATAAAAGGTTAAAAAGGTAATTATAAATAAACAACCGAATAGGTTTTATTTTTAGTTGAATAAAAATAGATAAAGTGCTATGATATAAAGTAAATAAAAAATTTTTAACTTGAATTTAAAGGAGAGAACTATGTTAGAATTAAAATTTATGCGTGAAAATGTAGCTATGCTAAAAGAAATGCTAAAGAACAGAAATAACAACACTGATATGGATGAGTTTGAAAGACTGGACTCGAAAAGAAGGGAAGTTCTATCCGAAGTTGAAAGTTTAAAAAGAGATAGAAATAATGTTTCAGCTGAAATAGCAAATTTAAAGAAAGAAAAGAAAAATGCTGATGATTTAATTGCAAAAATGGGAGGAGTTTCAACAAAAATAAAAGAACTTGATGCAGAGCTTGCAGAAATAGATATTAAACTCACAAATATACAAATGACTATACCTAATGTTTATCATTCATCAACGCCTATCGGTCCGGATGAAGATTCAAATGTTGAAATAAGAAGATGGGGAGAACCAAAAAAATTTAGTTTTGAACCTAAGACACATTGGGAATTAGGAGAAAACTTAGGTATATTGGATTTTGAAAGAGGAGCAAAGTTAAGCGGGTCAAGATTCGTTTTATATAGAGGGGCAGCAGCCAGATTAGAAAGAGCTTTAGTTAATTTTATGCTTGATACTCATACAACTGAACATGGATATACAGAAAATTTAACTCCATTTATTGTTAAACCTGAAATTTGTGAAGGGACAGGACAGCTTCCTAAATTTGAAGAAGATATGTATAAGACAACTGATGATATGTACTTGATTTCTACTTCTGAAATTAGTATGACAAATATTCATAGAAAAGAAATTTTAGAAGAAGCAGAGTTACCCAAATATTATACGGCATATTCACCTTGCTTTAGAAGAGAAGCAGGTTCTTATGGAAAAGATGTGAAAGGTTTAATAAGAGTTCACCAATTTAATAAAGTAGAAATGGTAAAAATAACTGATGCAAAAACTTCTTATGATGAACTTGAAAAGATGGTTAAAAATGCTGAAACAATTTTACAAAAATTAGAACTACCATATCGTGTTATTCAATTATGTTCAGGAGATATAGGTTTCAGTGCGGCTAAAACTTATGATTTAGAAGTATGGCTACCATCACAAAATAAATACAGAGAAATTTCTTCTTGTTCTAACTGTGAGGATTTCCAAGCAAGAAGAATGGGACTAAAATATAGAGTAGCAGGAGAAAATAGAAGTGAATTCTGTCATACTTTGAATGGTTCAGGGCTTGCAGTTGGAAGAACTCTTGTAGCAATAATGGAAAATTATCAACAAGAAGATGGATCTTTCTTAATTCCTAAAGTCTTAGTTCCTTATATGGGTGGACTAGATGTTGTTAAAAAGTAGTTTGTTTATATTGCTCGTAGCAAATATATTTCTAAATAATTTAAAACTACTGATAATAGTGTTTCTACTTTCTTTAACATTGAATATTTTTTATAATAAAGATATAAAAAAACATTTAAAAAGAATGAAAGTTTTAATATTTTTTTACATCTCCACATTTTTAGTTCAACTTTATTATAGTCAAGAAGGGAAAGTATTATATAAATTTTTTGATTTTTACATAACACAAGAGGGGCTTTTAAACTTTGGATTAAATTTTATAAGAATAATAAATTTAATTTTACTTTCATGGCTTTTAAATGAGATGAAGATATTTAAAGGAAGATTTAGCAAATACCAAAAAATAATTGAATTAGTAATAGAGCTTGTTCCTCAGGTATTTATTCTTGTAAAAAAAAGAATGAATGCAAGAATGTTTTATAGACATGTATTAAAAAAGGTAAGAACAGAATACAATAAAGAAGTCTAGAAAAATTTTCTAGACTTTTTTTGTCCAAAAATTTAATATATAAAGGAGTAATTGCTTTACAAAAATAGCACAATATATTATAATTAGTATGGAAAAGTTTATATTTATAAAAGAAATTACATAATTTTTTTATGAAGGGAATTGTACATAGATGAAAAAAGAAAGCAAAATAAAAATCTTTTTAACAATATTTCTAATATTGACAGTCTTTACTTTAATATTTAATAGATTTCTATTTAAAGTAAAAGAATTTTTAGATGAAAAATTTTTACCTATCCAGAGTAAAATATATACAACAGCTGGCAAAATATCAAATACTACGGAAGCTGCTTTTTCATACAAAGATATACTAAAAGAAAATGAAAAATTAAAAAGAGAAAATATGGAACTGAAATTAATAAATTCTGCAAACGAGATAATTTTAGATGAAAATGAAAGATTAGTAAAATTGCTAGAAATGAAAGAAACTAATAAAAAAATAAGAAATTTGAAATTTGCGAGAGTTGCTTTTAGAGATATAAATAATATTAATAGTAAATTTTATGTTGATCTGGGGTCAAATGATGGAATAGAAAGAAATATGATAGTCATATATAATGATAATTTGATTGGAAGAGTATCTGAAGTTTATCAAAAAAATTCATTAGTGACTATGATTACAGATGGGAATTCAAGGATAAGTGTTAGAAGTTCAAGTAATTTACTGGGGATAGCCCAAGGAAGTGATACAGGAGATAATAGTATGTATTTTCATCCTTCAACTTTTGAAGAAAGTTTAGAAGTTGGGGAGGAGATTTTGACTTCAGGTCTGAGTGAAATTTATCCTGAAGGTTTAAAACTTGGGAAAATAGAAGAAATTAACAAATCTGAAAATAATATTTTTAAAAGTATAAAAATAAAGCCTGAATTTAGTAGTAAGGATTTAAGAGAAGTTATGATATATAAATATGAAAATTGAGTAATTAAGGAGAAATAAATGAAAAAAATTTTAGTGGGATTTTTTATAGCGTTGTCAGTATTTGCACATGCAGCAAAAGATTTGGCAAAATTAAATACTTTAAAATTTGATGCAGAAGAAAGACAGTCAATAAATGGAAAAGAGAAACTGTTGAAATATAAAGTTACAATAGAGTTCCCAAATAAAATAAAAAAAGAAATGACTTTTCCTGAGATGAATAAGGGAGAAATATATGTATATGATGGGGAGATTAAGCAGATTTACTTACCAATATTTGATGAATATAAAGAAACAAAAGTAGAAAATGAAGAAAATAAAATAATTCAAACAATTAATAAAATAAGAAATTTAAAAGATACTTCAAAAATAAAACAAGAATATCAGAATAAAAAATTAAAAACTTTGTATATAGATGAGAAGAAAAAAGAATTAATTAATATAAAAGAGTATATGGATGTTTCTGAATACATATTTCCAAAAAGTATAGAGGTCAAAGAGGGAGATATAAAACTGGGAACTATTTTGATAGATAATGTTGAGATAAATCCAAGTTTAGAAAAAGAAGAGTTCAAAATAAACAAAGGGAAAAAATGAGTTTTTTAAAAGGATATGGACTAGTCATAGCTAAAAGAGAGGTTGAAGAAGCTGACAGATATATAACTGTTTTTATGGAAGATTTTGGGAAAATATCTGCTCTAATAAAAGGAATCAGAAAAAGTAAAAAAAGAGATAAGACAGCAGTAGATTTAATTGCATTGACCAATTTTACTTTCTATAAAAAAGGGGATGCAATAATTATCTCAGATTTTAATGGTGTGGAAGATTATAATGGAATAAAATCAGATTATAATAAAATAAATATAGCGTTTTATTTCTTATACCTAATAAATCAAATTTTAGTAGAAAATGGGAAAAATAGAAAGTTATATAATCTTTTACTAAAAAGTTTAGAATCACTGAATAAAATTAGTGATGAAAGAAAAAATTTGTTATTAATAGCGTATTTCCTCTATGAAATATTAAAAGATGAAGGAATAGTTCCTGAAATAGAAGATATAGCAGTTTTTTTGGAAGATAAGAGTCAGTATAAAATAACATCAAATGAACAAAAAATGTTGAGAGAGCTTCAAAAAAATAATGTAAAAAAGATTCTAGAAGATGAAAACTATAAAATAAAAGATATAAAAAAAGTTATAGTAATATTGGAAGAGTATATAAACTTTAGTTTAGAATTAAAACTGGATGCAAAGAGGTTTTTATGGGGGGATTTATTATGGTAGATACTATAAAAATAACCGACTATATTTCGGAAGATTTAGTATCATTAGATTTGAAATCAAAAAATAGGGATGAAGTTCTAGTAGAATTATCAAAACTATTGGAAAAATCAGAAAATATTGAGGTAAAAAATAATGATGTATACAAAGCTTTAATTGATAGAGAAAAGCTTGGAAGTACTGGAATTGGTAAGGGAGTTGCTATTCCACATGCTAAAACTGAAAATGCAAAAAAATTAACAGTGGCTTTTGGAATTAGTAGAAAAGGAATAGATTTCAAATCTTTAGATGATGAAAATGTAAATTTATTTTTTGTTTTTGCCTTCCAAATAAAGATAGTCAAATTTATTTAAAAGTATTAGCAAGAATATCAAGACTTATAAGGGAAGAAGAATTTAGAACATGTCTTTACAACTGTTCAAGTCCAAAAGAAATAATTCAATGTATAGCTGAAAAAGAAACTAAAAAATAGATTAGGAGTTAGGAGGCAGTATGAAGTGTCCTTTTTGTGGTTCTGATGATACAAAAGTAGTAGATAGTAGAACAGCTTTAGATGGATCTATAAAGAGAAGAAGAGAATGTATAAACTGTCAAAAAAGATTTACTACATATGAAAGGTTTGAGGAAAATCAAATTTATGTAGTAAAAAAAGATAAAAGAAGGGTAAAATATGATAGAGAAAAATTACTCAGAGGATTAACATTTGCAACTGTAAAAAGAAATATAAGTCGAGAACAACTTGAAGAAATAATGACAGATATAGAGAGAAAGATTCAAAATACACTTTCTAGTGAAATAACAAGCAAAGATTTAGGAGAAATGGTACTTGAAAAATTAAAAAAGGTAGATCAAGTTGCGTATGTAAGATTTGCTTCTGTGTATAAAGAATTTAATGACATAAAATCTTTTATTGAGGTTGTTGAAGAAATAGAAAAAAAATAATGCAAGTGGAGAGAAGCTTAGATGAAAATTATATTTATGGGAACACCAGAATTTGCTGTTCCAAGTTTAGAAATTATAAATAAGGATTATGAAGTAGTTTCAGTATTTACAAAGATTGATAAGCCGAATGCTAGAGGAAACAAAATTAATTATTCTCCTGTGAAAGAATATGCTTTAGCGAATGGTTTAAAAATTTATCAACCCCAAAATTTTAAAGAAGAGGAAATAATTGATGAGATCAGGAAAATACAACCAGATTTGATTGTTGTTGTGGCATATGGAAAAATTTTACCTAAAGAAGTTATTGATATTCCTAAATATGGTATAATAAATGTTCATTCTTCATTGCTACCTAAATATAGAGGTGCAGCTCCGATTAACGCGGCTCTAATTAACGGTGATAAAAAAAGTGGAGTGTCTATAATGTATGTTGAAGAAGAACTTGATGCAGGAGCGGTAATTCTTCAAGAAGAAACTGAAATAACAGAAGAAGATACTTTTTTAACTTTACATGATAGGTTAAAAAATATGGGGGCACTTTTACTTTTAAAAGCAATAAAACTTATAGAAAATAACAAAGTTGAAGCAAAAAAGCAAGACGAAAAATTGGTGAGTTTTGTAAAACCTTTTAAAAAAGAAGATTGTAGAATAAACTGGAATAAGACAAGCAGAGAGATTTTTAATTTAGTCAGAGGAATGAATCCAGTACCTACGGCATTCAGTAGTATAGAAGGGAAAAATTTAAAAATATATTCCGTAATTCCATATGAAAAGAAATATGAAAATTCAAAAAATGGAGAAGTAGTTGAATTTTTAAAAGGAAAGGGAGTTGTAATAAAAACAGCAGATAACAGTGTAATAATAACTTCTGCTAAACCAGAAAATAAAAAACAACTAAGTGGAGTAGATTTAATAAATGGAAGCTTTTTGAAAATAGGTGAAGTACTGTGTTAATGGATGGAAGAAATATAGCAAAAGAAATAAAAACAGAAATAAAAATTGAAATAGATAAGATAAGAGAAACACATAAGATATCACCTAGTGTAGCATTAGTTTTAGTGGGAGCGGATCCAGCATCCAAGGTATATATTAATTCACAAATAAAATCTTGTAAGGATTTAGGAATAGATGCTAAAGAGTATTTCTTTGGTAATGATATAACAGAAGAATTTCTATTAAGTTTAATCAATGAATTAAATGAAAATCCTGAAATTGATGGAATTATGATAAATTTACCATTACCAAAACATATAAATGTAACCAAGATTTTAAATAAAATTAAATTAACAAAAGATGTGGATGGATTTAAAGCAGAAAATTTAGGCTTATTGTTTCAGAATGATAAGGATTTTATAGCACCTTCAACACCTGCTGGAATAATGGAAATGTTAAAAAGGTATAAAATAGAACTAGAAGGTAAAGATGTGGTAGTCGTTGGACGAAGTAACATTGTTGGGAAACCTGTGGCGGCATTAGTTTTAAATGCACATGGGACAGTAACCATTTGTAATAGTTTTACAAAAAATTTAGCAGATAAAACAAAAAACGCAGATATCCTTATATCAGCAGTGGGGAAACCGCTTTTTATAACAAAAGATATGGTTAAAGAAGGAGCTGTTGTTATAGATGTAGGAATAAATAGAGTTGGGGATAAAATAGTAGGAGATGTAGATTTTGAAAATGTAAAAGAGAAAGTTAGCTATATAACTCCTGTTCCTGGAGGAGTGGGAGCTCTTACGGTAGCGATGTTATTTTCAAATATATTAAAAGCTTTTAAAACTAATCGAAATATTTTGGAGGGAAAATGAAAAAGGAAGAAAAAAAAGAATTCTATATTGTAGACAAAAGAATTTTACCTAAATCTGTTCAAAATGTAATTAGGGTTAATGAATTGATTCAAAAGACCAAAATTTCAAAGTATGAAGCAATAAAAAGAATAGGGATTAGTAGAAGTACTTATTATAAATATAAGGATTTTATAAAACCATTTTTTGAAAGTGGAGGGGATAAAATATATAGTGTTCATTTAACTGTAACAGATAGAACAGGGATGTTATCGGACATTTTAGATGTAATAGCTGTAGAAGAGATGAACATATTAACAGTAGTTCAAAATATGCCCATTGATGGAGAGGCTAAAACTACAATTGTTATTAAAACGACAGATGATATGTTAAAAAAAGTTGAGCTTATGTTAGATAAAATTAGAAAAGTAAAAGGAGTAAAAGACATAAGAATAACAGGAAGTAATTAGTAAAATTATAGAAAAATGAGGAAGGTGTATGGCTAATTGGACACGTATTTGAATGTGTTAATATTGGTAATTTTAATTTTGTTATCAGGATTTTTTTCAGCGTCAGAAACAGCGTTGACAGCGTATAGAAGTAATAATTTGGAAAAGTTGGATGTAGAAAAGAAAAGAAGAGTTTATGAATTATTAAAGCAATGGTTGAAAGAACCTAACGCTATGTTAACAGGGCTACTTATAGGTAATAATATAGTAAATATTCTAGCGTCATCAATAGCAACTGTTGTGATTGTAAATTATTTTGGGCAAAAAAGCTCATCTGTACTTTTAGCTACTGCTATAATGACAGTGTTAATTTTGATTTTTGGAGAAATAACTCCAAAATTGATTGCAAGAAATAACAGTTCATCAATAGCTGAATTTGTGATTACTATTGTTTATATTATTGCTTTTATATTTAAACCTATAATAGCTTTTCTTATGGTAATATCTAAACTTATAGGAAGAATTTTAGGGATAAATATGACAAGTTCACAAATGATGATAACAGAAGAAGATATAATTTCATTTGTAAATGTTGGAAATGCTGAAGGAATAATAGAAGAAGATGAGAAAGAAATGATTCATTCTATTGTAACTTTGGGCGAAACAACAGCAAAAGAAGTTATGACACCAAGAACTTCAATGCTTGCATTTGAAGGGAGTAAAACAATAAATGAGGTCTGGGATGAAATAATTGAAAATGGATTTTCAAGAATACCTGTTTATAATGAAACGATAGATGATATTATAGGAGTCGTCTATGTAAAAGATTTAATGGAACATATAAAAAATGGAGATTTGAATCTTCCAATAAGTCAATTCGTTAGAAATGCTTATTATGTACCAGAAACTAAATCAATTATTGAAATATTAAAAGAGTTTAGAAAATTACAAGTCCATATAGCAATGGTTTTAGATGAGTATGGAGGTATAGTTGGTCTTGTAACAATAGAAGATTTGATTGAAGAAATAGTAGGGGACATCAGAGATGAATATGATGACGAAGAAGAGTTCTTCTTTGTAAAAATAGCTGAAAACGAATATGAAGTTGATGCTATGATAGATATAGAAACTCTTGATAAGGAATTAAATATTAATTTGCCAATTTCAGAAGATTACGAAAGCTTAGGTGGACTTATCGTTACAGAACTAGGCAGAATATGTGATGTTAATGATGAGATAACAATAGATAATATTTATTTAAGAGTACTTGAAGTAGATAAAATGAGAGTTTCTAAAGTACTTATAAAAGTATTGGAGGAAGAGCAAGAAGGTGAATAAAAATGAAAAAACACTTTTATACTGGTTTAGTGGTAATACTTCCGTTAGTGATAACTTTTTATGTATTTAACTGGCTTTTAAAGATAGTTATAAAATTAATAAGTGGGACAACTATAACAAAAGTAATCAGGTGGTTGTTGAGTATAATTTATAGTGGTCATAGTCATGAAATAGAATTTAAGATACTGACATATTTAATATCAGTTCTAATAATCTTTTCTTTTATTACATTTTTAGGATATACAATGAAAATTGTGTTTTTTTCAAAGATAATGAAAAAATTTGTAGCACTGGTTGAAAAAATTCCAGTAATAAAATCAGTATACACAACAGCTAAACAGATTATAGGAATACTATATAGCTCTGAAGGAGAAGCTGCATATAAAAAAGTAGTTGCAGTTGAGTATCCTAGAAAAGGAATGTATGCGATAGGTTTCATGACAGCAGAAAGTAATAATGCAGTGAAAGAAGCCTTTCAAGTAGGAGAAATTGCAAATGTATTTATACCAACTTCTCCAAATCCAACATCAGGAATGTTAATTTGTATTCCAAAAGAAGATATAAAAATATTAAATATAGATACTGAAGCAGCATTTAAGTTAATCATTTCAGGAGGATATGTAACCGAAGAAAGTGTAAAAAAACTTCAAGATATTGAATAAGAAGGTGACAATATATGAAAAAATTAATTTTAGTTTTATTATTTGTTATGACGGCTTGTTCAAACACAAATAAAAGTGCGAATTACTTTTTTATAAAAGGCTTGAATGAATACCAAAAAGGTGATAAAGTATCTGCTTTAGAGAATTATAAAAAAGCATATAATCTAGATAAAAGTAACATTAAGATTATTAGAGAATTAGGCTTTCTATATGCTGATTTAGGAAATTTAAGTAAAGCAAAGGAGTATTATAATGAAGCATTGCTAATGAGGGCATATGATGAAAATTCAATAGAAAGTTTATTAGAAATAGCGTATATAGAAAATGATTATGAGGCAGTTAAAAAATATTCTGAGCAAATTTTAGATAAAAATAGTTTACTATACAATAACAGCCAATTAAAAATGGCTCTGCATAACAAAAATTATGAAAGAGCGAAATATTATTATCAAAAAATTTTAGAAATAGAAAATAAAAAATAATGGAGATGAAGATGGATTTAAAAAAATATGTAGCAACAGTTGAAAATTACCCAAAGGAAGGAATATTATTCAGAGATATAACACCTCTTATGAATGATGGAGAGGCATTTAAATATGCTACTGATAGAATTATGGAATTTGCAAAAGAGCACAATGTTGATTTAGTCGTAGGACCGGAAGCAAGAGGTTTTATATTTGGATGTCCTGTATCTTATGCATTAGGAATAGGCTTTGTTCCTGTTAGAAAACCAGGTAAATTACCTCGTGAAGTTATAGAATATTCTTATGATTTAGAATATGGATCAAACACTTTATGTTTACATAAAGACGCAATAAAACCAGGGCAAAGGGTATTAATAGTGGATGACTTATTAGCAACAGGAGGAACTGTTGAAGCAGCTGTAAAATTAGTTGAAAAATTGGGTGGAGTAGTAGCAGGATTGGCATTTTTAATAGAATTAAATGAATTAAAAGGGAGAGAAAAGTTAAAGAATTATCCTATACTTACATTGATGTCATATTAAGCTAACACCGGAAAGAAGGAATCTTATGGATGGGCACATTGATTATTATAGTCAGATTGTTGAAGCAATAAATAAAAATCATTTGGAAGTAGACTTAGAAAAAATAAAATTAGCACTTATTTTTGCAGAAGAATCACATGTGGGACAGTATAGAAAGTCCGGAGAGGACTATATAATGCATCCTGTTGAAGTTGCAAAGATATTAATAGAATTGAAGATGGATACAGAAACTATTGTTGCAGGAATATTGCATGATATAGTAGAGGATACTTTAATTCCAATTGCCGATATAAAATATAATTTTGGTGAAACTGTTGCAGTGTTGGTAGATGGAGTTACTAAACTTCAAACTTTACCAAATGGAACTAAAAACCAATCAGAAAATATTAGAAAAATGATACTGGCTATGGCTGAAAATATTCGAGTAATCATGATAAAGCTAGCAGATAGACTTCATAATATGAGAACCTTAAGATTTATGAAGCCAGAAAAGCAAATAAGTATATCTAAAGAAACACTAGATATTTATGCACCGTTGGCTCACAGATTAGGAATGGCAAAAATTAAGTCAGAGCTTGAAGATACAGCATTTTATTATTTACACAATAAAGAGTTCTCTGAGATAAAAGCTCTTGTTGATAATACAAAAACTGAGAGAAAAGATTATATAGATAATTTTATTCAGACCATGGTTAGAATTTTATCTGAGGAAGGGATAAAAGCTGAAGTTAGAGGAAGATTTAAACATTTTTATAGTATATATAAAAAAATGTATCAAAAAGGGAAAGAATTTGAAGATATTTATGATTTGATGGGCGTTAGAGTAATTGTGAATGACAAAACGGAGTGCTACCATGTTTTAGGAATAGTACATAGTAAATTTACACCAGTTCCTGGAAGATTTAAAGATTATATAGCGGTACCAAAGTCAAATAATTATCAATCAATACATACAACAATAGTAGGGCCTTTAGCTAAGTTTATTGAAATACAAATTAGAACAAAAGATATGGATGAAATAGCTGAAGAGGGAATTGCTGCTCACTGGAATTATAAAGAAAATAAAAAAAGTTCTAAAGATGATAATATTTATGGTTGGCTAAGGCATATTATAGAATTTCAAAATGAATCAGATACAACGGAAGATTTTATAAATTCAGTTACAGGTGATATAGATAAAGGTACAATTTTTGTATTTTCACCTAAGGGAGATATAATTGAATTGCCAGTTGGAGCGACTGTGCTAGATTTTGCTTTTATGGTACATACACAAGTAGGTTGTAGATATGTTGGTGCTAAAGTAAATGGTAGAATGGTTGCAATTGATCATAAATTAATAAGTGGTGACAAAGTAGAAATAATAACATCAAAAAATTCTAAAGGACCAAATTTAGATTGGTTAGATATAGTAATTACAAATAGTGCAAAAAGTAAAATAAAGAAGTTTTTAAAAGATGAAAACAAAATAAATATAGTTAAAATAGGAAAGGATAGTTTAGAAAAAGAATTATCTAGATTGTCAATATCTTTAAAGGAAGCTGAAGAAGATCCAATTGTAGTGAAACATATGGAGAAAAATAACATTACAAATTTGGATGAATTTTATTATCATGTCGGCGAAAAAAGAAGCCGTTTAGAAGTTATAGTAAATAAATTTAAAACAAGAATTGAAAAAGAAAGAGCTGCCTCTGCTCTGACAATTGAAGAAGTTATAAAAAAGCAAGAAGAAAGACAAAAAAAAGGAAAAAATGATTTTGGAATTGTTATAGATGGAGTAAATAATACTCTTATTAGGTTTGCTAAATGTTGTACACCTCTTCCAGGAGATGATATAGGAGGTTTTGTTACTAAATTAACAGGAATAACAGTGCATAGAAAAGATTGTCCAAATTTTCAAAATATGGTGGAAAGAGATCCGAGCAGAGAAATTTTAGTAAATTGGGATAAAAGAATGCTTGAAACAAGAACTAATAAGTATAATTTTAGCTTTGAGGTAATTGTAAGAGATAGATTAAATATGTTAATGGACATAGTAAATTTAATTGCAAACCACAAAATAAATGTGACTTCTCTTAATTCTAATGAAATGAGAAGAAATGGAGAAAAGTTAGTAAAAGTAAAAATTTCTATTGAAATTAACAATAAGCAAGAATATGATCATTTATTAAATAATATTCTAAAGATTAAAGATGTAATTTCAGTAGAGCGTTAGGAGAAAAAGAATGAAAAAATTACCTGTTACATATAGACTGGAAGCACAAGATGGGAAAGCAAGAGCAGGAGTGATATCGACTCCACATGGTGAAATAGAAACTCCAGTTTTTATGCCAGTAGGAACACAGGCAAGTGTAAAAACTATGTCAAGAGAAGAACTTATTGACATAGGGAGTGAAATTATACTAGGAAACACCTATCACCTATATTTACGACCAAATGATGAATTAATAGCAAGATTGGGAGGCTTACATAAGTTTATGAATTGGGGAAAACCAATTCTAACAGATAGTGGAGGTTTTCAAGTTTTTAGTTTAGGAGATTTGAGAAAAATAAAGGAAGAAGGAGTGTATTTCAGTTCTCATATAGATGGTTCAAAACACTTTATTTCTCCCGAAAAATCTATAAACATTCAGAATAATTTAGGTTCAGATATAGTAATGCTTTTTGATGAATGTCCACCTGGATTATCATCAAGAGAATATATTCTACCGTCAATAGAAAGAACAACAAGATGGGCAAAAAGATGCATAGAAGCACACAAGAATAAGGAAACACAAGGCTTATTTGCAATAGTTCAAGGTGGAATTTATGAAGATATGAGAGAAAAAAGCTTAAATGAACTGAAAGAAATGGATGAAGATTTTTCAGGCTATGCAATAGGTGGACTTGCAGTTGGGGAACCTAGAGAAGATATGTATAGAATACTTGATTATATTGTAGAAAAATGTCCAGATGAGAAACCTAGGTATTTGATGGGAGTTGGAGAGCCAGTAGATATGCTAAATGCAGTTGAAAGTGGAATCGATATGATGGACTGTGTTCAACCAACTAGACTTGCAAGACATGGGACAGTATTTACAAAAGATGGAAGACTTGTAATAAAAAGTGCAAAATATGCAGAAGATACAAGACCATTAGATGAAGAATGTGAGTGCTATGTATGTAAAAATTATAGTAGAGCATATATAAGACATTTGATCAAAGTTCAAGAAGTTTTAGGATTGCGTTTAACATCTTACCATAACTTATATTTTTTAATAAAACTTATGAAAGATGCAAGAAAAGCTATAAAAGAAAGTAGATTCAAAGAGTTTAAAGAAGAATTTATAAAAAGATATGAAAAATAAATAGACTTTAAAAGGAATTATATTTATAAAATAAAAGGGGTGAAAAAATGGAAGAAATACTAACATTATTAGAACAAAATAAATTATCAGAACTAAAGGAAATATTGTTGGATGAAAACCCCATAGACATAGCAGAGGCATTTGAAGAATTTCCTAAAGAAAAATGTTTGATAATTTTTAAAATACTACCAAAAGATTTATCATCAGAAGTATTTTCTTATTTGTCACCTGAAAAACAACAAGAAGTTATTGAAAATATTACGGATGAAGAAATAAGATATATCATGGATGAAATGTATCTTGATGATACAGTAGACTTTATAGAAGAAATGCCTGCCAATATTGTGGATAAAATTCTAAAAAACACATCACATGACAAAAGAAAATTAATAAATCAAATACTAAAGTATCCAGATACTTCAGCAGGGTCGGTAATGACTGTTGAATATATTTCTTTTAAAGGAACTTTGACTGTAAAGCAGGCAATAGAATATTATAGACAAGTTGCTATTGATAGAGAAGAAACAGATATTTGTTTTGTAACAGATAATAAAAGAAAGTTAGTTGGTTGGATATCTTTAAAGACATTAATTCTTTCAAATGATGATTCATTAATAGAAAACGAGATGGAAACAAATATTATAAGTGTGCAAACTAGAGATGACCAAGAAGAAATTGCGAGTCTATTTAGAAAATATGATATAACAACAATGCCTGTTGTGGATAATGAAGATAGATTAGTCGGAGTAATTACAGTAGATGATATAGTCGATGTAATTGACCAAGAAAATACAGAAGACTTTCAAAAAATGGCAGCGATGAATCCATCAGATCAAGAATATTTGAAAGAATCTGTTTTCTCATTAGCCAGACACAGAATAGTATGGTTGTTAATTTTAATGGTATCAGCAACTTTTACAGGTCTAATTATAAAAAAATATGAAGATACATTGCAGACAGCAGTAATATTAGCTATTTTTATTCCAATGCTTATGGATACGGGAGGAAATGCAGGTGCTCAATCTTCAACATTAATTATTCGTGGAATTGCACTTGAAGAAATTGAATTCTCTGATATTCTTAAAGTTATTTGGAAAGAATTTAGGGTAAGTTTAATTGTTGGAACTATACTTTCAAGTTTTAATTTCATAAGACTATATTTTTTTGAAAAGATCGGAATGGATATTTCACTTGTTGTATGTGCCAGTCTGTTTGCAACTATTATAATGGCAAAAGTTATTGGTGGGGTACTTCCGCTTATTGCAAAGTCATTGAAGATAGACCCTGCCATAATGGCGAGTCCATTAATAACAACAATAGTGGACACAGCAGCACTTATAGTATATTTTAAATTATCGGTAATGTTTTTAAATATATAAGAAGAAATTAGAAAGGTAATAGAATGGAAAAAAGAACAGAATTTTTAGAAAAATTCTATGAAATGAGAAATAGAGCTGGGAAGGTACACTTATTTTATAGTATTAACAAAATTATAGCTAGAATAGGGGAAGGAACAAAACTAGATAAAATATATATAAGTAAAGAGTACTTATCTTACTTATCAGAAAAAATTTTTGACGATAAAAATAGACTGGGATCTTTTTTTTCTGGGAGCAATTCACATGTAAGATTAAGTCTTGTAGATGAATTTGTAAAAGATTTTGAAAGAAATATTGTAAAAGAAATTCAGGAAGATTTTATGGATTTAAAAAAATACAACTCTTCTATTTTTTCAGAAGTGAGAACGAGAATAGAAACAATAATGGCAAGCGAAGATAAAAAAATTCAGACAGAAGATTTAGTACTCTTTGAAAATTATCTTACAAATTGGAAAAGTTTAGAGAATAAAATTAAAAATTTTATTCCAGAAGAATTTTATAATCAAAAAACTAACTATTTTTATACTTCACTAAAATCATATGTTAAATTTTTTGATAGTTTTAAAGAAAATTATGAAATATCTAAAAAATTTTTAGAAAATAAATAAAAAATGATATTGGAAAAGTTTTAAAAGATATTTTATTGTAAAATCAAGATTAAAATAGTTTAAAAAAGAAGTTCTCAAAATTATTTGTGAACTTCTTTTTTATAGAAAAGATAATTTGAGAATTTTAGATGAAAAAAGGATATAAGAATAAAATATATTTTATATATGATTTATTTTTTGAAATAAATTTGTTATAATGAGAAAAATAAAATTATGGAGGTAGTATCATGGTATCAACAAAGACAAAGATTGGAAATTATGAATTTGAAAATTGTTTTATGAATGCAGCAGGTGTATGTTGTTATGATCGTGAGGAATTAGAAAAAGTTATAAATTCAGATGCTGGTTCTTTTGTAACCAAAACTGCAACTTTAAATATTCGTGAGGGAAATCCATTGCCTCGTTACTATGATACTGATTTAGGTTGTATAAATTCAATGGGCTTACCTAATTTAGGTTTTGAATATTATTTAGATTATCTTTTAGAACTACAAAAAACTATGCCAAAAAGAACTTTTTTCTTTTCATTGGTTGGGTTATCTCAAGAAGAAACTCATACTTTATTAAAAAGGGTTCAAGATAGTGATTTTAATGGTCTGACAGAACTTAATTTATCTTGTCCTAATGTACCAGGGAAACCTCAGATTGCTTATGATTTAGAAACAACAGAAAAACTACTTACAGATATTTTTGTATATTTTAAAAAGCCTTTAGGAATAAAATTACCGCCTTACTTTGATATGGTACATTTCGATCAGGCAGCAGCAGTATTTAATAAATTTCCTTTAACTTTTATAAACTGTGTAAATAGTATAGGGAATGGATTGGTCATAAATGATGAAACAGTTGTAATAAAGCCTAAAAATGGTTTTGGTGGAATTGGAGGAGAGTATATAAAGCCAACAGCTCTTGCGAATGTTCATGCATTTTACCAAAGATTAAATTCAAATATTAAAATTATAGGAACAGGTGGAGTATTGACAGGAAAAGATGCTTTTGAACATATCTTGTGTGGTGCAAGTATGGTGCAAATTGGGACTACTTTACATAAAGAGGGACCAGATGCTTTTAGAAGAATAACAGAGGAATTAAAAGTTATTATGAGGGAAAAAGGGTATAAAACTATTGAAGATTTTAGAGGGAAATTGAAATATTTATAAAAAAAACTGGCTTTTAAAAGCCAGTTTTTTAATACTCAGTTTTTATAAAATAAAATTATCTAAGCAGTGAATAAAAAATAGTTGACAAAAATAGTTCCATATAGTACCATCTAAATAACTTCTATATAGAAATATTTAAAAAAGAAAAGAGGAGAAAAAATGAAAAAATTATTAGGAATTTTATTTATGCTATTGGGAATTAGTGTATTAGCAAATCAAGAAAATGTAATTGAATACACTCATATTAGAAATGCAACTGGAATTTTAAATTATGGCGGGAAAAAAATATTAATTGACCCATTTTTTGCAGATAAAGACAGCATGGAAGGTTTTCCAGGGACATATAATTCAGAGGCTAAAAATCCATTGATACCTTTACCTATGGCAAAAGAAAAAATTGTAAAAGGGATAGATGCTGTTATAGTAACTCACACTCACGAAGATCACTGGGATAAAGCTGCACAAGATACTATAAACAAAAATACACCTATTTATGTTCAACATGAAAAAGATAAAGAATTAATATTATCTCAAGGATTTAAAGATGTAAAAGTTGTAGGAAATGATACAAAAATTGGGAACATTACATTAACTAAAACTAAAGGACAACATGGTACAGATACAATGTATAAAGTCCCACAAGTTGCACAAATATTAGGTGAAGCTATGGGAGTAGTATTTAGAGCAGAAAATGAAAAAACAATATATATTGTTGGTGATACTATTTGGAGAAAAAGTGTAGAAGATGTTGTAACAGATTATAAACCTGATATAATAATAATGAATACAGGTCAAGCCGAATTTGCACAAAATTCTGACTTTGAAGAAAAGGCAATAATAATGGGTAAATTGGACTTAGAAAGAATGTACAAATTTGCTCCAAAAACAAAAATAGTAGCAGTTCATATGGATACTACAAATCATAATACATTAACTAGAAAAGAATTAAGAACATTTATTGAAGTTAAAAATTTAGATACAAATAGAGTTTTTGTTCCAAATGATGGAGAAAAAATAAAATTTTAAAGAGAGGGCAAATTATGGAACACAACTGTGCTATCTATATTAATAAGATAAAACAATTAAATACAAGATTAGCAAATAAAGAGTTAACAAGAAGAGGAATTAAAGAATATAATGGAGAGCAATCAAAAATTTTACATGTCCTTTGGAAAAAGGATGGCATAAGTAGCAAGGAAATAGCAGATAAAACAGGATTGACATTAAATACTTTAACAACTATGTTAGCTCGTATGGAAAATATGAATTTAATTAAAAAGAAAATTTCTGAAAAAGATAAAAGAAAAACAATTATAGAATTAACAGATTTTGCCAAAACATTGGAGAAAGAATATAGAGAGATAATTGATGAAATTGTTTTAAAAGTATTTGCTGGTTTTTCTGAGATAGAAATAGTAAAATTTGAAGAATATTTAGAAAGAGTTATTAATAATATAGAAAAAAATCTAAAAGATAAAGAATAAGTAGAAATTAAGTGGAGTTATAAAGATATGAAAACTGGTAAAAAAACCAGTTTTTTTATTTGTAAATACGCTCATATAATTATATAATAATATATAAAAAAATTAGGAGATTAGAAAATGGAGATAAAAAATATAGAGAGCAGTATAGGAAAAGTGGTATGTGAAGCAATAATTCCTGATGTTCCTTTAAAACCTATTGAGGAAATAGAAAAAAGTATACAGAAAAAATTTCGTTCAGAACTATGGACACCTTTTATACATGCTTTAAAAGAATTTTCAATGATAAATGATGGGGATAAAATAGCAGTTGCAATTTCAGGTGGAAAAGATAGCTTGCTCTTGGCTAAACTTTTTCAAGAACTAAAAAGAGCAAGTAAAACTAAATTTGAAGTTGTTTTTATCTCAATGAACCCCGGTTTTAATGAGGAGAATTTAAAAAGACTGGAAAAAAATTTACAGTACTTAAATATTCCTGGAGAAATTTATCCAGATAATGTATTTCAAATCGCTGAAAAAATTGCAAAAGATTATCCCTGCTATATGTGTGCAAAGATGAGAAGAGGAAGCTTATATTCTAAAGCAACTGCCTTAGGTTGCAATAAACTTGCTTTGGGTCATCATTTTGATGATGTAGTAGAAACGACTCTTATGAGTATGTTCTATATGGCAAAATTTGAAACTATGCTTCCTAAATTGAAGGCAGATAATTTTGATATGGAATTGATAAGGCCACTTTATTATGTAGAAGAAGAGAATATAAAAAAATGGGTGAGAACTAATGGGCTTTCACCTATGAATTGTGGCTGTACTGTTGCTGCAGGGAAAACTTCTAGCAAGAGAAAAGAAACTAAAGAATTATTGGATTTACTTGTAAAAAATAATCCTAATATAAAAAAGAGTATAATGCAGTCTGCTAAAAATGTAAATTTAGAAAAAATTGTAGGTTGGAAAAATAAGGGAGAGTATTTTTCATATTTGGATAATATGTAAAAAGGAGAGATTATGTGGGCTATATTTGCAATACTATCGGCTATATTTGCAGCTTTGACATCTATACTTGCAAAAATTGGGATAGACGGAGTCAATTCAAATTTAGGAACAGCTATTAGAACAGTTGTTGTAGTTTTAATGGCATGGGCTATGGTTTTTATAACTGGAACTCAATCGGGGATAGTTGATATTAGTAAAAAAAGTTGGATATTTTTAATTTTATCAGGTTTAGCAACAGGGGCTTCATGGTTATGTTATTATAAGGCACTACAAATTGGAGAGGTTTCAAAAGTTGTGCCTATTGATAAGTTGAGTATAGTTCTTACAATATTACTTGCTTTTATATTTTTAGGAGAACATATTACTGTTAAAGCTCTTATAGGTTGTGCTTTGATTGTTGCGGGGACTTTTGTAATGATATTGTAAGAGAAAATAGTTGTATCCTATAAATAAGTTAAAATAACATTAAAAAAGAGGCTTTAGCCTCTTTTTGTAGTGTATTTTTATTTTTCAATCCCAACTCTAGCATAAACACCTTTTTGAAAGTAATGTTTAACTTCTCTCATTTCTGTTACCAAATCAGCAAGCTCAATTAATTCTTCGGGAGCATTTCTACCAGTTAAAATAAGTTCTACATGATTTGGTTTATTTTTTATTAAAAACTTAATTTCATCAATAGAAATTAAGTCAAATTTTAGTGTCCCAATAATTTCATCAGCAATAATTATATCATATTCCCCACTAAGTAAGGCAGATTTTAAACTTTCATAGCCAGATCTCATAAGAGAAATATCTTCATCTGTCACATTTTCTTTTTTTCTTATAAAAATTCCACGACCATATCTTTCGTGTTTGACAGTTGGAAAGGAAGCTAAGGTTTTTAGTTCTCCATAGTCTTTTCCTTTCATAAATTGGCAGAAAAAAACTTTAAAATTATTTCCAACAGCTCTAGCTGTTAGCCCAAGTGCAGCAGTTGTTTTGCCTTTTCCATTCCCCGTATATATTTGTACATATCCTTTTTCTAAATTATTTTTAATCATTTATTGTTTCTCCAAACTATATCAATAAAAATTTATTTTAATTCTTTGTTTTCTCTTGTCACATTATTAAGCCATTTTTTTGACTTAAATCTCCACAACCCAAATGGCAATTTCACTATTTCATCAGACATTATTAAAAAGTAAACAAATTTAACAGGAGCTTTAAAATAAAAAGCGGCAATAGCTGATAAAATAATAGACCATGCCCACAGAGAAAAAGCATCTAAATAAAGAGCATATTTTGTATCTCCTCCGGCTCTAAAAATTCCTACAATTAATGAAGCAGTAATGCCTTGACATAAAATATAATACATTAGAATTTTTAATGAGAAGTTCAAATATTCTCGTATCTCGTCCGTCATTGCATAATTTTTTATAATGAAAGGACTAATAAAGTAAATTAAAATTACTCCAATTAAGCTGAAAATGAATGAAAATAAGAGTAATTTTTTTGCATAAGTTTCAGCAGTTTTATAATTGTGAGAACCAATTTCTCTTCCAACTAAAATAGCAGTTGTATTAGCAAGCCCAAAAACTACAACCATTGATAATTGTCTAACTACACTTGTTATTGAATTAGCCGCTACAATAGAAGTTCCTAATCTTCCTAAAATAGCAGCACTTGCAGCCATTCCAGCACTCCAAAATAATTCATTTAATATTGTAGGAACAGAATACTTTAAGAAATCTCTTTTTAAAAATCTATCTTCATTGAGAATATATTTCAGTTTTAGCATAACGAAATCTTTATTTTTAAAATTATAATAAAGAGTAGCTGATAATTCAAAAAGCCTTGCAAATAAAGTACCAATAGCAGCACCTGCAATTCCCATCATAGGAAAGCCGAAATTTCCAAAAATTAAAATATAATTTATTATAAAATTTATAACTAATGAAAGAGCGTAAATAATAGTTGAAACAACAACTTTTTCTACACTTCTCATCAAGACTAGATAAACGACAGAAATAGAAGAAAGTAAGTATGAGATACTGACTATTCGCAGATAGGTAACTCCTTCTTTTATTACCATGTTATCATTTGTAAATATTTTCATTGCAAAGTTTGGGAAGAAAAAGCCTAGTATAAAGAATATAAAGCTTAATGAAAATGAGAGCTTAACAGCGATTCCCATAATTTTTTCAATAGATTTTACATCTTTTTTCCCCCAGTATTGTGCAGTTAGCACAGTTGCTCCAGATCCTATACCGAACATTAAAAGAGTTAAAACAAATTGTATCTGACTAGCAAGAGAAGCTGCAGATAGAACTACTTCATTTAATTTTCCAAGCATAATGATATCTGTACTTACTACACCAACATTAATTAAATTCTGTAATGCCATAGGTAAGGTCAGAGCAATTACAGTTTTGAAAAAAGAATTATTAGATTTTGTCATCTCCTCTCCTTTGTAACAGTACAACACAATAGGATTTTACACCACTTTCATCTCCTGTAAATCCTAGTTTTTCTTCAGTTTTTGCCTTTACATTGATAAGTTCAACATCAATTTTTAAAATATTTGCAATGCTTTTTCTAATTTCATCAATGTAAGGTCTTAATTTTGGTTTTTGTATAACTATAATTGAGTCAATATTTATAATCTCATATTTTTTTTCAAGCATAATATTATTAATTTTTTCAAGTAAAATAGAACTTTTAATATCTTTCAGATTTTCATCGTTATCTGGGAAATGTAAACCTATATCTCCTAGTCCTAAAGCTCCAATTATTGCATCAGTTATAGCATGAAGTAAGACATCTCCATCAGAATGTCCTAAGACCCCTTTCGTATGTGGGACTTCAAAACCACCTAACATTAACTTTCTTCCTTCAACCAATCTATGAACATCATAGCCATTACCTATTCTTAACATCTTAAACTCCTATAAAAATAAATTATCTTTAAATCATTTTTTTGAAAACTATAAGTCACAAGTTTCACTAGTTCCGTAAATATTATTGTATGTTTCTAGTAGCTCTTCTATACTAATAGTTGAGGTTCCTATTTTTCCAACTACAACACCACCAGCAGCATTTGCAATTTTTGCTGCTTCTTCCCAAGTTGCACCGGCAGCTTTTGCTAAAGTAAAAACTGAAATAACAGTATCTCCAGCTCCGGTAACATCATAAACTTCCTTGGCATATGTAGGAATATTATGTATTTTGTCATCATACAGAGTCATTCCTTCTTCACTTCTAGTTATAAGAACTGTTTCAAGAGCAAATTTTTCTTTTAGCTCTTTACCAACTAAATTTATATCAGTTTGATAAGATTTTTTTACAGCAGAGTAAGCTTCTTTTTTGTTAGGAGTAATAGAAGAGGCCCCTTTAAAATTTTCAATATTTTTTGGTTTAGGGTCAACTGTTACTATAACACCATTTTCCTTGCAGAGTTGGATAATTTTTTGAGATAAGTTTGGAGTCAAAAGCCCTTTATCATAATCTGATAAAATAAGTGCATCTAAATTTTTAATTTTTTCTTTTAAATTTTTTAGAAGTTCTTCTTCTTGTTCATTATTAATATGGAACTCTTCTTCCCAGTCTAATCTTAATAATTGTTGATTTCCAGCAATTACTCTTCTCTTTACAATCGTTGGTCTATCTTTACATTTTAAAATAAGTGAAGTATCCACATTATTTTTAAAAGCACCTATAAGTTTATCTGAATTTTTATCTTCCCCCACAACGCCACCACAAATAACTTTAGCACCTAGAGTTGCTAAGTTATTAACAACATTTGCAGAGCCACCAAGTACAAATTTTTCTTCTAAAACTTTCACAACTGGAACAGGTGCCTCCGGAGAAATTCTATCTACTCTCCCCATAACATATTCATCAAGCATTAAATCTCCAATAACGGCAATTTTTATATTTTTAAAATTTTCTATAAGTTTACAAATTGACATAAAGAACTCCTTTCACAAAAAAAGAATGTGTTATAAATAATTATAACACATTCAAAAAATTATTATAAAATTTTTTTGAAAAATTTTAGGGCAGAAAAGCCCTTGGCAAAAACTTTTCTGCCCATTTCAAAGGAGGTATTAGATATCTTCAATTTCTACTTTTAACTTTATATACATATCTGAATTTTCATCTCTTTTTGAAATATTTTTAAAGAAAAAATTAATTAAAGGAATATCGCCTAAAATTGGGATTTTACTTTCCATAGATTGCTTTATAGATTTTTTCAAACCTCCTAATAATATAGTATCTCCATTTTTTACTTTTACAGTTGTAGAAAGACTTCTTCCAACTTTTGAGCCGCCTTCAGAATTGAAAGTTCCTGAATTGATCTCTCCAACATTAAGTAAATTTTTCTTAAATTTAAAATTACTAAGCTCAATGGAAATAAAAAGAGTAATTTCATCGTTATCTTTTATTAGTGGTTTTACTTTTAAAATTAAGCCAGCCTCTTTAAATACAGGTTCTGTGATGTAAGTGTGAGAATTATTTTCATTGTTATTTCTATTTCTTTCCCTTTTTTCTCCAACGATAACTTCTTCTGTAACTTTGAATTCTCCTTCTTCACCACTTGCAATAGTAATCGTAGGCATAGAACTTATAATTAAATCATTTGTTGCTTCTAGCATATTTATGCTGACATCCAAAATATTGTTTTTATTATTAAATTGTCTTAATATAGTTGCATGACTTCCATAAACTGTCCCTGTTGCTACAGCAGATGCAGTTCTCAATATATTTGCAGATAAAGATGAATTGGAATTTTCTTGGGGAATATTCTCGGTATAAATCCAATCAAAGCCTAGTTCTTCAAATAAATTATTTGAAATATCTAAAATTTCAGAACTTATCCTAACTTGTCTGGGATTTTTATCTATATCTTTTATTATTCTTTTTGCACTCTCCAAAACATCTTTTTCAGCCACAATAGTTAATTTATTTATTTTTGGAAGAGAACTGATTTTAATACTTTCTCCAAAACTTTCAGTTAAGAGTTTTTTGATATCTTCTGTTCCTATATTAAATAATGTAAAGTTTTCTGTATGTAATAAATTTCCATCCCTTTCAAAAAAAGATGTAGTATTGAAATTATCTTTTTTAATTATAGTATTCTGCTCGTGAGGCATAGGAGTTAAATATATATCAAGTGAAAGGACAGACTTATTAATGTCTATAATTTCAGCTTTTGTTTCAAAGTTATTACCTGTAAATTTAGCAAGGTAAACAGCTTTAGGTAGATGATCAATAATTAGAATACCATTTTCATTACTCGAAGCTTGAAAAATTTTTTTATCCTTTAATACTAAACTGACATTTTCAATAGGTTCATTTGTTAATGAATTTAAAATCTTTACAATTAATTTAGAACCATTGAATCTCTCTTCTTTTTTAGTAGAAATGATAGTAGAATTAGAATTTTTTGTAATATTTAGATTATAGGCATCAGCGAGAATATATAAGATTGTTGAAATGTTGTCCCCTTGTTCAAAATAAGCATCAACTATGATATTTTTTGCTTCTTGCGAAGCAATAATATTTTGCCCAGTTTCTTTAGAGAGGATATTAGCAACATCAGCTAAAGGCATATTAGATATGTCAATATCTCTTTTAATTTCATTAGAATATAAGATTGAGAAAAAAATAAAGAATATAAGAAAAAATAATTTTTTCATTCTTTTTGTCCTCCCTTTATATTGTTGATGCTATTTTCTTTATAAAAAATATTATTGCCAATACGCATATAAGAATTTGAATTCTCTAAATTCTCAATATGGTTAAAAAGGCTATAATTTTTATTATCAATTATATACATTTTTTTAAAGTTTTCAGCTACTTTAAACTTAATATAAAATTTGGATAATAAATTTTTTTCAGAAAGCTCTATTTTAAAATAAGAATCATTTAGAGAAAAATAGAAGGCAGAATTTTCTATATCTTTTATAAAATTCACAGTATTTTCTTCATTGGCCATAAAAGATAAACTAACATTTATGATATTTTCATTTTTTTGAATACGACCAAGACTAACAAAATCAATTTTATTTTTCATCATATACATATTTATTGTGTTTAAAGCTTCACTAATTTTAGAAAAAATTAATTTCTTGTTTCTGTTTACATTAATATTATTAATATATGTAAGACGCTCTTCAAAAGATTTCTTTTTTATCTCTAAAGATTTTTTTAGTTCTTCGTTTTCAATTTTAATCTTTTCTTTTTTTATTTCACTTGAAGCTATATATTCCTTTAATTCAAAAAAATTAAGAATATTTTTAAAAATTAAAAAATAGAAAAAAGCCAAGTAGAGAATTATTAACAAAGAAAGTTTAAAAATGTTTTTTGGACGAGAATCAAGATTAAAATTCATAACTACTCCTATTAATAAAAATTAGTTTATTAAGTTAATTTTTTAAGCTAAGTTCAAACTTAAAGTCCAATTCGTTTTGACTTTTTAAAATATAATCATAATTTTCCAAGACTAATTTTTCAGAATTTTGTATATTATCTAAAAAAGTATATATATCTGTAAGACTAATTGAAGAACCTAAAATATTTATAATTTTTTTACCATCATATTCAATAGAAGAAATTTTTATATTTTTTGGAGTAATGTATTGCAATTCTTTAAAAAGATCTCCTACATTAAAATTAACTGTAATTTTGTTTTTTATTTCGAGCTCCAGTTTAGTTAAGTCTTCTTCAATATTTGCAATTTTATTACGAATATCTTCATTTGTTTCAGCTAATAAGTTTATTTCAACTTCGATTTCATTGAGTTGTTTTTCTAAAATCGAGATTTTATAGTATAGAAAAATAGTTGAAAATATAAAAATAATCATACTAACAAAAATACAAATAAGATATTTTAAATTTATATAGTAAAGCACATATTTTTTTTGTAATTCATTAGGTAAAAAGTTTAGATATTTTCTAAGATCAATCTCTTGAATGTTTAAGAAAGAAAAAGTCTTATTAAGAAGGTCTAAATGAGTTGTATCTATTTTCTTCCCAGTAAAAATAATTTCAAAATCAGAATCAATATTTTTTAAATGTGTATTTATGGTATTAGTAAAATTTAAACTGTTAAATTCGTGATTATTATCAATAATAAAAGAGGCATCATTTTGATAAAAAGTAAAGTCTGTCAATTTTTCATTTTCATATTTAGAAATAACCAAGCCTTGTTCACTTATATCAAAATTGAAAAAATTTTTATTGCTTTTATAGTTTCTACAAAGCATAAATGATGGAATAATAGAGAGAATTTTTAAGTTGTTTTTTTCAAAATCATAAGAAATTTTTAACTTTTCAAGGTCAAATAAATAGACTAGCAGGACTTCAAAATTCTTATTTTTTTCTAAGTATTCATATCTCAAAACAAAATTGGAAGAATTATAGCGAGGGAAGTGTATTTCTAAGTGTTCTTCAATTTTAGAAATTCTATCTTCTTGATTGATAATATTATCTATTTTCAATTTAAAAATATTAAAATAATAGTTTTCAAGACAAAGAACAACTTTTTCTTTTTGATTGAGTTTAAAATCTTTAATGTATATGATAGGAAATAAATTTTTAATCATTTTCTTTTACCCATATCCTTTTTATTTTAAAAAAAGTCAGATTTTCAGGAAGATTTGAAAAATTTGTTTTGTAGTTAATAGTTGCATAAAGAGAATAAGAGGCATTATCGATATTTATTTTTTTACATAATGTATATCAATATTTTCAATTCCTTTTTCAAGTTTTTTAATTAAGCTATTATAATAATTGACATTTTCTCCATCATTATATATTGTATATCCACCTAAAGAAATTCTATCTTCATATCTTCTGATCAGAAAAATTTTATTATTGTTGATATCGCTGTCAAAAAAATTATTTATTTCTAAAATTTTATTATCTTTTGAATAAGATTCAATAACTTTTAATTCCGTAGTTATTATAGTATCTAGTATTTGTAAATCGAATACATTTTTTGTAGAAACTTGAGTATTTTTAAAGAAATCTATTTTTGAATTTATTATTATTTGAGTAATAGTAATAAAAAATAAAAAAATAGATAAGAGGAAGAGTACATATACAGTAAAAAAACCTTTTTTATAGGATAGGCAAGGTAATTTCATAATTTTTATCATTCTCCAAATCTTTTATAATTAATCTGAGATAATTATTTTCCAAATAGAAGAAACCTTGATAATTTTTAGCAATGATGGCAGAATCTCTTCCTTCATTCAGCTTAAAAAAGTCATATTGATTGAAATAGAAGATAGAAAAATTTTTTTCATAGAAAGAAAAGCAACGATAAACAGTGTATATTTTATTTTCTAGGGAATCAAAAAATTATACTTTATGATTAGAGTATTACCGTTATTTTCAGATTTTTTTGAAAATATTTCTCTAAAAGTAAGGGAATTATTACTATTTTTTATATTTATTAACCTAAGCTCAGGATTTTTAATCCAAAATATATGCCCATGTAATAAATTTTTTATAGTAATAATATTTTTTTCTTTCTTGTAATCATTATTCAGCAAAAAAAAGGTTGTGGACATAGATTTTACTAAACTAAAAGAGATACTACTAAAAAAAATAACAATACTAATAGATACTATAGTTTCTAAAAAACTAAATGCTTTATTTTTGTAAGTATACATAATTAATCCTCAAATTTTATTATTTTTGAAGTATAATAATTGCAGGAATCAGAAAATTCTAAATTTATAATTTTGCACACTAAGATATTATGAAAAAAATTTACATTTTCATTTTTCAGAAAAACTCTTAGTATAAAATCTTGTTTTGGGTAATATTTTAAATTTAAGTCTTTAAAAATTTCTGAACTCTCAATTTCGGCATAATTTCTAAATTCAAAAGAACTATTATTATCAATAAGGATATTTTCAGATAGTAAAAAAGTATTTAAGGAAGAAAAAAGATTTAGACTTGAATTAGAAAGTTCTAATTTTTTTATAATTTTAATTTGTCTAGAATTTATTTTTAAAGTTGGAAAAATACTTAATATCAAGATGGTTATGGAAACAATAATCTCAGCTAAACTAAATGCTCTTTTTTTCATAAGAAAAACTCCCAATAATTTGAATTAAGATTAAAAATAAAATTGACAGTAAAACTGATGATAATAAATGGAGAGAAAGCAAGTTCTCTATTTTTTAAATTCCAATTTTTATTTTTAAAAAATTTGTATACGAATAAAAATAATATATAAATGCTTGCACTTACAAAGATTATTAAATAAAAAATATATATTTGTAGGAAAAGATTAATCGTGGGTTGATAAATAAAAGCAGATAATGAAATTATAAGTTTAATATCTCCGAAACCAATTACCTCTTTTTTTAAAAAATCAGATACATAGCCATAAATTAAGATTAGCGGAAGACTATATGTTGAAATGGCTATAAAAAAATTTAATGGTTCTTTTAAAGCAGAATAGAATATAGCTAATATAAGGATAAAAATGTTTATGAAATTAGGAATGAATTTTTTATTTATATCTATATACATAACTAACAAAAGTGTGAAATAAAGTAGAATAATTAATACTCTATCCATTTATTGCCTCTAATATCTAGTTCTTTTGTACCGTCAAAAGGTTCTAACCATATAGAATACCCATCACTTATGCCGGTAGAATCAGGATTTTTAAATGTAATTCTAACTTTTCCACCATAAATAATTTTTTTATCAGTTTCATTTTGAGATCCGCCAATTTCAAATTCAGGGTTATTAATTATATTTTTTGAATTACTTTCTAGATACTTTTCAAGTTTATTTAATGCAATTTTTACCTTTTCCTTTGAGTATTCATCAGTTAAGTTCCCTTCAAATAAAACTTCAGAATTTTCAAGTTGATAAATTTGAATAGCGGTTCTGATAGTATTCAAAGAAGCAATGGCTTGTGTATCTTTGGATTTAGCAACATGATCTTTTAACTTTAAACCAACTATACCAGATAAAGTAGCAATAATAGCAACAGCAACAATGATTTCGATAAGTGAAAATGCCTTAGTTTTCATAAAAAACCTCCTAGTAATATAAAATTTAAATAGAGTCTGTTATTGATAGAATAGGGGAGTATATTGCTAAAAGAATAAATGCAATCAAGCCCCCTAAAAAAAGAATTGCTATAGGTTCCACAAAAGCAATGTATTTTCTTTGTATGAATTCATATTCAATTTTTAAAATTTTGTAAATTTCTAAAAAAGTTTCAGCTAAAAAACCACCTTCCTCTCCAGCTTTTATAAAAGTTTGAAAACGCTCTGTGAATAAGTTCAAATTTTTTAAGGTTGAGCTTAGTGGAATACCCATATTTATGTCTTTTTTTATTCTTATTAAGTTTCTTTTTATAAAAAGGTTGTTAATATTCCTTTCCACAATATTTATACCTTCAATGAGATTAATGCCGGCTTCAAGAAATATATATAAAGAATAATAAATTTCTATAGCATAGAATAATTTAATGATTTTTCCAAAAAAAAATAAATTTAGCAAAAAGCTATCTTTTTTTAGTTTAAGGTTAGGCTGTGAGTCAATATATTTTTTTAGGAACATTAGAAATAAAGTAAGAAAAGAGAAAAAAAGTGTAATATAAGTGAAGTTATTTGAAATGGATATAAGAAACTTTGTTGAATTTGGAAGTTCAAGATTATTGTCTTTAAAAAATGTTAAAAAATTTGGAAGAATAAATAAAAGTAGAAAGGTTAAAATTAAAAGACTTATACAAAAGATTATAGTTGGATAAATAAGTAAGTTAATAATTTTTTGTTTATTATTAATTTTGTACTCTAGGTAAGAATATGAAGAATCTAAAGCTTTATTAAATAAACCACTTATTTCTCCTATTTTTAGCATGTATATAAAATATGTTCCAAAAATGTTTTCAAAACTTTTAAAACTGTCATGAATACTTTTTCCATTATTAAGATTATAACGAATTTTTTTGAGAATATTTATAAAGTTTTTATCATTTTCAGTGAGGATAAGAATATCTAAAGATTGAGTGAAACTGATACCAGCTTTGGTAAGGCTGTTAAATTGGTTTATAAATAATAAAATTTTATCATTTTTTATTTTTTTCATTATATTTGCCTCAAAATTTCATCTAGAGAAGTTAGCCCTAATTGAGCTTTATCAATAGCATCTACTAAAAGATTCTTTTTTAAATTTAATTTACTTTTATTTAAAAGTTTCTCTTTGTTTGAATCATCAAAAAATAAGATTTCAAATATTGGAAGCCTTCCGACATAGCCAGTGTACATACAATTGCTACAACCATTTGAAGAGTGGGTGTAAAAAATAGTTTTCTCGTGTGTTTTTAAGTCAATTCCTAGACTTTCTAATTTTTTTTGAAAGTTGGTGTCAACTTTTTTGCAGTTAGGGCAAAGTTTTCTTACTAATCTTTGAGAAATTATCATAACTAAGACTATACTTAATAAGTATGGGTCAATTTCTAAATTCAAAAGTCTATTAATACATCCTAAGGTATTATTTGAGTGTAGTGTTGAGAATACAAGGTGCCCTGTTAAAGAGGCTTTTACAGCAATTTCAGCAGTTTCTTTATCTCTTATTTCACCTATCATTAAAATATCAGGATCTTGCCGCAAAAGAGATTTTAAAATAGTTGAAAAACTTAAACCTATTTCGTTTTTACATTGACTCTGATTGATTCCTTCTATTTGGTATTCTATTGGATCTTCAACAGTAGATATATTTAACTCTTCGGAATTTTTATATTTTAATATGGTATATAGAGTAGTAGATTTTCCTGAGCCTGTAGGACCATTTACAAGAATTATGCCACTATTTTGTCCAATAGCTTTTAAAAATAGTATTTTATCCTCTTCAGCCATATATAAATCATTAATGGTTAAATTCATATTATTTTTATCTAAAATTCGAATCACTAGTTTTTCACCATTTATTGTAGAAATAAAAGATGTTCTAAAATCAATTTCTCTCTTTTTATATACCAAGGAAAAACGACCGTCTTGTGGTCTTCTTTTTTCAACAATATCTAAAGAAGCGAGAATTTTTATTTTTGAAAAAATTAATGGGCTAAGATCTTTATCAATTTTTAAAATTTCTTTTAAAATTCCATTTATTCTAAAACGAATTTTTAAATAATTATTAAAGTTCTCAAAATGGATATCACTTGCTTTATAATCAATGGCTTTCATAAAAATTAAGTAAATACCTTTATTAATATTAGAAATTTCTTTTTCAAAGAGTTCTTCTAAATGGTTTTCTTTAAAATCCAGTAATATATTTTTATTATCATTATAGATTGTGAAAAGATTTTTGAAGGTTTTTAGAAGTTCTGAATCCATTAAAATCATCCTTTCTTTTAATATGGAGTATTGTAAAAAATAAAGGTATGGGAAGGTTTTGAGAAAATGGCATAGTATGTTTTAGATGTATTTTTAGAAATTAAATCAATTTGAATAAACTTTTTTTCTTCATTTGAAAAAGTTTTTAAAAAAGTTATTATGGCTAGACAAATAAATAGAAATTTTTTCATTCTTTCCTCCAATCAGTATAAAATTCTTCTCTATCTTCATTTGTATATTTGTGATAATTTGAAATTTCATTTAGGTGGATATTTTTTCCAACATGTTTGTAATTATTGATTTTCAGAAATTTACTTCTATCAAAACCATAGAAAGAAATCTTGTATTCTACATATTTTTTGTTATTAAAGATATAAATAGAAAATGATTGAGATATGTTACCATTTTTTGTTAAATTAATATTTATAATATTAGAGAGAGAACTAGAAGTGTGATAGTATAGAAGATTTTTAGGAAGAGTTATTTCTTTTAATTTTTTTTGAAAAGTATCTAAAATAAAAATTTTTTTTCTGATCAAATCAAATTGAATACTGTGAATATTATGATTTTGTAGAGAACTTATGGAAGAATAAAAAAAAGCATCGTTGATTTTTAACTTTGCTTCTAAAATAGCTTGTTTAATTTTTGCATTTTGATATTTTATAAAGGCAAAGTTTAAAAGAATTGAGATAATTAAGATAGACAAGATAGTTTCAAGAAAGGAAAAAGCTTGGTTTTTACTATTAGTTTTTTTTATAAAAATCACCTTTTTTATTTAGATTATAAATATTTAAAACTATATTGTCAAGAGAAAGTTATGAATAAAAACAAATGAGATAGTTATTGTATACAGGATTCAAAAATTAGATTGACAAGAAAGTATATTTTCGCTATTATATTGGCAATAAATAAATGATGGAGGTTCAAATGAAAAATAAATTTTTAGTTTTAGCAATGGGGATTATTTTATCTGTGACAGCGGTTGCAGAAACAGTTGAAGGAATAGGGAAAGGATTTGGAGGAGATATCATTGTTGATGCTGAAATAAACGATAATAAAATAGTAGCTATAAAAGTAAAATCAGAATCAGAATCAGATTTTGCAAAACTAGCAATAGAAACTATAATAAATGAAGTTATAGAAAAGCAAACTATAAAAGTTGATGATGTGGCAGGAGCAACAGCGACAAGTAAAGGAATTAAAAGAGCAATATCAAATGCGGCTAAGAAAAGTGGAGTAACTTTAAAATAATTTAAATTTTTATGGAGGTATAAATGAAAAAAAGATTTTTAACTAAATTTTTAACATTAGTTACAGGACTTTTACTATCTTATTCTGCATTTGCAGGAACTTATAATGGTGTAGCAAAAGGATTTGGAGGAGATATCATTATCGATGCTGAAATAGCAAATAACAAACTTGAGGCAATAAATGTGAAATCAGAGTCAGAATCAGATTTTGCAAAACCAGCAATTAAAGCTATTATAGGAAAAGTTATAGCCACTCAAAGTTTAGATGTGGATAATGTAGCAGGAGCAACAGCAACAAGTAAAGGAATTAAAGGTGCTATATCTGAAGCAGTTAAAGCAAGTGGAGCAACTTTAACAAAGGTAGAAGAAAAATCTGTTGTGCAAGAAAAGTCAACAGAAACAGATATAGTTGTAATTGGAGGAGGAGGAGCAGGAATAACTGCTGCTATAGCTGCACATGAAAAAGGAGCAAAAGTTATCCTTCTTGAAAAAACTGCATTACTAGGTGGAAATACAAATTACGCTACTGGTGGGATAAATGCAGCTGGAACTAAAATACAAAAGGAAGCAGGAATTGAAGATAGCCCTGAATTATTTATGCAAGACACTATGAAAGGTGGGAAAGGTGTAAATAATAAAGAATTGGTTAAGGTTATGACAGAAAATTCAGCAGGAATAGTAGATTGGTTAGTTGAAAGAGGAGTGGATATAACAGAGGTAACTTACAGTGGAGGACAAAGTGTTAAAAGGATACATAGACCTACTGGTGGAGTTGCTGTTGGACCAGTTGTTGTTAGTGGCCTAACAAAGGTATTAGATAAAGAAAAAATTGATTATAGAACATCTGATAAAGCAGTAGAAATTTTAAAAACAGGAAATAAAGTATCTGGTGTTAAGGTAAGTGGAACTAATGGTGATTATACAATTAAAGCAAAAGCTGTAATAGTTGCAACAGGTGGATTTGGAGCGAATGCTGAAATGGTTGAGAAATATAACCCTAACTTAAAAGGTTTTGGAACAACTAATAGCCCAGCGATACTTGGTGAGGGAATAGAAATGGTTCAAAAAGTTGGTGGCGATTTAGTTGACATGAAAGAAATTCAAACTCATCCAACAGTTGTACATAAAAAACCATATATGATAACTGAATCTGTTAGAGGAGAAGGAGCTATTCTTATTAATAGAGATGCAAAGAGATTTATCAATGAATTAGAAACTAGAGATGTTGTATCAAAAGCTGTTTTAGATCAAAAAGAAGGGTCAGCATATATTTTGTTTAACCAAGAAATTAGAGAAAAATTAAAAGCAGCAGATGGTTATGTAAAAAAAGGTTATGCAGTTGAAGGAACTTTGGATGAAATTGCAAAGCAATTAGGAATTGATGGAAAAACTTTAAAAGAAACAGTTGAAAAATATAATGAAGCAGTGAGATTAAAAGTTGATAATGAGTTTAATAAAACTAATTTTGCAAGAGAATTATTAGGAAATAAATTTTATGCAATTGAGATATCACCAGCTATTCATCATACTATGGGTGGAGTTCGTATAAATACAAATGCAGAAGTTTTGGCTAAAAATGGAAAAGCTATAAGAGGACTTTATGCAGCAGGAGAAGTTACTGGTGGAGTGCATGGAGCTAATAGAATAGGTGGAAATGCAGTAACAGATATAACTGTTTTTGGAAAGATAGCTGGGGAAAATGCAGCAACTTATATAAAATCTGTAAAATAAAAAATTATTAATAATTGAAGACATCAAGTATTTGATGTCTTTTTTATATATATTTTTTATCCAAATGTAAGGAGTATATAAAAGAATATATATTAAAAGAAATAATATCAATTATTTTATTTTTTATAAAAATAAAATTTTTATGTTATTTAAATATATATATAAATTATATAAATATTTCAGAGTATTTATGGTATAAAGTTATTGAAAAATAAGAAAAAAGGATGAGGGTAATAAAAAAATAAAAAAAGTAAAAAAATATAGTTGACAAAAAGTAGTAGTGATGGTAAGATAATCAATGTCCACTTGAGAAGGTAGGACGAGGACATTAGCAAAAGAATAGAGAAAAGACAAAAAGCAACCATTAAATTTGGTGTAAAATAAAAAGAAGCAAATGAGCTTTAATAGATTGAACGAAGAGTTTGATCCTGGCTCAGGATGAACGCTGACAGAATGCTTAACACATGCAAGTCTACTTGAACTTCGGTTTGGGTGGCGGACGGGTGAGTAACGCGTAAAGAACTTGCCTCACAGACTGGGACAACATTTGGAAACGAATGCTAATACCGGATATTATGAGATATGCGCATGCATAACTTATGAAAGCTATATGCGCTGTGAGAGAGCTTTGCGTCCCATTAGCTAGTTGGAGAGGTAACGGCTCACCAAGGCGATGATGGGTAGCCGGCCTGAGAGGGTGAACGGCCACAAGGGGACTGAGACACGGCCCTTACTCCTACGGGAGGCAGCAGTGGGGAATATTGGACAATGGACCAAGAGTCTGATCCAGCAATTCTGTGTGCACGATGAAGTTTTTCGGAATGTAAAGTGCTTTCAGTTGGGAAGAAGAAAGTGACGGTACCAACAGAAGAAGCGACGGCTAAATACGTGCCAGCAGCCGCGGTAATACGTATGTCGCAAGCGTTATCCGGATTTATTGGGCGTAAAGCGCGTCTAGGCGGCATAGTAAGTCTGATGTGAAAATGCGGGGCTCAACTCCGTATTGCGTTGGAAACTGCTATGCTAGAGTACTGGAGAGGTAAGCGGAACTACAAGTGTAGAGGTGAAATTCGTAGATATTTGTAGGAATGCCGATGGGGAAGCCAGCTTACTGGACAGATACTGACGCTAAAGCGCGAAAGCGTGGGTAGCAAACAGGATTAGATACCCTGGTAGTCCACGCCGTAAACGATGATTACTAGGTGTTGGGGGTCGAACCTCAGCGCCCAAGCTAACGCGATAAGTAATCCGCCTGGGGAGTACGTACGCAAGTATGAAACTCAAAGGAATTGACGGGGACCCGCACAAGCGGTGGAGCATGTGGTTTAATTCGACGCAACGCGAGGAACCTTACCAGCGTTTGACATCCTAAGAAGTCTATAGAGATATGGATGTGCTCCTTCGGGAGAACTTAGTGACAGGTGGTGCATGGCTGTCGTCAGCTCGTGTCGTGAGATGTTGGGTTAAGTCCCGCAACGAGCGCAACCCCTTTCGTATGTTACCATCATTAAGTTGGGGACTCATGCGATACTGCCTGCGATGAGCAGGAGGAAGGTGGGGATGACGTCAAGTCATCATGCCCCTTATACGCTGGGCTACACACGTGCTACAATGGGTAGTACAGAGAGAAGCGAAACTGCGAGGTGGAGCAAATCTCAGAAAACTATTCTTAGTTCGGATTGTACTCTGCAACTCGAGTACATGAAGTTGGAATCGCTAGTAATCGCAAATCAGCTATGTTGCGGTGAATACGTTCTCGGGTCTTGTACACACCGCCCGTCACACCACGAGAGTTGGTTGCACCTGAAGTAACAGGCCTAACCGTAAGGAGGGATGTTCCGAGGGTGTGATTAGCGATTGGGGTGAAGTCGTAACAAGGTATCCGTACGGGAACGTGCGGATGGATCACCTCCTTTCTAAGGAGAAGCTGTCTTTCTCTATTTGCTATGTTCATATGAACATTGGAAACTATATAGTAGAACAAACAAGAAAAAAACAAAAAACAAACTCTAAAATTTCTTTAGAGTTAGCTGTCAAAAAAAAATAGGTTAAAATACTTAAGGGCACACAAAGGATGCCTAGGTAGTAAGAGCCGATGAAGGACGTGGTAAGCTGCGATAAGCTTAGGTAAGCTGCAAACGAGCGCAAGAGCCTAAGATTTCCGAATGGAGCAATCTACTAAGATGGAGTCTTAGTACGAAAGAGGGAACCGGGTGAACTGAAACATCTAAGTAACCTGAGGAAAAGAAAGTAAAAACGATACCCAAAGTAGCGGCGAGCGAAATGGGTCAAGCCCAAACCTTAATGCGTGTCAAGGATACAGCCGTTGCGCTTAAGGGGTAGAGGGACAAGATGATGAAGAACTGTAAGATATTCAGTATGTCGTATTGCCTAACTAGAATTATCTGGAAAGATAAACCGTAGAAGGTGATAGTCCTGTATAGGTGAACCAATGCGCATATAATCTTGCTCCCAAGTAACATGGAACACGAGGAATTCTGTGTGAATCTGTGAGGACCATATCTCATAAGGCTAAATACTCTTACTAACCGATAGCGCATAGTACCGTGAGGGAAAGGTGAAAAGAACCCCGGGAGGGGAGTGAAATAGAACCTGAAATTGTGTGCTTACAAGCGGTCAGAGCTAGTTTACTAGTGATGGCGTGCCTTTTGGAGAATGATCCTGCGAGTTACGTTAAACGGCAAGGTTAAGTATAACGGAGCCGAAGGGAAACCGAGTCTTAATAGGGCGATTTAGTCGTTTGGCGTAGACGCGAAACCTGGTGATCTAAACCTGTCCAGGATAAAGCTGTGGTAAGACACAGTGGAGGTCCGAACTCACCGCCGTTGAAAAGTTGGGAGATGAGGTAGGTTTAGGGGTGAAAAGCCAATCGAACCAGGAGATAGCTCGTTCTCTCCGAAATGCATCTAGGTGCAGCCTTGAGTGTTCAATTATGGGGGTAGAGCACTGAATGATCTAGGGGGCGCATTGCTTACTGAAATCAATCAAACTCCGAATACCATAATTTAAAGCTCAGGAGTGAGACTATGGGAGTTAACTTCCATTGTCGAAAGGGAAACAACCCAGACCACCAGCTAAGGTCCCTAATTATAACTAAGTGGGAAAGGAGGTGGAGATTCATAGACAACTAGGAGGTTGGCTTAGAAGCAGCCATACCTTTAAAGAGTGCGTAATAGCTCACTAGTCGAGAGTCTCTGCGCCGACAATGTAACGGGGCTAAGTTATAAACCGAAGCTGTGGAATCCGTAAGGATTGGTAGGAGAGCGTTCTGTAGGCTGTTGAAGGAGAAGGGTAACTGACTCTGGAGGTATCAGAAGTGAGAATGCAGGAATAAGTAGCGAGAAAGGGGGCGAGAATCCCCCTCGCCGGAAGACCAAGGTTTTCAGGGTAAAGCTTGTCTTCCCTGAGTAAGCCGGGACCTAAGCCCAGGCTATAATGCGTAGGCGAATGGAAAACAGATTAATATTTCTGTGCCAGTTATATATTGTAATGGAGGGACGCAGAAGGGTATGCGCGCGGACGAACGGAAGTGTCCGTATAAGCATGTAGAGTGACTTAGAAGGAAAATCCGCTAGGTTAAACTTGAGGTGTAATGTATAGTCGTAAGATGAATGCGCAAATCCCACGCTGCCGAGAAAAGCTTCTAGCGTTAATGTATAACTGCCCGTACTGTAAACCGACACAGGTGGTCAGGATGAGAAATCTAAGGCGGACAGGCTAACTCTCGTTAAGGAACTCTGCAAAATGACCCCGTAACTTCGGGAGAAGGGGAGCCCTTGTGTGTTAGTGTCCACGCGACACAAAGCGCATGGGGGTCGCAGTGAAGAGGCTCAAGCAACTGTTTAACAAAAACACAGGTCTATGCTAAGCTGTAAGGCGATGTATATGGGCTGACACCTGCCCAGTGCCGGAAGGTTAAGAGGAGGAGTGAGAGCTCCGAATTGAAGCCCCGGTGAACGGCGGCCGTAACTATAACGGTCCTAAGGTAGCGAAATTCCTTGTCGGGTAAGTTCCGACCTGCACGAATGGTGTAATGATTTGAGCGCTGTCTTGACGGGAGGCCTGGTGAAATTGTATTACCGGTGAAGATACCGGTTACCTACAGTAGGACGGAAAGACCCCATGGAGCTTTACTGTAGCTTGGTATTGGGTTTTGGCATTGCATGTATAGGATAGTTGGGAGACTAAGATGGTATGGCGCTAGCTGTATCGGAGTCAACGGTGGAATACCAACCATTCAATGCTGAAATTCTAATCTGTGGTTTGTAGCCACGGAGACAGTGCTAGGTGGGCAGTTTGACTGGGGCGGTCGCCTCCGAAAGAGTAACGGAGGCGTTCAAAGGTTCTCTCAGGTTGGATGGAAATCAACCATAGAGTGCAATGGCATAAGAGAGCTTGACTGCAAGACTGACGGGTCGAGCAGATGCGAAAGCAGGACATAGTGATCCGGCGATTCCGAATGGAAGGGTCGTCGCTCAACGGATAAAAGCTACCCTGGGGATAACAGGCTGATCCTACCCGAGAGTCCATATCGACGGTAGGGTTTGGCACCTCGATGTCGGCTCATCGCATCCTGGGGCTGGAGAAGGTCCCAAGGGTTGGGCTGTTCGCCCATTAAAGCGGTACGTGAGCTGGGTTCAGAACGTCGTGAGACAGTTCGGTCCCTATCCACTGTAGGCGTTAGAATATTGAGAAGATCTGTCCTTAGTACGAGAGGACCGGGATGGACAAACCTCTGATGTACCAGTTGTCACGCCAGTGGCACAGCTGGGTAGTCACGTTTGGAATAGATAACCGCTGAAAGCATCTAAGCGGGAAACTAACTTCAAGATAAGTATTCTTTAAGATACCTTCGAGACTAGGAGGTTGATAGGTTGGGGGTGTAAGTACAGCAATGTATTTAGCTGACCAATACTAAATATCGAAGTTTTAATCTAAGGCAAGTTTGTATTTACTATATAGTTTTGAGTGTTCATAGAACACTTGCGCATAACGGTGTTATGTGTTAAAATTAAATAGCTTGGTGAGAATAGCTATGGGGGTACACCTAGTAACATTCCGAACCTAGAAGTTAAGCCCATATACGCTGAAGGTACTTGGTTGGAAGCGACCCGGGAGAATAGGGATTTGCCAAGCAATGTTTAAAGGAGAGAAGCTAGTGCTTCTCTTTTTTTGTATTTAAAAATACTAAAGAAAGAAGATAATATAATAATTTTTTAAAAAAATATATTGACTTTTAAAATAATATAAGTTAAAAGTATCTATATTAAAATATTTTATAAATGGAGGTATTATGTTGCATTATTTAGAAGTTGGTGGACCAATACTATGGTTATTAAGCATTATTTCAGTATTAACTCTTTCAATAATTTTAGAAAGAATAGTATTTTTTACAAAAAATGAAAAAGACTTGGGAAAAAATTTTAAAATTGAAATAAATAAATTAATTAGAGAAAATAAAATAAACGATGCCATAAGTTTATGTAAAACTAAAAAGAGTTGTATAGCGAGTTCTATAGAAAAATTTTTAACTAGTTCAAAGAAAGGATTGGAAGTTCAAGATTATGAAAATATTATAAAAGAAATCATTATTGAAGAAATAGCACCTTTTGAATCTAAACTTAATTGTTTAGCTAGTGTCATAGGAATAGCACCTATGTTAGGGCTTTTAGGAACAGTTACAGGAATGATTAAAGCTTTTACAAATATTTCAAAATTTGGGTCAGGAGATGCTACTGTAGTTGCAGATGGTATAGCAGAGGCACTTTTAACAACTGCCCTAGGACTTATTATAGCCATACCTGCAATAGTAGCATACAATTACTTAAATAGAAGATTAGAGAAAATAGAGAGCGAGATAGATAAAATAACGACTACTATAATTAATATTTTTAGGAGATAATTATGGGAAGATATAGAAAAAAAAGAACTTCGGTACAGCCAGATTTGACACCATTAATAGATGTTGTTTTTCTATTAATAATATTTTTTATGGTGACCACAACTTTTAATAATTTTGGTTCTATTCAGGTTGATTTACCTAGTTCTACAATAGAAAAAACCGACAAAAACAAGAGTATAGAAATTATCATTGATAAAGATGAAAAGTACCATATATCTGATAATGGAAAAATTTATCCAGTTGAATTTAATAAACTAGATGAACAATTAAAAACAGTTAAAGAAGCTACAATTTCTGCTGATAAAAATTTAAAATATCAAACCGTTATGGATCTGATAACAAAAATTAAAGAAAATGGAGTTGAAAATTTAGGGCTTAATTTTTATGAATAGGAGAAATCTATGAAAAAATATATATTAATTTCTTTACTTTTCCATTTAAGTTTTTTCTTAGTATTTAGCTCTATTAATCAATTAGGAAATGAAAAATTAAGTAGAATTGTGCCGGTAACATTTGTAGCAACAAAAACTTCTCTTAATCCTGGGTCACCAATTGTTGCTCCAAGAGAGATAGAGAAAAAGCAACAAAAAAAAGAAGAGAAGAAAGTGGAAAAAAAGCTAGAGAAAGAAACTGAAAAAAAGGAAATAAAAAGTAAAATAGCAGATAAAACAAAAAAAATTCCAAAAGAAGAAACTGAAGATAAAAAAAATAGTATTGAAGTTGAAAAAACAATTTTTACTGAAAATAATGGAAACCCAGAAGGAGAAAATGAAGTATTTCAAGGTTCAAATTTTATGGCTGATGGAGATGGAGGCTATATAGCTCTTTCATCAGCAGGGATAAATTACACTATTTTAAATGAGGTTGAACCAGATTACCCATCACAAGCTGAAGCAATAGGATATTCATTAAAAGTTATTGTAAGTGTCAAATTTTTAGTTGGTTTAAATGGAGAAATTAGTAAAATTGAGATTATAAAATCACATGCTAAGTTGGGCTTTGATGAGGAAGTAAAAAAAGCAATAAAACAATGGAAATTTAAACCTATATATTATTATGGAAAAAATATAAAAGTTTATTTCGAAAAAGATTTTGTATTTTATCCTAAATAAAAAAAATACCACTTGGATTTATCCAGTGGTATTTTTTGCTATTTCTTTTTTTGATTAAGCTCTGTAATGTATTTCTTATGCTTTGCAATTAACCCTAAAATTTGACTTCTTGAAAATTTTGCTTCTCTTGAAATAGATAGAAATGAAATAATGTCTGTAAAATGTCCAAAAATGTTTTTTCTGTCTTCACCTTTTATTAAATTTTTTTTTAATTCTTTGATTTTGTTGGCTAATTCAGAATTATTTTCAGTATTAAGCTCTAATTTTTGAAACATTCTTGCAAGAAGACAATCCATTTCTTTACATTCCCCCTCTTTTTTGGGTTCTTCATTCAAAAGACATTCTTCTATACATTTAGATAAATCTTTTTTTAGATCATCTAAACTTATATAAATAGAATAGATAGGAGCCACAGAACAATTAAGTTCTTTTGCAATATTTTTAGCAGTAATTGCCTCAGAGCCTTCTCTCTTAAAGATTTTTATAGCAGAATCTAATATCATTTCCTTAGTATAGATAGATTTTCTTGCCATAATATCTCTCCAATCTAAATTATGAAATAGTCTATACTATATATTATAGTATAAATTTGATTAAAGCAATATTTAATTAACTAAAAATTATAAAATAAAATCAAATTTTTCTTAATAAAATTTTCAATTAGTTTAAAATCACTTTCATCTGGATGAGATTCAGCATCTAAAACAATTTCTTTTATGTTTGGAACAAATTTATGAATAATGTTCAAAGGAAATTTATCAAATTTTTCGCGTAATTCCTCTGAAACTTTTCCTCTAGTTAGGACTCCATCTTTAAAATTATTATTTTTAGAACAAAGTTTAGCTAAATTATTATAACATTTTTTTGCATGTTCTGAGTCTAAAGGAGCAGCAAGACTAGCAATAAAATATAAATTTTTTCCAGAAAGATTCTTTAAAAATATTCTCATTTTTTCATCAGCACTTGCTTTATCAATCCAAGTACCGATAATAATATTTTTATAGTGAATTAATATATTTTCATTAATATTTTCTATTGCAATAAATTCTTTTTCACAGTTTAAAATTTCAAATGCTTTTTCACAAACTTTTTTTGTATTTCCTGTCAGCGATGAATACACGATAAGTATTTTCATAATGTCCTCCTTAAAATTTATAAGTTATAAATAATGCCATTTTTCATTTTAAAAATTTTATCACATATTGAAAGAGTAGATTCTCTATGTGAAACTAATATAATAGTTTTATTTTTTGCTTCTTCAATCAATGCCTTCAAGATAATAGCTTCATTATGTATATCTAGATTAGAAGTAGGTTCATCTAATAAGAAAATTTCTCTATTTGCCAGAAAAGAGCGAGCCAGTCCTATTCGTTGTTTTTCTCCACCAGAAAAATTTTTTCCGCTTTCTTCAACAATACTGTCCAATTTATTCGGCAAAGTTAATACATGATCATAAAAAGCAGCTTTTTTAAGTGCAGCATAAATTTCATCATCTGTGGCATTTGGCTTGGCTATTAAAAGATTATCCCTTAAAGTACCAATGAAAAGATTTGTGGATTGTGTCATATAATTAAATTTTTTATGTAAATCTTTTAGGGATATACTTTTTATATTTGTAGAATTAATAAATATATTTCCGAAGTTACTGTCCCAAAATCTCATAATGAGCTTGAGTAAAGTTGATTTTCCACAACCACTTTCCCCCATAATTCCAATTAATTCTCCCTTATTGATACTTAAGTTGATATTATTTAAAATATTTATATTTTTATTATATCCATAGCTTAAATTTTTAATTTCAATATATTTATCAATATCCTTTTTTGAATTTTCTTTAAAGTATTCTTCAGAATCATTAATAGTAGGCTTCTCTTCCATTAAATTTAATACTCTTTCACCAGCTGCAAAAGTTTGAGATAAAATATTTCCAAGATTAGCTAAGTTAATATAAGGAGCAAAACTTCCAACCTGTAATATCCCTGCAAGTATAGATATTTCGATGTTAACTAAATTTTTTGAAATTAAAAAAATGCTCAATAATAGTTGAAAAATTGATGTTAAAATTATAGCAGAATCGCTTACTATCTGTACTTCAGCCATTTTATTTCTCAAATCTTTTTGCTGTTCACCTAATGATAAAGTGATATTATCTATTTTTTTTGCTACTTTTTTTCCTTGTGAAAATTGTATTATTTCTCGAACCCCTTTTAAAATATCTAAAAATTCATCGTTCAATTTTCCTAAATTGTTTCTTATTAAAAGTCCTGAACTTTCTGAGTGTTTTGCAGCAAAATAAGGGACTATAAGTCCTACAAAAATTTGGCTTACAAGCATATAAAAAGCATAGATAATATTCAAATGTGATAAATAAACAAATAAAATTAAACTTGTGAAAGCAGCAATCAAAATGGGAGATATAGTATGAGCATAGAACACCTCAAGGAGTTCTATATCAGCTGTAAGCATAGCAACTAAATCTCCATGATTTTTTTCTTCCATTTTTGCAGGAGCCAACTTTCTCATAATTTTAAAAAGTTTAATTCTAATTTCAGCCAATATTTTGAAGGCTATATAGTGATTACAATATTGTTCTAAGTAATGTAAAATTCCACGAAAAAAACCACAAAATATCATTGCATAAATATAAGTTGAGGTAGAGAAACTTCCACCAAAAATATATTTTAAGTTATCTTTTGTATTTGGAAGGATTGAAAGAATTGCATATCCAGCTAACAAAGATATACCAAAAGAAAGTATAAAACCGAGAATGCCTGTTGCAACTGCAATAGTCATGGCGTACCATAGATTATTTAAAAGCTTAATAAGTTTTAACATAATTAATCCAGAAGACCTTCTATTTTGCATTTTCTCTTCCTCCCCTTAAGTAGTTTTCTAATTCTTCTTGTTGTGTGTACATATATTTATAAATTTTACTTTCTTTTAGAAGCTCAGCATGTTTGCCACTTTCAATAATATTTCCTTTCTCCATAACATATATAATATCGGCATTTTTGATAGATGCTAACCTATGACTAATGAAAATTACTGTTTTAGTCTTGGATAGATTATAGATGATGTCTAAAATAATTTCTTCAGATTCTACATCTATATTAGAAGTGGCTTCATCAAAAATATATATACTTGCATTGTAGAGTAATGCTCTAGCTAATGAAATTCTTTGGGCTTGTCCACCTGACAAGTTTTTTCCTTGACTATTTAAAGTACTATCTAATCCCTTTCGTGTCTTAAATAAATCCCATAGTTTAACTTGTTCTAAGACTTCAATAATTTCTTCATCTGAGGCATCTGGTTTTGCAAATTTTAAATTCTCTCTCAGAGAGCCTTCGAAGACATGCCCATCATGAGTAATTTTTAGAATATTTTTTGGAATTTGATTATTTTTAATTTCATTTAATACGATGTCATTAATTTTTATTTTGTTCTTTTCTTTTGCCTGTAATTCTCCTGCTAGAATTGATGCAAGAGTAGACTTTCCACAGCCAGAATGTCCGACGATAGCGGTTAAATTATTTTGTTTGAAGGAAATATTAATATTATTAAGTGCTTTCTTTCCGTCTGGGTAAGAAAAATTAAAGTTATTAAAATTGACATCAGAGATTTTTGGAAAATCAATAGAACCTGAAATTTTATTTTCTGGACTTTCTAAGAAGTTTAAAATATTATCAGCAGCAGAAAGTCCGGTCATAGCTACATGGAAAAGAGCAGTTAAACTTCTCATTGGAATAAAGAATTCAGGAGCTAACATAAATATAAAAAATAAAGTGAATAGACTTAGCTCATTAACCAAGAATAATTGAATTGCATACACAATAGCTAATATAGTACCTGCATATATAATCCAGTTGACAATCGCTATTGAAAGTAATTGCATCTTTAGAACTTTCATAGTTTCATTCCTAAATTCTTCAGACATTTTTTTTATTTCAGCTTCTCTTATCTCATCAGAACCATAAAGTTTTAATGTTGTAAGTCCTTGCAAACTATCCAAAAACAAAGTTCCAACATTCATATATTTAGCAAAATATTTTTTTTGAATTTTTTTAACTTTATTTAATGAAATATATAAGAATAAAGGTATCAAAAGAGAAAAAAATAACAATATTAAAGCAACTTTCAGGCTGAAAGGTGAAATTGCTATAAATAGAATAATAGATGAAGCTATGCAGTAATAAAATTGTGTTAAATAGCCACCAAAATAAACCTCTAAATGTTCAACATTATCAATAGATAAATGTATGAACTCTTGAATTTTAAAAAATTCTGTAAAATTTAGACCTAAATTTAAAATTTTATTGAAAATAGCTTTTCTTAGGTTTTGTTTAATTTCGACAACTAAACAACCTAATTTTAAGGCTATTTTTTTTGTACAAAACTGCCTTATAAAGATAATAGATAAGATCATTAAGCAAATAAAAAGGTAATTTAAAGAGTAATTTTTCTTAATAATCATATTTAATAGATAAGAAAACAACCAAGCAAAAGTAATTGTAGCTAAAAGCTTTACACAAGAAAGAATTGTTGTCTGGAAGATATAAATTTTTATATTTCCAGAAAAAGAATAAAGTTTTTTATTTATCATAAATTTTTACTTTCCTTTCATTTTTTATTATAAAGTAAATTTAAAAAAGATTATTTTATTTGTCAAGATTAAAAGTTTATAAAAATAAAATATTTACAAGATGAAAAAAAGAATGTATAATAAAAAACACATGTTATTTTATTTTTTAAAAACTTTTTTTCATAAAATATAATCTAAATAATGTACTTTGTAGATAAATTTATGATATAATAACTCAGAAATAAAGTAACTGGAGGACATTATGAAAATAGCTTTAGATGCTATGAGTGGAGATTATGCACCAATAGCAACTATAAGAGGAGCAATTGAAGCTTTGAATGAAAATGAAAAGATGGAAATTGTCTTAGTAGGAAAAAATGAGATTATAAAAGAAGAGCTAAAAAAATATAAATATGATGAAACAAGGCTAGAGATAAAAGTTGCGGATGAAGTTATAGAAATGACAGATGATCCGATTAAAGCTATAAAAGATAAAAAAAATTCATCAATGAATGTTTGTTTAGATTTGGTTAAAGATGGTATAGCAAAAGCTTCGGTTTCATGTGGAAATACTGGAGCATTATTGGCAACAAGTCAGTTAAAATTAAAAAGGATAAAAGGGGTTTTAAGACCAGCCATAGCAGTGCCTTTTCCCAATAAAAAAGGAAATACTTTGTTTTTAGATTTAGGAGCGAATGCTGATACAAAGCCAGAATATCTAGCTCAATTTGCAGTGATGGGCTCAAAATATATGGAAATTTTATCAAGCACGAAAAATCCTAAAGTAGCATTACTTAATATAGGTGAAGAGGAAACAAAGGGAAATGAACTTACCAGAGAAGCTTTTGAACTTTTGAAAAAAGAAAAAAATATAAATTTTGTTGGAAATATTGAAAGTACAAAAATTATGGATGGAGATGTTGATGTAGTTGTTACTGACGGTTTCACAGGAAATATACTTTTAAAAACATCTGAAGGAGTAGGAAAGTTCATATTTCATATAATAAAAGAAAGTATAATGGAAAACTTTATCTCTAAAATAGCAGCATTAATTTTAAAGAAGAATTTTAAAAAAGTTAAGGAAAAAGTTGATGCATCTGAATATGGAGGGGCAATATTTTTAGGGTTAAATGGTTTATCTATTAAGGCTCACGGAAGTTCAGATTATAGAGCTGTAAAAAATGCTTTGAAAGTTGCTGCGAAATTTATCGACGCAAATTTTATAGAAGAGTTAAGAAAGACTATGGAGGTATAGAATTGCAAAGTGTTGGAATAAAAGGATTAGGATATTATGTTCCAGAGAATATAGTAACTAATTTTGATTTAGAAAAAGTTGTAGATACAAGTGATGAATGGATAAGGACAAGAACTGGAATAGAAGAAAGAAGATTTGCTGCTGAGGATGAAGCCACTTCCGATTTGGGATATAAAGCAGCTATAAAAGCAATAGAGAATGCTAAAATTGATATACAAGAGATAGATTTAATAATAGTGGCAACAGCAACTGCTGATTATTTAACACAACCGACAGCATGTTTAATTCAAAAAAAATTAGGTTTATCTAAAATACCATGTTTTGATGTTGGTGCGGCATGCACAGGCTTTATTTATGCATTAACTGTTGCAAATTCTATGATAAAGACTAAATTATTTAAAAATATTCTCGTTATAGGTGCTGAAACTTTGTCAAGAATAGCTGATATGAAAGATAGAAATACTTGTGTGCTTTTTGGAGATGGTGCAGCAGCAGCAGTGGTTGGGAATGTTGAAGAAGGTTACGGAATATTAAGTGTATCAATTGGAGCCGAAGGTGAAGATGATATGGTTTTAAAAATTCCAGCTGGCGGAAGCAAATTTCCAAATAATGAAAGAACTATAGAGAATAGAGAAAATTTTTTGAAAATGAATGGGCAAGAAGTATTTAAGTTTGCAGTAAAAGTTTTACCTAAAGTGACACTAGAGGCATTAAATCAAGCTGAAATGAAAGTAGATGACTTATCTATGATTTTCCCACATCAAGCCAATTTAAGGATAATTGAAGCTGCATCAAAAAGAATAGATTTCCCGTTGGAAAAATTTTATGTCAACTTAAATAAATATGGGAATACATCAGCAGCTTCTATTGGAATTGCTTTAGGAGAAGCTTTAGAAAAAGGATTGATAAAAAAAGGAGATAATATAGCACTAACTGGATTCGGTGGAGGCTTAACATACGGCTCTATTGTAATGAAATGGGCTTATTAGGTAGGAGGAATAAAAATGAGTAAGATTGCATTTGTTTATCCTGGACAAGGAACACAATATATAGGAATGGGTAAAGAATTATATGAAAATAATGAGAGGGCAAGGCTATTATTTGATAAAATTTTTTCTAGTTTAGATATAGATTTAAAAAAAGTTATGTTTGAAGGACCAGAAGAAACTTTAAAAAGTACAGAATACACTCAACCAGCAATAGTTGGCTTAAGTTTAGTTTTAACAGAATTGTTAAAAGAAAGAGGGATAAGACCTAATTATGTAGCAGGTCATTCAGTTGGAGAATTTGCTGCATTTGGAGGAGCAGAATATTTATCATTAGAAGAAGCTGTAAAACTAGTTGCAAAAAGAGGAGAAATAATGAAAAAAGTAGCTGCTAAAGTTGATGGGACAATGGCAGCAATATTGGGGTTAGATTCTGGTAAAATACAAGAAGTTTTAAGAAATATTTCAGGAGTGGCGGAAGCAGTTAACTTTAATGAACCAAATCAAACGGTGATTGCTGGGACAAGAGAAGCTATAGAAGCAGCATGTGTAGCTTTAAAAGAAGCAGGGGCAAAGAGAGCTATGCCTCTTGCTGTATCAGGACCATTTCATTCATCGCTTATGAAAGAAGCAGGAGAAGAATTAAAAAAATATGCTGATAAATTAAATTTTAATATAGGAGAAATTAAAATTATTGCAAATACGACAGCAACTTTCTTAGATTCTAATGAAGAAACTAAAGATGAAATATACAGACAAAGTTTTGGCCCAGTAAAATGGATAGATACTATAAATAAATTAAAAGCTGAAGGTGTTACAAAGGTTTATGAAGTTGGTCCAGGGAAAGTACTAGCAGGGCTTATTAAAAAGATTGATAAAGATATTGAAGTTATTAATATAGATAGCTTAGAGAGCTTAAAAACACTTTAAAAATTTAAAAAAAATATGGTAGAATAAAATGGAACAATAGTGTATAATAATAGAAAACTATTATTAATATAAAAATTTTGAAATAAGATTTAAGGAGGAAGAAATGTTAGATAAGGTAAAGGAAATTATAGTTGAACAATTAGGAGTTGAAGCTGATCAAGTAAAAATAGATTCAAACTTTATTGATGATTTAGGTGCTGATTCATTAGATACTGTTGAATTAATAATGGCATTTGAAGAAGAATTTGGAGTAGAAATTCCTGATACAGATGCTGAAAAAATTAAAACAGTAAAAGATGTTATAGACTACATTGAAGCAAATAAATAATAAGGTTCTATAGAAGTAGGAGTACGGGGTATATTATTTATATCCCGTTTTCTTTAATAGAATAAAATTAGAGGTGAGGAATGAAAAGAGTAGTAGTTACAGGAGTGGGAATAATTTCTTCTCTTGGTATAGGAACAGATAATACATGGCAAAAGCTTATAGCAGGAGAAACGGGAATAGATACAATAACTTCTTATGATACAACTGATATGCCAGTAAAAGTTGCAGGAGAAGTAAAAGGATTTGAACCAACTGAGTATGGCATAGAAAAAAAGGAATTAAAAAAACTTGCAAGAAATACACAATTTGCAATAGTAGCATCAAAAATGGCATTAGAAGATGCAAAATTAAAAATAGATGAAACCAACGCAGATGAAACAGGAGTAATAATTTCTTCAGGTATTGGAGGAATGGAAATTTTTGAAGAGCAGCTACAAGTTATGCTTGAAAAGGGTGTAAAAAGAATATCACCGTTTACAATTCCTGCCATGATAGCAAATATGTCATCAGGAACAACAGCAATTTATTTAGGAGCTAAAGGTCCTAATAAAACTATTGTTACAGCTTGTGCTTCAGGAACACATTCAGTTGGAGAAGGCTTTGAACTAATCCGTCATGACAGAGCAAAAGTTATGGTAGTAGGAGGGACAGAAGCGTGTATAACAGCATTTGGAATGAATTCTTTTGCTAATATGAAAGCATTGTCAACAAGAAATGACAGTACGGCTTCAAGACCATTTTCAGCCGATAGAGATGGATTTGTTATGGGAGAAGGTGCAGGAGTAGTAGTTTTAGAAGAGCTGGATTATGCATTGGCAAGAGGAGCTAAAATTTATGCAGAAGTAGTAGGATTTGGAGAAAGTTGTGATGCACATCATATAACAGCACCGGTTGAAACAGGAGAAGGAGCTGTAAGAGCAATGAGAATAGCTTTAAAAGATGCCGGACTTTCAATTGAAGATGTTACATATATAAATGCACATGGAACATCAACGCCAGCTAATGATGTAATAGAAACAAGAGCAATAAGAACTCTTTTTGGAGATCATGCGTATAAATTATATGTATCATCAACAAAAGGGGCTACTGGACATGGATTAGGGGCTGCAGGAGGAATAGAAGCTGCTATATTGGCAAAAACTATTGAAACAGGAATAATACCTCCAACTTTACATTTAGAAACACCAGATGCAGAATGTGACTTAAATTATGTTCCTAACAAAGCTATAGAAAAAGATGTAAAGGTTGCAATGTCAAATTCATTAGGGTTTGGAGGACATAACTCTGTAATTGTAATGAAAAAATTTGAAAAATAAATAATTAAATGGAGGAGAAAGTTGTGAAAAATCTACTAGATTTAGAACACAAACTGAATTATTATTTTAATGATAGAAGTTTGTTAAAAAATGCTCTTCTTCATAAATCTTTTGGAAATGAAAATCGAAAATATAAAAATATAAATAATGAAAGACTAGAACTGCTTGGAGATGCAGTTCTAGGGCTTATCATTGCAGAATATTTATATAAATATAAAAAGGCAAATGAAGGGATACTTGCTAGAATAAAATCTATGGTGGTTAGTGAACCAGTACTTGCTAAAATATCTCGTAACCTCAAAGTGGGGGAGTATTTAATGATGAGCAAGGGTGAAGAAATGACAGGTGGGAGAAACAGAGATTCTATTTTAGGGGATGCCTTTGAGGCCATTTTGGGAGCAATTTATTTGGATGCTGGTTTTGAAGAAGCAAAGAATTTTGTTTTGAATCATATGGAAAAATATATAGATCACATAGAGGAAAATGAAGAAATTATAGATTATAAAACATTACTTCAAGAATATGTACAAAAACATTTTAAAATTTTTCCTGAATATCAAGTCATTGGAGAAAGTGGACCAGATCATTTAAAAGAATTTGAAATCTCAGTACGAGTGGGAGAACACTTTGGTATAGCGAAAGCTAGAAATAAAAAGAAGGCAGAGCAATTATCGGCAAAAGATTTGTGTAAGAAGTTAGGAGTAAAATATAATGAAACATTATAACATCCCAGTATTTATCAGCCACTTTGGTTGTCCAAATTCATGTGTATTTTGCAATCAAAAAAAAATAAATGGTAGAGAAACTGATGTTAGCTTAGAAGATTTAAAAAATATAATAGATAGCTATTTAGAAACTCTTCCAAAGAATTCCATAAAGCAAGTGGCATTTTTTGGTGGAACTTTTACAGGGATATCTATGAGCTTACAAAAAGATTATTTAGAAGTGGTAAAAAAATATATAGATGCTGGGGAAATTCAAGGTATTAGGCTTTCAACACGCCCAGATTGCATAAGTGATGAAATACTTAAACAATTAAAAAAATATGGTGTACAAACAATAGAGTTAGGAATACAGTCTTTGGATTCCAAAGTATTATCAGCAACAGATAGAAAATATGATGAAGGTGTCGTTGAAAATTCTTGTAAACTAATTAAAAAATATGGATTTGAATTGGGAATACAATTAATGATAGGCTTACCATGTTCTGATTTAAAAAGTGATTATGAAACAGCAAAAAAATGTTTGGAATTAAAGCCTGACATAGCAAGGATATATCCAACATTAGTAATAAGCGGAACAGAGCTACAAAAAATGTATTTAAGAAGAGAATACAATGCTCTTGATATAAATGAAGCAATTTTTAGAACAAAAAAAATATATGCTTTGTTGGAAACAAATGGAATTAATATAATAAGAGTTGGCCTACAACCTAGTGAAGATTTGACAGCTGAAGGGGTTATTTTGGCTGGTCCATTTCATCCTGCGTTTAGAGATTTAGTGGAGAATGAAATTTACCATGATTTCTTATTTGAAATAATAAAAAAAGAAAAAAAATTGGATATAGAAGTAAATGAAAAAAATATATCTAGAATTGTAGGGCAAAAAAAGAAAAATAAAAAGGAATTTTCGCCATATTTTAATTTGAAAATAAATAATGATTTAGATAAATATAAAATAAAAGTAAATGGTAAGCTTTATGAAAGAAGTGATATTTTAAAAAGGGAATTGAAAGAATGAAAAGCCTAATACTATCAGCAAAAGAATACATTATAAGGTTGGCACTGATTGAAGATGGAAAAATCAGTGAGTTTTTAATTGAGGATAAAAAAGACCAAGATTATACAGGAAACTTTTATAAAGGAAAAGTTGAAGATGTACTAGAGAACAAAGAAAATTTTTTTATAAATATAGGGCTTGAAAAAAACGCCTTTTTAAATCTTGGAAAAATTAAGAAGAAACAGGATTTGCATAAAGATGCTGATATATTAGTTCAAGTTGAAAAAAATCCTAGAGATGAAAAGGGAGCAAGTGTAACTTTAGATTATTCAATTGCTGGAAAGAATATAGTGCTTTTGCCTAATTCAAGAAATATTTCAATTTCAAATAAGATAAAAAATGAAAAAGATATTGATAGATTAAAAGCAATATTTTCAAAAGTTAAAGATGTTGGTTTAATTATAAGAACTTCAGCTTCAACTGTAAATGAAAATGAGCTACAAAAAGAATATCTAGAATTATTAGAAAAATGGAATAAAATTTTGGAAATTTATTCTAAATCAAAGGTAGGAACATTGATTTTTTCACAAAATTCTATTATAGATAGGTTATTTAGAAACTATTTAGATGAAAGTGTGGATGAACTTATAGTTGATGATGAAGAAAACTTCAATAAAATCAAAGAATATGTTTTACAAAAAGATTTAAAAATAAAAATTAACAGATATTTTAATGAGAGAGATATCTTTGAATTTTATTCGTATAATATAGATATAGAAAATGCACTTAGAAAAAAGCTTTGGCTAGAATCAGGAGCGTATCTTGTAATAGAAAAGACGGAAGCTTTGGTCAGTATTGATGTGAATACTGGAAGAAGTCTAGAAGCAAAAAATTTAAAAGAATTAATATTTAAAACTAATTTGGAGGCAGCAAAAGAAATTCCAAGGCAACTAAGACTGAGAAATTTAGCCGGGATAATAATTATAGATTTTATAGATATGAAGTCCGAACTTGAAAGAAAAGAAGTATTAAAAGTTTTAAAGGAAAATTTAAAAAAAGACAGTGAAAAAACAGAGGTAATAAATTACAGTTCTTTGAATTTAGTTCAATTAACAAGACAAAGAAGAGGGAAAGAGTTAGCAGCATATTATTTGGAAGAATGCCCATACTGTAATGGAACTGGGAATATAATATCAGAGGATAGAGCAATTTTAAATTTATTAAAGGAATTGACAGTTATTTCCTCAGATGTAGATATAAGTGGAGTGGAAGTAATTGCGAAAAAAGAATTTTCAAAGAAAATAAAACAAGAATTTTCTAAATACATAGAAAAAATATTTGAAAAAAGGTCAGTAGAAATAAAATTTTCAGAAAATAGTAGCTATTTGGTTAATCAATACAAAATAAATATATGGAAGTAAGGAGAAAGCAATATGAAAATTGGGGTTTATGCAGGAAGTTTTGATCCGATTACGAAAGGACATCAAGACATCATAGAAAGAGCTTTAAAAATAGTAGATAGACTTATAGTTGTGGTAATGAATAATCCCAAGAAAACATATTGGTTTGACTTGGAAGAAAGAAAAGAATTAATAAAAAAAGTTTTCGGAGAAAATAACAAGATAGAAATAGAGGAATATGCAGGCTTATTAGTTGAATTTATGGAAAAAACGGATGCTAATTTGATTATAAAAGGTGTTAGAGATATGAAAGATTTTTCCGAAGAAATGGTATATTCTTTTGCAAATAAAGAATTATCAAATGGGAAAGTGGACACAATATTTATTCCTAGTTCCAAGGATTATACTTATGTAAGCTCAACTTTTGTAAAAGAAGTAGCTTTCTATAATCAGGATTTAGATCGATACGCAGATAAACGAATAGCAGAGTATATTTTAGATAGGGCAAAGACATATAGGTGATAGCATGGCAAAGTCAAAAATTATATATTCATGTATTGAATGTGGGTATAAGACAACTAAATGGGTTGGAAAATGCCCTCAATGTGGATCTTGGTCAAGTCTGGAGGAAGAAGAAGAGCTTCCAAAAGAGGTTAGAAAAGCTATATCTAATAATCAAGTGGGAAGTAAAAAAGTTTTAGAATTTCAAAATGTTAATTACACTAATGAGGATAGATATAAGACAGAATATGAAGAATTTGATAGGCTTTTAGGTGGAGGTCTTTTAAAAGGAGAAGTAGTATTAATAACTGGGAATCCAGGGATAGGAAAGTCAACATTACTTTTACAAGTTATAAATTCATATAAAAAATATGGAGAAGTATTGTATATATCTGGAGAAGAATCAGCGGAACAAATAAAAAATAGAGGGGATAGATTAAAGATATCAGGAGAGGGCATATATTTAATGTCTGAAATGGATATCTTGTCAATTTATGAATATGTTGTTGAAAATAAGCCAAAAGTAGTAGTGGTAGATTCAATTCAAACTTTATATAATTCAGCAATAGACTCTATATCTGGAACACCTACACAGATAAGAGAATGTACTTTAAAAATAGTAGAAATAGCTAAAAAACATAATATATCTTTCTTCATAGTTGGGCACATAACTAAGGATGGAAAAGTGGCAGGACCTAAACTATTGGAACATATGGTTGATGCGGTATTTAATTTTGAAGGTGAAGAAGGTTTATATTATAGAATTTTAAGAAGTACAAAAAATAGATTTGGTTCGACAAACGAAATAGCCGTATTTAGTATGGAAGAAAATGGAATGAAAGAAATAAAAAATTCCTCTGAGTATTTTTTGAGTGAAAGAGAAGAAAAAAATATAGGAAGTATGGTAGTACCAATTTTAGAAGGAAGTAAAGTCTTCCTATTAGAAGTACAATCTCTTATAACTGATTGCACAATAGGTATACCTAAAAGAGTTGTTCAAGGTTATGATAGAAATAGAATACAAATACTAACTGCTATTGCAGAAAAGAAGATGTATATACCATTAGGAGCAAAAGATCTATTTGTAAATGTCCCTGGTGGCTTGGGAATAAATGATCCGGCTGCAGACTTAGCAGTATTAATGTCAATTCTGTCAGTTTACAAAGGCTTTTCAATCAGTCAAAAAATAGCAGCTATTGGAGAATTGGGATTAAGAGGAGAAATTAGAAAAGTATTCTTTTTGGATAAGAGATTAAAAGAATTAGAAAAATTAGGTTTTTCTGGAGTATATGTTCCTGAAGCAAATAAAAAAGAAGTGGAAAAGAAAAAATATAAATTAAAATTAATATATTTAAAAAATTTAGATGATTTATTAGAAAGGATGAAAAAGAATGAATAATAGTGGAATTAAAGAGTTACTTTCTAAAGTTGCACCTGGCTCTGAACTTAGAAAAGGAATTTATAATATATTAGACGCAGGGATAGGAGCACTTATTGTAATAGGCTATGATGAAGAAATAGAGAAAGTGAGAGATGGAGGATTTTACATAAATTGTGATTATACACCTGAAAGGATTTATGAATTATCTAAAATGGATGGGGCAATCATAGTAGACGAGAATTGTGAAAGAATTCTTTATGCCAATGTTCATATTCAAGCAGATAAATCATATAGTACAACAGAAAGTGGAACTAGACATAGAACGGCTGAAAGAGCAGCTAAACAATTAAAAAAAGGAGTCATAGCAGTATCCGAAAGAAGAAAAGCTGTTACTATTTTTCAGGGAGATTTTAAATACAGATTAAAGAATTTAGAAGAATTGTATACAGAAGCTTCACAAGTATTAAAAACATTAGAAAGATATAGATATGTATTGGATAGGGAATTAGACAATTTAACTATTTTGGAATTAGATGATTTAGTTACAATTTATGATGTTGCTAAAACACTTCAAAGATTTGAAATGATTAGAAGAATAAAAGAAGATATAGATGTGAATCTTCTAGAATTCGGGACAGAAGGGCGTATAATAAGTTTACAAGTTGCAGAATTGGTATTAGACTTAGATAAAGAAGAAGAAAGCTTCTTAAAAGATTATATCAATGATGGAGAAGATATTGTAGAGGTGAAGAAATATTTAAAAAGTTTAACTGATACGGAGCTTTTAGAAATGGAAAACTTATCTTTTGCACTAGGCTATAATAAATCATATTCATCACTTGATAATAAAGTTTCAGCAAGAGGATATAGAACACTAGGAAAAATAAGTAAATTGACTAAAAAAGATATTGAAAAAATAGTTGCTACAAAGACAAATTTAGCTGAAATTCAAGAATTAACAGATGAAGATTTTGGTGAAATAAAAATAAGTAAATTTAAAGTAAAAGCTTTAAAAACAGGAATCAATAGACTAAGATTCACTTCATCTATAGCAGAATAAAAAACTAAATTTGTGGGTTATTTGGAGTCATGAGCTTCTATTCTATGTCAAAATAAATTCATATTTAAAATATGCTAAAAGAACAAAGAAAGAATATTTTTTTGTTCTTTTTTTTCTTGACAAAAATAATAAAAAATAATATACTTAATTTAAGATTACGATTGTAAACGAAAATGGAGGTGATTTTTTGGAAAATATTAGCATAACAAATGCAGAATGGCAGGTAGTAAAAGTAATTTGTGCTAATCCAGATATTCAAAGTGGTGAAATATCAAAAATACTTTGTGAGAGATTTGAATGGAAAAACGCAACAGTAAAAACTTTGATTCATAGACTACTTGAAAAAAAAGTAATAAAAAATAAGCAAAGTGGGAAAAAATATTTATATTATACAGATTTTTCAATGGATCATTTAGCAAAACAAATGATACAATCTCAAATTGAGAAAATATGTAGTACAAAGGTGGGAAAGATAATAGTTTCATTGATAGATAAGAATGAATTGAGTTTTAAAGATTTAGATGATATCAAAAAGGCTTTAGAAAATAAAAAGCAATTCGCTGTTGATGAAGTGAAGTGTAATTGTATTCCAGGACAATGTGATTGTAATCATGAGTCTTGTTGTGGGCATTGAAGAATAAAATAAATAAAATGTAGGAGGAATAAGTATGAAAAAAGTTATAAAAATAGATGGAATGGGTTGTGAACATTGCATAAAATCAGTAAGAGAAGCTTTAGGAGCGATTGAAGGATTGATTATTCATGAAGTGAGATTAGGAGAAGCTACAGTAGATGTGGCTGATGAAAGCATATTAAAAAAAGTAGCTGAAGAATTAGATGATGCTGGATATGAGGTTTTAGAATGAATGAAAGTGATTTAAAAAAAAATAATCTAAAAAAAATTGAATTAAAGATAGATGGAATTACTTGTCAGGCATGTGTAGCTAAAATAGAAAGAAAACTTTCTAAGACTAATGGTGTGACAGAAGCAGTTGTAAATATTTCTAATAATATAGGAAATATCAGTTATGATGAAAGTCAAATTAAATTGAGTGAAATAATAAATATTATTAAAAAACTAGGATATGAACCTAAGAAGAAAGAAGAAATAAAGGAAGAAGAAAATTTAACTCAAAAAAAAATAAAACAAGAATTAAAAAAATCTCAGATTATAGTTTTCTTATCACTTATAGTAATGTATGTTTCCATGGGGCATATGATGGGGCTATATTTACCTAAAATCATTTCACCAGAAGTAAACATATTGAATTTTGTAAATTTACAGCTGTTTTTGACTTTAGCAGTTATGATTTTAGCTAGAAAATTTTATAAAGTTGGACTGAAACAATTATATTTAAAAAGTCCGAATATGGATAGTTTGATTGCAATAGGGACTGGAGCAGCATTTTTATATAGTCTTTATATAACTTATAAAATTTATCTGGGAGATCATCATCAAATACATTCTTTGTACTATGAATCGGCAACAATGATAATTGCATTTATAGTTATAGGAAAATATTTAGAAAATTTTAGTAAAGGGAAAACTTCAGAAGCTATAAAAAAATTAGTTAATTTTCAATCTAAAAAAGCAAATATTATTAGAAATGATGAAATAATAGAGGTAGACATAGATGAAGTTAGCCAAGGAGATTTAGTCTTAGTAAAACCAGGAGAAAAAATTCCAGTTGATGGAGAAGTTATAGATGGGCATAGTACGGTTGATGAAGCTATGTTAACTGGAGAGAGTATACCTATTGAGAAAGAAAAAGGGCATAAGGTATATAGTGGAAGTATAAATAAAGACGGAAGTTTAAAAATAAAAACTCTTGCAACAAAAGGAGAAACTTTACTATCTAAGATTGCAAAATTGGTTGAAGACGCACAAATGACAAAGGCACCAATTGCAAAACTTGCGGATATGATTTCACTATATTTTGTTCCTACTGTAATTGGAATTGCAATATTTGCTGTTTTAATTTGGTCATTGGCTATAAAATATAATTTTGTAAAAATAGATGGAAGCTCTGTTGAATTTGTGCTAACAATATTCGTATCAGTATTGATAATTGCATGCCCTTGTTCTTTAGGACTTGCAACACCAACAGCTATTATGGTTGGAACAGGAAAGGGAGCAGAATTAGGGATACTTATAAAATCTGGGGAAGCTCTAGAAAGATTAGGAAATATTAATACAATAGTTTTTGATAAAACAGGAACATTAACTAAAGGAGAACCCAAATTGGTTGATATTTTGACCAAATTGGATAAGAATGAAATTTTAAAAATAGCAGCTACTTTAGAATCAAACTCAGAGCATCCTTTAGGAAAAGCTATTTATGAGGCTGCAAAAGAAAAAGAAATACAATTTTATCAAACAGAAAAATTTATATCAATCTCTGGAAGAGGTGTTGAAGCTGAAATAAATTCTAAAAAATATATTTTAGGGAATAGAAAATTACTATTAGATTATGGAATAAAGCATGATCTTGAGTCTGAAATAGAAAAATATGAAAAATTAGGAAGAACAGCAGTATTTTTAGCAACAGAAGGAGAATTGATAGCAATACTGTTACTTGCAGATGTACCAAGGGAGGAAAGCAGAGAATTAGTTAAGAATTTAAAAGATAATAAGGTTGAAAGCTATATGCTGACAGGTGATAACTATAAGACAGCAAAAGCTATGGCAGATTTATTGGGAATAGAAAATATTCTAGCTGAAGTAAGTCCGGAAGATAAGTATAAAAAAATAAAAGAATTACAAGAAAAAGGTTTAAAAGTGGCGATGGTTGGAGATGGAATAAATGATTCACCAGCACTTGCTCAAGCAGATATTGGAATTGCAGTAGGCAGCGGAACAGATATTGCAATAGAGAGTGCGGATATAGTTTTAATGAACAAAAATATTAATACAGTTTTAACAGCTATTAGATTGAGTAAGGCCACTATAAAAAATATAAAGCAAAATTTATTTTGGGCGTTTATATATAATGTTGTGGGAATACCAATAGCAGCAGGGCTGTTATACTTAATAAATGGGCATTTATTAAATCCAATGATAGCGGGGTTTGCAATGGGTATGAGTTCAGTTTCTGTTGTGACTAATGCTTTGAGATTAAAAAGATTTAAGTAAAAAATAAAGCTGTTACAAATAGATGATTTTTGTCATCAAATTGTAACAGCCTTTTTTATTTATATAAAAAATAGAAAAATTTTTCAAAAAAATGGAAAATTATTTATATTTTTAAAAATTTATGATTTATGGATAGATAAAACTCATACTTAATATTTTTAATTCATTAAAGAAGTAGTAATTTATTATATTTTTTAAAATAATTTATAAAAATATATTTGTTTTTTAAAAAAAATGAGTTAAAATAGAAAATAAAGTTTAAAAATATAAAAAAAGGAGTTCTTTATGAAAAATCGTAGAAGACAAGGATATCTAAAGAAGATTTTTGGAATTATGGCATTTATTAGTTTAAGTGCAGAATTATATTCTGGAGAATGGCTACATATAAAAGGAGACTCAAAGTATAAAATAAATGATGTGGAAAAAAATATTTTAGTTGATGAAGGAGAATTTGACATTAAGTACAATGCTATTCTAGTTGAAGGAAATTCTTCTGTAGATGGGACTTCATTGCGTAAGTTAGAGATTGGTGTTGCGAGAAATGATGTTGACTATACATCAGTAACAGGTGTTAGGATGAAATCAGATATGGGAGAAAAATCCCAATTTAAAGCTGATACTTTAAATATAAGTACTTTGCCAGAAGAAAATGGAGAGAATACAATTTCTGTTGGACTTAATTTGAATGATGGGGCTAATTTCAATGCCAAAAATCTAAATATAGATTTGATTCATTCAAGTGAAAAAAAATATGATGAAGATAATAACGAGGAAGGAACTACAACAGGGATAGAATTAAATAAAATAGTTGAAAAAGGTAATTTGACAAAATTTGAAGCGGATAATGTAAAAATAAATATATCAAACACTAAAAATTCAGATGGGGATTTATTTGCGTATGGCTTAGATGGGATAAGTATTTATAAAGAAGAAAAAAAATATGGTGGAGATATTTCTTTTGTAATAAATAAGGATTTAGATATAAAAATAGAAGATAAAAGTGAAAAACAAAATCCTGATACAATGAATGGAATTTATGTTGCTGCAGTAGATACTGAAGTAGACTTAAATAATACTAATATAGTTTTAAATGGTGGAGAAAAAACTCTTGAAACTGCAGGAATTAAAATAGGAATGGTGGATGAGTTAAATTTTAAGACATCGGGACTTATAAAGAATAAAGCTAAGTTAAATATAGATACAACAAAAAGTCCAAATTCAGTGGGAATAGCTATTGTTGGAACTGGTGGAGAGTTAAAGGCAGATTTTAAAGATAGTTCAACTAATCTTAAAACTGCTGGAACAGCTATTATATTTAAAGGATTTGAGAGCTATATAGATGAAAGTGATACTAAAGAAGATAAAGAACAACTGAAAAAAATATTAGGAAACAATCAAATAGTTAGTCTGAAAGATGCTAAAATCTCAACTAATTATGATGGTAAAAATTTTGATAGAATAAATCAAAATTTAATTTTAGTTGAGTCAGGAGTAAAAAATGCAACTTTGAATCTAAGTGGTGGAAATACTGAAGTAAAAGCAACTGATACTCCAAATTCCTATTTAATATATGCAAGAAATAATGGTGAAATAACTGTAAATTTAAAAGATGGAGCATTAATTGAAGGGAAAATAGGTGGAGGATATGCAGGAAATTCTGATTCAGGGAAGATTATTTTAAATATTGATAATAATTCTACATGGAAACTTCAAAATAAAGATATAAAATCAAATGTGACAAGTATTAAATTAAAAAATAGCGGGAAAATTGATGCGACAAACTTAGGGTTAGTAGATGATGAAGCCTATAATTTAACTTTGGGAAATGAAAGTGGAAATTTAGTCAATGATTCAGGACTTATAACGATGAAGAATGAAAAATATAATGATATGCTTTATATTTATGGGAATTATGAGGGCTTGAATGGAGCTAAATTAGAGATAAATACACTTTGGAATAAAGATGAAACAACATCTAGTTCTGATAAATTATATGTAAGTGGAGAAGTTAAAGGACAAACAGAAGTTATTGGAATTAGTAAAGATGGAACTAGAAATCTAATTGATGGCGACATAACAAAAATTGCAAATAAGGTTCAAAATTCTCCAAATGTCATTGAAATAGGAAGTGCAAATAAAGCAGCAGAAAATACTTTCATTGGAAAAACAAAAACGAATGGAGCCGGAGAAGTTCAGTTAGCAAGCAAAATTGAAAATGGAAAAAGAGTATTTTTCTGGACTTTAGGTGCATTAGAAAATAATGAAATTAATAAAAATGAAAATAATAGCTCAAATAATAATTGGAATAATGTAACACAAAATACTATATATAGTGGAGTAGTTCCAGCATATACAGGCGTTTCAAAAATGAATAGAGACTTAGGATATACAAGTATTGGAACTCTTCACGAAAGAAAAGGTAAGAATAAATTTATTGATGAAAATATGAAAAATGAAGTATGGTTCCGTACTTTTGGAAAGAATTTAGAAAATAAAGGTAAAAATCGTTTTGAAATGAATATGGATTTATATGGTTTACAAGCAGGATATGAATTCGACATAAAATATGATGAGAATGGAAATCAAAGAAATACAGGGGTATATGTGACACATACAGAAGCACAAACAAAATTTTATGATAAATATAGAGCCGAAAATGGAAGAATTGTAGCTGATAAATATACAGGGAAAATAGATAGCGAAGCTTTGAGTATAGGATTAAATAGAACAACCTACTTTAATGATAAAAGATATATTGACTTGTTAGCACAATTTTCTTTTATAAATAATAAGTATAAGATTAAAGAAGAAACTGATGTAAATCAAAGAGCAGAAGCCTTAACACTGTCTGCAGAAATAGGAAAGTCATATGAAATTTTGAATGATTGGTATTTAGAACCTCAAAGTCAATTCGTATATCAACATATGAATTTAAAAAACTTTTCAGATGGGGTTCGTAATATAAAATATGACAACGAGAATACCTTTAAAGGGCGTTTAGGATTTAGGATTTTAAATGATTCTAAAACATCTAATTTATCTATGTTTACTTCAGTAAATGTATGGCATGATTTTACCAATGAAGTAAAAGTAAAAATAGGAGAAGATAAAATAGAAGAAAAATATGCAAGAACTGTAGCAGAAATAGGGGTAGGGATGGAATATCTATTTACAAAAGGATTTTCTTTATATACAAATATTGGCTATGAAAGAGCTTTAAGTCACAATTTAAAGAATAAATCATATCGTGGAACTTTAGGTTTAAAATATTCATGGTAAGAATATTAACATGAAAGAAAATATATAAAAATAATTTTTTGATAGAACGATAATTAAAATAAAAGTAAAAAAATGCTACATAATAGTAGCATTTTTTTTATAAAAAACTTAAATAAAACTTCAATGGTATTGACTTTCCAAAATAAAAAGTATATGATTTATTAAGATAATTTTAATTAAATTTTTAAGGAGTGAAATATGCAAAACGTAAAAGAAAGAAAAGGTTTTTTCAAAAAATTTACATCAGCTTGTGTGTACCTAATGCAAAGATATTTACCTGATCCATTTATATTTTGTGCATTACTTACATTTTTAGTTTTTGGAGGAGCATTAGTATTTACTAAGCTTTCAGTTTTAGAACTTATCAATTCATGGGTTGGAGGATTTTGGTCATTACTTGGATTTTCAATGCAAATGGCTCTAGTTTTAGTAACTGGTCATGCAATGGCAAGTTCTAATTTTTTTAAGAAGATTTTATCGTCAATGGCATCTAAAATTAAGGGGCCTAAGCAAGCTATTATAATAGTTTCAGTTGTATCTGCCATAGCATGTGTATTAAACTGGGGATTTGGTTTAGTTATAGGAGCTATATTTGCAAAAGAAATTGCAAAAAAAGTTAAGGGAGTAGATTATAGATTACTTATTGCTTCAGCTTATACAGGATTTTTAGTGTGGCATGGAGGATTTTCAGGTTCAATTCCATTACAATTAGCTAGTGGTGGAGAAGGTTTAGCTAAGCAAACTGCAGGTGCAATAACAGAAGCAATACCTGTAAGTCAAACATTATTTTCACCAATGAATTTATTTATAGTAGTGGGACTATTGATAATATTACCACTTTTAAATATGGCTATGTTCCCAAGTAAGGATGAAGTGGTTGAAGTTGACCCTAAATTATTAGAAGAACCTATTATTGAAGAAATTGATAGAGCGAAAATGACTCCAGCTGAAAAGCTAGAAAATAGTAGAGTAATTTCATTACTTTTATCGATTATGGGATTTGCGTATATAATTAATTACTTAATAACAAAAGGTTTTGCACTAAACTTAAATATAGTAAACTTTATATTTTTATTTTTAGGAATATTTTTACATGGAACACCTAAAAGATATATATCAGCAGTTGCAGAAGCGACAAAGGGTGCATCTGGAATATTATTGCAATTTCCATTCTATGCTGGAATTATGGGGATAATGGTTGCAGCAGATGTAGATGGAAAATCATTGGCTGTATTAATGTCAAACTTCTTCGTAAATATTTCAACACCAAGAACATTCCCAGTATTTTCATTTATAAGTGCTGGAGTGGTAAATTTCTTTGTACCATCAGGTGGTGGACAATGGGCAGTTCAAGCTCCAATAGTTATGCCAGCGGGACAAGCTATAGGAGTATCAGCAGCTAAATCAGCCTTGGCAATAGCTTGGGGAGATGCTTGGACAAATATGATACAACCATTCTGGGCTTTACCAGCTTTAGGGATAGCAGGTTTAGGTGCAAAAGATATAATGGGATATTGCCTAATAGTGACAATTGTATCAGGAATATTTATTTGTACAGGATTTTTGTTATTTTAATGAAAAAATAGTTCAAATAAGGAAATAAAAATAGCTTTTTTAATTTATAAAAAAATGATATACTTTCTTTATAAAGTGAAAATAAAAAATTAAGGAGGATAACTATGAAAAACAAATTGGTTTCAATAAAAGAAGCCGTAGATATGATTAAAGATGGAGACACTCTTATGATTGGTGGCTTCTTGGCTGTTGGATCTCCTCTTAAAGTGATTGATGCTTTAGTTGAAACAGACAAAGGTAACTTTACTTTAATAGCAAATGATACTTCGTTTGTGGATAGAGGAATTGGAAAATTAGTAGTAGCAAAAAAATTTAAAACTATTTATGCATCTCATATTGGGACAAATAAAGAAACTGGTAGACAAATGAGTGAAAATGAAACTGAAGTAAACTTAGTTCCTCAAGGAACTTTAATTGAACAAGTTAGAGCAGGAGCATATGGTCTTGGTGGAATATTAACTCCGACAGGTGTTGGAACTGAAGTAGAAAAAGGAAAACAAAAAATAACTATTGATGGAAAAGAATATCTTTTGGAACTTGCAAAAAGAGGAGATGTATCATTAATTTTTGCTAATGTTGCAGATAAAGCAGGAAATTTAAAATATCATGGTTCAACTCAAAACTACAATGTAGCTATGGCAGGAGCATCAAAGATAACTATTGTTTATGCTGAAAAGGTTGTAGAAGTTGGACAAATTTCTCAAGATGAAGTAAAAGTTCCAGGGGTATTGGTTGATTATATAATTGATGGAGGTGCTATCAATGGCTAGAGATATGGATAAAGATACATTGCAAAATTTTATTGCAAAAAATGTTGCAACATTAATAGATGGAGGACTTGTTAATTTAGGGATAGGACTTCCAACAAGAGTTCCAAACTTTTTACCAGAAGGAGCAAATTTGATTCTTCATTCAGAAAATGGATTTGTAGGAATAGGACCTTCACCAAAAGGTGTGGATGATCCTTTGTATGATCCTCATATTTCAAATGCAGGAGGACTTCCTTCTTCAATCACAATAGATGGAGCATTTTTTGATTCAAATGTATCATTTGGAATTGTTAGAGGAGGACATCTAAAAGCAACTGTGTTAGGAGCACTACAAGTTGATAAAGATGGAAATTTAGCAAATTATATGATACCTGGAAAAATGGTTCCTGGTATGGGTGGAGCTATGGATTTAGTTACAGGAGCTGAATTGGTAATAGTTGCTATGGAACATACTCAAAAAGGGTCTTTAAAAATTCTTAATGAATGTTCATTACCTTTAACTGGTAAAAAATGTGTTGACTGGATAGTTACAGAAATGGGAGTAATAAAAGTTACAGAAAAAGGACTTTTATTAACAAAGAAAAATAAAGATTACACAGTTGAAGAAATTCAAGCAGCTACTGAACCAAAACTAATGGTTGCGGAAACTTTAGAAGAAATGCTTGAATTATAAAGAATAAAAGGGAGTTAAACTCCCTTTTTTATATTTTTATATAGGAAAATATAAGTTAATGTGTTTTAATGTATTACTAAGTAACAAAATAATGAGAGAGCTCTAATTAGACTATTAAAATAATTTTTTTATAATTAATTTTTTTGTTTCAATTATATGTTACAATATAAAAAAAGTAAAAGAGGAAGTTTATGGAGAAAAATACATATTTTAAAGAAATAGAAGAAATCTATTTAAAAATTAAACCTGATATAAAGAAGAGATTAAAAGAATTTAAGGATATTTGGGAAAACGGAAGTAATGAAGATATACATTTAGAATTATCTTTTTGTATCTTGACTCCTCAATCTAAAGCAGTTAATGCATGGAAAGCTATAACAAATCTGAAAGAAGCAAATTTAATTTTTACAGGTTCTGCTGAAGAATTAGTTAAATACTTAAATATTGTGAGATTTAAAAATAATAAATCAAGATACTTAGTTGAATTAAGAGAACAAATGAAAGATAAAAAAACGGGGAAAATAATAACAAAAGATTTTTTTAATTCATTTAATAATGTTTTTGAAAAAAGAGATTGGATAGTGAAGAATATAAAAGGGATGTCTTATAAAGAAGCGGGACATTTCTTGAGAAATGTAGGTTTTGGTCAAGAAATTGCAATATTAGATAGACATATTTTAAAAAATTTACAAAAATTAGGTGTAATTGAAGAGATACCTAAGAACTTAAGCCCTAAAATATATATTGAAATAGAAAAGAAAATGAAGGAATATTGTAAGTTTGTAAAAATTCCTATGGACGAAATGGATTTGTTGCTATGGTATAAAGAGGCTGGAGAAATCTTTAAATAGGAAAAAACTAAAAAATAACTATGTTTCACTTTGAATTTTTTTATAAAAAGGTTTATAATGAAGAGTAGTATAGCGAAGAAAGGTGGAACAAGAAATGGAAAACTTTATATTGGCAGTGAATGTAGTCTTACCAATTTCACTTATAATGTTACTTGGAGCTTATTTAAAAAAAATAAACATGCTGGATGATGCAACTGTAAATAAGATGAATAAGATGGTATTTAGAGTTTTTATGGGTGTACTTATGTTTGTAAATATTTATAATATAAGGACACAAAATATAGATATTAGTAAAAATTTTAAATTTTTATTCTTCCCTGTATTATTTGTTGTAATGATATTTTCCATTTCATGGTTATTTTATTTTAAAAAAGTTTCAGATAGACCAGAATTTGCTGTAATGGTTCAAGGTGTATATAGGGGTAACTTTGCACTTTTTGGATTACCAGTAGCAGAGAGTATATATGGAATAGAAGGCGTGGCTAAAGTTTCTATGCTTATTGGAATAATTATACCATTGTATAATATTATAGCAGTAATACTTTTAGAATACTATTCAGGAAAAGAAGTGAGCTGGGGGAAAATAGTAAAGTCTACTCTAAAAAATCCTTTAATTATTGGTTGTGTTTCAGCGGTTTTATGCATAAAAATAGGAATAAATTTGCCAAAACCAATATATAAAACTCTTTCAGATTTAGCTAAAATTGCTACACCATTATCATTTGTTATACTAGGTGCCAGTTTAAAATTAGGAAATATGCTAAAAAACTTAAAAAAATTAGTATCGGTAAACTTAATGAAATTAATTATAAATCCAGTGATTACATTATTATGCGGACATTACTTAAATTTTTCAGGAGTGGAAATGGTAGCACTTTTAGCGATGAGCGGGTGTCCAACAGCAGTTTCATCATTCACTATGGCAAAAGAAATGAATGTTGCTGGCGATTTAGCCGGAGAAATTGTGGTATCCACAACTATACTTTCTATCTTTACTATTTTTGTATGGGTAATAGTATTGAAAAATTTAGGTTGGATATAAAAAAATGGAGAATAATTCTCCATTTTTTATTTTAAATTAAAAACATCATCTTCTAGTCGAATGGAATTATCTTCCATTAAGAGAGCTGGGACACAAGCATATCCAAGTTCTTTAAAAGGTTTAAATTCTTCTCTTGTATCTCGTAATTTTAAAAATTCTTTTAAATTTGACATACTAGCTGTAATATCTATGAATTCGTATTTAATTCCAACAGACTCTAAATATTCTTTTGCTTCTAAACAGTCAGGGCATAAATCTGTACCATAAAATTTTATCATTAGTTACCTCCTTTAAAAAATTTATTTAAGTATTTAAAGTGCTTTATAAAATGCAACTCCATCTATAAACTCATAATCTGCTAATCCTAAAGCTCTAAGATGTTCAAGATTAGCTAAGGCTTCTCCTGTTGCAAACCATTTTTGATTATTTGGGAATTCTTCAAAATTATTGGCTCTATAATCCCATTTCATTTTTGCTGCAATTTCAACAGAGCTTGCTTTTTCAACTTGTTTTAAGAGATTTAAAACTTCAAGATTCCTATCAGTATAGTGCTTTTTTAACTCATCAATTCTAAGTTTATGGTTTTCAATTATATTTCTATGAGCTGAAAAAACGATATTAATATCTAAATTATAAATTTTATCCAAGTTTTTTAAATAAGTTCCTAATATGTCACCGTATTTAAAATGCCAAAAACTAATATTAGGTGTAATTTTATTTAAAATATGATCTCCTCCGAAAAAAATCTTAGAATTTTTGTCATAAAGAGCCAAATGACCTGGAGTATGTCCCGTAACATCGACTACTTCAAAATTATAATTTCCTATACTTATTTGATCTCCTTCTTTAACCAGAGTAGTTTCAATTTTTTCTTTTATACAGTAAACAAGTCCAGGATGTGTTGCAAAAAAATCTACACCTTGATTGATGCCCATAAGATTTAAAATAGGAACAAAATGCTGAGAATAAAGTACATCATGCATAGAGTTAATATAAGTGGTGTCAGTTTCACTACAATAAACTTTACCTTTATATTTAGCTTTAAATTTTGCAGCTAGTCCAGAATGATCTGCATGTAAATGAGTAACGAACATATCTGTCTTACCAATCTCAGCTCCTATTTCTTCAAGACCTTTAAAAAATAATTCTTCTGTTTCTGGATGGTCAAATCCACTGTCGATAACAAGGGTTCTATCAGTATCTTTTATTATGTAACAATTTAGAGCTTTTAGAGGATTTTTTGGCAGCGTAACTTCATTTAAAAAAATATTTTTAAAAACTTCTTTTAACATATCATCAACTCCAATATATTTTTATTTTACAGTAAAGTATTAAATTTAATGTATTTTAACTATTTTTTATATAGTTATTATACAATAATTTACCATAAAAAGAAAATATTGAAAAAAATACAATAATTTTATATAATTAAATAGTCTAAAAAAGTATAAAGATTAAAATTATTAAATATAATGTGCAATAATTATACTTTTTAAAATAAAGATAAAGGAGGAAACAATATGAAAAAAATTTTTTTGGTAATCATGGTTTGTTTATTTTCTCAATTTTCTTTTGCAAAAGCAGAACTAGGAAATGAATACAAGTTAAAGACTATTTTAAGTGTAGAAGGAAGACAAGGAATAGCAGTAGATGAAAAATATTATTATGTATCAAGTAGTACAGCTCTTTATAAATATACAAAGGATGGAGAATTGGTACAAGAAAATAAAACTCCTTTTATAGCTCTAGAAAAAGAAGCTAATCATTTTGGAGATATAGATGTTTGGAATGGAGAAATTTATACAGGAATAGAAATTTTTGATTTTGGTGTGAGTAAAAATATACAAGTAGCTGTATATGATGCCGAAACTCTAGAGTATAAATATTCTATCCCTTGGATAGCAGAATCTGGGCAAGTAGAGGTAAGTGGACTTACAGTAGATAGAGATAAAAATACAGTGTGGATGTCAGATTGGACAAAAGGAAAATATTTGTATCGTTATAATTTAGAAACTAAAAAATATGATGGGAAATTACATTTAAGACCAGATCCGCAATATGTACAAGGAATTTTTGCAATAGATGGTAAAATTTTAATTTCTGCAGATGATGGAGATGCAGATTATGATGAATCTGATAACATTTATATGGTAGATATTTCAGATTATAGTAAGACAGCAGCATATGTAACTTTATTTAGAGAAATGAAAGATTTTTTAAGAGCAGGAGAAATAGAAGGACTGGCAATTGATCCAACTAATTCAGATTTATTAGTATTATCAAATAGAGGAACAAGAATAGATAGAGGAATGCCAGTAGGTTTCTATCCTGGTTATGATAAAGAATTACATGAATTGTATATCTATGAAAAAGTAAAATAAAAAAGTCGATTTATCATCGAAATACAAGAACTATTTCATTATTTTTTACTTGGTAATTAAAAAAATACAATTATAATAAAAATTTATAATAAGTTTCTAGCTTTATAGCTAGAAACTTTATTTTTTATTTAAAACATGTTATAATTTTGTGAATAAAAATAGAAAGTAGGTATAAATATGAATATAATTCATTATGAAGGACAAGGATTTTATATACATGGTGAAGACAAAGAGATTTTAGCTGAATTAGAATACAAAAGAATAGATAATATTTTGATTTTTGATCATACGGAAGTTTCAGAAAAGCTAAAAGGGCAAGGTATTGCAGGAAAATTATTGGATGAGGCGACAAAGTATGCTAGAGAAAATAATTTTAAGGTGAAACCTGTGTGCTCTTATGTTGTTAAAAAATTTGAATCAGGAGAATATGACGACATAAAAGCTTATTAATAGAATTCAATTAAGAAAAAATGGTAATATTAGCCGACATAGTCGGCTTTTTTACAATATGAAAAGTGTAAAATCTTTTGGAAGCTAAGGTTTTATTTATAGTAAAGAGAGCTATTTTATATATAGTGAGGTGTAATATGGATTTAAAAAAGGTAAACGATTATATAAAAAAATTTGAAAAAACGATAACTAAACCCAATTTAAATTTTGATAAAAGTGAATTTTATGTTGGTGTTGATTTAGGAACTGCAAATATTGTCATTACGGTTTTAGATAAGAATGGGAATCCAATAGCAGGAGCGACAAAGCGTTCAAGAGTTGTTAAAGATGGAATAGTAGTTGATTTTGTTGGGGCTATAGGTATAGTTAGAAAACTTAAAGAAGATTTAGAAGAAAAATTGGGAATAGAGATAACACAAGGGTATACTGCAATTCCGCCAGGAGTAGAACAAGGTAGTGTAAAAGCCATAGTAAATGTTGTAGAAAGTGCTGGAATAGATGTTTTAGAAGTTGTTGATGAACCAACTGCTGCTTCATATGTCTTAGGAATAAAAGATGGTGCAGTAATAGATGTTGGAGGTGGAACAACTGGTATCAGTATACTTGAAAAAGGAGAAGTTATATTTGTTGCGGATGAGCCAACAGGTGGAACACATATGACTTTAGTAATTGCCGGAAGCAGTGGTATAGATTTTGAAGAAGCGGAAGATATTAAGCTTGATCCAAAAAGAGAGAGTGAAGTATTTGTGAAAGTAACACCAGTTTTACAAAAAATGGCAACAATATCAAAGAAATATATTGAAAAATTTGATGTAAAAGAAGCATATTTAGTTGGTGGAGCAGCTAGTTTTAAAGAAGCAGAAAAAATTTTTGAAAAAGAAATAGGTGTAAGAGTATATAAACCTTATATGCCACTTTATATAACACCAATTGGGATAGCGTTGACTGGATTGATAAACAAAAATAAAAAAGGTGGGAAGTAATGTCAAAGACGGGAGAGAAATTTCAGACAAAATTAGGATTTATTTTATCATGTGTAGGATCAGCAGTAGGTATGGCAAATATATGGGCATTTCCATATAGAGTTGGGAAATATGGTGGAGCAGTATTTTTAATTATATATTTTATGTTTATTGCTCTATTTTCAGCAGTAGGATTATCAGCTGAATTTGTAATTGGGAGAAGGTCCGGAACTGGGACTTTAGGATCTTATGAGTATGCTTGGAATGATGTAAAAAAAGGTAAGCTGGGCTATCTTTTAGCATATATTCCACTATTAGGTTCAATGACAATAGCTATTGGTTATGCAATTATAGCTTCTTGGGTATTGAGATCTTTTGGAGCTTCAGTAACAGGAGAGTTATTGAAAGTAGATGCAGAGTTATTTTTTTCACAAGCAACAGAAGGAAATTTTGTAATATTACCTTGGCATATAGCGGTGATAATAGGGACATTGATAACAATCTTTGCAGGGGCAAAAGGAATAGAAAAGACAAATAAAATAATGATGCCTATATTTTTTGTACTATTTTTGATTCTAGCAGTTAGAGTTGCTTTTTTACCAAATGCAATAGAGGGGTATAAGTATTTACTGATACCTGACTGGAAATACTTATATAATATTGACACATGGATAAATGCAATGGGACAGGCATTCTTTTCTCTGTCTATAACTGGTAGTGGAATGATTGTGTGTGGAGCGTATTTAAATAAAAAAGAAGATATCGTTGATGGTGCAGTGAAAACTGGAATATATGACACAATAGCAGCAATGATATCGGCAGTTGTTGTTATTCCTGCTTCATTTGCTTTTGGATATTCACCAAGTGCCGGGCCATCACTTATGTTTATTACTTTGCCAAATGTGTTTAGACAGATGCCATTTGGGCAAATTTTAGCTATTTTATTTTTTATCTCTGTGGTATTTGCAGCATTAACATCATTACAAAATATGTTTGAAGTAGTTGTAGAATCCTTACAGACAAGGTTTAAAATAACAAGAACCATGATAGTTCTAATTTTAGGATTGATAACATTGGTCATAGGAATATACATAGAACCAGTTCATAGAGTAGGACCATGGATGGATATTGTAAGTATTTATATAATTCCATTGGGAGCAGTTATTGGGGCTGTATCTTGGTTTTGGTTACTAAAAAAAGAAACTTTTATGGAAGAATTGAACCTTGGAAGTAAAGTTAAAAGAGGTTATGGATATCATTGTTTGGGAAAATATGTGTATGTACCGCTAACATTAATTGTTTTTATTTTAGGAGTAATATACGGAGGATTATAGGGCATAATAGTATTTAAAAGGTTATTGTAAGTTAATGAGTTTCATCGGCTTATAAATAGCCTTTTTTTATTTAAAAAAATTGATTTTTTAAGTTCTATTTCAGAACAAAATAAAAAATTAAAAAAAATTAATATTTTTTATAAAAAAGAATAAAACAATGTAAAAATAATATTTTTAAATATAAAATTGTACGGGGGGGGGTTAAAAATTACTGTTTAAATAACATATGGTGCTAAAAAAACTTTGACAATAAAGAAAAAATGAAGCAAAATATAACAAGTCTTATATATAAAAAAATAAAAAATATTAAATATAGGGGGATAAGAATTTGAATTATTTAAATGGAGTTGAAAAATTTTTAAAAAGGTGTATGAAAAAGAGAGTTACTTTTAATGAAGGAGTGGTTGTTGCTTTTTTAATTACAGGATTTTTTGGGATTAATACAATATCAAATTCAGCAGTAGTAACTGATGATTCCAAAAATAGTATTCATATAGGAGACGTAGCTAATCAAGGGAGTAAAAATATTTTGGTCGGAGATGTCGCAACAAATGGAACACATAGTTTAATTTTTGCCGAGAAAAATGATGTTCCAGGGAATGAAGGTTGGCATGGCTCTGGTGATTACAGAATAGTTTTTGGTAAATGGGCGGCTTCTGATTCTGCTATTAATTATGGGATAATATTTGGTAATGCAGCAGGACATGCAGTAAGTGGGGAATATAAGTTCATATTTGGAGAAGGAGCAGGTTTTAGAAATGGCGGAAAATATAACTTTGCTTTTGGAAATAAAGCAGGAAATGACGCTATTTCAAATTATAACTTTGCTTTTGGAGATGAAGCAGGACATAATGTTAAGGATATAGATGGAAAGCCTTTAGGAAATAATGTAGCTCTAATGAAAGGAGCAGGAGCAAATACAACTGGAGGATATAATATGGCAGTTGGTTTTCAAGCAGGACAAATAACAAATGGAAATTACAACTTTGCCTTTGGACCTCAAGCAGGGAAAAGTGTAACAGGAGATGAAAATGTAGCAATAGGATCTCATGCAGGTCAAAATGTAACAGGAGCTGCAAATTATGCTTTGGGGCGTAATGCAGGTCAAAATGTATCTGGTTTAGGAAATATAGCTTTTGGAGAAAATGCAGGGGTAGATGTTAAGGGATTAGGAGATTCTAATCATATAAAGGGAAACTCAAATGTAGCAATAGGTAAATTCGCAGGAAGTAATGTAATTTCAAATCAAAGTTTAGCTTTAGGATATAATAGTGGAAGTCATGTTGGATATAGAACATGGGATAGTGAAAAAGAAGTGTTTGATGAAGCAAAGAAAACAGAATATATAAGACCTGATGAAACTAATCCAAATTCTCCAATTCAATCAGGAGCAGAACACAATACTGTAGTTGGAGCAAATTCAGGGAACTGGATAGCAGGACAAGATAATGTTGCTATGGGAGAAGGAAGTGGAAACTATATAGATGGACCAAATAGTGGTGGAGCAGCAAATATAGGAATAGGAAGTAAAACAGGTAATAGAATTTATGGAGATTCTAATACAGCAATAGGTAAATCAGCAGGAAGTTATATGAAAGGAAATAACAATCTTGCTTTAGGGGTAAATATAGCTAACAAGATTAAAGGTGACAATAATATTGCTATAGGTGTAAATAATTCTAATACAACGAAAGATTTTATTGAAAAATCAAATACAATTTCTTTAGGAACAGAAGCAGATGCTACAAAAACAGATGCAATAGCAATAGGACATGGGGCTAAAGCAACAGGAGAAAGTTCGATCTCAATTGGAACAGGGAATGTTATAAGTGGAGAAAATTCAGGAGCATTAGGAGATCCATCAATAGTATCAGGAGCAGGTTCATATACATTTGGAAATGACAATGCAGTGGGATCTACATCAAAGAATGTGTCAGTATTAGGAAATAACAACCAAATAGGTGCAACTGCAACTTATGATGCAAATGAGAAATTACAAACTGCTAATGGGTTGACTGACACAGCAGCTGTAGAAAATTCAAAAGCAATAGGAAATAATAACTATATAAATACTTCAAATACTTATGTTTTAGGTAGTGGAATTGGAGCAAAAGATTTAGGAACAGTAGAAAACTCTGTTTATTTAGGAAATAATAGTACAGCAGTTAAAGGAGATGCTATTACTGCAAATACATCAGTTAAAAATAAAACTTCAGTAAATAAAGATGGAACTACAACAACAGCAGGAGCAACAGGAACAGTAGATACAGCAACTATAAATGGAGTAAGTTATGGTGGATTTGCTGGAGCGAAAGCAGATGGTGCAGTTACAGTAGGTTCAGCAGGTCTTGAAAGAAGAATAATGAACGTTGCAGCAGGAGAAATTTCTAAAACTTCAACAGACGCGATAAATGGCTCACAATTATATGCTTTAGCGAGTACAGTTGCAAATATTTCAGCCTCTTCAGCAAGCCCAATAAAATATTTTTCTGTAAAACAAGCAACAGATGTAGCTAACTATAAGAATGATGGAGCAACTCAAGAAGGAGCTATTGCAATAGGACCAAATGCAAGTGCATTAATAGAAAACTCAGTAGCAATAGGTAATGGAGCTAGTGTAAATAAAAGAGATGGAGAACCAGGAACAGGTGGAATAGCAATAGGAAAAAATGCTCAATCACATCAAATGAGTTCGGCAAACCATGAAGCAATAATAGCTTTTGGAAGAGATACAGATAAAATGACAGGTGGAATAGCAATAGGACAAGATACTCATGCTCGTATTGGAAATGTTGAGTTAGGTAATAGAGATTATAGAGGTCAAATTGGAGATTTTGATTTAGCTGGAAAGACTAATTGGAATGTGACAACTGGAGTTGGGACAACGGCAGTTGGAGATAATTCTTATGCCATGGGAAATTTTCAAAGTATAAATGGGGCATATAATTTAATATCAAAAGCTTATGATAAATCAACGGCATCTTGGGCAGGAAATCAAATAGTGAGAGGGCAAAATGCTTTACACAATGCAGGAGCTGCTATTCAAGGATTTGGGGCAACTATTAATGGTTCATTAAATACAATAGAAGCTAATGAAAACTTGACTGCTAATCTTTGGTCTGTCTTAGGCGGAACACCAGATCATCCAGCTAATGGGCTTATGTATTCTGGAATGGCTTCAAGTATAGTAGGAACAGCAAATAGAATAAATAAATCAAATGGGGCATTGATATTTGGAACAGGAAATGAAATCACTAATTCATATTTAACTCCAAATAGTCCAATAATAATGGATACTTTATCTATGAATACTGGTTTTTTAGGTACATTGAAATTAGATCCTACTATTAGTAATTCAACCATAAAAGAATTATCTGACACACTTAGAAAGTTTTCGACAGATAATAGACTTGCATCTGTTGGAATAATGGGTGGAGCAAATAAAGCGGACTATGCATTATTCTCAAATATTAATGGTGTTGGAAATACTTTAACTGGGAAAGGTGGAGTAACTTTAAGCAGTTATAATACAGATTTTAAGAGAGCAACAGCTAATGCAAATATTTTTAGTGCATTTAACTCAATAACTGGTTATGAAAATAAAGGTACTAATGTAACTCATTCGATTATAACAGGTTCTTGGAATGAATTAGAAAATACAGAAAAGAATATAGTGATGGGGAATAAGCATGTTTTAAAAGGAAGTACTACTGATTCAGCAACAGGGAATATAATTTTAGGATTTAATAAAGATAAAGATACTGATGATATAAAAGAAGGTATCGATGATGCAGTTACTATTGGAAATAACACAAAAATTGGTGGAAACAATGCTATCGCTATAGGAAAAGAAGCTCAAGCTCTGGGAGAAAGTTCAATTTCGATTGGGACAGGAAATATAGTAAAAGCAAATTATTCAGGGGCATTAGGAGATCCATCAATAGTATCAGGAGCAGGTTCATATACATTTGGAAATGACAATGCAGTGGGATCTACATCAAAGAATGTGTCAGTATTAGGAAATAACAACCAAATAGGTGCAACTGCAACTTATGATGCAAATGAGAAATTACAAACTGCTAATGGGTTGACTGACACAGCAGCTGTAGAAAATTCAAAAGCAATAGGAAATAATAACTATATAAATACTTCAAATACTTATGTTTTAGGTAGTGGAATTGGAGCAAAAGATTTAGGAACAGTAGAAAACTCTGTTTATTTAGGAAATAATAGTACAGCAGTTAAAGGAGATGCTATTACTGCAAATACATCAGTTAAAAATAAAACTTCAGTAAATAAAGATGGAACTACAACAACAGCAGGAGCAACAGGAACAGTAGATACAGCAACTATAAATGGAGTAAGTTATGGTGGATTTGCTGGAGCGAAAGCAGATGGTGCAGTTACAGTAGGTTCAGCAGGTCTTGAAAGAAGAATAATGAACGTTGCAGCAGGAGAAATTTCTAAAACTTCAACAGACGCGATAAATGGCTCTCAACTATATGTTGGATTAGAAAAAATTTCTTTAATGCCAGCTATGTTTTATGAGAGTACTTTAAAATCAGGAGATACTTATACAAAATCTACTAGTATAGCTGATATACCGATATCAAAATTAAAAATGGACTTTGGATATGGAATTAAAGCAGAGAAAGTAACTAATAGTGGAGAAGATATTATTTTAGTAACATTAGATAAAGATAGTATAAAAAATGATATAGACTTTAAAGGACCTAAAGGGGATACAGGATCAACTGGACCACAAGGTGAGAAAGGCGAAAAGGGAGAAATAGGATCAACTGGACCACAAGGTGAGAAAGGTGAAAAGGGAGAAATAGGATTGACTGGACCACAAGGTGAGAAAGGTGAAAAGGGAGAAATAGGATTGACTGGACCACAAGGTGAGAAAGGTGAAAAAGGTGAAACAGGATCAGCTGGACCACAAGGTGAGAAAGGTGAAAAGGGAGAAACAGGATTAGCAGGACCACAAGGACCGGCAGGAAAAGATGGTAAAAATGGTATAGATGGAAAACCTGCAACAGCAGTTGTAGTAAATAATAACGATGGAACACATACATTCACAGTAAAAAATTCAGATGGAACAGAAACATCAACAGTAATAAGAGATGGAAAAGATGGAAATGGTGGAACTGGAGCAATAGAAACTGTAGTGGCTGGAAGCACAAATGTAACTGTGAATAATACAAAACAAAATTCAACAGGTGGAAAAGAGTATACAGTTGATTTAGCAAAAGATATAAGTGTAAATTCTGTAATAGCGGGGAACACTAAAGTGGATACAAATGGAGTTGTTATTAACAACGGACCATCTATGACAACAAGTGGAATACATGCTGGAGATAAAAAAATTACTAATGTAGTAGCAGGAGAAGCTGATACAGATGCGGTAAATGTATCTCAATTAAAAGGTGTAGAAAAAACAATCAATAATAATATAACAAATATTGAACAAAGACTTGATGATGTTGAAGGTAAAATGGATAAAGGTTTTGCTAATTTAACAGCAATGGCAACTTTGGAATTTATGGACTTAGGAGTAAATCAAGTGGCTGTAGGAGCTGCAGTAGGAACATATGGTGGAAGTCAAGCGGTTGCAGTTGGAGTTCAAGGAGCACCAACAGAAAATACAAGGATTTATGCCAAAGTATCTGCAACACCAGGTAGAAAAGCAAAGACTGCTGCTGGAGTTGGGGCTACATGGAGATTTAATTTAAAATAATGCATTATATAGAGATGAAAGCCAACAGTAGTTGGCTTTTTTCTTATACTTATTTTAAAAGGAAGTATAAAACATTGAAGTATTGCAGCTAATATAAAATAAAAGTACAATGTATTTTTTATTTTAATGCTATAATGTTATAAATAAATATATAGGAGAAGAGAATGTCAGAATATACAATTTCAAAAATATATCAAAATGATAAAAGAAATTTAAAATTGATTGATGAATTATTGTTGCAAGAAGGTATAAAAAAAGATGCAAATCTTGACTATACCTGTGCAATGTTTGATTCAGATATGAATGTTATAGCTACTGGGAGTTGTTTTGGGAATACATTGAGATGTCTTGCTGTAAGTAATAAACATCAAGGTGAAGGGCTTATGAATCAAATTGTAAGTCATCTAGTGGAATATCAATTTTCAAAGGGAATAACACATTTATTTTTATATACTAAAAATGTTTCGGCAAAATTTTTTAAAGATTTAGGTTTTTTTGAAATAGTAAATATTGAAAACCAGGTTGTATTTATGGAAAATAAAAGGACAGGTTTTAATGATTATCTTGAAAATTTGGCAAAAAATAATAGAGTTGGTGAAAAAAAAGCTGCACTTGTAATGAATTGTAATCCTTTTACTTTAGGACATCAGTATTTAATTGAAAAAGCTGCTAGTGAAAATGATATATTACATTTGTTTATAGTAAGTGAAGACAGTAGTTTAGTTCCTTTTGCGGTTAGAAAAAAATTAGTAATGGAGGGAACAGCTCACCTGAAAAATATTTGTTATCATGAAACAGGACCATACATAATAAGTTCAGCGACTTTTCCAAGTTATTTTCAAAAAGATGAAATTGCAGTGATAGAAAGCCATGCAAATTTAGATGTAAATATTTTTGTAAAAATAGCGAAAACTCTTAATATAAATAGGCGTTATGTGGGAGAAGAGCCAAATAGCTTGGTAACAAACATCTATAATCAAATAATGCAAAAGAAATTACCAGAAAATGGGATTGAATGTATTGTCACTCCAAGAAAAAAATATGAGAGTGCAAATAAAGTAATAAGTGCTTCAACAGTTAGACAGGCGATAAAGGATGGGAATTTTGAAATGCTTAAAGAACTGGTACCTAAGACAACACTTGATTTTTTCTTGAGCGAAGAAGCAGAACCAGTTATTGCTAGAATTCGTGGAGAAGTCAATGTAATACATTATTAATAGGAGGAGCCATGTTACAAGGTGAAGAAGTTAGTTTAGAAGAGATTTTAGATGCGAGAGAAGAAAGAGTTTATATACAAAATGAGTTGATAAAAAAATATAATTTACCGATATTGTCTTTTACAATGAATATACCTGGACCTGTTAAAACTAATGAGGCTATAAGAAAGGCTTTTGAATATGGAAAAATAAAGCTTTTGGAGAAGTTAGAAAAAAATAATACAAAAATATTGGAACTAAAGCAAAAAAATACAAAAACTGGCGACGAGCTGTGGATTGTAGCTGATATAAAAGCTGATGATTTAAAAAGAATTGCTATTGATATTGAGGAAGCAAGTTTCTTAGGAAGAATTTTTGATATGGATGTAATTGATGTAAATTTTAAAAAATTATCAAGAAATTCTTTTAGAAAATGCCTGATATGTGATATGCAAGCACAAGAATGTGGAAGAAGTAGAAGACATAGTGTAGAAGAACTACAAAGTAAAATTGAAGAAATATTGAAGATAAATATAAAATAAAAAAAGAGGTTGATTATTTACAACCTCTATTTATATGTTTGTAAAATTTTTTTTAATTCAGAAAGATAGGCGGATTTTAGAAATTCTGGACTTTCAACGATTATATTTTTTCCAAAACTTATGAGATAATGCGTCATATAGTGTAGTTCGGCTTCATTGAAGAAACCCACAATATAAAAATTATTAGATTTTTCTATTAACTCCATTCCGGGATAATTGTTTTTTAAAAATAATTCTTTTCCAAAAGTAGTGAGTTTACACTGAAATTCAATGGTTCTAAAATTTTTTTCATGTTCTTTTAAAGAAGCTTTTAATTGATCATGAGAAAAAGTTATTTCACATGGAGTTACCCTACATTTTTCAATACAATCACAACGATAAATAGCCCAAGTTCTTGAATTGATATCAAGTGCATTGCAGAACCAAACACCACTTCTATAAAATAAATCATAAATTTGTACTTGTTTTGTTACTATTTCATATTGATTATAAGTCATATCCAAAATCTTTAAATCTAGGATAGACTCAAGAATTAAAGATAGATATGGAGTGTTGCTTATAGGTGGTGTATTATGGTAGTCAACAGAATTTAACAACTTTAAAACATATTGTTGCTGTTCTTTTGGAAGAGTGGCTAGCAATTTTTGATATATTTGAGAGTATGATTTCTCAAAAGGAGTGCTTGAAACCAATTTTAAAGCTTTCAAAGCGAAGAATATTGAAATTATCTCTGCACTATCAAAATAAATGGGTGTGAGTAAATTTTGTTTGAGTAATTGATATCCACCATAACGACCATTTTCAACATAAAGAGAAAGCCCCATAGATTCCAAATCTTGGATATCTCTTAAAGCAGTACGCTTTGAAATATTGAACTCTTTCATTAAGTCAATAATATTAAAATATTTTTTACTACTTAAAAATATCAATTCTTGATTTAATCTTTCAGCTTTTTTCATTTATATTTCTCTCCTTTTAATGGTGACAAAAAATGACATTATTATATGATATCATACTTTTAAATAAAAAATAAATTATATTTGGAGGTAAAAATGCTAAATGAAAAATTTTATGAAGTATTAAAATATGAAGGTGTAGTTTCAATAGTTTCTTGGGGAAATGGAGATGCTAATATAACAAATACTTGGAATTCATATTTAGTGGTAAAAGATAATAAAATTATGTTACCAGCGGCAGGAATGAATAGCACAGAAAAAGATGTAAATGTAAATAATAGAGTAAAAGTTACTCTTGGAGCAAGAGAAGTTATGGGATATAATAATTATCAAGGAACTGGATTTTTAATAGAAGGAACTGCTGAATTTGTTGAAAGCGGAGAAGATTATGAAATGATGAAAGAAAAATTTCCTTTTTTAAGAAAAGTTTTAGAAATATCTGTTGTATCAGCTAAACAATTATTGTAATTAAAAAAATTTTTAAAATAAAATATTAAATTAAACTTTGGGTATGGCAATCATGTCATATCCTTTTTTATTTATTAGGAAAGTATAAATTTAAAAAGGTGTGAAAAACCTAAGTAGCATACATGTACTAAATATAAAGAATTATATTTTTTTCAAAAAAAATCTAAAATAACTAAAAAATTGCATCACAAAAAGGCTCTAATGAAAAATGGTCATTAGAGAATTATTAGAAATAAATTTTATGTATGGTCCGTCCATACCAATCAGATCTTACATAAATTTCTTGTAAAAACTCTACATTTTTTTATATTTAGTGTTATAATAAAAGATGTTAATTTTAAAAGATAAGTAAACAGGGGAGAGAGATGTTAAAGAAAATTTGTAAAGTATGGCTTTTGATATTTGCTATAAGTATCTCTAGTATAAGCTATTCAGAAGTAAAAGAAGTAATAACAATAGAGGAATATTCTAAACAATTTTTAGATGAAAAGTTTATTTTAGAAGATCTAACTGAAGAAGAAGTGAAAGAAAGCAAAGAGAATCCTGAGAAAGAAGTCAAAGAAGTTGCAGATATAGAAGAAGAAATCTCAGAGGAAAAGTATAAAGAAGAAATGGCAAAGGCTGAAGCTAAACAAAAAGCTGAAGAAGAAAAAATGAAAGCAGAACTTGCAAAAAAAGCAGCCGATAAAAAAAGTGTTGAAACAACAAAAGTAACAAAAGTTTCAAATATTGATGAAAAAGTAACATGGTCTTTACCAAATAATTTCAGATCAGTTTTAATAGGAGATTTAAGTGGAAATATATTTTACTCAAAAAATGCTGACAATATATATCCTTTAGCTTCTGTAACAAAGATGATGACACTTATGGTTACTTTTGATGAAATAAATGCTGGAAGAGCTTCATTAAAAGATAAAGTTAAGATAACAGGAGATGTTGCTAATTTAGGTGGAAGTGGAATACCATTAAAAGTCGGACAAGTTTTTATATTAGAAGACTTGATAAAAGCATCTGCAATATATTCAGCTAATAATGCAACATATGCTATTGCTCGTCATATAGGTAAGGGAAACATAAATAATTTCATTGTTAAAATGAATAAAAAAGCAGAAAAATTAGGAATAAGCAAAGATATTAAGTATTTTACACCTGCTGGTTTACCGACAAGAATGACTAAGAAACCAATGGATTCGGGAACTGCAAGAGCAATATATAAGCTTTCTATCGAAGCATTAAAATATAAAAAATATATCCAGATAGCCGGAATAAAATCTACAACTATTCATAATGGAAAGATAAAAATAAAAAATAGAAATCATCTAATTGGTCAAGAGGGAGTATATGGAATAAAAACTGGATACCATCAAGAAGCTAAATATAATATAGCAGTAGCAAGTAAGATTGATGGAGTAGATGTGATAGTTGTGGTAATGGGTGGACAAAGTTATGCATCGAGAGATAAAGTTGTGTTAGATGTATTAAAAACTTTCAAAGAAAATTATTATGGTAAAAATATACTTGATAAAACTAAAGTTTTGGAAACAATAAAGGTTGAAGGCTTAAATGTTCCGGTTGTTCCAGATAGAAACTATAAAATAATTTTAAAAAAATCACAAAAAACAAAAGTAGAAGTAATACCTAGACAAAATATAAAGTTAAATATAGTAAAAGGAGAAAAATTAGGAACATACAAAGTATATATAGACAACAAAGTGGTACTAACAGGAGATGTTCTTGCACAAAAGGCTATAAAAAAATAAGTGGGAAAAAGGAGAAATTATGAGAGAGAGATTTAGAGAAATAATAAAAGAGAAAAATAAAATTGCTGCAAATCTTGCTCTTGTGAGCTGGGATTTAGAAACGAGAACACCTAAAAAAGGACAAAAGCTATTGGCTGAATTGAATGCAGATTTAAGTATGAAAGAATATAATTTATGCACTTCAGAAGAATTTGAAAATTTAGTTGACAACTTAAATAAAACAAAAGATAAATTAACAGAAATAGAGAAAAGAGAAATTGAACTTTCTTTAGAGGAAATCGAAAAAATGAAAAAAATACCAGCTGTTGAATATGAGGAATATTCAAAGTTAACGGCATTAAATCAAGGTATATGGGAAGAAGCTAAGGCTAAAAAAGATTTCTCAATTGTGAAAGATAATCTAAAAAAAATTTTTGAGTATAATAAAAAATTTGCTGGATATAGAAAAACTGATGAAAAAACAATTTATGATGTATTGCTCAATGATTATGAAAAAGGAATGGATTCTGAGAAACTGGATAAGTTTTTTGATGAATTGAAAAAGGAAATTGTTCCTCTTTTAAGAAAAATTCAAGAAAAAAATAAAGAATCAAAGAAAAGTAAGTTAGATGTAAAAATGGATAAAAATATTCAATTGGAATTTGCAAAATATATTGCAGAATATGTAGGTTTTGATTTCGAAAGAGGCATCTTAGATCTAAGTGAGCATCCTTTTACATTAAATTTGAATAAAAATGATGTAAGACTAACTACAAAAAATATTTTAGAATCTCCATTTTCAACTATTTTTTCAACTATACATGAAGCTGGACATGGTATTTATGAACAGCAAACAGCTGATGAGTTAGTAGATACTTTACTTGGGACAGGTGGAAGCATGGGTCTTCATGAATCACAGTCTAGATTTATGGAAAATATAGTTGGAAGAAGCTATGAATTTTGGTCACCACTTTATGAAAAAGCACAAGAATTTTATCCTTTTTTAAAAGAAATAGAATTTTCAGAATTTTATAAAGAAATAAATAGAGTAGATACAGGTCTTATAAGAACAGAAGCAGATGAGCTTACCTATTCTTTGCATATTATGTTAAGATATGAATTGGAAAAACTGATATTTGCTGATGAGCTGTCAATAGATGACTTACCGAAGGTATGGAGAGATAAAATGCAAGAATATTTAGGTCTAAGTCCGGAAAATGATTCGGAAGGACTTATGCAAGATATTCATTGGTATGCAGGGCTTATAGGATATTTTCCGTCTTATGCAATAGGAAATGCTTATTCAGTTCAAATTTTAAATACTATGAAAAAAGATTTGGATATTGAGAAAATTTTAAAAAATGGAGAAATTTTTGAAATAAAAAAATGGTTGGGAGAAAAAATACATAAATATGGTAAACTAAAGAATACTTCAGAATTAATAAAAGAAATTACTGGGGAAGACTTAAATGCGAAATACTATATAGATTATTTAAAAGAAAAATATACAAAAATTTATAACTTAGACTAAGGGGAATTATTCCCCTTTTTTGTTGACAAAATTATTTTGTAGTTATATAATAATTTAAAATATCAGCCACCCATACAAAAGAGTGCTAAAAAGGAGAGATGAAAAATGAAAAAAGAATCAAGAGTGTTTCGTGCAGAAACAAAAGAATTATTGAATTTAATGATACATTCAATTTACACAAACAAAGAAATTTTTTTAAGAGAGCTTATTTCAAATGCAAACGATGCCATAGATAAATTAAAATTTAAGTCTTTGACTGAAACAAATATTTTAGGAGAAGATACAAACTTTAAAATTGATATCACAGTAGACAAAGATAACAAGACTATCACTATAAGTGACAATGGTATAGGAATGACTTTTGATGAAGTAGATGAAAATATAGGAACTATTGCTAAATCTGGTTCAAAGTTATTTAAAGAACAATTAGAAGAAGCTAAGAAGAGTGAAGTTGATATAATAGGACAATTTGGTGTTGGTTTCTATTCAGGATTTATTGTTGCAGATAAAATAGTATTAGAAACAAAATCTCCATATTCTGAAAAAGGTGTAAGATGGACTTCTGATGGGACTGGAGAATATGAAATTGAAGAGATAGAAAAAGAAAAGAGAGGAACATCAATTATTCTTTATATAAAGGATGGAGATGATTATTCTGAATTCTTAGAAGAGTGGAAAATAAAAGATTTAGTAAAAAAATATTCAAATTATATAAGATATGAAATTTATTTTAAAGATGAGGTAATAAACTCTACTAAACCTATTTGGAAAAAAGATAAATCTGAATTGAAAGATGAAGACTATAATGAGTTTTATAAAGCTACTTTTCATGATTGGAATGATCCATTATTACATATAAATTTAAAAGTTCAAGGAAATATAGAGTATAACTCATTGTTATTCATTCCTAAAAAGCTTCCATTTGATTTTTATACAAAATCTTTTAAAAGAGGCTTACAACTATATACTAAAAATGTGTTTATAATGGAAAAATGCGAAGAATTGATTCCAGAATATTTCAGCTTTATTTCGGGATTAGTAGATTGTGATGGATTATCATTAAATATTTCTAGAGAAATTCTACAACAAAATTCAGAACTTCAAGCTATTTCAAAAAATTTGGAGAAGAAAATTATATCAGAGCTTGAAAAACTATTGAAAAATGATAGAGAGAAGTATATTGAATTTTGGAAGGAGTTTGGAAGAAATATAAAAGCTGGCGTTCAAGATATGTTTGGAATGAATAAAGATAAACTTCAAAATTTATTGATATTTATGTCTTCTTATGAAGATAAATATGTAACATTGAAAGAATATGTTGAAAGAATGGGAGAAAACAAAGAAATTTTATTTGTTTCAGGTGAAAATATTGATATGGTAAAAGCCCTGCCTAAAATGGAAAAATTGAAAGAACAAGGCAAAGAAGTTTTAATTTTAACTGATAAAATTGATGAATTTACTCTTACAGCAATGATGAATTATGATGGAAAAGAATTCAAATCTATCAATAGTACAGATTTTAAATTGGAAGAAGATAAAGAAAAAGAAGAAAAAATTAAAAAAATTGCTGAAGAAAGTAAATCGTTATTAGAAAAAATTAAAGATTCATTGAAAGATAAAGTTTCTGAAGTTGAGCTTAATAACAACATAGGAAATAGTGCTTCATCACTTTTAGCGAAGGGGCCGATAAGCTTAGAAATGGAAAAGGTTTTAGCTGATATGCCGGGAGCAGAAATGAATAGAGCTATAAAAGTATTAGCGTTGAATCCTGAACATAGTTTATTTGAAAAATTAAAATCGGCAGAAGACTCTGAAGATTTTACAAAAATAGTGGATATATTATATAACCAAGCTCTAATATTAGAAGGTTTTCCAATAGATAATCCTGTACAATTTATAAAAAATCTAAATAGTTTGATAAAATAAAAAATTAAAATTTTTAAAGAGTTATCAGAATTTAAGTAAAAATTTAAGCAGATATAAAAAATAAAAAGTAGAATTCATTTTTATAAATGACACATTTTGTCACTTAATAAAAAGATTCTACTTTTTTCTTTTAAATTATGGTATTTCTATACCAAGTTCCCCACTTATCCATGGAATTTAAAAGAGGTTCAAGACTGTATCCGACATCTGTTAGGGTGTATTCAACCCGTGGAGGAATTTCAGGATAAATTTTTCTTGTAAGTAAGCCATTTTCCTCCATTTCTCTTAAATTTGAAGTTAAAACCTTTTGAGAAATATTTGTTACAGATTTTTTTAAATCACTAAATCTTTTTGTACCCTCAAGTAAATCTCTTATTATTAAAATTTTCCATTTATTTGAAATAAGCATAAGTGTTAATTCTACTGGACAGGCAGGAAAATCTTTTTTATTCATTTTTTACCTCCATATATTAGTTTAAAAAATAATTTTAGTTTCTATAAGATACTTTAATATTTTACTGTTTTTATAGAAAAAGTAAAGAAATTTTTTAATAAGGTTAAGATAATATTTTTTCATAAAAGTTACCTTTTAGAAACTAAAAAACAAAAAAGTGCTTTCTTCACAAAAGAAACTTAATATAGTAGTATACTGTCAAACAAAAAATAAAAAAGTTGAAGGAGAGTAAAAATGAAAATAGCAGTATTAGCAGCAAATGGGAAAGCGGGGAGTTTAATAGTAAAAGAGGCAGTAGAAAGAGGATTTGATGTAACAGCAGTTGTGAGAGGGGCAAATAAAACAGTTGCTAAAAATGTAATAATAAAAGATTTGTTAGATTTAACAAAAGAAGATTTACAAGGATTTGATGCGGTTGTATCTGCATTTGGAGCATGGACAGCAGAAACATTACCTTTATATACAACAACATCAATACATTTATTAGATATTTTAAAAGGAACAAATACAAGAATATTAATTATTGGAGGAGCAGGAAGTTTATATTTAGATGAAAGTTTAACAACACAATTAATAGACACACCTGAATTTCCTGAAGAATATAAACCAGTAGCTTCAGCTGCACAAAAAGCTTTAGCTGAAATAAGAAAAAATGAAAATAAAAATTGGACATATATAAGCCCTGCAGCTGATTTTAACTATGAAGCTGAAAGAAAAGGGAGGTATTTATTAGCTGGAGAAGTATTTACAACTAATGAAAAAGGAGAAAGTAAAATAAGTTATGCAGATTATGCAATAGCAATGGTAGATGAAATAGAAAAAGGAAATAATATAGGAAAAAGAATATCAGTTTTATGGAAGTAAAAAATACACCAACATATTTGTTGGTGTATTAATGATAAAGACATTTTAAAATTATTATTTACTGGAGAGAATAATTTATATAGATTATATGCTAGAAACTATTCTCTTTAGTAAATATAAGGTTTCTATTAAATAAAATTTTTCCTTTTATTTTTTTTCTAAAAATTTAACTCCTAAATCAGGGAAATCTGTAAATACACCAGTTGCACCTGCTTTATTTAGTAGGGCATCAAACATTTCATCAACATTTGCAAAGAATGGAGGAAGAGCATCTTTTCTTACAGTGTAAGGATGAAGTTCCATTTTAGTTGTTGCAACATCTTGAACCATAGGTCTATAAACGATATTTCCTGGTTTAGAATTTTCATCATCTACAAGCATATACCAACCAGGTCCAACCCCATCGGCATATTTAGCAATTTCTTTCATTGCTCCTTCTTTGAACATCCAATCATAATTATAATTTATCCAATTTCCATCTTTATCTTTTTCTTCAGTTTCATGCCAATCTGTGTAAGCTACAAGTTGAACTAATTTTAAATCCATTCCCATTTTAGGCATAAGTTCAGTTTTTATTCTAACTAATTCATTAAAATCAAAAGTTTGTAGATATACAGGATCATTCTTTGAAGTGTATCCATATTTTTTTAAAACTTCTAAAGTAGCTTTAGCTATATCTTTTCCATTTTGATGATGTAACCAAGGAGCTTTAATTTCAGGATATATTCCAATTTTAGTTCCAGTAGTTTTTTCTAGACCTTGGATAAATTCAATTTCTTCTTCAAAAGTGTGGATACGGAAATGTGATTTCCATAATGGGAAACGATTTGGATAAACTAATTCTTCTTTTCCATCTTTAACTGTGAAATTTTCTGTCATTTCAAGACTTTGAATTTCTTCTAAAGTAAAGTCAATTACATAATAACGACCGTCTGCTCTTTTTCTGTCAGGGAATTTTTTAGCAACATCAGTTAGTTGATCTAGAAAATGATCATGAATAACAACTAGACGATCATCTTTAGTCATAGCTAAGTCTTGTTCTAAATAGTCAGCTTTTTGCCCGAAAGCTAATGCTTTAGATTCTAAAGTGTGTTCAGGAAGGTATCCAGATGCTCCACGGTGTGCAATTATTAATTTTTCACTTTGTGCAAAAAGGCTAGCACTAGATAAAAGTCCTAACAAAATTAAAGATTTTTTTATACTCATAATAACCTCCTAATAAAATAAAAGTGATAAAAAATATATTTAGATTATAAACTCTTTTAAAAATATTTTTAAATTTATACTTTAAATAAGTTAAATGAAAAAAATATATGATTTTATAACATAATATTCTTATATAAATATAAGGTGTAAAAAATGTTGAAAATAGTATAAAAATATTAAAAAAATTAATGTTAATTTTTTAAATTGTGATATAATGTAATATCATGTAAAAATTTAAGAGGCGAATATGAAAAAAGCAATTTTTTTAGACAGAGATGGAACTATAAATGTAGAAAAAGACTATATTTATAAGGAAGATGATTTGGAATTTGAAAAGAATTCAATTGAAGCACTGAAAAAATTTAAAGAGTTAGGATACATACTAATAGTTATTACTAATCAATCTGGAATAGCAAGAAAGTATTTTTCAGAAGATGATTTACATAGATTTAATAAAAATATGAATGATATTTTAAAAAAGAATATGGCAGAAATAGATGAATTTTATTTTTGTCCACATCATCCGACACATGGTATAGGTGAGTATAAAAAAGAATGTAATTGTAGAAAACCAAATAACGCTTTGATAGAAGAAGCTATAAAAAAATATAATATTGACAGAAGTAAATCTTATATGATAGGAGATAAAAATTCTGATATTCAAGCAGGTTTAAAATCAGGCTTAAAAACTGTTTTAGTAAAAACAGGGTATGGAGAGAAAGAAATAGTTAAAATTGATAAAAATCAAACTCTGATTTGTGAAGATTTAGGGGAGTTTGCTGAAATTTTGAGTAGAACAAAATTATCAGAATTGATAAAAAATGAGTTTGACAGAGATGTTGTGATAGAAAATGTTGTTATGGACAGTAGGAAGATTACAAAAAATTCTCTTTTTTTTGCAATAAATAATGGAAATAAATTTGTAAGAGAGGCTATGGAAAATGGAGCCTCTCTTATTGTTGCTGACGATACTGATGTTGAAGATGACAGAGTTGTAAAGGTGGAAGATACAGTGGCCACTATGCAAAGTCTGGCAAAAAAATATAGAGAAAAACTAGGATTGAAGGTTATAGGAATAACGGGTAGCAACGGGAAAACAACAACAAAAGATATAGTTCACTCTTTACTTTCTCAAAAATATTCAACTTTAAAAACTGAAGGAAATTATAATAATCATATTGGTTTACCATTTACAATATTGAATTTGACTGATGGGAATCAAGTGGCAGTTTTAGAGATGGGTATGAGTAGTTTTGGAGAAATAAAAAAATTAGGAGAGATATCTAAGCCGGATTATGCAATTATAACTAATATTGGTGAATCACACTTGGAATATTTAGGGTCAAGAGAGAACATTTTTAAAGCTAAAACTGAAATTTTAGAATATGTTGAAAGTGAAAATACTTTTGTGTGTGGTGATGATGAATTTTTATCTAAATTGGATAAAGCTTTGAAAGTAGGGTTTAATGAAAATAACAATAAAAAGATCACAGAATTTAGCTTCTCTGATAATGAAAGTAAGTTCAAAATAGATGATAGTGAGTATACTATGAGTCTCTTGGGGAAACATAATATTGTTAATGCAGCAATAGCGATAAATTTATGTAAAAATTTTAACCTGACAGACGAAGAAATAAAAGATGGTTTGAAAAAAATAAAAGTCAGCAAAATGAGATTTCAAGAAATAAAAATAGGGGAAGATATTTATATAAATGATGCATACAATGCAAGTCCAACATCTATGAAAGCTGCCATAGATACTTTAAATGTTATTTACAATAAATACTATAAAATAGCAATTTTGGGAGATATTTTAGAAATAGGTGAAAATGAAGTAGACTATCATATTGAAATTTTGAATTACCTTTTAGATAAAAATATAAAGTTGGTTTATCTATACGGAGATAGGATGAAAAAAGCTTATGATATTTTTATGGCGGACAAAAATGAAGAGTATAGATTTTGGCACTATCCAACAAAAGAAAAAATAGTAGAGAGTTTAGATAAAATAATGATGAAAAAAGTTATATTATTAAAAGCGTCAAGAGGAATGGCTCTTGAAAAAATAATTGAAATAAAAGAGGGGAAAGCATAAAAATGTTGTATTTTTTAGGTGAAAGTTTTAATGAATTAGTATTTTTGAAGTCCATATATTTGAGAGCTTTTATAAGCTTTGTTTTATCATTTTCAATGGTTTTAATTGCTGGGAAACCGTTTATAAATTATTTAAAAATAAAAAAATTTGGTGAATCAATAAGAGAAGAAGGACCGAGTTCACATTTTTCTAAAAAAGGGACACCTACTATGGGAGGAGTTTTGATAGTCATGGCTGTTTTAATTACTTCCTTACTTGTGAATGATTTAAAAAATAAATTAATTATTTTACTTATGCTGACAACTATTATGTTTTCTGGAATAGGTTTTATAGATGATTATAAAAAATTTACAGTGAGTAAAAAAGGATTATCAGGAAAGAAAAAGTTATTATATCAAGGAATAATCGCAACTTTGGTATGGGCATATATGTATTTTGTAGGATTGACAGGGAGTGCAAGAATAGATATGTCTATCATAAACCCTTTAAGTGGAAGAACTTTCATTTTTCTTGGAGCTATCGGAATGTTTGTATTTATCCAGATTGTTCTTATGGGAACATCTAATGCAGTAAATATAACAGATGGATTAGATGGATTAGCTATAATGCCTATGATTATATGCTCTACAATTTTAGGAGTAATTTCTTATTTTACGGGACATATAGAACTAAGTTCTCACTTGAAATTATTTTATACTGTTGGTTCAGGAGAGTTAAGTGTATTTTTATCAGCAGTTACAGGAGCGGGGTTAGGATTTTTATGGTATAATTGCTATCCAGCTCAGATATTTATGGGAGATACGGGTTCTTTAACTTTAGGTGGAATTTTAGGAGTAATAGCATTACTTTTAAAACAAGAGTTATTACTTCCAATAATAGGTTTTGTTTTTGTTATGGAAGCTATTTCTGTTATATTACAGGTAGGTTCATTTAAGTTGAGAGGTAAAAGAATTTTTAAAATGGCACCAATACATCACCATTTTGAACTTGCTGGATTACCTGAAACAAAAGTTACAATGCGTTTTTGGATAACTGCACTTATATGTGGAATAATAGCTTTAGGACTAGTAAGAATGAGAGGTTTATTATGAAGAAAGTTATGGTTTATGGAAATGGGGTTAGTGGAAAGGGAGCTAAAAAATTATTGGAGCATTTGGGGGAGGAAGTCATTTTAGTTGATGATAAAACTGCTATTTCATCAAGTGAGGCTTTAAAACATCTAGATGATACAAAACTTTTTATAAAGAGTCCAGGAATACCTTATACAAAATTAGTAAATGAAGCAAAAGCCAAAGGTATAAAGATAATAGACGAGATAGAATTGGCATATAATTATATAGTTGATAAAAATTTACCAGTTAAAATTATTGCAATAACTGGAACCAATGGAAAGAGTACGACAACAGCAAAAATCTCAGATATGTTAAATTTTGCTGGTTATAAGGCAACATTTGCCGGGAATATAGGGGTTTCTCTAGCAGAAACGATATTAAATAATCCAACTTTAGATTATATTGCTTTAGAGCTTAGCTCATTTCAATTAGAAAATATAGAAAATTTTAAACCATATATCTCTATGATAATAAATATGGGACCAGATCATATAGAGAGATACAAGAGCTTTGATGAATACTATGATACAAAATTTAATATCCAAAAAGAGCAAGACGGAAATTGTTATTTTATAGAAAATATTGATGATGTTGAAATAGAAAAAAGAAAATCGTGGATAAAAACTAATAAAGTAACAATATCTAAATTTAATTTAGCTGATGTGTATGTAAAAGATGGAAAAATCTTTTTCAAAGATGAATATATAACAGATAGGGAAAATTTAAGTCTTAAAGGAATTCATAATTTGGAAAATGTTTTGTTTATGATAGCAACAGCAAAAATAATTGGTATAGATAATACTAAAATAAAAGATTTTTTAAGTGTAGCAACACCTTTAGAGCATCGAACTGAAGAATTTTTTAATTATGGAAAAATCAAATTTATAAATGATTCTAAGGCAACAAATGTGGATTCAACAAGATTTGCTTTGGAAACAAATAAAAACTGTATACTGATTTGTGGAGGGTATGATAAAGGAGTAGATTTAAAACCTTTAGCTCAGCTTATAAAAGAAAATAATATAAAAGAAACTTATTTAATAGGTGTAATTGCTGAAAAAATAAAAACTTTACTTTTAGAAATAGGATATGATGAAAAAAAGATATTTATGCTTGATAATTTAGAAAAAACTTTACTATTCTTGAAAGAAAAGTTAGATAAAAATATTGAAGATGTGGTGTTGTTATCACCGGCAACTTCAAGCTATGATCAATTTAACTCTTTTGAACATAGGGGAAAAGTGTTCAAAGAATTAGTTTTAAAAATATTTGGGTAGGTGCAAACTATAATGAAGAAAGTTTTGTTGACAACTGGTGGAACTGGAGGACATATTTATCCAGCTCTTGCAGTGGCGGACAACTTAAGAGAAAAAGGAATAGAGGTTTTATTTGTAGGGACAAAGACTAGGATGGAAAAAGATATTGTCCCAAAAAGTGGATATAGATTTATAGGACTTGATATAAGAGTTCCAAAAGGGATAAAAAATGTATTAAGTTTTTTGAAAGTTATAAGAGTAGCATACAAAGTAGTAAAAAAAGAAAATCCGGATGCAATTATAGGTTTTGGAAATTATATATCTGTTCCTGTTATTTTAGCTGGACTTTTACAAAAAAGAAAGGTCTATTTACAAGAACAGAATGCAAATATAGGATTTGCAAATAAAATTTTTTATAAGTTTGTAAACCTTACATTTTTAGCATTTGAAAAGACTTATGATGATATACCTATAAAGTATCAAGATAAATTTAAAGTGATAGGGAATCCTTTAAGAGTAGAAATAGAGGGGCTTAAATATAAGGAAGAAAGAGAAAAATTAGGTATAGCAGAAGATGAAAGATTACTTTTAATTACGGGTGGAAGTTTAGGTGCTCAAGAGATAAATAATGCTATTTTAAAAAACTGGGATAAATTTTTAAACCATGAAAAAATAATTATTTATTGGGCAACAGGGAAAGGAAACTATGAAGAAATTTCATCTCAAATAAAAGAAAGAAAAGAAAAAGATGAAATAAAACCATATTTTAATAATATGCCAGAAATAATGGCAGCGGCAGATTTAGTAGTTTGTAGAGCAGGAGCTTTGACAATTTCAGAGGTAATAGAGTTAGAAAGACCATCTATAATAATTCCTTATAGTTCACTAAAAGTTGGACAATATGAGAATGCAAAAATACTTTTGGAAAATAAATCAGCTTACGTTTACTCGAAAGAACAAATAGATGAGGCTATTGAAGAAATTTTTAGTCTTATCAGAAATGACGAAAGACTAAAAAAAATGAGAGTTAGAATAAAATCTTTAAAAAAATCAAATTCAGCAGAAACTCTTATAGCAAACTTAGATATTTGGAGGAATTAAAATAGAATGGAAAAAATTTATTTTATAGGTATAAATGGTATTGGTATGAGTGGTCTTGCAAAAATAATGAAATGTAAAGGCTATGAAGTAAAAGGGGCAGATATTTGTAGAAACTATGTAACAGAAGATTTGTTAGCTATGGGAATAGAGGTTTTTGATGAACATGATGCAGAAAATGTTAAAGATGTAGATTTTGTTGTAGCATCAACTGCTATTGGAGAAAAAAATCCAGAATATTCTTATTCAAAGGAGAATGATATAAAGATTTTAAAAAGAGGAGAGTTACTTGCTATGTTACTTAATAGAGAAACTGGAATAGCAATAGCTGGGACTCATGGGAAAACTACAACTACTTCAATGTTATCAGCTTCAATGTTAAGTAAGGATCCTACAATAGTTGTGGGAGGAATTTTACCTGAAATAAAATCTAATGCAAAACCTGGAAAAGGAGAATATTTTATAGCTGAAGCTGATGAAAGTGATAATTCATTTTTATATATGAAACCTAAGTATTCTGTTATAACAAACATAGAAGAAGATCATTTAGATGTACATAAAAATTTAGATAACATAAAAAAATCTTTTATACAATTTATCAGTCATACTCAAGAAGAAGCAATAATGTGCATAGATTGCCCTAATGTGCGTGCGGTAATAGCTGATTTACCTGATGATAATAAGGTTATTACCTACTCAATAAAAAATGAAAAAGCAAGAATATATGCAAAAAATATAAGAATTGAAGGTAAAAGTACAGTTTTTGAAGTGCTTATAGATGGAAGTAGTAAGGGAGAATTCATATTGAATATACCTGGTGAACATAACATTCAAAATGTTTTACCTGTAATATATTTATCTCTTAAGTTTGGAGTAAATCAAGAAATTTTAAAAGAAAGTTTAGAAAAATTTAAAGGTTCAAAAAGAAGATACGATGTATTATACGATGATATTTTAGAAAATGGTTTTGGAAATAAAACGAAAAGAGTAAGAATTATAGATGATTATGCACACCATCCGACTGAAATAAAAGCGACACTTGCAGCTATAAAATCTATTGATTCCTCAAGATTGGTTGCAATATTTCAACCACATAGATATAGTAGAGTACATTTTCTAATAAATGAGTTTAGAAATGTTTTCTCAAAGGTTGATAAAGTAATATTACTTCCAATCTATGCAGCAGGAGAAAAAAATGAATTTAATGTATCAAGTGAATTTCTAAAAGAGCATATAGAACATGACAATATAGAAGTTATGTCTGATTGGAAAGATATTAAAAAATATGTATCAAGAGTGAAAAAAGATTCAACATATATTTTTATGGGAGCTGGAGATATTTCGACTCTTGCACATGAAATAAGTGATGAACTTAAAGAAATGAAAGGAATATAGAATGAAAACTTTTTTAAACCAAGAAATGAAAAATTATTCTAATATGAGAGTTGGCGGAAAAGCAAAAAAACTTATAATTTTAGAAAATCGAGAAGAGATTGTCGATGTTTTTAAAGAGAATAAAAACATATTTTTATTAGGAAATGGGACTAATGTATTGTTTACCGATGAATTTATGGATAGAGTTTTTGTGTGTACAAAAAAATTAAATAAAATTTTTGATTTAGCTGAAGGTTTGGTCAGAGTTGAAGCAGGTGCTAATTTAAAAGAACTTATTGATTTTATGGAAAAGAAAAATTATACAGGTATAGAAAGTTTGTTTGGGATACCAGGGACAATAGGTGGACTTATATATATGAATGGTGGAGCCTTTGGAACTGAAATTTTTGACAAAATAAAATCAGTAGAAATTTTAGATGAAAATGGTAATATTAGAGAAATAGAAAGAAAAGATATAACAGTTTCTTACAGAAAAACTGAAATACAAGATAAAAAATGGATAATTCTATCTGCTGTGTTTGAGTTTGGAAGTGGATTTGATAAAGATAGAGTAAAAGAGATAAAAGAACTTAGAGAAAGTAAACATCCTTTGGATAAACCAAGTTTAGGAAGCACTTTTAAAAATCCTAGTGGAGATTTTGCAGCTAGACTTATTTCAGAGTGTGGATTGAAAGGAACAATAATAGGTGGAGCACAAATAGCGGAAAAACATCCAAATTTTGTACTTAATATAAATAATGCAAGCTTTGAAGATATTACAAAAATTTTGACTCTTGTGAAAAAGAAGTTATGAATAAATTTAATATAAAATTAGAAGAAGAAATAATAATAGTAGAATAGATAGGCGGAGGAAATATGAAAATAGCAGTATTTATGGGTGGTGAATCATCAGAAAAAGAAGTTTCGTTGAGAAGCGGGAATGCAGTGTTGAAGAGTTTACAAAAACAGGGATATGACGCCTATGGTATAGAGTTAAAAGAAAATAATCAGATTTTACCATTTTTAGAGAATGAATACGATTTAGCTTACTTAGTTCTACATGGTGGAAATGGAGAGAATGGTAAATTACAGGCAATTTTAGATATATTGGGGAAAAAATATACAGGTTCAGGTGTTCTAGCAAGTGCTATATCTATGGATAAAAAAAGAACTAAAATGATAGCAGAAAGTATAGGTATAAAAGTACCAAAAACATTTGATAAAATTGAAAGTATAAATACTTTTCCAGTGATAGTAAAACCGGTTGATGAAGGTTCGAGTGTGGGATTACATGTTTGTAATAATATTGAGGAAGTAAAGAAAGCTGTAAATGTAGTGAGAAATCCGATAATAGAAGAGTATATAAAAGGTGAAGAATTAACAGTTGGTGTTATGAATGATAGGGCTTTAGGAGTATTAAGAATAATACCTAAGGCAGCAGATATTTATGACTACGACTCAAAATATAAAATCGGTGGTTCTATTCACGAATATCCAGCTAGAATAGATAATAAACTATATAAAAAAGCAATGAAATATGCTGAAGATATTCACATAGAGTTAGGTATGAAAGGAATATCAAGAAGTGATTTTATAATGAAGGATGATGAGATTTATTTTTTAGAAGTTAATTCATCTCCTGGAATGACCGAAACAAGTTTAATCCCAGATTTAGCAACTTTGCAAGGATATACTTTTGATGATGTAGTAAGAATAGTAGTAGAAACATTTTCTAAGTAGTAAAAGGAGAGGGAATGTTAGTAAGATTAGTAATTTTAGCCTTATTTTCTTTCTTTGTAATGAGGATACCAGAAACTTTTTTAAAACTAGGGTACTTTAACTTAACTAAAATAAATATTACAGAGAACTCAAAAATGTTACAGACAGAATTGACAAGTTTGGCTAATAACTTATATAATAAGAATAACTTTGATATTGATTATGAAGGATTAAAAAACATTTTAGAAAATGATATAAGAATTAAAGAGGCAACGGTTGAAGAAATAGGTTTGGGAGAAATAAATATAAATGTTCAAGAGAAGAATTTTTTATATTATGCAATTATCAAAAAAGAAGTATACTTAGTCGATGAAAACGGAGATTTATTTGGATATATAAATGAAAAAAAGAAAGAATCTGTGCCTTTAATTGTAGCAAATACAAGAGAAGAAGTTACAGAAGTTGTATCTCTTTTGAATAAAATAATAGAAAGACCACTATTTCATCATATATCACAGTCTTATAAAAAATTAAATGAAGAATATATTATAGTCTTAAGAGATGGAACCAAGATAAAGACAAATCTTGATGTAGATCCAAATAAATATAAAATTTTGGAAGTTCTTTACTCTGAAATGAAAAAAAATAAAAAAATAGAATATATAGACTTAAGATTTGATGACTATATAATAAAGTATATGGGGATGAATAATATGAAAGGCAATGAAATAATTAAATTTGCTTTGGATATAGGGAACCATAGTATAAAATTACTTGCAGGAGAAATGAATTCCAAATGTGATAAGATATCAATACTTGACTATGTGAAAGTTAGAAGTAGGGGTATAAAAAAATCAAACATTGAAGATCCTGAAGCCTTATTAGAAAGTCTAAAAGAAGCGGTAGATAAGCTTTCTGAAAAAATACAGCAACAAGTGGATAAAGTTTCTATAAGTATAGGTGGATCAGGTGTAGTATCTGCTACAAGAAATGTTAAAATATCTTTTCCTGAAAAAGAAATTGAGGAAAAAGATGTCGAAGAACTTTTTGAGCAAGCTAAAAAGAAAGTTTTTGGAACAAGAGAAAATAGTTATTATAGAATTCTTTACAGAGAAATATATAATATCAGAGTAAATAATGCTGGAATAGTAAAACAACCAGTTGGAATGCCAGCAAAAGATTTACAAGCAGATGTGCATATGGTGTATATTGAAGATGATTATGTAGAAAAATATATTGAATTAATAAATAGACTTGGTTTAGAAGTAGATGAAATATATTTGAGTTCATATGTGTCAGCAAAAGGAACTCTAGATGAAGAATCAAGAAAAATGGGAGTGGCTCATGTTGATATAGGGTATGCATCAACAGATATAATTTTACTAAAAAATTATAAGGTTCTACATGCTAAAAGTCTTCCAATAGGGGAAATGCATTACATATCTGATATGACTCACATGCTAAATTTAACTAAAACAGATGCAGTGGAAATTCTTGATAAATTTAAACGAAAAGAAATAGAAAATGATAATACAATCAGATACGGAGCTAAAAAAGTTTCTTTGAGAGATATAAAGGATATAATTCAAGCAAGAACAGGAGATATAATTGATTTTATAACTGCAACTATTGAAGGATCTGGATTTAATGGATACTTAGCTAAGGGAATAGTGTTAACTGGTGGAACAGTGGCTATTGATGGAATATCAGAACAAATTGTGAGATCAGGGTATCTAGTAAGGAAAGAGCTTCCAATAGAAATTAAAGGGCTAAGAGATGCATTTTATAGTGATGCCGTGGTAACTGGAATATTTTTAGAAGATATGGAAAAAGAATATAGAAAATATGTTGAAAGAATTTCTACTCAAGATATAGATGAAAGCATTGCTGAAAAAGAATCTGATGAAGATGAAATAGAAGAAGATGACTTAGATGAGATTCTGGATGAAGATAAAGAAAAGAAAGGTATTTGGCAAATAATAAAAGAATTTTTTTAGAAATTTTATATTAGCTAAGCATTGAAAAAACAAAATAAAGTTAAAATATAGCGAAGGAGGAACTGTTATGAGCGATGGAATAAAAAGTCTTGTTAAAATAAAAGTTATAGGAGTTGGTGGAGGTGGTGGAAACGCCATAAATGACATGCTTTATTCAGGCGTAACTGGAGTAGAGTATGTAGCAGCAAATACAGATAAACAAGATTTAGATAAGTCATTAGCTGATATAAAGCTTCAAATAGGAGAAAAATTAACAAGAGGATTAGGAGCAGGAGCTGATCCACTTGTTGGAAGACAAGCAGCAGAAGAAGATATAGAAAAAATACAAGAACTTTTAAAAGGAACAGATATGCTATTTATAACAGCAGGAATGGGTGGAGGAACTGGTACAGGAGCTGCTCCAGTTATTGCTAAAATAGCAAAAGAATTAGATATTTTAACAGTTGCAGTAGTTACAAAACCATTTAGCTTTGAGGGAAAGAAAAGAGCAAATAACGCAGCAAGTGGTATAGAACTTTTAAGAGAAAATGTAGACAGTTTGGTAATAATCCCAAATGATAAACTTTTCGATCTTCCAGATAAAACTATAACTTTACAAAATGCTTTCAAGGAAGCAAATAATATATTAAGAATTGGTATTAAAGCCGTTGTTGATTTAGTAATGGGACAAGGATTTATCAATCTTGACTTTGCAGATATTAGAACTACTTTGAAAAATTCAGGAATAGCTGTTTTAGGATTTGGAGAAGGAGAAGGAGAAAATAGAGCAATGAAAGCTGCAGAAAAAGCACTATTATCTCCACTTTTAGAAAAATCAATTCAAGGAGCAGACAAAATACTTATCAATTTAATGACTTCACCAGATGTAGGATTACAAGAATCACAAACTGTTGCTGAAATAATTAGAGAAGCTGCAGGAAAAAATATAGATGATGTAATGTTTGGGGTAAGTATAGTTCCAGAATTTACAGATAGAATAGAAATTACGATAATTGCTAATAACTTTAGTGATGAATCAGAAAAAAGTGAACCATTTATAAGTGTTGATTCTAAGAAAAAAGAAGAAGTAAAAATTAGTGAAAAGGCTGAGGAAACTCCAGATCTAGATTTACCACCTTGGATGAGAAATAAAAAATAATAAAATTTAAAAGCTAACTGAAAGCCAGTTAGCTTTTTATTTTGACAAAGAAAAGGTTGTATGTTAGAATAGGCGAATATATCTAACGACTAAAAGAGGAGCAAGCTATGTTTATAAACGAAAATGTGAAAGAAATAAAAATTTCAGATATAAGAATAATAGCTGAAAAACTACAAAAATATTCAAATTCTATTAATTTAACAATAGGAGAACCTGATTTAGAAGTAGCTCAAGAAATAAAAGAAGCTGCGGCATACCATGCATTAAATAGTAAAATTAGATATTCGCCTGTTGGTGGTTTGCCTGAGTTAAGAGAAAAAGTAGCCAAATATTATAATGAAAATTTTGGTGGAAACTATAATATAAATAATGTAATTATAACAGTTGGATCAACTGAAGCTCTTTCTTCTACTATGCAAACTATATTAGCAAAAGGGGATGAAGTATTAATCCCAACACCAGCTTATGTTGGATATGAACCTCTTAGTAATTTCTATGGTGCTGTACCTAGATTTATAGATATGAGAGAAAATAATTTTAGCCTGACAGCAGAAATTTTAAAAAAAAATATTACAGAAAGAACTAAGTTAATAATTTTAACATATCCGAATAACCCATCTGGAATGATATTAGACGAAGAAGAAATGGGGAAAATAGTTAAATTATTAAAGGATAGGGAAATATATTTAATAAGTGATGAAATTTATGCATCGATTACATTTGATAAATATACTTCTTTTGCAAAATATTCTGAGGAATTGAAAAAGCAACTCATCATAATAAATGGGTTTTCAAAATCGCATTGCATGACAGGGTATAGAGTGGGTTATATTTTAACAAATGAAGAACTTCAAGCTCAAATTAAAAAGGTGAGTCAATACAAAATTACAAGCACTTCTACTTTATCTCAATTAGCAGCGATAACTGCCTTAGATAAATGCTCAGATGTAAGTGTGGCAAAAGAAATTTATAAAAAAAGAGTTGAGTTTTTTGTAAATGAAATTGAAAAAATAGGATTTAAGTGCCTAAAGCCTAAGGGAGCTTTTTATGTGTTTGCATCTTATGAAAATATTGAAAAGTTAAAAAATATAAACTCATTGGAATTAGCTTTTGATATTTTAGAGAAGATACATTTAGGATTAGTTCCTGGAAGCGCTTTTAAAGTTGAAGGATATGTTAGATTTTCAATAGTACATGATATTCCTGTTTTAAAAGAGGCTATTGAGAGATTAGAAAAATATATTCTTGAAAAATAAAAAAAATATGTTATAATAATTAATGCCCTGCTCAAAATCAAATGTATTTTGGGCAAAAACCATAGGGAGGAGGTAGAAGATATGAAAAAATACGAAATTATGTACATTATCAATCCTACTGTTTTAGAAGAAGGTAGAGAAGCTTTAATAGCTGAAGTAAATGCATTATTAGAAGCTAACGGAGCAACTATTGCTAAAACAGAAAAATGGGGAGAAAGAAAACTAGCTTATCCAATAGAAAAGAAAAAATCTGGTTTCTATGTACTAACTACTTTTGAGATTGACGGAGTAAAATTAGCAGAAGTAGAAGCTAAGTTAAACATCGTAGAATCTGTAATGAGATATATAGTTGTTAAACTTGACTAATTTTAGACAAAGAAATTATCGTTGATTCTCATAAAGGAGGTAAGGACAAATGGCAGAATTTAGAAGAAGAAGAGCTAAATTAAGAGTTAAAGCTGAAGAAATTGATTATAAAAATGTAGAACTTTTAAAAAGATTTGTGTCTGATAAAGGGAAAATCAATCCTTCAAGATTAACAGGAGCTAATGCTAAATTACAAAGAAAGATAGCAAAAGCTATTAAAAGAGCAAGAAATATAGCTCTTATACCATACACAAGAATAGAAAAATAATTGTGAATTATCTAAGAGCATCTATATAGATGCTCTTATTTTTAAATATATAATTTTTATTTTTTAAAAGGAAGCAAAATTATAGAAACTCTAAAAGCTTCTTTGTCAACAATACATGTCAGAGAAATATAATTTTGAAAATTTGTAAAAATAATTTTTAATAAATAGGAGAAAGAATGAAAGAAGAAATTTTAGTTTTTGGACATAGAAATCCTGATACAGATAGTATTTGTTCAAGCATAGCTATGGCAAATTTAAGAAAAAAACAGGGTTTTAATACTCTGGCGTGTCGCTTAGGAGAAATAAATAAAGAAACAAGCTTTGTTTTAGATAAAGCAGGAATAAAATTACCTCAACTTTTAAAAACAGTTAGTGCCCAAATAACAGATTTGAATTATGTTGAAAAAAATACTATTTGTGTAGAGGATTCTATACAAGAAGCTATGGAACTTATGACAAAAGAAAATTTTTCAAGTTTACCAGTTGTAGATGTTGAGGGAAATTTCAAAACCATGCTTAGAATTTCAGATATAGCGAATACCTATTTAGAAATTGACTATTCAGATTTATTTAGTAAATACAGTACAACTTTTGAAAATTTAATAGAAGTATTGAATGGGGAAATTATAAGTGGTATTTATCCAAAAGGAGAAATATCAAGTAATTTGAAAGAGGTATCAGAATTAGATACAGTAGAAAGAGGAGATATAGTTATAACAACATCTCTTACAGATGGAATAGATAGAGCAATAAGAGCAGGAGCAAAAGTTGTCATAGTTTGTTGTAAAAAAAATGATTTTATAAGCCCAAGAGTTACTTCTGAATGTGCAATTATGGTAGTAAAACATTCATTTTTCAAAGCTATATCATTAATAAGCCAATCGATTTCCGTAGGAGGAATTTTAAAAGATACTCCTTTAGTTAGTTTTAATAAAGAAGATTTTTTGCATGAAATAAGAGATATAATGAAAGATGCAAGCCAAAATAACTTCCCAATTTTAGAAAAAGACGGAAAAGTTTATGGTACTATTAGGACTAAACATTTAATAGACTTTAATCGGAAAAAAGTTATTATGGTGGACCATAATGAGTTTTCACAATCGGTTGACGGGATACAAGATGCACAGATTTTAGAAGTTGTGGACCATCATAAATTTGCAAATTTTCAAACAAATGAAGCAACTAAAATTAGAACAGAAGCAGTTGGGTGTACATGTACAATAGTATACTCTTTATATAAAGAAGCAGATATTATACCAGAACAAAAAATAGCTCTTTTAATGCTTAGTGCAATAATCTCTGATACTTTACTTTTCAAATCGCCTACATGCACAGGAAAGGACATGTCAACTGCAAAAGAATTAGCGGAAATAGCAGGTGTAAAGGATATAAGAGAGTATGGAATGGAAATGTTGATGGCAGGGACATCATTTGCAAAGGCGGAAATGAAAAGTATTATTAACCAAGATAAAAAAGTTTTTGCTATAAATGAAAGAGAAATAGCTGTTGCACAAATAAATACAGTTTCTATAGAGGATATAGAAAAGCGTGAAGCTGAAATTAAAAAAGAAATAGAACATGAAATAGGGAAATATGGTTATTCTTTATTCCTGTTTGTAGTAACGGATATAATAAATTCAAATTCCCTAGCTTTTGTCTATGGTGATAATTTAGAATTAATTGAAGAGGCTTTTCAAAAAGAAATAAAAGATAATAAACTTATGCTTGAGAATGTAGTATCTCGTAAAAAACAGATTATTCCTTATATAATGGCTAGTGCTCAAAATATGTAAAATAAAAGGGTTGTAGAAGTTCTCTACACCCCTTTTATTTTTATATAGAAAAGTATAAATTTGATATATTTTTATTTTTTAGATTATCAAGTATAAAATTGATAGAGTTTTTTATTTAAAAAAGTGGTAACTCTTCCAAAAAAATTATATCTTCTCTATTTTTTGCATCACCTTCAGCGAGTATAGCTGCTTTGGCTACTATGTTGGCTCCAGCTTTTTTTACTAGCTCTTCCAATGCTTTTAGAGATTGGCCTGTTGAAATAACATCATCAATTAAAGCTACTCTTTTTCCTTTTATAAAATCAGCATCCACATTATTTAAAAATAATTTCTGAATATTAGTAGTTGTAATTGAATTAACGGAAACTTCTATTGGAGAATTCATATAAGCTTTTATAGATTTTCTAGCAACTATATAAGATTTTAAATTTAAAAGTTTAGAAATTTCGTAAGTTAAAGGGATTCCCTTTGCTTCTGCAGTCACTAAAACATCAACTTCTGGAAGTTTTTCAGCTAGAAGTTTTGCAGTTTTTTCTACTAATTCTGTATCACCTAAAATAACAAAACTTGCTATTGAAAGTTCATCGGAAAGCTTTATTATTGGTAATTCTCTTGTAAGACCGGCAACATTTAGAGTATAAGATTTCATTTTATCCTCCTATTTTTTAACAGTTAAAATATAACAAATATATATTTCACAACAAGTGCAACTAATAATCCTATGAATGGATCGTTTGCAGCTGTTACAGCCATAGCTGTTGCTGCAACAATATTATCTTCAGGAGTACCATTTGAAAATGCAAGCATTGCATTAACTGGAGTAGTCACAATAGCCCCTAAAATAAATAAGAAACCATGAACAGAATGCCCTGGAATAAATTTACTTATTTTAGGAAGTAAACCTAAAAATAAAATAACTGCCATGATAACCATCATTAAAATTCCACTTGATAATGGATTAGGTGAAGCGGCTGTTGCTGATATAATTGCTTCAACAGGACCACCACCAAATAGAGAAGATACAGCATCAGCAAGTCCGGAATAGATAGTTAACTCATCAATATTTGCTGAATATCCACCGTTTGTCATTGAAGCAGTGATATTTCCGAAAGCTATGTTTGCACCTATTGTTAAGCATGCAAGAGCCAGTGCTCCTCTGATAACAGTTAAATTTAGTATAGGTTTTTTTATTTCAATTTTTTTATAATCTTCAACAATTCCACCACCGAAATCAATTTTAAAGATATTAGCAACTAGACTTGAAAAAATAACACAAACTACTATGGTATAAACTAAGTTTTGACCAAAGAAAAAATAAGTTATAAAAGCTGAAAAGATTGAACTAGCTGTAACTACTCTACTTTCTTTCAAACCAATAAGAGAAATTCTGGTAAGCATAATTCCAACTCCAGCCATCATAGCGTTGATGATGTTTGCACCTGCAAAGTTTACTATTGTAGAAAGAACTCCAGTTATACCTAGAATAAACATTACAACTCCAGAAAAGAAAATAATAGAAAGCCTTTCTCTTATATTTTTTCCCAACATACCAGCAAGAGCGATAGTTTCTGCTTGAAATGATATGGGTATAGCAGAGCCATAGAAAAGACAAGCTACAGCTCCTATGATAAAGCCAAATGCAGTAGGAACAGAAGAAAAACCATATGAAGCAGCAAGTAATGCTTGTGGAATTCCGTTTAATACAACTCCTAATGCGGCCAAGATATCATTAATTGTAATTGACATAATAACCTCCTTGAAATTTTAAATATCATACTTATGAAGTATAACAAATAGAAAAAAATATTGCAAAAAATATTTTTTTATTTGTATTTTTATAAAAAGTATGCTATACTAACAAAAGTGCATAAGTATATAAACTTATGTAGTTAATTTAAAGGAGGTGCAAGATATATAATGGCTTCTAACAAATTAAGAATCTATTTAAAAGCCTATGATCACACTTTATTAGATGAGTCAGCAAAAAGAATAGCTGAATTAGCTAAAAAGAATGGAGCAGAAGTAGCAGGGCCTATGCCTTTACCTACAAAAATTAGAAAATATACTGTTCTAAGATCAGTGCATGTAAACAAGGATTCGAGAGAGCAATTCGAAATGAGAGTGCACAGAAGAATGGTAGAGTTAGTAAATTCTACTGAAAAGACTATGAGTTCGTTAACATCAGTTCACTTACCGGCTGGTGTAGGAATAGAAATTAAACAAGCTTAATTTTTATTCTAAGGTATTTATTTATGGGAGATGATGCAAAAGCATCATACTTACAGAATAGTACAAGTTGGTATTTTTTATCTTTGTATAAAAAAAGACACACAAGGGTAAGTTGTATCAACCTATATATTATTTGATGGAGGTTAAAAATGTCAGGAATTTTAGGAAAGAAAATTGGAATGACACAAATTTTCGAAGACGGGAAATTTGTTCCAGTAACAGTTGTAGAAGCTGGTCCTAACTTTGTTCTTCAAAAGAAAACTGAAGAAAAAGATGGATATGTTGCTTTACAATTAGGATTTGATGAAAAGAAAGAAAAAAACACTACTAAACCTTTAATGGGAATTTTTAACAAAGCGGGAGTTAAACCTCAAAGATTTGTTAAAGAATTAGAAGTTGAAAATGTTGATGGATATGAATTAGGACAAGAAATAAAAGTAGATGTTCTAAGTGGAGTAGAATTTGTAGACATTACAGGAACTTCAAAAGGTAAAGGAACTTCAGGTGTTATGAAAAGACACGGATTTGGTGGAAACAGAGCCAGCCACGGGGTTTCTAGAAACCACAGACTTGGAGGATCTATCGGGATGTCAACTTGGCCAGGAAAAGTTCTTAAAGGAAAAAGAATGGCAGGACAATATGGAAATGTAACTGTAACAGTTCAAAATTTAAGAGTAGTTAAAGTTGATGCAGAACACAATTTACTACTAATAAAAGGTGCTGTTCCAGGAGCGAAAAATGGATACTTAGTAATAAGACCAGCAATAAAGAAAGTAATAGGTTAGTAGAGGGAGGAGGAAACAATGGCAGTTTTAAACGTATATAATTTAGAAGGAACACAAACTGGTACTGTAGAAGTTAATGATGCAGTATTTGGTATTGAACCTAATAAAGTAGTGCTACATGAAGTACTAACTGCTGAATTAGCAGCTGCTAGACAAGGTACAGCTTCTACTAAGACTAGAGCAATGGTTAGAGGTGGAGGAAGAAAACCTTTCAAACAAAAAGGTACAGGTAGAGCTAGACAAGGTTCTATAAGAGCACCACATATGGTAGGTGGAGGGGTTACATTTGGACCACATCCAAGATCATATGAAAAGAAAGTAAATAAGAAAGTTAGAAATCTAGCACTTAGATCTGCATTATCTGCAAAAGTTGCAGCTGGTGAAGTTCTTGTTTTAGAAGATGTTTCAATAGAAACTCCAAAAACAAAAGTGATAGTAAATTTAGTAAATAAAGTTGATGCTAGACAAAAACAATTGTTTGTAGTAAACGATTTAGCTTCTATAAACGATTTCAACTTATACCTATCAGTAAGAAACTTAGAAAATGCAGTTGTATTACAACCAAATGAAATTGGAGTATACTGGTTATTAAAACAAGAAAAAGTAATTCTTACTAAAGAAGCATTAGCGACTGTAGAGGAGGTACTAGGATAATGACTGTTTACGATATAATTAAAAAGCCTGTTGTAACTGAAAAATCAGAGCTTTTAAGAAGAGAATATAATAAATATACTTTTGAAGTACATCCAAAAGCAAATAAAATAGAAATAAAAAAAGCTGTTGAAACTATATTCAATGTAAAAGTAGAATCAGTTTCTACAATGAATAAAAAACCTATCGTGAAAAGACACGGTATGAAACTTTACAAAACTCAATTAAAGAAAAAAGCTATTGTTAAGTTAGCAAACGGAAACACAATAACTTTCTTTAAAGAAGTTTAGTAACCAATTAAAGATAGATATAGGTCAAATGGAGGAAAATAAAAATGGCAATTAGAAAATTGAAAGCAATTACTAATGGTACTAGACATATGTCTAGATTAGTAAATGATGAATTAGATAAAGTAAGACCTGAAAAATCTTTAACTGTACCTCTAAAATCAGCGTATGGTAGAGATAATTATGGGCATAGAACTTGTAGAGATAGACAAAAAGGACACAAAAGATTATACAGAATTATCGATTTTAAAAGAAATAAATTAGATATCCCTGCAAAAGTAGCTACAATAGAATATGATCCAAACAGATCAGCAAATATTGCATTGTTATTCTATGTAGATGGAGAAAAAAGATATATCTTAGCTCCTAAAGGACTTAAAAAAGGAGATGTAGTTTCTTCTGGAAGCAAAGCAGATATAAAACCAGGAAATGCACTTAGATTAAAAGATATGCCAGTTGGGGTTCAAATACATAATATAGAACTTCAAAAAGGAAAAGGTGGACAATTAGTAAGATCAGCTGGAGTTGCTGCAAGACTTGTAGCAAAAGAAGGAACTTACTGTCACGTTGAATTACCTTCAGGAGAATTAAGATTAATTCATGGAGAATGTATGGCAACTATTGGTGAAGTAGGAAATGCAGAACATAATCTAGTTAGCATTGGTAAAGCTGGTAGAGCAAGAAATATGGGTAAAAGACCTCATGTAAGAGGATCTGTAATGAACCCAGTAGATCACCCACATGGTGGAGGGGAAGGAAAGAACCCAGTTGGAAGAAAATCACCTTTAACTCCTTGGGGAAAACCAGCACTTGGTGTTAAAACAAGAGGAAGAAAAACTTCTGACAAATTTATCGTAAGAAGAAGAAACGAAAAATAATTTGCGAGAGGAGGCTAATAGATAATGGCAAGATCATTAAAGAAAGGACCTTTCTGTGATCATCACTTAATGGCTAAGGTTGAAGAAGCAGTAGCTTCTGGAAACAATAAAGCAGTTATTAAAACTTGGTCAAGAAGATCTACAATATTTCCTAACTTTATAGGAATGACTTTTGGAGTATATAACGGTAAAAAACATATACCTGTTCATGTTACAGAACAAATGGTAGGACATAAATTAGGGGAGTTCGCACCAACAAGAACATATCATGGACATGGAGTAGATAAAAAGAAAAAATAATAAATCATAGATGAATGAAAAGGAGGTTGGACTAGTGGAAGCTAGAGCAATAACTAGATTCGTAAGATTATCTCCTAGAAAGGCTAGATTAGTAGCAGACTTAGTGAGAGGTAAATCAGCCCTAGAAGCGTTAGATATTTTAGAATTTACAAATAAAAAAGCTGCTAGAGTTATAAAGAAAACTTTGGCGTCAGCAGTAGCAAATGCAACAAATAATTTCAAAATGGATGAAGATAAATTAGTTGTATCTACTATAATGATAAATCAAGGACCAGTTTTAAAAAGAGTAATGCCAAGAGCAATGGGAAGAGCTGATATAATCAGAAAACCTACAGCTCATATAACAGTGGCAGTATCTGAGGAATAATAAATTAAGGAGGTAAAACTGTGGGACAAAAAGTAGACCCTAGAGGACTTAGACTTGGAATAACAAGATCTTGGGATTCTAATTGGTATGCAGATAAAAAAGAGTATGTAAAATACTTCCATGAAGATGTGCAAATAAAAGAGTTTATAAAGAAAAACTACTTCCATACAGGAATTTCGAAGGTAAGAATTGAAAGAACATCTCCTTCTCAAGTAGTTGTTCATATTCATACAGGAAAAGCAGGATTAATAATTGGAAGAAAAGGTGCAGAAATTGATGCAATCAGAGTAAAATTAGAAAAATTAACTGATAAAAAAGTAACTGTAAAAGTTCAAGAAATTAAAGATCAAAATGGAGATGCAGTTCTAGTAGCAGAATCAATCGCAGCACAAATCGAAAAGAGAATTGCTTACAAAAAAGCTATGACTCAAGCTATTGCAAGAACAATGAAGTCAGGTGCTAAAGGTATAAAAGTTATGATATCTGGAAGATTAAATGGAGCTGAAATAGCTAGATCTGAATGGTCAGTTGAAGGAAAAGTTCCTTTACATACATTAAGAGCAGATATAGATTATGCAGTAGCAACAGCTCATACAACATATGGAGCATTAGGAATAAAAGTATGGATATTCCATGGTGAAGTTCTTCCAAATAAAGTGGAAGGAGGGGAAGCATAATTATGTTGATGCCAAAAAGAACAAAACATAGAAAAATGTTCAGAGGTAGAATGAAAGGTGCAGCTCATAAAGGAAATACAGTAGCGTTCGGAGAATATGGACTACAAGCTCTTGAACCATCTTGGATAACAAATAGACAAATTGAATCTTGTCGGGTTGCTATAAACAGAACATTTAGAAGAGAAGGGAAAACATATATTAGAATATTCCCTGATAAACCAATCACAGCTAGACCAGCTGGAGTGAGAATGGGTAAAGGTAAAGGTAACGTTGAAGGTTGGGTATGTGTAGTAAGACCTGGAAGAATAATGTTTGAAGTTGCTGGAGTAACAGAAGAAAAAGCAGTTGCAGCATTAAGAAAAGCGTCTATGAAATTACCTATTAGATGTAAAATTGTAAAAAAAGATGAAAATGGTGGTGAAAACTAATGAGAGCTAAAGAAATAAGAGAAATGACTAGTGAAGACCTAGTTGTTAAGTGTAAAGAGCTAAAAGAAGAATTATTCAACTTAAAGTTCCAACTTTCATTAGGTCAACTAACAAATACTGCAAAAATTAGAGAAGTAAGAAGAGAAATAGCAAGAATTAACACTATTTTAAACGAAAGATAATTTTTGTATAAATAAAATAATTGATTCTTTAATTATGGTAAAGAGGAGGTTAATGTCTTGAGAAACGAAAGAAAAGTAAGAGAAGGAATAGTTGTTTCAGACAAAATGCAAAAAACGATAGTTGTTGCAATTGAAACAATGATACTTCACCCTATATATAAAAAGAGAGTAAAAAGAACTACTAAATTCAAAGCACATGATGAAAATAATGTAGCTAAAGTAGGAGATAGAGTAAGAATTATGGAAACTAGACCATTATCTAAGGATAAAAATTGGAGACTAGTAGAAGTTTTAGAGGAAGCAAAATAATCACAATTAAAGTGAGAGGAGGATAATTTAATGGTACAACAACAAACTATCCTTAATGTTGCTGATAACTCAGGGGCTAAAAAACTTATGGTAATAAGAGTTTTAGGTGGATCTAAGAAAAGATTTGGAAGAATTGGTGACATAGTTGTGGCATCAGTTAAGGAAGCAATCCCTGGTGGTAACGTTAAAAAAGGTGATGTAGTAAAAGCTGTTATAGTTAGAACTAAAAAAGAAACTAGAAGAGAAGATGGTTCATATATAAAATTTGATGACAATGCAGGAGTTGTAATCAATACAAACAACGAACCAAAAGCAACAAGAATATTTGGACCTGTTGCAAGAGAATTAAGAGCAAAGAACTTTATGAAAATCTTATCTCTAGCACCAGAAGTAATATAATAAGAGAGGAGGCTTATTGTCGTGGCTAAACCTAAAATTAAGTTTGTGCCTGAGTCATTACATGTTAAGACAGGAGATACTGTTTATGTAATATCAGGAAAAGATAAAGGTAAAACAGGTAAAGTTATAAAAGTTTTCCCTAAAAAAGGAAAAGTTGTAGTAGAAGGAATAAATGTAGTAAAAAAACATATGAAGCCATCTCCAATAAACCCACAAGGTGGAGTTGTAGAAAGAGCAGCAGCAATATTTTCATCAAAAGTAATGTTATTTGATGAAAAAGCTGGGAAACCAACAAGAGTTGCTCATAAAGTAGTAGATGGAAAGAAAGTAAGAGTTTCAAAAAAATCTGGAGAAATTATATAAGAAAGGAGGAAAACATAAGTGTCTAAATATGTTTCTAGATACCACAAGTTTTATAACGATGTAGTGGTTCCTAAATTAATGAAAGAATTAGAAATAAAAAACATTATGGACTGTCCAAAATTGGAAAAGATCATAGTTAATATGGGAGTTGGAGAAGCAACTCAAAATACAAAATTAATGGATGCAGCAATGGCTGACTTAACATTAATAACAGGACAAAAACCTTTACTTAGAAAAGCTAGAAAATCTGAAGCTGGATTTAAGCTAAGAGAAGGAATGCCAATAGGAGCAAAGGTAACTTTAAGAAAAGAAAGAATGTACGACTTTTTAGATAGATTAGTAAATGTAGTTCTTCCAAGAGTAAGAGATTTCGAAGGAGTTCCAACAAATTCATTTGATGGAAGAGGAAACTACTCTTTAGGATTAAGAGACCAATTAGTATTCCCTGAAATCGATTTCGATAAGGTTGAAAAACTTTTAGGAATGTCTATTACTATGGTTTCTTCTGCAAAAACTGATGAAGAAGGTAGAGCATTACTTAAAGCATTCGGAATGCCTTTCAAAAAGTAATAGTGAGGAGGTAAAAATAGATGGCGAAAAAGTCAATGATAGCAAGAGATGTAAAAAGAGCAGAACTTGTTGACAAATATGCTGAAAAAAGAGCTGAATTAAAGAAAAGAGTAGCAGCTGGAGATATGGAAGCTATGTATGAATTAAACAAACTTCCAAAAGATTCTTCTGCAGTTAGAAAAAGAAATAGATGTCAATTAGACGGAAGACCAAGAGGATTCATGAGAGAATTTGGAATTTCAAGAGTTAAGTTTAGACAACTAGCAGGTGCTGGAGAAATACCTGGTGTAAAAAAATCATCTTGGTAATCAATCAATAAGGAAGGAGGATTTTAATAGATGTATTTAACAGATCCAATTGCTGATATGTTAACAAGAGTTAGAAATGCAAATGCAGTAATGCATGAGAAAGTAGATGTTCCTCACTCAAAAATGAAAGAAAGAATAGCTGAAATCTTAAAAGAACAAGGATATATTTCTAACTTCAAAATTGTAACAGAAGGAAATAATAAAAATATAAGAATATACTTAAAATATGCTGGAAAAGAAAGAGTAATAAAAGGAATAAAAAGAATTTCTAAACCTGGAAGAAGAGTTTACTCTTCTGTAGAAGATATGCCAAGAGTATTATCTGGTCTTGGAATAGCAATAGTTTCAACTTCTAAAGGTATTATAACTGATAAAGTTGCTAGAGCTGAAAAAGTAGGTGGAGAAATCCTTGCATTTGTGTGGTAATAAAAACTTAGGAGGTGTCCATTAATGTCAAGAGTAGGTAAGAAACCTATCGCAGTGCCTTCTGGAGTTGAATTTACAGTAAAAGATAATGTTGTTACTGTAAAAGGACCAAAAGGTACATTAACAAAAGAATTTAATAAAGATTTAGTTATAAAATTAGAAAATGGTGAAATAGTTGTAGAAAGACCATGTGATGAACCAGCTGTAAGAGCTATACATGGAACTACAAGAGCTTTAATCAACAACATGATAAAAGGAGTTTCTGAAGGATTCAGAGTAACTCTTAATTTAGTTGGGGTTGGATATAGAGCAGCTAATAAAGGAAAAGGATTAGAAATAGCATTAGGATATTCTCATCCTGTAATCATAGATGAAGTGCCTGGAATTACTTTCACTGTTGATAAAAATACAACTATCCATGTAGATGGAATAGAAAAAGATGTAGTAGGTCAAGTGGCAGCTAATATAAGAGCTAAAAGACCTCCTGAACCATATAAAGGAAAAGGAGTTAAATATGCTGACGAACATATTAGAAGAAAAGAAGGTAAAAAGGCTTAATAAAGTAGCTTAAAAAGGAGGTAAGACAGTTGTTTAAGAAAGTTGATAGAAAAGCATCAAAACAAAAAAAGCAAATGTCAATAAGAAATAAAATTTCTGGAACTCCAGAAAGACCAAGACTTTCAGTTTTTAGATCAAACACTAATATATTTGCTCAATTAATAGATGATGTAAATGGTGTAACTTTAGCATCAGCTTCAACAATAGATAAAGCATTAAAAGCAAATGTTGCTAATGGTGGAAATGTAGAAGCAGCTAAATTAATTGGAAAAACAATAGCTGAAAGAGCGAAAGCAAAAGGAATTGAAACTATCGTATTTGATAGATCTGGATATAAATATACAGGAAGAATAGCAGCTCTTGCAGAAGCGGCTAGAGAAGCTGGATTAAGCTTCTAAAATCTTTAAGAGAGGAGGATTTCACTTTGTTAAATAGAGAAGAAAATCAATATCAAGAAAAATTATTGAAGATATCTAGAGTTTCTAAGACAACTAAAGGGGGAAGAACAATATCTTTCTCAGTATTAGCTGCTGTTGGAGATGGAGAAGGTAAAATAGGATTAGGATTAGGAAAAGCTAATGGAGTACCTGATGCTATAAGAAAGGCTATCGCTGCTGCTAAAAAGAATGTTGTTAAAGTTTCTTTAAAAAATAGAACAGTTCCTCATGAAATTGAAGGAAAATGGGGAGCAACTTCAGTATGGATGGCTCCAGCTTATGAAGGGACAGGAGTAATCGCTGGATCTGCTTCAAGAGAAATATTAGAATTAGTTGGAGTACATGATATTTTAACTAAAATAAAAGGAGCTAGAAACAAACATAATGTTGCTAGAGCTACTGTTGAGGCATTAAAATTACTTAGAACTGCTGAAGAAATAGCAGCTTTAAGAGGAAAAGAAGTTAAAGATATCTTGAGCTAGGAGGAAATAAAAATGGCAAAACTTAGAATAGAGCTTGTAAAAAGCATAATCGGAAGAAAGCCTAACCACATAGCAACTGTTAAATCTCTTGGGATTAACAAGATGCATGATGTAGTAGAGCATATTGAAACTCCTGAGTTAAAGGGTAAATTAGCTCAAGTTTCATATTTGTTAAAAATTGAGGAGGTGCAAGGATAATGAAACTTAATGAATTATCTCCTTCAGTACCTAGAAAAAATAGAAAAAGAGTAGGAAGAGGAAACTCATCTGGTTGGGGAAAAACAGCTGGAAAAGGAAGTAATGGTCAAAATTCAAGAGCAGGTGGAGGAGTAAAGCCTTATTTTGAAGGTGGACAAATGCCTATATATAGAAGAGTTCCTAAAAGAGGATTCTCTAATGCTATTTTTAAGAAGGAATATACAATACTATCTTTAGATTTATTAAACAATTTTGAAGATGGAGAAACTGTATCAATGGAAACTCTATTCGATAAATTCTTAGTAAAATCTATAAAAAAAGATGGAATTAAAATTTTAGGAAATGGAGAATTAACTAAAAAATTAACAGTTAAAGCTCATAAAGTTTCTAAATCAGCAAAAGCAGCTATTGAAGCTAAAGGTGGTTCAGTTGAAATAGTTGAATTTGGAGGATTTGAAAAAGTAGCTGGAAATAATAAAAAATAAATTTTCTAAGGGTAGGTGATTGCATTGACTTTAGTAGAAAAGTTTAATTCAAAGTTAAGCAGTATAATGAAAATTCCTGAACTTAGAGAAAGAATTTTTTACACATTAATGATGTTCTTAGTTGCCAGAGTAGGAACTTTAATTCCTGCTCCTGGTGTAGACATTGATAGATTATCAGCAATGACTGCTCAAAATGATATTCTTGGATATATTAATATGTTTTCAGGAGGAGCATTTACAAGAGTTTCAATATTTGCTTTAGGTATAGTACCTTATATCAATTCATCAATAGTAATTAGTTTGTTAGTATCAATTATCCCTCAACTTGAAGAGATTCAAAAAGAGGGAGAATCTGGAAGAAACAAAATAACACAATGGACAAGGTATTTGACTATTTTAGTAGCTATTATTCAGGGTGCAGGAATGTGCTTATGGTTACAATCAGTAGGATTAGTATACAATCCAGGTATAAGTTTCTTTTTAACAACGATAACTACATTGACAGCTGGAACAGTATTTTTAATGTGGGTTGGAGAACAGATATCTATAAAAGGGATAGGAAATGGAGTTTCTCTTATAATATTTCTTAATGTAATATCAAGGGCTCCTTCAAGTGTTGTACAAACAATACAAACTATGCAAGGGAATAAATTTTTAATTCCTTTACTTGCTGTTGTAGCATTCTTAGGGACACTTACAATAGCAGCCGTAGTTATGTTTCAATTAGGACAAAGAAAAATCCCTGTTCATTATGTAGGAAAAGGATTTGCTGCAAAAGGTGGAATGGGACAAAATTCATATATACCATTGAGATTAAATACAGCAGGAGTAATGCCTGTAATATTTGCTTCTGTATTTATGTTGATTCCTGGTGTAATAGTAAATGCTATTCCATCAGAATATCCAATAAAAACTACATTAGCAATGATATTTAATCAAAAGCATCCAGTGTATATGTTACTATATGCAATAATAATTATATTTTTCTCATTTTTCTATACAGCCTTGGTATTTGATCCTGAAAAAGTTGCTGAAAATCTTAAACAAAGTGGAGGAACAATTCCAGGAATAAGACCAGGAAATGAAACAGTAGAATATCTTGAAGGTGTTGTTACTAGAATAACATGGGGTGGAGGATTATTCTTAGCACTAATCTCAATACTACCAGATATGATATTTACGGCTATGAATCTTCCAGTTTATTTTGGAGGAACAGGAATAATAATTGTTGTTGGGGTAGCTTTAGATACAGTACAACAAATAGATGCTCATTTAGTTATGAGAGATTATAAAGGATTTATTTAATAATTATTATATAAATATAAAAAACCAGAATAGATTTTCTGGTTTTTTTATATTTTATGGCTCTATGTCAAATGGAATTGATGAAAAAATAAAATAAATTTTTTATGTAGCTTTTAGATATTCCAATGGTAAATCCTTCGAACCATTGTGGGAACAGAAGTTAGTTTATGAAAATAATAAAATATACAAAAATAACTGTACTAAAAAAATGGAAAAAAATATTAAAAAAATACTTGCTTTTTTTTGAAAGATGAGTTATTATAGATGAAATGAAAAATAAAGGAGAAAAAAAGAATGTCAGTATTTACTAATTTAGTGATTATTAGCATAATTATTATTCTGGTGGTTATTATTCTTGTGATAATCAGCAGTTTTTTGAATATGAATAATTACAAAGTTAGGAATAATGCACTTTTATATATTAAACAATTAGTATAATTATTAATTGAATAGATAAAATATTTAAAAGCACAGCCTAACAGCTGTGCTTTTTTAATAGTTAATAAAGTTCTCTTAGTTAGTGCACAAACTAAAGAACATAATATATAAAACTAAAAGTAACAAAGGGGATGGAAACATGAAATTTTTGAATCGTATGAGTGATGTGTTAGGAAAATATTTTGTATGGTTGATAGTAATGGTAGCGATGGTAGCACTTTTTATATCAGAGCCATTTGTAGCAATATTAAAATTTAGGGTATTTGGTCAATCAATAATTACAGTAGGTTTAGGAGTAATTATGTTGGTTATGGGAATGACTATGAAGAAAGAAGATTTTCAAATAGTTTTTACAAGACCAAAAGATGTATTTGTAGGCTGTGTAGCACAGTTTACAATAATGCCATTAGTAGCATTTGCTCTAGCTAAAATGATGAAATTGCCTCCAGAATTAGCAGTAGGTTTAGTATTATTAGGAACTTGTCCCGGTGGAACTGCAAGCAATGTTATGACTTATTTAGCAAAAGGAGATGTAGCACTATCAGTTGGGATGACAGCAGTTTCAACACTGTTAGCACCAGTTTTAACTCCAGCTTTAACATATATGTTAGCAGGGCAATGGGTGGAAATAAATGCCTATACTATGATGATAGATATATTAAAAATAGTTGTGGGACCTATATTTTTAGGAATGCTTTTACAACATTTCTTCGGGTCAACAATTGAGAAATATAAGAAAATATTAGTTATGATACCAATTATAACAATAGTAATGATAATGGGATTATGTGTGGCACCTAACAAAGTAAACTTGATAAATTCAGGGTATTTATTGATATTAGCAGTATGTTTCCATAATTGGATAGGATTTATTTTAGGATATGTAGTTGGTAAATTTACAAATATGAATGATGCAAAGACAAGGGCATTATCAATAGAAGTAGGGCTTCAAAATTCAGGATTGGCAGTAGGTCTATCAGCTCAATTTATGAATCCATTAACAGCTTTACCGGCAACGGTAGCAACAGTGATACATCAAGTATCAGGTTCTGTATTAGCAAATGTATTTGCCGGAATGAAAAATAAGAAAATATAAAACTAGCTAAAATTTGAAATTTATTAAAAAGAAAACAAAAGTAAGGAGAAAAAATAATGGAAAATAAAAATGTATTTTTACCAAGTTACAGTATTGGAGAAAATGTATATGCAGAGGTAGCAAAGCTATGTATGCCATATGGGAAAAAAGTTGTTTTTATTGGAGGGAAAACTGCATTAGAAAAAGCGAGTCATCTTGTTAAGGCAGAATTAGATAAAGTAGGGATTGAAATTTTGGCAACTTTATGGTATGGTGGAGAAGCCGCTTTTGAAAATTCTGAAAAATTAAAACATGAAAAAGCTGTCCAAGATGCAGATGTCATATTTGCTTTTGGTGGTGGAAAAGCTATGGATACATGTAAGGTTTTAACAGGGCAAATGGGAAAAACATTATTTACATTTCCAACTATTGCATCAACTTGTGCTTGTGTAACTTCAGTTTGTGCAATGTATAAAGTTAGTGGGGAATTTGATAGTTTATATTGGAGAACAAGACCAGCGGAACATACATTTATAAATACTAAAATTATAGCAGAAGCTCCAGATAAATATCTATGGGCAGGAATAGGAGATACTCTTGCAAAAGCATATGAACCTGAATTTTCAGCTAGAGGTAAAGAATTAAATTATTATAATTCAGTGGGGATTACTTTGTCAAAACTATGCTCAGAACCTTTACTAAAATATGGATATAAAGGTTTAGAAGATTGTAAAAATAATAAAGTATCATCTGAATTGGAAGAAGTTATATTGTCTATAATAGTGAATACAGGGATAGTATCCAATCATGTTATAAATGACTATAATAGTTGCGTGGCTCATGCACTATGTTATGGACTAACTATATATCCAAAAGTTGAGCATAAACATTTACATGGAGAAATGGTTTCATATGGAGTATTGGTTCAAACTATGCTTGATAATAAATTGGAGGAGCTAAATAAATTATTAAAATTTTATAGACAGATAAATTTACCAACTTCTTATAAATGTTTTGGTTTAAGCTGGGAAGAAATGTCAGGAGTTTTTGAAAAGGCATATTCAGTAAATGATGTGCGTGTAGCAGCTTTTGAAGTAACTGTTGAAAAATTATCAAAAGCAGTACAATCTTTAGAAGAATATGTAACTAGAAACTAAAATTAAAAATTGATATGAAAAAAATTTAAAGGAGATATAGAGATGATTAATACACAAAAAATATGGATGAACGGGAAACTTGTAGCTCATGATGAGGCAAATATACATGTACTTTCACATGTTGTACATTATGGAAGTTCTTTCTTTGAAGGAATAAGATTATATAAAACTGAAAAAGGACCTGCAATTTTTAGATTGAAAGAACATGTAAAAAGACTTTTTCAATCAGCAAAAATTTATAGAACAGATATTCCTTATACAGAAGAACAAATAGAACAGGCGATAATAGATACAGTGAATGCAAATAATTTAGAGCAAGGTTATATAAGACCAATAGCTTATCGTGGATATTTTGAACTTGGAGTAAATCCTGTAAATTGTCCAGTTGATGTAGCAATAGCAGCATGGGCATGGGGAGCATACTTAGGAGAGGAAGCATTAAATAAGGGAATAAGAGTACAAGTTTCTTCTTGGAGAAGACCAGCACTTAATACTTTGCCATCACTTGCAAAAGCTGGAGGAAATTATTTAAGCTCGCAACTTATAAGACTTGAAGCACAAAATAATGGATATGAGGAAGGAATAGCATTAGATTACTTAGGAAATGTAAGTGAAGGAAGTGGAGAAAATTTATTTGTGGTAATGGATAATAAAATTATAACTCCAGGGCTTGCTTCGTCAGCTTTAGCGGGAATAACTAAAGATACAGTTATAAAGTTAGCTCAAAAATTAGGTTATGAAGTTGTAGAACAAGCAATACCAAGAGAACTTTTATATATTTGTGATGAATTATTTTTAACAGGAACAGCAGCAGAAATAACTCCTGTTTATTCAGTTGATAATATCCCGGTTGGAAAAGGTAATAGAACAGTGACTAAAGCAATTCAAAAAGAATTTTTTGATTTAGTGACAGGGAAACACGAATTATCGGCACAATATTTGACTTATACAAAGTAATATTATAAATAAGACAGACTTATAAGTCTGTCTTATTTAATTTTTTAAGGTATTAAGTTCAGCCTCAGAATTTTCCCATTCCTCGAGTTTTTCCATAATTTCTAAATCAGTTGAATCTAAAAGCTCTTGTAACCTTAAAAGTTCATCTACATCATTTTTTTCACCAGCTTTAGTAAATTCTAAAGAAATTTTTTCTTTTTCAAACTCAAGTCTTTGAATTTCTTCTTCTAATTTTACTAATTTTTTTTCTAAAGAACTCAAGCGATTTCTATTTTTTTCTGTTCTTCATAATTTTTTATAGCTTCTTCATTTTTAATTTTTATATTATCCTTTTGCTTTTTATATTGTTCATAGTCACCATCGAAAGCTTCTACACCAATTTCTTTTAACTCATAGATTTTATTCACAATACTATCTAAAAAGTTTCTATCATGAGAAACAACCAAAATTGTTCCCGGATAACTTTCTAAAGAATCCATCAATATTTCACGAGAGTAAATATCTAAATGGTTAGTAGGTTCATCAAGTATTAAAAAATTTGGCTTTTCAAGCATTAGTTTCATAAAGGCAACTCTTGCTTTTTCGCCACCACTTAAAGAAGAAATTTTCTTGTAGATGTCATCTTCTCTAAATAAAAAAGCAGCACATATATTTCTTGCCTCTTCTTCTGAAAGTGTAAAATAGTACATAAGCTCTTCTATAATATTGTTATTTAGACCCAAGCCTTGATGATTTTGATCATAGTATCCAATACTAACTCTTTCACCTAGTAAAAATTCTCCGGAAGTTTGTTTTTCAAGTTTATTAATAATTTTCAAAAGGGTTGATTTTCCTGTACCATTTTTACCTATCAAACCAATTCTTTCACCACGATAGATTTTTAAATTTACATCTTTAAAAAGACTTTTATCTTCAAATCGTTTAGATAAATTTTTTATATCTAATACTAAATCAACACTTTGGGTTTTTATATCAAATTCAAGTTTAATTTTTTTTGTAGCAATTACAGGATTTTCCATTTTTTCCATTCTATTTAGAATTTTTTCCCTACCTCTTGCTTGTTTTGACTTAACTCCAGCCTTATATCTTCTGATAAATTCCTCCATCTTCTTAATTTTTTCTTGCTCTTTTTCATAAGCTTTAACTTCACCAGACAAATATGCTTCTTTTTGAATTAAAAAATCTGAATAATTTCCTTTATAATCTTTTAATCTTTTTCCTTCCATTTCAAAAATTCTGTTGGCAACATTATCTAAAAAATAGACATCATGTGATATTAAAAGAATAGCTTTATTATAGTCTTTCAATATTTTTTCTAGCCATTCAATAGAAGTTAAATCTAAGTGGTTAGTGGGTTCATCAAGAACTAGTAAATCTGGTTCTTCTAATAATATTTTGGCAAGAGCCACCCGTGAAGATTGACCGCCAGAGAGTTTAGAAATTTCTAAATTCCAAAGATTTTCAGAAATATTTAATCCGTTTAAAATTTGTTTAATTTTATATTCTATTGAATAACCTTCGTTTCTTTCGTATCTTTCGCTTATCTCTCCCAACTCATTCATAATCTCTTCAAAATCACCAATATTAAGAGAAAGCATAGAATTTAGTTCTTGAATTTTTTTATAGTCATCCAGAAGGGAATTGAAGACAGTCATCAGTTCATTAAAAACTGTGTTATTTTTATTAAGTTCAGTATTTTGAGCAAGATAACCTATCTTTAAGTTAGATTTTTTAGAAATAACTCCTCTTTCATTCGTACTAGGATCTACTTCTGAGTTTTCTAAGCCCAATAATAGTTTTATCAAAGTTGATTTTCCGGCACCATTTACTCCGATAATTCCTATTTTGTCTTTCTCATCTACTGAAAAATTTACTTCTTTAAAGAGGCATTCTCCTGAGAAGCCCATATATAAATTATTAACTTGTATTAAAGCCAATTTGTTCACCTCAAAATTTTTATAAATTTTCTTAAAAGTAAAGAACTAAGAAAGAAACTAATAGCTAAAAGTTTTTTCTATGTAAGCTATTTACTATAAAATATATTGCAATAAACACTATTGATAAAGTAAAAAAGAATCTAACAGTATCTAAAGTTTTTAGGGTATCAAGGGCAACGCCCTTGAGCTCTGGCAGCTCTACTTACTATAAAATATGCTGAAATTAAATACTATTGATAGAATAAAAGAGAATCCAACAGTATCTAAAAAAGCTTTTAGGGTATCAAGGGCAACGCCCTTGAGCTCCGAGCTCATTACTATGCAAATATGTTGCAATAAATACTATTGATAGAATAAAAAAGAATCCAACAGTATTAAAAAAAGTTTTTTAGGGTATCAAGGGCAACGCCTTGAGGCTCGCGGCAGCTCTACTTATTATCAAAATATGCCACTATAAATACTGTTGAAAGGATAAAAAAGAATCCAACAGCATCTAAAAACTTAAATGGTGTAGAAAGTATGACAGTTGAAAAAAGTGTAGCTGCAACTGGTTCAATACAAGAAATCATACTTCCCTTAGTTGGTCCTATAATTGCAACTCCTGATAAATAAAGTACAAAAGATAAAATTGTTCCAAATAATACTATAAGTAAAAATAGAGTAAAAGTAGTGTTATCATAAATTCCAGCTTCATTCCAAGGTTTAGCAAAAGGAGATAAAACAGCCCCTCCAATTAACATTCCCCAAGCGGTAATGAGAGCTGTACCATATTTTTTTATTAAGCTAAGAGCAGACATAGAATAAATTACTAGAGTAAATGCTGAAACTAATCCCCAAAAAAGTGCAATTGGAGAAACTTTTAAAGCATTTATATTTCCATGAGTTGCAAGAATAAAAATTCCCAGTATTGCTAATACAAGTGCAATTAATTCGAACTTTCTTGGAAATCTTTTCTCCTTCAAACAAGAGTAAAGTAAAATCAAGTTAATACCAGAATATTGTAAAACAGTTGCAATTCCTGCGTTTGAATGCTGAATAGTAGTAAAATAAGTGTACTGAGTTCCCATCATACCAAAGATTCCAAAGAATATAAGTTGAAATAAGTCTTTTTTATTTTTTAGTACCTCAAAAATTTTATTTTTTTCTTTAAAGAATAAAAAAATTAACATTAAGAGTCCAGCTGACATAAGTCTATATGGTGCAAGCCAATTTGATGTGATATTTTTATTCATAAAAAGATAACTTGCCATAGTTCCATTTATTCCCCAAAGTACCCCCCGATAAAAGTACTAAGCATACCCATTTTTTCTTTTTTTATCATTATATTCTCCCTAAACAGTTAAAGTTTCTCAATTATTATTGTAAATTTTTTTTCAATTTCGTTTGTAGAAAAAAGTTCTATATTTTTTCCACGATCTATATTACTCGAAAATTTTCTTACTAAATTTTCTCCCTTTTCAGAAAATTCTTTTATTTTTATATCTGATAAAATGTATTTTTCTTTTTGAAAATAGTCTAACTCAGTTTCATAGGCAAGGGTACATTTTATGTTTGCATTCTTTTTATATTCAAAGAACTCTCCACCTAAGTTAATTGAATAGTTTTTTGTCATAGTTCCCCTTATAATTTTTATTTTATCATTTTTTAAATAGGATAAAATTTCTTGGGAATTTTCAGGTAAACCGAAACCAGCTTCTTCAATAGATAGATTTTTATCTGTATTTTTAGCTGAATGAATAATTAAAGCCTTTATAAAAGTCGCATCAAAATCTGAGAAATTTTTAAAATCTGTACAGGTATTTTGATAAAGTATAGTAGCTAATGAGGCTATTCTTGCATTTGCAAAGCTTGTTCCCGAAGATGAAGCAATGTTTCCCTTAATGGAAAAAGATTTAGAACCATTCATATTCATAGAACCATCTTTTTCATTTAAGCTGAGTTCTCCACCATAGCTAACAACATCTGGTTTAATAGTACCTTGAGGACCTAAGCCCAGTCTGCTGAATTGTGATGAATAATTATCGTTATTAATAGAGGCAACAACTAAAGATAAAAGAGAGTCAGAACCATGATAAAGTTTTCTTTTTGGTCTTTTTTTCATAAAATCTCCACCATTACCACCTGATTTACAAATAAGAACAGAGTATTTTTTTGAATATAATCTAAAACTATACCGAAATCTGAAAACATATTTTCATCAATTTCTAATTTAACACTTAGAGATAAATTCCAAATTTTAACAGTTTTATAATTTTCCTGAACTGCAAGAAGAATGTTCTTTAAAAGCTCGTCTTCTTCAATACTTGTCGAATCAAGAACAGTAGAATCCAATAAGTAGAATCCTTCATTTTTAACAATTTCTCTATTTTCAAGTTTATCTCCGTATAAAGCAATACCCGCAACAAAAGTTCCATGAGTACAGCTTGTATTTTCTCTTAAAAAGCGAGTATGGACTTTTTTTATCCAAGGATGTAAATAATTGATGTGAGCTAAGCCGTTATCTAAAATTCCAAGTGTTACATAATTTTTATTTTTTTCAGGATAAATAACAGGAACTTCTCCACTTTCTTCGTCTATTCTAATAGGAAGAGAGTAAACAGACATAGGTTCTATATACATGATATAATTGGCAGCTTTATCATTAAGTATAGATATAAATTTACTGTTAATATTTTTTAAATTGTACATGAAGAAGTTTTCAAAATATTCTGTCTTTTTAAAGCATATATCATAATCATTTAAAAGTTTCTCAAATTGTTTAGCAAATCTAAAATCTTTTAATTTTACCTTATAATTTGAAAAAATATCATTTTTTGCTATATTTATTTTCATTTTTAGATCTCCAATATTTTTTTGTCATTTTTATATTATAACACAAAAAAAGAACTCTAAAGTAGAGTTCAATTTAAAATTTTTTATTTTTTATCATCAATATGTGTATACAAACAATAAGCCAAATTATACATAAAAAAATTCGAAAATGTAAGGCTTGCATTTTGTAAATAGAAAAGCCTATTCCTAAACTTAGAAATAAAATAGCCTTTACTTTTATGAATGGTGTAAGTCCTTTTCCTTGCTTATAATCTTTTAAAGTTTTTCCAAAATATTTATTATTAAGGATAAAATTATATGCTTTTTTCGATGATTTACTGAAGCAAAAAAGAGCTAACAACAAAAAAGGTACTGTTGGTAGGACTGGAAGAAAAATTCCAATTGTTCCTAATACAATAGCTAAGATACCAATACTTAGATAAAAATATTTTGTAAAATTTTTCATAAATAATCCTTTCTAAATTAGAATAAAGAATTATAAGGTATATTATTTTATTTTGCAAGAAAATCTTAAATTTGACAATTCTTTACTAAAAAACTATACTATAAATAAATTATTTTTTAAATTTGGAGGAAATGATGCAACAAAATCAAGTTATAGAACCAAGAAGGAATATAAAAAATGTAATAGCTGTTATGAGTGGAAAAGGTGGTGTAGGAAAATCTACAGTAACTGCAATTTTAGCTAAAGAATTAAGAAAACTTGGATATTCAGTTGGAATTATGGATGCAGATATAACAGGTCCAAGCATACCAAGACTTATGGATATAAAAGATAAAAGATCAACAACAGATGGTCAATATTTTATGCCTGTAATAACAAAAGAAGGAATAAAAGTAATATCTTTGAATACAGTTTTACCTAATGAAGAAGAGGCAGTAGTATGGAGAGGTCCAGTTATAGCAAGTGCTGTTATGCAATTTTGGAATGAAGTTGTGTGGGAGGATTTGGATTATCTATTAATAGATATGCCACCAGGAACAGGAGATGTTCCTTTGACAGTTATGAAAAGTATTCCTTTAAAAGGCGTAGTCATGGTTTCAATACCTCAGGATATGGTGTCAATGATAGTTTCTAAAGCTATTAATATGACTAAAAAATTAAAAGTAGAAGTATTGGGATTAATTCAAAATATGAGCTATATTAATTGTGATAACTGTAATCACAAAATTTATCTTTCTGATGAGGAAGATAAAGAAATTTTAGAAAAAATGGAAGTAGAACTTTTAGGAGAACTTCCAATGACTAGGGAAATAGGTAAATTAAGTAGAGGTCAAGAATTATATACAGGAGAAATTTTTTCTAATATAGCCAAAAGAGTGGTAGAAAAAATTGAAAATAAAACCCGATAATTTATCGGGTTTTATTTTCAGTGATTTAGATTTTGTAAAATTAAATTGTTGCTAATTTTTTACCAATTTCTTTTAATTGTTCTAATTCTTCATCGCTTGCTCCATCATTTACAAGAATCGGCATAGCAACAACATTTGCTCCAGCTCCTTCTAATTGAGCTTTCCAGTTGTCAGCGTATTCTCCGCCACCCCAACCATAAGAACCAAAGATGTAAACTTTCTTTCCATTGAATTTATCTAGATTTTCATCCATAAATGGTACGAAATAAGTTTCTTCTATTGTTTCAGCTCCACAAGCAGAAGATCCCATTGCTATAACATCAGATGAAAAAACATCATCTACATTAACTTCACTGATTTTATAAACATTTGGTTCAATTCCAGCTGATTTAACTCCTTCTACTAAAGCTTCAGCCATGGCTTGAGTAAATCCAGTACTACTATAATATACAACACTTATTTTATTCATATTTTCCTCCTAAAAATCGATATATAAATTTACTAATTGTTTACTTTTTAAGTCATAATTTTATTATACACTAAATTAAGAAATTTTCAAGAAAAATATTTTTATCACTAATAAAGTAGAGAACTTTATATTCACTTATAAAAAATTATTGCTTTATAAAAATTAATTTCTTGAGATAGATAAAAAAAAATCTGAGTATACTCAGATTTATATCTAAATGGAGGCGACGACCAGATTTGAACTGGTGAATGGAGATTTTGCAGACCTCTGCCTTACCGCTTGGCGACGTCGCCATATTTAATTAGTGGTGCCCAGAGGCGGAATCGAACCACCGACACGGGGATTTTCAGTCCCCTGCTCTACCGACTGAGCTATCTGGGCAAATGGCGGGAGTGACGAGGCTCGAACTCGCGACCTCCTGCGTGACAGGCAGGCGCTCTAACCAACTGAGCTACACCCCCAGTATTTAATTAAAATGGTGGTCACAACAGGACTTGAACCTGTGACCCCCTGCTTGTAAGGCAGGTGCTCTCCCAACTGAGCTATGCGACCATATAAGTGATACTTTGATAGTATATACCATTTTTTTGATTTAAGCAAGTATAAATTTTTATTTTTCTAAAAAAATCTTAAGTGATATAATATAAAAAATATTTCTTAAGGGAGAACTATATGTATGAAAGGCTTTTAAAAGCAAAAAAAATAAATATAGCAAAACTTATGGATTATGGTTTTAAATATGATGAAACACAAAATGCATATATCTATAAAAGAAAAATAATGGCTGAAAAAATGGAACTTGTGATAACTATCAAATCTTTAGAGGATATTAGTATAGATATAAAGGTAATAGATATTTTAATAGATGATGAGTATGTTCTATATAAGGTATCCTCAGCAAATGGAGCTTTTGTTACAAAAGTAAGACAGGAAGTAGAACTATGTACTTCAGATATTTTAAAAAATTGTTTTGAAGAGGATAGAATAAATAATAAACAAAAACAAAAAATAATAAACTATATAATCAAAAAATACGGTGATAAACAAGAGTATTTATGGGAAAAAAGTCCAACGAGCTCAATTATTAGAAGAAAAGATAATCAAAAATGGTATGTGGTCTTTATGAATATTTCCAGTAAAAAATTAGGAATTGAAACTGAGGAAAATATTGATATTATGAATGTGAGAGTTGAAAGTCAAGAAATTGAAAAATTATTAAAAAGACCAGGATATTTTCCAGCTTATCATATGAATAAAAAAAATTGGGTTTCAATTTCTTTGGAAGATGAATTAGAGATTCAAGAAATATTTGAAAAAATTGAATTAAGCTATAATTTAGTTTTTGGGAAAAAAGAAAAAAGGAGATAAATATATGAAATATAAGCATGTGTTTGGACCGGTTCCATCTAGAAGGTTAGGAATATCGTTGGGAGTAGATTTAGTCGTAAATAAGAGTTGTAATTTGAATTGTATTTTTTGTGAGTGTGGAGCTACAACAGAGATAAAAAAATTAAGGCAAAGTTTTAAAGATAAAGAAGAAATTAAAAATGAAATAAAAAATATTTTAAAGGAATTAACCCCAGATTATATAACTTTTTCAGGAAGTGGAGAACCAACATTAAGTAAAGATTTGGGTGAAATAATTTTATATATAAAAAATGAATTAAAGTATAATGGAAGAATTGCTCTTATAACAAACTCAGTTCTTTTAAATGACGATAAAGTTATAGAAGAAATTCAAAAATGCGATTTAATAGTCCCAACTTTAAATACGCTTAGAGAAGAAGTTTTTCAAAAAATTTCAAGGTCAGAGAATATTTCTATAGAAAATGTTAAAAAAGGTATAGAAAAATTAAGTAAATCTGATTATAAGGGGGAAATATTCCTAGAATTATTTATTTTAGAAAATGTAAATGATGATGAAAAAAATTTAGAAGAGCTATCTGATTTTTTAAAAAATATAAGATATGATAAGTTACAAATAAATACTATTGCAAGAATGGGAGCAGAAAAAAATTTAAAGGCAGTTTCACATGAAAAATTAATTAGTATAAAAGAATTTTTAGAAGAAAGAAAAGTAAGGAATGTTGAGATAATAGCAAAATTAAAAGAAAGAGAAGAAAAAATAGATATTAATACAGATTTATTTAATAATATGATAGAAAAAAGAAGTTATTCAGATGAAGAAATTAATAAAATTTACAAAAAATAAAAAAAATGAAAAAAATATGTTGACAAAAATTTCCAAATGATGTATTATAGACAATGTCCTTGAATGACACGAGCCGCTTTAGCTCATCTGGTAGAGCAACTGACTTGTAATCAGTAGGTGATTGGTTCGACTCCGATAAGCGGCACCAGTGCCCCGTTCGTTCAGTGGTTAGGACATCAGATTTTCACTCTGGAAACAGGGGTTCGATTCCCCTACGGGGTACCATTTAATTTAATAGTTGGTGAGGTTCCCGAGCGGTCAAAGGGATCAGACTGTAAATCTGACGGCTCTGCCTTCGAAGGTTCGAATCCTTCCCTCACCACCACTGATAAAGTTAAGCTGCAAATTTTGCAGTTTTTTTTATTTCTTTTTACAAAATAAGAAAAAGTATGCACCTCATCTTTTTTATATATTGGAAAGTATAATAATTGTATTTTAATTAAAATCAGAGTATTTGCACCTCATATATAATGAACGAGCTTTTAAATAAATTAAAATTTATACTTTTTTAGTGCATTAAATAAACATTAATTAAATTTTTAAAATATAGATTTTAAATTTTCAAAAAATATGTTAAAGTATAAAAGTAGGATTTTTCTTTTAATCACAAAAGAAATTAATGTACATCAAAAAAATAATTATCATAGATTTTTAATAAGGAGTGAGATGATGAACGAAAAATTAGAAAAAATGAGAAATGGTAAAGGATTTATAGCTGCATTAGATCAAAGTGGAGGAAGTACTCCAAAAGCTTTAGCATTATATGGAGTTAAAGAAGATGCATGGTCAACTGAAGCAGAAATGTTTGATTTAGTTCATAAAATGAGAACAAGAATTATAAAAAGTCCTGCATTCAATGAAAAAAGAATATTAGGAGCTATTTTATTTGAACAAACTATGGATAGTAAAATTGATGGAAAATACACTGCAGATTTCTTATGGGAAGAAAAAAGAGTGTTACCTTTCTTGAAAATTGATAAAGGTCTTGCAGACTTAGATGAAGATGGAGTTCAAGTTATGAAACCAAATCCAGGTCTTGGAGAATTATTAAAAAGAGCTAATGAAAGACATATTTTCGGAACAAAAATGCGTTCTGTAATTAAAAAAGCATCTCCAGCTGGAATAGCAAGAGTAGTTGCTCAACAATTTGAAGTTGCTGCTGAAATCGTGGCAGCTGGACTTGTGCCAATTATAGAACCAGAAGTAGATATAAATATTGCTGATAAAAAAGAAGCAGAAGCTATTTTAAGAGATGAAATAAGAAAAGGGCTTAATGCTTTACCTGAAACTTCAAATGTAATGTTAAAATTAACTTTACCTACTGTTGAAAACTTCTATGAAGAGTTTACAAAACATCCAAGAGTTGTAAGAGTAGTTGCTTTATCTGGAGGATATTCAAGAGAAAAAGCAAATGATATTCTATCTAAAAATAAAGGAGTTATTGCAAGTTTCTCTAGAGCATTAAGTGAAGGATTATCAGCTCAACAAACTGATACAGAATTTAATGAAACAATTGCTAAAACAATTGAAGGAATTTACGAAGCATCTATAAGTTAATAAATTAAGAAACTAGCCTATATTTAGGCTAGTTTTTCATTATATTTTATGTTATTAGGAGGGAATTAATATGAAAGAGATAAATGCAAGTGTGGCTATTCAAATTTTACCAAATGTAAAAGATGGCGATGAATTAATTAGAGTTGTAGATGAAGTGATAGCATATATAAAAAGCAAAAATTTGAAGACAAATGTTGGACCTTTTGAAACTACAATTGAAGGAAATTATGAAGAATTAATGGAAATAGTTAAGGAATGCCAATATATAGCAGTAAAATCTGGAGCTAGTGGAGCAATGTCATACATAAAAATTAATTATAAACCTAATGGAAATTTATTGACAATAGATGAAAAAATAAATAAACATAAATAATATAAAAGAAGCCAAAGTAGAATTCATATATTCTACTCTGGCTTCTTTAAATTAAAAAGGTTTTGTATGCTTAAATTCCTCTTTCTGCCATTAAAATTTTTATTTCATTTTCATTGATACCCACCATCGCTTCTCCTAAATTTTCAGAAACTTGAGCAATAATAGAAGGATTATTGTAATTTTTTACAGCTTCTACAATAGCTTTAGCTCTTTTTTCAGGATCTCCTGACTTAAAAATTCCACTTCCAACAAATACCCCGTCTGCTCCAAGTCTTCTCATTAAAGCAGCATCGGCTGGAGTAGCAACCCCACCAGCTGAAAAGTTAGGTACAGGAAGCTTTCCGTTATCGTGAACATATTTAACCAAATCGTAAGGAACTTGTAAATTTTTTGCTGTTACAAATAATTCATCTTCAGAAAGAGCTTTAATCAAATTAATTTCCTTAATAATTTCTCTCATATGCGAAACAGCTTGGACAACATCACCAGTTCCAGCTTCTCCTTTTGTTCTTATCATTTTTGCACCTTCAGCTATTCTTCTAAGGGCTTCCCCTAAATTTCTAGCACCACATACAAAGGGTGCTTTAAAGTTATTTTTATTGATATGATGTATTGAATCAGCAGGTGATAATACTTCAGATTCATCAATAAAATCAATACCGATAGCTTCTAAAATTTCTGCTTCCACAAAATGACCTATTCTAACTTTTGCCATTACAGGAATATTAACAGCTTCCATAATATCTTTAATTAATTTAGGGTCGCTCATTCTAGATACTCCACCTGCAGCCCTAATATCTGCTGGCACTCTTTCTAATGCCATTACTGCAACAGCTCCAGCTTTTTCTGCTATAATAGCTTGTTCTTTAGATGTTACATCCATAATAACTCCACCATTAAACATATTTATATCCATTTTTACCTCCCATAAAATATAAATTATTGCTTTTTTTACAGTATAGTACTATAATGACTTTAAAAAAAGAACCAGAATAAAACTTTTTTATGGAGTCAGATATGAAAATTTTAGATATAAATAATAACTTGAAAATTCCAATATATTTGCAGGTATATCGTCAAATTAGAGAAATAATTGAGAGTGGAGAACTACGAGCAAACCAAAAATTACCGTCTAAAAAAAACTTAATGGAAACATATAAAATAAGCCAAAATACAGTTCAAAATGCTTTGTATTTACTTTTGGAAGAAGGCTATATCTATTCCGAAGAGAGGAAGGGATATTTTGTATCAGATATTGAAAATTTAATCAAAAAAAATAGAAAGAGTGAAAATTTAGAAGAAATAATAGAATTAAAAAAAGATTTTAAATATGACTTTTCTTATTCTGGGGTGGATATAAAAAGCATTCCAAAAACAATATTTAAAAAAATCACGAAGAATATATACGATGAAGAAATTGAAGATTTATTGATACAAGGAGATATACAGGGATATTTTTATTTGAGAAAAGCAATAACTGAATATTTATTCAAATCAAGAGGAGTTAAGGTAAGTCCGAATCAAATAATAGTGAGCTCGGGGTTGGAGTATTTATTTTATATTATATTTAGTATTTTTAAAGATAAAGTATACGGTATGGAAAATCCCGGATATAAAATTCTTCCTCAATTATTTTCCACAAATAATATTAAATTTAAAGGAATTTCTTTGGATAAAAATGGAATTGTAATAGATGAAATAAAAAAGAATAAGGTGGATATAATTTGTGTAACTCCCTCTCATCAATTTCCAAGTGGTGTAATTATGAGTGTGGCAAGAAGAAATGAACTTTTAAATTGGGCGAATGAAAGAGAAGAAAATTATATAATTGAAGATGATTACGATAGTGAATTTAAGTATAATGGAAGACCTATTCAAGCTTTGAAGGCAATAGACCAAAATGATAAAGTTGTTTATATTGGAAGTTTTTCAAAGTCAATCAGTCCGTCTGTAAGAGTTAGCTATATGGTTTTACCACAAAGACTTTTAACAATATATAAAGAACATTTACCTTATTTTATATGTCCAGTATCTACTTTAACACAAAAATTATTGTATAATTTTATTGAAAAAGGATATTTTGAAAAGCACTTAAATAGAATGAGAACAACATATAAGAAAAAAAGAGAAATTTTAACAGCTTGCATAAAAGAATATTCTTTAGAATTTCTATCAAAAGAATTAGAAATTCAAGGAGCGGATGCAGGATTGCATATAGTGTTAAATTTACCGTTTCAGATAGATATGAAAAAATTTTTAGAGGAGTGTGAAAAAAATTCTTTAAAAATATATTCTTTAAAAGAATATTTTTTGGATGAAAAACAGTCTAACTCATCTCTTTTATTGGGATATGCAAGTTTGGACAATGAGCAAATAAAGAATGGAATTTATTTATTAATAAAATTAATAGAAAAATATATGAACTCAAAATAGTAAATAAAAAAAGAAAATGAGAACATAAAAAGCTACACCTAGTAAATTGGACTAAGTGTGGCTTTTATTAATTATGTAAGAAAGTATAAATTTAATATATTTTTCAAATCATTGATTAATGATAGAAACTCTATTGTTTTATTCATTTTAGATTCATGTTCATAAATTAATATAAAAAAATATAAATGAAAAAGGGGAAATTTTTATGAATGTGATAAAAAAGTATTTAAAATTAATAATAGTAGCTAGTTTAGTTATTTTAGGAAGTGCATGCTATACAATTTTTAAAAAACCAAAGGATGAAGTGAAATATTTAACAGAAACTGTAAAAAAAGGAAATATTTCACAGACGATAACAGCTTCTGGAACTGTTAGATCAAGTAATCGTGTTGAAGTTGGAGCACAGGTTTCTGGGAAGATTACAAGCATAAACGTTAGTTTAGGGCAGGAAGTAAAGAAAGGTGATTTAATAGCAACAATAGATTCACTAACACAAAATAATAATTTAGAAGAAGCAAAATCTAAGTTAAAATCTTATGAAGCACAAAGGAAAAGTGCAAAAGTGAAATTACAAGTGGCTTCATCAAAATTTAATAGAATGTCGAATTTATATAGAGAGAAATCAATATCACAAGATGATTACGAAAGTTCAAAGGAAGAATTAGAAATAGCAAAAGCAAGTGTTGCAGAATATGATGAACTTATAGCACAAGCAAGCATATCAGTTAAAACAGCAGAAACAAACTTGTCTTATACAACAATAACTTCTCCCATAGATGGAGTAATAATTTCAATACCTGTATCAGTTGGTCAAACAGTAAATAGTAATCAAAGTGCTCCAACAATAGTTCAAGTTGCGGATATAAATAAAATGCTTATTAAGGCAGAAGTAGCAGAAGGTGATATAACAAAAGTAAAAAATGGTATGGAAGTTGAAATTTCAAGTTTAGCTAATCCAGAACTGAAGTATAAGTCAACGGTTCAATCAGTAGATTTAGCAACTTCAACGCTGACAGATGACGAGTATAGCGAATCTGTTAGTAATAGTTCAGCAGTTTACTATTACGCAAATATAATTTTAGATAATACAGATAATAATTTAAGAATAGGAATGACAACGACTAATACTATAACAATCAAAGCAGAAAATAATATTTTATTAGTTCCCACAGTAGCTGTACAAAAAGTAGATAATAAAAATATAGTTAAAGTATTAAGAGAAAAAAATCAAGTAGAAACGAGGGAAGTAATTGTTGGAATATCAGATGGGCTTTCAACTGAAATTAAGGATGGTTTAAAGGAAGGAGAAGAAATAATTGTTACTCAGCTAAGTGGAACTGAAGGTTTGGATAGGATGCCACAAAGAAGATTCTAAAAATTAGGATGGAGTCATTGGGAGAAATAAAGTATGAAAAATATTATTGAAATAAAAAATATTAATAAGTTTTTTGGTGAAGATGAAAATAGAGTGCATATATTAAAAAATATATCAATAAGCATAGAAAAAGGAGATTTTGTATCCATCATAGGACAGTCAGGTTCTGGAAAATCAACTCTTATGAATATTATAGGGTGTCTGGATAAAGTAAGTTCTGGAGAATATTATGTAGATGGAGAAGAAGTGAGCAAACTTAGTTCAGATGAATTATCAGAATTAAGGAAAAGAAAATTTGGCTTTATATTTCAAAGATATAATCTACTTTCTTCGTTAACTGCTCAAGAAAATGTGGCATTACCAGCTATTTATGCAGGGGTTTCACAGGAGATAAGAATGAGTAGAGCTGAGAAACTTTTAGAGAAATTGGAGTTAGAAAATAAACTAAAAAATAAACCAAATCAATTATCGGGAGGACAGCAGCAAAGGGTTTCTATTGCAAGAGCATTGATGAATGGTGGAGAAATTATTTTGGCAGATGAGCCTACTGGAGCATTAGATTCCAAAAGTGGAAAAAAAGTGATGGAAATTTTAAATCAACTCCATCACGAGGGACATACTATAATTTTAGTTACACATGATAAAGATATAGCAAAGCAAGCTAATAGAATAATTGAAATAAAAGATGGAGAAATTTTTAGTGACACAAGGCAAAAAGATTTATTTTTAAAAGAAGAAAATCAAGAAGATATTATAGGAGCAGAAAAGAATAAACTTCAAATCGGGAAAGATCAGTTTGTTGAAGCTTTTAAAATGTCAGTTGGAGCAATAGTTGCTCATAAAATGAGATCGCTTCTAACAATGCTTGGAATAATAATAGGAATAGCATCAATAGTTTGTGTTGTAGCGATTGGAAATGGTTCTCAGCAAAAAGTTTTATCTAATATAAGCTCTTTAGGAACTAATACTATGGATATATTTAATGGTGAAGGTATGGGATCTAGATCAACTAATAGGGTTAAAAGTTTATCGATTTCAGATGTTAATATTTTAGAGAAACAAAAGTATGTAGAAAGTGTAACGCCAAATAGTACAAGCTCGGGAACAGTAGTTTTTGAAAATAAATCTTATTCCTCAGTATTAAGGGGAGTAGGAGCGGATTATTTTAATGTAAAAGGGGTAAAAATTTCAGATGGTAGAGGTTTTACAAAAGAAGAAGTTAGTGGTGCAGATTCAGTCACACTGATAGATGAAAATGTAAAAAAGTCACTATTTAATGGAGAAAATCCAATAGGAAAAATTATATTATATAATAAAAAGCCATTGAAAGTGATTGGAGTTGTAAATATAAGTGATGTAATGGGAATGAGTAGTAGTGATTTGAATATTTTTTCTCCGTATACAGTTGTTATGAATAAAATAAGTGGTGAAAAATATATAGGTTCAATTACAGTGAAAGTAAAAGAGAATATAGATTCGCAAGTAGCACAAAAAAGTATTACAGATTTAATAAGAGCAAAACATGGTAAAAAAGACTTTTTTATCATGAATACAGATACATTAAAAAAGACTATTCAAAGCACAACGGGAACAATGAAAATTTTAATTTCATCAATAGCAGTTATTTCTCTAATTGTTGGTGGAATCGGGGTTATGAATATAATGTTGGTATCGGTAACTGAAAGAACTAAAGAGATTGGGATTAGAATGGCAATAGGAGCAAAAGAAAAAAATATATTACAACAGTTTTTATTGGAAGCAGTTTTGATCTGTTTTATTGGTGGAATAGCTGGAGTTCTTCTATCGGGGATTATAGGAATAGTGTTTAATAAATTTGTTACAAATTTTGTAATGTTATTCTCGAGTTTTTCGATAATTATGGCAGTACTATTTTCAACAATTATAGGTGTAATTTTTGGATATATGCCAGCAAAAAATGCGGCTAAATTAAATCCTATTGAAGCACTTTCACATGAGTAAAAATTATATGAGGGGATAAAATGAAAATAAAAAAAATAACAATACTTTTATCGTTAATGGTAACAGTAGCTTGTACAAACTTAAATAGTTCTTATAACCAAGTACAACAAGATTATAAAATATATCAAGAAATTTCAAGTGAATACACCGTAGAAAAAGAATGGTGGAAAGAGTATAAAAATGATGAGTTAAATGAAATAATAAACTATGCATTGAAAAATAACAATGATATGAAAAAAGCAGCAATAAATGTCAATAAAGCGTTATATCAAGCTAATTTGGTGGGAGCTGATTTAGTTCCGAGTTTTTCTGCAGATATTGGATCTTCAGCATCAAAAAATATAAAAACTGGAACAAATTCAACTATAAAACATGGGGCTTCTTTATCTTTAAATTATGAACTTGATTTATGGAAAAAATTATCTAACACTGCAAGCTCGAAAGAATGGGAATATAAAGCAACAATTCAAGATTTAGAAGCAACTAAATTGACTTTAATAAATAATGTTGTCGACACTTATTTCAATATAGTTTATTTGAACGACATGATTTCAATTGTAAATGAAAAACTAAATGAGTATAAACAGATAAATGCAATAGTAGAAAATAAATTAAAATATGGAAATGTAAGTTCATTAGAAAAATTACAATCAGATCAATCTTTAGTAAATTTAAAAAATAGTCTTGTTTCATATGAAACTGAAAAGAAAAGTCTAGAACAAATTTTAAGAAATTTATTAAATTTAAAACCTGAAGAAATTATAGAGATTAAAATGAAAAATATTCTAGAAGTGAAAGATATTGGAGTAAATTTAGATATTCCTCTATCAGTTATTGCAAATAGACCAGATGTAAAAGCTTCTGAATATAGATTAAATTCAGCTTTTAAAAATGCTAAAGCAACTCAAAACAGTGTATACCCAAGTGTTAGTTTAGCAGCATCTTTAAGTTCAAGCTCAAATAAAGTAGATAGTGCACTAAGTGTACCAATAGCCTTGGGAAGTATAAATATAAATTTACCATTTTTAAGTTGGAATACACTTAAATGGAATATAAAAATAGATGAGGCTAATTATGAAAGTGTGAAACTTGATTTTGAAAGTAGTATAGTAAAATCTTTAAATGAAATAGACAATTATTATAATTTATATAAAAAAGCTAGTTCGGACTTAGAAGCACAACAAGAAAATTATAAATATCAATCTGAAATACAAAGGCAATATAAGAATAGATATAATAATGGAATAGTAGAATTTAAAATATGGCTTGAATCTTTATTGGATGAGAAAGATGCAAAATTAAGTTTATTGGCTACAAAATTTAGTTTGATACAAGCAGAAAATAAAATTTATCAAGCTATTGGTGGGAAAGCAAGTAAGAGATAGAAAATAAAAACCAAGTAATTTTTACTTGGTTTTTTTAGTTTTAAAAATTAAATTGTTTACAAATAATTTAAATATTAAATATATAGTATGGAGCTAATTAGTCATTATTTTTGAATGGATTTATATCAATATTATTATCCTTTAAAAAAGTTTCAATTTTAGTTTTGGCTTCTAAAAGCAATTTTTTTATTAAAATAGTTTTTTCGTCACTCATCCTAAAATAAGGGACACTTACACTAATGGCGGCAATTATTTTGTTATTTTGAAAAATAGGTGTGCTTAGACAATAAGATTGCTCATTAATTTCACCGTATTCACTAGCTATTTGTTTTTCTTTTACTTCTAAAAGTTGATCATATAAAGTATTAATATCTGTAATAGTATTTTTAGTAAAAGCTATAAGTTTATTTGGATACATTTTTTTTAAATCACTTAAAGAGGTTTCAGATAACATAGCTTTACCTAAGGCTGTACAATATGCTGGAAGTTTTTTTCCAACATAAGATATAATTCTTATAGGGTTAGTAGAGTCAACTTTAGCGATATAAAGGACTTTATTATCGTGCATAATACCCATTTGACAAATCTCATCAGTCTCTTTGACTATGTAATTCATTTCATTTTTTATAAATTCTAAAGAAGTCATATTATTCGTATAACTTGAGCCAACACAAAAACAATTGATTCCGATAGTATATTTATAAGAGTTCTTATTAAAAAAAAGAAATTTTCTAAAAACTAGAGTACGAATAAGTGGGAGAATAGTACTCTTAGGAACTTTTATCAAATTAGATATTTCTGTGAGAGTTAATCCTTCTGAATTAGTTGCAAGAACCTCGAGAATATCTAAAACTCTAGCAGTTGGTCGATGTTCAACAATTTCCATTATTATCACCTTTTTTAGCTTTTTATTAGAATTATAGCAAATTTAAAGAAAGTTGTATACCTTTATAAAATATTAAATATATAAAAAAATAAATTATATTAATAATACTTATATAATATTAAAATAAGACATTTTAAAAAAATATTGACATAAAAAAATAGTTGTGCTAATATCGAAATATAAAATTCGTATATAAGAACTTAGTTTGTATATACGAATAAAATAAAATAAGAAAAGAAAAGAGGGAGGACGTTATATGATTATGAGGTTTCTAAAAAAAGTTCCAGCTGGGATGATGATAGTTCCTTTAATTATAGGATCTTTTATGAACACATTTTTTCCAGCAGCGTTGAAGATAGGGTCTTTTACAACGGCAACTTTTTCAAATGCAGGGGCGGCAACTGCTATGGGGATACAATTATTTTGTTTGGGAACAACATTGCAGTTAAAAGATATGCCTAAAGTTTTTAAAAGGGGAGGAATTCTTCTAATTTCTAAATTCTTAATAGGGGCTGCAATTGGAATTGCAGTTGGGAAAATATTTGGATTTAACGGAGTGTTAGGGCTAACAACTTTAGCAATTATTAGTGCAGTTACAAATAGTAATGGTAGTGTATACTTAGCATTGATGAAAACTTATGGAGATACAACAGATTGTGCTGCAATGGCTCTTTTAGCTTTAAATGATGGGCCTTTATTTACTTTAATAGCGTTAGGAGCTTCAGGACTAGCTAATGTCCCATTTATGGCTTTACTAGCAACAGTTATTCCAATAATAGTTGGGATGATAATAGGAAATCTTGATGATGAAATGAGAAAATTTTTAGAACCGGCTGGAAATATTTTGATTCCATTTGTTGGTTTAACTTTAGGAGCAGGAATAAATTTAACAAATGTTTTAAAAGGTGGTGTGCCAGGAATAATTTTAGGATTAATAACAGTTTTTGTTGGGGGATGTTTCATAGTATTTTGTGACAGAATAATAGGTAAAAGACCTGGATATGCAGGATGGGCGGTAGCGACAACAGCAGGAAATGCAGTTGCGGTGCCAGCGGCAGTAGGATTAATAGATCCGGCTTGGGCTCCATATGTTAGTGGGGCAACTACACAAGTTGCAGCTTCTGTTGTTGTTACAGCAATATTAGCTCCACTTATGACAAACTGGTGGGCTAGAAAATATGGGGCACCACAAATGGAAATAGAGAAGAAATTATAAAGGAGGATTATAAATGATTAATGCAATGATGATAGATAAGAAAGATAATGTTATAGTAGCTATTGAAAAAATAGAATCTGGAGATAGAATAAAATGTAAATATGGAGATGAAATTTTTGAATTTGATGCAGTGAATGATATACAAATTTATCATAAGATAGCATTAAAAAATATAAAAAAAGGGGAAGCTATAGTTAAATATGGAGAACATATAGGGCTAGCAAAAGAAGATATAAAAAAAGGTCAACATGTACATGTACATAATGTTGAAGATCATAGAGAAAATTTATAAAATATCGAATTATAGGAGGGAAATATGAAATTTTTAGGATATAGAAGACCAGATGGAAAAGCAGGAATTAGGAATAAAATATTTATACTACCAGCAAGCGTATGTGCATCAGATACAACTAGAATAATTGCAAGTCAAATAGAGGGAGCTGTGACATTTAACAATCAAAATGGATGTTCACAGGTTGCTGGAGATCAACAATTAACTATGGATGTAATGGCAGGAATGGCAGCTAATCCAAATGTTTATGGAATAGTTGTAGTTTCTCTTGGTTGTGAAAATTGTCAAATGGATTTAGTTGTAGAAGCTATAAAAGAAAGAACAAATAAACCCATGGAAACTTTTATAATTCAAGAAAATGGTGGTACTATAACCACTATTGAGAGAGCTGTTCGAGCTGGAAGAAAAATGGCACAAGAAGCATCAAAATTACAAAGAGAAGAAATAGATATATCGGAATTAATAATAGGGACAGAATGTGGAGGTTCAGATCCTACAAGTGGATTAGCATCTAATGTTTTAATTGGGGAGTTAAGTGATAGAATAGTAGAATTAGGAGGAACATCTATTCTATCAGAAACAACTGAATTTATAGGAGCGGAACATATTTTAGCTAATAGAGCAAAAACACCAGAAGTTAAAGAAAGAATATATGAAATAGTTCATAGATATGAAAAAGCATTACAATTAGTTGGTGAGGAGGTTAGAGAAGGAAATCCATCTCCTGGAAATAAAGCAGGAGGATTAACTACACTAGAAGAAAAATCTTTAGGGTGTATTCATAAGGGCGGTCATAGTGAAGTCACTGCTGTATTCGATTATGGAAAAGAAATTACAGAAAAAGGTTTAGTGATAATGGATACTCCAGGAAATGATCCTTCATCTGTAGCAGGAATGGTTGCAGGAGGAGCTCAAATAATTGTTTTCTCTACTGGAAGAGGAACACCAACAGGAAATCCAATTTCTCCAGTTATAAAAATTACTGGAAACAAAATAACTTATAAAAACATGATAGATAATATTGATATAGATGCTAGCCCAGTTATATATGGACCACAAACATTAAAAGAACTAGGGGAAGAATTATTAAAAGAAGTAATAGAAGTATCTAATGGAAAACAAACAAAAGCAGAAACTTTAGGGTATACAGAAATGGCAATAGCTAGATTATGTAATTATGTTTAATAATAAATAAGAAGGAAAATTTATGAAGTTTTTAACATTTTTAGTAGATAATAAAGAAAAAGTTGGAATGTTAAGTGTTGATGAAGAAAAAATAATTGAAATCTCAGAAATATTAGATAAAAAAATAAATAGTATGTTAGATTTGATAAAAATTTTTTCTCTGAATGATGTAGAGAAAATAAAAAGAGAATTTCTAAAAAATAAAAAATATTATCAAAAAAGTGATATAAAAATATTATCACCTATAAGAAAACCCATTCATGACATAATTTGTGTTGGATTGAATTATAGGGAACATATAAAAGAAACTGAGAATTATTTTAAAATTAATATTGAAGAGAAAGCTAAAACGGTTTATTTTTCTAAAAGAGCAATAGAAATTATAGGACAAGATGACTCTATAATTAGTAGATTAGATTTGGATAAAGAACTAGATTATGAGGCTGAATTAGCTGTTATAATTGGAAAAGATGGAAAAAATATATCTGAAGAAAAAGCAGAAGAGTATATTTTTGGGTATTCAATATTCAATGACATATCTGCTAGAACTTTGCAAAGATTACATAATCAATGGTATAGAGGTAAAAGTCTAGATACATTTTCGTCTATGGGGCCAGTAATTGTGTATAAAGATGAGCTACTTCTTCCGATAGAGGTAGAAATAAAAAGTAGAGTTAATAATCAACTTAGACAGGAAAGTAATACAAAATATATGTTAAAAAGTATTTCCCAAATTATATCAGAAATTTCAGAAGGAATAACATTGGAAGCAGGAGATATCATAATAACAGGAACTCCTGCAGGAGTAGGACTTGGATATGAAAAAGATAAATTTTTGAAAAGAGGAGATATGGTAGAATGTGAAATTTCTGGTATAGGAATACTTAGAAATACTGTAAAATAAGAGTATAGGGGAGAACTGATATGAAAAAAGCTAAATTTTTGACACCGGTTATTACAGCATTTGATGCAAATGGAGAATTAGATATAGAAGCTAATAAAAGAATATGGGAACATTTGATAAAAGGTGGAATAGATGGGGTGGTTTTACTAGGTAGTACAGGCGAATTTTTTTCGATGACTATTGAACAAAAATACAAAATAATAGAAGAGGCAGCAAACTATATGAAAAACAGAGTAAAATTATATGTTGGAACAGCTTGTAATTTGATTAGTGAGACTATAGAATTATCAAACTTTGCATTAAAAAAAGGTGCAGAAGCAGTCATGGTAATAGGACCATATTATTTTTCATTATCAAACGAAAGTATTGAATATTATTTTGATACATTAGCTAAGTCTATTGATGGAGATATATACTTATATAATTTCCCTGATAGGACAGGTTATGATTTAAATCCAGATGTGACTTTGAAACTTTTAAGAAAGAATAAAAATATAGTAGGATATAAAGATACTGTTTCTGAAATGGGACATACAAGAGAGTTATTAACAAAAATTTTAAAAGAATTTCCAAATTTTGAAATTTTTTGTGGATTTGATGAAAATTTTGTACATAATATGCTTTCTGGAGGTGCTGGTTGTATAGGAGGTTTATCTAACTTATACCCAGAATTATTTGCATCATGGGTAAATGCAATAAATAAAAAAGATTTTGAAAAAGTAGAAAACATTCAAAAACAAGTGAATGACTTAATGTCATTGTATACTATAGGAACACCTTTTATCCCAATTTTAAAAAGGGCTCTTCAATTAGAAGGACTAAAGCTAAATGATTTTTGTATTAAGCCTTTATTAGAAACTAACTTTCTTCAAGAAGAAGAAATAAAAAAAGTAATAGGGAAGTATAAAATTAAATAATAGGAATAAGGAAAGAATTAAATTAACAAATAATTTAGTTCTTTTCTTTTTTTTTATAAAATATATAGTATAATAAAATAGGCTAAAATATTAAGTAAATAATAGTTAAAGGAAGGGAAAAATGTTTAATAAAATAAAAAAACTAACTTTTTTTATAGTAATGACATTATTTATAATAGCTTGTGAAAATAAAAATAAAATTGAAACTGATAAAATAAAGGTATTAACAACAATAAATTATTATACAAATTTAGTAGAAGAAATTGGAAAAGATAAAGTAGAAGTAATATCTCTTATGCAGGAGGGAGAAGATCCACATTCTTACGTAGCAACTGCTGGAGATATAAGAAAAATTCAAGATGCAGAGTTAATAGTTTATGCAGGTTTACATTTGGAAGGAAGAATGGAAGAAATTTTTTCTAAATTGTCAAACAAAAAAAAGTTAAACTTGAGTGAAAAATTAGATAGGCAGAAATTAATAAAAACGGAAGAAAATACTTATGATCCACATGTTTGGTTTAATATAGAATTTTGGCAAGAACAAGTAAAGTTTGTTACAGAAATGTTGATAGAATTAAAGCCTGAAGAAAAAGAATTCTTTGAGAATAATTTAAAAAAGTACTTGGAAGAGTTAGAGATAACTACAGATTACATAAAGGCAAGGATAGAAGAAATTCCAAAGGAATCTAGATATTTAATTACAGCTCATGATGCTTTTGGATATTTTGCACAGCAGTTTGGTATGGAAGTAAAAGCAATTCAAGGTATTTCTACAGAATCTGAAATAGGAGCTAAAGAAATAGAAGAGCTTGCTAATTTTATTTTTAAAAAAAATATAAAAGCTATATTTGTTGAAAGTTCTGTAAATCACAGAAGTATAGAAGCGCTGAAAGAGGCTGTAAGATCTAAGGGAAAAGAAATTGTAATAGGTGGAGAATTGTATTCTGACTCTATGGGAGATAGTAAAAGTAATGCAAATACATATATAAAAACACTAAAAATAAATACAGATACAATAGTAGACTCTTTAAAATAAAATTAAGGTAGGGAATATATGAATGTTATAGAGATAAAGAATATATCAGTTGCATATGATGAGACAACTGTCTTAGAAAATGTAAATTTAAATATAAAAAGAGGAGATTTTTTAGCTTTAATGGGTCCAAATGGAGCAGGAAAGTCAACTTTACTTAAAACTATATTAAATTTCATAAAACCTATAGGTGGAGAAATAAAAATTAAGGGTAAATTATATAAAGAAGTAAGAAAAAAAATAGCTTATGTTCCACAAAGAGGAAGTGTAGACTGGGACTTTCCTATAACACTTTTTGATGTGGTTGAAATGGGATGCTATGGAAGAGTTGGCTTTTTAAAAAAAATAAATAAAACAGAAAAGAAAAATGTAGAAAGGGTTATTGAAAAAGTAGGTTTAACTGAATTTAAAGAGAGACAAATTTCAAAATTATCAGGTGGTCAGCAGCAAAGAGCATTTCTTGCAAGGGCTATTTTACAAAATGCAGAAATATATTTAATGGATGAACCCTTTCAAGGTGTAGATTCTAAAACTGAAAAAGCGATTGTAGAAATACTAAAAGAATTAAAAAAATCAGGAAAGACTTTAATTGTGGTTCATCATGATTTACAGACTGTTACTTCTTATTTTGATACGGTTGCATTTATTAATAAAACTATTGTTGCAGCTGGACCGGTTGAAGATGTTTTTAATGAAGAAAATATAGAGAAAACTTATAAAAAAAAATAGAGATGGAGAAAGATACATGATTGAATATATAGAACTTTTAAAAAATAGCTATACATTCAAAATAGTTATATTTGGTTGCTCATTATTGGCGATGATAAGTGCAATAATTGGGAATTTTGCTGTTTTAAAAAAAGAAAGTTTAATAGGAGATGGAGTAGCACATGCTTCTCTTGCTGGGGTATGTTTGGCTTTTATTTTTACTGGAAGTAAAAAGTTGCATATCTTATTAATAGGTGCTCTACTAATAGGAATAGTTTGTATAGTCTTAATTCAATATATACAAAAACATTCTAAATTAAAATTTGATAGTGCAATAGCTTTAATACTTTCAAGTTTTTTTGGTTTAGGCATGGTTTTATTAAGTTATTTAAAAAAAATACCAGGTGCTAGAAATGCAGGATTAACTAGATTTATTTTTGGACAAGCATCTACGATAGTTGTAAAGGATATTTATCTGCTTATTGGAATAGGGTTTATATTGGTATTAATTTTAATAATATTTTGGAGAGAAATAAAAATTAGTATATTTGATCCTGATTATGGTAAAGCGATAGGACTAAATAGTGATAAAATAAAATTTTTAGTTTCAGTTTTAATTGTTATAAATATTGTAGTTGGTATAGAAATTGCTGGAGTAATTTTAATGACTGCTATGATGATAGCACCAGCTATTGCTGCAAGACAGTGGAGTGATAAATTATTAAATGTTGTTTTGATATCTGCAGTTTTTGGATTTTTATCAGGAGCAATAGGAAGTATTATTTCTACAATGGATACCAGTTTACCTACAGGGCCAATTATAGTAATAGTTTCAACTTTTTTTGTGATATTTAGTATATTATTTTCAATTAATCAAGGAATAATAATAAAAAAAGTTAGAACTTATAAAAGAAAATATCAAACCAGCAGTGAATTGATGGATGGTGTAAAAAAATGAATTTAATTTTAACTATTTATATAATAGCTATATTAGTTTCTATTTCTTGTTCAATATTAGGAGTATTTTTAGTTTTAAAAAAAATATCCATGTTAACAGATGCAATAAGTCATACTATTTTATTGGGAATAATTATAAGTTTTTTTATTGTAAAAAAAATTGACTCACCATTATTAATAGTAGGTGCATCAATTTTTGCGTTGATGACAGTTTATTTAGTAGAATTAATTTCAAATATAAGATTAATAAAAGAAGATTCAGCAATAGGAATTGTAATGTCATTTTTATTTAGTATAGCAGTTATTTTAGTTTCTAAGTACACAGCTAATACACATTTAGATGTAGATTCTGTTTTGCTTGGTGAGATTGTATTTGCACCTTTTCACACCAAAACTATTTTTGGTTTAGAAATCCCATATTCTGTTATTACAGGAATAATGGTACTATGCTTGAATTTAACGTTTATTGTTCTCTTTTTTAAGGAAATAAAAATTTCTATATTTGATAGAGTTTTGGCAAGTTCCCTAGGTTTATTTCCAATATTTATACATTATTCTTTAATGACTTTAGTATCAATAACAGCAATAACATCTTTTGAAGCTATAGGAGTTACACTAATGGTATCTTTTATGGTTGGACCAGCATCAACTGCGTATTTAATTTCAAAAAGTTTGAAAGCTATGATATGTTGGAGTATATTTTTTGGAATATTATCTACATTGATTGGAGTAAGGTTAGCATTTGAATTCGATATTTCCATCTCTGGAGCTATATCAGTAGTAATAGGAATGATATTTTTAATAGTATTTTTTATAAGTAAAAAAGGAACTAAATTAATATAGTTCCTTTTTAATTTAAATAAATATAAATTTTATGTGTTTTTATATCTGACCTAACATTTTTAAAATAATTTGAGCAATAATAGCTGAACCTAAATAAGTTCCTAAGATTACAAATAATCCTAAAACGAGAATTTTCCAACCTGTTTTTTTTAGTGAATCAATATTTTTTCCAGTATATATTCCTGCATAGGCAAGAATAGGAGTACATAATGCTAAGAAATTAACTTTTGCAGTATATACAGATACTATTTCTGCAATTGGACCACCAGGAATAGTTAAAACAGTAGCAATAGTAACTATATAAGCAACACTAGGAATTTTCACAGGTATTACTTTGGCTAAAACTATTCCTACAAAGGCTATGGCTATTAAAATGAACATACCTGGTAAAGCTTCAATTGGATTTATTTTAGGACCAACAAAATTGCCAACCAAAGTAAGAAATCCAGTAATTAAAAGAATAATAAGATTATTAAATAAAGTCATATTATCTTACCTCCTTATTTAACTTTTTATACAAATATTCTGTAAGTGGTAAAGCGAGCCATAAAGACATATATACACCATCTAAACCAGAAAGTAAATTACTTGATGCACCAAAAGCTGCAATAGTTTCAGCCATATCAGGATAAAGAGTTGATAGAGCTCCAACAGAAGCTGTCATCATACTTGCTGAACCAACACCTGATGCCATTGCAAGTGAATAAGGATGAAGAGGAGTATAAACAGCTAAAAATGAAGCTAGCAAACCAATAAATACAGTTCCAAATACAGTTCCAACAATATACACCCCTAAAACTCCTTCACCTTCAGGAGAGTCCAGTCCATATTTGTCAGCAACAATTGCAACATTAGGTTCTCTGGCAATAGAGTGAGCTGCTCCAATTACTTCTCTTTTTAGTCCTAAAAACATAGCCATAGGAACTCCAAGTAGAACAGTTCCTAAATTACCGAACTCTTGTAAAATTAAAGCAGGACTAGCAGAAACAATTTTTGGGAAAGATGGTCCAATAGTAGTTCCATACTTAGCCATTAATAACAATAAGGTAATGCTAACTAAGGAACCTGCATCATCCATATCTTTTTCATTCACAATTTTTGTAAATTTAGGTGAAGCTAGTACCCCGAAAATCATAGCATAAAGCATTGGAAAAAGAGCTATAACCCCTTTACCTAGATTAAATTTTACTATGCCTATGTATTCAGAAATGATAACCAGACATAGAGCAACAAAATGCAACTTAACATTTTTCATAATATCTCCTCCTAAAAATTAATTTTTTATATTTAAGTAATCAAGTGCAGTCTGTACAAATAGAGCAGTTCCTACATAGAAGAAAGATTCATCTAAATCAAATTTTGAATTATGATGAGGATAAATTTTTCCATTTTCATGAATCCTAGGATTTGACAAGAAAAAGAAAGTTCCAGGTGCTTTTTCTAAAAAGAATGCAACATCTTCTCCTCCCATAACAGGTGTAGGCATTTCAATTATATTTTCATTTTTCAATATTTTTTTTGCAGCTTCTAAAAACAAACTATTGAAATTTTCATCATTAATAACAGGTGGATATTTAAAATCATATTCTATCTCATAACTTGCTCTTGCAGCAGTTGTTATTCCTTTTACTACTTCTTCGATTCTTTTTGCTATAAAGTTTCTTGTTTCAGGATCGGTAGCTCTAACTGTTCCTTCTAATTCAACACTATCAGGGATTATGTTTTGAGAAAATCCCCCATTTATTTTACAAACAGAAAGTATAGATGGAATATTCGTGTTTATTTCACGACTTACAATTTTTTGTAGTCCTAAAACTATTTCACTGGCAACTACAATCGGATCTACACCAAGTTGAGGGTAAGCACCATGACAACCTTTTCCGATAACCTTTATTAAAAATCTATCCATAGAAGCCATCATACATCCGTTTCTATAAGCAATACTTCCAGGTAAAATATTCTCATTTATAGCTCCATTATGTAAACCTATTACAGCATCTACTTTTGGATTTTCCATTGCACCTTCATCTATCATTGGTTTAGCTCCACCTGGATATTCTTCCCCGGGCTGAAATAGAAGTTTTATGTTTCCTGTAAATTTATCTCTATTTTCATTTAAAATTTTTGCAGCACCTAAAAGCATAGCAGTGTGCCCATCATGTCCGCAGGCATGCATACATCCAGAATGTTCAGAAGAAAATTCAAGACCAGTTTCTTCTTGAATTGGAAGAGCATCCATATCCCCACGAATGGCTAGAGTTTTCCCTTTTTTATTTCCTTCGATTAATGCAACTATAGCTGAACCATTTACAAGGGTATGAAATTTTATTCCCATTTCAGTAAGTCTATCTTGTACATATTTTGAGGTCTTAGGTAGGTGTAGATTTAATTCGGGAATTTTATGTAAATCTCTTCTCCATTTTATAATATCATGTTCAATTTTTTTAACTTCTTCAATTACATTCATAGAACTCCTCCTTATATAAAATATATTTTTCTCATAGTATATAAAAAAAGAAAAGTTGTCAAGAAAAAAAGACTATTTAACTGAAAATAGTCTTCTTTAAATATATATTAAGAGATAAGATTATTTTATTTTTTAGATCTTGAGAATATCCATTCCATAGCTGGAAACATAGAATATGAATGTTGCCAAGTATACCTATGACTTCCACCAATATAAGTTGTATAATAAATATTTGTTGTTTTATCAATAAAAGATTTTACTTCTTGGTTAAAAAGTTTTTTATCTTGGTTGGCATCAATAGTAAATCTTTTTATAGAAGCTCCATGATTTTCTAAATTGTTTGAAATTGCATCTATACTTGGTTTAGCTCCTGGATCATTTTCTGAAACAACAAACCAAATATTTTGAGTAGCTAGTGGTGCAGTTACATTCACATCCCATTTACTTCCAATAATATAAGAAGCAGCAAAAAAATCAGTATATCTTGAATCTAAAGATATATTTGCCATTCCACCCATTGATTGTCCAGTGTTATAAATACGTTTTGTATCAATTGAATATTGTTTACTTAGGCTTTCTATCAAATGGATAGTCCTATCTAGCTCGGGACCATACTCATATTTATCATTAACGATAACAGTATCGTATTGTGGAGCTAAAACAAAGCTTGGATACTTTTCTTGCCATTCTGGACTGGCCCAAGCAATAGCTCCAAGACCTTGACTAAGAGTAGCCTTTGTTTCAGGGGAAACAGTTCCTGCATCGTGCATAAATACGACTAAAGGATATTTTTTATTCGGATTATAATTTTTAGGAATATATAAATTATATAAAAGTTTTTCATTATTTTGCTTTTCATCTACAAATATATTTTGAACAAAGTCTTCAATAACCAATTGACGAGTTGAGTTGGAAGCCAAATTAAGTTCAGGCAAATAAATTTCATTATATTTTGTTTGTACTTCACCAATCTGACTAATTTCAGCTTTTACTTCAACTAAAGGTTTAGGTCTTCCTTTACTTCCTAAAGTTGGGCCAGTAAGTCCCATAGCTCGTTTTTTTACTTTTTCGGCTTCATTTTGAGGATTGCTAGGTTCTGTGGAACTATCTACCATAGGCAAATCTTTTAGCTCAACTATAACATGTTCTCCTGTTCTATCTTTAGATTTAAAATTTTTGCTGACATAGACATCCTTAATTTCTCTTTCTGGAACAAAAAAATCTTCAGTGCTTACAGAAGAAGATTTCAAGGCTTTATCATAAGTAAGAATAATAGATGATAGTTTTTCTCCATCCCCAAAAACTTCACTTATAGCTTCAATATTTGTAATATGGCTTGCAAAAGACAATGTAGTGATATTCAAAAACAATAAAAATAATTTCTTCATAATTTTCTCCTTTTTATATTATTAACATATAATATACAATATAAAAATGAATTTAAAATGAAAATTTTAAGAATTTGTAAAAAATATTTTCCAAACTTTTTTTATTTGAAAAAAGATTTTGTATATAATAAAATATGTGAGAAAAACTAAAAGATTGGAGAAAATATGATTTTTATTAAGAACATAAATTTACTTGGATTTGTTTTAATATTTGTTTCATTTTTATTTGGAATAAAATTACCTGATTGGGACTTTAAACTAGGTTTAAGGCATAGAAGTATAGTGACACATAGTCCGTTTATAACATTATTATTGGTTTTGGCTTATAAGGTAAAAAATGATTTCTTTTTCAAATATTTTATAGTTGGATTTTCTATTGCAATAGCAATTCATATGATTTTTGATTTATTCCCGTATAAATGGCAAGGAGGTGCACTTTTAAAGATTCCTATCAATATCAGTTGCGATGAAAAAACAACAAAGTTATTTTTTTCTATGACAGTTTTAGTGAATATTTTTATTGGAATTTTCTATATGACAGACATATATGAATATATTTTTGTAATACTACTTTCTTGTATTATTTTTATAAAAAAAAGAAAATATGAAAGATCATTTATAAGACCAATGTTAATTTTTGTATTTTTGATTGGAGCTTTGGGTATATTAAAATTTGAAATAATATTTGAACAACTAAAAATAATGTACACTAATTTTATATAAACTTGACACTAATTTGTTAAAATAATATAATTTAAAAAATATAAAAATGAGATTTGTAAGGAAGGAGATAAAATGAGAGATGTTAGTTTTTTAAAAGAAAAAGCTAAAGAAATTAGAAAATCTATTGTTTCTATGATATGTGAAGCAAAGTCAGGGCATCCAGGAGGGTCATTATCTGCAACAGATATTTTGACAGCTTTATATTTTTCAGAAATGAACATAGATCCAACTAATCCTAAAATGGAGGGAAGAGATAGATTTGTTTTATCTAAAGGGCATGCAGCTCCAGGAGTATATGCAACATTGGCAGAAAGAGGATATTTTCCTAAAGAAGAATTAGGAACTTTGAGAAAATTTGGAAGTAAACTTCAAGGACATCCTGATATGAAAAAACTTGCTGGAATTGAAATTTCAACAGGATCTTTAGGACAAGGTTTATCTGTTGCAAATGGAATGGCATTAAATGGGAAAATATACAATGAAAATTATAGAGTATACGCAATACTGGGAGATGGAGAAATTCAAGAAGGGCAAATATGGGAAGCGGCTATGACAGCAGCTCACTATAAACTTGATAATCTTTGTGCATTCCTTGACCACAATAATTTACAAATAGATGGAAATGTATCTCAAATAATGGGAATTGAACCAGTTGCTGATAAATGGAGAGCATTTGGTTGGAATGTAATAGAAATAGATGGACATAATTTTGATGAGATATTTAAAGCTTTAGATATGGCAAAAGAATGTAAAGGGAAACCTACTATGGTAGTTGCTAAGACTATAAAAGGTAAGGGAGTATCTTTCATGGAAAATGTTTGTGGTTTCCACGGAGTTGCTCCAACAGTTGAAGAAAGAGATAAAGCTTTAAGCGAGCTAGCATAGGGAGGATAGAAATATGAGTAAAAAGTCTACAAGACAAGCTTATGGAGAAGCCTTAGTAGAGCTTGGTCAAATTAATAAAAATATAGTGGTTTTAGATGCAGATTTAAGTAAATCAACAAAAACAGATTTATTTAAAAAAGCATTCCCAGAAAGACATATAAATGTTGGAATAGCTGAAGGAGATTTAATAGGAACGGCAGCTGGACTTGCTACTTGTGGAAGAGTAGCTTTTGCTTCTACTTTTGCAATGTTTGCTGCAGGGAGAGCGTTTGAACAGATAAGAAATACAGTTGCTTACCCTAAATTAAATGTTAAGATAGCTCCTACGCACGCTGGAATTTCAGTTGGAGAAGATGGAGGTTCTCATCAATCAATCGAAGATATTGCACTTATGAGAGCTATACCAGGAATGGTAGTATTATCCCCTTGTGACGCAGTTGAAACAAGAAAAATGGTTTTTGCAGCTGCTGAATATGAAGGACCAGTATATTTAAGATTGGGAAGATTAGATGTTGAAACTATATTAGATGATAGCTATGATTTTCAAATTGGAATAGCAAATACTTTAAAAGATGGAAAAGATGTGACAATTGTTTCAACAGGCTTGTTAACTCAAGAAGCTATGAAGGCAGCTGAAGAATTAGAAAAAGAAAATATATCTGTTAGAGTTATAAATGTAGGAACTATAAAGCCATTAGATGGAGAAACAATATTAAAAGCTGCAAAAGAAACAAAATTTATTATAACAGCTGAAGAACATTCAGTTATTGGTGGACTTGGTTCAGCAGTATCTGAATTTTTGTCAGAAGTTCACCCTACAAAAGTTAAAAAACTTGGAGTATATGACAAATTTGGACAAAGTGGTAAAGGGGCAGAAATGCTTGAAAAATATGAGCTTACTGCTGCGAAACTAATTTCTATGGTAAAAGAAAATTTATAAAAATAATAAATTGAGAAAAGGTATCTATTTATATAGATATCTTTTTTATATAGAGAAATATAAATTTATTTTATTAAAATATATTTTTTCAACTTCATTTGTAAAAAAAAATAAGTTAATTTATAATAATAGAAAATATTATAGGGTGAATTTTATGCAATTAAAAGAGATAGGAAGAATATTTAATAATTTTAAAGACGAAAGAGAAACACCTAGACAAGGTAAATTTTCAAGTGAAAAATCTTCTATAAAAATTTTACCTGAATATAGAGATGTACTAAAAGGATTAGAAGAAGTAGAATTTATACTTGTTTTTTATTGGGGAAACAAAGTCGATAGGGAAAATCTAAAAATAGAGGCTAATTTTAATAATAAAAATATTAAAAGAAATACTGAAAAAGGGTGTAGAAATCTTGTTGAAGGAAAAGAGTATGGAGTTTTTTCGATAAGGACATTAAATAGACCCAATCCAATAGGTCTATGTGTATGTAAAATTATTTCTATTGAAAAAGATAAGATAGAAGTAATAGGGTTAGATGCTTATGACAATACTGTACTTCTAGATATAAAACCATATATAAAAGAGATTGATAATGATATTTTTTAACAAATTTGAAGAATAATAAAGGAGTTAAATATGTTGAAAAAAACTATATTTCATATAATCATAATATTTCTAATATTTTTTATAGCTCCTATAAATTTTATTGCTTTTTTACCTGTTGGATGGATGCTAATGTTAATCTTGTCAAATTATAACTGATTGATTGGAGTATATATAATAGTTGTTGCTATAGAGTTATACTTTTATTCTAGATTTTTAAAAAATGCTAAGCATAAGGAAATATTTATAGAAAAAGAGCTTACTCCAAAACCTAGTTTTATTAGAAAAACAACAATGAAAGAATTATGTAATCCACATCTTTTAGAAGCGGAAGAAAAATTGACCATAAAAAAAGAAGAAAATAAAGAAGAAAAAACAAAATTAAATGAAGAGATAAAACTAGTAAAGATACAAGAAAATCATGTTTTAGAAAGAATTCTTATATTTTGTGGAGCAGTAGCTCTTATATTTATAATTATTTTTCTAGGATATTGGATTTTAAAAATTTTATTTTGGATAGTAATATCAATATTAGGTATAATTGGACTATTTATTTATTTTTTAGTTTCTTATTTTCCATGGTCTTTATTAATATTTTTATTTATATAAGGAGGAATTAATGTGCATAAAAAATTAATGATACAAGGAACAGGGTCATCTGTCGGAAAAACTTTAATAGTAGCAGGTTTATGTAGAATATTTGCCCAAGATGGATATAAGGTATCTCCATTTAAATCGCAAAATATGGCATTAAATTCCTTTGTGGATATAGACGGGCTTGAAATGAGTAGAGGAACTGTTATTCAGGCGGAAGCAGGATATCAAATTCCAAGAGCTTTTATGAATCCTATTTTACTAAAACCAAATTCTGATAATAATTCACAGGTAATTTTAAATGGAATTGCAAAATTTACTTTAAATGCAAAAGATTATTTTTCAAAATCTAAAGAATTAAAAGAAATAGCAACGAAAAGCTATCAATATATAAAAGATAATTTTGATATTTGTGTACTTGAAGGTGGAGGGAGCCCGGCAGAAATTAATTTAAGAGAGTATGATTTGGTAAACATGGGTATGGCAGAACAAGTTGATGCACCTGTAATTTTAGTGGGAAACATTGATATAGGTGGAGTCTTTGCTTCACTTTATGGAACTGTAATGCTTTTAGATAAAGAGGATAGAGAGAGAATAAAAGGAATAATTATAAATAAATTTAGAGGAGATGTAGATTTATTAAAGCCTGCCATAGATGTATTGGATAAAAAATTTAAAGAAGAAGGGCTAAATATTGAATTTTTAGGAGTTATGCCCTATGGAGATTTTGAAATAGAAGAAGAAGATAGTTTATCAGATATAATTCAGAAAAAAGTTGATAAAGAAAAAAAATATATAAATATAAGCATTATAAAAACAAAAAAAATGTCTAATTTTACGGATTTCCATGTCTTCAAACAATATGAAGATGTTAGAGTTAAATATATAAAAGATGTTGAAGAGCTTGGAGATGAGGATATAATAATTCTTCCTGGAAGTAAAAATACTATAACTGATTTAGAAGATTTAAAGAAAAGAAAAATTTTCGAAAAAATAGAAGAATTAAAAGAAAAGGGAACAGTAATTGTGGGAATTTGTGGTGGATTGCAGATGTTGGGTAGAAAAATTTTTGATCCGTTAAAATTGGAAAGTGATTTTTCTGAAACAGATGGATTTAATTTTCTAGAATATGACACAACTTTTGGAGAAATAAAAAAGACGGTACAAGTCGAAAGAGTAATTGATGCAGAAGAAGGTATTTTAAAGGAACTAAGAGGGATAAAAGTACTTGGCTATGAAATACATCAAGGTGTTTCTACAATTAAAAGTAATATCGTGTGTAAAGGCAATGTATTTGCTACATATATTCATGGAATATTTGACAATTCTGAATTTACCAATGGATTTTTAAACATAATAAGAAGTAAAAAAGATATGCCAATTGTTGAAAAAATTGAAACTTATTCTGAATTCAAAGAGAAACAGTATAATAAATTGGCAAATTTAATGAGAGAAAATTTGAATATAGAAAAAATTTACAAAATTTTAAAATAAAATAAGACTTAAAATTTAATATATATGTACTTAAAATTCAAACGAAAGTTTGAATTTTTTTTATTTTATGTTATACTTTCAAAATATTGTAAATAAAAGAGGGAGGAATAAAAATGCCATATATAAGTTCTATGGTAGATGCAGTTAATGCAATACTATGGGGGAAAAATATTTTAGTATACATGTTAGTTGGAGCAGCTATATATTTTTCTTTTATGACTAAATTTATGCAATTTAGACTGTTTGGGAAGATTATAAAGGTACTTTTTAAAAATGAAAAACAGGGGAATGGAGTAAGTTCACTGGAAACATTTTTTTTAGGAACGGCATGTAGAGTTGGAGCAGGGAATATAGCAGGAGTTGTTGCAGCTATTTCTGCAGGGGGACCGGGAGCAATATTTTGGATGTGGCTGGTTGCTTTATTAGGTTCAGCAACGGCTTTTGTTGAATCAAGCTTATCTGTTATTTATAGAAAAAAACAAGCAGATGGCTCTTATATTGGAGGAACTCCTTTTATCATAGAAGAAAGATTGAAAATGAAATGGCTAGGTATAATTTATGCTTTAGCATCAGTTATATGCTATATGGGAGTTATTCAAGTTATGTCAAATTCGATAACAGGGTCAATTTCAAGTGTATACAACTTTAATATTGCTGGATTAGGGACAACAACTGTTATATCAATAGCAGTAGCTTTAATGGTAGTGTATATAATCTTTTTTAGTAGATCAAAAAAAGATGCAATAATATTAACTTTAAATAAAGTAGTTCCTTTTATGGCGATTATATATATTTTTATGGTTTTATATGTATTAGCCTCAAACTTAACTTCAATACCGATGATGTTTAGCAATATTGTTTCTCAAGCTTTTGGAGCAAAAGAAGTTGCTGGAGGAACATTAGGAGCTGTAGTTATGCATGGAGTTAGAAGAGGACTTTTCTCAAATGAAGCAGGAAGTGGAAATTCGAACTACGCAGCAGCAGCAGTTGAAACAAATATTCCAGCAAAACAAGGTATGGTTCAAGCATTTGGCGTATTTATTGATACTTTGGTTATATGTTCAGCAACAGCTTTTATAGTTTTGTTAGTGCCGGAAACTGTTACGAGTGGGCTTTCTGGTATGGGACTTTTCCAAGCAGCAGTTACTTATCATATAGGTAGTTTTGGAGCACCTTTTGTAGTAGTCTTAATGTTTTTCTTCTGTATGTCAACTATACTTGCTGTAATCTTCTATGGTAAAAGTGCAATGAGTTTTATCAGTGAAAATAAAAATTTGAATTTAGTATATCAAGTAATAGTAATAGCTATGATATATATAGGTGGAGTAAAACAAGATTTATTTGTTTGGTCATTAGCAGATTTTGGGTTAGGAATTATGACAGTTATAAATATTTTATGTATAATTCCAATTGCAAAACCAGCACTTGATTCTTTAAAAGAATATGAAAAAGAATTATAAAATAAAATTGATTTTGAAAAAATAAAAAGGTAAGTGATATTATGACAAATAAGGATTTGAAAAGGGAAGAACTTTTAAAAAATATAAAGAAAGTTGTCGTAAAAGTTGGAACATCAACTTTAACTAAAGCTGATGGAAATTTGAATGTTGAAAAAATAAAGAAAATAGTTTATGAGTTGAGTAATTTATCAAATAAAGGTTATGATGTAGTACTTGTTACATCTGGAGCAGTTGGAGCGGGGATGGGAAGATTAAACTTATCGGAAAAACCAAAGGCTCTATCTGAAAAACAAGCTGTTGCAGCAGTTGGACAAGTGGCATTGATGCACCTATATCAAATGTTATTTCAGGAACATAATAAAACAATAGGGCAATTATTGTTAACAAAATTAGACTTTGCAGATAGAAAAAGATATCTGATTGCCAGAAATGTGTGTAATGCACTTTTAAGTAAAAAAATAATTCCGGTAATAAATGAAAATGATGCAGTTGTAGCTGATGAAATAAAAGTCGGGGATAATGATACAATGTCAGCTTTAGTTTCAGGTCTAATAGATGCAGATTTACTGATAATTTTATCAGATGTAAACGGGCTTTATAACAAAAATCCTCAAAAATATGAAGATGCTGTTTTATTTGAAACTGTGGATAAAATAGACGATGAAATAAAAGCTATGGCTGGAGGAGAAGGTTCAAAATTTGGAACAGGAGGAATGTCAACTAAGATAACAGCAGCTGAAATGGCAACTAAGATTGGAACAAATTTAATTATTGCAAGTGGTGAAGATCCTAGTAATATATCTAAGATTGTTGAAAGAGAAAACATAGGAACTTTATTTGTAAAGGAAAATAAAAAAATTAGTTCAAGAAAATATTGGTTGGCATATGGTCCACATAAAAGAGGAGTTATAATAATTGATGATGGAGCTGAAAAAGCTATTCGTAAAGGAAGTAGTTTATTGCCAGTTGGAGTCAAATCAGCAGAAGGGAACTTTGATAGAGGAACTGTTCTAAAAATAACAAATCTAAAAGGAGAGCTTGTGGCAACAGGAATTTCTAATTACTCATCAGAAGAAATTGAATTAATTAAAGGGTATAAAAGTGAGAGTATAGAAAAAATATTGGGGCATAAGTATGACGATGTAATTATTCATATAGATAATATGCTTGTGATAGAAAAAAAATAAAAATTTTTAATGTAGGGAGTACTATGATTAGGTATACCCTACTTTTTTATTTATGAAAAGATGTATATTTTTTATTGAAAAAATCAATAAAAAGTGAGATAATTTACTTATTTAGTATAGAATAAACTATTTAATATAAAAGAGAGGTTTAGCATGGAAAAAAATTACATAGAAGAGATGGGGAAAAGAGCAAAAGAAGCCACAAAAAAATTATTATTGCTAGATGCAAAAACAAAAAATAATATTTTACTTGCAATTGCAGATGAATTGATTGTAAGAAAAGAAGAAATAAAAAAAGCTAATAAAGTAGATTTGGAGAAAGGAAAAGAAGTAGGACTTTCTTTCGCACTATTAGATAGATTAGAATTAAATGATAAAAGAATAGAAGCGATGGCACAAAGCTTAAAAGAAATGGCAGCATTTACAGATCCGATAGGAGAGATAATTACTGGTTGGCGTCATAAAAATGGGATATCTATTGAAAAGAAAAGAGTTCCACTAGGTGTTATAGGAATGATTTATGAATCAAGACCTAATGTAACCATTGATTCAGCTGGTTTAGCATTAAAATCATCAAATGCAATAATACTAAGAGGTTCAGCTAATGCTATAAACTCAAATATTTATCTGAATAAATTATTCAATGAAGTGGGTATTAAGTATGGTTTACCAGAAAATTCTGTACAACTTATTGAAAGTACAGATAGAGATCTTGCAAGACAGATGATAACTTTAAATAAATATATAGATGTAATTATTCCAAGAGGTGGAAAAGGATTAAAACAATTTATTATAGAAAATGCAACTATTCCAGTTATAGAAACTGGGGCAGGTGTTTGTCATGTATATGTAGACGAGAGTGCAAAAATAGAAATAGCATTGAAAATAATAGAAAATGCTAAAACTCAAAGACCAAGTACTTGCAACTCTATCGAAACAGTTTTGATACATAGAAGTATAGCAGAAAAGATATTGCCAAGCTTAACAGATACACTGTTGGCTAAAAAGGTAGAATTAAGATACAGTGAAGAAGCACTTAAAATAGTAGCTGATAAAAAAGAAGTAAAATTAGCTACTGAAGAGGATTTTGGAGCTGAGTATTTAGACTTAATTTTATCATTAAAATTGGTTGCGAATGTAGATGAAGCTATTGAGTATATAAATAGCCACAGTACGCAACATTCTGATTCGATAATTACAGAAAGCATAGATAACGCAGAAAAATTTTTAAATGAAGTGGATTCAGCAGCAGTATATTTAAATGCATCAACAAGATTTTCTGATGGTGGAGAATTTGGTTTTGGTGGAGAAATAGGAATATCTACACAGAAATTACATGCAAGGGGACCAATGGGAATAAGAGAGCTTACAACAACAAAATATGTAGTAAGAGGAAATGGACAGGTTAGAGAATAAAGTAGGAGATGTTATGAGAATAGGGTTTATTGGAACGGGAAATATGGGAAGCGGAATAATAAAAGGAATTATAAATTCAAATTTTGTTTCAGCTCAGAATATAAATATATTTGATCTAGATAAGGTAAAGGTAGAAAATTTAGCTAAAGAATATGGAGTATTGGCTCTAAGTAGTGAAAATGAAGTTATCAAAAATAGTAATATTATTATTTTAGCTGTGAAACCACATATTTATCCAGTAGTTTTAGAAAAAGTAAAAAATGAAATTTCAAAGGATACTATTATTTTAACAATTGCTGCTGGGTTTAGTTTAGAAAGAGTTGAAAAAATAATTGGAGATGACAAAAAAATTATTAGAACTATGCCTAACACTCCAGCTCAAGTACTAGAAGGTATGACAGCTGTATCTTTTAATAAAAATGTTAATCAAGAAGAAAAGGAAATTATTTTTAAGTTGTTAAATAGTTTTGGTAAGTCAGTAGAAATTGAAGAAAAGCTAATGCATGCATATACTGGAATAAGCGGATCATTACCAGCTTATGTGTATATGTTTATTGAAGCTCTTGCCGATGGTGGTGTACTTGAGGGAATGCCAAGGGATAAGGCTTATAAAATTGTAGCACAGACAGTATTAGGCTCTGCTAAGATGTTGCTTGATACAAAAAAACATCCTGGACAATTAAAGGATGAGGTAACATCTCCGGGTGGAACCACTATAGAGGCAATAAAAGTACTAGAAAATGGTAATTTTAGAGGGAATATAATAGATGCAGTAGTAGCATGTACAGAAAAATCGAAAAAATTGGCGGGAGAAAAATAGCTAGTATTGAATTATAAAGATAGGAGATTAGAGTGGGAGTAAAAGTTGTAAAAGATTTAGTACACAGTTATATAGAGATAGATGAAGTTTTACAGGAAATAATAGATACACCATCTTTTCAAAGATTAAGAAGAGTAAAGCAGCTATCATGTTCATATATTTTCCCATCTACTAACCATACTCGTTATGAACATTCATTGGGAGTTATGCAATTAGCATGTGAATTTTTTGGTGTTTTAGAACAAGACTTGAAAAAAAATAATATTTCCGAAGAAAAGATAGAATATCTAAAACTTCACATAAAATTAGCTGCTTTAATGCATGATTTGGGACATCCTCCGTTTTCACATTTAGGTGAAAAATTTTTAGACAAAAATGAAATTTTTGAGAATATAAAAGAATATTCAGAATTAATTGATATTGAAAAAACTTTTTTAAATATGGATGGAAAAATTGTTGGAAAAGAGCATGAATTATTATCATGTTACTGTATTTTAAGAAAATTTTATGAAAAATTAAAGAAAATAAATAAGGATATTGATATATCATTTATATGTAGATGTATAATAGGAAATTTATATATTGAAGAAGAAAATTGGGACAGAAATATTTGCATACAAATTTTAAATTCAGATTCTATTGATGTAGATAAGTTGGACTATTTGATGAGAGATAATCATATGACAGGAGAAATAGCTCCTAAAATGGATATAAAAAGATTACTTGCATGCTTAACTATATCTGATAAAAAACTTAAGTATGTAGCAAAAGCAATTCCAGCTGTTCAATCTGTTGTAGATTCTCGAGATACACTTTATCTTTGGGTATATCACCATCATATTTCTATTTATACAGACTATGTAACCGGTAGAATTTTAAAAAAGTGTATGGAGCTATATGAATTTGAAGGAGGTCGATATATTGAAGAATTGAATAGGCAATCATTCTTTTCACCTAAAGCAATTATAGATAATTTCATAGCAGATGATGATGTATACTCTCATCTTAGAAAAATTTATGTACTATCTTTAGAGGATAGAGCACATGAATTTAATAATATAGCTATAAAACAACTTTTTGAAAGAAAGTTTTTAAAATCACTTTGGAAGACTATCTATGAATACAAAGACTTTGCAGATTTTTTAGTGGAAAGTTTGGTTGTTGAATCTCATGAGAAATTAATTTTAAAGTTAAAAAATGAAAAAAATATTGAAAAAATAACTAAAAACTTACAAAAAAAATTAAATCTAAAAGAGGGAGAAGTTTTTATCATAACAAAATATAATAAATTTTATAATTCAACTAAAGAAGCTCCAATATATCTGCTTTTGAATGGAAAAGATAGGCAGCTTTCAGATTTATTACCACAAAAGAAATTTGAGAAATTTCATACTATGTCATTTTTTGTTTTTGTTCCAAAAAGTTTTAAGAATAAAGCAAGAGAAATTTTAATAAAAGAGTTAAAAAATATTTAAAATAGGGGGTAGACTTATGAAATATAAAAATAAAGTAATGCTATTCATAGTATTCATATTAATGACATTTTCAGCTTTTTCAGCAATAGACAAAAAAAGGGAGAAATTGGCTGTACCTAATATAATTTTAAACGACCAATATGGAAAACAACATAATTTACAAGATTATAAAGGGAAAATAGTATTTATTAACTTTTGGACAACATGGTGTAGTTACTGTGTGGAAGAAATTCCATATTTAGAAAAAATTTCAAAAGAATATTCTGAAGATCTTGTAGTTTTAGGAATTGCAGCTCCAAAATCAAAAGAATATTCTAAAAATCCAGATGTGTCTAAAGATAAAATATTAGAGTTTATAGAAAAAAAGAAAATAACTTATCCTATATTATTTGATGAAAGCGGGAAATATTTTGCTGAGTATGGAATAAGATTTTTTCCGACAAGTTTTGTTGTAGGTAGAGATGGATACTTAGATGGCTACATACCAGGTGGAGTAACAGAAGAAAATTTAATAAATATAGTAGAGGAAGCGATAAAAAATAAATAGAAAGGTCAGAAAATAAGATGTACACAGAAGAAATATTATATAGCAGCATATATTTTGCAGGAATTTTATCATTTTTTTCACCTTGTATTTTTCCAGTAATACCAGTTTATTTATCAATTTTAAGCAATGGTGAAAAAAAATCTATTATAAAAACTATAATGTTTATCTTGGGGTTATCGCTAACATTTTTAGTTCTGGGTTTTGGAATGGGTTTATTAGGAGAACTTTTTTTCAATGATAAGGTTAGACTCATAGCTGGCATTATTATTATAATTTTAGGTTTCTTCCAAATGGATATAATAAAAATAAAATTCTTAGAAAAAACCAAATTTATAAATATTCAAGAACAAAAAAATGGAATATTAACAGCTTTTATTTTAGGATTGACTTTTAGCCTGGGCTGGACTCCTTGTGTGGGACCTGTTTTAGCTTCAATACTTTTTATATCTGGAAGTTCAGCAGATATTGGTAGAAGTATTCTTATGATGTCAATTTATGTATTAGGGCTTGCAACCCCTTTTATAGTGTTTTCTATGGCTTCAAAAGTATTATTTGAAAAAGTTAAATTTATAAAAAGATACTTGGGGATACTAAAAAAAATAGGTGGATTTATAATAATTATTATGGGAATATTATTAATTTTTAATAAAATAAATATGTTGGCGACACTATAAGGAGTTGAAAGGAAGAAATATGCTCAAAAAAATATTCTTATATTCACTTTGTTTATTTGGATTCCTATCATGTTCTGATAAAAATTTAAAAAATGGAAAAAATATTAAAAATTTAAAAGATATAATATTTGAAGATTTGAATGGAGAACAAGTTAGTTTTAAGGAACTAAAAGGGAGGAACATATATTTAAAAGTATGGGCTTCGTGGTGTCCGATTTGCCTAGCTGACTTGGAAGAAATAGATAAATTATCAAAAGAGAAAAAGAATTTTGATGTGGTTACAGTAGTTACTCCGGGTATAAATGGTGAAAAAAATAAGAAGGCTTTCAAAGAATGGTTTGAAAAACAAGAATATAAAAGTATAGTAGTTTTATTTGATATAAATGGGGACTTATTGAAATCAAATAATATAAAAGTTTACCCAAGTTCAATAATAGTTAATAAAAACTTGGAAGTCGAACAAGTTATTATTGGTAATTTAGAATGTGAAAGAATTAAGGGAATTTTTTCAGGGAAAGGTGAAATAATGGATACAAAAATAGAAGATATTTTGAAAATAAATAGAGAAAATCCTCAAGATATAAGAGAAATTTATTTGGCTGGAGGATGTTTCTGGGGAGTTGAAGCATATTTTGAAAGAATAGATGGAGTAATTGATTCTGTATCAGGATATGCAAATGGACCTTTTGCTAACCCTAGTTATGAGGATTTAGTTTATAGAAAATCTGGACATGTGGAAACAGTGTATATAAAATATGATGCGAATAAAGTCAGTTTATCTACAATATTGAAACATTATTTTAGAATAATAGATCCTACGAGTTTAAATAAACAAGGAGGAGATATAGGAGTTCAATACAGAACAGGAATCTACTATCAAAATGAAGAGGATAAAGATATAGCTTTAAAAGAGATAGAAATAGAACAAAAGAAATATGAAAAAAAGATTGTGGTTGAAGTGTTACCGCTTGAAAGATTTGATAGAGCAGAAGAATATCATCAGGATTATTTGAAAAAAAATCCAAACGGTTATTGCCATGTTAATTTGTCTAAAGCAAGTGAACCAATAATAGACTCAGTAAGATATAAAAAGCCTGCTGATAATGAACTAAAAGAAAAATTAACTTCACTACAATATAAAGTAACACAGGAAAATCATACAGAATATGCTTTTCAAAATGAATTTTTTGATAATCATGAAAAAGGAATTTATGTTGATGTAACAACTGGAGAGCCACTTTTTTCATCAACAGATAAATTTGATTCGGGTTGTGGTTGGCCAAGCTTTACTAAGCCTATAAGTTCAGATGTAGTAAATTATGAAAGAGATAATTCATATAATATGCAAAGAATAGAAGTGAGAAGTAGAGCTGGAGATGCTCATTTAGGACATGTTTTTGAAGATGGTCCAAAAACAACTGGAGGGCTTAGATATTGTATTAATAGTGCTTCACTAAAGTTTATACCTTATGAAGAAATGGAACAAGAAGGATACGGTTACTTAAAAAAATATGTAAAATAAAAACTGACAAAGTCAGTTTTTATTTTTTATAAATTATTCCACCATTTCGTCCAGAAAGTTCTTTATCTCGTCTATAAGAATGAAAAGTATCTCCATCAAAAGTACAAAGATTATTTCTATAAATATTTTTTTCTGGAATACCAAAATCTTTAAGGAGATAGTAATTAAATAGTTGATTGTCAAAATAAATTTTATTATTTATTCTAGAAAAAGCTTGTTCAATTATACTTAATGGAAATTTATTTTTAAATTTTAAATAAAAATCTTCTTGAACTTCATAATTTTTACAAGAAATACCAACTCCAAATACTATATGAATTCTATTTAAGTCTATTCTGTTGGGAATTTTTTTAATAGCTTTAATAATAATTTCTTGATATGAACCTTGCCAGCCAGAATGAACAGCTCCAAATATTTGAGAATCTTCATCATAAATAAAAATGGGCAGGCAATCAGCATATTTTACAAGCAAAGCTGCTTGAGTATTAGAACTTAGAAGTCCATCCGTATTTTCAAAATAAGTTTGAGAAAAATCTTTTATGAATACTATATTGTCACTGTGAGTTTGATGTGTTGAAACTAAGATTTTATTATTAAGTGAAAAATCATTTATAATATCATGAGCTTTCTTTTGTTTAATACATCCATATTTTTTTTTAGTTCCAAGAATTTTTATTCCAAATTTTTCTAAAACATCGATTTCTATGTAAGTTTCAAAATTTTTTATATTATTTTCTGTAATTATCATAGGTTTTTTAATTCCTTTCTGAATAATAATGTCTTCTCAAGCTTTTTGCTCAAATTATCAAACATTTCAAAGTTTAATGATTGAGGTCCATCAGATAGAGCACATTCAGGATTTTCATGAACTTCGACCATAGCTCCATTAGCTCCAGCGATAACTCCAGCTAAAGTTATAGGCTCAACGAGAGTCCTTTTACCGGTTCCATGACTGGCATCAATAATTATAGGAAGATGAGATTCTTCTTTTATAAGAGCGATAGCATTTATATCCAATGTATTTCTTGTCATAGTTTCAAAAGTTCTAATACCTCTTTCGCAGAGAATAACATTTCTATTTCCATGGGCTATAATATATTCTGCAGACATTAAGAATTCATTTATAGTGGCACTCAATCCTCTTTTTAAAAGAATAGGTTTATTGATGTCACCTAATTTTTTAAGAAGACTAAAATTTTGCATATTTCTAGCTCCAATTTGAATTATATCTGTATATTTACAAACCAAGTCTAGATTTTCAGTGTCCATAGCTTCAGTGACAACTAGTAAATTATTTTCATCAGCAACTTCTCTCAAATATTTTAATCCTTCTTCGCCTAAGCCTTGAAAATCATAAGGAGAAGTCCTAGGTTTATAAGCTCCTCCTCTTAATGCGACAGCTCCATTAGATTTAGCCTTTTGTGCAATTTTATTTAACATATCTTTATTTTCAACAGAGCAAGGTCCAGCAATATACATGAAGTTATCTCCACCTATTTTATGCCCTTTTATATCTATAATTGTATCTTGATTTTTAAATTCTCTACTTACAAGTTTATATTGTTTAGAAATATCAAAAACTTCAATAAAAGCTTCAAATTTTTTAAATGAATTGAAGTCAAAAATCTTTGGAATATAAAGTAAAGCAATTTTTATGTAGTTTTCATCTAAGATTTTAAAATATTTTATACTATTTTCATCTAAAAAAGTTAATAAGTTCCTTAAATTTACAGGATTATCATTTTTTAATTTTATATACATAGTATCTCTCTTTCTAATCTAATTTTAGTTTTGGTGTGACATATGTAACACCTGGATTAATATCAAGTCTATATTCTAGTTTATCTTTATTTCTTGACAAAAATTCTCTAATTTTTATTGCTAAAATAGGAGTATGATCCAATTTGTAAGCACCATAGCCATGAATAATTAAAATCTCCCTTTTATCATTTTTCTTTAAGGATTCATTATATTTTCTTTTAAAAATTTGTATGGCTAATTTGAAATCTAAGTTATGTAAATCAATTTCATTATACATAAACATATCCCCTTAATTTTTTTACTTTGTTATTATATCATAAAAAGCATTTCAAAAAAAAGATTTTTGATAAAATTAATAAAAAACTATTTATTTAACATTTTTTCGATCCAAAGAGTTCCAAATTTCTCCATGGAATCAAGAATAGGAATCAGTTGGGCACCCTTTTCTGTTAAAAAGTATTCAACCCTAGGTGGCACTTCAGGATAAACTTTTCTACCTATTAAATTATCTTCCTCAAGTTCTCTAAGTTGTTTAGTGAGAGAACCTTGAGAAATACCACCTAAAAATCGTTTAATTTCGCTATATCTTTTAGCTTCGTTTCTTAAAACCCATATAATAGTTATTTTCCATTTACCACCTAAAATTTTTTGTGTATAATTAATTCCACAAATTTTATTATTATTTTTTATAGATTTTATGTCATAATTTTTAAAATACTTATCCATAACTCCCCCTAATTTACAAAAGTACAAATTTTAGTACTATATCATTTTTTATTGCCTACTTCAAATTTTAAACTAAATAAATTATAATATTTTTATAATAAAAAAGTCAATAATAAGTGTTTGAATTAATAATTAAGAGGAGGAAACAATGAAAAATAGAATAACAGAAAGACTGGGGATAAAGTATCCAATAATACAAGGTCCAATGGCATGGTTGACAGATGCAAAATTAGTGGCAGCAGTTAGTAATGCGGGAGGGCTTGGAATTTTAGGACCAAGTGCTGGACAAACTACATCAACACCTTCACCAGAAGAAACAATGGAAAGAATGAGAGCTGAAATAAAAAAAACAAGAGCATTGACTGATAAACCTTTTGGAGTAGTAATATTAGTTGATACAGATATGAGGTTTACAGAACCGCTTTTAGAAATGATAATTGAAGAAAAGGTAGCAGTTGCACTTGTAAATGGATTATCTGGAATGGATTATACAGATACATTTAAAAAATTGAAAAATGCTGGAATAAAAATAGTATTCAGACCACTTGATCCAACAATAGAAAATGCAAAAATGGCAGAAAGATTAGGGGCTGATGTTTATGTTGCAACTGGATTTGATGAGGGTGGGACACTTCCTGGAGCTCAAATTGGAACACTTTCAATAGTTCCATTAATTGTAGATGCTGTAAAAGACATTCCTGTTATGGCAGCTGGAGGAATTGGTGATATAAGAGGAGTTAGAGCAGCATTTGCCCTTGGAGCTGAAGGGGTATTTTTAGGTACTAGATTTCTAGCAACTGAAGAAGCTAGAACTGCCCAAAATATTAAAGAATTAATGGTTAAAATGAATGCAGAAGATTTACATATTTTCAGAACACTACCTTATTTTTATCGTTCAATTCCAACAAAATTATCAGCTGAATTAGTAGAAATGGATAAAAATGGAGCAAGTCGTGAAGAATTAGCTATAAAACAAGGTGGAGGAAGAAATATGAAAGCTGGAATGCTTGATGGAGATTTAGAAAATGGATATATTTCAGTTGGGTTGGGAGTTAGTTTTATAAAAGAAATTTCTCCAGTAGAAAAAGTTATAAAAGAATTAATGGCTGATTTCATAAATTAAATTTAAAAATTTAAATTCAAAAAATTAATTTTTAAATTAAAAACTGTGTCATATTTTTGACACAGTTTTTTTTCTTAATTTATAAAAAAATTATGCTTTTTTTATATATCTTTTATAGAATTCATCAACATAAATAGCAATAGCATTATCTCCAGAAACATTTATCGCAGTTCCGAAGCTATCTTGAGTTATATATAAAGCGATTAGTAAAGAACCTAATGCACCATCAGCGTCAATACCTATCATGAATAAGAATGGTAAAGCTGCCATAACGGCTCCGCCAGGTGCTCCTGGAGCAGCAACCATAGCTATTCCTAACATAGCTATAAAAGGAACCATAAGTCCTAAAGAGAAAGGCATTCCATTTAAAATCAAAATTCCCATGATACAGCTAGTCAATGTAATCATACTTCCAGATAAGTGTATAGTAGCACATAGTGGAACAACAAAGTTTACAATTTCAGGTGAAGTTCCATTTTTTAAACCTGATTGAATATTTACAGGTATAGTAGCTGCTGATGATTGAGTTCCAACTGCTGTAAAATATGCAGGTAATTGATTTTTAATAAGTGTGAATGGATTTTTCTTCGAAAGACCACCAGCAATAGAGAACATAATAAGCATGTATACATAATGTATAGCAAATATACATAAATAAATCTTTAAGAATACTCCGATTACTGTGAAAACAACACCAGAGTAAGTTAATTCAGCAAAAATTCCTAATATATGGAAAGGTAATAGTGGAATAACAAATCCAGCTAAAACTCTAGTAATTATTTCTTCAAATTCAGAAAAAAGTGTAAAAGTTGTTTCACCTTTCCCTTGATTTCTCATATAACTTATAGTAATTCCAGTCATAAATGCGAAAACTATTGCGACAGTTACATCAAATGGAGCTTTTAAAGGTATACTGAAATAAGGGTTTACATCTTTACCAGTAAAGTCTAAAGATGAAGAAATTCCAGAAACAAGTTTTGGATAAAAAGTTGAGGCAATTATGTACGAAAAAGTTCCAGCAAGAAGAGTAGATACATAAGAAATAACTGCCGTTAATCCTAAAAGTTTTCCTGCTCCTTCAGTAAGCTTAGCTATTCCAGAAACTACAAAACCTACAATCATTAGTGGTATAAAGAACGATAGAAAGCTTCCAAAAAAGGTACTAAAAGTTTTAAATACTCTAACAAATCCTAAAGGTGTGAATTGTCCAATCAAGATACCTACAATAATTGCAAGAATCAATTTAGGTACCAAACCAAGTTTTTTTTCCATATAACTTACCTCCAAGTTTTAAAAGTTTTTATCTGAAAGAATACGACATCTTTCAAATATTTTGTTTTAAATTTTATCATATTATAGAGAAAATTACAACAAAAAGAAAAAATAAAATCTAATTTTATATAGATTTTTTATCACATTTGTTGACAAAATATTTAAAAATATTTTGAGCAAAATCGTTAGAAGCAAACATCATTTCTGGATGAAATTGAAGCCCTAAAATAAAAGGAGTTTCTTTTGTGCTTTCAATAGCTTCAGGAACACCATCTTTCGCACAAGCTACAACTTTTAAATTTTTACCTATATTTTTTAATGCTAAATGATGAAAAGAGTTTACCTTTTCCTGCCTATTATTTGCTATTTGAAATAGAGTAGAATCTTCATCAATATCAATAGTATGCGTAACTTGATGAGGTTCAGCATTTTGAGAATGTTTTACAAAAGTATTTTCACGATATGAAATATCTTGATAAAGAGAACCACCAAGAGCAACATTAAGAATTTGAAAACCTCGACAAATACCTAAGATAGGTTTCTTATGTTTTAATGCAAAATTTATTAACTTTATTTCATAGATATCTCTTTTTGGGTAAATAGTTTCTAACTTTTCTAAAGGTTCTTCATTATAAAATTGTGGATCAACATCATAACCTCCGGAAATCAGAAGACCATCGATAAGTTTAATTTGATTTTCTATTTGCTCATCATTATCAACAATAGGTAATAAAATAGGAATAGCTCCACTTTTAGAAATAGAATTGACATAGTTATTTCCAACATAAGAATATTCATAACCTAGAAAAAAGCCATCTTTATTTTCAAATTTGATGCTCGCTGAAATACCGATAATAGCCATATATACCTCCTTAAAAGTTTAAAATTATTTTATTTCTATATAGTTTTATAGAATTCTCTTTCTCCAGATTTTTTAAAATTTTAGAAATAACTTCCCTGGAACTGCTTAGATTCTTTGCAATCTCTTCGTGGGTAATTGTAATTTCATTTGAATTAAAAGACTTTAAAAAAGTAATTACTCTATTTTTTAGTGGAATCAAAATTATACCCTGAAGGGCGAGTAACGAATTTTTGAATTTTAAATTTGTTAAAGTATGTAAAAATTTTTCTATTTCACAATATTTGCATCTGAATAATTCCAACACAGAATAAGGAATAAAGAGTATTTCACTGTTCTCTTCGGCCGTGAATTCGATACTTGATATAGCAGAAAAAGAATCATCATAATGAGATAAGAATTCGATATCATTTTTTCTAAGAATATAAAGCGTTAATTCTCTACTATCAAGTGAAGAAATAAAAAATCTAAGTTTACCACACTTTAAAAAAATGATTCCTTCTAAATCACTAGAACTGAAAAAAGTAGAACCTTTTTTTATAGTCATTAAGCGAGTAGAAAGAATAATTTTGGCTCTGTCATCAACTTTTATATCGTTCCAAAATGAGAAAATATTTTCAAGTAATTTTATGTCTTCTCTATTTATCAAAAAAAGATACCTCCTCGTGTAAAAATAAAATATAATAAAATTATATTGTTTTTTTTCTTAATTTACAAGTTGATAATCTTTCAATTGATTGATAAAAATTGGATATGGGTATATAATGTTAGAAATATGAAAAAATAAAATAAGGGTGAAACTATGATAGTAGGGCTAACAGGTGGTATAGCTAGTGGAAAAAGTACTGTTTCAAATTATTTAAAAAACAAAAATTATAAAATATTTGATGCAGATCTGATAGCAAAAGAAATTTCACAAAAAAAAGAAGTAGAAGAGGAGATTGTATCTAATTTTGGTGTATCGATATTAGATGAAAGTACGAATAAAATAGATAGAAAAAAATTAAAAAAAGCTGTATTTGAAGATGAGAAGAAACTAAATATTTTAAATAGTATAATACATCCTAAAGTTTATAGTTTTTTTGAAAATATAAAAATTAGAAGTAAAAAAGAAGAAGTTATTATTTTTGATGTTCCGCTGTTATTTGAAAGTGGAATGGATAAACTTTGTGACAAAATTGTTTTAGTTAGCTCAGATGATAAAATTAAAATAGCCAGAATGATAAAAAGAGATATGATAGATGAAAAATTGGCTGAGAAAATAATTTCAGTTCAAATGTCCGATGTTGAAAAAATAAAAAAAGCAGATATAGTAATAGAAAATAATGGAAGTTTAGAAGAATTATTTTCAAAGATAGAAAGGTTTTGTGAAAATTTATGAAAATAGTAGCACCAGCTGGAAATAAGGAAAGATTTTTTGCAGCTATAAAAGCAACAGCTGATGAAATATATTTGGGCTTAAAAGGGTTTGGAGCAAGAAGAAATGCAGAAAATTTTACTCTTGATGAGATAAAGGAAGCTCTTGATTATGCACATTTGAGAGGAAGTAGAATATTTTTAACTTTAAACACAATTATGACGAATAGAGAAATTGAAATGTTATATCCTACTTTAAAGGAACTTTATAATTATGGTTTAGATGCAATAATCGTACAAGATTTAGGCTATGCAAAATATTTACATGAGAATTTTCCAGAAATAGAAATTCATGGAAGTACACAATTAACAGTAGCCAATCACTATGAAATTAATTATTTAAAGACTCTAGGATTTAAAAGAGTTGTATTGCCAAGAGAATTAAGTTTTGAAGAAATAAAAAGTATAAGAGAAAATACAGATATGGAACTTGAAGTTTTTGTTTCAGGTTCTCTTTGCATTTCATTTTCTGGAAATTGTTATTTAAGTAGTTTTGTAGGTGGAAGAAGTGGAAATCGTGGAATGTGTGCTCAGCCGTGTAGAAAAGAATATAAAGATAGCTGTGGGAATTCATCTTATTTTTTGAGTCCCAAAGACCAATTGTTAGGTTTTGAAGAAATACAAAAATTAAAGAATATAGGTATTGAAAGTATAAAAATAGAAGGAAGAATGAAAGATGTAAATTATGTATATGAAACAGTATCTTATTATAGAAATTTGATAGATGGTTTGAATGTAAAAAGTAATACTTCTAAACTCTTTAACAGAGGTTATTCAAAAGGATATTTTTATAGTAATAAAGAGATAATAAACAGTGATTATTCTTATAATATGGGAGAGAAAATAGGCGAAGTTACTGGAAAATATATAAAATTATCCCAAGATCTTATATGTGGAGATGGAATAACTTTCTTATCAGCTAATTATAAAAATTTAGGTGGAGAATTTATAAATAAATTAGATATAGTTTCTATACAAGATGAAAGAAAAATAGCTTATACAGGAGAAAAAATAAGCTTAAATTTCCCGGTTGGAACAAAATATATTTTTAGAAATTATAATAAAAAAATAAATGATGAAGTTGCTAAAGAAATAAAAAACAACAATAAAAAATTAAAGATAAAAGCTGAATTTGAAGCTAAAATAGGGATGATATCTAAATTGAGCTTATATGTAGAAAAAGATAATTTTAAGATTGTAGAAGTGGAAGTTTTTTCAGAAGTAAAAACTCAAAAAGCTTTAAAAAAGCAATTAGAAATAGAAGAAATAAAGGATAAACTTTCAGAAATTGGAGAGAGTGAATTTGTATTAACAGATATAGATGTAAATATAGAAAATGGAATTTTTATTCCTTTATCCGAAATAAAAAGTTTAAAAAGAAATGCAGTAGAAAAGTTACAGGAGAAGATATTAAATTTTTATAGAAGAGATTTGGATAAAGAATTAAAAGAAAAAGGGAAAACATATTATAAACTAGCAATTGAGAAAGATGATGAAAAAAGTATGAGTTATATTGCTATTGTTTCAAATGATGAGCAATATGAAGCAGTGAATTCTTTAAAAAATGAATATGGAATAGAGGAAATATATTATAGAACTTATGATGTGGCTAAACAGTCAAGTTTAGGAAAACATAATTTGAGTAATAGTTTAGCCTCAAATTTATACGAATTGCTTGAAAATAAAAATTCAAAGGTTCTATTAAATTGGAACATGAATATAACTAATTCATATACTTTAAAAGTACTAGAAAATATTAAAAATTTAGATACAGTTATAATTTCACCGGAACTTAATTTTGCAAAAATTAGATTTTTAGGAAAAACACAATTAAAGAAAGCTATATTAATTTATTCAAAGCTTAAAGGAATGACAATTGATATAGAACTAACAGAAGACAAAAAGTTTTTGACAAATGTTGAAGGAGATAAGTATTTAGTAAGTAAAAATAAATTTGGGACAGAAATTTTTATAGAAAAGCCTTTAAATATAATAAATATTATTGAGAAATTAAAAATGTATTGTGTAGATAAATTAGTTTTAGAATTTACAAATGAAACAAAAGAAGAAGTTGAAAAAGTTTTAAAACAATTAAAAACAAGAAAAGGTGAGTATAGGGAGTATAATTATAAAAGAGGGGTATACTAATGAGAAACAATAAGTTTATAAGGAATTTAGGAACATGGTTCGGTTTGGGAGATATGCCTTTTATGCCTGGGACATTTGGGACACTAGGTGGAGTACCGCTTTATATATTTTTATCATATATAAGAAAATTTTTTGCAAATAATATGCTTTATAATTCTTTTTATTTTATGTTTTTAATGACATTTTTTGCAGTAGCAGTATGTGTTTCTGATGTGTGTGAAAGAGAAATATTTAAAAAAGAAGATCCCCAAGCTGTTGTTATTGATGAAGTTTTAGGTTATTTAACAACTTTATTTTTAATTAATCCAGTAGGTGTAAAATCTAATTTAATCGCTATGCTGATAGCCTTTATAATTTTTAGAGTATTGGATATAACAAAGATAGGTCCTATTAATAAAGTTCAGGATATAGAAAATGGAATAGGAGTTGTTATGGATGATTTCCTTGCGGGAGTTATAGGTAACTTTTTAATGGTTTGTATTTGGACAGCATTTTTCTGGTAGAAAATAACTCGATAAAAAGGAGAAATATGAAGGCAGCTATTTTACTTATAGGAACAGAATTATTAAATGGAGCTATGATAGATACTAATAGTATTTATATTGCTGAACAATTAAATAAATATGGAATAGAGATTGAATATAAGATAATGGTCAGAGATGTCATTGAAGAAATGGAAAAAGCTTTTGCTTTTGCAAAGAAAAATGTAGATTTAATAATAACAACTGGCGGATTAGGACCAACAGATGATGATATAACAAAGGCAGCTATTGCGAAATTTTTAAAAAAGAAGCTGGTAGTTGATGAAAAAGAGAAGAAAGAATTAGTGAAAAAATATAAAGATAGAAAGATAGAAAAGAAAAGTAATTTTAAAGAAATTGAAAAACCAGAAGGAGCAATAAGTTTTAAAAATGATGTTGGAATGGCACCTGCTGTTTATATAAATGGAATTGTAGCATTTCCAGGATTTCCAAATGAATTAAAAAATATGTTTCCTAAATTTTTAAAATTTTATGCAAAAGAAAATAATTTAAAAAGTAAGATTTATATAAAAGATATAATTACTTGTGGAATAGGGGAAAGTATTTTAGAGGAAAGAGTAAAAGATATTTTTACAGAAGATAATATATTTTACGAATTTTTAGTTAAAGATTATGGAACACTTATAAGATTGCAAACAAAAATTGAAAATAAAAAGAAAGTGGAAAAAATTGTTGAAAAGTTATATAATAAAATTGCAGACTTTATTATTGGTGAAGATGAAGAAAGAGTAGAAACAAATATTTTTAAATATTTAATGGCACAAAAAAAGCCATTGACAATATCAACAGCAGAGTCATGTACAGGTGGTATGATAGCAAGTAAATTAGTAGATGTATCTGGTATTTCAGCATCATTCAAAGAAGGTATAGTTTGTTATAGTAATGAAGCAAAAATAAAAAGGTTAAAAGTAAAAAAAGAAACTCTTTTGGCACATGGTGCAGTCAGTGAAGAAGTTGCAAAAGAGATGGTAGAAGGTTTAAAAACTGATGTTGCTATTGCTACAACAGGAATAGCAGGTCCTGGTGGAGGAACAATAGAAAAACCTGTTGGATTGGTATATATAGCTGTAAGAGTTGGAGAAAGTGTAGAAATTATTAGAAAGGAATTTAAAGGAGAAAGAAATAAAATAAGGCAAAGGACAACATTATTTGCATTATATAGTTTGCTAAAAATGTTGAGTAAAAGGTACGATATATGACGATTGGAGAAAAACTAAAAAAAAGCAGAAATGAAAAAGGAATGTCTTTGAGAGAACTAGCAACAAGAGTAGAATTATCTGCAAGCTTTTTATCTCAAATCGAACAAGGAAAGGCATCGCCATCAATAGAAAACTTAAAAAAAATAGCGAATACTTTGGATGTTAGAGTTAGCTATTTAATTGAAGATGAGGATGACGAAATAAAAAATATACAATTTACAAAAGAAAATGAGATTAAGTATTTAGAAAGTAGAGGATCTAATACTAAAATGGCATTACTTATGCCATCTAATAAAGAAAAAAATATGGAACCAATAATTTATGATATTGGGGTAAATGGAGAAAGTGGAAGAGATTTTTATGCACATGGTGGAGAAGAGTTTATATACATTATAGAGGGGATATTGGATGTGTATATATCAGATAAAAAATATATTCTTTCAAAAGGAGATAGTATGTATTTTAAATCAAATTTGAAGCATAGATTTAAAAATACTTCTAAAAAACCTGTGAGAGCACTTTGGGTTGTAAGTCCACCAACTTTCTAATGGAGGGATTGATGAAAATAGAAATTAAAGTTTTAACAGCATTGAGATTAACAAAGTTATTTATAGCAGCAAGTAGATGGCTATCAAGACATGCGGATGTATTAAATGACTTAAATGTCTATCCTGTACCAGATGGAGATACTGGAACAAATATGTCAATGACATTACAAGCAGTTGAAAATGAATTGATAAAAATGCAAAATGAGCCAACAATGGAAGAACTTGCTGATATCATATCGGAAGCTGTTCTTTTAGGAGCAAGAGGAAATTCAGGGACTATTTTATCTCAAATAGTTCAAGGTTTTTTAAATGTAGTGAGAGAAAAAGAAGAGATAGATATTGCCACAGCTGCAAGGGCATTTGTTGAGGCTAAAGAAAAAGCATACAAAGCTGTAAGTGAACCTGTTGAAGGAACTATGTTGACTGTTATTAGAAAGGTTTCAGAGGCAGCTATGGAATATTCTGGTGCTAAAGATGATTTCATACCATTTTTAGTATATTTAAAAAATGCAGCTGCGGCAGCAGTTGAAGAAACACCAGAATTACTTTCAAAATTAAAAGAAGCTGGAGTAGTAGATGCTGGTGGAAAAGGAATTTTTTATATGCTTGAAGGCTTTGAAAAATCTGTAACTGACCCAGAAATGCTTAAAGATTTGGAAAGAATAGCAAAATCTCAAGTAAGTAGAAAACAAAAATTAGAGTATGTGAGTAAAGAAGAAATTAAATTCAAATATTGTACTGAGTTTATTATAGAGTCAGGAGATTTTGATCTAGAAGAATATAAAAATAAAATATCTCAACTTGGGGATTCAATGGTTTGTGCACAAACTAAAAAGAAAACCAAAACTCATATTCATACTAATAACCCAGGACAAGTTCTTGAAATTGCAGGTAATTTAGGAAACTTAAACAATATAAAAATAGAAAATATGGAAATTCAACATAATCATTTACTTGTAAGTGAAAAAGAAATAGAGCATGGTTCAGTTAATCTAAAGGAACTTCCAGAAGAAAAAGAAATCAAACTTTTATTCAATGAAGATAATATAAAAGATATTGCTTATTATGCGATAGTTGATAATAAACAAATAGGTGAGTTATTCTTAAAAGATGGAGCTGCTGCTGTATTAATAGGAGGCCAAACTAAAAACCCATCAGTTTCAGATATTGAAGATGGTTTAAAGAGAATAAAGGCAAAGACGATTTATATATTACCAAATAATAAAAATATCATTTCATCAGCTAAATTAGCTGCAGAAAGAGATAAGAGAGAGATTATGGTAATAGAAACAAAAACTATGTTAGAGGGGTATTATTTAGTAAAGAATAAAAAAATGCCTCTGGACACTTTATTAAGACAAAGTATGTTCAATTATTCTGTGGAAATAACTAAGGCAGTTAGGGATACAAGAATAAATGATATTGATATAAAAATTAATGATTGCATTGCTTTAGTAAATGGGAAGTTTTTTGATAAAGCAGAAACAGAACAAGAATTAATTCAAAAAATTTATGAAAGTTATACAAATGAAAATACTTTAAGTGTATTTTCAATGCTGGGGAAAACTGCGACAAATGAAGGAAATGAAGCTTTAAAGGCAAAGAAATTTAGAAAATACTCAACATACATAGGTGAACAAGATAATTATTCGTATTATATATATATTGAACAAAGAGATCCAAGTTTATCAAAAATAGCTATAGTGACAGATTCTGCTTCAGATTTAACAAGTGAAATTATAGGAAATTTAGAAATAACTGTAATACCATTAAAAATAAAAATTGGTGAAAATCACTATAAAGATGGAGTTAATTTATCAAAAAAAGAATTTTGGCATAAGATAATTACAGAAAAAGTTATACCGAAAACTGCTCAACCGTCACCAGCAGAATTCAAAGAAGTGTATGACACTTTATTTGATAAAGGATATGAAAAAATAATATCTATTCATTTATCAAGTAAACTAAGTGGAACTCAACAAGCAGCTAAAGTTGCAAAAGAAATGACAAAAAGGGAAAAAGATATTTACATAGTGGATTCAAAGGCTGTTACTTTTGCACAGGCTCATCAAGTTTTAGAAGCAGCTAAGATGGTAAAAGAAGGAAAAGGAATAAAAGAAATCTTAGAAAATATAGATGGCTTAGCAGAAATAACAAAGGTATATTTTGCTGTTAGTGATTTATCTTATCTTGAAAAAGGTGGAAGAATAGGAAAAGCATCGTCTATAATTGGTAGTTTCTTAAAGATAAGACCGGTTCTAAAACTAGAAGATGGTGAAGTATCGCTTGAAAGTAAAACTTTTGGAGATAGAGGGGCACTTTCATATATTGAAAAAATAGTAAAAACCGAAGGAAAGAAAAACAGTATTTTATTATATACAGGTTGGGGTGGAACTAACCAAGAACTTCAAAATACAGATATATTAAAAAGAGAAGCAGATGGAATAAGAAAAATAGAGTATAGAGGAAGATTTGAAGTTGGTGCTACAATAGGAAGCCATGCAGGACCAGTTTTTGGAATTGGAATCATATCTAAGATAAGATAATAGTTCAAGGGGCTGTTGCAAACCTATTTAATATTAATGCAGCAGTCTCTTTTGTTATTTTAATTATATGAGGAGGAAAAATGAAGTTTTCAAGTTATTTAGATCCAAAGTATGTTTTCACAGATTTAAAGGCTGATAGTAAAGAAGAGATTATTATTGAAATTTCTGAAAAAATTGCAGAGGAAAATAATTATTTTAAAAGTAGAAAAAAAGAAATAATTGACAGTATATTAAAAAGGGAAAATGAAATTTCAACTTGTATGGGAGAAGGGATTTTCTTGCCACATGCGAGAATTAGAGATTTCAATGATTTTATAATTGCAGTGGCTATTTTAAAAGAAGGTGTTGAGGGAGAAGTTGCAGCTACATATCAAAAAGATATAATAAAAGTTGTATTTTTAATAGTTTCAGATGTTTTAAAAAATAAAAATATTTTAAGGTCAATGAGTGTCATTTCAAAAATTGCATTAAAACATCCAGAGATAATGGAAGAAATAAAGAAGGAAAAAAATCCTAGAAAAATAATAGAGTTATTAACATCAGAAGATATAGAAATTGAACATAAAATTATAGCAGAAGATGTTTTAAGTCCTGATATCAGACCAGTTCATAAACATGATACACTAGAAGAAGTAGCAAAAAGACTAATTTTAGAGCGTGAAAGTGCATTTCCTGTTGTAAACGAAAATGGAGAGCTTTTGGGAGAAATAACTGAAAAAGAGTTGATTGATTTTGGATTGCCAGACCATTTATCTTTGATGCAAGATATAAATTTTTTAACAGTTGGAGAACCGTTTGAAGAATATCTACTAAATGAAGATAGCACAGAAATTGATGAAATTTATAGAAAAGAGATAAAACATTTAATAATAGATCCTAAGACTCCGATAATGGAAATTTGTTTCAAAATGGTGGTAAATGGAATACACAGACTTTATGTTGTGGATGATAAAAAATATTGTGGGATGATTAAAAGATCAGATATAATTAAAAAAGTTTTACACATATAGTAATTAAAGAGGAGAAAAGAATGTTAATATTGGGAATAGCTATTTTTATAATTGTATTTTATTGCATAATAACAGAGAAAATAGCAGCTCCTTGGGCAACTATGTCAGGTGGGTTGGCTATGTCGCTTATAGGAATAATGAATGAAGAAGATGTTTTAGAAGCGGTTTATAGTAGATTAGAAATATTATTTTTATTGATAGGTATGATGATGATAGTTCTTCTAATCTCAGAAACTGGAGTGTTTCAATGGTTTGCAATAAAAGTAGCACAGCTAGTAAGAGGAGAACCATTTAAATTAATAATCCTTTTATCAGTTGTGACTGGAGTATGTTCTGCTTTTTTAGATAATGTTACAACAATATTACTTATGGCACCAGTTTCAATATTGCTTGCAAAACAATTAAAGCTTAATCCATTTCCATTTGTAATAACAGAAGTAATGTCTGCTAATATAGGTGGATTAGCAACACTTATTGGAGATCCTACACAACTTATTATAGGTGCAGAAGGTGAATTAACTTTTAATGAATTTTTAATAAATACAGCACCAATGTCAATAATTTCAATGGTGATGTTGTTAGTTACAGTATATCTTATGTATGGTAAAGATATGGAAGTTTCAAATGAATTAAAAGCTAAGATAATGGAATTGGATTCATCAAGATCTCTTAAAGATTTAAAGCTGTTAAAACAATCAATAGTAATATTTCTTTTAGTTATAATAGGTTTTATATTAAATAATTTTGTTGACAAAGGGTTAGCTATAATATCATTATCAGGAGCAGTACTTTTATCTTTATTATCTAAAAGAACACCCAAAGAAATGTTTGAGGGAGTAGAATGGGAAACTTTATTTTTCTTTATAGGTTTATTTATGATGATAAAAGGAATAGAAAATTTGAATATAATAAAATTTATTGGGGATAAGTTAATATTAATAACTGAAGGGAAATTTGCGAGTGCAACTATTTCATTAATGTGGATTTCAGCAGGGTTTACTTCTATAATAGGAAATGTAGCAAATGCTGCAACATTTTCAAAGATAGTAAAAATAATGGAACCAAGTTTTCAACACATAGGCAATACAAAAGCTTTTTGGTGGGCATTATCTTTTGGTTCTTGTTTAGGTGGAAATATGACAATGTTGGGTTCCGCAACCAATGTAGTTGCTGTTGGGGCTTCAGCTAAAGCAGGATGTAAAATAGATTTTATAAAGTTTATGAAATTTGGTGCAATAATATCAATACAAAATTTAATTATGGCAACAGTATATTTGTATTTTAGATATTTATAAAATATTGATATAAATGAAAGGCTAGTGGGATAAATGTTACTAATTATAGGATTACTTATTTTCGTAGGTGTCTTTTATTGTATAATAACAGAGAAAGTTGCAGCTGTGTATGCAACTATGCTAGGTGCATTAGCAATGAGTTTTTTAGGAATTGTCAGTGAAGAAGAAATTTTGGAAACCATTCATAGTCGTTTGGAAATTCTTCTGTTATTAATAGGTATGATGATTACTGTTTCTTTAATATCAGAAACAGGGATATTTCAGTGGTTTGCAATAAAAGTGGTAAAAATTGTAAGAGGAGAACCGTTTACATTATTGGTATTGTTATCACTTGTTACAGCAGGAAGCTCAGCATTTTTAGACAATGTAACAACAATATTATTAATGGCACCTGTTTCCATATTGTTAGCTAAGGAATTAAAATTGGATCCATTTCCATTTGTAATGACGGAAGTTTTAGCATCAGATATAGGCGGAATGGCAACTTTAATTGGAGATCCTACACAACTTATCATAGGAAGTGAAGGGAATCTATCTTTCAATGAGTTTTTGTTAAATACAGCACCCATGACAATAATAGCTCTTATAGTATTATTGGTATCGGTATATTTTTTATATATAAAAGATATGAAAGTTTCAAATGAGCTAAAAGCAAAAATTATGGAATTAGAGTCAGAGAGAATTATAAAAGACAAAAAACTCTTAAAGCAATCAATTATAATTTTGATTTTAATAATAATTGGTTTTATTTTGAATAATTTTATTAATAAAGGTCTAGCTGTGATTTCTTTATCAGGTGGAATATTTTTAGCATTTATTGCAAAAAAGAATGCTAAAAAAATATTTGAAAGTGTGGAATGGGATACATTATTTTTCTTTATTGGTCTTTTTATTATGATAAAAGGAATAGAAAATTTAGGAGTAATTCAATTTATAGGGAATAAAATAGTTGAAATATCTACAGGAAATTTTAAAATAGCCACTTTCTCAGTAATGTGGTTATCTTCAATATTTACATCTATTCTAGGAAATGTAGCAAATGCTGCAACATTTTCAAAGATAATAAAAACAGTAATTCCTACTTTTAAAGATGTAGCTGACACAAAAGTTTTTTGGTGGGCTTTATCTATGGGTTCATGTTTAGGTGGAAGTATAACAATGATTGGTTCTGCGACTAATGTGGTTGCTGTAGGAACATCAGCTAAGGCAGGATGTAAGATAGATTTTATAAAATTTATGAAATTTGGTTCAGTTATAGCGATTGAAAATTTGATTATGGCAACTATATATTTATATTTTAGATACTTATAAGAAAAGGATAAAAAATGAAATTTTTAAAACTAGACGAAATAGATTCAACAAACAATTATATGAAAAAAAATATAGATAAATTCTCTTCGTATGACATAGTATCTGCTAAAAACCAAACTTCAGGCAGGGGAAGAAGAGGAAATACTTGGGTGTCATCTAAAGGAATGGCACTTTTTAGTTTTCTGTTAAAAACTGATAAAAAACTAGATATAAATGAGTATACTAAATTGCCATTGATTGCAGGAATAGCAACATTATCAGCTATGAAAAAAATTGAAGAGAACGATTATAAGTATAAATGGACAAATGATATATATTTAGAGGAGAAAAAGTTAAGTGGTATTTTAGTTGAAAAAGTTGAAAATGACTTTGTCATTGGAATAGGGATTAATGTTAATAATCAAATTCCTGAAGAAATAAAAGATATTGCAGTCAGTCTGAAAAATAAACATGATATAGATAAGGTCATATTAACAGTAGTAGAAACATTTGCTGACTATTACAATAAATTTTCTTCAGGAAAGTGGCTAGATATATTGGATGAAATAAATAAATATAATTTTCTAAAAAATAAAAAAATTAAAGTAAATGTTGGAAGTGAAGTATATAACGGAGAAGCTTTAGATATAAACAAAGATGGACGACTGGCAGTAAAAATAAACAATGAAATTAAATATTTTAATGCTGGTGAAATAAGAATAGAAAAAGGATTTATCTAATGAAGGAAAAAGTTGTATTAGGTATGAGTGGTGGGGTTGATTCGAGTACAGCGGCATATCTTTTAAAACAGCAAGGTTATGAAGTTATAGGCGTTACATTAAATCAACATGAAAGTAAAACTAATAAAGATATTGAAGATGCTGAAGAAATAGCTCAAAAATTAAAAATAGAGCATAGAGTAGTAAATATATTTGAAGATTTTGAAGAAAAAATAATCAGATATTTTATAGAGAGTTATAATAATGGTGAAACTCCATCTCCTTGCGTGATTTGTGATGATGAAATAAAATTTAAGATTTTGTTTGATATAGCTGATGAGTGCGATGCAAAATATGTAGCTACTGGTCATTACAGTTCGGTTGAATATTGTGAAAAATTTTCCAAATTTTTATTAAAAGGTGTTCATAGTATTATAAAAGATCAATCCTATATGCTCTATAGATTAGATTCAGCAAAAGTTGAAAGATTGATATTTCCATTAAAACCATATTCTAAAAAAGAAATTAGAGAAATTGCAAAAAAAATAGGACTTGATGTCCATGACAAAAAGGATAGCCAAGGAATCTGTTTTGCAAAAGAGGGATATAAGGAATTTTTATTAAAAAAATTAGGAAGTAGAATTAAAAGTGGGAATTTTGTTGATAAAAATGGAAATATTTTAGGTAGACATGAAGGATATCAATTATATACTTTAGGTCAAAGGAGAGGTTTAGGAATAAATTTATCAAAGCCAGTTTTTATTACGGAAATAAAAGTGAGTGAAAATGAAATAGTTCTGGGTGAATATAATGAACTATTAAGAGATAAAGTCCAACTTTTAAATTATAAATTTAATGTTGAATTAGAGGAAATATTAGGGATGAAGTTATTAGCTAGACCTAGATTTTCTAGTCAAGGTTTTTATGGAAAACTAAGTTTAGAAGATAATATATTATATTTTGAATATGAAGAAAAAAATACCCATAATGCAAATGGACAACATTTAGTATTATTTTATAATAATTTTGTCTTAGGAGGCGGTATGATAAGGATGGAATATGGAAATTTTGGATAAAATAAAAGAGTTGAGAGAGAAAATAAAAAAATACAATGAAATTTATTATGGAACTGGAGAAAGTCCTATATCTGATTATGAATATGATAAGTTATTAGAAGAATTAAAAAAGTTGGAGGAAATTAATCCAAAATTTAGAGATGAAAATTCACCAACTGAGAAAGTAGGTTTTAGTGAAAAAAGTAGTACTAAGTTTCAAAAGGTTGAACATAAGCATCCTATGTTAAGTCTAGCAAATAGCTATAATGATGGAGAAGTATTGGATTTTATTGAGAGAATTAAGAAAAAGAATGACACTGAGGAAAAATTGAAATATTGTTTAGAAGTAAAATTAGATGGACTTTCAATAAGTTTAATATATAAATCTGGGAAATTAATTAGAGCTATAACTCGTGGAGATGGATATATAGGTGAAGATGTAACAGAAAATGTTATGAGAATAGAGAGTGTAGCTAAGACATTGACAGAAAATTTGGACCTTGAAATAAGAGGAGAAATTGTTCTACCAATTGAAAATTTTAAAAAATTAAATGAATTAAGACTAGAAAAAGGTGAAGAAATTTTCGCCAATCCTAGAAATGCAGCAAGCGGTACTTTAAGACAATTGGATTCAAATGTTGTAAAAGAAAGAGGGCTTGATGCTTATTTTTATTTCTTAGTAGATGCAGAAAAGTATAATTTGAAGTCACACATTGAAAGTATAGAATTTTTAAAAAAATTAGGAATAAAGACAACAGGTATTTTTGAACTTTTAGAAAATGTTGAGCAAATAAAAGAAAGAATAAAATATTGGGAAAAAGAAAGAGAAAGTTTACCATATGAAACAGATGGACTAGTGATTAAAGTTGATAACATAAATTTTTGGGAGAAAATAGGATATACAAGTAAAACTCCTAGATGGGCAATAGCATATAAATTCCCAGCAAATCAGGTGACAACTAAACTAAATGCTGTGACATGGCAGGTAGGAAGAACAGGGAAACTTACACCAGTAGCGGAACTTGAAGAGGTTGAATTATCTGGAAGTAAAGTAAAAAGAGCTAGTTTACATAACATAAATGAAATTCAGAGAAAAGATATTAGAATAGGTGATAGGGTTTTTATTGAAAAAGCAGCAGAAATAATACCACAAGTTGTAAAATCAGTAAAAGAATTAAGAGATGGGACCGAAATAAAAATAGTTGAACCAACTAATTGTCCAGTATGTAATGGAGAATTAAAAAGAGAAGAAGGGCTTGTGGACATAAAATGTACAAATGAGAATTGTCCTGCAAAAATACAGGGAGAATTAGAGTATTTTGTGTCTAGAGATGCGTTAAATATAACAGGGCTTGGATCAAAAATAATAGAGAGATTTCTGGAACTAAAGTATTTAAAAGATGTAGCAGATATATATGATTTAAAAAATTATAGAGAAGAAATTGAACAACTGGAGAAAATGGGGAAAAAAAGTGTAGATAATTTACTTAACTCAATAGAAGAAAGTAAACAAAGAGAGTATGACAAAGTTATCTACTCTTTAGGAATACCATTTATAGGCAAGGTTGCTTCTAAGATACTTGCAAGTGCAAGTGAAAATATAGATAAATTGATGGAAATGAAATTTGAGGACTTACAAAGTATAGATGGAATAGGAGAAATAGCAGCTAGAGAAATTATAGAATTTTTTAAGAAAGAAAAAAATAGAAATCTAATAAATAAATTGAAAGAAAAGGGGCTAAAATTTCAATTAGAAGAAAAAATAAAATCAGAAAAAAATAGTATTTTTGAAGGAAAAACTTTTTTATTTACAGGAAGTTTAAAAAACTTTACGCGAGAAGAGATAAAGGAAGAGATAGAAAAATTAGGAGGAAAGAATTTAAGTGCAGTTAGTAAAAATTTGGATTATTTAATAGTTGGGGAAAAAGCTGGAAGCAAATTAAAGAAAGCTCAAGAGATAGAAACTATAAAGATAATAACAGAGGAAGAATTCATAGAAATCAAGCAAAATTTGACTAAATAGGTAAATTATGTTAAAGTATAAAATGATAAATTTTTAAAAAGTGAGGAAAAAATAATGATAAGTGCTTTATTAAAAAAGATTTTTGGAACAAGAAATGATAGAGAAATCAAATCTTTGACAAAAGTAGTACATAAAATAAATGCTTTGGAACCAGAATATGAAAAACTTTCAGATGATGACTTAAAGGATAAAACAAGAAATTTTAAAGAAAGATTAGCAAAGGGAGAAACTTTAGATGATATATTAGTTGAAGCATTTGCAACAGTTAGAGAAGCATCAAAAAGAGTTTTAGGTTTAAGACATTATGATGTTCAATTGATAGGTGGTATAGTTTTACACCAAGGAAAAATAACTGAAATGAAAACTGGAGAAGGGAAAACACTTGTAGCTACATGTCCAGTATATTTGAATGCTCTTACTGGTAAAGGAGTTCATGTAATAACAGTTAATGATTACTTGGCAAAAAGAGATAGAGATCAGATGTCAAGATTATATGGATTTTTAGGATTAAGTTCTGCCGCAATCTTAAATGGACTTTCTACACAAGTTAGAAAAGAAGCTTATAGTGCAGATATAACTTATGGGACAAACTCAGAATTTGGATTTGATTATTTAAGAGATAATATGGTATCAAATTTGAAAGATAAAGTTCAAAGAAAATTAAATTTCTGTATAGTTGACGAAGTTGACTCAATTCTTATAGATGAAGCTAGAACACCTCTTATTATTTCTGGTGCAGCAGAAGACAGAGTAAAATGGTATCAAATTTCATTCCAAGTTGTGTCTATGTTAAATAGAAGTTTTGAAACTGAAAAAATAAAAAATATAAAAGAAAAGAAAGCTATGAATATTCCTGATGAAAAATGGGGAGATTATGAAGTAGATGAAAAAGCCAGAAATATTGTTTTAACTGAAAAAGGGGTAAAAAAGATAGAACAATTATTGAGAATAGAAAATTTATATTCCCCTGAACATGTTGAGTTAACACATTATTTAAACCAAGCTTTAAAAGCAAAAGAATTATTTAAAAGAGATAGAGATTATCTTGTAAAAGATAATGGAGAAGTTGTAATAATTGATGAGTTTACTGGAAGAGCTATGGAAGGTAGAAGATATTCAGATGGTCTACATCAAGCTATTGAAGCAAAAGAAGGAGTTAATATAGCAAGTGAAAATCAAACCTTAGCAACAATAACTCTTCAAAATTATTTCAGAATGTATGAAAAATTAGCTGGTATGACTGGTACAGCTGAAACAGAAGCAACAGAATTTGTTCATACTTATGGCTTACAAGTAGTGGTTATTCCAACAAATATGCCTGTAATAAGAAAAGATCATGCTGACCTTGTTTATAAAACAAAAAAAGAAAAAATAAATGCAATTGTAGCGAGAATAGAAGAGTTGTACTCAAAAGGACAACCAGTTCTTGTAGGTACAATATCTATAAAAAGTTCAGAAGAATTATCAGAACTTTTAAAGACAAAGAAGATACCTCATAATGTTTTGAATGCTAAATTCCATGCTCAAGAAGCTGAGATAGTTGCTCAAGCAGGAAGATATAAAGCTGTAACAATAGCAACAAATATGGCGGGTAGAGGAACAGATATAATGCTTGGGGGAAACCCAGAATTTATGGCATTATCAGAAGTAAGTTCAAGAGAAGATGAAAAATTCCAAGAAGTATTAGAAAAATATCAAGCTCAATGCCTTGAAGAAAAAGCTAAAGTATTAGATTTAGGCGGCTTATTTATATTAGGAACAGAAAGACATGAATCAAGAAGAATAGATAATCAATTAAGAGGTAGATCAGGAAGACAAGGAGATCCGGGAGAATCAGAATTCTATTTATCATTGGAAGATGATTTGATGCGTCTGTTTGGGTCTGAAAGAGTAATGCTTTGGATGGACAAATTAAAGTTACCAGAAGGAGAGCCAATAACACATAAAATGATAAACTCTGCTATTGAAAAAGCTCAGAAAAAAATAGAAGCTAGAAACTTTGGAATAAGAAAGAACCTTCTAGAATTTGATGATGTAATGAATAAGCAAAGAACAGCTATTTATGAAAGTAGAAATTCTGCTTTAGCAATAGATAATCTAAAAGATAAAATTTTAGAAATGTTAAAAGAAAATATTTATCTAAAAGTTCAAGAAAAATTTGCTGCAGAAATGAAAGAAGATTGGGATATAGATGGACTAAACGAATATCTAAATGACTACTATGGTTATGAGGAAGTAGAAGAAAAAGAATATCTTCGTCATACAAAAGAAACTTATGCAGAAAGATTATATGAAAAATTAGCTGGAAAATATCAAGAAAAAGAAAATGAAGTTGGAGATGACTTCATGAGAAAATTAGAAAAATATATACTATTTGAAGTGGTTGATAATAGATGGAGAGAACATTTAAAAGCTCTTGATGGTTTAAGAGAAAGTATTTATTTAAGAGCTTATGGGCAAAGAGATCCAGTAGTAGAATACAAACTTTTATCAGGACAAATTTTTGAACAAATGATTAAAACAATTCAAGAACAAACAACATCATTCCTTTTTAAAGTAGTTGTAAGAAATGAAGAAGAAAAATCAGAAGTGGAAGTTATTTCAGAAGAAGTAAAAGAAATTCCTGAAGGAACTTGTTCTTGTGGAAGTGGAAAACCATATGAAAAATGTTGTGGAAGATAAAGGAGGAAATATGAAAAAAATTGTATTAGGATTAGCAGCAGTGTTATTATTTGCATCATGTACAGGAGCAAAAGTAAAAAAAGGAACTTTAGAGGAAAAGTATGCTTTAAATAAGGCAGCAGCTCAAAATTGGGAACAAACTATAACTGGTGTGGTAGTTAGTGAGTCAGATATTCCTGATTGGTTCGGAGATGAAAATCCTTTAATGAATCTTAGAAAAACTGGAAGAATGTCAGATAGACATTTACACTTTTTTGAAACTTTAGCGAAGACAGATTCAAACCAAATAACAGATGAAGACTATGATAAATTCTTAGATATATTAACTGGATATGTTAATAAATTACCAAGAAAATTTGTATTGGATGATACAAATATAAAAGATCCTAAAGGACTAGTAGATTATATGGTAAAATCTGCAAACTCTCAAGTAGATAATCCATCAAAATATATTAAAGAAGTTGTTGCTGACAAGGAAGAATGGGCAAAGATTATAGAATTTTCAAATAAAAATGACTTAAATTCTAAAGATGTAAAAAAATTGAGAAAACTTTTAAATGCCTTTATAAAGAGAGAAAATTTCTTCTACCCACAAGCATGGTTTAATCAAGAAATTTCAGACAGAGTGGTACAAATAAAAGAATTAAATAAAAAATCAGGAAAATCTAAATTAGAATTAAATAACATAAATGCAAAAGCTTTATATATAGCATATCCAGGATATTTTTCTAAACTAGATAAATGGGAAGATTAATATAAAAAAATGCGACACACATGTGTCGCATTTTTTTATATCTCTACTCTATCATCGAGTGCTCTTGAAACAGTAGCAGTATCAGAAAACTCTATATTTCCACCCATAGGAATACCACTTGCTAATTTAGTAACTTTGATATCAAAATTTTTTATCAGTTTAGCCAGATACATGGCTGTTGTTTCACCTTCTAAATTAGGATTTGTAGCTAAAATAATTTCCTTTATATCATTTTCACCTATTCGTTTAATAAGAGATTTGATATTTAATTCATTTGGAGTTATTCCATTTAGAGGATCCAGATGTCCTTCTAAAACATGATAAACACCTTTAAATTTTGTAGTTTTTTCTAAAGTAATAATATCTTTACTATCTTCAACTACACAAATGATAGAATCATCTCTTAAATTATCAGAACAAATATCACAGATGTCATTTTCACAAAAATTACCACAAATAGAACATTTTTTTACATTTTTTTTAACAGATTCTAAAGCCTCAACAAATCTTTTCACTTCTTCTTCAGATTGATTTAATATAAAAAAAGCATATCTTGTGGCAGATTTAATACCTACACCTGGAAGTTTATTGAATTCGAGTATTAATTTTTCTAAACTTTTTGTAGCCATTTTTTCACCTAAGAAAGAGATTTTTTAATTTCTTTTACAACTTTACTGATATCTCTTCTCTCTTTTCCTAATTCTGCATTTTTTATGATGTAATCATCCACTCTATCTTCATAATCTGATTGCATATTATCAATTATATCAATTATATCTTGATAAGACATAGAAGGAAGAATATAAGCCTTTAAATTTGTTAAAAGTTCAACTCTTTTTCTATTATCTCTAATTTTTCTATCATTATCTTCAATTTCTCTTTTTATTTGATTTTTTCTTCTTTCTTTTCTAACCAATTCCAATACATTATCCATAAAAACCTCCCTATTTAGCTAAAAGAAGAGCAAGTTCATAGTCCTTTTTAATACTAGAAGCCTTTTCTAGTGAACAAGCAAATTCAAGCGGATGAGTGACTAGTTCATTTTTTTCAATTCCTATCATTAGACCACTTTCTCCGTTTGCTAGAAGCTCAACAGCTTTTGCTCCCATTTTTGTAGCAAGTACTCTATCAAATCCAGATGGAGTTCCTCCTCTTTGAACATGTCCTAAAACAACGCTTCTAATTTCTGTATTAATTTTATCTTTTAATTCTCTTTCGATTTCTAAAACATGACCTACACCTTCAGCAACTAAAACTATATCATGAAGTTTTCCTGTTTTTCTTCTAGCTTTTATTTGTAAGGCTAACATTTCGATTGGATTATCCATTTCAGGTATCATTATTCCATCTCCACCACCGGCAATGCAAGCATGAAGAGCTAAATCACCAGCTCTTCTTCCCATAACTTCAATAAGAATAGTTCTTTCATGTGAAGTAGCTGTATCTCTTATTTTAGACATAGCATCTAAAATTGTATTTAAACAAGTATCAAAACCTAAAGTAAAATCAGTTCCACAGATGTCATTATCAATAGTTCCGGGAATACCTATTACATTTATTGCATGTTCTTTATAAAGTAGATTAGCACCACGATATGAACCATCTCCACCTATAACAACAAGATATTCAATTCCACGCTTTTTTAAGTTATTTGCAGCAATGGCTCTAAACTTAGGTTGTTTAAATTCTTCACATCTTGCTGTTAAAAGAACAGTTCCACCCTTATCTATAATTCCAGAAACATGGCTATCATTCATTAAGAAAATCTCATCATTAAGCATACCTAAATAACCACGCTTTATTCCATAAATTTCAAAACCAAAAGAAGCACCAACCTTTGCAACAGCTCTAATAGCTGCATTCATTCCTGGAGCATCTCCACCACTAGTTAAAATAGCTAATTTCTTTTGCATCTAAACAATCTCCTATATCTATTTATTATTTATAAAAAATTCCCATTTCTCTGAATTTATTATATCTCTTTTTCAATAATTCATCTATGTGAATTTCTTCAAGTTCTTTAATTGTTTCTAAAATAACCTTTTTAAGATTAAATGCAGTGCATTCAGGAGATCTATGAGCACCACCTAAGGATTCGTCAATTATTCCATCAATCAAACCAACATTTAAAAGACTATGTGAAGAAATTTTTAAATTATTAGCTGCTTCTTCTGTTCGGTTTGGATCTTTATACAGTATTGCAGCACAGCCTTCTGGGGAAATTACAGAATAAGTTGAATTTTCAAGCATAAAAACTTTGTCAGCAACTCCTAAACCTAAAGCACCTCCAGAACCACCCTCACCAATAACAACAGAAATTATAGGAGTTCTCAAACCACTCATTTCCATTAAATTTCTAGCAATAGCTTCTCCTTGACCATGTTTTTCAGCTTCTAACCCAGGATAAGCTCCAGGTGTATCAATAAAAGTAAGAACAGGAATTTTAAATCTTTCAGCTATTTCAAAAAGTCTTAAAGCTTTTCTATATCCTTCTGGATTAGCCATTCCAAAATTTCTAAAAACTTTTTCTTTCATGGTTCTACCTTTTTGATGACCGATAACCATAAATTTTTTTCCATCTATTTTACAAAGTCCACCAACTATTGCAGGATCATCTTTGAATAATCTATCTCCATGCAATTCAACAAAATCTTCTGTAATCATTTCTATGTAATCTAAAGTATAGGGTCTTGCAGGATGTCTTGAGACAGCAACTCTTTGCCAGTCACTTAGATCATCATATAAAACTTTTAAAGCAATATCTCTTTTATCTTTTAATTTATTGATTTCATCAGATAAATCAATTTCTTTTTCTTCAGAAAATCTAGTTAACTCATCTATTTTGTGTTGTATTTCTTCTATTTCAAACTCAAATTGCATAATAATATAATCCCTCCTGTTTAAACTAGATTACTTAAAACCTTATGAATAGTATTTTTTAAGTCTTCTCTTTTTGCTATGATATCAACCATTCCACATTCTTGTAAAAATTCACTTTTTTGAAAATTTTCTGGAAGTTTTTGTTTAATAGTTTGTTCAATAACTCTAGGACCGGCAAATCCAATTCTTGCTTTTGGCTCAGAGATTATTATGTCACCAAGCATGGCAAAAGAGGCTGTAACTCCACCAGTAGTAGGATTAACAGGGACAGATATAAAAGGTAAACCATGAAGTTTCATTTGCTTAGCAGCAGCAGATGTTTTAGCCATTTGCATAAGGGAAAATAATCCTTCTTGCATTCTGGCTCCACCTGATATAGCAACAACCACTGCAGGAATTTTATGTTCGATAGCTCGCTCCATTGCAGCGCTAATTTTTTCACCAACAACGGATCCCATACTACCACCCATAAAATTAAAATCCATACAAGCTATACTAACTTTTATTCCATTTATTTCCCCAATTCCACTTATTACTCCTTCAAACATTCCTGTTTGTTCTTGAGCTTGACGATTTTTTTCTTCGTAATCAGGAAAGTCTATTGGATTTGCAGAAGAAAGAGTTCTATCTTCTTCTTTAAATGTTCCTTCATCAATAAGTAACTCGATTCTTTCTCTTGCACTCATATTAAAATAATTGTCACAATTAGGACATTTTTTCATATTTTTTGCTATGTCAATTTTATGAAATAACTCAGAACAACTAGGACACTTTACCCATTCGTCCTCTTTTGATTTGTCTATATTTTTTATTTTGTACTTTGCAATTCTTTCTTCTTCACTTTCTATATCAAGTGTAGCATATTTCTTCTTTGTTTTAGGTTTATTTGCAGTATTTTTATTTGTAGAAAACAATTCTTTTCCAAATGAAAGTAATCCCATTATTTCACCTCGTTATAATTATTTAGTAAAAATGTTTACTAAAAGTATTATATTTTATTTTGTTTGTTTTTTCAATATTTTTATTTTTTTAAGTTCAAAAATTGAAAAAAAGAAAGCTTTAAAATACTGAATTTGAACTAAATATAAAAGAGTTGAATTACTTATGATAATTCAACTCTTTTATATATTATTTTTTTATTTTAAAAAATTCTCCATTTTTTTCTATTAAATTATCTTTTAAAAGTTTTCCAATTGCTCTTTTAAAAGCTTTCTTAGTAATTCCAAAATAATCCATTATATCATCTGGAGAACTTTTATCGTTAAAACGGAAATTATCTTTTAAAATTCTCATCTTACTAAGAACTAACTCGGAGTCATTTTCCATTTGACTGGAAATAATTTTTCTAGGACTCAAATCAAGTTTGCCGTCATCTCTGACTCGGATAACTCTTAATGAAAGTTCGTCACCAACTTTAGGTTTTTCAAAACATTCACTTTTAGGAATTAAACCAAAGTATCTATCTTCAACAGCAACAAAAATACCAATGTCATCATTTATTCTATATACAGTTGAAGAAACAATATCTCCTTTATTAATGTTATTAGAAGGCATTAAAAATTTATAAATTTTCATAGTAGCAGAAATTCTTCCTTTACTATCTTCATAAAGACCAACTAGATATTTTTTTCCAATTTCAACTTCTGTTTCTTGTTGAGAACGAGGTAACATTAAATCTTTATTTAGTCCCCAGTCTAAGAAAGCTCCTAATTTGGGATGACTATCTACAACTTCAAGTTTAGCAAGGGTTCCAACAAGAGCTTCTGTTTTTCTGAAAGTAGCAATAAGTCTATCTTCAGAATCTCTATAGATTAAAACCTCAACTTCATCACCTTCTTTTAAGTCCTTTCCTTCAAGCTCGTTATTCGGTAATAAAATATTATCTTTATCATCTTCTGTACCAGCATATAAATATGCACCAACACTTGAAAAATTATTAATCACTAATTTTTGCCTTTTTCCAATTTTTATCATAAATATCCCCTATTTTTATATATTTTTTGATTTTATATTGTATTATAACATAATTATTATAAATAAAATAGTTATATCATTGACTAAAGAAGTATAAAAGTATATAACTATATTATATAAATATTATAATTGGATTTTTCTGAATTAAATATGAATAGGGATGAGTTAATTGAGTTTCTAAAGAAAAAGATAAAATTGACTTTGTTGAACTATGCCTGTTAAGCTTGAAGATAGTTCAGAAGCATTTGAAAGAATGAGTACGACCTATTCTAAATTAATGCCAGAAAGAAATTAAATAGAAAATACAGTTAAAAAATTAGAGAAATCTAAAATATAATTAAGGAGGATTAGTATGGAAGAAAGAAATCAAGAAAGAAAATATGGAGCTATTGCTTTTTTACCACTTCTTATATTTTTAGTATTATATATTGGAAGTGGAATGCTTTTTACTTTTTTAGGGGCAGAAGGAGCCTTTAAAAAATTTCCAAGACATGTTGCATTATTGATAGGGATTGTAGTTGCACTTTTAATGAATCGTGAAATGAAATTAGATAAGAAAATTGAAATATTTTCTGAAAATGCAGGGAATGCAGGGGTTATTTTAATAGGATTAATTTATTTACTGGCAGGTGGATTTCAAGGAGCGGCAAAAGCTATGGGTGGAGTAGAATCAGTAGTTAATATGGGACTTACTTTTATTCCAAGTTCAGTCTTAGTTCCAGGAATTTTTCTAATATCTTGTTTTATTTCAACAGCAATAGGGACTTCTATGGGAACGATTGCAGCTATGGCACCAATTGCTTTAGGAGTTGCGGAAGCCGCAGGTTTAAATGTTCCCTTAACTGCGTCTGCTGTTATAGGAGGAGCATATTTTGGTGATAATCTTTCAATGATTTCGGATACAACAATTTCAGCAGCACAAGGAGTGGGCTCTGAAATGAAAGATAAATTTAAGATGAATTTTTTTATAGCACTTCCAGCAGCCATTGTAGCATGTATTTTATATGGTGTTTTAGGAGGAGTTGCTCCTATTGAAGGAGAGCACACATTTTATATAACAAGAGTAATTCCTTATATTGTAGTTTTGATATCAGCCTTATTAGGATTTAATGTATCAGGAGTTTTATTTTTAGGAATAGCAATGACTGGAGTAATCGGTTTAGTTGAAGGAAAGATAACTTTTTTAGAATGGGTTGGTGCTATCGGAGAAGGAATGGCAGATATGTTTAGTATAACAATTGTGGCTATATTAATTTCTGGATTAATTGGGTTAATAAAATATTATGGTGGAGTAGACTGGCTGGTAGAAAGTATTACTAAAAAAATGAAAGAAAGAAAGGATGCAGAATATGGAATAGGACTTTTATCAGGTATATTATCAGCAGCTTTGGTAAATAACACGATAGCTATAATTATTTCTGCACCTATTGCTAAGGAGATTGGAGAAAAATACACAATTGCTCCAAAAAGATTAGCTAGTTTAATAGATATATTTGCATGTGCATTTCTTGCTCTGACACCTTATGATGGAGGAATGTTAATTATAACAGGACTTGTAGATGTTTCACCTATCTCTGTTTTAAAATATTCTTTCTATATCTTTGCTTTAATTATTGCCACTTGTATTACAATACAATTTGGCTTAATGAGAACCAAAGAAGAAAAAATAGCAATTGAAAAAGGAAAGCAATAACAAAAAAGAATCGAGAGTTTTATGAACTCTCGATTTATACTAAAATTATTAATGATAAGATATTAAATGATGTATGTTAAAATTTCTAATAGGCAATATGATATAATTTTTTAATATCTTCTAAAGTAACATCTTTAGGATTTCCACCAGTACAAACGTCATTTAAAGCATCTATTGATAATTTAGGAATACCCTCTTTTGGAATATTGATTTCTCTCAAAGTTTGTGGAATAGAAACATCAATAGCAAGTTGTCTTACTGCATTAACAGCAGCTTTAGCAGCCTCTTCTTTAGAAAGTCCATTGATATCCACTCCCATAGCTTTAGCTATATCACAATATTTTTCAATACAAGCCGACATATTAAATTCCATAACAATTGGAAGAAGAAGTGCATTTGCAACTCCATGTGGAATATCATAGATAGCTCCCAATGGGTGAGCCATAGAATGAACTATTCCTAGTCCAACATTAGAAAATCCCATTCCAGCAATATATTGAGCTAAACTCATACCTTCCATATCGATAGAATTTTGATCTTTTACAGCTCCTCTTAAATGTTTTGCTATCATTTCAATAGCCTTTATTTCAAACATATCTGAAATTGTATTAGCTCCTTTAGTAATATATCCTTCAATAGCATGTGTTAAAGCATCCATACCAGTTGAAGCAATTGTTCTAGGAGGTAATGTCATCATAAGCTCTGCATCTACTATTGCAACAATTGGAATATCTTTAGGATCAACACAAACTATTTTTCTATTTTCTTCTTCTACAGTAATAACATAATTAATAGTTACTTCTGCTGCAGTTCCACAAGTTGTAGGTAGTGCTATAATAGGAACAGATTTATTCTTAGTGTTAGCAACTCCTTCTAAAGATTTAATATCTTCAAATTCTGGATTATTTTTAGTTATTCCTATAGCTTTGGCTGTATCAATTACAGAGCCGCCTCCAACTGCGATTATAAAATCAGCTTCGGCTTTATTATAAGCTGCAAGTCCATCTTTACAATTTTTTATTGTAGGATTTTGTTTAATTTCAGTAAAAGTGTCATAAGAGATATTAGCATCATCCAATACTTTTTTTACCTTTGTCAGAACTCCGCATTCGGCAAGGATATTATCACTGACAAGTAGCCCTTTTTTATATCCTCTTGCTAAAATTTCATTGGCAAGCTCAACTCTACACCCTTTTCCAAAATAACTTGTTTCATTCAAAATAAATCTAGCCATATTGTTTCCTCCTAATTTAAAAATTTATTTACATAATTTTAGTAAATAAAAATGTCATAGGAATGTCTTTTATATAAAAAAGTTTAAATATAATCAAATATAACATTTTATAATTAAAACTTCAATTAAAAGGCAAGAATAAGAAAAGAAAAATCAAATTTCTTAATTTGATAAAAATAAAAAGGGTGCTATAATTATTAAATAAAAATTATTTTATCTGGAGGAAAAAATGAAAAAAATAAACTTGGATTACTCAAAAGTTTTTAAATTTATTGATGAAAATGAACTACAAAGTATAAAGGTTGAAGTAGAGAAAGCAGCAAGAGTTTTAGAAGAAAAATCAGGGAAAGGAAATGATTTTTTAGGTTGGTTGGATCTACCTATAAATTATGATAAAGAAGAATTTACAAGAATAAAAAAGGCTGCTGAGAAAATAAAATCAGATTCAGAAGTTTTAATAGTAGTGGGAATAGGCGGATCATATTTAGGAGCAAGAGCAGTTATAGAAGCTTTATCTCATAGTTTTTATAATTCATTATCAAAATCTAATAGAAAGACACCAGAAATATATTTTGCAGGGCAAAATATATCAGGAAGATATTTGAAGCATTTGATAGAAATTATAGGTGACAGAGATTTTTCTGTTAATGTAATTTCTAAGTCAGGAACAACGACTGAGCCAGCAATTGCATTTAGGGTTTTTAAAGAACTTCTAGAAAAAAAATATGGGGAAGCAGCAAAAGAAAGAATATATGCAACTACAGATAAGGTAAAAGGTGCTTTAAAAAAATTAGCCGATGAAAAAGGATATGAAAAATTTGTAATCGCTGATGATATTGGTGGAAGATTTTCTGTTTTAACTGCAGTAGGATTATTACCAATAGCAGTTGCTGGAATAAATATTGATGAAATAATAGAGGGAGCAAAAAAGGCAAGAGAGGATTTTAAGGCTAATTTTGATGTAAATGATTGTTACAAATATGCTGCTATAAGAAATATTCTTTATAGAAAGGGATATTTGGTAGAATTACTAGCAAATTATGATCCTAGAGTACACTATATTTCAGAATGGTGGAAACAATTATATGGTGAATCAGAAGGTAAAGATAAGAAAGGAATTTTCCCAGCCTCAGTTGATTTAACAACAGATTTACATTCTATGGGACAATATATACAAGATGGGCAAAGAAATCTAATGGAAACTATAATTAATATAGAAAATACAAATGAGGATTTAGTTATAAAAGAAGAAAAAGAAGATTTAGATGGACTAAACTATTTAGCAGGAGAAAATTTATCATATATAAATAGTAAAGCTTTTGAAGGAACATTACTAGCTCATATAGATGGAGGAGTGCCATGCATGGTAATAAATATTCCAGAAATGAATCCGTTTAATATGGGATATTTAATATATTTCTTCGAAAAGGCATGTGCAGTAAGTGGTTATATATTAGATGTAAATCCTTTTGACCAACCTGGAGTTGAATCTTATAAAAAAAATATGTTTGCACTTTTAGGAAAAAAAGGATATGAAGAGCTATCAAAAGAATTAAATGAAAGATTAAAAAAATAATACTTGACAAAAAAGGTATGTTATAGTACTATTAATTTATAATGATTACAAATTAGTTATAATTTTAAAAAATAAAATTTAATTAGGAGGAATATTATGTCATTAATAGGAAAAAAAGTTCCAGAATTTAAAGCAGCAGCTTTTAAAAAAGCAGAAAAGGATTTTATAACAGTAACAGATAAAGATTTATTAGGAAAATGGTCAGTATTTGTATTTTATCCAGCAGATTTTACTTTTGTATGTCCAACTGAATTAGAAGATTTACAAGATCATTATGAAGCATTTAAAAAAGAAGGTGCAGAAGTATATTCAGTATCTTGCGATACTCAATTTGTTCACAAAGCATGGAGTGATCATTCACCAAAAATTGGAAAAGTTGAATATCCAATGATAGCAGATCCAACAGGATTCTTAGCAAGAGCGTTTGATGTTATGATAGAAGAAGAAGGATTATCATTAAGAGGAAGTTTTGTAATTAACCCAGAAGGAGTTATTAAAGCTTATGAAATTCATGATAATGGAATTGGAAGAGAAGCAAAAGAATTATTAAGAAAATTGCAAGCTGCTAAATTTGTTGCAGAACATGGAGAAGTATGTCCAGCTAAATGGCAACCTGGAAGTGAAACTTTAAAACCAAGTATTGATTTAGTAGGAGAATTATAAGATTAAGAAGTTTGAAGCTTCTTTTTAAAGAATACTAATAAAAAAGGGATATAAGTTTTAAACTATATCCCTTTTTATAAACAAAATTTTGAAAATATTAATAAAAAACTATTAAATAATAGTTTCTTATTAATGTTTTAAAAATAAAAATTAAAATAGATTGCAAAGGAGGAAAAATGGAAAAAATTTATGACATTATTGTTATCGGTGGAGGTCCAGCAGGATTATCAGCTGGTATATATGCAGGAAGAGCAAAGTTAGATGTACTTGTTATAGAAAAAGAAAATAAAGGTGGACAAATTAGTTTAACAAGTGAAGTTGTAAATTATCCTGGAATTTTAGAAATTTCTGGAAGTGAGTATATGGCTCAAACAAGAAAGCAAGCTGAAGGGTTTGGAGTAAATTTTGTTCAAGCAGAAGTTACGGATATGGATTTTACTCAAAAAATAAAGATAGTTAAAACAACTGGTGGAGAATACAAAGCATTGGCTGTTGTTATAGCAACGGGAGCAGCACCAAGAAAATTAGGTTTTCCTGGAGAAAAAGAATTTACAGGAAGAGGTGTTGCATATTGTGCAACTTGTGATGGAGAATTTTTCACAGGAATGGACATATTTGTAATAGGAGCAGGTTTTGCTGCTGCAGAAGAAGCAATGTTCTTAACAAAATATGGAAAATCAGTTACAATTATAGCAAGAGAGCCAGATTTCACATGTGCTAAGTCAATAGGGGATAAGGTAAAAGCTCATCCTAAAATTACAGTTAAATTTAATACAGAGCTAACAGAATTGACAGGAGATATGAAACCAACAGGAGCAAAATTTAAAAATAATGTGACAGGAGAAGTTACAGAATACAAAGCAAAAGTTGGAGAAACATTCGGAGTGTTTGTATTTGTTGGATATGCACCATCAAGTCAAATATTTAAAGGGCATATAGAGATTGATCAATTTGGGTTTATTCCTACAAATGAAGATTTAATGACAAATGTTCCTGGAATATTTGCTGCAGGTGATATAAGACCTAAGAGATTAAGACAAGTTGTAACAGCAGTTGCGGATGGAGCAATAGCAGCAACAAGTATAGAAAAATATGCTCATGATTTGAGAGAAGAATTAGGACTTAAAAAAGAAGAAAAAGAAGAAACAAAAGTGACTAGCGTTGCAGCAGAAACAGAAGCTTTCTTAGATGAAGGTCTAAGAAAACAATTGGGAGATGTTGTGGCAAGATTTGAAAATCAAATAGAATTGGTTGTTATAAAAGATCCTAATAATGAAGAATCTATAAAAATAGAAAATGCAGTAAAAGAAATAGCAGAAATTTCTGATAGAATAAAATTCACTTCGTACAATGTAGGAGAAAACAAAGATTTAGAAACTAAAATAAAAGCTGAAAGATTCCCTACTATATCTATTTTAGATAAAAATGGAGAGTATTCAGGTCTAAAATATTCAAGTATCCCAAGTGGGCATGAATTAAATTCATTTATTTTAGGAATGTACAATATTGCAGGTCCAGGACAAAAAGTTGCTAATGAAGAAAGTTTAGCAAAAATTGCTAAAATAGATAAACCAATAAATATTAAAATTGGAATTTCGTTATCTTGTACTAAATGTCCAAAGACAGTCCAATCAGCACAAAGGATAGCAACTTTGAATAAAAATGTAGAGATGGAAATGATAAATATATTTACATTCCAAGATTTTAAAAATAGATATGATATAATGAGTGTTCCAGCAGTGGTGATAAATGATAAGCATATCTATTTTGGTGAAAAGAATATAGAAGATATATTAGAGATTATTAATAAATAATAGTAAAAAAAGAGATTGTTTAACAATCTCTTTTTTATTATTTTCTATGAAATTAGATTTTAAATAAAAAAGACAATACTTAAATTGTCTTTTTTAAATAATTATTTAGCTAAACATTTTGCTAATCTTTCGCTAAGAGTACTAGCATTAGCTTTTAAAATTCTCATAACTTCAACTTCAGAAGCACCTTTTAAAGTTTTTAGAGTTCTAGCACAAACTTTTACTTTAATTGGAGTTCCGTTAACTGTTATAGTTGTAATTTGTAAATTTGGTTTCCAAACTCTTCTAGTCAATCTATGAGAGTGAGATATTTTATTTCCACTTATAAGACCAGTTCCTGTAATTTCACATCTTTGCATTATTAGCACCTCCTTAAATCCATCATTTTATATAATACGCAAAGTATTATATCATTTTAAATATAAAAATGCAATAATAAAATTTTAAATAAAAAATAATTTTTTTAGTAAGAGAAATTATAATTAAGGATAATCATGAAATAAATAAAAAAAGTCAACTTCGTGAGCTAACTTCTGTTAGCATAATGGACTAAAACTCTAGAACTACTCTACTATTTTTTTAATTGATAATCTAATAAATGTAATAAAACTACATTAAATTTATATTTTTCTATATAATAAAAAATGTACATACAAAAATATAAAAATAAAATAATGAAAGAATAAATAAAAAATATTATAAAGATAAAAAAGTAAAAACTAATATGTCAGAAGAAAATTTTTTCTATTGAAAAATAAGAGAAAAGGATGAGGGTAATAAAAAAATAAAAAAAGTAAAAAAATATAGTTGACAAAAAGTAGTAGTGATGGTAAGATAATCAATGTCCACTTGAGAAGGTAGGACGAGGACATTAGCAAAAGAATAGAGAAAAGACAAAAAGCAACCATTAAATTTGGTGTAAAACAAAAAGAAGCAAATGAGCTTTAATAGATTGAACGAAGAGTTTGATCCTGGCTCAGGATGAACGCTGACAGAATGCTTAACACATGCAAGTCTACTTGAACTTCGGTTTGGGTGGCGGACGGGTGAGTAACGCGTAAAGAACTTGCCTCACAGACTGGGACAACATTTGGAAACGAATGCTAATACCGGATATTATGAGATATGCGCATGCATAACTTATGAAAGCTATATGCGCTGTGAGAGAGCTTTGCGTCCCATTAGCTAGTTGGAGAGGTAACGGCTCACCAAGGCGATGATGGGTAGCCGGCCTGAGAGGGTGAACGGCCACAAGGGGACTGAGACACGGCCCTTACTCCTACGGGAGGCAGCAGTGGGGAATATTGGACAATGGACCAAGAGTCTGATCCAGCAATTCTGTGTGCACGATGAAGTTTTTCGGAATGTAAAGTGCTTTCAGTTGGGAAGAAGAAAGTGACGGTACCAACAGAAGAAGCGACGGCTAAATACGTGCCAGCAGCCGCGGTAATACGTATGTCGCAAGCGTTATCCGGATTTATTGGGCGTAAAGCGCGTCTAGGCGGCATAGTAAGTCTGATGTGAAAATGCGGGGCTCAACTCCGTATTGCGTTGGAAACTGCTATGCTAGAGTACTGGAGAGGTAAGCGGAACTACAAGTGTAGAGGTGAAATTCGTAGATATTTGTAGGAATGCCGATGGGGAAGCCAGCTTACTGGACAGATACTGACGCTAAAGCGCGAAAGCGTGGGTAGCAAACAGGATTAGATACCCTGGTAGTCCACGCCGTAAACGATGATTACTAGGTGTTGGGGGTCGAACCTCAGCGCCCAAGCTAACGCGATAAGTAATCCGCCTGGGGAGTACGTACGCAAGTATGAAACTCAAAGGAATTGACGGGGACCCGCACAAGCGGTGGAGCATGTGGTTTAATTCGACGCAACGCGAGGAACCTTACCAGCGTTTGACATCCTAAGAAGTCTATAGAGATATGGATGTGCTCCTTCGGGAGAACTTAGTGACAGGTGGTGCATGGCTGTCGTCAGCTCGTGTCGTGAGATGTTGGGTTAAGTCCCGCAACGAGCGCAACCCCTTTCGTATGTTACCATCATTAAGTTGGGGACTCATGCGATACTGCCTGCGATGAGCAGGAGGAAGGTGGGGATGACGTCAAGTCATCATGCCCCTTATACGCTGGGCTACACACGTGCTACAATGGGTAGTACAGAGAGAAGCGAAACTGCGAGGTGGAGCAAATCTCAGAAAACTATTCTTAGTTCGGATTGTACTCTGCAACTCGAGTACATGAAGTTGGAATCGCTAGTAATCGCAAATCAGCTATGTTGCGGTGAATACGTTCTCGGGTCTTGTACACACCGCCCGTCACACCACGAGAGTTGGTTGCACCTGAAGTAACAGGCCTAACCGTAAGGAGGGATGTTCCGAGGGTGTGATTAGCGATTGGGGTGAAGTCGTAACAAGGTATCCGTACGGGAACGTGCGGATGGATCACCTCCTTTCTAAGGAGAAGCTGTCTTTCTCTATTTGCTATGTTCATATGAACATTGGAAACTATATAGTAGAACAAACAAGAAAAAAACAAAAAACAAACTCTAAAATTTCTTTAGAGTTAGCTGTCAAAAAAAAATAGGTTAAAATACTTAAGGGCACACAAAGGATGCCTAGGTAGTAAGAGCCGATGAAGGACGTGGTAAGCTGCGATAAGCTTAGGTAAGCTGCAAACGAGCGCAAGAGCCTAAGATTTCCGAATGGAGCAATCTACTAAGATGGAGTCTTAGTACGAAAGAGGGAACCGGGTGAACTGAAACATCTAAGTAACCTGAGGAAAAGAAAGTAAAAACGATACCCAAAGTAGCGGCGAGCGAAATGGGTCAAGCCCAAACCTTAATGCGTGTCAAGGATACAGCCGTTGCGCTTAAGGGGTAGAGGGACAAGATGATGAAGAACTGTAAGATATTCAGTATGTCGTATTGCCTAACTAGAATTATCTGGAAAGATAAACCGTAGAAGGTGATAGTCCTGTATAGGTGAACCAATGCGCATATAATCTTGCTCCCAAGTAACATGGAACACGAGGAATTCTGTGTGAATCTGTGAGGACCATATCTCATAAGGCTAAATACTCTTACTAACCGATAGCGCATAGTACCGTGAGGGAAAGGTGAAAAGAACCCCGGGAGGGGAGTGAAATAGAACCTGAAATTGTGTGCTTACAAGCGGTCAGAGCTAGTTTACTAGTGATGGCGTGCCTTTTGGAGAATGATCCTGCGAGTTACGTTAAACGGCAAGGTTAAGTATAACGGAGCCGAAGGGAAACCGAGTCTTAATAGGGCGATTTAGTCGTTTGGCGTAGACGCGAAACCTGGTGATCTAAACCTGTCCAGGATAAAGCTGTGGTAAGACACAGTGGAGGTCCGAACTCACCGCCGTTGAAAAGTTGGGAGATGAGGTAGGTTTAGGGGTGAAAAGCCAATCGAACCAGGAGATAGCTCGTTCTCTCCGAAATGCATCTAGGTGCAGCCTTGAGTGTTCAATTATGGGGGTAGAGCACTGAATGATCTAGGGGGCGCATTGCTTACTGAAATCAATCAAACTCCGAATACCATAATTTAAAGCTCAGGAGTGAGACTATGGGAGTTAACTTCCATTGTCGAAAGGGAAACAACCCAGACCACCAGCTAAGGTCCCTAATTATAACTAAGTGGGAAAGGAGGTGGAGATTCATAGACAACTAGGAGGTTGGCTTAGAAGCAGCCATACCTTTAAAGAGTGCGTAATAGCTCACTAGTCGAGAGTCTCTGCGCCGACAATGTAACGGGGCTAAGTTATAAACCGAAGCTGTGGAATCCGTAAGGATTGGTAGGAGAGCGTTCTGTAGGCTGTTGAAGGAGAAGGGTAACTGACTCTGGAGGTATCAGAAGTGAGAATGCAGGAATAAGTAGCGAGAAAGGGGGCGAGAATCCCCCTCGCCGGAAGACCAAGGTTTTCAGGGTAAAGCTTGTCTTCCCTGAGTAAGCCGGGACCTAAGCCCAGGCTATAATGCGTAGGCGAATGGAAAACAGATTAATATTTCTGTGCCAGTTATATATTGTAATGGAGGGACGCAGAAGGGTATGCGCGCGGACGAACGGAAGTGTCCGTATAAGCATGTAGAGTGACTTAGAAGGAAAATCCGCTAGGTTAAACTTGAGGTGTAATGTATAGTCGTAAGATGAATGCGCAAATCCCACGCTGCCGAGAAAAGCTTCTAGCGTTAATGTATAACTGCCCGTACTGTAAACCGACACAGGTGGTCAGGATGAGAAATCTAAGGCGGACAGGCTAACTCTCGTTAAGGAACTCTGCAAAATGACCCCGTAACTTCGGGAGAAGGGGAGCCCTTGTGTGTTAGTGTCCACGCGACACAAAGCGCATGGGGGTCGCAGTGAAGAGGCTCAAGCAACTGTTTAACAAAAACACAGGTCTATGCTAAGCTGTAAGGCGATGTATATGGGCTGACACCTGCCCAGTGCCGGAAGGTTAAGAGGAGGAGTGAGAGCTCCGAATTGAAGCCCCGGTGAACGGCGGCCGTAACTATAACGGTCCTAAGGTAGCGAAATTCCTTGTCGGGTAAGTTCCGACCTGCACGAATGGTGTAATGATTTGAGCGCTGTCTTGACGGGAGGCCTGGTGAAATTGTATTACCGGTGAAGATACCGGTTACCTACAGTAGGACGGAAAGACCCCATGGAGCTTTACTGTAGCTTGGTATTGGGTTTTGGCATTGCATGTATAGGATAGTTGGGAGACTAAGATGGTATGGCGCTAGCTGTATCGGAGTCAACGGTGGAATACCAACCATTCAATGCTGAAATTCTAATCTGTGGTTTGTAGCCACGGAGACAGTGCTAGGTGGGCAGTTTGACTGGGGCGGTCGCCTCCGAAAGAGTAACGGAGGCGTTCAAAGGTTCTCTCAGGTTGGATGGAAATCAACCATAGAGTGCAATGGCATAAGAGAGCTTGACTGCAAGACTGACGGGTCGAGCAGATGCGAAAGCAGGACATAGTGATCCGGCGATTCCGAATGGAAGGGTCGTCGCTCAACGGATAAAAGCTACCCTGGGGATAACAGGCTGATCCTACCCGAGAGTCCATATCGACGGTAGGGTTTGGCACCTCGATGTCGGCTCATCGCATCCTGGGGCTGGAGAAGGTCCCAAGGGTTGGGCTGTTCGCCCATTAAAGCGGTACGTGAGCTGGGTTCAGAACGTCGTGAGACAGTTCGGTCCCTATCCACTGTAGGCGTTAGAATATTGAGAAGATCTGTCCTTAGTACGAGAGGACCGGGATGGACAAACCTCTGATGTACCAGTTGTCACGCCAGTGGCACAGCTGGGTAGTCACGTTTGGAATAGATAACCGCTGAAAGCATCTAAGCGGGAAACTAACTTCAAGATAAGTATTCTTTAAGATACCTTCGAGACTAGGAGGTTGATAGGTTGGGGGTGTAAGTACAGCAATGTATTTAGCTGACCAATACTAAATATCGAAGTTTTAATCTAAGGCAAGTTTGTATTTACTATATAGTTTTGAGTGTTCATAGAACACTTGCGCATAACGGTGTTATGTGTTAAAATTAAATAGCTTGGTGAGAATAGCTATGGGGGTACACCTAGTAACATTCCGAACCTAGAAGTTAAGCCCATATACGCTGAAGGTACTTGGTTGGAAGCGACCTGGGAGAATAGGGATTCGCCAAGCAACTGCTTCCTTAGCTCAGTCGGTAGAGCATGCGGCTGTTAACCGCAGCGTCAATGGTTCGAGTCCATTAGGAAGCGCCATTTTATGAATAAGAATTTATGATAAAAAAGCACACTTTTAAGTGTGCTTTTTGTTTTGTAGCTTACTTTATAACTATTCTAAAATCAACGGAAGGATTATAGTGAAAGTAGTTCCTTGATCTATATTACTCTTTAATGTGATAGTTCCATTTAATTTTTCAATTAAAGTCTTAACAATAGTTAAACCTAATCCTGTACCACCAAGGTTTCTATTTCTAGATTTTTCAATTCTATAGAATCTTTGAAAAATTTTCTCTTTTTCGCTTTCAGGGATGCCTATTCCATTATCTTTTAATTCGAAAATATAGAAAGAGTCATTTATTTTTATGCTGAGATTAACTTTCGGGATAGAATTTTCATTATAAATTATTGAATTCTCAATTAAGTTTTTTAAAATACTAATTATTTCATTTTTTGGCAAAAATAATTTTATATTTTTAGTTATGGTAAATTCAACAGATTTTTTTTCAATAATATAACTAAGTAAAAAAATAAGTTCTTTCTCTAATTCTTCTGAAGTAAAAAAAGAGTTATTAGACAATTGGTGTTCTTCAAGTTTAGAAATTTTTAAAAAATCATGCAAAATATTTTCAATTTTTATAACATTATGATTTACTATATTAAAAAAATTTTTTTTATCCTCTTGATTTGCTTCTTCGAGAGCAATTAAATACCCTTTTATATTTGTAAGAGGAGTTTTTATTTCATGACTTATATCATTTAAAAAATTTTTTTGATTTTGCTCTTTTTCTTTTTTTTCAGTTATATCTTGTATAACAATAAGGAATACATCATCAAAATCTAAATATTTCAATTCTAAAGCCCAATAAATTTCACTTTCTTTTAAATACATAATTTCAGAAAAATTTTTTTTATTTATAAATGAAGTTTTCAATATATCAATAATTTCAATAGTGGGAAAAGCTTCTAAATAATTCTTTGCTTTTTCTGGAATCAAAGATGAGAAAGTATTATTTTTAATAATTATATTACCTTTGGAATCAAAAAGTGCTATGAAAAATGGGAGTGATTCTAGTAAAGATTTTAATATCTTTTTTTCTTTCTCAATTCTATCAATATTATTTAAATTTTTGTTCTGCCACTCTTTTAGAATAATCCAAAATTGTGATAGCCATTTTTCATCGTGAAGTTGAAGATTTTTTCTTTCTTCATTGCTTTCAAGAAAATCTTTCATTATAGATATTTTTTTCTCCAAATCCCTTTTTAAATAGTTTGTGTAGAAAAATTTTATGAATATATTTAAAATTATAAAAAATAGGATTTGAATACATTTTAGGAAAAATAATTGTGTATTTTTCTCTTCATATGAAGAAGAAATACGAATAAAAATTTTTTTATTATTTTTTGAAGTTAAAAAAGTTGAATAATATGCATATACTTCATTAAAAGTTTCACTTTTTCTAATATCAAATCCAACTCCCTCATTTAAGGAAGTTTGAATTTCTGGTCTAGACAAATGATTTTCCATATTTATATTGTTATTTGTATTTCGTGAATCATATAAAACATCACCATTAATTGAAATAATAGTAAAGCGTAAGTCAATATTTTCAAAAACTTTTTTATAATCCTCACTTGGGAAATTTTTTGCCAAATAGGATATAATTTCTGAATTTTTCTTTAAATCTTCTATTGCTAATTTTTGGTAAAGTGAAGAGAGAATATGCGTACTAAAAACAACAAAAACAACTTCAAGAAAAATAATAGCTATAAGGCTTAAAAGTTCTTTTCGTCTAATTTGTATCCAACCCCCTTTATAGTTTTAATATAACCGGCAATTTCAGGTAATTTTTCTCTTAATTTAGAAATATATACATCGACACTTCGATCTCCTGAATAATAAGAAGTTCCCCAAATTTCATCTAAAATCTTATCTCTACTGATAACTAACCCCTTATTTCTTAATAGTAAAAAAAGAAGATCATATTCTTTTTTTGACAGTTCAATTTCCATGTCATTAATTGAAACTAAATGTTTTAAATCATCTAAGATAAGAGAGTGAAATTGATATAAATTAGAAGTCTGAATTTTATTTTGTTGAGAGATTTTTTTTATTCGGACAATTAATTCTCTAGGATCAAATGGTTTTTTCAAATAATCATCAGCTCCTAGGGAAAATCCTTCTAAGACATCTTCAATTTGTGTTTTGGCAGTTAGTATGATAATAAAGGGATTACCATATTCTTCTGGCATTTCTTTAACTATTTTTGCAACATGATTTCCACTTAATTGAGGGAGCATTAAATCTAAGATGATAAAATCAAATTTATCTTTTTTTAATAATCTTAGAGCCTCTAAACCATTATCTGTTTTTTCAGTTTTGAAACCTTCTTTTTTTAAAAAGTAATTTACTAAATCTTGAATTTCTAAATCATCTTCAACAATAAGAACTTTCAATTTTAACACCTCATCTTACTTGATAATATTTATTATAACATATTATTTTAGAGGGACAAATCCTTCAGTGTTAACAATTTTTTGCCCTTCTGAGCTTAATGCAAAACTGATTAGTTTTTGAACTTCAGGAGAACTATTTTTATCTGAGTACCAGTAAACAGCTCTAGCAATAGGATATGTTTTGTCTAAAACATTTTTAGAACTTGCAGATATATTGTCTATGCTAATAGCTTTGACAGAATCATCCATATATCCCATTCCGATATAGCCAATAGCTATCCCATTCTTTGCGACTTCTTTTTTTATGGCCTCATTAGATGGCATATATAAAGTTTTTTCTCCATACTCTTGAGTTCCTTTAGGGTTATTTTCTCTAATTATATGTTCTTTAAAAAACTCATGAGTACCTGAAGAAGAATCACGAGAAAGAACAATGATAGGAGAATCATTACCACCTAACTCTTTCCAATTTTTTATTTCTCCTCTAAAAATTTTTCCTAGAGTTATAGAATCTAAATTTTTAATTTTATTATTTTTATTTACAATTATAGTAATACCATCGAAACCTAAAATAGTTTCTTGAACATCTATTCCATTTTCCTTTGCAATTTTTATTTCCTTGTCTTTAATACTACGAGAAGCTAATGCTATATCTGTTGTTTTATTAAGCAAAGCTGCAATACCTATTCCAGAACCACCACCAACTACTGAAATTCTCACTTTGTTTTGTTTCATATATTGCTCTGTTAGAGCTTGAGATAAATTTAAAATAGTGTCCGAACCTTTCAACTGAATAATATTTGATTTAGCAAATCCTTGTTGAAATAATAGACTAAAGACAAGTAAAAGGGCCAAATTTTTTAATATTTTTTTCATAAAATCCTCCTAAAGTTTAATATTTTTTGATGTCTTAAGTTTAAAAGTTTTATGTAAAACTAATATAGAAAATATGTAAAAATTATGTAAATTTTTTTTTACATAATTTTTACATGAAATATATTTTAAATTTACATGACTTCTTTAAAATTAATTAAAAATAAAAAATATAAGGGGGGGAAAGCTGTGAAATATATTTTAAAGATAATAGCATTTATTAATATTTTATGTATAGTACTAATGTTTTTATTTTTATTTATAAATGGAATAAAATTCTTTGAATTCTATTCAGTATCTGATTTTTTCTTTGGTATGCATTGGATTTCACTTTCAGGAGTATATGGGATAGTTCCGTTAATTACGGGAACTTTTTGGGTAAGCATAGTAGCAATCGTATTTTCAGTGATTATGAGTTTCTTTATAGTAATTTATATGGCAGAATATGCATCAGATAAAATGAGGAAAATCTATAAGATAAATATTGAAATTATGTCGGCAATTCCATCAGTGGTACTTGGTTTTTTAGGATTGTATATTTTTTCAGATACTATTCAGAGTATATTTAAACTAGATACTGGACTAACTGCATTGACTGGAGGAATAATGCTATCATTTATGGCAATACCAACAATTGTATCTATATCAGATGATGCTTTAAATAATATAGATAAGTCTTACAAGGAAGCATCATTAGCTTTAGGAGCAAATAAATTGGAAACAATACTTTTTATTCTACTCCCTGCAGCAGCTCCGGGGATATTTTCCAGTATAATGCTAGGTTTTGGGCGAATATTGGGAGAAACAATTACTGTTTTAATGATAACAGGAAATGCACCTGTTATTGCTAAAACTCCTCTTGTACCAGTAAGAACATTAACTGCTACTATTGCGAGTGAAATGGGAGAAGTTATTCAAGGAAGTGAACATTACTATGCTTTATTTGCAATTGGACTTATTTTATTTATTATAAGTTTTATTATAAATATTTTGGCAGATTATTTTATAAAAGGTGGAGGAAAATGAAATTATTGAAAGGATTTAGTGGAGGAATAATTGAAATTTTTATAAAAATAGTGGCATTAATTTCAATTTTACCAATTTTAAGTGTGTTGTTATATATAGGTTTGAAAGGAATCCAAAGTATAAGTTGGACTTTTTTAAGTTCTATGCCAGAGAATGGTATGAGAGAAGGAGGAATATATCCAGCCATTTTAGGAACAGTATATTTAACAATTTTAACTCTTTTAATAGTTGTACCACTTGGAGTTTTAACAGGTATTTATTTGGTTGAATATTCAAAAAAAGGAATATTTTTGAGATTAATCGAATTGACAATTTTAAATTTAGCAGGGATACCTAGTATAATTTATGGGCTCTTTGGGATGGCATTGTTTGTTGTACATTTAAAATTAGGTGTATCTCTATTAGCTGGAGCATTAACTTTAAGTATAATGTGTTTACCTGTTATAATTACAGCTACAAAAGAAGCATTACAGCAAGTTCCGACCACATTAAGAGAAGCATCATTAGCTTTAGGAGCGACGAAATGGCAAACAATACAAAGAGTAATTTTACCTAGTGCTAGTCCTGGAATATTAACAGGGATTATATTAAGCATATCTAGAGCAGCTGGTGAAACAGCACCTATTATGTTTACAGCAGTAACTTTTTATATACCATTTCTACCTGAAAGTATATGGGATCAAATAATGACATTACCTTATCACCTTTTTGTTGTTTCAACACAGGTTTCAAATATGTCAAGAGAAATTATAGATGGAACTGTTTTTGTACTGGTGGTTATAACTGTTGGTTTCAACTTACTTGGAGCATATATAAGGGAATACTTAAAAAAATAAGGAGAAAAAATGGCAAAAATAGAAGTAAAAAAATTAAATTTTTATTATGGGAATTACCAAGCTTTAAAAAATGTGAACATGAATATAGAAGAGAATGAAATTACATCGTTAATTGGTCCGTCAGGATGTGGGAAATCTACATTTTTGCGTTCAATAAATAGAATGAATGATTTGATTGAAATAGCAAGATATGAGGGGGAAATTTTATTAGATGGTAAAAATATTTTTTCAAAAGATTGTGATTTAGTTCAATTGAGAAAAAGAATAGGAATGGTATTTCAAAAACCAAACCCTTTTCCAAAGAGTATATATGAGAATTTAATTTATGCCCCTAAAATTCATGGAGAAAAAAGTAAAGTTGTTTTGGAAGAAATAGTTGAAAAATCTTTGAAAGCAGTTAATTTATGGGATGAAGTTAAAGATAAATTGCATAAATCAGCTCTTAGTTTATCTGGAGGGCAGCAACAAAGACTGTGTATAGCAAGAGCAATTTCAATAAAACCTGAAATACTACTTATGGATGAACCGACATCAGCATTAGATCCAATATCAACAAGTAAAATTGAAGAGTTAATTATGGAGCTGAGAGCAAATTATGCGATTGTCATTGTTACTCATAATATGCAACAAGCATCACGAATATCTGATAAAACAGGGTTCTTTTTCCAGGGGGAATTAATAGAATATGGAAAGACAACTGATATGTTTACAATTCCTAAAAATAAAAAAACAGAAGATTATATTACAGGTAGATTTGGATAGGAATATATAAAAATATAGAAGGAGAAAATATGAGAAATTTAGATGAAAGTATAGAAAATATTAACAAAAATTATATAGAAGTAATGAAATTACTATCTTATTTAATAGACTTAAATAAAGAAGCAATAAAAGAAACGAATGTTGAAAAAGTCATAGAAGAAAGTCAAAGAGTAGAAAATATGATAAATTCATTTGAAGTTATAATAAAAGAATCATCTATTATTGCAATTGCAAGATATCAGCCAGCAGCTAAAAATTTAAGATTTTTTATTATGATGATAAATGGAGCTAGATTACTTGAAAGAATGGCAGATTTGTTAAAACAAAATTTAAAAATAATTTTGGAAATAAAAGAAATGGATAAAAATTCGATAGAATATTTTGATATTCTTGTACTTAGAAATATAAAAATAATAGAAAATTTTTACAATAAATATGTACAAGCTTTTATAAAAGAAGATGAAAAGATTATATATGAAAATATTGAAACAGACTATATTGTAAATTTAGAGTCGAAAAAAACAGAGAAAAAAGTGTTAGAATTTTTGAAAAATGAGAAAATTTTAAAAAAAGAGCTGCTATTATTTTGGGATTTAAATAAAAAATATGAAAGGTTTTCAGATCATACAGTACACTTATTTTCAGATCTTGTCTATATTCTAAATGGAGATAATCTTAGAAGAAAAGAGCTTGAAATGAAAAAAGAAATATAAAGTTTTTAAAAGTAATTTAATATTTTATGTTATCTAATATAATGAAAGGAGTCAACAATAGCTGGCTCTTTTATTTTATATATAAAAGAGTTAGAAATATACAAAAAAAGTATAAAAAATAACCTTGATTTTTCTTGATAATTTATATTCTTTATTATAAAATTATAAAGATAAAGGGAAGATGTAAAAAATATGGGGTGAGTATATTGAAAAAAACAAAAATAGTTTGCACAATTGGGCCTAAAACTGAATCAGTGGAAATGTTAAAAAGTTTATTAGATAGAGGAATGAACGTGATGAGGTTAAACTTTTCTCATGGAGATTATGAAGAACATGGGAATAGAATAAAGAATTTTAGACAGGCTATGTCAGAATCAGGATTAAGAGGGGCAATATTACTTGACACAAAAGGACCTGAAATAAGAACTATAAAATTAGAAGATGGGAAAGATGTTTCAATACAAGCTGGGCAAAAGTTTACTTTTACAACAGATAAGTCATTTATTGGAAATAAGGAAAAAGTTGCAGTTACCTATGAAAATTTTGCAAAAGACTTAAAAGTTGGAGATATGGTGCTTGTTGATGATGGTTTAATAGAACTTGAAGTTCAAGAAATCATTGGGAATGAAGTTGTATGTATTGCAAAAAATAATGGAGACTTAGGTGAAAATAAAGGAATCAATTTGCCAGGTGTAGTTGTTCAATTACCAGCTTTGTCTGAGAAAGATATAAAAGATTTAAAATTTGGTTGTGAAAATAATGTAGATTTTGTAGCTGCATCATTTATAAGAAAAGCAGAAGATGTAAGGGAAGTAAGAAAAGTTTTACATGAAAATGGTGGAGATAGAATTCTTATTATTTCAAAAATAGAAAATCAAGAAGGTTTAGATAATTTTGATGAAATTTTAACTGAATCTGATGGAATAATGGTAGCAAGAGGAGATTTAGGAGTTGAAATAGCGGTTGAAGATGTACCATTTGCTCAAAAAATGATGATAAGAAAATGTAATTTGGCAGGGAAAATTGTTATAACAGCTACTCAAATGTTGGATTCAATGATAAAAAATCCAAGACCAACAAGAGCGGAAGCTAACGATGTTGCGAATGCTATAATAGATGGAACAGACGCTATCATGTTATCTGGTGAAACAGCAAAAGGAAAATATCCTTTAGAAGCAGTTGAAGTAATGAGAAAAATTTCTTTAAAAGTAGATCCAACTATACCATATTTCTATGTAAAAGAAGAAAAAGCAAAAGATATTACATCAGCCGTTGCAGAGGGGGCTGCTGATATAAGTGAGGCATTAAAAGCTAAATTAATAGTTGTAGGAACAGAATCTGGTAGAGCTGCAAGAGATATGAGAAGATATTTTCCTACAGCAAATATTTTAGCAATAACAAATAATGAAAAAACAGCAAACCAACTTGTATTGACAAGAGGGATAATCCCTTATGTTGATGCTAGTCCTAAAACATTGGAAGAATTTTTTATTTTAGCTGAAAGAATAGCAAAGAAATTAAATTTAGTAGATACAGGAGATATAATAGTTGCTACTTGTGGAGAAAGTATCTTTATTCAAGGAACAACTAATTCGATAAAGGTAATACAAATAAAGGGATAGAATATTATAATATATAAGGAGGATTTTAAATGACAGGTATAGCAAATATAGTTGCAAGAGAAATTTTAGATTCAAGAGGGAATCCAACAGTTGAAGTAGATGTAGTATTGGAATGTGGAGCGAGAGGAAGAGCTGCAGTTCCTTCTGGAGCTTCAACAGGAAGTCATGAAGCTGTTGAATTAAGAGATGGAGATAAATCAAGATATTTAGGAAAAGGTGTTTTAAAAGCAGTTCATAATGTTAATACAGAAATAAAGGAAGCATTATTAGGAATGGATGCTTTAAATCAAGTTGCGATTGATAAAACTATGATAGCTTTAGATGGAACAACAAATAAAGGAAGATTAGGAGCGAATGCAATTCTTGGAGTATCTTTAGCTGTGGCAAAAGCAGCAGCAGAAGCTTTGGGGCAACCTCTTTATAAATATTTAGGTGGAGTAAGTGCAAAAGAATTACCTTTACCTATGATGAATATATTGAATGGTGGATCGCATGCAGATTCAGCGGTAGATGTACAAGAGTTTATGGTACAACCAGTTGGAGCAAAAGATTTTTCAGAAGCAATGAGAATGGGATGTGAAATTTTCCATCATTTAGGAAAACTTTTAAAAGCTAATGGAGATTCAACAAATGTTGGAAATGAAGGTGGATATGCACCTGCTAAAATTCAAGGAACAGAAGGAGCCTTAGCTTTAATAAGCGAAGCAGTAAAAGCAGCTGGATATGAATTAGGAAAAGATATTACATTTGCATTGGATGCTGCATCAAGTGAATTTTGTAAAGAAACTGCTGATGGAAAATATGAATATCATTTCAAAAGAGAAGGTGGAGTTGTAAGAAGTACTGATGAGATGATAGAATGGTATAAAACATTAACAGCTAAATATCCAATAGTTTCAATAGAAGATGGATTAGGTGAAGATGACTGGGAAGGTTGGGTAAAACTAACTAAAGCTATTGGAGATAAAGTTCAAATAGTTGGAGATGACTTATTTGTTACAAATACTGAAAGATTAAGAAAGGGAATAGAGTTAGGGGCAGGAAACTCTATACTTATAAAATTAAACCAAATTGGAACATTAACTGAAACATTAGAAGCTATTGAAATGGCTAAAAGAGCTGGAATGACTGCTGTAGTATCTCATAGATCTGGAGAAACAGAAGATGCTACAATAGCTGATGTTGCTGTTGCAACAAATGCTGGACAAATAAAAACTGGATCTACATCAAGAACAGATAGAATGGCAAAATATAATCAACTATTAAGAATTGAAGAAGAATTAGGAGAAATTGCTGAATACAAAGGAATAGGAGTATTCTATAATATAAAAAAATAATAAGTAAATAAATAAAAAAGACTGGAAAGTGATATGTTGACTTTTAAAAGTTAGGTTTAGAAAACTAACAAAGGAAAAAGAACAGATATTTCCGGTCTTTTTTACTTAGAATATAGAGTAATTAGTTTTTATCAAATATATTTCTATATTTATAAAAAAATGATTATTTTTAGAAAAAATTGAAATATTTATATAAAATATGCTATAATTTTAATATATTTAAAAAAAGAAGGTGTTTTGAATGTTAGAGTTAAGAGATGTGGAAAAAGCATATGAAAATATTAAGGATAGCATAAAAAAAACTCCCTTAATGGAATGTAAAACCTTAGATGAAATGCTTGGATGTGAAGTATATTTAAAGTTAGAAAATTTACAAAAAACAGGTTCTTTTAAAATAAGAGGTGCAGTTAATAAAATTTTAAATCTTTCAGAGGAGGAAAAGGAAAAAGGGGTCATAGCATCATCAGCTGGAAATCATGCTCAAGGAGTGGCTTTGGGAGCGAGAACAGCTAATATTCCTGCAACGATTGTTATGCCAGAAACAGCACCATTATCTAAAGTAGAGGCAACAAAATCTTACGGAGCAAGAGTAGTTCAATATGGAGCATTTTATGACTATGCCTATCAAAAAGCCTTAGAAATTCAAAAGGAAGAGGGGCTAACATTTTTACATCCATTTAATGATGAATATGTTATAGCTGGACAAGGAACAATAGGGTTGGAAATTTTGGAAGATAAAAAAGATATAGATATAGTGTTTGTTCCTGTAGGTGGTGGAGGATTACTTGCAGGAGTAGCACTTGCATTAAAAAGTAAAAATCCTAATGTAAAAGTTTATGGAGTTGAAGCAAGTGGTGCAGCTTCTATGAAGAAATCTTTGGAAGAAGGAAAAGTTATTACTTTAGATAAGTGTAAAACGATAGCGGATGGAATAGCAGTTGCAAAAGTTGGGGATGTTACTTTTGAAATAGTAAAGAAATATGTGGATGGGATTATAAGTGTAAGTGAAGAGGAAATAGCACAAGCGATTTTATTTCTTTTAGAAAAGTCAAAAGTTGTTGCAGAAGGAGCAGGAGCCACATCATTAGCAGGATTGTTATCGAAACAAATAGATGTAAATGGGAAAAAAGTTTGTTGTGTAATTTCAGGTGGAAATATAGACATAAATAATATAGAAAAAATTGTAAATAGAGCACAAATTATTCAAGGAAGAAGAATAAGATTTACTGTTAATTTGAATGATTCTTACGGCCAAGTAAATAGAGTTACTGAAATTTTAAAAGATCATAGAGTTAATATATTATACTTAAATCAAACTAGATATAATATAGATTTAGATATTAATGAACAAAAATTAAGTGTTGTAATAGAATGTAAAGATGAGGCAAGTGGTCAAAGAGTAATAGATGCTCTTAGAGCAGACGGTTTTAAAGTAAAAGAAAAATAAGGGCTATGCCCTTATTTTTTAATTATTTTTAAATATATGAATTCCGCTGGCTTGGTGTAATGGAGTAATCGAGAGTTCAGGAATTTGTATTTTATCAGGTAAGTTTGCGACATAGACTATTGTTTCTGCAACATCTTCAGCATAAAGAGGATCAATGCCTTTATAAACACTATCTGCCTTGTCTTGATCACCTCTAAATCTAACAACACTAAATTCTGTTTCTACAAGTCCTGGTTTTATATTTGTTACTTTAATTTTTTTATCCATTAAATCAGCTCTCATAGAATCGCTAAGAGCTTTTACTGCAAATTTAGTAGAACAATATATGCTTCCACCAGGATAAGCAATATCTCCAGCAACAGAACCTATATTAATAACGCTACATACCTTATCAGTTTTTAACATAAGTGGAATTATAGAATTTCCAATATAAATAAAACCTTTCACATTAGTATCTATCATTTTATCAACATCATCTATCTTATATTCATGAAATTTATCTAAACCAACAGCTAAACCGGCATTGTTAATTAAAATTTCAATATTTTTCCAGTCATCAGGTAAAGAATCTATATTAGATTTTACTTCATCATAATTTCTAACATCAAAAGTTAAAATAAGTACTTTAATTTGATATTTTTCTTCTAAATCTTTCTTTAAATTTTCAAGAATTTCTTTTCTACGGGCTGTTAAAATTAAATTTGCTCCCAATTTAGCAAGTTTTTTAGCACAAGCTTTACCTATTCCACTACTGGCACCAGTTATAAAAGCTATTTTATTCTTAACACGATTTTCCATAAAAAACCTCCTATTTTTATATTATACAAAATATAGTTATGAAAAATATTAAAATTATTTAATAAATGATTCAGCTTCATTTATTAAAGCAGAAATTTCAGATTTTTTTAGAGAAACTTTTCCACTAAAATTTATAGAAACAAAGATTTGGGGATTTTTTTTAGATTGAAAAACGATATCATAAGCAATGATGGACTTATTATTCTTTAAATTATATTTTGTAACTAAAGCCCTGTCATGTACAAATGAATTAACTACATCAAAAAATTTTAAGTTTTCTTGAACTAATGCATTACTAATCGAAGTTGCATTTAATTCAGGTTCATTCCAAAATGCTACAACTTTTGAATTTTTTTCTTTTCTTATTTTTTGAAATAGTATAAAGTTGTCATTTGAATTATCAAATTGAGAATAACCAATGCTTTGAATTTTCTCAATATCAATTGTAGTTTTAATGTTAGAGAATGTAGATATTGTTAAGATAAGAAATAAAGTGAAAATTAAAAAAAAGGATTTAAGTGTTCTCATTTTTCCTCCCAGCTGATTTTAGAATATTTTTTATATTTTATCATAGAAAAAAATATAGAGCAAGAAAGCAAATAAGAGGTTTAAACATTGACAAAAAATAAAAAAGGTGATAAAATCTATTGGCGTTTAAAAAACACATCAATTATTTCTAAGCGGGGTGCTCCAAAATTTATGGATTGCTTAGTTTTGAGATTGATGGAAGTATAACCAAATTTAAAAATCAGGAGGAAAAAATGTCAGTAGTATCAATGAAACAATTATTAGAAGCAGGAGTACACTTTGGTCACCAAGCTAAAAGATGGAATCCAAAAATGAAACCTTATATTTTCACAGAAAGAAATGGAATTCATGTAATTGACTTACATAAATCTTTAAAGAAAATAGAAGAAGCTTATGAAGAAATGAGAAAAATAGCAGAAAATGGTGGAAAAGTTCTATTTGTTGGAACTAAAAAACAAGCTCAAGAAGCTGTGAAAGAACAAGCTGAAAGATCAGGAATGTACTATGTAAACAGCAGATGGTTAGGTGGAATGTTAACAAACTTTTCAACTATCAAAAAAAGAATTGAAAGAATGAAAGAATTAGAAAGAATGGATGCAGATGGAACTTTAGATTCTGGATACACTAAAAAAGAAGCAGCAGCTTTCAGAAAAGAATTAAGCAAACTTTCTAAAAACTTATCTGGAATTAGAGATATGGAAAAAGCTCCAGATGCAATATATGTAGTAGATGTTAAAATGGAAGAATTGTCAGTAATAGAAGCAAGTACTTTAAAAATACCTGTATTTGCTATGATAGATACAAATGTAGATCCAGATTTAATAACTTATCCAATTCCTGCAAACGATGATGCAATAAGATCAGTAAAATTAATTACATCTGTAATTGCAAATGCTATCGTTGAAGGAAATCAAGGGAAAGAAACTGTTGAACCTGTATCAGAAGAAATAAATGTAGAAGAAGGTTCAGCAGAATAATATTTTATAACTTAATAGGAGGTATAAAAATGGCAGCAATATCAGCTAGTTTAGTAAAGGAATTAAGAGAAAGAACAGGAGCTGGAATGCTTGATTGTAAAAAGGCATTAGAAGCTAATGATGGAGATATAGAAAAAGCAATAGACTATTTAAGAGAAAAAGGAATAGCTAAAGCTGTTAAAAAAGCAGGAAGAATAGCGGCAGAAGGATTAATATTCGATGCAGTTTCTGCAGATCACAAAAAAGCAGTTATATTAGAATTTAACTCTGAAACAGATTTCGTTGCTAAAAATGTAGAATTTAAAGATTTTGGTAAGAAATTAGTAGAATTAGTATTAGTAAAAAATATAGCAACTTTAGAAGCTTTAAATGAAGCAGAATTTGAAGCTGGAAAAACTGTTGCAACAGCTTTGACAGAATTAATAGCAAAAATTGGAGAAAATATGAATTTAAGAAGACTATCTGTTGTAGAAGCAAAAGATGGTTTTGTTGAAACATATAGTCACTTAGGTGGGAAATTAGGTGTAGTTGTAGAAATGTCAGGAACTGCGACTGAAGCTAATTTAATAAAAGCAAAAGACATTGCTATGCATGTTGCTGCAATGGATCCAAAATATCTATCTGCAGATCAAGTTACTACAACTGATTTAGAACATGAAAAAGAAATTGCTAGAAAACAATTAGAAGAAGAAGGTAAACCAGCACAAATCATAGAAAAAATATTAGTTGGAAAAATGAATAAATTCTATGAAGAAAACTGTCTAGTTGACCAAGTATTTGTAAAAGCAGAAAATAAAGAAACAGTTGCTCAATATGCTGGAGATATAAAAGTTCTATCATTTGTAAGATTCAAAGTTGGAGATGGAATAGAAAAGAAAGAAGAAGATTTTGCAGCAGAAGTTGCAGCTCAAATCAAAGGGTAAGGCACATAAGAGAATGCAACTTTGCATTCTCTTTATTTTTTTGTGATATGTAAAAGATACAAATATTATATAAATTAAGGGCAGAGAGCCAACGGTAGTAGTTGGCTTTTGTTCTGTATCCTAGTAAAATAAAAAATAAAATTTGAAAAAGTATAGAAATTTGTTATACTAAAAATAGTAGAAATTATTTTTAAATAAAAAAATAGGAGGAAATATGACCAGTCCTTTTTACAAAAAGATTTTATTGAAGTTAAGCGGAGAAGCTCTAATGGGTGAGCAAGAATTTGGTATATCAGCAGATGTAATTATGATGTACTCAAGACAAATAAAAGAAATTGTTGATCTTGGAGTAGAAGTATCCATTGTTATAGGTGGCGGAAATATATTTAGAGGTCTTTCTGGTGCAGATCAAGGTGTTGATAGAGTTACAGGAGATCATATGGGAATGCTTGCTACTGTGATAAACTCATTGGCTTTACAAAATTCTTTGGAAAAATTAGGAGTACAAACAAGAGTACAAACAGCTATTGAAATGCCAAAAATAGCTGAACCATTTATAAAAAGAAAAGCTCAAAGACATTTAGAAAAAGGAAGGGTTGTTATATTTGGGGCCGGTACTGGAAATCCATACTTTACAACTGATACAGCAGCAGCATTAAGGGCAATTGAAATGAATGTTGATGTAGTTATAAAGGCAACAAAAGTTGATGGAATTTATGATAAAGATCCAGTAAAATATAGTGATGCAGTAAAATATGATAAAGTGTCATATACTGAAGTTCTAACAAAAGATTTAAAAGTTATGGATGCGACAGCAATATCATTATGTAGAGAAAATAAATTGCCTATTATAGTATTTGATTCATTAGTAGAAGGAAATTTAAAGAAAGTTATAATGGGTGAAGAAATAGGAACGATAGTTGTAGCAGATTAATATAATAGGGGGTATATTATGTCAGATCAAATATTAAAAGAATGTGAAGCAAAAATGTTAAAAACTATAGAAGCTGTAAAAGATAAATTTACAGGAATAAGAGCAGGAAGAGCAAATATTTCAATGTTGGATATGGTAAAAGTTGACTCTTATGGTAGTGAAGTTCCTTTAAATCAAGTTGGAACAGTTTCTGCACCAGAAGCTAGACTTTTAGTTATAGACCCATGGGATAAATCAATGATACCTAAAATCGAAAAAGCTATACTTGCGTCAAATGTAGGAATGACTCCTAATAATGATGGTAGGGTAATCAGATTGGTTTTACCAGAATTAACAGCTGATAGAAGAAAAGAGTATGTAAAATTAGCTAAATCTGAAGCTGAAAATGGAAAAGTTGCAGTTAGAAATATTAGAAAAGATGTAAATGCACAACTAAAAAAACTAGAAAAAGATAAAGAAAACCCAATGTCGGAAGATGACTTAAAAGTGGCTGAAGGAAAAGTTCAAGTTTTAACTGATAAATATGTAAAAGAGATAGATGAACTTTTAGCTAAAAAAGAAAAAGAAATAACAACTATATAAATTGTGAAAATAAAAAACTGTGGTATTTATATACCACAGTTTTTTATTTTATAGGAAGTATAAATTTAGATGTTTTTATAGATATTTGGGAACTTATATAAAAATTTTTATCATTTTTGAATAGAAATTTAAAGATAAAAAAATCCCACAAACATTGAATTTGTGGGATATATTTTTTGTATTTTGTTGTAAAAGACTAACGTTTTGAAAATTGAGGACTTCTTCTTGCCTTTTTCTTTCCGTATTTTTTTCTTTCAACCATTCTAGAATCTCTTGTTAAGAATCCAGCTTCTCTTAAAGCAGCTTTTAAACTATCATCAGCTATAACTAATGCTCTAGCTACTCCATGTCTGATTGCTCCAGCTTGTCCAGAGTTTCCTCCACCAACAACATTTACTTTAACTGCATATTTAGTTAAAGTTTCAGTTAAAGCTAAAGGTTGTTCAACTATTCTAGAAAGAATAGCTCTTCCTCCAAAATATTCTTCCATTGATTTTCCATTTATTGTAATTCCTTGTTCACCAGGTATTAATCTTACTCTAGCTATTGAAGTTTTTCTTCTACCAGTTCCTAAATATTGAATTTTATCTGCCACTGTTCTACCCCCCTATTATAATTCTACCTTACTTGGTTTTTGTGCTGTATGAGTATGTTCTGCTCCAACAAACACTCTTAATCTAGTTAGTTGTTCTCTTCCTAATTTATTTTTTGGAAGCATTCTTTTAACAGCTAGCATTAATAATTCTTCTGGTTTTTTTTCAAGGATTTCACCTAATTTTCTAGCTCTTATTCCACCAGGGAATCCAGAGTGGTTATAGTAAACTTTATTAGTTAATTTTTTACCTGTAACAACAAGTTTTTCAACATTAGTTACTACAACATAATCTCCTCCATCGATATGTGGAGTAAATGTTAACTTTTCTTTACCCATTAATTTTTTAGCTATTTCTACAGCTAATCTACCTAAAATTTGTCCTTCAGCGTCGTAATGATGCCATTCTCTAACAACATCTTCTTTTCTTTGCATAAAAGTATATTTTTTCACTTTTAAATCCTCCTAATATGGTTATATTCTTTAATATAACGCAACGGTCCTTTTGTGGGAAAGGCTAATAATTTATACCGTATAATTATATTATATTTTATTAAGTATGTCAATTAAAATTTAAGATTAATTACTATTATTTTGAAAACCTTTTCCAAAAACTTCATGCTCATGACTCACTGTCATAAAAGCATTAGGATCAGTTTCTTTTACGATATTTTTTACTTTGATAAGTTGATATTTTCCAACAATACAAAGTAAAATATCCATTTCTTTTTCTGTGTAACCTCCACGACCACATATAACGGTTACACCACGCCCCACTTCATCCATAATTCTTTGTTTAATTTCACTGGGGAAATTTGTGATTATTGTAACTCTTTTTGCACTAGTTAAACCTTCTTGTATAATATCAATCATTTTAGCTGAAACAACCACTGAAATTAAAGTATACATAAAAATATTCTTTCCAAATATAACAGCAACTGAAGAAAGAACAACAAAATCTAAGAATAAAAGAGTTCGACTAATAGAAATTCCTTTATACTTATTTACAATTTTAGCAACAATGTCCATACCACCACTTGAGCCACCACTGGAAAAAATTATTCCTAAGCCAATACCATTGAGAGCTCCACCGAAGATAGAAGCAACTAAAATATCATCCATGGGTCCTCTAAAATTATCAAAGAACTTTAAAAAAATACTTAGGGCCAAAGTTGCATACAGAGTTTTAAATATAAAATCGCGTCCAAGGAACTTATATCCAGCTATAAGTAGAGGTATATTTAAAGCAAAATATAAATAACTGACTTCAATATGAAATAAGTAGTGCAAAATTAGAGAAATTCCAGATACTCCACCTTGAGCCAATTTATTTCCTAAAAAGAAATAGGTTATAGAAAAAGCTAAGATAGCACAACCTATTGTTGAAATAATATATGTCTTAAAAATTTCTAAAACTTGATTTTTTTCTATTTTCATAAAAACTCCTTAAACTACATTAATTTATCGACTATTGGGAAAATTGCAGCACCGATAATACTAGAGTCACCTTTAAATTTTGAGAAATGTATAGTTTCTCTACCACGATAAAAATTATGATTTTCTTCATAAACTATATTTAAGATATCATTTAAGAGAAATTCTTCATAGTTAGCTATTTCTCCACATATAATCAATTTTCTAGGATTATATGTGTAAAGGAGATTTTTTAAAATAATACCCATATATCTTAAAAATTCTTTTATTATTTCCTGTCCTTCTCTACTGTTAAAAATTTTGGAATTTCCAAAAAAACCTTTCAAAGACTCAACTTCAGGGAATATTTTTTTAATTTTTTCTATAAGAACTTTATATGAAATGCAGTCGCCAACTTTTTTTTGTTGTTCATAATCAATAATCATATGATGAACCCGACTGGCTTTAAAGAAGTATTCATCACTTGTTGTTCCAAATTTATGGAATGTAGAACAAGTTACATTATTACTTATGTTTATAACGGTAAAATCAGTTAAATTTTTATGGTTGCCAATTATAGCTTCAGCAAGAATAGACATATTAGCTTCATTTTCAACCCAAACAGGTAAAGATAATTCGTTTTCTATTTGTTGTAAAGAAGAAGCAGGATGTCTTCTACTTAATGTAAACTCTAAAAAAGCACTTTCTTTATTGTATATACCAGGAATAGAAATTCCTATTCCTATAATTTTTGAACTATATTTAAGATCTAATTCAGAAATAAAAGATTTTAGGGCATCAATTAAAACAACTAGAATATCTCCTGAATCTGAATTGTAATCATAAGATTTATAAATTATTTTGTTTCCTTTTGCATCTGTTAAGAGTATTCTAATTTTTTCTTCGTTTATTCGGACACCTAGTGAATAACAAAATTCACAATTATATTTATATTCAACTGCTCTTCTTCCGACGCCTCCTGAACTTAGAGTCCATTCGTAGATGATTTCTTTTTCTAAAAATTTATTAATAACTCTTTTTACAGTTGGAAAACTCATATCATTTGCTTTTGCAAGTTCTGGAATAGAAAAAGAGTGCTCTGTATTAAAAATATATCTAAAAAGCTTGTTTTCGTTTCCTACTTTTATTTCTTTTTGATACACCTATATCCTCCTTAAAAATTAGTTACATACTTCAAAAAATAAAACATTAAAAACAGTTCTAAGCATATTAGAATATATCATAATTGCTAATAAAGTTCAAATTTATATTGAATATAGAAAATAAAAAAACTGTTGTATCAATTTTATTAAATACAACAGTAAATATAAGTTAAATATCTTTTAGTTTTAATACAACCGGACAATGATCTGAGCCTTCTTGCTGTGAGTGAATTTCAGCGGAAGCAAGATTTTTTTCTAAAATATTTGAAACAACAAAGTAGTCTATTCTCCATCCTGTATTATTTTTTCTGGCATTAGCTCTATATGACCACCATGAATAAGCATGCTCTAAATTTGGAAAGAAATATCTAAAAGTATCAATAAATCCAGCCTCTAAAAGTGTAGAAAACTTATTTCTTTCTTCATCAGTAAATCCTGGATTTCTTCTATTAGTTTTTGGATTTTTTAAATCTATTTCTTTATGAGCAACATTTAAGTCACCACAGACTATAACAGGTTTCTTAGTTTCTAAATTTTTTAAATAGTTTCTAAATTCATCTTCCCAAATCATTCTATAATCAAGTCTTAAAAGTTCATCTTTAGAGTTTGGAGTATAGACAGTAATCATATAAAATTTTTCAAATTCTAAAGTTATGACTCTTCCTTCTTGATCATGTTCTTCAATACCAATACCATAACTTACAGATAAAGGTTCTTTTTTTGTAAAAATTGCAGTTCCTGAGTATCCTTTTTTTACAGCATAATTCCAATATTGATAGTATCCAGTAAGGTCCAAATCCAATTGCCCCGCACTAATTTTAGTTTCCTGTAGACAGAATATATCTGCGTCTTGTTCATTGAAATATTCTAAAAATCCTTTTTTTAAGCAAGCTCTAATTCCGTTTACATTCCATGATATTAATTTCATTAAATTTCTCCTTCTATTAAATATTTTATTCCCAGTATATAACTAAATTTTCCAAGACCAGTTATTTGTCCTATACAAGCTCCAGCTATTATGCATTTAGCTCTAAAGTCTTCCCGTTGATGAATATTAGAAATATGAACTTCAACTGTTGGAATACTTACAGCTTTTATTGCATCAAAAATTGCAACGGAAGTATGAGTATAACCACCAGGATTTATAACTATGGCATCAAATTTTTCATAGTAAGCTTTTTGAATAAAGTTTACTATTTCTCCTTCAATATTACTTTGCAAGAAAGTAAAATTTATATTTTGAAATTCAGGATAAGATTTTATATAATCACAAAGATTGTCATAATTAAAATTCCCATAAATTTCTTTTTCTCTAATTCCAAGAAAATTTAAGTTAGCTCCATTTATTATCATAATTTTTTTCATTTTTTTACTCCTAGAAAATGATTTGTTAAAAGAACTTGAAGTTCATCTTTTAAATGGGTATCAAAAGTTCTATTGAATAGTATTTCATCTGTTTTTATAGCTTGTTCAATAAGCATATCCAATCCATTTATTGTTTTTAAACCAAGCAAAGAAGCTTGTTTTAAAAATTTTGTTTCAAGCGGATTATAAATCAAATCTATTGCTATATTAAAATTTGAAAGAATATTTTCTGGAACAATGTTTTCATTTATATTTGGATACATACCGACAGGTGTTGTATTTATAATTATATCTCCATAAATATTATTAAATGCGATAGGACTTTGTTTGTTTTCTCTGAATACAAGATTTATATCAGTAGCTCCCAAATCTTTTAAAACAGCTTGAACAGAAAGCGAAGCTCCGCCCTTTCCCAAAATAAAAATTTTTTTATCTTTTACATTGATCTTATTTTTCTCTAAGGTATATTTAAAACCATAGTAGTCTGTATTTTCTCCATAGAATTTACCATCTTTTATATACATTAAATTGATAGCACCAATTTTTTTTGCATTTTCACTTATTTGGTGTAAAGTATTAAGAAAATTTTTTTTATAAGGTATAGTTATATTTACAGCATCAATATGCTCATTTAGCATAAATTGTTGAAAATCTTTTATTTTCTCTTGACTGATTTCAAAAAGTTCATAATTAATATTTTTATTTAAGTAATTATAGATATAATTATGAATTGTTGGTGAAAGCGAGTGAGATAATTTTTCACCCAAAAGTCCAATTCTCATTTTGATTGAACCTCCTTGCTTATATCCATAAGAAAATGTAAAAATTTTTCAATAAAAATTTTATTTTCAAAAGTTTCATTTTGTGTAAATAATTTAATTATTTCTTCTTCTCTTTTCGGATCAAAAATAGGGATATTTTTTTCTTTTTTTAAATTTCCTATTTTTTTAGAAAGTTCTATTCTTTTTTTTAAGTATTCAACAAGTACTGTATCAACTTTAGTAATCTTAGTTCTCAGAAGATTTAACTCTGTCATCTTTTATCTCCTCTTGCACATTTTTTAATTCTTCAATAAATTCCTTTTCATTAAGCTTTAAAATTGGTTTTTCATCTTCATTAAATACAACAATTTCTCCTGAAGTATAATTAAAAAGATGATTCAATTTCCCATGTTCGTCATAGTACTTCCAAGCAGAGATCATCTCACTATTTAGAATTTTACCAGTACTAATAATAATTCCGTTTTCATCATAATTTTTTACAAGAGCTTCTTCATAAGGGGAATAAAAATCAAAAGTAATAGTAGACTTCAATTTTCCATCTTCGTAGTAAAATTCCCAAGTTCCCGATTTTTTATTGCCTATGTAGAATTGTTTAGATTTTAGTTTTCCATTGTCAAAATAAAATTTTTTCTCTTTTTCAGAAGCCATAGAGAAAAATTTAAAATTGTTCTTATCTAAAATAGATTTGAAATTAGATGCAAAAATAGCGTTAACACTAATTACAAATAAAAAAGCATAGAGAATATATTTAAAATTTATTTTCTTCATAATAGTTATCACCCAGTAAAAAAATCTGTATACATTTTATCATCTTTTTTTTAAATATAAAAGAAAATATATTTTTTATTGAGAAAAGCCTTCATAATTCTTTTTGATAAGACTTAAATTTTTATAAAAATTTAGGAAAAATATTAAAAAGATGATATAATTTTTAAATAAAAATTATAATAAAAAGAATTTATATAAAAAGGTAGGAGAAGAAATGTTTATAGATGAAGTTATTATTACAGTAAAAGCTGGAAACGGTGGAGATGGTTCTGCGGCCTTCAGAAGAGAAAAATCTGTTCAATTTGGTGGACCAGATGGTGGAGATGGTGGAAAAGGTGGGGATGTAATATTTATAGCAGATCCTAACATAAATACACTTATAGATTTTAAATTTAAGAAAATGTTTAAGGCACAAAATGGTGAAAATGGACAAAAAAAACAAATGTATGGAAAAAAAGGAGAAGATCTTATAATAAAAGTTCCTGTTGGAACTCAAGTAAGAGATTTTACAAGTGGTAAATTAATACTTGATTTGAACGAAAAAGGAGAAACAAGAACTCTTTTGAGAGGTGGAAGAGGCGGATATGGAAATGTCCATTTTAAAAATTCAGTTAGAAAAGCTCCTAAGATAGCAGAAAAAGGTGGAGAAGGAGCAGAAATAAAAGTTAAATTAGAATTGAAACTTTTGGCTGATATAGCACTTGTTGGCTATCCATCAGTTGGGAAATCAAGCTTCATTAATAAAGTTTCAGCAGCTAATTCAAAAGTTGGAAGTTACCATTTTACAACTTTAGAACCAAAACTTGGAGTTGTAAGATTAGAAGAAGGGAAGTCTTTCGTTATAGCTGATATTCCGGGCCTAATAGAAGGTGCACACGAAGGTATAGGTTTAGGAGATAAATTTTTAAGACATATAGAAAGATGTAAATTGATTTACCACATTGTTGATGTTGCAGAAATAGAAGGTAGAGATTGCATAGAAGATTTTGAGAAAATTAATTATGAATTGAAAAAATTTAGTGAAAAACTAGCAACGAAGAAACAAATTGTAATTGCTAATAAAATGGATTTAGTATGGGATATGGAAAAATTTGAGAAATTTAAAGCATATCTTGCTGAAAAAGATATAGATTTATACCCTGTTTCTGTAATATTAAATGAAGGTTTAAAAGAAATTTTATATAAAAGTTATGAAATTTTAGGAACAATAGAAAGAGAATCTTTGGAAGAAGAAAATGATATAAGTTCTGTGTTAAAGGAATTAAAAATAGTTAAAGAGGACTTTGAAATCACTAGGGATGAGGAAGATGTAATTCATGTTGGTGGAAGAATTGTAGATGATGTTTTAGCAAAATATGTAATAGGAATGGATGATGAGTCTTTAGTTAACTTCTTACATATAATGAGAAATCTTGGAATGGAAGATGCTTTAATAGAGTTTGGGGTTCAAGATGGAGATACTGTAAAAATAGCAAATGTGGAGTTTGAGTATTTTGAATAGAGGAATTGTTATAGCAGGACCAACAGGAGTAGGTAAAACTAAGATTTCAATTCAACTTGCTAAATTATTAAATGCGGAAATAATATCTTCTGATTCTGCACAAGTATATAGTGGCTTAGATATAGGGACAGCAAAAATATCTGAGTTAGAAAAAGAAAATATAAAACATCATCTCATAGATGTAGTCGAACCAATACAAAAATATAGTGTTGGAAATTTTGAAAGAGAAGTAAATAAAATTTTAAATGAAAATGAAGAAAAAAATTTCCTTTTAGTTGGGGGAACAGGGCTTTATATTAATTCTATAACAGATGGGCTATCGGTTTTACCAGAAGCTGATAAAAGTATTAGAGAAGAACTAACAAAGATGGATATAAAAGAGTTGTATGAAATATTATTAAAAAATGATGAAGAAGCTGCGAAAATGATACATCCAAGTAATAGAGTAAGATTAGAGCGAGCAGTTGAAGTATTCATAAAAACAGGAGAAAAATTTTCAATTCTTTCAAAAAAGAATATAAAAAATAATAAATTTTCTTTTTTAAAGATTGCTCTTGAAAGGAATAGAGAAAAACTTTATGAAAGAATAAATAAAAGAGTAGACATAATGTTTGAACAAGGGTTAGAAAATGAAGTGAGAGAGCTTTATCACAAATATGGAGAAAAATTATATAATTTAAATATAATTGGATATAGAGAAGTTATTGATTATTTTGAAGGAAAAATTGATTTAGAACAAGCAAAATATGAAATAAAAAGAAATTCAAGGCACTATGCTAAAAGACAATTTACTTGGTTTAAGGCTGATAAAGATTATCAGTGGTTTAATTTGGATGAAATTTCAGAAGATGAAATTATAAATAAAGTTTTAAAAAACTTTAGAAAAATAGAAAATTAAAAAATAAAACATAGCTTGATAAAAGTACTATAATATGATATTATTTATAGGTAGGAGTATAAATTATGAATAAAAAATTAATAGTTTTAATAATGATTTCAATTTTTTTAATAGCTTGCTCCAACACAAAAGTTCAAGTGCAATTTTCTGATATTCAAATTGAACACTTAGAAAATTTTAATAGAGAGCTTAAAGAAAATCTAAGTAATAATAATATTGAATATATAAAAGAAAATACTGATAAAAGTATAGCTAATAAACATATTATAAATGAAATTGAGAAAATAGATTTTTCAAATGTAAATATTTTTATTTCTAAACCAGTATTTACTGAAGAGAAGCCTATTTCCATATTGGCATTAAATATGGATGACAATACTTTTTATTTTGAACTTATATATAATTATGACTATCATAGTAAAAGATGGTTGATTTATAAGGTTAAAGAAAGAGGGTGAGGGTTTTGAAAATTGCAAAAAATAAAGTAAAAATCGCTATGCCATCATACCTTGAAAATTTATCTGTTATAAGAGCTATGGTTAGAATTTATCTCAAAGAACATAAAATAAGTGAAACTGATGAAGTTCAGTTGCTTTCAGTGCTTGATGAATTGGCTACAAATGCAATAGAACACGGTTATGGTTACAGTGAAAGAGGCGAGATAAAAATAGTATTAAATATTTTTGATAAAACTGTTTTCTTAACTGTTGAAGATGATGGAAAAGGATATGATGAAAATTTAGATAGTAAAGAAGATGGTGGATTTGGGTTATTTATTGTAAAAAAATTAGTTGATGTTTTTCAAATAAAGAGAAAAACAAAAGGAACTATCTTTAAAATTGAAAAAAGACTTAGGGAGGCAGTGTAATTATGGGAAATAACTTTGAAATTTTAGAGAAAATGAAAGATGATGTACAAATACTTGAAATTGTCGGAGAATTAGATGCCCTTGTTGCTCCTAAATTAAAGGAAACATTTAATAAATTGGTTGAAAAAGATATTGTTAAGTATGTAGTTGATTTTAAAGGTCTAGTTCATATCAACAGCTTGGCTATGGGAATTTTAAGAGGAAAGTTACAAGTAGTTAGAGAATTAGGTGGAGATATTAAGATAGCTAATCTTAATAGCCACATAAGAACTATATTTGAAACGATTGGATTAGACGAAATATTTGAGATTTATGCAACTACGGAGGAAGCATTGAAGAGTTTCAAATAAGGTCTGAAAGGATTGGTAATGAATTCGATAATTTTAATTGGAGTAGTAGCATTTCTTGCAATTGCTATTATATTTTCTGTTATTTACAAAAAATCTGTAATAGATAGGCAGATTGAAAAGTTAAATGATTTAGAAGATGAAGTGCAAAAAGCTAAAATCAAGGCAAAAGAAATACTTGAAGAAGCAGAAAAAGATGCTCACTCAAAGGCAAAAGAAATAGAGATTAAAGCGAAAGAAAAAGCTTATCAAATTAAAGAAGAAGCAGAAAAAGATGCAAAGAATATGAAAAATGAAATTGCACAAAAAGAAGCAAGAATTATTAAGAAAGAGGAAACTCTGGATAATAAAATAGAAAAACTTGAAAATAAGAGTTTGGAGTTAGAAAAAATTAGTGAAGAGTTAGAAGTAAAAAAAGAAGAAGTTGAAATTTTAAGGAAAAAAGAAGAAGAAGAGTTAACAAGAATAAGTGAACTTAGCAAAGAAGAAGCAAGAGATATTCTATTGAATAGATTAAAAGGTGATTTAAGTCATGATATGGCGGTCACAATTAGAGAATTTGAAAATAAAATAGAAGAAGAAAAAGATAAGTTAAGTCAAAAAATTCTTTCAACAGCAATAGGAAAGGCTGCAGCGGATTATGTAGCTGATGCAACAGTTTCTGTCATAAATTTACCTAATGATGAAATGAAAGGTAGAATAATAGGAAGAGAAGGAAGAAACATAAGAACAATAGAAGCTTTAACTGGGGTTGATGTCATAATAGATGATACTCCTGAAGCAGTTGTATTATCATGCTTTGATGGTGTAAAAAGAGAAGTTGCAAGGCTTACAATTGAAAAATTAATTACAGATGGAAGAATACATCCTGGTAAGATTGAAGAAATAGTTAATAAATGTAAGAGAGATGTAGAAAAGGAAATTATAGCTGCTGGAGAAGAAGCTTTAATTGAACTTTCTATACCATCTATGCATCCTGAGATTATAAAGACTTTAGGAAGATTAAAATACAGAACAAGTTATGGGCAAAATGTTTTAACTCATTCAATAGAAGTAGCAAAAATTGCATCAACTTTAGCTGCTGAAATAGGTGCAGATGTTGAGCTTGCAAAAAGAGGAGGGCTACTTCATGATATAGGAAAAGTTCTGGTAAATGAAATAGAAACTTCACATGCTATAGTTGGTGGAGAATTTGTAAGAAAATTTGGTGAAAAACAAGATGTTGTTAATGCTGTAATGGCACATCATAACGAAGTTGAATTTGAAACAGTGGAAGCTATACTTGTTCAAGCAGCAGATGCTGTATCAGCATCAAGACCTGGTGCAAGAAGAGAAACTTTAACAGCTTATATTAAGAGATTGGAAAACTTAGAGGAAATCGCAAATTCTTTCCAAGGAGTAGAATCTTCTTATGCTATACAAGCAGGTAGAGAGCTTAGAATAGTTATTAATCCTGATAAAGTAAGTGATGATGAAGCAACAATTATGTCAAGAGAAGTTGCAAAAAAAATAGAGGACACTATGCAATATCCTGGACAGATAAAAGTAACAATTTTAAGAGAAACAAGAGCAGTAGAATATGCAAGATAAAAATAAAATTAATTTTGAAAGCTAGTTGAATTTTCAACTGGCTTTTTACTTTATTGTATAGAAAAGTATGAATTTAATGTATAACACATATAACGAATGTTATTTAAAAAAGTTAATAAATATGAAAGAACTTACTGTATTAATAAAACACCTTGATAAAAAATAAGTAAAATGTTAAAATTATACAATATCATTAAAATTTATGAATAAAAATTATCTAGGGGGATTTTATGAACTATACAATAGAAACGCTAATTTCAAGAGAGGAAGTAGAATCAAGAATAAAAGAACTTGCAAAACTTATTGAAACAGATTACAAAGAAAAGGATTTGATTTGTGTTGGTCTTTTAAAAGGTTCTGTTATGTTTTTAAGTGATTTAATAAAAGAAATATCCCTACCTCTTCAAATAGATTTTATGAATGTTTCTAGTTATGGAAGTGAAACAACTTCGAGTGGAAATGTAAAAGTAATAAAAGATACAGATATTGATGTTAGAGGAAAAGATGTTTTAATAGTTGAAGATATTATTGATACTGGAATAACTCTTGAATATGTAATAGGAATGTTTAAAACTAAAGGAGTTGCTAGTGTTAAAACATGTACTCTTCTAAGTAAACCAGAAAGAAGAAAAATTGATGTAAAGGTGGACTATATAGGTTTTGAAGTGCCTGATAAATTTGTGATAGGTTACGGACTTGACTATGCTCAAAAATATAGAAATTTACCATATATAGGAGCAGTTGTTTTTGAAGAAAATAAATAATAAAAGAGGAAATTATGTCATTTAATCATAAGAAAAAATATGGACAAAACTTTCTGAATGATGAATTTGAAGTTTTGAATAAGATTATTGAAGTTTCAGATATCAAAAGTGAAGATAATATATTGGAAATAGGTCCTGGACAAGGGGCATTAACTTCAATGTTAATAGATAAAGTAAAAAAATTAACTTGTATTGAAATTGATAGTGACTTAGAAAAAATATTACAAAAAAAGTTTTCAAATAAACAAAATTTTGAATTGGTAATGGGTGATATTTTGGAGGTGGATTTAAAAAAATATCTAACTCCACACACAAAAGTTGTTGCAAATATTCCTTATTATATAACCTCACCGATTGTAAATAAAATAATAGAGCATAGAGATTTAATTGATGAAGCCTACATTATGGTACAAAAAGAAGTGGGTGAAAGAATTTGTGCAAAAGAAGGTAAAGAGAGATCGATTCTTACTTTGGCTGTGGAATACTATGGAGAAGCTAAGTATCTTTTTACTATACCAAGAGAACATTTTAAACCAGTTCCAAATGTAGATTCAGCTTTTATAAAGATAAGACTTTATGAAGACCAAAAATATCAAAAAAAAATAAGTGAAGATTTATTTTTTAAATATGTAAAAGCAGCTTTTTCAAATAAAAGAAAAAATATTGTGAATAATTTTTCTACTTTGGGATATTCAAAAGACTATATAAAAGAAATTTTAAAAAAGATTGAAATATCTGAAAATGAAAGAGCAGAAAATATTTCAATAGATAATTTCATAAGGTTAATTGAACTTTTTGAAGTTAGTAAATAAAGGATGATAGAATGAATAAAAGTTATGAATTTATAATAGAAAGCAGAAGAGAGGATATAGATTTTATAAATAAAATAGTTGAAGCTTATGAAGGAGCAGGAGTTGTAAGAACTCTTGATCCTATGAAAGGAATAATAAGTGTAATATCAACTGATGACTTCAAAGATTTTATGAGGGATGTTTTAATAGATTTAGGTAAAAAATGGGTTAAGTTAGAAATAATAGAGGAAGGAATTTGGAAAGGAAAATTATAGAGTAATAAACGGAGGAAATTTGAATGGAAAGATTAGAAAGTTTAATAAATTTTATAATAAAAGAATTAGTTGAAACAAAGGAAAGCGTAAATATAACTTATGAAATTTTAGATTCTAATGTAACTTTTAAAGTATCAGTTGCAAAGGGAGAGATGGGGAAAATTATAGGTAAAAATGGACTTACAGCAAGTGCGATAAGAGGAGTTATGCAAGCTGCTGGAGTAAAAGATAAATTAAATGTAAATGTAGAATTTTTAGACTAGGAGATTAAGATGGATTTATTGGTTGCAGGAAAGGTTTTAGGGACACATCATTTAAAAGGTGAAGTAAAAGTTATATCTAATATTGAAAATATTAGTCTTTTACAAGGAAATAAAATAGTTTTAGAATTAGAAAACTCTCAAACTAAATTATTTACAGTAAAAAAAATAGAACCTTTTGTTGCTAACAAGTGGATTTTTTCTTTTGAAGAAATAAAAAATAAACAGGATGCAGTTGAGATAAGAAATGCACTTATAAAGGTCAGAAGAGATTTGGTAGGTATAGCCGAAGATGAATATTTAGTCAGTGATTTAATAGGAATAAAAGTCTATGATATAAAAGAAAATGAGTATTTAGGTGAAATAACTGAAATTTTTGAAACAGCTGCACATGATATATATGTAATAGACACAGAAGACTACGAAATAATGATACCTGATGTTGAAGTATTTGTTAAAAAAATTGATTTTCAAAACAGGAAAATGGAAGTTGATTTAATAGAAGGTATGAAAGAGATAAAGAAAAAATAAAAAGGAAATTTTATGAAAATAAATATTTTAACTCTATTTCCAAAAATGTTTGAGGGCTTTTTAAATGAAAGTATTATTGCGAGAGCAATTGATGCTAATTTAGTTGAAATTAATGTAATCGATATAAGAAATTTTTGTAATGATAAACATAAACAAGCTGATGATATTCCATTTGGTGGAGGGGCAGGTATGGTTATGAAAATAGAACCAATACTTGCGGCACTTGAAACTGTTTCAGGGAAAATTATTTATACATCTCCTCAGGGTATAACCTTGAATCAAAATTTAGTTAATGTTTTAAAAGATTTAAAAGAAATAACTATTATTGCAGGGCATTATGAAGGTATAGATGAGAGAATAATAGAAACAAAAGTTGATATGGAAATTTCAATAGGAGATTTTGTTTTAACTGGTGGAGAGCTTGCGGCAATGGTAATATCTGATGCAATTATAAGATTAGTACCAGGTGTTATAAAAAAAGAATCCTACGAAAATGATTCTTTTTTTAATGGACTTTTAGATTATCCTCATTATACAAGACCAGCAGAGTATCAAGGATTAAAAGTTCCAGAAGTTTTAATATCAGGAAATCATAAAAAAATAGATGAATGGAGATTAAAAGAAAGTCTTAAAAGAACTTATTTACGGAGAAAAGATTTACTGAAAAATAGAGAATTTACAAAACTAGAAATCAAATTGTTAAAAGAAATAGAAAAAGAATTAGTTGAATAAAATAAAATATTGTGAGGAAAAGTAAATGAGAAGTAAAGTATATTTAAGTTTGGTTCATTATCCGGTTTATAATAGGAATAAAGATATTGTTTGTACTTCTGTTACAAATTTTGATATACATGATATTTCGAGATCATGTGGAACTTATGAGTTAAAAGGATACAGATTAGTGGTTCCTGTCGAAGCACAAAAAAAATTGACAGAAAGAATAATAGGGTATTGGCAAGATGGAACAGGTGGGCAATACAATAAAGATAGAGAAGAAGCTTTTGGGAGTACCGGAGTAGCTGAAAGTATAGAGGATGTTATTAAAGAAATAGAAGAAAAAGAGGGAGAAAGACCAATAATAATAACTACATCAGCTAGACTATTTCCAAATACAATAACATATAAAAATCTATCAAAAAATATTTTTGAGGATGAGAAACCTTACTTATTATTATTTGGAACAGGTTGGGGATTGACAGACGAAGTGATGGATATGTCAGATTATATTCTTGAACCTATAAGAGCTAATTGTAAATATAATCATCTATCGGTTAGATCTGCAGTTGCAATAATTTTAGATAGACTTTTTGGGGAAAATTAGAAGTTAAAATATGATTTTTGCTATTAAATAATCATAGGAGTAGTAATGGAAAATAAACAGATAATGATAAAACCAAATTTAGAAGTTTTTTCTAAAATGGGAGTAAAAAATTTAAAGATAAAAAATATATTATTAAATACAAGAACTAAAAAAATAATTTTTGATTGCCTAGTTTCTTGTATGGAGTGTATTAAAGATATAGATTGTATTTATAAAAATGTTTCAAAGAAATTTGAAAGAGAACTGGAAGTTGAATTTATTACTGAGAATAATTATTCATTGTCTGAAGAAGAATTCAAAGAAATTGTAGATAGGGCCATAGAGAGATTGAAAGAAAAAAACTCTACTTCTAGGTCCTTTTTGTGTTTTTATAAGGTATATTTAAATGATGATAAAATAATTATTGAATTAAATGAAGAAAACGCAGTATATATCCTGAAAGAGTTAAAAATAAATACAAAATTAGAATTACTTTTAGCAGAATACGGTATAAAAGGAAAAAATGTATATTTTGTGAATGGTAATTTTTCTGAAGAACTTACAAATTTAGAAATACAAATTGAAAAATCAATAGCAGAAGCTCAAAAGAAGGTGGAAGTGGAAAGAGCTGAATTAGCTAAAAATATAAGTTCCACTCAATCGAATGGAAATAATAATTATTCTACTGGGACTTTTAATGGGAATAATTCAAAACCATCTTTCAGAAGAGAGTCAAAGACAAAAGAAATAAAAGATAAATCTATGCCAATTGTAGATTTTTATACTCTATATGATGGAGAACTTTGCACAGTTGAAGGTGAAATATTTTTTGTTGAGGATAGAACAACAAGAAATGGGAAAATATTAAGAACTATAATGTTAAATGATAATACAAGCTCAATGACTGCAAAGATTTTTATGGATTCTGAAGATAGTTTGGTCTTAAAAGAAGGGCAATATGTAAAAATAAACGGGAAATTACAAGTTGATACATTTTCCAACAATGAAAAAATAATGATGATAAATTCTATAAATCTTTTAGAAAAAACAAAGAATAAAAGAATAGATACAGCTGAAGAAAAAATGGTTGAACTTCATACTCATAGCAAAATGAGTGAAATGGTCGGAGTAACAGATATAGAAGATTTGATAAAAAGAGCTAAAGAATATGGGCATTCGCATATAGCAATAACTGATTATTCTGTAGTACATTCATATCCAAGTGCGTATAAAATGATAAAGAATATTAAAAAGGCTGCTCAAGAAAATGAAAAAACTATTGATATTATATTCGGCTGTGAGATGTATATGGTTGATGATGAAGAGGACATGATATCTAATCCTAAAAATGTAACCATTGATGAAGAAGAATATATAGTATTTGACTTAGAAACTTTGGGATTAAATTCACACAAAAATGAAATAATAGAAATAGGTGCGGCTAAAGTTAAAGGTGGAAAAATAGTTGATACTTTTGGAAGATTAATTAATCCGCAAAAAAGAGTACCAACTAAAATAACTGAAATAACAGGAATAACAACTGAAATGTTAGTAGATAAACCTACAATAGAACCTGTATTAAAAGAATTTATAAATTTTATAGGAGATGCGGTACTTGTTGCTCATAATGCACCTTTTGATATGGGATTTATAAAAAGAGATATAAAAAAATATATGAACATAGACTTTAATCCTTCGGTAATAGATACTCTACAAATGGCAAGAGATTTATATCCTGAATTAAAAAACCATGGTTTAGCAAATATGAATAAGGTTTTAGGACTGTCATTGGATAATCACCATAGGGCAGTTGATGACGCTCAAGCGACAGCAAAGATGTTTATAATATTTTTAGAAAAATATAAAGAAAAAGGTATAGAAAATGTATCTGATATTAATAAAGCCTTTGAATTCAATTATAAAAAACAATCTTTAAAAAATATAATGGTTTTGGTTAAAAATCAGGTGGGATTAAAGAATTTATATAGATTGATATCAGAATCTCACATAGACTATTTCGGTGGGAAAAAAGCAAGAATCCCAAGATCAGAAATCAACAAATATAGAGATGGGTTAGTGATAGGTTCATCATTAACAGTACATCATATGAATAGTGGGGAATTATCAGAACTTTATTTAAGAAATGATATAGAAAAAATTGAAAAAAATATAGAATTTTATGATTATATAGAACTTTTACCAAAATCAGCATATAATGAACTTTTTGATAAAGATGAAACTGGGGCCATTGCTTCATATAATGATGTAGAAGAAATGAATAAATATTTCTATGATTTAGGAAAAAGAAAAAATAAGATAGTTACAGCTAGTTCAAATGTACATTATCTAGAAGAAAATGAAGATTTATTAAGAGCAATTTTATTATTTGGTAGTGGAACTGTGTATAGAGAAAATCAATATAAAATAAATAATGGTTTTTATTTTAGAACGACTAATGAAATGTTAGAAGAATTTTCCTATTTAGGTGAAGATATAGCAAAAGAAGTAGTTGTGAAAAATACACAACTAATAGCGTCAATGATAGAACCAGTACAGCCTATACCTAGTGGTTTTTATCCACCTAAGATAGAAAACGCAGAGGAAACAGTTAGAGAAATGACTTATGAAAAAGCATATAGAATATATGGGAACCCTCTACCAGAAATAGTTTCAGCTAGACTTGAAAGAGAATTAAAAGCAATCATAGGAAATGGCTTTTCGGTGCTATATTTATCAGCACAAAAATTGGTAAAAAAATCTTTAGATAATGGATATTTAGTAGGATCACGTGGTTCAGTTGGATCTTCTCTTGTGGCATTTATGATGGGAATTACAGAAGTTAATGCATTGTATCCTCATTATATATGTGATAATCCTGAATGTAAGCATTCTGAATTTATTGAAAGAGAAGGAGTAGGTATAGATTTAGAAGATAAGATATGTCCTAAGTGTGGACAAAAATATAGAAAAGATGGCTATTCAATACCATTTGAAGTGTTTATGGGCTTTGATGGGGATAAAGTTCCTGATATAGATTTAAACTTTTCAGGAGAATATCAATCTGAAATTCATAGATATTGTGAGGAATTATTTGGAAAAGAGAATGTATTTAAAGCTGGAACTATATCCACTTTAGCAGATAAAAATGCTGAAGCTTATGTTAGAAAATACTTTGAAGAAAATAATTTACCTATTGTGAAAGCAGAAACGATAAGATTGGGAAAACTTTGTCAGGGTGCTAAAAAAACAACAGGACAACATCCGGGTGGAATGATAGTTTTGCCAAAGGAAAATTCTATTTATGAATTTTGCCCAGTACAAAGACCAGCAAATGACGAAACAAGTGAATCTACTACAACTCATTACGACTACCATGTAATGGATGAACAACTTGTAAAACTTGATATACTTGGTCATGATGATCCGACAACGATAAAGTTATTACAGGAATATACAAATATCGAAATAAAAGACATACCACTTGCAGATAAGGAAACTTTAAAGATATTTTCATCAACTGAATCTTTAGGAGTTACCAAAGAGGATATTGGTTCTGAAATAGGAACTTATGGAATTCCAGAATTTGGAACAGATTTCGTAAGACAAATGCTTATAGATACAAGACCTACAACTTTTGCAGAATTAGTTAGAATATCAGGACTTTCTCACGGAACAGATGTATGGCTTAATAATGCACAAGAATTTGTAAGAGCAGGAGAAGCTACATTAAAAGAGATAATAACAGTAAGAGATGATATTATGAACTATCTTATTGACCAAGGCATTGAAAAAGTAACTGCGTTTAAGATAATGGAATTTGTCAGAAAAGGAAGACCATCTAAAGAACCAGAAGGTTGGGCAAAATATTCAGAACTTATGAAGGAAAAGGGAGTAAAAGATTGGTATATAGAATCTTGTAGAAGAATAAAATATATGTTCCCAAAAGGACATGCGGTTGCTTATGTAATGATGGCAATGAGAATAGCCTATTTTAAAGTTCATCACCCACTTGCATTCTATGCAGCATATTTATCAAGAAAAGCTGATGATTTTGATATGGAAACTATGAGTCGAGGTATACTTGCTAAAGAAAAATACAATGAATTGATAAAAGAACCTAAACTTGATCCAAAAAAGAAAAATGAAAAAGCAATATGTGAGATAGTAATGGAGATGGAAGCAAGAAACATAGAGTTGTTGCCAGTTGATATTTATAAATCTAATGGGAAAAAATTTACCATAGAAGATGATAAAATAAGAATACCTCTTATAGGAATAAGTGGGCTTGGAGGAGCTGTTATAGAAAATATTGAAAGAGAACGAGAGCTTGGGAAATTTATTTCAATAGAAGACTTAAAAAGAAGATCTAAGATGTCTCAAACAGTAGCAGACAAACTTAAACAACTGGGAGCCATCTCAGATTTAAGTGAAACGAATCAAATATCATTATTTTAATAAAAAAGAAATAAAGTAACAAAAAAGAAAGGAAGTAGAGAAAAAAAGAATGAAGAAAATTATAGTATTTATTATGTTTTTAATATCAAGTTATACTTTTTCATATAATTTTCCAATGAAAGATCCTTATACAGCAACAATCATTGGAAGTTCAACTTTAATGACACCCAATGTCAGTGAGAAAGTTCCTACAAAAGTATACGATATAAAAATTAAAGAAAAAGTACCAGAGATATTTTGGTATGCAGAAAATTTTAAATTTTCATTAACAGCACAAAAAGAAGAAGCACCATTAATTTTTGTGCTAGCTGGGACAGGATCAGACTACAAATCAATAAGAATGCAATACATGGAAAGAATTTTGTATGATGCCGGTTTTAGTGTGATTTCAATAAGTTCACCAATGAGTGCACAATTTTTAATATCAGCTTCAAAAGAGGCTGCACCAGGACTTTTGATGAATGATAATAAAGATACATATGAAGCTATGAAATTAGCATATGAAAAAATTAAAGATAAGATAAAAGTTTCTGAATTTTATTTAATGGGGTATAGCTTAGGTGCTACTAACTCGGCTGTTGTGTCTTATATAGATGAAAATGAAAAATATTTTAATTTTAAACGGGTATTTATGCTTAATCCGGCTGTTAATTTATATGCTTCATCTAAAAAATTAGATGCTTATTTAGATGAATATACAGGTGGAGATCCATTAAAAATAGAATCTCTTATAGAAAATGTTCTAAATAGAATGAAGAATAACATGAAAAATGAATATTCAAGTATAGATTCAGAAACTATTTATAAGATGGTAAGCAGTGATTTTTTAACAGAAAAGGAAAAGAAAGCTTTTATAGGATTAGCTTTTAGAATAACATCAGTGGATCTAAACTTCATATCTGATGTAATGACTAAAAGTTATGTATATACAAATGAGAACGAAAAATTAGATAAATACTCTAGTCTTTTTAAAAATTTCAAAAGAGTGAACTTTGCTAATTTTGAAAATTATGTTGATAGAATAGGGCTTCCATATTATAGTAAAATTGATTCCAGTTTTTCTATGAAAAAATTGGCAAAGGAAGCTAATTTAAGAATAGTGGATGATTATATCAGAAATTCTTCCAAAATAGTTGCTGTTACTAATGCTGATGAATTAATTTTATCAAATGAAGACTTAAGTTACTTAAAAGATACATTTAAAGATAGAATTATTATTTACCCAATAGGTGGGCATTGTGGAAATATGTTTTATTATGAAAATGTGGCAATAATGATAAATTATTTAAAAAATGGGGTGTTGCAGAATGAAAAATAGACAAATAAATATATTTTTAGTTTTTGTAATACTTATTTTTTCATCATGTACCAGTTTAAAAGAAAATAGTAATGTTACAAATAATAAGACTTCAATTGAGCAAATAGAAAATATAAATTCAAAAGAAGTAAGTAAGCTAGAGAAATATTTTGGAAGCGACACAGATCCATGGGAAGGATTCAATAGAAGGGTGTATAATTTCAACTATAATGTGGATAAATACGCTTTAACGCCAGTTGTTAAAACATATAAGTTTATAACTCCGGTTTTTGTACAAGACAGAGTGACCAATTTTTTTAGAAATATAAAAGGAATAAGCATAACAGCAAATTCAGCTGCTCAATTTAAAGGTAGAAAAGCAATGAGATCTTTAGCAAGATTTGCAATCAATACAGTTTTTGGGTTAGGTGGAATGTTCGATGTGGCAACTAAAATGGGGATGCCTAAACCATACGAAGATTTTGGTTTAACATTAGCTCATTATGGTGTACCTAGGGGGCCATATTTAATACTACCATTATTTGGACCATCTTATTTAAGAGATGCTTTTGGTATAGGAGTAGAAACTACTGTAACAAGAAGTGGAGATCCATATAGAAATATGGAATTATTTTCTGTTAACAGTATTCCAGCAACAATACTTAATGGTATAGATAAGAGAAAAAATGTAAAATTTGAATATTATGGAACAAATTCACCATTTGAATATGAATATATTAGATTCTTATGGGGAAGATATCGAACTTTACAAGAAGAAACAGGGGTTCAATTTTTTTAAAATTGTAAAATAGTATCATTCTTTTATCGGATTTTTATAAAAAATTATTTAAAAATAAAAGGAGGAAAATTTATGGATTTGAAAGAAAAAGTTTTGAAGTACAAAGATGAAGTAGTAAAAGAAATTCAAAATGCAATCAGAGTAAAAAGTGTAAAAGAAGCACCATTACCAGGAATGCCTTTCGGAGAAGGACCAGCTAAAGCCTTAGATCATTTTATGGATTTAGCAGCTAGATTAGGATTTAAAGCAGAGAAATTTGATAACTATGCAATGCATATTGATATGGGTGAGGGAGAAGAAACATTAGGAATATTAGCCCATGTCGATGTTGTTCCTGAAGGGGATAATTGGGTTCATCCACCTTATGGAGGAATAATAGAAGATGGAAAAATATTCGGAAGAGGAACTTTAGATGACAAAGGACCAGCAATTATTTCTTTATATGCAATGAAAGCTATATCAGATGCTGGAATTAAGTTAAATAAAAAAGTTAGGATGATATTGGGAGCAGATGAGGAAAGTGGAAGTGCATGTCTTAAATATTATTTTGGAACAATAAATCAACCATATCCTGACCTAGCATTTACTCCAGATTCTAGTTTTCCAGTGACATATGCTGAAAAAGGAAGTATAAGGGTAAAAATAAAAAAATCTTTCAATACTTTAAGCGATGTAAAAATAAGTGGAGGAAATGCATTTAACTCGGTTCCTAATGAAGCACTAGGGGAAATTCCTGTTAATATGTTAGATGATGTTAGAAATCTAAATAAAGTTGAATTCTTAAGAGAAGGGGATATCTACAAAATAACATCAGCTGGAATACCAGCTCATGGAGCAAAACCACATTTAGGATACAATGCAGTATCAGCTTTGTTTGAAGTTTTAAAAGAAATGGATGTAAAAAATGAAGAATTAAAAGGAATAGTAAATTTTTATGACAAATTTGTAAAAATGGAAACTGATGGGGCATCATTTGGAGTAAAATGTGATGATGGAGAAACTGGAGCATTAACTCTGAATCTTGGAAAGATGACATTAGAAGATAATCAAATGGAAATTTGGATAGATATGAGAGTTCCAGTAAAAATTAAAAATCAAGATATTATTGATAAATTAAAATTAGTTGTGGAAAATTATGGTTATGAATTTGTACTACATTCTAATACAGAACCACTATATGTAGACAGAGAAAGTTTTTTAGTTTCTACTTTAATGGACATTTATCAAGAAATTACTGGAGATAGGGAATCTAAACCTAAGGCTATTGGCGGAGGAACATATGCAAAATATGCGAAAAATGCTGTTGCTTTTGGAGCTTTATTGCCATCACAAGAAGATAGAATGCATCAAAGAGATGAATACTTAGAAATCTCTAAGATAGATACTTTATCAAAAATATATGTAGAAGCTATATATAGATTAGCTAAATAGATTGGGGAAAAAGATATACATGTGGAAAAAATTAACATTAGAGTCTAAAAACTCTATTGATGAATATACAAAAGGGCGTTTTGATATATCAGATAATACTTTTACAAATTTATATTTGTGGAGTTTTGGGGAAGATACTGAATATAAAATAGAAAATGATATTCTTCTTATAAAGTCTGTTTATGAAGGTGAAGTATATTATCATATGCCAATGCCTAAGTATGAAAAGTATGAAGATGAAGAAACTATAAAAAAAATGGTAGAGATAATAAAAAAATTGATTGAAGAAAAAGCTTCAATTCTATACTTTACTGAATACTGGGTTGAAAAATTAAAAAAATATTTTGAGTTTAAAGAAGCTAGATATTTGGAGGACTATATCTATTCTGTTGAAAGTTTAGCTTATTTAAAAGGTAGAAGCTATGCTAAGAAAAAAAATAGAGTAAGTAATTTTAAGAGAAATTATGAATATACTTATGAAAAAATAACAGAGGCTAATATAAAAGAAGTTATAGAATTTCAAAAATTATGGGCAAAATTAAATATTGATAAAGATCAAGAAGTTTTAATTAGTGAAACAATGGGAATAATAGAAGTTCTTAAAAATTTTGAACATTTAGATGCAATTGGAGGACTATTAAGAGTTGATGGAAAGATAGTTGCATATACTTTAGGTGAAGAATTAAATGAGAAGATGTTTGTTATTCATGTTGAAAAAGCACTGATAGAATATATAGGAAGTTATCAAGCTATAAATATGATATTTTTACAGGAAGAAGCATTAAAATATGAATTTGTAAATAGGGAAGATGACTTTGGAGATGAAGGATTAAGAGAAGCTAAAATGTCATACAAACCAATTAATTTATTAAAAAAATTTAGTATTGAATATTAGGGGGATTAATGTATTTAAAAATAATATTTGAACTTATTGGTGGGCTTGGAATGTTTTTATTCGGAATGGAATTGATGTCTTCTGGTATGCAAAAAATAGCTGGGCCAAGATTAAAAAAAATATTATCAACATTGACAAATAATAGGATTTTAGGAATTATTGTAGGTATATTAATTACAGCTTTGGTCCAATCTTCATCAGTAAGTACTGTTATGGCAGTTGGATTTGTAAATGCTTCACTTTTAACTTTAAAACAAGCTTTAGGAATAATTCTTGGGGCAAATATAGGGACAACAATAACTGGATGGTTGCTTGTACTAAACATTGGAAAATATGGTTTACCAATAGTTGGTGTAGGAGCTATATTATACATGTTTAATAAAACAGAAAAAGTAAGAACGAAAATAAGTGTAATTATGGGGTTTGGATTCATATTTCTAGGATTACAGCTTATGAGTTCTTCTCTTTCACCTATAAGAGAGATGCCATTTTTTATAGAACTATTTCAAAAATTTAAAGTTGACTCATATATCGGATTGATAAAAGTTACATTAGTAGGAGCTTTGTTAACGGCTATTGTTCAATCTTCAGCAGCAACACTAGGGATAACAATAACTCTAGCACTTCAAGGTTTAATTGATTATGAAACAGCAGTAGCCTTAGTTTTGGGAGAAAATATAGGTACAACAATCACAGCATTTCTTGCTTCAATAGGAGCTAAAGCAAATGCAAAAAGAGCAGCATATGCCCATACTTTAATAAATATAATAGGTGTAATTTGGGTAACGAGTATTTTTAAATACTATTTACAATTTTTAGATATTTTTATTGATTCAAAAAATCATATAGGGGCAGCTATAGCAGCGGCTCATACTATATTTAATATAAGTAATGTAATAATATTAACTCCTTTTGTAGGTTATTTAGATAAGGTTTTACAAAAAATAGTGAAAGATGATATTGAACAAGGAGAAACAAGAGTTACACGATTGAATTCACTAATGATGACTTTACCTAGCCTAATAATAGATCAGACTAAAATAGAAATAATTACGATGTCAAGACTATTGCAAGATGCATTTTCTAAAGTAGAAGAAGTATTGGATGTACCAGAAAAAATTTCTACTTATGTGGAAGATATTTCAAATATTGAAGATAAATTGGACTTATATGAGAAAGAAATCTATGATACAAACTTTAGTTTATTAAATAAGTCTTTAGATAAGAATTTAATAGAAGAAACAAGAATAAATCTTCTTACTTGTGATGAATATGAAACTATGGGAGATTACTTAAATAGAATAGCTAACAGACTTAATATGCTTTATGAGAATTCAATTGATATTGATGAAAATAGAAAAAAATATCTTCACACACTACATAAAGAAACACTAAGTTTATTTATAGATATTACAAAAGGATACGAAACAAAAGAAAGAGAACTTTTTGCTAGTGGAATAAAAAAATATTCTCATGTAAAATCTATTTATAAGGAAGCTAAGAGAGAACACTTTGTAAATTCAGATATACATTCAAGATTAAATACAGGGTATTTAGATGTGATAAACTACTATAGAAGAATTGCAGATCATATTTATAATATAATTGAAAACTTTATGAAAATATAATAAAAATATTTTATTGAATAGTTCCGGAAATGAATCTGGAACTATTTTATTATATAGAACTTAATAAATTTTTAGATTATCAAGTAAAAAATATACGCTATACCCCCTATATGTATTTTGTCAATATATTTTATTTTGACAAATAAAATATATTGACAAAAGTATAACAATAGATATAATAATATTATTATTACTGTCAAATTAAACTAATTAAGGGGGAGGAAAAAATGAAAGAAAAAAAGTTATTTTTTGTGATTGGATTTTTTTTAGTATTTAGTATTAATAGTTATTCAATGCATATTATGGAAGGATTTTTACCACCGTTATGGAGCGGAATATGGTCAATGCTTTGTATACCTTTCTTATTTTTAGGATTTAGAGGAATAAAGAAAAAAATAGAGGATGACTCAAAAATAAAAATGTTGATAGCTATGGCTGGAGCTTTTGCTTTTGTATTGTCGTCATTAAAAATTCCATCAGTTACAGGTAGTTGTTCACACCCGACTGGTGTTGGTTTAGCTGCCATATTATTTGGACCGACTATAACAAGTATTTTAGGATTAATAGTATTATTATTCCAAGCTATATTATTGGCACATGGTGGTTTAACAACTCTTGGTGCAAATGTATTTTCAATGGGAATAGTGGGACCAATAGTGTCTTATTTAATTTATAAAAGTTTTAGTAAATCAGAAAAATCTAAAGGTTTAGCAGTATTTCTTGCTGCTGCTTTAGGGGATTTAGCAACTTACATGGTAACCTCTCTACAACTTGCTATTGCTTTTCCTGATCCAACAGGAGGAATGCTAGTATCATTACAAAAATTTTTGAGTGTTTTTGCATTAACACAAATTCCATTAGCTATAAGCGAAGGATTACTAACTTTGATTGTGTTCAATATATTGGTAAAATATAATAAAGATACTTTAAATAGTTTGGAAATATAATAGGGGTGAACAGAATGGAAAAGAGTATATGGAAAAAGAATTTAATTTTAGCTATAATGGTTGTAGTACTTGCAATAATTCCTTTAGTATATGCTAAAGATGCAGAATTTGGTGGAGCAGATGGGCAAGCAGAAGAATTAATAACTGAGATAAAACCTGATTATGAACCATGGCATGAAGCTTTTTGGGAACCACCTAGTGGAGAAATAGAAAGCCTTTTATTTGCCTTACAAGCTGCAATAGGAGCAGGAATAGTTTGCGGATACATTGGATATATGATGGGAAAACATAAAGGGAAAGATGAAAAATGATAACTTTAGACAAAATAGCATACACAAGCAAAATTTTAAAAAATAATCCAAATGAAAAAATTTTATATGCTATTTTAACAATGTTAACAGTTTTGTTTTTGAATAATATATATATTTCTATGATTGTTTTGATATTGATGTATAGCTCAATAGTCTATATCGGGGGTATAGAAAGAAAGATTTTTTTTAGATTGATGTCAATACCACTTTTGTTTATATTAATAAGCGTTATGACTATTTTATTTTCAAAAGTTAATACTTCAGATAAATATATTTTTAAATTTATGATTTTTTCATCTCAGTATGGTTTTACAGATAAAGCATTGATTGATGTTACTAAATTAGTGTTCAAATCTTTAGCAAGTATATCATGTCTGTATTTTTTAATTTTAACAACACCTGTTGTTGATATCTTATACACACTGGAGAAATTAAGGTTACCTAAGATATTAACAGAAATTACAGGGTTGGTATATAGATATATTTTTGTATTTTTTGATGTGGCTCAATTGATATATATCAGTCAACATTCAAGATTAGGCTATAAGACAATGAGAACTTCATTTAATTCTGCTGGGAAATTAGTTAGTTCTCTATTTTTAAAAGCTTTAAAACAAGCGGATGAAAGCTTTACCTCTATGGAGGCTAGATGCTATAATGGAGAAATAAAATTTATGGATTTAAAGTATATATCATCAAAAAGGAATATTTTTGTGATTATTTTAATAAATTTATTTTTTATAATAATAAATTTTGTATTTATTATATAGGAAAATGTAAGAAAGTATAAATTTATTGCAATTCATATTTTATAAAATCTTTATAGCTAATTACAGGAGAAATAGATGAAAGAATATATTTTAGAAACCAAAGATTTAGAATATACCTATGGCGATGGAACCCATGCCTTAAAAGGAGTAAATTTAAAAATAGAAAAGGGGAAGAAAATAGTTGTAGTTGGTGTAAATGGGTCAGGTAAGTCAACTTTATTTTTAAATTTGAATGGAGTATTAAGAGCTACAAAGGGAGAAATTTACTTTAAAGGTGAAAAACTAGAATATAATAAAAAGGCTTTAATGAAAATAAGGGAAAAAATAGGAATAGTATTTCAAAATCCAGAAACTATGCTTTTTTCATCAAATGTTTTTCAAGAAGTATCTTTTGGAGCTATAAACTTAGGATTAGATGAAAAGATAGTAAGAAGTAGAGTAGAACAAGCCCTAAAAGATGTACATATGGAAGACTATGCAGAAAAATCAATACATTTTTTAAGCTATGGTCAAAAAAAGAGAGTTTCGATAGCAGATATTATAGTGATGAAACCGGAGTTAATAATTTTTGATGAACCAACTTCAAGTTTGGATCCTAAACATTCAAAACAGGTTATAGATATATTTGACAGCTTATCCAAAAATGATATAACGGTCATTGTATCTACTCATGATATAAATTTTGCTTATTCTTGGGCAGACTATGTAATAGTTATGAAAGATGGATTGATTAGAAAAGAGGGAAGACCTGAAGAGGTATTTTCAGACACAGCACTTATGGAAGAATGTTATTTAGAGAAACCATATATATTGGAATTTTTTGAACAATTAAAAGATAAAAAAGCCATAAAAGGTGAAAAAATTCCTAAAACTAAAGAAGAATTATATATGATGATAGAATAGGAAATTATAAAAATTCTCCATAAAGTAGAGCAAAATTTTATAAAAAAATATTATATTACAATCTAAAAATAAAAAATAATAGAACTTAGAAACTTATTTTCTGAGTTCTATTTTTATTTTGCTTTCTGTTATAAAATAAAAATAAGATATAAATTATTTATATATTTTTATAAAGGGAAATTTAAGGGGGCGTTTTGATGTTAGTAAATTCAGTAATTGATTTAATTGGAAATACACCAATTGTGAAAATTAATAATATTGATACTTTTGGAAATGAAATCTATGTTAAATTAGAGGGGCACAATCCTGGAAGAAGTACAAAAGATAGAATAGCATTAAAAATGATAGAAGAAGCAGAAAAACAAGGACTAATAAATAAAGATACAGTAATTATAGAAGCAACAAGTGGAAATACAGGTATAGGGCTTGCAATGATTTGTGCTATAAAAAAATATAAATTAAAAATTATTATGCCTGATACAATGAGTATTGAGAGAATTCAACTGATGAGAGCATATGGAACAGAGGTCATATTGACAGATGGAGCTCTAGGAATGAAGGGCTGCCTTGATAAAATGGAAGAATTGAAAGCAAAAGAAAAAAATTATTTTACTCCTAATCAATTTTCTAACATGAACAATCCAAAAGCCCACTATGAAAATACAGCAGAAGAAATTTTAAAAGATATGGGAAATAGACTTGATGTTTTTATATGTGGAACAGGTACAGGAGGAAGTTTTACAGGGACTTCAAGAAGATTAAAAGAAGTTTTACCTAACATAAAGACTTTACCAGTGGAACCTGCCTCATCTCCATTACTATCAAAGGGATATATTGGATCACATAAGATACAAGGAATGGGTATGAGTGCTGGAAAGATTCCGGATGTATATGATGGAGATTTAGCAGATGAAATATTAGTTTGTGAGTGTGATAGAGCCTTTGAAATGATGAGAGAATTAAGTTACAATGAAGGAATCTTGGCAGGAATATCAACAGGAGCAGTATTTTCAGCAGCTTTAGAATATTCAAAGAAAAATGCTAATAAAGGATTGAAAATAGTCGTATTATCTACAGATTCTGGTGAAAAATATCTATCGAATATATGTGAATAAAAAAAGGGGGCTAGTATTAGCCCCTTAAATAATTTTATTAAACTTTTATAACTTTAGGATTTAATAATTGTATAACTAAACTATTTATTTTTTGTTATGTAGTTATATATTGCATATCCAATATGAACAACTTTTAATCCTGCGAATCCAACTATTCCAATTTCTAAAAATTCCACAAATCTCTACTCCTTATATATAAATATTATATGTCTTTATATAAATATTATATAGTAAAGTTTGTAAAAATCAATATATTTCTTTTATTTTTGTTATTCATTTTATAAATTTAAAATAGAGCTATTATTATAAATTAAGATATTGAAACAGTTCTCTTTTTATCTCATGTTTAAGCTTAAAAATATATTCAATCATAGATTTATTATGAAGATCTTTTACTTCTTTAAAATCTAAAATTTTATCAACATCACCTAAATAATAAAAATTTTCCCCATTAGCTTTTTTTACAAAAACTGAAATTTTATAAAAATTTTTGGCAATCTTTCCTTCAACAGTATCATTTCCATTTTTTTTCAAGTATCTACTGCTTTTTGAGAACCAATTAAAAGTTTTATTATCATAAAAAATATTTGAATAAATATTTCTAGCATTTGAATTGACCATAGTTATAAAAATCATCAATCTTTTTTCTTTATTAAAAGGTGTGTAGCCACTTACTTGATAACCATTATTGAAATCTAAATTTGCAAGCCAAAAAGCTTCCTGCTTTGTATATTCTCCATATAGATTTAAACTTTCCGACTGTAATTGCTTATAATATTTTTCACAATATCCTAAATTATATTTAATGAGATCATCAATAAGCATTTTAAAATACATATTATTTAAGTAAGAAGCTTTAAACTCATTCCTTAAGCTATAAAATCCATTTTTATTTTCCAATATATAAGGATAGGGTTTAATTTGAGAAAGATTGATAAAAATTTCCTTACTTAAATGCTTAAAAGCATTTTCAATATTTTCTTTCTGTGAGATTAAACCATAAGTATTTTTTAATATATTTTCAAAATAGAGTAAACCTAATTCTTCATTTAGGTTAGAAAAATTTAAAAATTCTTTCAGTATAAGCATTTCATGTATTCTTTTTGCCGGTGTAAAAAATGTTGAAAGAAAAATTAAAAATTCTTTTTCTAAAATATTTAAGTTACCTAAATTTAATTTGGGTCTAAATATTTTTAAAATAGTATCATAATCTTTTTTGTATTTTAAAATTATTGAGGGATCGATTAAATTATTTTCAAAAAAATCTGTAAGTAAAGGTATTTTTCCAAGCTTTTGCTCCAATAAATTGAAATCATGCTCTATTAGTTTTTTATTAGAGAAATTTGAGTTGTTGATATTTTCAAAAATTTTTTCTTTTGAAATTTCATCGAAACTTATGGAACTCTCTCCCGGAAGAATATTTGTAGCATTCATCATAAATCTCTTCATATTGTCTTTATCAAAATTAGAATTTTGAGATATGGCAATGGGAATTAAAAAGTTTCTGTCATAATTTCCTATGAAATCTAGAACAACTGTATATTCTTTGTTTTTATATTTTCTAAGCCCTCTACCCAGCTGTTGAATATATACAATTGACGAAAAAGTGGGTCTTAAAAAAATAACTTGGTTGACACAGGGAATATCTATTCCTTCATTAAATATATCAACTGAAATAATAAATTCAAGTTCACCTGTTTCTAAATCTTTTATTGAATTTTCTCTTTCTATATCAGAATTTTTTGAACTTAAAAATTTAGACTTTCTTCCAAGAAAATTTAATTTTTCAGATAATAATTCACCTTCTTGTACACTTGAAACAAAAATTAGAGCATGCAGTTTTTCACCTGAATATCCATAATAGTTACTTTTTTCTAAAATATGTTTTAATCTTTCATCAGAAGTCAAAATATTGATAGAAGTTTTATCGGAGATACTTTCCCCATTTATTATAAGGTCAGATATACCAAAATAATGAAAGGGGCAAAGCAAGTTTTCCTGCATAGCTTGGTGTAAACGAATTTCATAGGCTATATTATAATCAAAAAATTCATAGATATTAAAGTTATCTGTTCTCTCAGGAGTAGCAGTAAGACCCAATAAAAATTTAGGTTGAAAATGATTTAGAATATTTTGATAGGTCTTTGCAGCACTATGGTGAACTTCGTCTACAACAATATAATCAAAATAATCTTTTGGAAAATTTTCTAAATATTCTTTTTTATTTAAAGTTTGAACCATAGCAAAAATAACTAAATTTTCTGTGTCAACAGCTTTATTACCTGTAAAATTTATTTGTATTTGCGTATTTTTTTTTGAATTAGAATTCAAAAAAGAGAAATCTCTATCAAAGATTGTCATAATTTTATCTTTAATAATATTTTTAAAACTTTCCATAGATTTTTCAAGGATAACTTTCCTGTGTGCCAAAAATAAAACTCTTTTAGCTTTATATTCTTTGATTGCAAAGGCAGATAAATATGTTTTACCTGTTCCAGTTGCACTTATAAGCAGTGCTTTAGAAGAAGTTGAATAAAGAGCTTTTAAGTTTTTTAAAGCTTCTTCTTGCATAGAGTTAGCTTTTATTTCTTGTGGATAAGTTAGTGAATTTTCTAATATTTTTATATTTTTTAACTCATTGTATTTGACTTCATAGAGCTTTAAAAAATCCTCATTGACTAAAAATGAAGCATTAAAAATATTATAAAATTTATCTAAAACAGACTTTATAAGTTTTCCATTTTCTGAAGAATTCACCTTTAAATTCCATTCAAAATTAATAGTTAGAGCACTTTGAGTTAGATTGGCACTTCCGATAATTAAGGTCCAAATCTCTCCTTTTCTAAAAAGATAAGCTTTAGGATGAAATTTGTTATTATTTGCAATCTTTAAATTAATATTTTTATAAGAAAGAAGTTTTTTTAAAGCCTTTGGTTCTGTGAAAGTTAAATAATCTCCTGTTAAAATTTTTCCGGGAATATTTTTTTCTTCTAGTTTTTTTAATTCTTCTAAAAATAGAGTCAAGCCTCCAAGAGTAATAAAGGCAACAGAAAAAATAAATTCATCACAAGTTTCAAGCTCTTCTCTGAGTAAACTTATGATTTTTTCATCCTTGTCATTGGAAATAAGACTATGTTGATAGGATATATTGGATTCTATTTGAGCATCAAAAATTGATGTTTCTAAAGATTTTCTTAATTCATTTTTCAATTTATTTTCTCCTAAATTTAAAATATTTTTAAGGTGTCTTATAATGACTTATTTATTTTACAATATATTTAAAATATAGTAAATTTTTAATTATATGGAGAAGTATAAATTTAATGTTTTTATTGTATTTATTAGATTATTAATTAAAGAAATAATAAAGTACTTATAAGGTTTCAAGGGCAATGCCCCAATCTATTATGATAGCAGAAGTTAGCTGACGAAGTCAGCTTTTTTTATAAGTTATTACCAGAAATAATTGACTAAAAACATTATTTGTATTACAATGAATTACAATGTAATACAAAGGGAGGTTGTTATGGCCACAATATCATTTAGAGTATCTGAAGAAGAAAAAAAAATAATATCAGATTTTTCAAAAAAAATAATATAACGGTATCAGAACTAATATTAAATTCTATATTTTCTAAGATAGAAGATAGTGAAGACTATATGTTAGGTGAAAAAAGAATGTTAGACCCTAAAAATGTTGTCAAAGGGGATATAAAAGAATTAGCTAAAAAGTATGGTATAAACTATGATGAGCTATAAAATAATTTATACAGCCGAGTTTGAAAAAGATTTAGACAAATTGGATAATTCTATAAGGATATTAATTTTTAAATATCTAAAAAAACTAGAAAAATCTGCTAATCCTAAAGCCTATGGTAAAGAACTATCTGGGAACTTTGCTGGCTTATATAGATATAGAATAAATGGTTATAGAATTATAGCTAAAGTTGAAGATGATAAGCTTATAGTTTATGCTTTAGCCGTTGGAAAACGAAGTACAATTTATACCCGATTTAAAATCTAATAAAAAATAAAAAGCCGACTTACTTTTTTAGTCGGCTTTTTTATATAGAATACATAATGCTAGGTTAAATTTTATCCGAAAAAATGAATATAAAATTAAAAATTATTTTCAAAAAATAAATTATAATTAAAAAAATACTATATTTTTTCAAATTAGTAACATATAATTAATAGAAAGTAAAAAAGTAGAGAGAGTTTTATAAAGAGGTGTTTTATGATAACAACTTTATGTTATATAGAAAAAGATGACAAATATTTAATGCTACATAGAACGAAAAAACAAAATGATATAAATTCTGGGAAATGGCTTGGAGTTGGAGGAAAATTAGAAAAAGGTGAAAGTCCAGAACAATGTTTATTGAGAGAAATAGAGGAAGAAACAGGATTAACAGCCAAGTCGTATAATTTTCGTGGAATAGTTATATTTAATTATAATAATGAGGAATCATTATATATGTATTTATACACTTGTAAATCTTTTGTGGGAGAGATTCAAGAGTGTGACGAAGGAGATTTGAAGTGGGTAGATAAAAGTAATATATTCTCTTTAAATTTGTGGGAAGGGGATAAAATATTTTTAGAATTGATAAAAGAAGAATGTCCATTTTTTTATTTGACTTTAAACTATGAAAATGACAAGTTACTATCTCATGAGTTAGAATTTAAAGAAGAGTTTACAAGCTTTGAAGTTTTTGTGCCAGCAGATTATGTTCAAAAAATTATAAAAGCTCTAAGAGAATATAAATTACTAAATGAGGGCTTTTATGCAGATGTGTATGCTATATGTGATGTAGAAGGACATTGGACTACATTAGAGGGGGCAAAACCTTTTGATGGCGAAGTTGGGAAAGAAAGCGTGGCAAAGGAAAAATTAATAAAATTTAGGGTAAAGAAAGAGTATAAAGAGTTAGCATATTACTTAATAAAAAAATCTCATCCCTATGAGGTTCCAGTTATAAATATGTATTAAGAAAAAATTATTTATAATATGTAGAATATAAAAGAAGAAAAATTAAAAATATGGATAATGAAAATAAAAAGTAGTTTTAAACTTTTATAAAAAAAATACTATCTAAAAAATATAAGATAAAAAAATTAAAAAATAAAAAAAATAATTTTAAACTTTTTTAAAAAAGTTGTCGTCTAAAAAGTATAAGAAAAATAAATTTTTTTTCTCTCCCCCCAGAAAGAAAAAAATAACCCCGCCTTGCTTAAAACAAGGTGGGGTAAATCCCAGAAAAATGGTGGGGAATTTATAAAATAGATAGTGAAATAAATAATCGAATATATACGCTAATCCCATTCAAAAGAGTTCCAAACTAAGGGACTTTTTTTGTTTCCAAAAAAAAGTATTTACAAAATATGAAAATTGTTGTATACTTACCTCAATGGGAAGCACTGAATAGTGCAAATTATAAAATAAAAAAAAGGGGAGATCTAATTATGAAAAAATTAGCGTTAGTATTAGGTTCTTTATTAGTAGTAGGAACTGCAGCATCTGCTAAAGAAGTTGTTCCTGCTCCAGTAGTAGTACCAGAAAAAGTAGTAGAAGTAGTAGAAAAACCTGTAATAGTTTACAGAGACAGAGAAGTTGAACAAGGATGGAGACCAAATGGATCAGTAGATGTTCAATACAGATGGTATGGAGAAACTGAAAATAAAACTAAAGCAGATAAAAACGTAGCTTGGGCAGCTGGTGAAAATAATTATGGAAGATTACAAACTACAACAAATATTAACTTTACAGAAAAACAAAACTTAAATATCAGAACAAGAAACTTCCAAACTTTAGGTGGAACTTCTACAAAAAATTCTACTAGAGATACAGATGAATTCAGAATAAGACATCATTATAATTTTGGTGAAGTAGCTGATTCTAAAGTTACTGCAAAATCAAGATTAGAATATAGACAATGGGAAGATGACAATAAGAGAGTTGCTGCATCAGTAGCATTTGATTTCTCTAACTATTTCTTCTCAAATGATTATTTTAAAGTAGATTCATTTGCTTTAAGACCAATTTATGTACATAACTGGGCAGGTCATGAAGGAAAATATAATAATCAATATGGAGTAGATTTTGAATCATCTTATACATTACCATTAGGATTCTCTGCTGAATTTAATGTATATAACAGATATGTAGATTACAACAACAAAATTAATACTACTAAAGGATTAAAAGGTGATGAATGGCAATCTACTGTAGAATTATATTTATATCAACAAACTAACCTTTATAAAAATGGAGCATTCGCAGTTAACTTCGATTTTGAAGGAGGATATGATCCTTATAAATTCAGACAACATAGAGAAATTAAAGATGGAAAAGTTGGAGAAAGAAGAACATATACTCTATATGCAACTCCATCAATTGGTGTAACTTATAAACCAACTGACTTTGTAACTTTATATGCAAATGCAGGAGCTACTTACCAAAACTGGGCTGTAACAAAAGAATCTAAAGCACAAGATTGGAGATGGCAACCAACTGCTTGGGCTGGAGCAAAAGTATCATTCTAATTCTAGCTTAGCATAGGTTAAAATTAAATAATAATAGAAAGTCGTGGGGACGCCCACGGCTTTTTTACTTTTTTGTGATTGACAGGGGTAAGGTAAAAGAGTAATTTATAATAAAAAGAGATGAAATAGATGCCAGTAATAGCGAGATTTTATGGAATTAAAAATGTACTTTAATGATCATTTGCCTTCTCATTTTCATGTTATATATGGTGAATATAATGGAATAATAGATATAGAAACTTTAACTTTAATTGAAGGTGATTTACCAGTTAGAGCTATAAAATTGACTCAGGAATGGGCAAAGGAATATCAGCAAGAATTATTAAAAATGTGGAAAAGTAAAGAATTTAAGAAATTGCCTGAATTAAAGTAAAAAATGGAGGAATTAATAATGTATCCTAAAATAACAAAAGTTGAAGTCTTAGAAGAATACTTCTTAAAAATATACTTTGATAATGGAGAAATAAAAAAGTATGATTTTACACCCAATTTAAAAAACTCTATATTTTTGGAATTAAAAGATTATAATTTTTTTAAAAATGTTAAAGTTGATATTGGTGGATGCGGAATATCTTGGAGTGATGATTTAGATTTAAGTGAATATGAAGTTTATAAAAATGGAATTTCTATTTAATAAAATGCTAAAGCTGTGAAATTTTCACAGCTTTTTTGGATTGACAGAAAACTCAAAATATGTTATAAAATAATTAATGATATGTTCGTAGTGTAGCGAACAGTATAATCAAAAGAAATACACAGGCATTTGATGATATGTTCGTAGTGTAGCGAACAGTATAATCAAAAGAAATACACAGAATCAGATCCTCTAGATAGAGAGGATTTTTTCTTATAGAAATAAAGGTAGAAAAATGGAATTTCATTTACTTACAAAAGAGTTTTATGAAAATTATAAAGAATGCCCAGAAATTTTGAAAAAAGTCGATAGACCATATACTATTGTCTTAGTAGAATTGAATAATTTAACATTTGCAATTCCAATTAGACATAATGTACAACATAAATATTCAATAATAACAATTGAAAATAAAGGATTGGATTTTACAAAAGCTGTTGTTATAACTAGAGAAGATTACATTTCAAAAAAAATAGCATATATAGATGATGAAGAATTTAAAATTCTTACTAGCAAAACTACTTTAATCAAATCTAAATTAGAAAGATTCTTAAAAATATATAAGAAAGCAGTAAGAAATCAAAAAGATAAAAGGAATAAATTACTTTATGAATATTCTAGTTTAAAATATTTCCATAAAGAATTAAATATTAAAAATTAAAAAGTTGTGAAAATATCACGACTTTTTTTATTGTAAAAAATATACAAGTGGTGCATAAATCAGAACTATCTGATTTGATACTTGATCTCAGTAATCCACAGATTGAATACGGATTTTTATTTTTGAACGGACAGTCCATCGAAGTCAATCTTATTTATAAGGACATTTACATCTTAGCGAAAAAGAGTATTTATATGGTAGATAATTACATCGAAGTGAAAACTTTGGTCTTATTAAAAGATGTTACTTCATTGATAGAAGTCATAATATTCAGCGATAACATCAGCAAAGGAATTCATACCCTTGAATATCGGGATTTTTGTAAGGAGTATCCGTTTAGAAAGATGAAATTCCAAAAATTCGGTGTAAACTTTCATGATAAGTACATTATTATCAACTGGAATACTGACCATCAGAGAATTTATCATTGCGGAGCGTTTTCCAAAATATAGAGCGAAGAATTATAAGCATAGTAGAAGTAATTTATACAGATCTTATCAATGACCTCTTGAAAAATTTGGTTGTTGAAGTTAAAATAAGTTATAAATGAAATATCGGAGGTAATAAAGTTTGGATAAAAATCTTGTTTCCATGAATAAGTTAAAGTCTGATATCAAGTCAATGAAATTATTATCTATATTTAATCAAAAGAAGGAACTAAAGGAAATTGAAAAACAATTAGATGAAATGTTGATTCAAATAGATAAATTTAATAGTAGATTCTCTGATTCTGGCTGGTGTGCATATGATAGTATGAGTATGGACTTAATAAAAAAATGTAATGTTGAATTTGAAAAAAATGGATTAGAGAGTGCAGAAAGAATTCTAATAGATTACTATAAATCTGATGTTAAGGAAATTACACATTGGATAAAGAATAATTCAAAAGAATTTTCAGATAGATACAACTTATTGCAAGCATTTTTCAAAAATCATTTTGATGAAATGTATTATTCAAGTGTTCCTTTAGGTCTAATAATAATTGATGGTGCTGTAAATGATTTTACAAAGAGTAAAGGCTTTTTTGCAGAAGGGATTAATATTGAGGCATGGGATTGTCTTGTTGGGTGTAGTGATGGATTAGAAAAACTCAAAAAGATATTTAATAAAAATCGAAAAAAAACCAATTTTGAGATTATAAAAATGCCATACAGGAATGGAATTCTCCATGGTCGTGATTTAAATTATGCAAATGAATATGTTTCTTGCAAAGTGTTATCTTTAATGTTTGCAGTTTCAGACTGGATGAAGATGAAAAATAGTGAAGAACAAAGAAAAGAAGAATACCATAAATCTATAAATTCTCCACCAATATGGGAGTCAATAAAACACATAAAATATAATAAAAAAATTCAGGATGAAATAGAAGCATGGGAAAAAAGAATCGTATGTGTTGGGAAAGATATTCCTATTTGTGGAAATGTAGAAGAATATATAGAATATCCGTATATAGTAGTTGTCATGAATATGATAAATGCTTGGAGGAGTGGAAATTATAGAGAGCTTTCAAAGTATTTAAAACGAATGTTTTCTGTATCTTTATCTGAAGGAAGAAGAGCGAGAGAATGTAGGGAATTTTTTGAAAATAAGAAACTAATTTCTTTTGAATTAATAGAGATTGAAGAAAGAGCCTGTGCTTTATCAAAAGTAGTGATAAAAGTAAGATGGAAAGAAAATGAAAAAGTAAAAGAATCAGAATTAGTTTTTGGGTGTGTTTATCAGGGAGATAAAGAAAAATCTGAAGTTGCTGTACCTTGGAGAGATAATGGAGAATGGGTTATTATACCTTGGAATATACAGGGTCTATATTCATTGTAGGAATTTTAAAAATTATGTATCCAATACTTGGCACAAGTGTGGAATTGCAAATACCGTATATCATTTGCACCTGAATATAGAAAACAAGCAATATTAGGAAAAATATGCGAATTTAAAGAAGAAGAACTATAGAAAGACAAAATTATAGTGTTAAAGCCTTTACTTACATAGGTATAGAACAAAGTACCATTTAAAGTGGTAATTTGTGATTTTAGCTACACTATTATAATTTTATTTTTGCTTTTACAAGAAAAATTTAAAAATACAAATTCAATAAAACTTGACTTTTTATATTGAAAACTTTATAATTTATAAGCTATTAGCTAAAATTTAGGAGGAAAATAGATGATAGGTATAGGAATAGTTGGTTTACCAAATGTAGGGAAATCGACACTTTTTAATGCAATAACAAAGGCAGGAGCAGCAGAAGCCGCTAACTACCCTTTTTGTACAATAGAACCAAATGTAGGAATGGTAACAGTTCCTGATGAAAGATTAGAAGCCTTAGCAAAAATTATAAATCCGGAAAGAATTGTTCCAGCTACAGTTGAGTTCGTTGATATAGCAGGACTTGTAAAAGGAGCATCTAAGGGTGAAGGATTAGGAAATAAATTTTTATCAAATATAAGAGCTACATCGGCAATTTGTCAAGTTGTAAGATGTTTTGATGATGAAAATGTTGTTCATGTTGATGGGGGAGTAAATCCTTTAAGAGATATAGATGTAATAAACACGGAGCTTATATTTGCTGATATAGAAACAGTAGACAAAGCTATTGAAAAACATGAAAAGTTGGCGAGAAATAAAATAAAAGAATCAGTAGAACTTATGGCTGTTTTACCAAAAGCTAAAAAACATTTAGAAGAATTTAAGCTTTTAAAAACTTTAAATTTAAGTGAAGAAGAAAAACAAGTCTTAAAAAATTATCAATTATTAACTTTAAAGCCAATGATATTTGCTGCCAATGTAGCAGAAGATGATTTAGCAAGCGGTAATAAGTATGTGGAAGAAGTAAAAAAATATGCAGAAAGTATAGATTCAGAAGTAGTTATAGTTTCAGCAAAAGTTGAAGCAGAATTACAAGAAATGGATGATGAAGAGAGTAAAAAAGAATTTTTGGAAGCATTAGGAGTAAAAGAGGCAGGTCTTAATAGACTTATAAGAGCAGGATTTAAGTTATTAGGATTACAAACTTATTTCACTGCAGGAGTAAAAGAAGTTAGAGCTTGGACTATAAAAATAGGAGATACAGCACCTAAAGCAGCAGGAGAAATTCATTCAGATTTTGAAAAAGGATTCATTAGAGCGAAAGTTGTAGCCTACGAACAATTTATAAAAAATTCAGGATGGAAAGGTGCCCAAGAAGCCGGTGTTTTGAGATTAGAAGGAAAAGATTATATTGTTCAAGACGGAGATTTAATGGAATTTTTATTTAATGTTTAGAAGTAAAAAAATCTGTGTCAAAAAAACTTACTTGACATAAATGGAAAAATTTAGTAAAATTACAAGGTATAGATAAAGAAATGACGAAGGAGGGGGAAAAATGGCAGTACCTAAGAAAAAGACTTCAAAAGCTAAAAAGAATATGAGAAGATCTCACCATGCATTGACAGCAATTGGATTGACAACTTGTGAAAAATGTGGAGCACCTAAAAGACAACATAGAGTTTGTTTAGAGTGTGGAGATTATAAAGGTAATCAAGTTTTGGTTGCAGCTGCAGAATAGTTTTCTGAATAAATAAAATAAAAATAAATAAAATTCTGGTAATAAAAAGTATTACTAGAATTTTTTTATTTTTCTATAAAAAGTATATCACTTTTAAATATAAAAAATAAAAAGTTTTGCAAATTTCATAATTTATGTTAAAATAACGGTTGTTTTTTAAAAAAAGGGGGAATTCATGAGAGAAAAAAAGAATTATAAATTGGGAGCGACAGTGATACTTTCAATTTTACTAGCAAATTGTGGCGGTGGAGGTGGCGGCGGTGGAAGCAGTTCAAATCTACCAATAAAACCAACAAATATAGAGAAAGAAATAAAAAATTCTCTTAATAACAAAATAAATAATGTAAAAAAAGATGTAAAAGAAGAGATAAAAAAAGAAATAGATGATAAAAAAGAAAGTCTAGAAAATAAAATAGAAGAAAAAAAAGAAAACATAAAAGATAAAAAAGAAGAAATAGAAGAAAAAATAAAAGATGTTAAAAATACTTTTGAAATTAAAGATAGTTCTGAAAATAACTTAAAAAATAATGAACAAGAAGAAGCAGAGAAAGAAATAAGGAATGAAGAGAAAATTCTAGAAAAAATAGATTATGAGAAAATAAAAAATGAACTTGGAGTTGAAAAATTAAAGCAAGAGCTTCTAAATGCAAGAAAAGATTCAAAAGAGGCTATACCGAGTGATGAAAGACAGTTAAATGGTTCGACACAAAAGGTTGCTTTGATGGATAGTGAATTCGTAAAAGATAAAGTCAGATTAGAAAATAAATTTAATGATTTGGAAATTTTAGAAAGAGATCCAAGAAATCAAGGAGTAAATAAAAGAGATCATGGAGAGCTTGTTTTAGAAGTTATAAAAAATCAAGATAAATTGAAGGTTATAGCTGGAAGTATAGGGAAAGCTGGAGATACAGGAGAAGTAAAACCGAGTGCAGCTCTGTATGAAAAAGCTTTTGAGAAATTTGGAAATCAAAAAGTAAAGATATTCAACCAGTCATGGGGAACAGGAAAAACTGTTGAAGAGTTTAAAGGAATGGAAGAAAGAAAAAAAATAGCAACTTTAGCACCAGGATATAATAATATTGATGAAGCCTATGAAGAAGGTAAGAAAATTTTAGATTTTTATAAAAAAGCTGCAACAAAAGACGGACTTTTTGTATGGGCTGCTGGGAATAAAGGTGAGGAAAATTCTTTCATGAGTGATGCCTCTTTACAAGCTGGGCTACCTTATTTTTATAGTGATTTAGAAAGATCATGGATAAGTGTTGTCGGGGTTGATGCAGAAAGAGATGGAACTTTAAATATAGAAAGAGCAGGAGGAAATCGTTTAGCTTGGGCTGGAGATGCAGCATGGTGGTCGATTTCTGCCGATGTTAAATCTGTTGGAAAATCAAATAGAGCTGGAGTGATTGAATACAGAGTAGGTTCGTCATATGCAGCACCAAAAGTGACAAGAGCAGCAGCTTTAGTTGCCGAAAAATTTCCTTGGATGACTGCTAATCAAGTTAGACAAACATTGTTTACGACAACAGATAAAATGGAAATATTAAAAACTGAAGAAAATAAAAGAAATATTATATCAAATCCGATAGATTCAGTTTATGGAACAAAATATGGATGGGGAATGCTAAATACCGAAAGAGCATTAAAAGGACCAGGAGCATTTATAAACACATTAAGAACATACAGAGATTCTTCAGATTTGAACAATGTTTTTGAAGCAAATATTCCAGAAAATCAAGTTGTATATTTTGAAAATGGTATCTATGGAGATGGAGGCTTAAAGAAATTAGGAAAAGGGACTTTACATCTAACTGGAAATAATTCATATAGAAAAGGAAGTACAATAAAAGAGGGAAATCTTGAAGTACACAAAATTCACGCAGGGAATATAGAAGTAGAAAAAGATGGAAAATTAACATTACATAGTAGATCGCTTATAGGTTACCAAAGTAATGCTTTTGCTGTTATTGATGAAATAGAAATAAGCCCTGATAAAATTATTTCTAAAAATGTAGATAATTATGGAAAAGTGGAAGTAGTAACGAATGTATCAACTGTCTTAAATAAAAAAGCAGAAGGGACTGCAATAATAGGCGGAGATTACAATGCATATGAAGGTTCTGTGACAGAAATTGATTTTAATTCTAAAGTGGCAGTTTTAGGAAAAGTAAATATGGATGCTAAAAGTGAACTGAAAGTTAAAGCCAATGAATACATTCCAAAGGCTGGATTGAATGAAACTTTAATAGAAGCTAATGAAATAGTTAATGTTGGTAAAGTAAGTACAAATGGAATGAAAGAGATAAAATCAGAAATAAAAGATGGCAATCTTACTGTTAGCATAGCAAGAAAAGATGCAAGCGATTATATAAACGAGAATGGAAGTTCAAAAGATGTAGCAGAAAATGTAGACAAAGTTTTAAACAATGTAGATAATAAAATAAGTTCTGCGATTTTAAGTGAAGAAGAACTTGTTATGGCAAAAACAATTCAAAACATGTCGAAAGATGAATTTTTAAAAAGTAGTGAGAAGATGTCAGGAGAAATTTATGCATCTTCACAAGCTTTAACTTTAGCTCAAGCACAAAATATTAATAGAGATCTATCAAATAGAATAGCCGGTTTAGATAATTTAAATAACAGTGATAGGGATTCTCAAGTATGGGTATCTGGGATAGGAAGTCATGGAAAACTAAAAAAAGATGGTTATGCAACAGCTGATACAAAAGTTATAGGTGGGCAATTTGGAGTGGATAAAAAAATAAATAAAGACACACACTTAGGATTGGCTTTAGCTTATTCCAATGCAAAAGCTGAATATAATCGTTATGCAGGGAATGCTGATAGTGATATGGTTGGATTTTCTTTATATGGAAGAAAAGATTTAAGAGATAATTTTTATACGGCTGGAAGAATAGGATTATCTCATATATCAACAAAAGTCCAAAGAGAACTTATAGATGCAAATGGAAACATAGTTCAAGGAAAAATAAATCATAAGGATTTTATGACATCATTTTATATGGAGTTAGGAAAGAAAATAAAAAATATAACTCCATATGTGGCGTATTCTAATGATTACTTAAAAAGAGGAAAATTCTCTGAATCAGATGCTGCTTGGGGAATTCAAGCAGATTCAAAAAATTATTGGGCAACAAATATAACTGCTGGTCTTAGATATGAAAAAAGTTTTGATAAAAATAAAATTCAAGCATATATAGCTCACTCAATAAATATTGGAAAGAGAGATTTATCTTATGAAGGGAACTTTACAGGAAGTAAAACTAAGTTAAAATTTAACGGTATAGGACAGGCAAAAAATACAACATGGATTGGCTTAGGTTTATTTAGAGAAATAAATCAAGATTTTGGAATCTATGGGAATATAGATTTTAGAATAGAAGATGGTAAAAAAGCTGATTCTATGTTTTCAACAGGATTACAATATAGATTTTAATAAAAACATCAACTTTGTCAGCTAACTCTTGCTGCCGGAGTGATATTCAAAACTTTAGAGCTCTCCCATTATTTTATTAATTGATGTTCTAAAAAATATATAAAACTTAGATATTCCCATACAACAAAAAAAGTACGACTATAGTCGTACTTTTTTTATAGATAAAAAAATTTTTCAAAACAATTGCACAATAAACAATTAAATTAATGACAAAATATAGTATAGGGGGTATAGTATAGTTTTATTTGTTAAAAATTTATTTTGCTTATTAAAATATATTGACAATGTACTAATATGATAGTAGAATAAATTATTAAAAATAATTAGTGTCAAAAAAGGAAATGAAATGCAAAAAAAAATTAATGATATAACTGAAGGAAATATATTAAAAGCAATAATATTCTTTGCATTACCACTATTAGGAAGTAGCTTGATTCAACAATTATACAATACAGCAGATATGATATTTGTTGGAAATTTTGTAAATAAGCAAGCAGCAGCAGCAGTAGGAGCAAGTAGTCTTTTATTTACCTGTCTTATTGGCTTACTAACTGGAGTTTCAGTGGGAGTCAGCATAATTATTTCACAGAAAGTTGGAGCAAAAGAAATAGATAGAGCAAAAGATACAGCCCATACTGCTCTTTTATTTGGACTGATATGTGGAGCACTATTAACTCTTGTGGGTTTTAGTTTTGCAGATGAGCTTCTAAAAATTATGAATACCCCTGAAGAAATTTTTAAAGAATCAGTGGTTTATTTAAGAATTTATTTTTTAAGTATGATTCCAATGATAATTTATAATATGGGTTTAGGAATTATACGCTCTTCCGGAAATTCAAAAACACCTTTTTATATTTTAATAATAGGTGGAATAGGAAATGTAATTGCAAATACGATATTTGTTGTAATCTTAAAAATGGGAGTAGCTGGAGTTGCGATAGCAACATTACTTTCACAAGGATTAACTGCTATTTTGACAATTTCATATCTCTTTAATGAGCATTTTTTAGTAAGAATTGAAGTAAAAAAATTAAAAATTCATATAGACTTATTGAAAAGAATTTTATATTTGGGCTTGCCAACAGGGTTGCAATCTATGGTTGTAACTTTTTCAAATATACTTGTGCAATATAGTATAAATGGATATGGTGGAGATGCAGTTGCGGCATACGCTACATATTTTAAATTGGAAAATTTAATATGGATGCCAATAGTTGCAGTAGGGCAGGCTATAACAACTTTTTCAGGACAAAATACTGGTGCAAAAAATTATGAAAGAGTAAAAAAAGGAACTCTTATAGGAATGATATTAGCTTCAAGCATAGCTATTTTTATAGCAGCAATGATTTTAATTTTTCCAACAACATTTTTCAGAATTTTTATAAAAGATACAGAAGTGATTAACTTAGGAGTTAAAATAGTCTTTATAACTTTTCCTTTTTATTGGTTATATTCAATTTTAGAAACTGTTGGAGGAAGCATTAGAGGTATGGGGTATTCATTGACATCTATGCTAATAATAATGTCAAGTTTGTGTGGTTTAAGAATAGCTTTACTTCTAATTATTTCAAGATTTAATTTAGGGTTCCAGGGAGTGGCTTATGTGTATCCCATAACTTGGTTTGTGGCAGCAGCTTCTTTTAGTATAGCTTTTTATGTATATATTAGTGAAAGAATGAAGAATAAGGTTGTGTAAGAAGGTGAGTAAAGTGCATAAAAATAAAAAAATTTTAAAAAATATTTTACAAATTATTATAGTTTTATTTGGAATAAGTTTTTTTACATTCAGCTTAACTTATCTTTCACCTGGAGATCCTGCAGAAATAATGCTAACTGAATGTGGACATATTCCAACACCTGAATTACTTGCTCAAACAAGAGCAGAGCTTGGATTGGATAAACCTTTTGTAAAACAATATGGAACATGGGTTTATTCAGCTTTACAAGGAGATATGGGAAAGTCATATTCATTAAAGACTTCGGTAGCTGAAAAAATAAAACAGGCATTTTTTCCAACTTTAAATTTATCTTTATTAGCTTTATCATTTACATTGGTAATTTCATTGCCCTTAGGAATGTTGGCAGCCGTGAAGAAAGACAAATGGCAAGATTACTTAATAAGAAGTTTTACATTTATTGGAATATCAGTTCCAAGCTTCTGGTTAGGATTGATATTTCTAAGCATATTTGGAGTTACACTAAAATGGGTATCTGTATCTGGTGGGAAAACTGATTTTAAATCTATGATACTACCAGCTTTAACTATTGCACTTGCGATGTCTTCTAAATATACAAGACAGGTTAGACATATATTTTTAGAAGAATTGGAAAAAACATATGTTACAGGTGCAAGAATGAGAGGAATAAGAGAGGGAATTATTTTATGGAAGCATGTTCTTCCAAATGCAATGTTGCCACTAATAACTCTTTTGGGGCTTTCATTAGGAAGTCTTTTAGGGGGTACGGCAGTTGTAGAAATAATATATAATTGGCCGGGAATGGGTTCTATGGCTGTAAAAGCAATTTCGTATAGAGATTATCCCTTAATACAAGCCTATGTTTTACTAATAGCACTGATATATTTAATAATAACTATGCTTGTAGATTTTTCGTATAAATATTTAGATTCGAGAGTTAAGGGGGTAGTTTAATTGTTTAAATTAAAAAAACATATACAATTTACAATTTTTCTTATCTTAGCTCTTATAATTATAATGGTTGCAATTTTTGCACCTTATATAGCTCCTAAAGATCCATACTATGCAGTTATGACAGATAGTTTAAAAGCTCCTTCAAAGGAATATTTTTTTGGGACAGATGTTTTAGGAAGGGATTTGTTGTCAAGAATAATATATGGGACAAGATATTCTTTATTTATGACACTGACATTGATAGCTATTGTTTTTTTCATAGGGACATTTTTAGGAATAATATCAGGATATTTCGGTGGCATAATAGATACAATAATAATGAGAGTGGGAGATATGATGGTATCTTTTCCGGGGCTTATACTTGCAATAGCAATAGCAGGACTTTTAGGTCCTAGTGTTATAAATGCAATTATAGCAATTGCTGCTGTTACATGGGTAAAGTATGCAAGGCTTTCAAGAGCTATGGTTTTAAAAATAAAGCAAGAATTATATATAGAAGCTGCAAAAGTCACAGGAAGTAAAACTTATAGTATTTTATTTAAGTATATTTTACCAAATATGTTTACACTGATGCTTGTTACAGCAGTTTCTGATATTGGAGCATTGATGCTTGAAATAGCAGCACTTTCATTTTTAGGTTTTGGTGCACAACCTCCGACACCTGAGTGGGGAGCAATGTTAAATGAAGGGAGAACTTATTTAGCAAGGGCACCGTGGCTTATGATATATCCAGGTATGGCAATAGTGATAGTTGTTATTATTTTCAATATGTTGGGAGATAGTTTTAGGGATATCATAGATGTAAAAACTGAATAAATATTAATTTTATTTTTTTAAAATAAAAAATAAATTATTGAGTCATGGGCAGAGCCCATGTGCTCCTGCAAGAAAATAAAAAAATATTAAGATAAAAACTAAAAAAAGCAACAAATAAAATAAATTACTGAGTCATGGGCAGAGCCTATGCGCTCCTGCAAGAAAATAAAAAAATATTAAGATAAAAACTAAAAAAAGTAACAAACAAAATAAATTACTGGGTCATGGGCAGAGCCCATGTGCTCCTGCAAGAAAATAAAAAAATATTAAGATAAAAACTAAAAAAAGTAACAAACAAAATAAATTACTGGGTCATGGGTAGAGCCCATGTGCTCCTGCAAGAAAATAAAAAAATATTAAGATAAAAACTAAAAAAAGCAACAAATAAAATAAATTACTGGGTCATGGGCAGAGCCCATGTGCTCCTGCAAGAAAAAAACATAAAAGGAAGGTGTAAAAAAGTGAAAAATATTTTGAAAAAATTTGGAGTAGTATCAATAATGTTGGGACTATTTGCCGCTTGTGGTGGTGAAAAGAAAGAGGAGGTAAAGGCAGATGTACCTAAAGAGATAGTAGTTGGGGTAACAAGTTTTGCTGATACACTTGAGCCAACAGAACAATATTTTAGCTGGGTTATAACTCGTTATGGAGTAGGAGAAAATTTAGTTCGTTTTAATGAAAATGGAGAATTACAACCTGCTCTTGCTGAAAGTTGGGAAGTTAGTGAGGATGGACAAACTTGGACTTTTAAAATTAGAGAAGGAGTTAAATTCTCTAATGGAAATCCGTTGACAGCTGAAGCAGTTAAAGCTTCACTTGAAAGAACTTTTTCAAAAACAAAAAGAGCTGAAGGGTATTTTAAATATGAAAGCATGAAAGCAGATGGGCAAACTTTAACAATAAAATCTCAAAAACCAACTGCAGTATTAGCTCAATCATTAGCAGACCCATTATTCTTGATAGTAGATACTACTGTAAATACAGATGAATTTACAACAAAAGGGCCAATTACAACAGGACCTTTTAAATTTACTGAATTTAAACCTGGTGAATATACAGTAGTGGAAAAAAATGAAAATTATTGGGATGGAGAAGCTAAATTAAATAAAGTTACATTTAAAGATATAAATGATCAAAACACAAGAGCTTTATCATTAAAATCAGGAGAAATAGATATAGCTTATAATTTAAAAGTGAATAATAAAGCAGATTTTGAAGGACAAAATGATATAGAAGTGCAAGAATTAAAATCTTTGAGAACTACTTATGCTTTTATGAATCAACATGGTGCTTTAAAAGATAAAACATTAAGACAAGCAGTTTTAAGAGCATTAGATAAAAAAGCTTATACTGAAAATTTATTAGGTGGAGCAGCAACTCCAGGAAAAGCTCCTATTCCTCCTACTTTAGATTACGGATTTGATAAATTAGTTGATGAAAATACTTACAATCCTGAATCTTCTAAAGAAATTTTAGCAGCAGCTGGATACAAAGATATTGATGGTGATGGCTTTGTTGAAAACCCAGATGGAACTCAACTTGATTTAAATTTTGTAATTTACACAAGTAGAGCAGAGCTAGGTATATATGCTCAAGCTGCTCAAGTAAATTTAAAAGATGTAGGAATTAGAGTAACTTTAAAACCTGTTAGTTATGAAACTTTACTTGACATGCGTGATGCAGGAACATTTGATTTATTAATTTGGAATGTACTTGTCGCAAATACAGGAGATCCTGAAAATTACTTATATGAAAATTGGTATAGCAAATCACCAAACAACCAAGCAGGATATTCAAATGCTAAAGTTGATGAGTTGTTAGAAGAACTACAAAAAGAGTTTGATGCAGACAAAAGAAAAGATTTAATAATAGAAATTCAACAATTGATAATGAATGATGCAGCAACAGTATTTTTTGGGCATGAAACAACTTACCTATTCTCAAATAAAAGAATAGCAGGTTTAAAAATGTTCCCTATGGATTATTACTGGATAACTAAAGATGTTGAAAGAACAAAATAGATTTAAGGAGTAGAATATGTTAGAGATAAAAAACTTGGCAATACAATATATAGATAAAAAAGTGGTTGTTGAAAATTTTTCTCTATCATTAAAAAAAGGTGAAATTATAAGTATAGTTGGGGAGAGCGGTAGTGGAAAATCTACTGTTCTCCGTTCTATAATTGGGCTTTTATCAAATAATGGTAAAATTATATCAGGAGATATCTTGTATGAAGGGCAATCTCTAAAAAATAAAAGTCTAAAAGATTGGCTTGCTCTAAGGGGAACAGAAATAACTATGATTTCTCAAGATTCAGGAGGAACTTTAAATCCCATTAGAAAAATAGGAACTCAATATATTGAATATATTCAAGCTCATTCAAATGTTTCTAAAAAAGAGGCAGAAGAAAAAGCATTAAGCTTGCTTGAAAAAGTAAAGTTAAGAAATCCTAAAAATGTTATGGAATCTTATCCTCATCAATTATCCGGTGGAATGAAGCAAAGAGTTGGAGTAGCTATGGCCTTAACTTTTAATCCAAAGATAATATTAGCAGATGAACCAACTTCGGCACTTGATGTAACAACACAGGCTGAAATAGTTAGAGAACTTATGGAGCTAAGAGAAGAGTTTGACACTGCAATGATATTGGTGACTCATAATATAGGAGTAGCAGCATATATGGCAGACAAAATAATAGTTATGAAAGATGGAAATATTGTGGAACAAGGGACAAGAGAAGAGGTTATAGAACATCCAAAGGATGATTATACTAAAAAGCTTTTGAATGCAGTGCCTGAAATGGGTGGTGAAAGATTTGTTTAATGAAAAATCTAATGAAGAAAATATGATTTTAGAAACTAAAAATTTAACCAAAATTTTTACTACTTATGATGGAAAAGATTTAGTGGCATGTAATAATATCAATTTAAAAGTGTATAAAGGAAAAACTTTAGGGCTTGTTGGAGAATCAGGCTCTGGAAAAACAACTTTTATCAGAATGCTTATGAATTTAGAGAAACCAAGTTCAGGTGAAATTCTTTATCATGGAAAGGATGTAAATAAATTTTCCGAAAAGGAAATTTGGGAAAATAGGCAGAAAATACAAATGATATTTCAAGATCCATGGGCAGCATTTAATCCAAAAATGAATGTGCTTGATATTTTAACTGAGCCACTGCTTAATTATAAAAGAATAAAGAAATCAGACAGAGAAAAAGTTGCAGCAAAGTTATTAAAAATGGTAGAGTTACCGGAAGAATATATGTACAGATATTCTCAAAATATGAGCGGAGGACAAAAACAAAGATTAGGAATAGCTAGAGCTATTTCTTTGGAACCTGAAATTTTAATTTGTGATGAAGCTACATGTGCATTAGATGTATCTATTCAAAAAATTATTATAGAACTTTTAGTTAGACTGCAAAAAGAAAAAAATATAAGTATGGTATTTATTTGTCATGATTTGGCACTCGTACAATCATTTGCTCATGAAATAGCAGTTATGAATAAAGGAGATATAGTTGAAATAATAGATGGAGATAAAATTCAAAATGCTAGTCATCCATATACTAAAAAGTTAATAGATTCTGTGTTTTCAATACATATGGAACCATACAAAAAGAAGTAAAAATAAAAAGTAGAATTGAACTCTAAAGCAATATTTCATGCTACAGAATAAAATTCTACTTTTTTTATCCTTATAAAAAATAGTTGTAAAATCTAAAAAAATATAAATTTACAATACTTTAAATATTAGTTTACTTTTTTAATTCTAAAGGTTTTCCACAGCATACAAAATCACAACAGTCATGATCATGAGTATGAGTTTCACAATTATCTCCAGTAGAACAAGAACATTCTTTTTTTACTTCCACTTCAAATCCACAACATGCACACACATAAACTTCACCTTTTTTCATAGTTTCACAACTTGCCATATAAATCCCTCCTCTTAAAATAAACATATACCCCCTTAAGGTATAATTTATAATAACATATTAGAAAATGAATGTCAAACACAAAATAAGTTATGAATATATATTTCAATTATATAGGAAAGTATTAAATTATAAATAAAAAAAGTAATAGGGTAGTTTTAGAGGGGTAAAGGCTAGTATAGAACTCTAAAATTTTTTAAAAATTGACTTTAAAAGTATAGTATACTATACTAAAAATTGAATAATAAAATCTTGGAGGAAATATGACTTTAGAAGATCTAAAGAAGGAAAGAGAAAAATATCAAAGTGAAGGAAACATTTTAAAAGAAGTTGAAATTCTGAAAGAAAGCGTTATTTTTATAGACAGAGAATTAGGAAAAGAAAATGAAGAATATATTAAAATGTTAAATGAATTAGGTGGAACATTAAAATATATTGGATATTATGAAGAAGCAGAAAATAAATTAGAGGAAGCAAAAACTATAATTTTAAAAAAATATGGTGAAAATAATTTAGCCTATGCCACAACGCTTTTAAATTTAACAGAAGTATATAGATATGCCGGGAAACATAGTTTATTAGAAGATAATTATAAAAAAATTATGAAGATATATGAAGAAAACAAAGCAGATGATAGTTTTGCATTTGCAGGACTTTGTAATAATTTTGGGCTTTATTATCAAAATACAAATGAATTTACAAAGGCTTATGAACTTCATATAAAAAGTTTAAAAATATTAAAAAATTTAGATAAAGAAGAGTATCTATTGGAATACGCTGTGACATTAAGCAATCTATTTAATCCTTGTTTGCAGATAGGAATGAAAGAAAGAGCAGTGGATTATTTAGATAAATCTTTAGCAATATTTGAAAAGAGTGTGGGAATAAAACATCCATTATATGCAGCATCCTTAAATAATATGGCGGTATATTATTTTAATGAGAAAGATTATCAAAAAGCAGTAGAATTTTTTGAAAAAGCAGCAGAAATTTCAAAAATTGCCATGGGTGAAGAAAGTGATAACTACAAAAATGTGATGAGCAACATTAAATTTTTAAAAGAAGAAGTTTTAAACAAGGTAGTGAAATAAATGTTAAAAACAAATATAAAAGGATTAAGCCTATCTAAGGATTATTTTAATGAAGTTGTTTTACCGGTATTCAAAACAGAATTGTTAGATATATTTGAGTTATGTGCATTTGGATTGGTTGGAGAAGGCTCTGAATGTTATGGATATGATGATGAAATTTCAAGAGATCATGACTTTGGTCCATCTGTATGTATATGGTTACAAGAAGAAGATTATAAAAAATACTCTGCAAAAATTAATAAAATTTTAAATAAATTACCTCAGGAATTTAAAGGTTTCTCTGCTCTGAAAGAAAGTGAATGGGGCTATAATAGAAGAGGACTTTTAAGCATAGAAAATTTTTATTTTAAATTTTTAGGAAAAGAAACAAGTCCTAAAACAATTTTTGAATGGCAAAAAATACCAGAACCTGCTCTTGCAACAGCAACAAATGGAGAAATATTTTTGGATAATTTAGGAGAATTTTCCAGAATTAGAAAGGAAATAGAATACTATCCAGAAGTTATTAGACAAAATAAAATAGCAACTCGATGTATGAACATATCTCAATATGGGCAATATAATTATGTGAGGTGTTTAAAAAGAAATGATTTTATAGCAGCCAATCAGACTTTGTATCTATTTGTGGAAGAAGTTATACACCTTGTTTCTCTACTTAATAAAAAATATAAAGTATTTTATAAATGGGCTAATAGAAGTTTACTAGATATGAAAATAATTGGAAAAGAAATTTATTCTTTATTAAATGAGATGATATTTGCACAAAATAAAATTCCTTATATAAAAAAAATATGTGATATTTTAATAGAGGAAATAAAAAGGCAAAGATTGAGTCAATTAAACAGTGATTTTTTAGGAGATTTCGGAGTGGATATCCAAAAAAATATAGATGATGAGTTTTTAAAAAATTATTCACCTTGGTTAGACTAGAAAAAGAGGAGATTTATGCAGGAAAATAATATTAAATCAAAAGAAGAATTAATAGAAAAAATTTTACAGAAAGAATGGGATTTTTTTTCTAAGTTGCACAATATAGGAGGGAGAGCTAGTTGTCAAGATAACAAAGAAGACTTTATTATAATGAGGAAAGCTCAGTGGCTAACTTTTAATTTAGAAACTTTGAAATCTTACTGGAGAGATTTAAACTCAAATAAAAATCCACTTTTTGAAAAATATGCAAGAATGATGAAGGATAACATGCCCGATGAATATGAGAAAGTAAAAGATAATTTAGAAAGCATTTCACTTGAAAAGAAAGCTTTAGTTAATAAAATTATGTTAGTTTATATGGAATGGGAAGAAGAATTTTTCTCACTTTTTCCAATGTATTCTTCGATGGGGCGTCCACTTTACACTTTTCAAGATAGTTTAGAAGATACATCAATAGAAACATATTTAAGAGGGGAACTTTACTCCTATTCAGAAGAAACTTTAAAATTGTATTATGAGTATATTAATAGTATGTATATAGATGGAATAAATCTAGCTATAAAAAATATGGATATAATCGCACAAATGCAAGGTTTTAAAGACTCAAGAGATGTTGAAAAATATTATAGAAAGTAAAATAATTAAAACAAAATAAAAAATATATAAATTTAAAAAAATATGATATTATTTAAGGTAGAGAATAAAAACTTATTATATAGGAGGACTAAAAATGAGTACAAGCATTGATACAAAATTTAGCTTCTACATTAAGTTATACTATGAATTTGGTGGAAGTATAGAATGGTTAAAAGAAGAAATCATAAAAAAAAGATATGATTCTTTTAAGTATTTATTACCGACAGAAAAGAAGGAAAAAGCCAATATTGTACTAGAAATATATTCTCTAGAAAATTTAGAGGAAAAATATGTTAATATTACTTCAATTTTAAAATTTGCTAGTATAATCAATTTACCAAAAATAGTATGTAAAAATTATAAAATATCTTCTCAGGAGTGTAATTATATGTATTCTTTTTTGAAAGAAACATACTATGAAAAATAAAATTTAAAAGGAATTAAAAAATGCAAAGAAGACAAATAGAAAATGAAATAAATGAATTAAAGCAAGACTTTAGATTAAGAACGATAAAGACTAATAATAATGAATTGTTAAATTTTTCTTCAAACGATTATTTAGGAATTCTAAAAGATGAAAAAATATTTGAGGAATTTTATTCTAATCTAAATTTTGAAGAATATAAATTATCATCTGCCTCATCAAGGCTTATAGATGGTTCATATTCTATTGTTATGTCTTTAGAAAATGAGGTCGAAAGAATATATAAAAAACCTTGTTTAGTTTATAATTCTGGATTTGATGCAAATTCTTCATTGATAGAAACATTTTTTAATAAGGAAAGTCTTATAATAACTGATAGACTAAATCACGCAAGCATTTATGATGGATGTATTAATTCAGGAGCGAAGATACTAAGATATAACCATTTAGACACAGTTGCTTTAGAAAGATTGTTGGAAAAATATTCAAATGAGTATAAAGATATTTTAGTTGTAACTGAAAGCGTGTACAGCATGGATGGAGATATAGCTGATATTGAGGCAATAGTAAAGTTAAAAGAAAGATATTCTTTTCAGTTAATGCTTGATGAAGCTCATTCTTATGGAGTGTATGGCTATGGAATAGCCTATAATAAAAATTTAGTTAAGGATATTGATTTTCTTGTCATACCTCTTGGAAAAGGTGGAGCTTCAATTGGAGCTTATGTGATTTGTGATGAACTTTACAAACAATATTTAATAAATAAAAGTAGAAAATTTATATATTCTACTGCACTACCTCCAATAAACAATTTATGGAATTTATATATTTTAAAAAATATGCTAAAATTTTCAAAGAAAATTGAAAATATGGAGAAATTGGTCAAATTTTCTTTAAATGAATTGAAGAGATTAGAGATAGAAACAAGCTCAAATTCTCATATTATAAGTATTATAATTGGAGAAAATAATGCAACAACAAAATTATCAGAAGTTTTAAAACAAAAAGGATATTTAGCCTACTCAATCAAAGAACCGACAGTCCCTAAAAATACAGCTCGATTGAGGATTAGTTTAACAGCAAATATGGATGAGGCGGAATTAAAAAGATTTTTTCTTATTTTAAAAGAAGAGATTTCTAAGGTTAAAGTGATATAGATGAAAAAAATTTATTTTTTTAATGGATGGGGAATGGATGAGAATATTTTGACTCATGTTCTTAACACGAGTGAATATGAATTAGAAATTATAAATTTTCCATATCATGTAGATCTAGATGAGATAAAAAAATGTCAAAGTGTAATATTTATCGCATGGTCTTTTGGAGTTTATTATTTGAATAAATTCTTAAATGAAAATAGAAATTTAGCTTATGAAAAAGCAATTGCAATAAATGGAATGATAGAAACCATTGGTGAGTATGGAATTAATAAAAAGATGTTTGATATGACATTAAATACTTTATCTTTAGAGAATCTTTTAAAATTTTATCGAAATATGGATATTGATGAAAATTTTAAAGAAAGTAATAAAAAATTTGAAGATATAAAAAAAGAATTAAAATATTTTAAAGATAATTATAGCTTATTTGAAAATAAGCTGGACTATCATATTATTGGAAAATATGATAGAATAATACCTAGTATGAAACAGGAAAAATATTGTAAAGAAAAAAATATAAGTTATAAAATATTAGATTGTGGACATTATCCATTTTCTATTTTAAATGATTTTTCATACATCATTGATACAAAAAAGAATGAGGAATAGTCAAATGAACTTTAATAAACATTTTAATGAATATGATAATTATTCATTTGTACAGAAGAAAGTTGCTATAAAACTTTTAGAATATATAGAAAAAACAAAGATAGCTGAAGAAAAGGAACTATCAATTTTTGAAATTGGTTGTGGAACAGGTATATTTACAAGGGAATATAAGGAGAAGTTTTCTAATATCAAAAATTTAATATTAAATGATAAATTTGATAGTAGACAGTTTTTAAGTAATATTAACTACAAAGAATTTTTGTTAGGAGATGTGACAGAAATAGAAATTCCACAGAGTGATTTAGTTTTATCAAGTTCAGTATTTCAGTGGATAGAAGACATAGATTTATTATTCGAAAATATAGCTTTAAAATCGAATAAACTTTATTTTTCGATCTATACATTCGGAAATTTAATAGAAATAAAAAATCATTTTGGAATTTCATTAAATTATAAAAAGTTTGAAGAAATAGAAAAAAGTGCAAAAAAATTTTTTAAGACAGTAAAAGCATATAAGGAAACTATAAAACTTAATTTTGAAAGTCCTATTGATGTTTTGAAACATTTAAAATATACTGGAGTGACAGGAATACAGAAACCCAGTGTAAAAAATATCAGAACATTTAAGGACAAAGAATTAACATATGAAGTAGCATATTTTATTTGTGAAAATTAAAAAAGCTGACGAGTGAACTGCACCTCCAATCTTGTGTCCAAGATTATGGGTGCAGTTCAGTACAGAGTCAGCTTTTTTTATTAATCTATTTTTTTATAAATTCGTGGTGATATTAAAATTAAAAGTGGAATAATTTCTAAACGCCCTAATAACATACTTAAAGATAAAGCTAACTTTATTGGAGATGAAAAAGCTGAAAAGCTATATGTAGGTCCAATAGTTCCTAGACCAGGACCTATATTATTAAATGTTGTAAGTATAGCACTAAAAGATGTTAGAAAATCTGAAGCTTCTGTAGAAACAATAAATAGAAGTAAAATAAAAGTAAAAATATATAACATAAAATATGCACTAACTCCTTCACTCATTTCTTTGTCAACAGCTTTTCCCTCTAAATTTAGATTAATAACTTTATTAGGATGTCCTATTTTTTTGAATTCTAAAGCTATTTTTTTAAAGAATATTAAAGTTCTTGCAACTTTAAATCCACCAGCAGTTGAACCAGCACACCCGCCCATAAACATTAAAAATAATAAAATGTTTTGAGAAAATAGAGGCCACAAACCAAAATCAACTGTAGAATAACCTGTTGAACTGACAATAGATACAACAGTAAAAAACACATCTCTTATTAATTTTTCAAAAGAGGTATATCTGCTTGAAATATTAATACAGATTAGCAAAATAGAAACTACTATAACTGTTAAGAAAAATTTAGTTTCTTCACTTCTAAATACTTGTTTAAATTTACCCAATAATATAAGATAAAACAAATTAAAATTTAAACTGGAAATAAACATACCAAAGCCTAGTATATATTCTATATATTTACTATTGAAAAAAGCAATACTACCATTTTTTGAACTGAATCCACCAGTTCCAGTAGTTCCAAATGCATGAATGCAGGCATCAAATAGACTCATTCCTCCAAACATTAAAAGTACTACTAATATTCCTGTGATAGCTAAGTAAATAATATATAAAATTCTTGAGTTATAACTCATTTTTGCAACAAGTTTACCAACACGAGGTCCAGGCACTTCAGCTCTCATAATGTGGAGTGCTTTATGATTTCCCTTTGGTAAAATTGCTAAAACAAGTACGAGAACTCCCATACCGCCAACAAAATGTGTGAAACTTCTCCAGAATATCGTAGATTTATTTAGAGTTTCAACATCATTCAAAATAGTTGCTCCAGTTGTAGTGAAGCCACTGACACTTTCAAAGATAGCATCAGTTATATTAGGAATATCTCCACTAATGATAAAAGGTAAAGCTCCAAAAAAAGAAACTAGAAGCCAGGATAAAGCGACAATAACCATGGCTTCTTTTGAAAAAAAACTTTGATCTTCTGGAGCATCTCCGGAAAGAAAATAAATTAATCCTAATAATATGAGCATAGGTATAATAAAAGAAAGGTATGCTCTTATCCCTTCTTGGTAATAAATGCTGACCAATAATGGGAGGAAAAATAAAAAAATAAGTATTTTAAATAGATTGGATAGAACATAAGAAATGATTTTAGTGTTCATTGTTAACTACTTCCTTTGCTTTTTTACTATTAATTTATCAATTTTATTACAAATCATTTCAACAGTAATTAAATTAAATTGTTCTTGAAAAGTTAGTTTATTGAATTCATCAATACCTAAGTTTAAATCTTTTAAAGATGTAAACGGCGATAAGCCCATATTTTTTTCACTGGGGAAAGGCAGCCATTCCTTTAATTCAGAATATGGATTAAAAATAGCAAGCGAAGGTAAATTAACACCTTGAGCAAGATGTCTTGCACCACCTTCATTCCCAATATAATAATCACAATTTTCTAAAAAAGGAACTAAGTCTTTAATTGTTGGAGTTTCTATATTAGAAAATATATTTTTGTTGTTTCCCATTTCTTTATGAATACTTTGTATAGCTTCTTTTTGATCTGGTGAAAAGAAAAATATAACTTGAGCATCATATTTTTTTATTAAATAATTTACAACTTCTTTCATTTTTTCAATAGGATAAATTTTATGTTGAACCCTTGAGTAAATAGAAAATGCCACTACCGGTTTAGAGAAATCAACACCAGATTTAGTCATTAATTCTCGATAATTTTGTTTTTCTTTTTCAGTTGAATAAAATTTAAAATCATAGGAAGTTTTTAAGTTAAACCCAGCTTCTGAAAGAGGAGATAATAATTGCTTTAAAAATTTATCTATTTTATTTAAAGACTCAGGCTCTTTAGTTTTATGAGTATATGTAAAGCCACGATTTTTTTTATATCTTCCTATTCTAATTGGCGAACTTAAAGAAAATAAACAAAAAAGTTCGCTTTTAGGGGTAGACATTACATCGATAATGATGTCATATTTTTTTCTTGTTACAGAATAAACTTTTTTTAAGTATTTAATCAGATTTTTTCTTTCATCTTCTTTTATAGTAATTACATTATCTATATAGGGATGTCCATAAAATAAATGTGCCATCTCTTCATATAAAACATAGTCAATGCATGCATTAGGAAATGTAAGTTTCAATGAATTACAAAGAGGAAGAGTCAGAATAGCATCACCTATTCTTTTAAATCGTATTACTAAAATATTTAATTTATCATTTTGAGAAAACATTATTCCTCCTCAACAACTTCTATGAATTCATCAATTTCCGGTTTATCAGCTGGATTTTCCGGGAAAAATCTTCTATTAAAATAAGAAATTAAGTTTAAAATTACATAGGTAAAAGAAACAATAAATATACTGTATTTTAAAGATATTATAATTAAAACAATTAAAATTGGAGCTAATTTTTTTGGGACAAAAGAGAAAGTTTTATCAGGTGTCTTAAATGGTATAGTACTAACCATTAAACTGGCAGCTATAACTGTGATTCCAATGAATATATTTATATTAAAAAGTTTATATCCAAAAGTGGTTTGAATTTCAGAACAAATCATATAATAAGAAATTACCATAGCAGCAGCATTAGGAATAGGCATTCCACTAAAATCTCCTTTTTCACTAGAAGCTACATTGATTATGTTAAATTTAACAAGACGCATAACGCCACAAAGTGCATATATAAAAGAAACAGGTAAGTTAAATACGCTATACGGAACAATAAAATTTAAAATAGAATAAACTAACATTGAAGGAGCTAAACCAAAAGAAATTGCATCGCAAAACGAATCAAATTCTTTTCCAAATTCACTAAAAGCATCCAATTTTCTAGCAGTTTTTCCATCCAAACCATCACATATCATAGCAAGTATAATAAACCAAATTGCCATGTCATATTTTCCTTTTATTGATTCAGTGATACTAAGATATCCTAAGAACATGTTTCCAGCTGTAATTAAATTTGGAGCAATATATTTTTTTTTAACCATAATTTCGTACCTCTCTTCTATATTTTGTTAGATACCTTTATTAAATAACTTAACAATTTTAAAAAATACTAAAATTGTTATAGTTCCAGGTTTAATGCTCTCGAATCACCTGTATAAGGTATTTACTGACAATAGTCAACTTTAAATTTAATTTATATTATATACTTCTTTAGTTAATCTTTCAAGGAAATTTGCATTTTTAAAAAATAAAAGAAAGCCCTACAATATTTTTTTTATTTATGATACAATATGTATAATTTTAAAAATAGGAGAATTTATAAAAAGGAAATATATGGATAAAATTGAAAATTTTATTGAACTTTGCGAGAAAATTGATAATGTAGTTTATACTAATTATTTTTATCCAATGTCACAAATAAAAAAAATACAGATTAAACATATTGACTTTATTTTAAAAGGAATCAATGAAGAAAGTGAGAAGAAGTTAATAGCGTTTACTCCTAAAAATTACCCTAGGGAGTACATTAGTTTTCCGGTAAAATTTTTTAAGATAGTAAAAAAATCTAAATTTATTTCTTTAGAGCACAAGCATTATTTAGGAACAATCTTAAGTTTAGGAATAAAAAGAGAAATTTTAGGAGATTTAATAGTAAAAAATGAAATTTGTTATGGTATAATAATTGATAACATGTTTGAATTTTTAAAAAATAACTTGATTAAAATTAATAGTTCACCTGTTGAAGTTATAGAAATAGAAGAAATAGAAGTCCCAATAAGTGAATTTGAAGAAATTAATATAACAGTATCTTCTGCAAGGTTAGATGTTATAGTTGCAGAACTTGCAAATCTTTCAAGAACATTAGCTGTAGAACATGTTGATTTAGGATATGTTCAAGTTAATTATGAAATAGAAAGAGAAAAAGACTTTAAATTGAATGTGGGAGATATAATTATAATAAAAAAAGTTGGGAAATTTATCTTCTATGAAGATAAGGGATTGAGTAAAAAAAATAAAATGAAGTTATTAATTAAAAAATATATATAGGTGAAGGTATAATGATTAAGATAAAAAAATTAATTGGATTTACATTTTTATTAATAGTGTTTCTTATAGGTGGAGTATTTTTAGCTAAAGATTTTATATTGAAAGAAATATTACAAAGAAAGCTTACAAAAATGAATAATGCTCCAGTATATATTGAAAAAGTATATCTAAGTCCTTTAGATAATTATGTAACTGTTAAAGATATAAAGATAACAAGTGCATTAAACAAAGAAAGTTTGTTTATAACAATAGATGAGTTTAAAAGTTATTATAGTGTGGATTATTTAAATAGAGTGATAACTTTAAATGATACAGAGATTGAAAATATTGTGTTTTTTGAAGAGAAAGATAAAGAAGAAACAGTATTTACAGCCAAAAATGATATATTTTCAAATAAAATGACAGAAGCAGAAGAAAATTTTAAAAAAGATCAGGTTTTATCTGAACTTAAAAATTTATATTTTGAGAAGATAGATATAGATAGTACAAAGATAGATGCAGCTATTAAAGATAAATATGAAAAATTAGAAAATGTCTATACAAAAGTTAGTGAAGTAACAGGAACTACTGATTTTGATAATATCAAAGATAGTTTTAAAAAATTAAAAGACATAAAAAAGAGTAAAAATAATTTATCTGAAATATTAGGTGAATTATCAAAAATAGGACAATCATCTAAAAATATTTCAAAGAATTTAGATATAGAAGAATTGAAGCTTCAATTTAATGAACTTAAGAAAAGTGAGCAATTCAAAGAATTATTAGATAGTATAGTTAAAGAGTTTTTAAATAAAAATAAATTTGTTTTATTGGATTTAGATACTTATATTAATCTTTATTTAAATGCCGTATATGAAGAAAAAATATATAAGATATATTTAAAATATTTAAAACTTATAAGTGAAATTGATAGAAGAAAGTTTTTAGAAAATATGGAAGAAAATAAAAATGACTGGGAGTTATACTTTAAGAGTATAAGTTTAACTTCTAATATGTATGGGATAAATTTTAACGGAGAAATTAAAAATTTATCCTCAAAAATTTCAAAAAATACAGAAAATGTTAACTTTAAACTTTTTGGTGAAAAAGGGCAAACTATTGGAGAAATGAAAGGTTATGTAAATTTTGATAAATATCAAACAGAGTTAACTTTAAATATTCCAGAACTAAATTCAGTTGATTTTAATAAAGACATATTTTATGCTGGAGAAGGAACGATAAACCAATATTCATATACAGATAATTATTTCTTACATACAGAAGGAACAATTTACTTTAAAAATTTAAAAGTAAATGGAGAAGAATTAGTAAAAAGAATGAAAATAGAAGACGATTTAGTTAGAGAGTTAGTTACACCACTTATATCTGAGTTAAAAGGTGGAGAAATCTCATATAAATATGATACAAAAACTAGAAAATTAACTATTCAAACAGATTTAGCTGATGTATTTGATAAATTAATAAATGATGACAATGCATCTTTGAAAATAAAAATGAGAGAAAAAATAAAAGAAGAATATTTGAATAAGTACTCAAAATAAGAATCTTATTTTTAATTGACACATTTGAGTATAAATGATATAATTAAACGCCCTTAGGGTTTACGATATATTGTTATTGAACCGTGTCAGGTCTGGAAGGAAGCAGCACTAAGATATTCAGTATATGCGTTTTTCCCTTAGGGTATCTTTATGTTATGAGAAAATAAAAAATAAAATGTAAAAATATGTCAATATATTTTACAGGAGGTTTAAATGAAAAATAATAAAATATGTGAATTATTAGGAATAAAATATCCAATATTTCAAGGAGCTATGGCATGGATATCAGGCGGAGAATTAGCAGGAGCTGTATCAAGAGATGGAGGATTAGGAATTATAGCAGGTGGAGGAATGGAGCCTAGTCTTTTAAGAGAGAATATAAGAAAAGCAAAAGCAATTACCTCTAATCCAATAGGGGTAAATTTAATGCTTCTTCGTCCAGATGTAGCTGATCAATTGGATGTGTGTATTGAAGAAGGTGTAAAAGTTGTTACAACTGGAGCTGGGAATCCTGGGCCGTTTATGGAAAAGTTAAAAAATGCAGGTATAAAAGTTATTCCTGTTATTCCAACAATAAAACTTGCAGAAAGAATGGAAAAAATAGGTGCAGATGCAGTAATAGTTGAAGGAATGGAAAGTGGAGGGCATGTAGGTTCAATAACAACTATGGCTCTTTTACCACAAATAGTAAATGCAGTAAAAATTCCAGTAGTTGCAGCGGGTGGAATAGCTAGTGGAAAGCAATTTTTAGCAGCTCTTTCTATGGGAGCAGAGGCAGTTCAATGTGGAACTATATTTTTAACTGCAAAAGAATGTTTGATTCACCAAAATTACAAGAATGCAATTTTAAAGGCAAAGGATAGATCTACAGTTACAACTGGAAATTTTACAGGGCATCCAGTTAGAGTTATAGATAATAAGCTTGCAAAAGAAATGTTAGAGTTAGAAAAAAATGGAGCATCTAAAGAAGAAATAGAAAATTTAGGTAAAGGAAGTTTAAAACTTGCTGCTGTTGATGGAGATGCAGAAAATGGAAGTATTATGGCAGGTCAGATAGCTGCGATGGTAAATGAGGAAAGAACAACAAAAGAAATTTTAGAATTTTTAATGATGGATTTAAAGTTAGAAGTAGAAGTTCTAAAAAGAAGGCTTGAAAATTGGAATATATAATTATATAGGAATTGAAAAAAAATTTTTAATATGGTATACTCTTTAAAAGTATACCATATTTTTTTAAGGTGAAATTATGAATAATCATATAGTTATAAAAGGAAAAAAAGATAGGTTAGAAATAAATTTAAACTCAGAGATAGATTTTTTAACTTTGTCCGAGATACTTGCAACAAAAATTAGTGAAGCAAGAGCATTTATAGGAAAAAGTAAATTAGCTATTGAATTTACAGGAAGACCATTGACTTCTGAAGAAGAAAATTGTTTGATAAAAATTGTTACTGAAAATAGTGATATTATAATAGCTTATGTATTTTCTGAAAAGATATCTAACAGTGAAAATTTCAGCTTAGAAGATTCAAAAGCTTTGACTGAGGAAGGAGAAACATATTTCTATAGAGGGACTTTGAGGTCAGGAGCTAAAATTGAATTTGATGGAAATGTTATAGTGATAGGAGATGTAAATCCAGGTGCTATCATAAGAGCAAAAGGGAATATAATTGTTATTGGACATCTAAATGGGACAGTTTATGCTGGACTGGGAGGAGATTTAAAAGCATTTATAGGTGCTATGGCATTTAATCCTATTCAATTGACTATTGGTATGAAAACAGTAAGTGATCTACAAAAAGAAATATTAGATTCAAATAGAGTAAAAAAAGATAGTAAATTTAAGTTTGCACATATAAAAAATCAAGAAATAATAATTGAGGAGTGGATATAAGATGAGTGCGAGAGTTATAGTTATCACCTCTGGAAAAGGTGGGGTTGGAAAAACTACTACAACAGCAAATATAGGTGCTGGGCTTGCTGAATCAGGAAGTAAAGTTTTACTTATTGATACAGATATAGGACTAAGGAACCTTGATGTAGTGATGGGGCTTGAAAACAGAATAGTTTATGATTTGGTAGATGTTATAGAAGGAAGATGTAGGATAGCTCAAGCTTTAATAAGGGATAAGAGATGCTCTAATTTATCATTATTACCAGCTGCTCAAATTAGAGATAAAAATGATGTTTCACCTGAACAAATGGAAGAATTAATTAAAACATTAAAGCCGGATTTCGACTTTATTTTGATAGATTGTCCAGCTGGAATTGAGCAAGGATTTAAAAATGCAATTATAGCTGCAGATGAAGCAATAGTTGTGACAACACCTGAAATTTCAGCAACTAGAGATGCAGATAGAATAATAGGGCTTTTAGAAGCTGCTGGGATAAAAAATCCAAGACTTATCGTTAATAGAATTAGAATGGAAATGGTAAGAGAAGGAAATATGTTGAGTGTAGATGATATGCTTGATATATTAGCTATTCAGCTTTTAGGAGTAGTTCCTGATGATGAGGCAATAGTAATCTCAACAAATAAAGGAGAACCACTAGTATATAAAGGAGATACTCTAGCAGCAAAAGCATATAAAAATATAGTAAATAGAATAAAGGGACAGGAAGTTCCATTCCTAGATTTGAATGTAAAGATGGGAATCTTGGATAAAATAAAATATGTATTTAAAAGGTGATAGGAATGGGAATTTTTAGTTTTTTTAAAAAAGAAAATTCAAAAAATGATGCAAAGAATAGATTGAAATTTGTTTTAATTCAAGATAGAGCAATGCTTCCATCTGGAGTTTTAGAAAATATAAAAGATGATATACTAAAAGTTCTATCAAAGTATGTTGAAATAGACAAACAAAAATTAAATATAGAAGTTTCAGCATGTGATGATGATCCAAGAAAAGTTGCTTTGGTAGCTAATATTCCAATTGTTAATAATAAAGATGGAGAAAAACCAGTTAAAACGACAAAAACGATAAAAACAAAAAAATAAAGGGCATTAGCCCTTTTATTTTTTGTGATAAATTTTAGTAATTTGTAGGTCTTCTCATAAATTTAGATTGATTTTCCATACAAACAGGACACTTTCCAGGAGCAGTTTTACCATAATGAATATGTCCACACTCCATACATTCCCAAGCAGTTTCTTCATTTGAAGAGAATACCTCTCCATTTTCTATATTAGAAAGTAGTTTTCTATATCTTTCTTCATGAGTTTTTTCAATAGCTCCAACCATTTCAAAAAGTTTAGCTATTCTAGCAAAACCTTCATCTTTAGCATCTTTTGCGAAAGTTGCATACATATCAGTCCACTCATAATTTTCACCATTTGCAGCATCAAGTAAGTTTTCTTTTGTTGAAGGAATAGAACCATCGTGTAAAAATTCAAACCAAAGTCTAGCATGTACTTTTTCATTATTAGCAGTTTCTTCAAAAAAATCAGCTATTTGTTCAAAACCTTCTTGTCTAGCTTTAGCAGCATAATAAGTATATTTGTTTCTTGCTTGAGATTCTCCAGCAAAAGCTGTCATTAAATTTTTTTCTGTTTTACTTCCTTTTAAATCCATATTCGTTTCCTCACTTTCTAAAAAATATAATAGTATCTAAATTATAGTTTGATAAATTTTAACATTTGAAAATATAAAAGTCAAGATTTTAGCAACATCCTATAAAATGTTAGAGTTCTATGCCAGTCCTCGAAATTCTAAAAATTCCTCATTATATTTTTATTAATAATCCAATAGAAAAATATTAAATTTATACTTTCCTATATAATAAAAACTCCCACTTTAGTGAGAGTTTTCAAAATATAATAGTTATATTTTAATATATTTTTTGAACACAGCGATGAATTTAAAAATATAGATTTACATTTTATTTAAAACTTTTATTCCCAATAGGCTTAAACCTTCTTTTAAAATTTCTCCAGTTTTTTTGATTAAGAATGCTCTAGATTTAAGAGTTTCATCATCTTGATTAAGGATAGGACAATTATTATAAAAACTGTTTAACTTTTTAGACAACTCATACAAATAGTCAGCTATCAAATTAGGTTTAAAAGTTTCAGCTGATTTTAAAACTGATAATGGGAAAACAAGTAAATAAGAAGCCAATGATTTCTCAAATTTATTACCTAATTTAATTTCTATATGTTTGTCTAGGTTTATATTCATTTCACTAACTTTAGTTAAAATAGATTGAATTCTAGCATAAGAATATAGTAAATATGGAGCAGTGTTTCCTTCAAAACTTAAAATTTTATCCCATTCAAAAATAACAGGACTTTGTCTATTTTGAGAAAGGTCAGCATATTTTACAGAACTTACGCCGACAATTTCTGCTATATTTTGCTTTTCTTCTTCGCTCAAATCAGGATTTTTTTCGTTAACGATATCGTAAGCTCTGTTATGTGCTTCATCAAGGAGTTCCTCTAATCTTATAACATTTCCTTTACGAGTTGAGAAAATACCATCGGCAAATCTCATAATTCCAAACCAGATATGATGTTTCTCAACATTCCAACCCAACATATCTGTAATTCTAAAGAATTGTTTGAAGTGATCTTGTTGTCTTTCATCAGTAACATAGATAATTTTATTTACATCATAGTTATTTTTTCTAAATTTTATAGTGGCTATATCGGAAGTAGCATATAGGAATGCTCCATCCTTCTTTTGAACTATACATGGATGAAGATTTTCTTTTTCATCAAAGAATACAACTTTTGCACCTTGATCATCAACAGCAATTTTTTTCTCAACTAATTCGTCAATAACAGCAGGCATCATCGGATGATAAAAAGATTCTCCATAATAAGTATCAAAATGTATACCCATTCTTGAATAAAGTCTGTTGTATTCATTAAGAGAAGCTTCGATAAATTCTTTCCAAAGAGCATTATTTTTTTCATCACCATCTTGCAGTTTTTTTAGCTCTGCTCTTGCCATATCTTCAAGTTCTGGATTTTCTTCAGCAGCTTTTGAAAACTCAACATAAACTCTTTCTAATTCTTCAACAGGACTATTCTTATAAGCTTCCTTATCTAAATACTTATTGTATCCTATTATAAGTTTTCCAAATTGAGTTCCCCAATCACCGATATGATTATCAGCAATCATATTGTAACCTAAATATTTGAAAATTCTGTAAATAGCATCACCTATAATTGTAGATCTTAAATGCCCAATATGCATTCTTTTTGCTATATTTGGTGAAGAGTAATCTATTATTACATCTCCTTTTGTATTCAAAAATGAAAAATCATATTTCTCTCCTATTTTATTTATAGAATCTGAAATATAACTATCTTTTAGGTAAATGTTTATAAAACCAGGTCCTGCAATTTCTAATTTATCAATAATATTATTTTCAGGAAAATTTTCTTTTATAGCTTCTGCAATTTTTCTTGGATTTTCTCCTAGAATTTTAGAATTCATCATTGCGAAATTGCATTGAAAATCTCCAAAGTTTTCGTTTGTAGCAACAGTTATTTCTAGTGGTTTAGTTTCTTTTCCAGAGTATAACTTTGCAATAGCTTCTTCAAAAATATTAGTTAAATCTTTGCTAATTACTTTCATAACTTTCTCTCCATTTATATAAAAATTTATTATTTTAAATTTAAGGTTGTTTCACTCAACAAGTTGTCGTTCACGAATCAGTGAATCTTGTATTTGGGTATTAAAAAAATCCGACCAGTCGCCTCATTACGGTTTTAGTCGCCAAAAGATAAGTGGTAGTCAGTTATTTAAAATATACAGTATCCGTAATATGTAGCAATATTCGTGATGAGTCTGAACTATTATAAACAGAGCCAACTCCAATGACGACATTAGGCCCAAAACCTCCTGAAAATAGCGGAAAGGTCAGAAATATTATAGGTCAATTATAACACAAAAAAATTTTTTTTCAATTAAATTTTAAAATTAGTTTTCAATTTGAACATAAATTTTGAAAATATAGATTTATTTATATTAAAAACAAGGAATTTTTAAATATTTTTACAAATAAATAAAGAAATATTATTCGTGAAAACAAAACTAAATAAATAAATGAATTGACAAAATAAGTTTTAAAAGTATAAACTAAAGAAAAAATACCTTTGTTTAATAGGAGATAAAATATTATGAAAAATTATCTAAAAGATTTAAAATGGGGTAGATTTAACTTAATAGAAGGAGATATGATTTCTCAAATTTCTTCAAGATATGGAGAATGGGCGGATGTAGAAGTTAGTGTATTTAAAGAAATTTTAAGTGAAGGAGATAAGGTTGTAGAAGTTGGAGCAAATTTAGGACTTCATTCAATACCTATCGCAAAAATTATTGGTGATAAAGGAAAGCTTATCTGTTTTGAACCACAAAGAATAATCTATCAACATCTATGTTGTAATATAGCTTTAAATTCTCTTGTTAATGTTGAAACATATCAATATGGTGTGAGCGATGTAAATACGAAATTATATATAGAAAGTACAGATTATAATAAAGCGTGGAATTATGGATCTTTTTCATTAGATAAAGGTTTTAGTACAGAGGCTAAATACCAAGGGTTTGTGAAAAAAGAATTGACAAAAATTGTTAAATTAGATGATTTTGAACCAATAAAAAAATTGAGTTCTTTAGATTTAATAAAGGCTGATGTAGAGGGGTTTGAGATAAAACTTTTAAATGGAGCAAAGAATATAATAGATAAATTTAAACCTTTCTTATTTGTAGAATGTAATTTAAACTCAATTGCAAATGAAATAATTCAAAAAATAAATGAACTAGGATATAAACCTTATTGGATAATATCAGCTCGTTATCAAGAATGTAATTATTTTAATGCAGAGCAATTTGAAAGAGGAGAAGATTTTAACTTATTATGTATACCTAGTGTTTTACCAGAAAATAAAAAGCAAAAAATCTCAAATCTTTTATCTTTTTTAACTGAAGCAACTTCTCAAGAGCAGGTATTAAAAGGAGAGATTTCATTATTAGTAAATTATATAAAATGATTATAAATAGAGAAAAAAATAAAAAATCATATATTTTTTTAATAGATAGTATAAAAATTATAAAAAATATGCTAAAATAAAAAAATAAATAAAATATTAAAGTCTGGGAGTGATTCAAGGTGGATTTACATTACTTAGAAATATTTTACGAAGTTGCAAAAGAAAAAAGTTTTACAAGGGCTGCAGAAAAATTATTTATAAACCAATCAGCGGTTTCAATACAAGTAAAGAAGTTTGAAGAAATTTTAGGAACAAAATTATTTGATAGAAGCTCAAAAAAGATAAAACTGACATATACCGGAGAGTCATTGTATAAAATGGCAGAAGAAATCTTTGAAAAAGTAAAAAGAACAGAGAAAGAAATTTCAAAAGTGATTCAAATGGGAAAGGCAAAAATAAATATAGGGGCATCTCCAGTTATTGCAGAACCACTTTTACCAAGACTTATGAAAGAATTTTCTGAAGTACACGATGAAATAGAATATGATATTACAGTTTCGTCAAAAGATTTGTTGTTAAAACTTTTAAAAGAAGGAGAATTAGATTTAATTATTATAGATAATGAACATATAATTGATGACAACTTGGAAATAATAAATTTAGAAAAAGGACCATATGTTTTGATAAGCACAAAAACTTATGATGATATAAGAGATATTGAAAAAGATCCAATCATAACTAGAAAGAATATACCTAATAACAATAAGGCAATAGAGGTAATAGAAGAAAAATATGGAATTTCTTTTAAATCAAAGATAATTGTAAGGGGAAATTTGGAAGTAATAAAAGGTATGGTAAGAGAAGGAATAGCAAGCGTTATTTTACCTTATTATGCTGTTCATAAAGAAATTAAAGAAAATAAATTTAAAATTATTCAAAAAATAACAGAAGTAAAAGACGGATACGAAATAGTTGTAACTAAAGATAAAAGAGAGTTGGAACAAATAAATAAATTTATTGATTTTGCTAAGGAACACAAATTGATAGTTTAAAAAGGAGAGCTTATGAATTTAATATCTTCGTATAAAACAGAATTGGAATTATTAGAAAAATTTATAAAAGAAGAAGAAGAAAAAAAAGAAACGGAGAAAGTTGCAATTAAACTTGCAGATATTTTTTCAAAAGGGAAAAAAGTTTTGATATGTGGGAATGGTGGAAGCAACTGTGATGCTATGCACTTTATAGAAGAATTTACGGGAAGATTTAGAAAAGAGAGAAGAGCATTGCCAGCAATATCTATCTCTGATCCATCGCATATAACCTGTGTTGCAAATGATTATGGTTTTGATTATGTTTTTTCAAAAGGAGTGGAAGCCTATGGACAAGAAGGAGATATGTTTATAGGTATTTCTACAAGTGGAAATTCAACAAATGTAATAAAAGCGGTGGAAGAAGCTAAGAAAAAAGGATTGATAACTTGTGCTTTGCTTGGAAAAGATGGTGGAAAACTTAGAGGAATGTGTGATTATGAGTTTATAATTCCAGGGAAAACATCAGATAGAATACAAGAAATCCACATGATGATACTTCATATCATTATTGAGGGAGTAGAAAGAATAATGTTCCCAGAAAATTATATAGAAGAAAAATAAAGCAGCTTATCTATAAAGTAGTTAATCTAATAGATAGCTGCTTTTTTTTATATCCACTTTTTTTTCTTGAAATAAATAATCATACATACTACTAATGTAATCATAGTCCCTATAACAAAAAAGTATCCATACCTCCATTCAAGTTCAGGCATATAATGAAAATTCATTCCATAAAGACCGGATATAAATGTAAGTGGCATAAATATTGTTGATATGATTGCAAGAATTTTCATAACCTCATTCATGGTATTACTCAAAGTGGAATGGTAAAGTTGAATAAGCTCAGTTGTTCTATTGTTTAGCATTTCAACAGTATCAAATGCGATAATACTGTGGTCACTTAAGTCACTCAGATAATATTTCATTTCTTCAGGGAAGTAATGAAGCATGTTTCTGGTTTGTAATTTAGCTACAAGTTCTCTTATAGGAGATATAAATCTTTTAAGTAAAGATATATTCTGTTTAAAGGAAATTATATTATGTAAATCTTCTTGACTTGGTTCATGAATAATTTTGGTTTCCATTTCATCAATTTCAAGTTCTACTTCATCAAGTATTAATAAATAGTTGTCAACTATAGTATCTATAAGCATGTAAGCTAAATAACTCGAATCATGAGTACCAAAACGAGTTTTAGGGCTTTCTATTCTATGTCTTATATCATCAAAAATATCAAAAGGAGTTTCTTGGAAAGTGATTAAAATATTATCTTTCAATATGATAGATATTTGTTCATAATTGATTTCTTTGGTTAATAATTCCAAGGATAGCATTTTTAATACAATTTGAATATATGTGCCTCTGTCATCAATTTTTACTCGTTGTTCAGGATTGACAATATCTTCAAGGCTCAAATTATCTATATTGAACATTACGCCAATTTTTTTTATCAAATCCGTATTGTGAATACCATCAATATTTATCCAAATATCTCCATCGAAATCTAGGTTGAAATTTATAGTATCATTTTCTGTAAAGGTTTCTTTTTTATAAAAATTTTTCTGATAGTATATAACAGAAATATTTACAACTTCGTTATCGGGTTCACCAGTATAGATAACACTTCCAGGTGGAAGCCCTAGTTTTCTATTTTTAAGTGAAGTAAATTCAGCCAAAATTATATCCCCTTTCTTTTATAATTTTATAATTTAATAGATAAATATTTTGAGTAGAATGTTTTAATAAGCTTTTATTTCACATGAATTATATCATAAATGAAAAGAAAATAAAAATAAGTCATTTTAAAAATAATTAAAATATGATAAAATAAGGGAAATTATTTAAAAAGGAAGTGAAATTTAAATGAAAATAAAAAGATTTTTAAAAACCTTATGTGTATTGGCGGTAGTATTTATTTTTACATCTTGTAGTGCATTACATACATCTATTTCTAAAAGAAATCTTGATGTACAAACAAAAATGTCAGATACTGTTTGGTTAAATCCTGTTGCACCTAGTGAGAAAACTTTATTCTTACAAGTTAAAAATACTTCAGGGAAAGATTTGCAAATAGAAGATAAAATAAAGGTTGCATTACAAGATAAGGGATATAGATTAGTGAGTGACCCTAATAACGCAAAATATTGGTTACAAGCTAACATTTTAAAAGTGGATAAGGTTGATTTAAGAGAAGTGAATGAAGATAGTTTCTCAACTGCAGTATTAGCTGGTGGAATAGGAGCAGCTTTAGGAGGACAAAGATCAGGTGGAGTTTATACAGCAGTAGGTTGGGGACTTGCAGCAGCAACTGTATCTACAATAGCAGATGCACTAGTTAAAGATATTAATTATGCAATGGTAACAGATATATTAATAACTGAAAAAACAGGTAAAAAAGTTCAAGTTACAACAAAAAATACAGTAAAACAAGGAACTTCAGGAACTAGAACATCTGCAATGACAGAAACAAGTAATGAAGATAAATATTCTACAAGAATTTTGAGTATAGCTAACAAAGTAAATTTAAAATTTGAAGAAGCAACACCTGTTTTAGAAGCGGAATTAGTAAAAGCATTATCAGGAATATTCTAAGAAAAGGAAGGTGTTCTCTATGTTCATGAGTGAATATAATAAATGGTTAAATTCAGATATATTAACTTCAAAAGAAAAAGAGGAGTTAAAAAGTATAGCTGATAATGAAAAAGAAATAGAAAATAGATTTTATACAGACCTTAGCTTCGGAACTGCTGGAATGAGAGGAATAAGAGGCGTAGGAAAAAATAGAATGAATAGGCATAATATACGAAAAGCAACTCAAGGTTTAGCTAATTATATTATAAGTACAACAGGAGAACTAGGGAAAAGAAAAGGAGTAGCCATAGCTTATGATTGTAGATTAGATTCAATAGAGAATGCTGAAAATACAGCTATGGTACTTGCCGGTAATGGAATAAAAGTTTATCTATTTAAAGACTATAGAACAACTCCAGAGCTTTCTTTTGCAACAAGAGAACTAAAATGTCAAGCCGGAATTATGATAACGGCTTCTCACAATCCAAAAGAATATAATGGATATAAAGTTTATTGGGAGGATGGAGCTCAAATAGTTGATCCACAAGCTAAAGGGATAGTAGATTCAGTTAATAGTATAGATGTATTTTCTGATATAAAAATAATTGACTTCAATAAAGCTTTAAATGATGGAATAGTTGAATATATCAGTGAAAAAGTAGATGAAAGATATTTGTCAGAAGTAAAGAAAAATGCTATAAATACTGATTTTTTAGGACGAGAAAACTTTAAGATAGTGTATTCTCCACTACATGGAGTAGCAGGAAGGGCAGTTACAAGAATTTTGGAAGAAACAGGTTTTAAAAGTATAGAAGTGGTAAAAGAACAAATAAAACCTGATGGAAATTTTCCAACTTGTGCATATGCAAATCCAGAGGATACATCGGTTTTTAAGTTGAGTACAGATTTAGCGGATAAAATTGGAGCTAAGTTGTGTATTGCTAACGATCCAGATGGAGATAGAGTGGGAATAGCTGTTCTTGATGAGGCGGGTAAATGGTTCATACCTAATGGAAATCAAATTGGCATATTGATAGCAGAGTATATACTTATGAACAAGAAAGATATACCTAATAATGGAGTTATGATATCAACTATTGTTTCAACACCATTACTTGATACAATTGCAAAAGAAAATGGAATAAAAACTTTTAGAACTTTAACAGGTTTTAAGTATATAGGAGAAAAAATTAGACAATTTGAAACTAACGAACTGGATGGAACATTCTTATTCGGATTTGAAGAGGCAATAGGATATTTGGTTGGAACTCATGTCAGAGATAAAGATGCTGTTGTAGCCAGTATGTTAATAGCTGAAATGGCTGTTTTTTATGAACAAAAAGGTTCGAGTCTTTATAGAGAATTGAATAGAATTTATGAAAAATATGGTTGGCGTCTAGAACAAACTATACCTATAACTAAGGGTGGAAAAGACGGTCTTGAAGAAATAGCCAAAATTATGAAAAAGATGAAAGAAGTGGAACATAAAGAAATAGCTGGAGTAAAAATAAAAGAGTACTTTGATTTTAATAAAGGTGTAAATGGTTTGCCAAAATCAGATGTAGTTCAATTTATTTTAGAGGATGAAACTTACCTGACAGTAAGACCATCTGGAACAGAACCAAAGATTAAGTATTATATTTCAGTTGTAGATAGAGAAAAAATAGTTGCAGAAAAGAAGCTAGAAAGAGTAGTAGATGAATTCCAAAGATATGTTGAGAGTCTATAATACATATATACATATACCTTTTTGTGAAAAAAAATGCAATTATTGTGATTTTACTTCGTTTAAAATTTCAGAAGATTCAAGTAAAAAATATATCAACTATCTATTAAAAGAGATTGAACTTTATAAAAAAAAATATGATTTAGGTCAAATACAAGATAGTATTTATTTTGGTGGAGGAACGCCATCTTTGCTATCTGTGGAAGATTTAAAAAAAATTCTAGATAAATTTTATTATGATGAAAAAACTGAGATAACAATAGAGGTCAATCCTAAAACAGTTGATAAAAATAAGCTAAAAGCATATAAAGAATTAGGAATAAATAGACTTAGTATAGGTGTACAAAGTTTTAATGAAAAATTTTTACAACTTTTAGGAAGAATTCATAACAGTAAAGAAGCAATTAAGGTATATGAAGAGGCGAGAGAAGTTGGATTTAAAAATATAAGTTTAGATCTTATGTTTTCTTTACCGAATCAGAGTCTGAAAAATTTAGAAAATGACTTGGAACAATTATTCAAATTAAAACCTGAACACTTTTCAATATATTCTCTTATTTGGGAAGAAGGAACCACTTTTTATAGAGATTTACTTGCTGGTAAGTTAAAAGAAACAGAAAATGAATTAGAAGCTCAAATGTATGAGTTAATAATTGAAAAAGCAAAAGAAAATGAATATGACCATTATGAAATTTCAAATTTTTCTAAAAAAAATTTTAAATCAAGACATAATACTATATATTGGGAAAATAAAAATTATTTAGGCTTAGGTCTTGCAGCAGCAGGATATATAGGAAATAGAAGGTATAAAAATACTGAAAATTTTTTAGAATACTATAAAATTATTGAAAAAAATAAATTTCCATTAGCTGAAGAGGAAATTTTAAGTCCAGAAGAAATTAAGCAATATGAATATTTGCTAAATTTTAGAATTTTAAATAAGAAAATAAAACCTAGATCTGAAGATTTAGAAAAATTTGAAAAAATGGTATTTGAGGGTTATCTTCAGAAAGTAGATAACTCTTATATTATGACAAAAAAAGGTTTAATGTTTTTTAATGATTTCATATCTAATTTTGTATAGGAGAGAGAAATATGTCTATAAAAGAAAATATATGTGAAGTAATAGAAGATATAAAAAAATATTCTTCTCATCCGGAAAAGGTTAAATTAATAGCCGTTACAAAGTATGTAGATGAGAATGTTATTGAAAAAATCTTAGATACGGGACATAATATTTTAGGCGAAAATAAAGCTCAAGTTATCAGAGAGAAAATTGATTATTTTAAAGCTAAAAATATGGATATAGAATGGCATTTTATTGGAAATTTGCAAAAAAATAAAGTTAAATATATAATAAACGATGTCAGTTTAATACATTCTGTGAATAAACTTTCTTTAGCTGAAGAAATAAATAAAAGAGCTGAACAGGTAGGAAAAGTTATAGACATTCTTTTAGAGATTAATGTTTATGGAGAAGAATCAAAACAAGGATACAAGTTAGAAGAATTAATATCAGATTTAGAAGCTTTAAAAAATTTGAAGAACATAAATATAAAAGGTCTTATGACTATGGGACCTTTGGATGTAGATGAAGTAACAACAAGAAAAGTATTTGCAGAACTGGTGAGAATAAAAAAAGAATTAAATGAGAATTATTTTAATAACTCTTTAACAGAATTATCTATGGGAATGTCAGGTGATTATAAAATTGCCTTACAAGAAGGTAGTACAATTATAAGAGTGGGTTCAAAATTATATGAGGGAATTTTATAGGAGGTTAAGTTAAAATGGGATTAAAAGATATGTTTAAAGATGTAAAGGAGTTAGTTGGAATAAACTCTATTGATGATGAGATAGATGAAATAGAAGAATATGAAGAAGAGTATGAAGAGGAGGCTGCGGAAGAAATAAAGAAAGCACCTAAAAAATCGCTTTTTTCTAAAAAAGTTAAGGAAGAATTACCGGAAGAAGATAATTTTGAGGAAGACAATAATTATAGCACTGTTTTTATAGATCCTAAACAATTTGAAGATTGTAAAAAAATAGCAAAATATATAGATCAAGAAAAAATGATAACTATAAATTTAGAAAGTGTTAGCCCTAATGTAGCACAAAGAATTATGGATTTCTTAGCAGGGGCAATGGAAATAAAAAATGCAAGTTTTGCTCAGATTGCTAAAAATGTATATACAATAGTTCCTGAAAATATGAAGGTATATTATGAAGGACCAAAGAAGAAAGAAAAGAAATTGATAGATTTAGAAAGAGGGGAAAACTAAGTTTGGATAGAAAAAAAATTAGAGCCTTAGCTCTATTTTCAGGTGGATTAGACAGTGCTTTAGCAATAAAGACTGTTCTTGAACAAGGAGTGGATGTAATTGCATTGAACTTTGTTTCTCATTTTTTTGGTGGAAAAAATGAGAAGGCTGAAAATATGGCAAAGCAATTAGGGATACGATTAGAATATATAGATTTTAAAAAGAGGCATACGGGTGTAGTACAAGATCCAGTATATGGATATGGGAAAAATATGAATCCTTGTATAGACTGTCATTCATTGATGTTTAAAATAGCTGGAGAACTTTTAGAAGAATATGATGCACAGTTTGTTATTTCGGGAGAAGTTCTTGGGCAAAGACCTATGTCACAAAATTCACAAGCTTTAGAAAAAGTAAAACTTTTGTCAGGTATGCATGATTTAGTTTTAAGACCATTGTCAGCAAAGCTTTTACCACCTAGTAAAGCAGAGATAGAGGGATGGGTCGATAGAGAAAAGTTATTAGATATTCAAGGAAGATCTAGACATAGACAAATGGAACTTATGGAAAAATATGGAATAGTTGATTATCCAAGTCCTGGTGGTGGATGCCTTCTAACGGATCCAGCTTATTCTGATAGATTAAGATTAGTAGAAGAAGATGGACTTTTAGAAGAAAAAAATGCATATATCTTCTATTTATTAAGAGAAGCAAGATTTTTTAGATTTGCAAAAGGAAGATATCTATTCGTAGGTCGTAATCATGAATCAAATATGAAAATAAGTGAATTTACAACAGAGGGAAATGGAGAATTTTTTGCATATAGTGCAGAAGTGCCAGGACCTCGTTTACTAAGTAATGTAAATTTAACTGGAGAAGAAAAAGAATTTGCAAAAAAATTGTTTTCAACTTATTCAAAAGTTAAAGGAAATGAAAGAGTGAACATAAATATTTGTGGTATAATTGAAGAAATAGATATAGTTGATAAAGAAAAATTTGAGAAAGAAAAAAAATTATATCAAATTATATAAAAGAAGCTTTTGCTTCTTTTATTTTTTACTTGTTTCAATTTAATAAAAATTATATAATAATACATAAACAAAAAAATTAACTCAAAAATAGGAGGCAATATGAATTTTATAATAATGCTTATTTTGTGTTATTTCGCTGGAGCAATTCCCAGTGGCGTATGGATAGGGAAAATATTTAAAGGAATAGATGTTAGAGATTATGGAAGTAAAAATAGTGGAGCAACAAATTGTTATAGAGTCATGGGAGCAAAGCTTGGAATAGCAGTTTTAGTAGTTGATATTTTAAAAGGATTTTTACCAATGCTTATAGCTTCTAAATATGTAACTGGCCCTTTTCAAACAGTGTTTTTAGGAATGGTTATAATACTAGCTCATACTTACTCATGTTTTATAAATTTCAAAGGTGGAAAAGGTGTAGCAACAAGTTTGGGGGTATTTTTATTTTTGGCACCGTATGTTATTTTGGTATTGATTTTGGTATTTTTTACAGTTTTTGCTATGTTTAGGTATGTTTCACTTGCTTCAATCATATCAGCAGGTGCATTACCTATTTTAGTTTTTATAATGGATAAGAGTAATAACATCTATTTGTTTGTTTTATCTTTGATAATAGGAGTATTTGTAATATATAGACATAAAACAAATATAGAAAGACTTTATAGAGGGACAGAAACAAAATTTAAATTTAAATAAAAATAATGGGGGATAAAAATATGCATATAAAAGTAAATAGACAAAGTTTTTTGACTGCTATGAGGGTTGTTGAAAAAGCAATAAAAGAAAATAAGATAAAACCGATACTTTCATGTGTCCATATAAAAACAAAGGAAAATAAATTAAATTTTTGTGGTACAAATCTAGATAACACAATAAAAACATCAATAGAAATTGAAGAACTTATAACACATGGTGAGATAGCTTTTCATTTTCCTATGATTGATGAATATTTAAAAGAAATAAAAGAAGACTCTATAACTTTAAGAGTTGAAAATGGAACAGATCTATTTATAGAAACTGATGATTCTGTTACAGAATTTGCAGTTTTTACTGCAGAAGATTATCCAAGTAATTTTGATAATATTAATCTAAATGAAAATATTTTAAAATTTGAAATGACTAATACAGAATTGGTTGAGATTTTTGAAAAAGTTATATTTGCAGCAGATACTCCTGATAATATAGCAATGAGTTGTGTGAGAATAGAAAGTGTTTTAAAACATTTACATTTTGTTGCTACTAATACTTATAGATTGGCTTTTCTTAAAAAGGTATTTTCAAGGGATATAGAAGATTTTGCTGTAAGTGTTCCAGCAGATGCAATCACTTCCTTGATAAAAATATTAAAAGGGGCAGAGGAAGATGTTGTACGAGTTTATCAAGAAGCAGCTCATTTATATTTCGTGTATAAAAATATAGTTATAATAACAAAACTTGTAGAGATAAGATTCCCAGATTATATAAAAATATTATCAAATAGTTCATATGATAAAAAATTAACAATATCAGCTGAAAAATTTATGAGTACTTTAAAAAGAGTCAGCATTTTTTCAAGAGCAAATGCTGAAGCTAAGTATGCAACAACTTATGAATTTAAAGAAGGTAAAATGAGTGTAAATGCATTAAATGATATTGCGAAAATAAATGAACAAGTGGATGTTAATTTTGTTGGTGAAGATTTAAAGATTTCTTTAAATGTAAAATTTTTAATAGAATTCATTCAAAATATCCCTAAAGAAAAAGAAATTGAATTGGAATTTAGATATTCAAATTCCTCTGTTAAAGTTTATGAAAAAGATAAAGAAGATTATTTATATATTTTGATGCCTCTTGCATTGAGAGATTAAAATTAAATAACTTAATTAATAAAAAGTATGTCTAAGAGATTATAAAAAGGGCATACTTTTTATTTTTATAAAAAGATGTATTTTATTGTATTTTTAATCTGTTTATTATTTTTGTATAAAATATTAATCATAAAAAAATAAAAAAATGATAAAATATTTATCTAAAATTGTAATAAAAACATAAATATGATATAATTTATAAAGTATATTAAAAAAATATATAAATATGAAAATAATTGAAAAATATAAAAAATTGAAAGTTTTTTAAATAAAAATTTAACTAAAAAAATAATAAAATGTATTAAAAAAGATAAAAAAGAAAAATAGTGATAAAAAATTGATATTTTTATAGCAAAAATTTTAAAAGAAAAGTAGGAGATAGTATGAGATTCAAAAAAATTATGGGACTTTTTTTGCTAATAAATACATTAACAGTATTTGCAGATGATTCAGATTATTTTAAACAAATAGATAATCTGTATAAGGAAAAGAATTTCAAACAAGCTTTAATAGAATCAGAAAAATATTTACAAAAATATCCAAATTCCAAATACTACACTAGTATGCTTGATAAAATTGGGAAAATATATTTTTTGGAAAAAAATTATAATAAAACCATAGAAACATTTAAAAAACTATACATAAATGAAAGTAAAAAATCTTTAAAAGATGACTATGCCTACTATTTAGCTAGGGCATATGCTGCTCAAGGTGAAAAAGAAAAGTATAATTTTTATCTACAGAATATAGATAGTAAGAAAAAATATGAAAAAACTTTATATGAAGTTGGATTAGATTTATTGGCATATGATTATAATGGCAAAGCAGTGGAAATATTTGAACAAATAGTAAATGCAAAATCTACAAATTATGAAGAGGCACTTCTAAATTTAGGAATAGCTTACTACAACGCAAAACAATATGATAAATCATTCAAAATTTTAGATGAATATTCTAAAAAAAATTCAAAAGACAAAACAATTGTAGTAGATTATTTGAAAGGTTCATCACTGTATAAAAGAGATAAAGTTGAAGAGGCAATACCATATTTTGATAAGATTGTAAATTCAGGAGCACAGGGAGCTTATGCTAAAAAAGCAATCTTAACTTTGGTAGAAATTTATGCTAATAAAAAAGATGAACAAAAGGTTAATTACTATTTGCAAAAAATTCAAGGAACAGAAGAGTATAATACAGCTATGATAATGATAGGGGATCTGTATGTAACAAAAGAAAAATATGAAGATGCCCTTGCAAGTTATAAGAAAAGTAACGATTTAAGCAATCCAAGACTCGTATATGGAGAAGCATATTCTCTTTATAAATTAGAAAGGTTCAATGAAGCACTGAAAAAATTTGAATCATTAAAAGATACTGATTATTATAACCAATCAATATATCACATTTTTGCAATAGATTATAAATTAAAAAATTATAAAAAAATAATAGACAATAGAGATATTATAAGAAGAGTAGTTGTAACTCAGACTGATACTGATAATATTATAAGAATAATAGCAAATTCAGCTTATCAAATGGGAGATTATAAATTGGCAAAAGATTATTATGGAAGGTTATTTGCTATATCTAGTAAGGTAGAAAATTTATTTAGAGTGATTTTACTCGATAGCCAGATTTTAGATATAGATGACCTTGGAAATAGATATGCTCAGTACAAAAAACTTTTCCCAACTGATACCGAATTTAAGAAAGATGTATATTTGTATACAGGAGATGCATATTTTAAAAGTGGGCATTTGGAAAGAGCTGAAGAAATTTATAAAGAGTATCTAGATAGTTATTCTAATATGGAAATTTTATCTAGCTTAATATCAACTTTATTAGAACAAAAAAAATATGATGAGATGGAAAGATATTTAAGTACGGTTCAAGAAGAGGATAGACTTACCTATTTAAGAGGAATCTCTGCTATAGGTTTGGGTAAATATGATGAGGCAGAGTCTTATCTACAAAAAGCAAAAAACCTTGCAAAGAATAGTAATTTAGAAAGCAGAATAGAACTTAATAGAGTTAGAAATTTCTTCCTTTCAGAAAAATATAATGAGGCAATTTCAGTTGGAGAAAATTTTATAGGAAAAATAAATGTAGAAAAAGAATCTGCAATCTATACAGAACTTTTAGATAAAATTGGGTTGAGTTATTTTAGGCTTGAAAAGTATGAGGAGGCTAGAAGATACTATAATAAAATAACAGAAGTTGAAGGTTATGAAGTATATGGAAAATATCAAATAGCTGATAGTTATTACAATCAGAAAGATTACAACAAAGCAATTCAATTATACAAAAATATTTTTGAAAATTATGAGGATACATTTTATGCTGAACAAGCACTTTATAGATATATAAACATATTAAGACAACAAAATAATAAAGTAGAATTTGAAAAAGAAAAGAATAGTTTCTTAAATAAATATCCTAATAGCAGTTTGAAAAATTCTGTACTTAACCTTTCAGCAAATTATTATGCAGAAACAAATGATACAGAAAAAGCAATTCAAACTTTAAATGAAATAAAAAGTTCAGCTGGGGAAAGTGAGCCACAAGATAACAATAATATAAGAATAGTTGCTTTAAAGTTAAAAAATAAAGACTATAAGGATATTGAAAAATATATATCTGAAATAAGTGATATAGAAGAAAAGGCTTATTATTCTGGAGAATATTATTTAGCTAAAAAAGATGATAGAGCTGTAAAGGAATATGAAAAATTATTAACTTCATCTAAATATAAACTATATGCAACTAGAAAATTAGCAGATTATTGGTATGATAAAAAGGATAATGCTAAAGCAAAAAAATATTATAACGACTTGTTAAAACAAGATAAAAATAGTGAAGAAGAGTATATGGTATATAGACTAGGTCTTATTTATGAAAAGGAAAATAATTTGAAAGAAGCTCTTGTGAATTATAAGAAAGTTTATGATAAATATAAAGGAAAATATGAAGTTGATTCTTTGGTTAGAGCAGCAGATATTTATGATAAACAAGAAAATAATGCTGAGGCTAAAAAACTTTTCTTTAGATTATATAAGGTAAAAAATAATAAAGAGCTTCATGAGTACAGCCTAGAAAAACTAATTTATTATAGATTGGTTGAAGAGAATATGAAAGAAGCGAAAAAATATTATGAAGAACTAAAAAAATCAAACCCTAAAAAAGCAGAAAAGTTTAAAGATTATATGTAAGATGGAGGAATTATGAAAAAAATATCAATATTATTTATTTTATTTACCTTAGGTCTTTATGCTGGTGCCAGTGAAGCTGAAACTAAGATTAATGAGAATGCAGATACTGTCATAACAAAAGAGGTAACAGCTACAAATAAACAGCAACTTGATGTTAAAGAAATTGATACGGAAGAATTACTGTTAAAGAATCAAAATCTTGAGTCTTCATCAGTTGAAATAACTGGAGAAGGCTTTAAAGAAGGTGAAGATAAGGTAAAAGTTAAAACTGAACAAACAACACAGGTAGTTTTAGAGCAAGAACTATCACAAGGTGTTGAAAAAAAATCATTTTTTAGAAAAATTATAGATTTCTTTACAGGAGAATAAAACGGATATATACACAAAGATTATTTAATATAAATAAAAAATATAAAGTATGGATAATGCATAGAGTCTATTTTTCATAGGAACAATATAAGGACAGATATGTTTTATCAAAGTAGTGAGGAGAAAATAAAATGCACATTTTAAAAGCAGGCGGAATTTTAATGTATGTTATACTTTTTTTTGGTATGATAGGACTTTATGCAGCAATAGAAAGATTTTTCTATTTTGCATTAAAAGAAAGAAATAATTATTCAAAATTGCCAACAGAGGTTAAGCACTTATTAGGAAAAGGAGATATAAAAGAAGCTATAGTATTTTTAAATAATAATAAATCTTCAACATCCACTGTATTAAAAGAAATTTTAGTTTATGGATATAAAGAAAATAAAGAAAGTTTATCTTCATTGGAAGAAAAGGGAAAAGAAAAAGCAATTGAGCAAATAAAATATCTTGAAAGAAACATGTGGCTTATTTCAATGGCAGCTCATACAAGTCCACTTTTAGGACTTTTAGGGACAGTAACAGGTATGATAAAAGCATTCCAATCTATTTCTGTTCATGGAACTGGAGATGCAGGAATATTGGCTTTAGGAATATCGGAAGCCCTTTATACTACAGCAGGTGGATTAATCGTTGCTATACCTTGTATGATATTATATAACTATTTTAATAAAAAATTGATATAATTATAAGTGATATAGAAAAAACTTCAACAGAAATGCTAAATTGTTTTAGAGATTAGGTGATATCATGAAATTAGAAAGAATAAAAAGAAGAAGTGGTGGAAGTTTAATACTTGAAATGACACCACTTATAGATGTGGTATTTCTCCTACTTATTTTCTTTATGCTAGCTACTTCTTTTGATGAAAGTACAGCTTTTAAAATAGAATTACCTAAAACAACTGTACAAAAAACAGTTAAAGCAGTTAAAGAAGTGCAAATTTTTATAGATAAAGATAAAAATATATTTTTGAAATATAATATAAATTCAAAAGTTAATCAGGAAAAAATAGAAGAAAAAAACTTTGTAGCAATTCTATCTGATAAAATAAAAGAATCAGAAGATAAATCAGTTATTATCTCAGCAGACAAAACAATAGATTATGGTTATGTAGTTGGAATAATGGGGCTTGTCAAAGAATCTGGAGCTGAAGCAATAAATATTGATACAGTAATAAAAAGATAGGTGATGATGGATGAAAAAAGTAGATATAGTTTCATGGGTTCTATCCATAGCCATAAATATAGCTATATTATTTCTTTTGTCGTATAAATCTTTTATAAATTTGGATAAACCACAAGAGATAAAAATTGGGCTAGTATCTTTGGATAGTAATGCTCAAACAAAATTCAAAGCAGAACAAAATAGAGATGCCTTTAAAGAAAATCTAAATGCAAAATCCATTGAACCAAAAGTTGAAAAAAAGGTTGAAGAGTTAGAACAGAAAACCGAAAAAGAAGTAAAAGAAAAAATAGAAACTACTGAAGTAACCAAAGAAGTAAAAAAGGAAGAACCTAAGCCTAAAATAGATGAAAAAGTGATTGTAAAAGAAGATCCTAATGCAAAAACTGTAGCAGAAACAAAGACAAAAGAAATAGAACAAAAGGAAACAAAGCAAGATGCGAAGAAAGAGAAACCTTCATTAAAAGATTTAAAAAAATCAATATCTGAATCTAAACCTAGTTCTAAAAATTTAGTAGGAAATCCAGATGGAGGCTTTAGCCCAACTAATGGAGATTTTGAATATGTGGATAGAACTCTGACTATAAGCGGCGATTCTAATGGTTTAGTTGCAGGTAGCATAAATGGGACTTCAACTGATGGAGCAGCGATAATATGGGCTAATACTAATAAAAATCCTAGTTTTCCTGATACTGCTAAAGTTCAAGGGAAGACAGGAACAATGTTAATAAAAGTAAAGGTTGATCAAACAGGAACAGTGCTTTCATATAATATAGAAAAGGGAAGTGGAGTACCAGATATTGATACGGCTGTGGAAAAGGTTATTGGGAGTTGGAATTTAAAAGTGAAGAAGAACAATAAGATAGTAGCAGGAATTTTTGTGTTGAATTATAAATTTGATTTTAAATAAAATAATTAAGAATAAGGAGTAAACTATGTTATTGCTAGGTCTTAGATTGGATAATGAATTAAAACTTGAATTTGAAAATAATTTTGAAAATGAACTTACTTTTGTCGATAATGTTGTAGATTTTATGGATGCAATAAAATCTAAAAAATACGAAGTTGTGTTAGTGGATGAAAAAAATTCGAAAGAAGATGTTTTAATAAATTTAATATCAAAGATAATTGAATTTCAAAAAAGAGTAGTTGTTATAGTATTGGGAGAAACATCAAATTTGAAAATTATAGCAGGAAGTATAAAAGCAGGGGCATATGATTACATATTAAAACCAGAAAATCCTGAAAATATAGTTAAAATTGTTGAAAAGTCATTCAAAGATTACAAGGTTATGGCAGAGAGAGTTGATAAAACTAAAAGTACCGGTCAAAAACTTATTGGAAGAACAAAAGCTATGATCAATTTATATAAAATTATAGGTAAAGTTGCAAATAACAGTGTACCTGTTTTAGTGACAGGAGAAAGAGGGACAGGAAAGACAAGTGTTGCATCAGCAATACATCAATTCAGTTCATCACATGATAAACCTCTTATTAGTGTCAACTGTAATTCGTATAGATCAGGTTTACTTGAAAGGAAGCTTTTTGGCTATGAAAAAGGTTCTTTTGAAGGGGCTGTTTTCAGTCAATTTGGAGAGTTAGAAAAAGCTGAAGGTGGTATACTTCATTTAGCAAACATAGAAGCTTTAAGTTTAGATATGCAGTCAAAGATTTTATTCTTGTTGGAAGAAAATAAATTTTTTAGATTAGGTGGAGCAGAACCTATCAATGCCTTTGTAAGAATTATTGCAAGTACAAGTGTAAATTTAGAAGATTTAATAAATAAAGGTTTATTTATTGATGAACTATACAGAAAATTAAAAGTCTTGGAAATAAATATACCTAATTTAAGAGATAGAAAAGATGATATTCCTTTTATAATAGATTACTATATTACTGAATGTAACATGTTGCTTAATAAGAATGTAAAAGGAATCAGTAAAGCAGCTTTGAAAAAAATTATGAGATATGATTGGCCTGGTAATGTAAATGAATTAAAAAACGCTATTAAATCTGCTGTGGCAATGTGTAGAGGCGGAAGTATATTAATAGAAGATTTGCCTCCTAATGTAATGGGAGAAAAAATACTAGGTTTCAAAGATAAAGAAGAAAATATTTCCCTTGAACATTTGATAAGAAATGAGATTTTTCAATTAAAATCTAACAAGAAAAAAGGAGATTATTACTTTGAAATTATATCAAAAATAGAAAAAGAACTTATTAAACAAGTTTTAGAGATGACGAATGGTAAAAAAGTAGAAACTGCTGAAATTTTAGGAATAACGAGAAACACTCTTAGAACAAAGATGAATAATTATGATTTGGAGTAAAATATGCATATTACACTTTATAGAAAATATAGACCATCAAATTTTTCAGAAATAAGTGGAGAAAATGAGATAGTAAAGAGTCTTAAGTTGTCTTTAAAAAATAAGTCAATATCTCATGCTTACCTATTTTCTGGACCAAGAGGAACAGGGAAGACAACAACAGCAAGGTTGATAGCAAAGGGAGTAAATTGTTTAAATTTACATGAAAATGGAGAACCTTGTAATGAATGTCAAAATTGTATTTCAATAAATGAGGGGAGATTTTCTGATTTAATAGAAATAGATGCAGCCTCTAATAGAAGTATAGATGAGATAAGAGCATTAAAGGAAAAAATCAATTATCAACCTGTGGAAGGCTTAAAAAAAGTATATATAATAGACGAAGCCCACATGCTCACAAAAGAAGCGTTTAATGCACTTTTGAAGACTTTAGAAGAACCACCAGCACATGTGATTTTTATACTTGCAACCACAGAACTGGATAAAATTTTACCGACAATTATATCTCGTTGTCAAAGATATGATTTCAAAAGCCTAGATTTGAATGAGATGACAGCAAGATTAAGATTTATTCTTAAAGAAGAAGGGCTAGAGATGACAGATGAAGTATTTCCTATTATTCATGAAAATTCATCTGGAAGTATGAGAGATTCAATTTCAATTTTAGAAAGATTAATTATAAGTACAAATGAAAAGAAAATAGATTTAAAAATAGCTGAAGAAACTTTAGGAATTACACCTAGTGAAAGAATAAAAATTTTCTTAGATAAATTATTAAAAATGAATGAATATGAAATAATAAATGAATTAGAAAATTTATCAGCAGAGTCTTTTGATTTAGAATTGTTTTTTAAAGATTTAGCAAAATATATAAAAAATTCCATGTTAAAGAAAGAAATAGAAGCGGAATTAGGATTTAAGATAATTTCTATAATCTATGATGTTATAGGAAAATTTAAGTTTGAAGATGATAAAAAATTAGTTGGCTATGTAATAGTGGCAGATATATTAAATGCTATGAATATAAATAAAGAACCAAATATAACAAAAATAGTATGTGATGTGGAATCGCCAAAAAATTACAATATAACAGATAGTCAAAGTATAAAAATGGTTCAAGAAAGTGTAGAATCTATTTTATCTTCAAATCTAACAATAGATGAAGTGAAAAATAATTGGAAGAATTTGATGGTGGAATTGAGTAAAAGAAAAACTTCGTTTAGGATATTTCTTATGCATCTAAAACCAGTTTCTTTAGTCGGAAATACATTGACTATCGGCTGTGAAGAAGCTCATAGCTTTGCAAAAGATCAAATAGAAACAAATGAATACAATGAAGTTTTTGTAACCACAACTAGAGAATTTTTCAAAGAAAATAATCTAATAATTAAATATGTTTTAACAGGTCAGAAATTAAATCAAGGAACTAATAATTCTGAATTTAGTAAAAAAGTTATAGACTTTTTTGGTGGAGATGCAAGTTTCTAAAAAACTATAACTTTAAATGTTTTAATATATATAAAGTTTTCACTTATAAAATTGGTTGGAATTAAAAAATAAAAAAGAGGAGAAAAAATGACAATTTTAACACCAGTGATATCCGTATTAACAATATTGGTATATTTTGTACTTTCAGTATGTATGCCAATTTTTGGATATCTTGTACCAAGCTACAAAATAAAAAAAGTTAATATCTTTGGGAATAGATATAGATTGCTGATAAATATAGCAGTAGCATTAATACTTTATATATTGAATGTAAAAATACTTTTTGTATATCTAGTTTATCCATTTTTAACGGAATTTTTATTTTATGTGACACAAAGATATTTCAAAATCAAAACTTATGATAGAATAGTCATAATGTCTTTAATATCTACGATAGTTATATTCTTTTTGGTATATAGTAATAGAGTATATCTGCAAAAAACCATAGAAGAAGCAATTTTGTTAAGCAGCAAAAATTTTAATTTAGACATTCAGGATATATATAATTCTTTTGTTTATTTAAAGGAAAATATGATATCATCAATATTTTCATATTTATTTATGGGAAACATATTTTTATTTTTAGCTTTAGCTCCTAATACATATGAACAATGGAAAATTTCTTGCTATTGGTTGTTACCATTTATGACTATAATCATAGTCAATAGACTTATAGGAATAAGTTTTAACTTATATTTAGAAGACAATATAATTATGATTACGAGATACATATACACTTGGTATGGAATAAAAGCTTTGTATCAATTGTGTGGGAAAATAGGAGTAAAATTTAATGTTTTAAAACATAGTATAAGTATAGCAATGGGGATTTTCTATCCGCTACCTGTATTTATTATAGGAGCTTTAGCAAGTTTTGATATAGTGGAAGTAGAAAACATAAAAATATAAAGAAAAAACATGGAGGTATAAAGATGGCAAAAATACAAGTAATTTTACTAGAAGATGTAGCAGGACAAGGAAGAAAAGGACAAATAGTGACAGTATCTGATGGATATGCTCACAATTTTTTAATAAAAAATAAGAAAGGAGTCCTTGCTACCGAAGAAGAATTAAAAAAAATAGAAAATAAAAGAAAAAAAGAAGAAAAAAAGCATGAAGAAGATAGACAAAAATCAATAGAAATAAAGAAAATTTTAGAAAGTAAAGTGCTTACTGTAAATGCTAAATGTGGTGAAAATGGGAAATTGTTTGGAGCTATAACAAATAAAGAAATTGCCGCAGTTATTAAAGAAGAGTTCGGTTTGGATATAGATAAGAAAAAAATTGAAGCCAACATAAAAGGTTTGGGGCAAGATGAAGCAACTGTCAAATTATTTACAGATGTAAAAGCAACTTTAAAAGTTAATGTATTAGCAAAATAAATTTATTATTTTAAAATAGACACACTATAATATTTTAAGGAGTATAAAAATGAGTGAAAGTCTAAAAAAAATTCCTACAAGCATTGAAGCTGAAAAAGCATTATTAGGTGGAATTTTTTATAATACAGAAATATTTGGAGAAATAATAGAAATAGTTCGAGAAGATGATTTTTATAAGAAAGAATATTCTGAAATTTTTAGAGCAATGGTACAAATATTTACTGAAGGAAAAACAATAGATCCAATACTTGTAAATGAAATATGTGGAAAATTGAAACAATTTTCTGGAAGTGCAGTAGAAGAAGCTTTATTAGAAATAGCCGATGATATAACCAGCTCCTACAACTTGATAGAATATGCAGAAATAATAAAAGAAAAATCAATTTTAAGAAAATTGGGAAATATAGGTAGCAAGATAACTGAAATAGCTTATAAAGATGACAGAGCTTCTGGAGATATAGTTGATGAGGCTGAAGCATTAGTTTTAAGCTTATCTAATAATGTATCTAAAAAAGAAATTATACCTATAAAAATGGCAACACTTGATGAGATAAGAAGATTGGAAAAAGTATCATCTAATAAGGGGAAAACAGTAGGTTTAAGTACAGGATTTATAGATTTAGATAGAATGACAAGTGGTCTTAATAATTCTGATTTGATTATTTTAGCAGCTAGACCTGCGATGGGAAAAACTGCATTTTCTTTGAATTTGTTATTAAATGTTTCCAAAATAGAAAATAAATCAGTATTATTTTTTAGTTTAGAAATGTCAAGTTCTCAATTATATCAAAGACTTTTAGCCATAGAAGCCGGAGTGCCGTTACAAAAAATAAGAAATGGATTTTTAGATGATGATGATTGGCAAAAAATAGGTATAGCCACAACTAAACTTGCTAATACTAAAATTTTTATAGGAGATTTACCTAATATAACGGTTTTAGAAATCAGATCTTTAGCTAGAAAGCTTAAAAGTAGAGGAGAGCTAGATTTAATAGTAATAGATTATCTTCAACTTATAAAAGGTACAGGGAAAAATGGTGACAATAGGCAACAGGAGATTTCTGATATCTCAAGGGCATTAAAAGGCTTAGCAAGAGAGCTTGATATACCTATAATTGCACTTTCACAATTATCTAGAGCTGTTGAGTCAAGGCTTGATAAAAGACCTATGTTATCCGATTTGAGAGAGTCAGGAGCAATAGAACAAGATGCAGATATAGTTGCATTTTTATATAGAGAAGAATACTATATTCCAGAAACAGAAAATAAGGGAATAACAGAGCTTATTATAGGAAAGCAAAGAAACGGTTCAACAGGTACTGTTAAACTTAATTTCCTAGAAGCTTTTACAAAATTTACAAATTATACGGATAAAGTGAAATAAGATTTAACTTGCTTTTTCCAGATATTTAGCAAGAAATAAAAGAGAATACTTTTTTTTTTACGGTTCACAGGCGGAGCCTGTGTGCCCCTGCAAGGAATACTCTATCTTACTTTTTCCAAACGATGAAAAAGTAATAAAAAATCTATTGCCCCAAAATTCTCTAATCCAAAAAAATTCTAATTCGCAAAGGGAAACACTTAAACTCGCTACGCTCAGACACAAGTGCTTTCCCTAAGCTCATAACGAATTTTTTAGGGAGAATTTTAAAAGGGCAGAAAAGAAAAATTGAAAATTTTATAAAAAAGTTTTTAAATAGTATTTTTTTAAAGCTCATATTGAGATAAAAAAAATATGTTTTTATGGGTCTTGGGCAAAGCCCAAGTGCCTCTGCAAGAATTAAAAGATAGTTAAATTTTTTATTTATGGTTCACAGGCAGAGCCTGTGTGCTCCGCAAGGAAGAAACTATTTTAGTTTTTTCAAACGATGAAAAAGTAACAAAAAATCTATTGCCCCAAAATTTTCTAATCCAAAAAAATTCTAATTCGCAAAGGGAAACACTTAAACTCGCTACGCTCAGACACAAGTGCTTTCCCTAAGCTCATTACAAATTTTTTAGGGAGAATTTCAAAGAGCAGTAAAGAATGAATGAGGTCATTTTTAAGTAGTGAGGATATTTAAGTAAATAATCGCAGGAGAAATTGAGAGATTTATAAAACTGATAAAATTTTTGCTTTGTGTCTTGGGTGGAGCCCAAGTGCCCCAGCAAGGATTCTTGCAAGAAATAAATTAATATATAGAAGGGATGATATTTTGAAAAAAGTAGAACTACTAGCACCTGCTGGTAATATGGAAAAATTTAAAATGGCAGTACACTATGGAGCAGATGCTGTATTTTTAGGTGGAAAGATGTTTAATTTAAGGGCTGGAAGTAATAACTTCTCAGACGAGGAATTGATTGAGGCTGTAAATTATGCTCACGAAAGAGGGAGAAGAGTTTATGTAACGCTTAATATAATTCCACACAATGATGAATTAGAAGAATTACCGGACTATGTAAAATTTTTAGAAAAAATTGGAGTAGATGGAGTAATAGTTGCAGACTTAGGGGTGTTCCAAGTTGTAAAAGAAAATACTAACTTAAATATAAGCATAAGTACACAGGCAAGTAATACAAACTGGAGATCAGTTAAAATGTGGAAAGATATGGGAGCAAAAAGGGTTGTGTTGGCAAGAGAAATTTCTCTTGAAAATATTGCTGAAATAAGACAAAAAGTGCCTGATGTTGAACTTGAAGTTTTTATACATGGAGCAATGTGTATGGCAATTTCAGGAAGATGTCTGTTAAGTAATTATATGACAGGAAGAGATGCAAATAGAGGAGATTGTGCTCAAGCATGTAGATGGAAATATTCGCTTGTTGAAGAAACAAGACCTGGAGAATCTATGCCAATATTTGAAGATGAACATGGAACATACATATTTAATTCAAAAGATTTATGTACTATAGAAATGCTTGATAAAATTTTGGATATAGGAGTGGATTCATTAAAAATTGAAGGAAGAATGAAAGGAATCTATTATGTATCAAATGCTGTTAAAGTATATAAAGATGCCTTAAATTCTTATTATAGTGGAAAGTATGAGTATAATCCTAAATGGAGAGAGGAACTTGAATCTATTTCAAATAGGTCGTATACAGAAGGTTTCTATCATGGTAAAGCTGGAGTTGAATCTTTAAATTATAATAATAGAAATTCATATAGTCAAACACATAAATTAGTTGCGAAAGTTGAACAAAAATTGAGTGATAATGAATATATTCTAGCTATTAGAAATAAATTATATGTTGGACAGGCAGTACAAATTGTAAGTCCAGGAATAGAAGTTAGAGAATTTATTATTCCAGAGATGATAAGAGTTGGGCGTGGACCAGAAGAAAGTGTAGAATCAGCAAACCCAAATTCATTTGTTAGAATAAAGACGGATGTAAAATTAGATGAATTGGATATGTTTAGAATAGTATTATAAAAATAGAAAAGCTGTTGAAATTCTCAACAGTTTTTTTAATTTTTCCATAGAAGCCTATAATTCCATAGAGAACATGAAAATGGTGAAAAAAAGTTTTATTATAGAATCAACAAAAGAGCTCTTTGTTGAAACTAAAATAAATAAATTAAAATGGAGGAAAAATTATGGAAAGACAAGATAAAAAAGTAATAATGACTGCGTATGGAGAAAAATTAACTAAGGCAATAGCAAGAGAAAAATCTATAAAAATGGAAAAAGAAAATGATAAATATCTTTTAAAAGCATTATTAGCAGAAAAAGCATCAGGAATACCTTTTGAAAATGAAGTTTATGAAAATTATGATTCATGGATAGAACTTATACAAAAGCAAATAGCAAAATCAGATAATACACTTGAAAATATAGAGTTTAAAAAGGTATTAGTAGAAGCCATAACAGAGTATACAACTAGATAAAACTTAAGTGGGACTGCTGTGATATAAAATTGCAGCAGTTCTATAAAAAATATGAGAGGTGAAAATATTCAAATATTCAAAGAGAAGTTTGAAAAACTTGGAAAATATTGATAAAAGATTAAAAATTTTATTCTGTGAAGCAATAAAAAAATCTCCCTATGATTTTATAGTTACTGAAGGTTTGAGAACGAAAGAAAGACAAGAAAAACTTTTAAAAAATGGAAAGACTAAAACTCTAAACAGTAAACATCTCCATGGAAAAGCAGTAGACATTGCAATTATAAAAGATAAAAAAATAGTTTGGGATTACAGTTTTTATAAAAAAGTTGCTGAACATATAAAAACTATAGCTCAAAAATTGAATTTGGAAATAAATTGGGGCGGTGACTGGAAAGATTTTATAGATGGAGTACATTTTGAACTGAAGGAGTGAAAATGGAATTAAATTATTTATCATTGAGAAGTTTAGGAGATATGAGATTTCAATTAATTTTTGAATATATTTATAGAACAAAATCATATTTGATATTGGTTCCTGCAGGTTTTATCACAGATTTTGCAAGCATACCTAAAATATTTCATAGTTTAATTTTACCTTATGGGAAACATACTGCTGCCAGTGTAATTCATGATTGGTTGTACTCAGAAAAATGTTATTATAAATTTACAAGGTTAGAAGCGGATAGAATATTCTTGGAAATAATGCATGAAAATGGTGTTAATTTTTTTCAAGCCTATCTTATGTATGTTACTGTGAGGATATTTGGAAATAAATATTTTAAAAATTAATAAAAAAGTAAAAAACCACCACTTTAAGTGGTGGTTTTTAATATTAGAAAAATATTAAAATTTATAATTTATAAAAAATATTTATAAGCTTATAAACTATTTAAAATTTGAATAGTAATATTTATTATATAAATCAAATATTTTTTAAATGTTTAAAAAAAATTTTTTTATAAAAAAAAATAAAAAAATTTAATTTAACTGTTTGTTATAAAATATTAGTGTTTATTTTTAGGAAAAATATATTTGTAATCTTTATAAAATATATATAAAAAGTATTGGTATTAAAATTAAATAACTATAGTTATTTAATTAAAAATAACTTGACATATAAGTATAAAAAAAGTATACTTAAGTGATAAAATATAATACTAAATTGTAATAAAGCTAAATTTAAAATTAATATTAAAAATGAATACTCTTACTTGTTTTTTAATAAAGTGAAAAATAAAAATGGGGGGGGGTATAAAAACAAGGGGGAAAGTGTGAATAAAAGTTTCAAAGAAACTGAAAAATGGTTAAAAAAGGTTTTAAAAAACAGAGTGAAGGTTGAACAAAAAACTATCATAGCATATTTAATGTTAGGAATAGTAGGTTTGACTTTTTCTACAAAAACAATGGCGGTAACAGCGGTAATAACAGATGGGACAGCTGTAACATCTAATGGACAGCCAGTATATGTTGAAACAGGAAATGCTACTAAGAAAAATGTTGAAATTGGTTTAGGAGCAGAAGCTTTAGAAGGAGGACAAGGATCAACAGCGATTGGGTATAATGCAAAGTCAAATATAGGAAGATCTTCAACAGCTATAGGAAGTGAGGCTAATGCAGTCGGTAGATATTCCGGAGCGTTGGGATATAAAGCTACTTCTTATGGTGCAGACTCTTTTGCAATAGGTACAGAAGCAGTAACTGGAATATCTGGGGAATCTGAAGATAAATATGGACTATATGCATTAGCGATAGGATCAAAAGCAAAAGCGATTGCAAATAATTCTGTGGCAACAGGATTTCAAGCATCAGCAATGTCAAATGAATCAGTAGCAATAGGATCAAATGCATTTGCAAGAACAAGAACAGCTGGAAATAAAGTTACAGCAATAGGAGCAGGAGCAATAGTAGATGGAGGGACATTAGATTCATCTGGTACAACAGCCATAGGAGGAAATGCATTAGCAGGATTATTGTACAGAGATGCTACAGGGAATGCTCAGAATACAGCTAATTATGATCATGTAGAATATAGAACAGATACAGGTGGAATAACTGAAAATAATATTTTTACTTTAGCAGGAATAGCAAAAGGAAGCACACAACGGGTTAATGATGCAACAGCAATAGGTTATGATTCTAGAGCAATAGGAGATCAATCTATAGCTATAGGACCTCAAACCGTAGCGGGGCATGCTTCAGTAGCCATAGGAGGAAATGATAGAGGAGGAGTAAGTGCAACAGCAAATACTAACTATGAAAACATTGTTGGGAATGTTTTAGCTCAAAACTCTTTTAAAAGTTATAACTACACTGCTGCTGATGGAACTATAAAACAAGCGTATGCTTTTGTAGAAATAGAAAATGGTGCTAAAGTAACAAAATATTATGATACAGCAGATGTAGATCCAAATACTCTAACATTAAAAAATAAAGATGTGAAACCAATAGATGCTGCTCTTCTTACAAAAAATGCAGATGGTACTTTAGCAAAAAATGTAGCAGAAGTTTATCCAACAACTCGTGCTCAAGATGGTTCAGTAGCCATAGGACAAAAAGCTTATTCAGATACATCTTTAGGAACAGCAATAGGGCTGTCTGCAGCTGTTAATAAAAATTCAGAATTAGGAACAGCAATAGGAGCAGGAGCAAAAGTAGGAGATGGAGTAACTCCTACACAAGGTGGAGTTGCAATAGCAGCAGGATCATTTGCTAAAGGGAATCATACTACGGCAGTTGGAACTGGTTCAAAAGCTTTAGCGGTAGAGGCGACAGCTGTCGGATATAAAGCTCAAGCTACAGGAGTAAACTCACTGGCAGTGGGAGCGGATGCAAGAGCAACAGCAGGAAATGCATTAGCATATGGTTATCAAGCATACGCAACACAAAGTGATGCAGTAGCAATAGGAACTAGATCAAATGCATTAGCAGCAAATGCAATAGCTTTCGGTACAGACACAAATGTTACAGGTCAAAGATCAGTGGCATTGGGATCAGATATAAAAGCTTTATCAACAACAGGTTCAGTTGTATTAGGAGATGCATCTACTCAAGTTCTTACTAATGCTGATGGAACATTAATAAGTGGTGCTTCACATGGAGTTACAACAGTAAAAGATGTAAAAATTACAACAAATAAAGGAACAAAAATAACTTTTTCTGGATTTGCAGGACAACCTAAAGATGCAGGAAAGTATGTATCTATTGGTAAAGTAGGTGAAGAAAGACAATTAAAAAATGTGGCAGCAGGAGCGATAGCAGAAACTTCAACAGATGCAATAAATGGATCACAATTATATGCAGTTGCAGTAGAATTAGGGGAAGAAACTGAAAGTATATATTTCCACACTAATGATAAAACAAAAACGCAAGGAGCTGGAGATTCAACAACAAATAAAGGAAAAATAACTGATAAGGCAGGAGCAACAGGAGATTATTCTCTTACAGCTGGTGTAAGTGCTAAAGCAATAAGCGAAGGTACGGTAGCAATAGGAAATGAAGCTTCAGCAGGATTTTATAGAGCAGGGATATCAAATCCACCAAGTGGAAATAATGCAATAGCAATAGGAAAACAAGCAAAGGCAGAGTCAGAAGATACAATAGCTATTGGTAGAAATGCAAAAGTTGCCTTAACAGAAACATCAACTAATGTTTTTGCAATTCCATTAAAAGCCATTGCAATAGGGGCAGATAGTAAATCAATGGGGCAATACAATACAGCCTTAGGATTTGAAGCAATAGCAGGAGAAAAATTTAATCATAGTCAGTCTACATCAATTGGAGCAAAATCAAAAGTTGCAGCAGCAAATGGGACAGCAGTAGGATATTCAGCAAATGTTTTAGCTGATCATTCTGTTGCAGTAGGTTCATCTGCAACAGCAGTAGGAAGTGAAGCTGTTGCTTTAGGAGTAAATGCAAATGCAGGAGCAAATCATACAACAGCTTTAGGTCGTTTAGCAAATGCAAGTGGAGGAAGTTCAACAGTAGTTGGAAACAGAGCTACAGGATCAGCAATTGGCTCTCAAGTGTTTGGTACGGGAGCTATTTCTAGTGCTCGTTCAGCATTGGCAGTAGGACATTTTGCAAATTCTAGTGGTTTATATGCAACAGCAGTAGGAAGAAGAGCAAATGCTACAGCTACAAGTGCAATAGCAATTGGGGAAAATGTAAATTCTAGTGGAACTAATGCAATAGCAATAGGAAGTTCAAATAAAACTTTAGATGAAGCGTTTAAGGAAATTAATATATTAGATAAAACAGAAGCAACAGCAGAAAATGCAATAGCAATAGGATATTTATCAAAAGCAACAGGAACATCATCAATAGCAGTAGGAACAGGAAATATTGTAAGTGGAGATAATTCAGGAGCATTTGGTGATCCATCAATAGTATCAGGGGCAGGTTCATATACATTTGGAAATGACAATGCAGTGGGATCTACATCAACAAATGTATCTGTATTAGGAAATAACAACCAAATAGGTGCAACTGCAACTTATGATACAAATGGGAAATTACAAACTGCTAGTGGGTTGACTGACACAGCAACTGTTGAAAATTCAAAAGCAATAGGAAATAATAACTATATAAATACTTCAAATACTTATGTTTTAGGTAGTGGAATTGGAGTGAAAGCAGATAAATCAGTATTTGCTACAGTAGAAAATTCGGTATACTTAGGAGATGATAGTACAATAGCTGAAGGTGCAACTATTGGAATTAAAAACTTAGACAAAGAAGGAGCAGTAGGAACAACAACAACAGCTGGAGATACTGGAAAAGTAGACAAAGCAACTGTAAATGAAATTACTTATGGTGGATTTGCTGGAGCAACAGCTGCAGGAGCAGTTACAGTAGGTTCAGCAGGGCTTGAAAGAAGAATAATGAATGTTGCAGCTGGGGAAATTTCTTCTACTTCAACAGATGCAATAAACGGTTCACAACTGTATTATGTTGCAAAGCAAGCAGCGACACCATTTACTATAACGGCTAATACTAATCAAGATAATGATGCTAAAAATTTAGATAAACAATATGCAGCAAAAGATGGAAAACAAGTTCAACTTGGAAATACATTTAGTATTGAAGGAGCAAAAGATAGCAAATCATTATCTCGTAATGAAGACACAGCGGTTGATAGTCCTTACAGTGCAAAAAATATTCAAACTATAGTTGATGATAAGGGAGTACAAATTCAATTTGCAGAAAAACCTGAATTTGATGAAATTAAAGTAACAGATGAAGATGGAAATACAACAACAATAACACCAACTACAATCACAGTAGGAGATAAAACTGGAGATACAGATAAACCTGTAACAATTACTTCAGGAAATAATGGTGGAACAATTTCTAATTTAGAAACAAAATTGTCTGATAATACAAAAGATGGAACTAAGCCAGCTGATTTAACTACAACTAATGCAGCAACTTTAGGAGATGTATTAAACGCAGGATGGAATTTACAAGGTAATGGAACAGCAGTAGACTTTGTAAAACCATATGATACAGTAAACTTCATAAATGGAACTGGAACAACAGTAGAAGTAACAACGGACGATGATAATTTAACATCAACAATAAAAATAAATACAGTAATGCAATATACAGATGCAGATGGAAATCCAGTGGTAAAAGGAGAAGATGGAAAATACTATCCAGTAGATCCAACAACAGGAAAAGCTGATACAACAAAACCAGAAGTGACAAATGTACAAATAAGTACAGTAAATCCAGATGGAACAAGCACAACACCAACTAAGTTAGGAAATGTTGAATCTTCATTAAATACTTTAACAAAAGATATAGATACAGATGGAAATAAAGCAGATGGAACTCCAAAAACAGGAACTAAATTAGTAAATTTAACAGAACCTACAGTAAATCCAAATGCAGTAGCAACAGTGGGAGATTTACAAAATATGGGATGGATAGTAAAAGCCCAAAGTAATGAATATGCAGATGTTGTAAAAAATGCTAATGAAGTTGAATTTAGAGGAGTAGGTCTAAATGTAAGTGGGGAAACTGAAGCAGCAACAGGTAAAAGAGTAATAACTATAAAAGCTGAAAGTGATATATTATCAGAGTTAGAATCTGAATTAATTAAGAATGGAGACCCTAATGCTACTGGAGAAGCTACATTGTCGGGGAAAATTGCATTAAAAGCTGATAATAGTGCTTCAGGATATGCGACAGCTGGAAATGTTAAAGACATGATTAACTATGCCGGATGGCAACTTCATGAAAATGGAAAACGTAAAGAGCTAATAAATGCAGGAGATCAAGTAAATTTTGTAAATGGAACAGGAACAATAGTAAGTGTAACATCTATTTCTGATTCAAATGACAATAATAAGACTATAGGATCAAATGTTACTTTTAATGTTGATAAAGGGACAATTACAACTGAAACTAAAGATGGAACTCCAACTGGAAAAGTTGTTGAAGCAAGTGGTACTACGCCAGATAAAGTAGCAACTGTACAAAATGTTGTAAATGCAATAAATAATTCAGGATTTACACTAAAAACAAGTGCAACGACAGATGGAGAAAAAGATAGTACAAGTACTGACGATGAGGTAATTAATCCAGGTGATACTGTAGAAATGGTAGCAGGTAAAAATTTAACTGTAAAACAAGAAGCAGATGGAAAAATTACATATGCAACAAAAGATGATGTAGAGTTTAATACTGTAAAAATTGGAGATACAAGTAATAATCAACCAGTAGTTAATTTAACTACAACAACTGCCACACCAGCTACTAACAATCCAGATGGAAAAGCACCAACAACAGCATTAAATATAACTAGTATTGATGGAAACCCAACACAAATAACAGGAGTAGGTTCTGTACTAGATACAACAACTGTTGCGACAAATCCAAATGGAACAGCAGCAGAAGACAAACTAGTTAATTTAGGAACAAAAGATAATCCATTACCAGATTCAACATTAAATTCAGCAGCAACAGTAAGAGATTTAGCTAATATGGGATGGGTAGTAAAAGCTTCAGGAGATGGATACACAGATACAGTTAAAAATGCAAATGTTGTAGATTTCGTAGGTGAAAATGGAATAACAGTAACAGGTGAAACTAAAGCAGATGGAACTAGAGAAATAAAGGTATCTCTTGAAAAAGGAGAAGTAGTATCTACAAATAGTGAAAATCCAACATATAATGGAGAGTCTGTAACAAAAGTAGGAGATAAATACTATAAAACAGCTGATTTAGATCCAGCAACTGGATTACCAAGTGAAACTGCGACTCCATTGACAGCTGATGAAGCTAAAGATGTAGTAAATACAACAAATAAAGGTGCAGGATTTGTAAGTGGAAACCAAGTTGCAGATGCAATAACACAATCAGGATTCACAGTTGGTAAAAATACTGACACAACAGGTGTTGTATTTGATAATAAAGATGAAAAAGTAAATCCAAATGATAATTTAAGATATGCAGATGGAAAAGGAACAGTAGTAAATCTAGGAACTGTAAAAGCAATAGATGAAAATGGTGTAATAAGTACAACTACGACAGTAAAAGTGGATGTAGATACAGCAAAACTTGAAACAAATGCAGATGGAACAGTAAAAACACCTGTGACAGCAGAAAAAGCAAAAGAATTAGCAGATGCAATAACAAAAGCTGAAGAAGCATTAAAGGCTGATCCAACAAATAGTGATTTACAAAAAGTTTTAGCAGCAGCAGAAAAAGCAGCAAATGATGCAGGATTAAATAAAATAGCAACAGCACAAGATGTAGCAAATGCAATAAATAATTCTGGATGGAAAGCGACATCAGGAGTAGAAGGAACAGGGGAATTCGCAAGTGGAAATAAAACTACAAGCGAATTAATAAATCCAGGAGAAACAGTTACATTAAAAGCTGGAGATAATCTAAAAATTAAACAAGATGGAAATAAGTTCACATATTCATTGAATTCTAATTTAAAAGGTTTAGAATCAGTAGAAGTCACAGATGGAACTAATACAACAACTATAAAACCAGGTGTGATAGAAGGGTTAACAACAACATTAGAAGATAACACAACAAGCGGAACAAAACCTGCTGATGTAAAAACAACTAATGCAGCAACACTTGGAGATGTTCTAAACGCAGGATGGAATTTACAAGAAAATGGACAAGCTAAAGATTTTGTAAAACCTTACGATACAGTAAACTTTGTAGATGGAAAAGGAACAGTTGCAAATGTTACAACAGATGGAAATGTAAGTAATATAACATTCAATATTGACACAGCAAAACTTGAAAATAATACGGATGGAACAGTAAAGGATATATTGAGTGCAGCAGACGCTAAAAAATTAACAGATGCAGTGACAGATGCTAAAGATAATTTAAAAGCAGCAGAAAAAGAATTAGCAAATGCTACAACAGCAGCAGAAAAAGCAGAAGCAGCACAAAAAGTAGCTCAAGCAGCAACAAAATTATCAACAGCAGAAAAAGTAGCAAATGATGCAGGATTAAACAAAATAGCAACAGCACAAGATGTAGCAAATGCAATAAATAATTCAGGATGGAATGCAACATCAGGAACTGGAGTAAACGGAGGAGAAGTAACAGGAACAACAAAAGAACTTGTAAATCCAGGAGAAACAGTAACATTTGATGCAGGTAAAAATATGAAACTTGTACAAGAAGGAAATAAATTTACATATGCAACAAAAGATGATGTAGAATTTACATCTGTAAAAGCAGATAAAGTAGATGCAGGAACTATAACTTCAGTAGATAAGGCTGGAAATAAAACAGTAATCAATGGTGGAGGGGTAACAATAACACCAGAAGGAGTAGATTCAGAAAAGAATCCAGAAAAAGTTGTAAGTATAACTAATAAAGGGGTAAGTGCAGGTGGAAATAAAATAACTAATGTAGCACCTGGAACAGAACCTAATGATGCTGTAAATGTTTCTCAATTAAAAGGTGTTGAGCAAAATATTAACAATAGAATGGGAGATTTAGATAGTAAAGTAAACAGAGGACTAGCTGGAGCAGCAGCATTATCAGGAATTGAGTTTATGGATATAGGAATAAATCAAGCTACAATAGCAGCAGCAGTTGGAGGATATAAAGGAACACATGCGGTTGCAGTGGGTATGGAAGCAGCACCGACAGAAAATACAAGAGTAAATGCAAAGATTTCATTAACTCCAGGAAGTCGTGTAGATAGTTTATATTCAGTTGGAGCAGCATATAGATTCAACTGGAAATAAGAATTTAATTTGTGTAAAAAGTGAATAGAGAAAATTTAACAGTAAATTTTTTCTGTTCACTAAAATATATCTAGGGTTAGAAAAAAGTAATATTATAAAGAATTAAATTAATTCATACCTTTAAAGTTATATTGACAAATAATGAAAACAATGATACTCTTTAAAGGGAAAACTTTATTTAATTGGTTAGATATAAATATAAGTTAAGTATTATAATATAAAGAGGGGAGTAAGTATGAAAAAAGTTAGTAAAATTTTAATGGCATTATTTGTAAGTATATTTTTTGTTGGATGTTTTGCTTCAAATACAGATATAAATCCAAAAAAAGTATTAGTAAGAGAATTTAAGGGATTGAAAGTTGAAATCGCTCGTTCTGATTTGAGTGGAATCTTTCTAGATGTACAAAACAGAACAAATCAAAAAGTAAGTATCCTTTGGGATAAAACAACTTTAGGGGATTCACCAATTGTAAGACACGATGGAATAATCAATACAGCTATAAATTCTGAAGAAACTGAATTAAAAGAATTAGAAAGAGCTTCATATGTGTTACATAGAAAGGTTGATTTTTACTATTTAGATCCAGTTTTATATGCTAAAGGTGGATTGAGAATAAAACCTTTAAAATATCCAGTAGAATTAAAATTAATGACTAAAATGAATGGTGTGGAAGAATTAGTTACTCTATACATTGATAATAATTATGCAAGTACTGAAGATGCAAATTCTGATAGATATCAAGAAGATAGATATGTTGAAGAAAAGAAAGAAATGGAAAAAAGAGTTGCTAATGATGAAGATGTAAAATATACTGAAGAATATTTAAGACAATATAAAAATGAAAATAGAAGAACTAAAGGAGATACAATTCCTAAATTAGTTCCTCCATATAATGATAACCCACCAGTAGAAGATACATTAATAATTGAACATAAGACAAAATAATCAATAAAAAATCCTAGTTTTACTAGGATTTTTTTCTTATATAGAAAAATAAGGTGTATACTTTTTGGCGTTGATGGATTAGATTTAACAGTTTTTTTCTTTTAATAAAAAAATTGGAAGAAGAATTCTAGGATTTTGGAGGGAAATCCACAAGCCATTATGGCAGTAGAAGTTAGTTGACAAAGTCAGAAATTTTATATCTAAAAAAGTCACTGTATTTTTTTTACGGATAGAACTTGATAAAATAAAAATAATAATATATAATTAACTAAACTGAAAATAGAAGAGAGTGATATTATGTTAATAGAATTTAAAGTAAAAGGATTTAAAAATTTTAAAGAAGAACTGATATTTAATTTAGGAAATATAAATAAATATAGTTTTGGAGAAAAAGCTATAAAAAATGAAACAGTAAAAACAGGGTTAGTTTATGGGATTAATGGAAGTGGGAAATCTAATTTAGGGATAGCTCTTTTTGATATAATATTGCACCTAACAGATAAAGAAAAACAATGGCATTTATACAATAATTATTTGAATCTTTTTAATGGAGTAGAGAAAGCGGAATTTACTTATAAATTTAAATTTGAAAAAGATATTGTTGAGTATAAATATTTAAAAATGGATTCTCGATATTTATTAGAGGAAGAATTTAAAATTAATAATAAATTAATAACATATTATAATTATGAAAAAAATACTTTTCAGCTTAATTTATTAGGAACAGAAAGTTTAAGAACGGACTTAAACGGAAGTTCCAATTCATTTATAAAATTTGTATATAATAATAGTAATCCTCAGAGTATTGAGTCAGAAATAATAGGGAAATTTTTTAAATTTGTAGAGAATATGTTATTTTTTGCATCATTAAATGGTAACTACTATCAGGGATTTAAAAATGGTGATGGAAAAATTTCTGAAGAGATAATTAAAGCTAAAAAATTAAAGGATTTTGAAAATTTTTTAAAAAAAGCAGGAATCGAATATAAATTAAAGGCTGTAAAAGAAGGAAATGAAAATAAGATACATTGTGTTTTTGATAATAAATCAGTAGATTTTTTTGCTATAGCATCAAAAGGAACTACATCCTTAGCTTTATTTTATGCTTGGTTAATAAGATTGAATGAGGCTTCTTTTGTATTTATAGATGAATTTGATGCTTTTTATCATGTAGATCTTGCAAAAAAAATAGTAGAAGAACTGCTAGAATTAGGTATACAAGCAATTTTGACAACACATGATACGACACTTATGTCAAATGAGTTATTAAGACCAGATTGTTATTTTATAATTTCTGATGGAAGAATAAAATCTTTACCGAATATAACTGAAAAAGAATTAAGATTTGCTCATAACCTTGAAAAAATGTATAGAGCAGGTGCATTTGATGATGGTGAGTAAATATAATAAAAAAATTGAATATATACTTTTTATTACAGAAGGTGAAAAAACAGAGAAACTAATAATAGAAAATATAGACAAAAATTTTTTTAATTTAAAAAGAGAAGTAAGAATTATATCTTATCAAACTAATATCTATACACTTTTTAAAAATATAATGGAAGAGATAGATTATAATAATATTGATTTAGTAGGGCTTATAAAAGAAAGGCTTAATAGAGTAAATGCAAATAGAAAAGATATAGAGGATAAAAATAATGAATTAAAAGAAATTTCAAGAGATAATATATCACAAATATTTTTATTTTTTGATTATGATGGTCACACTTCAGGTGCTTCTGATGATAAAGTAAGAGAAATGTTAAGAATATTTAATAATGAAACTGAATATGGCAAATTATACATAAGCTATCCTATGGTTGAAGCAACAAAACACCTAAAAAGAGAAGAAAAAGAAAACATAGAAAACTATATAATAGCAGCTAAAGAAAAAATAAATTATAAAAATATTGTTTCAAATAATACAGATTTTCAAAATTTTACTACTTTAGAAAAAGAAGATTGGGAGTATATAACCTCAAAGATGATGAGTAGATTATTTTATCTTTTTACAATAAAAAAATCTAAAGTCAATTATAAATACTACTTAGAGAATATGGGGCAAGATAATATTTTTGAAGAACAATTTAGTAAATTTATAAAAAATAATAAACTTTTAGTTCTAGGAGCATTTCCTTTTTTCATAGTTGAATATTTCGGAAAAGATTTTTTTGAAAGAATTATTAAATGAAAATAAAGAAAAGGAGGATAGAATATGAAAATTTTAGATTTCATAAAAACAAATCCTGCTGGGAATATTACAATATTTATAGAAAAATATGATGTTTATGCAAAAGATATAATGAAGATATCTGAAAAAATTATGTCAGAATTAAGTCTTGGTGCTGAGCAGGTAGGTTTTATAAGGGAAAATCATTTACAGATGATGGGTGGAGAATTTTGTGGAAATGCAAGTAGAGCTTTTGCAGCACTTTTAGCCTTTAGAGATGAAAAATTTAAAGTACAAAAAGATTATTTTATAACTTGTTCAGGAGAAAATAAAAAATTAAAAGTTGATGTCAGAGAAGGGACTAAAAAAAATGAATTCTTAGCTAAAATAGAGATGCCTCGATTTTTAGAAATAAAAGAAATAACTTTTGAAAATGAAAAATTAACATTGGTAGAATTTTCTGGGATAAAACATTTTATTTATGAAGGAGTAGAAAATAAAGAAGAAATAATTAAATTTTTAAAAAATTTCTTATCTAAAGAAAATTATTCCGCTTTCGGAGTGATGTTTTTTGATTTAGAAAAAATGTTTATGCAGCCATATGTATATGTTAATGGATTTGCAAATGGTGTATGGGAAAATAGCTGTGCTTCTGGTACAACAGCTTTGGGATTTTATTTAAAAAGATTTAAGAAAATTGAAAAAGCTAAAATTTATCAACCAAATGGCTGGTTAGAATTTTCTTTTAAGGAAGATAAAATTTATATAGATGGACCTGTTGAAATAGTGGCAGAAGGTAAAGTATATATTTAAAGAAGCTGACTTTTATCAATTAACTTCTATGTCACAGTAATTTTTAAGAGCTATTGTGCAAGATTTTCTAAAATATTAATTCTATGCTAGCTCTTGGAATGCTGGAACTACTTAATTTTTCTTTAATTATTAATTTAATAAATATAATAAAAATACATTAAATTTATATTTTTCTATATGATAATATAAACTTATATAATAATAAAAACTGTTGCAGATTTAGAATTAAATTGCAACAGTTTTTTTATATATCAATATCCATATCAATTCTAATATAGACTTCATATTCAGGGTATTCTTTTTTTATACGATTTTTTAATTCCATTTGTAATTCATCCTTATCTGGAATTGAAAAATCTACTACAATATCAAAACGAATAGTTTTTTGGTTTAGATCGACATAAAATGCATGAAATTGTAAAACCCCTTCAAAAGAAGTAGCCATCTTTAAAATATTTAAGTGCATTTCAGTAATTATAGGGTTTTTAGTATTTATAGAATAAATACTGATTCCAGCTAAAAAAACTCCATATTTTTCAAAAATATTATCGACAATTTCTCTTTCCAATATATCTATCTTATCAGCAGTCATAGTGTCTGGAATTTCAATATGAACAGAGCCTACATATTTTTGTGGACCGTAATTATGTAACATTAAATCATATGCTCCTGTTATATTATGATCTTCACAAATAGTTTTTTTTATTTTTTTAAGAAGAGCCTTATCAACCCGTTTTCCTAAAATATCATCTGTGGATTCTTTCAAAATTTCTATACCAGATCTAATTATAACAACAGAAATTAAAACGCCAACATATGCTTCAAGTGATATTTTGTAGAACATAAATATAAGAGCAGTGGCTAAAACTGATGTTGAAATGACAGCATCAAATAAAGCATCTTTTCCTGAAGCTATCAAGGATTGTGACTCTACTTTTTGACCAATTTTTTTTACATATGTACCTAGTAAAATTTTTACTATTATAGAAACTCCCATGATAATAAGAGAAATATTTGTATATTCTGCGGTAGCGGGAGAAATTATTTTTTTAATGGATTCTATAAGGGCAGTTATACCGGCATAAAGAATAATAGAAGCCACTATCATAGCACTTAAATACTCAATTCTTCCATGCCCTAAAGGATGTTCTTTATCAGCTTCTTTTTCTGACAGTTTGGCACCAATAATTGTAACGGTTGAAGAAAGTACATCACTTAGATTGTTTACAGCATCAAGTAAAATTGCAATAGAATTTGTCAATATTCCGATGCTTGCTTTAAAAATAACTAATAATATATTTGTTAAAATTCCTATAAAACTCGCTTTTACTATTGTAGTACTACGAGTTTGGGAAAGTTTTTCAATATTTTCCATAAAAACCTCTTTATTTTTTTGTTTTACATTATACCATAAATTTTGAAAAAATAAAAATATATAAAAAATAAAAATATTTATAAAATATAAAAGATATACAAAATATTTTTTAGTAAAAATAAAAATCCCTGTTAGTTTACTAAACCAACAAGGATAAAAAATTAAATTTTACTTTTTAGCTTTATCAGCCATAAATTCTTCATATCTATCAGGGAAATATTTTTTTACAAGCCCTGCATAATAATCAGTTTCTTTAAGTTTTATAATAGCGTCAGAAAATTCTTTAGCAAGTTTTTCATCGTTTTTTCTAAATGCAATAGAAGCACCAGGTTTTTTATCTTCAATCATATCAATTTTTTTAATTTTTTTCATAGTCTTTAAGTATTCTCTGCCAGTTGAATCAGCAACAATTACAGAATCAACTTTTTGATTTTGTAGTTCCATTAAGGCAGCTGTAAATGAACTATAAAATTTAGGAGTAGCACCAATATCTTTTGCAAAACCTTCTTGGATACTTCCCATTTGAACACCTGCAGTTTTTCCTTTTAATTGTTCTTTTGAAGTATAAGTACTTTTTTCATTCACAATAACTAAATGCCCTGATTTAAAAAACATATAAGGAACTGAGAAAGAAGCGGCTTTTTGTCTTTCTTCAGTTGGTGACATTCCTGCAATGACTGCATCAATTTTCTTTAATTGCAAAGAAGTTAACAGTCCATCAAAATTCATATTAACCCATTTAATTTCATAACCAAGCATTTCACCTAATTTGTTCATAAGATCGATATCAAAACCTACCATTTTATCTCCTTCAAGATATTCGTAAGGCTTAAATTCAGCATTTGTTCCTACATAAAGTTTTTTTGCAGAAAAAGATAAACTTGATAAGATGACCATAAATATTGCAATAATTTTTTTCATAATAATAACCTCCGTATATTTTTAGTGTTTTTTTATAATGCAGTTTTTTATTTAAAAACTCATTTTTTTAAAGCATAAATTTTTTATTTCATGAACACAAGTGTAGCTGTGTGCCATAAAGATAATGTCAAATTTTGAATTAAAATGTAAATAGAAACCAATTTTAAGAATATATAAAAAATTTATTTTTTGAAATAATAGTAAATATAATACTATTATTTTTTAAGGTCACTGGCGAAGCCCGTGTGCCCTTGCAAGGGTATATTATTTTTTAGTATTTTTAAATTCTTCTTTTATTTCATTTAGTAATTCTTTATTTTCAAAAAGCTCTAAAGCTGTTAGTGCCATAGCTAGTGTAGCTTCTTTCATTCCTTTGTAGGCATCAGGAGCAATTGAAGCAGATGCAAATTCAACACTATGACCAGTTAAATGAGAAGTTGTCAATGGGAAGTATGGGTGAATTGTTGGACAACAATGGCTTACATCTCCCATGTCTGTTGAGCCATGGCTCTCTTTATCTCTTATATCTGTAACTCCTAAACTTTTCAAATTTTTTTCATAAGTTTCTGATAGCTTATTATTTGTAACTAAGTTTGCAAAACTTGTTTCATAATTAGTAATTTCAAGGGTAGTCCCTGTTGCAAGTGCAGCTCCTTTTGCACAATTCTTGACTCTTTCTACAAAACCTTTTAAGTATTCTAAAGATTTTGCTCTTACATAGAAATTGGCAACGGCTAAGTCTGGAATAATATTTGCAGCCTCCCCACCTTTAGTTATTATTCCATGAACTCTAGCTGTTTCTAGGGTTTGTTGCCTTAAAGCATTTACAGAGTTGAAGAGCATTAAAACTCCATCCAATGCATTGATACCTTCATGAGGAGCCCCTGATGCATGGGCAGTTTTTCCTTTGAAAGTGAATTGTAGAGCTTCCATAGCTTGGGATACTCCACTTCTGTAATGAGCTTCTCCAGATGGATGAACAGCCATTGCTATGTCTATATTATTGAAAACTCCTTTTTGTGCCATATCTACTTTAGCACCATTAGTTTCTTCAGCAGGAGTACCAATGACTAAAATTTCCCCGGGAATATCTTTCATAAGTTCTTTTACAAGTATACCAGTTGCAATACTTGTTACTCCAAAGATGTTGTGTCCACAACCGTGACCTATACCAGGAAGGGCATCATATTCAGCCAGAATGGCAATCCTTGGTCCCTCAGTACTGTTCTTAAAGCTAGCTTGAAAGGCAGTTTCTAAGCCAGCAAAGTTTTTAGTTACATTAAAGCCATATTTTTCAAGAATAGCTGTGTGAGCGGCACAAGCCTTAAATTCTTGTAATCCTAATTCTGGATTATTATAGAGATATTCATTCAATTCAACAAACTCATTTTTATAATTTTCAAAAAGTTGAGATAATTTTTCTTTAACATCTGACATTTTTTAATCCTCCTAAATTTTTTTATAAAAAAAGTATAGCTTGTAAGCTATACTTATATTTTGGGCATATATAAAATTAAATCAAATTAAAAGTGTTAAACTAACTTATAATTAAAATTCAATATAAAAAGCAGAAAATATTTCAAGCAAACAAATCAGACAAAATATTTAATTTTATAAAATATTTATTTGTCCTTATCCTTGTTTTACTAAAAAACATATTTTCTACCTCCTTTAATTTTTTTATTTCGCTAAATATAACATAAAAAAAATTTATTGTCAACATTTTTATTTTTTAAATTTTTTCTATATACTCTTCCACTGTAAATGGACAAATACCAATATTGGATGTATTTAAGATATCAGTTAAATTTTTTATAGAAATACAAATATTATCAGTTATTTGATTGGCTTCATTAATATCATTTTCTGAAATATCTGGAGAAGTTTTCTTAAATAAGATAGTATCTAAAAGTCTTTCAGCATGCATTCCTTTTCTACAATGGTGTAAAACTCCAGCATTGTTAAAAGCAGTTGCAACTAGACCTATTTTAGTGGTAGCTATTCCTAAAGCTCCATCTTCTCCACCAAATTTTTTAAATAAATCATTTTGTGGGAATCCACCACATGCCAAGAAAAAAGCTCTATTGAAAACAATATTGCCTCCGCAAGTCATCTTCATATGTTGCCAAGCAAAATTAAAATTAGGATGGTTGATATATTTTTCATCGATGTCTATAGGTTTCAAGTCTAGTCTTACCAGACAGGTTTCAGGTTTATATTCAAAAATAGCCATTGCTACATCTAATGCATTTTCTTCATACTCATCATCTGCATCTAAAAAAGCTATAAATTTACTTTCACTATTGATAGCACCCCAATTTCGTGCTTTAGCTACACCAGAGTTTTTACTTAATTTTTCTACCTTGATCTTGTTTGGAAACTGGTTGGCAAAATTTTTAGCGAGTTCATAGCTAGAATCAATAGAACAGTCATCAATAATCCAAAGAATATTTAATTTTTTTTGTTTTAAAACGCTGTTAACGGCACGCGATAAAGTTTTTTCTGCATTATAGCAAGGAATAATCACATCTATCATAATATCTCCTATATATCTAAATCATATGATGCTCCAACAGAGATACTGTTGTTAAAAAAATTATTAGTAGAAGTGGAAAACTTAGTATTGACTTTAAATCTTTCTGTTGGAGCATAACCAACTCCGACAGCAACGGCTTGAGTGCTGGAAGCGTTTCCAACACCTGCTCCAACTCTAATTTTTTAGTTGGAGTATTTCCTAAATCAATAGCTCCCATGGCTGATCCCAGAGCAGTAACTCTGTTTGTTCTATCAGAAATTTCTTCAAACCTATCTTCATTTTTCAAGGTTTCTCTTTTTGCGATTTTTAAATCTTCAGCTGTTTTTTCTGAAGTTGAAATATTTTTATTAGTTTCAACATTTTTTAAAATTATGGTTGGTTTTTCTTCCGTTTCATTTTTGGAAGAAATATTTTCATTATTTTCCGGTACATTGGTCTTTTGAGAATCTGACAGATTTTCATTTTCAACTTCTATTTTAAGTGCATCATTATTTTCAACTTCATTAGAATCAGAGTTTGCTGTTATTGTTGTATTTTCTTCTGAAAGCTCTTTTTCTTTTAGAAAAGAATCGTTTTTAACAGTTTCATTTTCGAGAAAAATTTTCTCTTGAACTTCGTTAATTGGCTCTATTTCTTTGATTTCATTATACACTGTTGCATAAATTGAATTTTGTGTAAAGTTGAAAAAGAATAAGGCGATAAAGATAAGTAAAATTTTCATAAATTTCCTTTCAATAAATGAAATAATATTTTTTGTTTATTATAACACATAACAAAATAAAAAATCACTATTTTAAATAATGTACACTAATAATAAAAATAAGTGTTGACTTTTATTTTTTAAAGAGTATAATTATCTTAGTTAATTAAGAAATAATTAAAATTCAATAAAATAAATGTACATTAATAAAATAATTTTATATTATAAGGAGTAGATTTTTTTATGGAAAATTTTAAATTTGGAAATTATGAAATTTCTAATGTTGCTAAGATTCATTTCAATTTATCACCAGCTAAACTAATTGAAAAAGCTCTTGAAAGAAATGAAGGGATATTATCAGAAACAGGTGCATTGGTGATAACTACTGGGAAATATACAGGTAGGTCACCGGATGATAAGTTTATAGTAGATACAAAAGAAGTACATAGTAAAATTGCATGGGGAGATGTGAATCATCCTATACAGAAAGAAAAATTTGAAAAACTTTATCAAAAAGTTTTAGCATATTTGCAAAATCGTGAAATATTTATTTTTGATGGATTTGCAGGTGCAGACTTAAAATATAGAAAGAAATTTCGATTTATAAATGAATTTGCAAGTCAAAATTTATTTATACATCAACTATTAATACGACCAAATGAAAAAGAATTAAAAGAATATGGAGATGCAGACTTTACTGTAATTTCAGTGCCTAATTTTAAATGTGTACCTGAGTTAGATGGTGTAAATTCAGAAGTAGCAATAGTTATAGATTTTGAAAGTCGTATAGCGTTAATTTGTGGAACTCTATATTCTGGTGAAATGAAAAAGATGGTATTTTCAATAATGAATTTCTTTATGCCAAATGAAGGTGTTCTACCTATGCACTGTTCAGCTAATATAGATCCAGTAACAAGAAAAACAGCAATATTTTTTGGCTTGTCAGGAACTGGGAAAACAACTTTATCAACAGATCCTAATAGGAAATTAATAGGTGATGATGAACATGGTTGGACAGATACAGGTGTATTTAATTTTGAAGGTGGATGTTATGCAAAATGCATTAATTTAAAAGAGGAAAGTGAACCTGACATTTATAGAGCAATAAAATTTGGAAGTGTTGTTGAAAATGTAGTTTTAGATTTAGAAAGTAGAAAAATTGATTATGCTGATAACAGTATTACACAAAATACTCGTGTGGCATATCCGCTTGACTATATAAATAATGCTGAGTTTCCAAGTATGGGAGGAATTCCAGATGTAATTATATTTTTAACTGCAGATTCATTTGGAGTGTTACCACCTATTTCTAAATTGTCTAAGGAAGCAGCGATGTATCATTTCATAACAGGATTTACTGCTAAATTGGCCGGAACAGAAAGAGGAGTGAAAGAACCTATACCTACATTCTCGACATGCTTTGGAGAACCTTTTATGCCTATGGATGCATCAGTTTATGCAAAAATGTTAGGTGAAAAAATAGAAAAATATAATACAAAAGTATATTTAATAAATACAGGATGGTCTGGAGGGGCCTACGGTATAGGAAAGAGAATAAACTTGAAATATACGCGTGCCATGGTTACAGCTGTTTTAAATGGTGAGATGGATAAAGTTGAATATAGATATGATAATATATTTAATTTAGCAGTTCCAAAAACATGTCCAAATGTTCCGGAAGAAATGTTAAATCCAATGAATACTTGGGCAGATAAAGACGCTTATGTAGTTGCAGCAAAAGAATTGGCTAGAAAATTTGAAGACAATTTTACAAAGAAATATCCGAATATGCCTGAATTTATAGTAAAAGCAGGTCCAAAATCTGAATAAGCTTCCCAAGCCTCTTTCAACATATAAACAAAAAAACAGGAGAGAAATCTCCTGTTTTTTGTGTTAATAAAGGTATCTTTTATTGAAAAAATATAGTCAATATGTTAAAATTAATAGAATATATAAAGGAGAAATACAATGAAAAAAATTTATGTAGCTCCAATAGCGGGAGTGACAGATTATACATTTCGAGGAATACTCGAAGATTTTAATCCTGATTTGATTTTTACAGAAATGGTGAGTGTTAATGCACTTTCAGTTTTAAATGAGAAGACAATTTCTAAAATACTAAGATTAAGAAAAGGAAATGCTGTCCAACTATTTGGACAAGATATAGATAAATTAAAGTATAGTGCAAAATATATTGAAAATTTAGGAGTAAAACATATAAACTTAAATAGTGGTTGTCCTATGAAAAAAATAGTTAATTGTGGCTATGGAGCAGCTCTTATTAAAGAACCTGAGAAAATAAGAACTATTTTGTCAGAGCTAAGATCTACTCTAAATGACGATACTAAATTATCAATAAAAATTAGAGTGGGATATAATAAACCTGAAAACTATATTGAAATAGCTAAAATTGCTGAAGAAGTGGGATGTGATCATATAACCGTTCATGGGAGAACAAGGGATCAACTTTATTCCGGAAAAGCGGATTGGTCTTTAATAAAAGAGGTAAAAGAATCTATTTCAATTCCTGTAATAGGTAATGGAGATATTTTTACCGGAGAAGATGCTTTGGAAAAAATAAAATATTCTAACGTTGATGGAGTTATGTTAGCAAGAGGAATATTTGGGAATCCGTGGCTTATAAGAGATATTAGAGAAGCTTTGGAATTTGGTGAGGTTAAATCACAAACAACTAAAGAAGATAAAATAAAAATGGCAATAAAACATTTAGAGAATTCAAAAATAGATAATGATGATAAATTTATTTATGATATAAGAAAGCATATTTCTTGGTATTTAAAAGGAATAGCTGGTTCAGCTGAAATAAAAAGAAAACTGAATGAAACAAATAACTATGAAGAAACAATAGGACTTTTACAGGCTATGATATAAAAGAAGGAAAATTCTCTCAATAATAAATAAAAATACTGATTTTATAAAATCAGTATTTTTAAATTTTTAAAGAATAAAGTTATAGGAAAGGCTTTCAATAGTTTTTTCATATTGTTTAACTAAATCTTCGTAACTTAGAAAAGATACTCTATTTTCTTGTTCTAAATCTTTAAAAGCAGAATATTTAATTTTTTTTAAATATTCATTTTTTCTTATTGAATCAGCAACAATAACCATTCTTGTATGAAAATCTTGTAAATCATTAAATTTTAATAAAGAATTTTGAATATCTGTTGAGTACTCGACTTCAAACAAGGAGTGGGGCATTTTTTGATTATTAAACCAAATAACATCAATAGTAGCTGCTCTATTAACAAACTCTTTATAGCTAAAAGCAGGGATTTCAGTTAATGTTTTAATTTCATCTAAAGTTTTATTGAAAAAAATTTTATTTTTATCTTGATTAGGAATAAAAGTGGAATATCCTTTTAAATTTCCTATATTTAATAATAGACCTTGATAGTATGTATGGTTGAAATTGTTCACTTCTTCACTGTTTTTATTTTTTTCATTTTCTGTAATAAAACCATTACTTTCATTAATAGATTTATATTTAACTAAACCATAAAGACCAGGCTTTATTTTATAAATTTCTTTATTTAGTTGCACAATTCTTCTGATACTTGCAAATGGTGTTTTTGTTTTCCATTCACATTCTTTTAATTTAAAGACTTCTTGATTAAGTTGTCCCAAAGTAGCAATACCACCTAAATTTTCTAAAGTTTGAATTACAGCTTCATATTGTTTCATATTTTTCACCTTTAAAATTCAATCCAATCTGTATTATCACTATTATTGTCAATAATAGCAATCTTTTTTGAAATAACACACCCGTTTTCAACAATAAATTCGGAATTTTTATATTTCTTTATAACTAATTCAAGAGCCTCCTTAGGATTATTAGCATCTATTTGAAAAGTTTCAGAAATAGTTTCTTCAATAGCAACAAAAAAATTCATAACTCCTCCTTATAATATTCTATATTTTATTATAGCATTATAGTGTATTTTTTAAAACTCATAATTAAAAAAGAGAAACTTATATAAAGTAAGGTGTTTTATTGAAAAAATAATGTCAATATGTTAAAATTAATAGAATATATAAGTAAAAAAGTTATAAAAGAAAGGGAGAATAGATGTCTACTGATACACCTTTAATGCAACAATATAAAAAAATAAAAGAAGAGTATAAAGATGAAATCTTAATGTATAGACTGGGAGATTTTTATGAAATGTTCTTTGATGATGCTCAAATTGCATCTAAGGAATTAGGGATAACTCTAACAAAAAGAAATAAAGAAAAAGGTCAGGATATTCCACTAGCTGGGGTCCCATATCATTCAGTTGCATCTTATATAGCAAAATTGGTATCTAAAGGGTATAGTGTAGCTATTTGTGATCAAGTTGAAGACCCAAAATCAGCAACTGGAATTGTGAAAAGAGAAGTTACAAGAGTTATAACTCCTGGGACAATAATTGATGTAGATTATTTAGAAAAAAATAAAAATAATTATATTATGTGTATAAAATCAAATATATCTGAGAAAGAAATAGCTGTTGCATATGCAGATATAACAACTGGAGAATTTGTAACTTTTGATATCCTTGGAGGAAATATAGAATCAAAGTTGTTGGCAGAAATAAATAAAATAGGACCTAGTGAAATTTTAATTGATGAAAAAACAAATATTGATTTAGTAAATTTATTCGAAAATAAAATATTCTTATCTGGGATAAAAATTAATAGTGTACAAAATGTTAAAAGGGCAGAGAAATATATCCTAGATTTTTTTAATGTCTTATCAACAGATGTGTTTTTATTAAAACAAAAAGATTTAGCTATTGAAGTTTCTGCAAATTTACTAAAATATATCGAAGAATTACAAAAGGAAAATGAGTTACCTTTTGAAAAAATTGAATATAGAAATATAAATAGTATAATGGAACTTAATTTGAGCACACAAAATAATTTAGATTTGGTTCCGACAAGACTTTCTGAAGCAAAGGGAACACTTTTGGGTGTTTTAGATGAATGTGTTACTTCTATTGGGAGTAGAGAGCTTAGAAAACTTATAAAAAATCCTCTTTTAGATAAAAAAAGTATAGAAGAGAGGCAATATTATGTGGATTATTTTTTCAATAATGTGTTGTTTAGAGAAGAAATAAGAAACTTATTAAAAGATGTCTATGATATTGAAAGAATATCTGTAAAGGTTATTTATGGTACAGAAAATGGAAAAGATTTACTGGCTTTAAAATCTTCTATAAAAAAATCTCTAGAAATTTATAAAAATTTTATTGAGAAGTCAAAGATAGCTGAACTTTTCAATATAGCAGTAGAAGAATTATTAAATATTCATAATAAAATAGAGTTAGCCATAGACTATGAGGCTCCATTTTCAATTAGAGAGGGTGGAATAATTAAAGATGGCTACAATAAAGATTTAGATGAATTAAGGAAAATTTCTAAACTTGGAAAGGATTATATACTTGAAATAGAACACAGAGAAAGAGAAAGAACTGGAATTAAAGGATTAAAAATAAAATATAATAAGGTTTTTGGATATTTTATTGAAATAACTAAAGCTAATCAACACTTAGTTCCTGAAGATTATATAAGAAAGCAAACTCTTGTTAATGCTGAAAGATATATAGTACAAGATTTAAAAGAATATGAAGAAAAAGTTATCACAGCCAAAAGTAAAATTGAAAATTTAGAATATGAATTATTTAAAGAAGTTTCAAGTGAAATAAAAAATAAAATAGAGATTTTTTTAGAATTATCTCAAAAAATTTCCTATGTGGACATAATTTCAAACTTTGCACATGTTGCAACAAAAAATTCTTATGTAAAACCTGAAATAGCTGAAGATGATAATTTGGAACTGTTGGGAGCAAGACATCCCATAGTTGAAACATTAATATCAAGGGGCGAATACATAAAAAATAATGTAAAGTTTGATGAAAAGAACAATTTAATTATTTTAACAGGTCCAAATATGTCAGGGAAATCGACCTATATGAAACAAATTGCATTAAATATTATTATGGCACAAATAGGGTCTTATGTTGCAGCTGATTATGCTAAAATACCGATAGTTGATAAAATTTTTACAAGAGTTGGTGCCAGTGATGACTTGCTTAGCGGTCAATCTACCTTCATGCTAGAAATGACAGAAGTTGCAAGTATACTAAATAATGCTACAAAAAAATCCTTTATAGTACTGGATGAAATAGGTCGTGGGACATCAACCTATGACGGAATTTCCATAGCCACTGCAATTACAGAATATATTCATGATAAAATAGGAGCAAAAACAATATTTGCGACACATTATCATGAGTTGACAGAATTAGAAAAAGAATTAGAAAAAGCAACTAATTTTAGAGTGGAAGTAAAAGAAGATGGAAAAAATGTTGTTTTTTTAAGAGAAATAGTAAAAGGTGGAGCAGATAAGTCTTATGGAATAGAAGTTGCCAGATTATCAGGTGTTCCTCAGGAAGTTCTTAGTCGCTCAAAAAAAATTCTGAAAAAATTAGAAACTAGAAGAGCAATTATAGAAAATAAGATAAAAACAGAGCAAATGCTATTATTTACTAATGTTTTGGAAGAAGATGAAGATATTGAGGAAAGTATTGAAGAATTCTCAGAAAATGATAAAAAAGTATTAGAAATATTAAAGAAAATAGATTTAAACTCTTTAAGCCCTTTAGAAAGTTTAATAAAACTAAATGAGATGAAGACCATTCTCAATGGAGGAAGTAATGAATAGGAAAAAAGTAATATATGGTACTTTAGGTGTTGCAGTTTTAGTATTGGGTTATTTTAATTATTTTGGAGAAGAACAAGCTGTAAAAGCGATTAAAAAAGTTGTTGAAACTAAGAATGCTGTATATGAATCAGACGGATATTATGTTGAAGCTGAAAAAGAATTAGACTATATTGATGAAAAAGAAAGTGTTTTTGAAAAGGCAAAAGCAAAGATAAAAGGTATGATTTTAAGTGGAGATAATGTATTATTAGATAAAGCTAGAAATCTAATCTTGAAATCAAATATAGTAGGACTGAGCCCTAACGGTTGGAAAATAAATGCCTCTGAAATGAAATACGAGAAAGCAACAGATATGCTTGTATCAGAAACATTGGTATCTGCAATAAATGAAGAACAGGGAATTGAAATTTCAGGAAATAAATTTAAAACAAATATTTCTATGGATAATATTATTTTAGAAAATGGAGTGGTAATAAAAAATAAATATCTATCATTGCTTGCGGACAGAGCGGAATATTCCAGTGAAACAAAAAGAGTTGTATTGAAGGGAAATATTTCTATTATCGGATTTGGGAAAGCTAAAGACGGTAGTGAAAATAAAGAAGAAGATAAACTATCAGGAACTTTTAATGAGGTTTACTATGATATGAATGAAAGAAATTTATATGCTAGTAATGGATTTGAAGCTACTTATAAAGGTGTTGGACTAGCAGGAGATAAACTAGTTTTGAATGATAGAGATGAAAGTTTTAAGGTTATGGAAAATGTAAAAGTTAAATATCAAGATTATACATTTGATGTAAGTAGTATAGAAAAAGAAGCTCAAAGTCAAGTTATCAACTTTTATGGGAAAATAAATGGGGGAAATGCAACATATAAAGTGTTAGCAGATAATGGAACATATAACTTGGATACAAAGGATTTCACTCTTTTAGGAAATGTAAATGCATCATCTATAAATTCAGAAAAACTTTTGGCTGATAAGATTATATACAACTTGGATAAAAAAGATATTAATGTATCAGGAAATTTAGTAAAATATACGTCACCGACTTATAATTTAGATGCTGAAGATTTCACATATAATACAGAAACTAAATTAGTTAGTACAAATAAGAAATTTTATGCTTTCAACGAAAAGAAAGAAAGTCTATCAGGAACAGATTTAAAATATAGCTTGCTTACAAAAGATTTGTCAGCTGTAAATGAGCTTACTTTAGGGAATAAAGATTATTCTATAAAAGGAAAAAATATAACTTATGTAGAAGAAACTGGATTACTAACAGTACCTAATGATTATGAACTAAAATCTTCTGATGGAAATACAAGAATAATTGGGAAAACTATCACTTATAATAAGAAAACAGGAGATTTAAAAAGTGATAATGAGATAAATTTATTCTCTAAGACTACAAAGATGAATGGAAAAAACTTTACATATAACAGTAATACAACTCTTGGAAAAATTACAGGACCTATTACTTTAGAAGATAAAGAAAAAAATATGACAGGTTTAGCAAAAGAAATTCTAATCAAAACAGGGGACTATATTGAATTAGCAGGACCTATAAATATAAAACAAAATGGAGTGGTAATAGATACAGCTAATGCCATATATAAATATTCAGATGCTTTAGTTCATATGAACAGTCAAGTTGATTTTAAAGATGATAAAGGTATGGTTGGTAAGGTATCAAGGGCAATATATGATTCGAAAAATGCTATCTTAAAGGGATATGATTTTGATATGAAAGAGCCGACTAGATCTGCTAAATCAGCTGAAATTCAATATCATACAAATGATAATAAGCTTGAACTTATAAAAAATGTTTATTTAGTGTCTGATGGAAATAGTATAAAAACTCAAAATTTGATATATAATACTAAAACTTCGGATATAGAATTAAAAACAGCAAGTGAAATTAACTATGACAAGTATTTAATAAAATCTAGTTCTGGAAAAGTTAATAATAAACTGGGAGATATATTTGTAAAAAATGTTCATATAATTTCAGATGATAAATCGGAGTTTTCTGCAAATACAACTAATGGTAATATCAATAAAGGACCTATTCATTTTACAGGAGATGTAAAGTCAACTGTATATGACAGTAATGGAGAAAAGACTAATTTTGATGGAGAGATGTTGGATTTGTACTTAGAAAAAACAGGAGATAATTATAAGGCTAAAAAATTAATAATGAATAAGCCGGGGATTTTCACACAACTTAACAGAAAACTAGAAACAGATAATTTAGAAGCTGATTTGACAAAAAATATAGTATATTTGAAAAATAGACCTACACTTACAGTTGATAATGGTGTAAAGGGAGATACAATCGGTAAAGCAGATAATGCAAAAGCTTTGATAGATACTAAAGTTTTATATTTAGATGGAAATGTCTATGTAAAAGATGTTAATGAAAAAAAAGAAGAAACTGTTATGACATCTGAAAGAGCTGAAATTAAAGATAATGTTGCATCTGCTTATGATAAAGTAAAAGTAACAAACAAAGGAAGTGTTCTTACTGCAAACGAAGGGCATTATGATATGAATACAAAAAAAGTTAGATTAAAAGGAAATGTCCATGTTGATTATTTAACAGGCAAAGGAGTAGGAAAATGATAAGTTTAAGTGCAAATAATCTGGTAAAAAGTTATAAGGACAGAAAGGTAGTAAACAAAGTAAGCTTAGAAGTAAAAAAAGGAGAAATAGTTGGACTTTTAGGACCGAATGGAGCTGGGAAAACAACAACTTTTTATATGATAACGGGAATAGTAAAACCAAATGCAGGACAAGTTATATTTAACGATGAAGATATAACTAACTTTCCAATGTATAAAAGAGCTAATTTAGGTATAGGATATTTGGCACAAGAACCATCAGTTTTTAGAAACTTAACAGTAGAAGAAAATATTTCTGTGGTTTTAGAAATGAAAAATATTCCAAAGTCTAAGCAAAAATCTATGATAGATAGTTTACTTGAAGAATTTAAGTTAACACATGTTAGAAATTCTTTAGGTTATGCTTTATCTGGAGGAGAAAGAAGAAGAATAGAAATTGCTAGAACAATTGCAAATAATCCAAGCTTTATACTTTTGGATGAGCCTTTTGCAGGGGTTGATCCAATAGCTGTTGAAGATATACAAAATATCATAAGACACTTAAAAAATAGAGGTTTAGGAATTCTTATAACAGATCATAATGTTAGGGAAACTCTAAGTATTGTTGATAAGGCATATATTATGGCAAATGGAAAAGTACTACTTAGTGGAAATGCAAAAGAGATAGCAAGTAGTGAAGAAGCTAAGAGAATATATTTAGGAGAAAATTTTAAGTTAGATTAAATTTTAAGTAAAATGGAGGATAAATAAAAAAATGTTAACAGGTAATGAAATTAGAGAAAAATTTATAGAATTTTTCATGCAAAAGCAACATAAGCATTTTGAAAGTGCTTCACTTATTCCAGATGATCCAACACTTTTATTAACAGTGGCTGGAATGGTACCATTTAAACCTTATTTTTTAGGACAAAAGGAAGCTCCTTGTCCTAGAGTGACAACTTACCAAAAATGTATAAGAACAAATGATTTAGAAAATGTTGGAAGAACAGCAAGACATCATACATTTTTTGAAATGTTAGGGAATTTTTCGTTCGGAGATTATTTTAAAGAAGAATCAATAATGTGGTCTTGGGAATTTGTAACAGAAGTTTTAAAAATCGAAAAAGACAGATTGTGGGTAACTGTTTTCACAACTGATGATGAAGCGGAGAGAATTTGGATAGAAAAATGTAATTTTCCAAAAGAAAGAATAGTTAGAATGGGAGAAAGTGAAAACTGGTGGTCAGCAGGTCCAACAGGTTCTTGTGGTCCTTGTTCAGAAATTCATGTGGATTTAGGTGTGGAATTTGGAGGAGATGAAAATTCAAAAATCGGTGATGAAGGAACTGACAATCGTTATTTAGAAATATGGAATTTAGTATTTACAGAATGGAATAGAAAAGAAGATGGAACTTTAGAACCACTACCTAAGAAAAATATTGATACGGGAGCTGGAGTTGAAAGAATAGCCTCTGTTGTTCAAAAGAAAAGAAACAATTTTGAAACAGATTTATTATTTCCAATATTAGAAGAAGCAGCAAGAATAACTGGTAGAAAGTATAATGAAAATGATAATGTAAATTTTTCATTGAAAGTTATAACTGACCATGCAAGAGCAGTTACATTTTTAGTAAATGATGGGGTAATACCGTCAAATGAAGGTAGAGGATATGTGCTTAGAAGAATCCTAAGAAGAGCTGTAAGACATGGAAGATTGTTAGGTTATACAGATTTATTTATGTATAAGATTGTGGATAAAGTTGTTGAAAATTTTGAAAAAGCTTATCCTGAACTTAGAAAAAATATAGAAAATATTAAAAAAATAGTAAGAATTGAAGAAGAAAAATTTTCAAATACTCTTGATCAAGGAATACAACTTGTAAATCAAGAAATTGATAATTTATTGGCAAGTGGAAAAAATAAACTTGATGGAGAGATTTCATTTAAACTATATGATACTTATGGATTCCCTTATGAGCTTACAGAAGAAATAGCAGAAGAAAGAGGAATTTTAGTTGAAAGAGCTGAATTTGAAGCTAAGATGGAAGAGCAAAAAGAAAAAGCAAGATCTGCTAGAGAAGTTGTAATGGAAAAAGGTCAAGATACATTTATAGAAGAATTTTATGATAAATATGGAGTTACAAAGTTTACAGGATATGAAAAAGGTCAAGATAAAGCTAAGCTTTTAAGTATAAGAGAATTAAGTGATAACAAGTATCTTTTAATTTTTGATAAAACACCTTTTTATGCTGAATCAGGTGGACAAATTGGAGATACAGGAAAAATTTTAGGAGAAAATTTTGAAGCTAGAGTTTTAGATACACAAAAACAAAAAGATATATTCTTTCACACAGTTGAATATATAAAAGGTGAAGCTGTAATTGAAAGGGAATATGATCTGATTGTTGATGTACTAAGAAGAAGTGATATATCAAAGAATCATACTGCTACACATTTATTACATAAAGCTTTAAGAGAAGTTTTAGGAGAGCATATTCAACAAGCAGGTTCTCTTGTAGAGAATGATAAGTTAAGATTTGATTTTAGCCATTATGAAGCTGTTACGGCAGAACAATTGGAAAAGGTTGAAAATATAGTAAATGAAAAGATAAGAGAAGCTATAACAGTTGGAGTAAGTCATCATACTATGGATGAAGCAAAAGCTATGGGAGCTACAATGCTTTTTGGAGATAAGTATGGAGATGTAGTGAGAGTTGTGGATATTCCTGGATTTTCAACAGAACTTTGTGGTGGAGTACATGTTGATAACATTGGAACAATAGGTATGTTTAAAATAATATCTGAGGGAGGAATAGCAGCTGGAGTAAGAAGAATTGAAGCTAAAACCGGATATGGAGCATATCTATATGAAAAGGAAGAAGCTCAAAAAATAGAGGCTATTGCTAAAAAATTAAAAACAAATGCTTTAGATGTAGTTGAAAAAGTGGATAAATTAGCTGAAACAATGAGAGAAAAAGAAAGAGAATTAGAAAGTTTAAAACAAAAACTTGCTAATCTTGAAAGTAAATCAGCTCTTATGAATATGGAAAATATAAATGGAGCAAAAGTTTTACTAGCTAAATTTACAGATAAAAAAGCAGAAGATTTAAGGGCTATGATAGACGCAATAAAAGACAAAGAAGATAGAGCTGTTGTTGTACTTGCAAGTACATTAGATGACAAAATTACATTTGTGGCAGGAGTATCGAAAAACTTAACTGATAAAGTAAAAGCAGGAGATTTAGTGAAAAAATTAGCTGAAACAACAGGTGGAAAAGGTGGAGGAAGACCAGATTTTGCTCAAGCTGGAGGAAAAGATATCGACAAACTTGTAGTGGCTATGAAAGAAGTAAAAGATTTATTAAAGGAAATTTTATAATGAAAAAATATTTAGCTCTAGATGTAGGAGATGTGAGAATAGGGGTAGCTAAATCAGATATTTTAGGAATGTTAGCAAGCCCTGTTGAAACAATTGATAGAAGAAAAACAAAGGCTGTGAAAAGAATAGTTGAACTTTGCAGAGAAGTGCACACAACTAGTATAGTTGTAGGTATTCCAAAGAGTTTAGACGGCACTGAGAAAAGACAAGCTGAAAAAGTTAGAGAATTTGTAGCCAAATTGGAAAAAGAAATTGAAAATCTAGAGATTATAGAAGTAGATGAAAGATTTTCAACGGTGATGGCAGACAATATTTTAAATGATTTGAATAAAAAAGGTGCCATTGAGAAAAGAAAAGTTGTAGATAAAATGGCAGCAGCTATAATATTACAAACATTTCTAGATTCACAAAAGAGAAATTTTAATTAACTAATAATTTTTACTATTTTTTCATTTTTTGAAAAAGTAGAAATATAAAACATTTGGAGGAGAGATGAATTTTAAATCATTAATTAGATTAGGTTTAGTTATTGTAATTTTTGCTGCATCAGTGTGGTATAGTCTGACTAAACCAGTAAAATTGGGATTGGACTTAAAGGGTGGAGCATATGTTGTGCTTGAAGCTATTCCAGAAGGAAATAACAAAATTGATAATAATGCTATGAATAGACTTATAGAAGTTTTGGATAGACGGGTAAATGGAATAGGTGTTGCAGAATCAGCTATACAAAAAGCAGGAGATAACAGAGTAATTATTGAGTTACCAGGTTTACAAAATACAGAAGATGCTATCAATTTGATTGGGAAAACAGCATTACTTGAATTTAAGCTTATGGGTGAAGATGGAAGTTTAGGCGAAACACTTCTAACAGGTTCATATTTGAAAAGTGCAGATGTTTCTTATGATAACTTAGGAAGACCACAAATACAATTTGAAATGACTCCTGAAGGAGCACAAAAATTTGCACAAATAACTAGAGAAAATATAGGGAAACAACTTGCTATAACTCTGGATGGTGTAGTTCAAACAGCTCCTAGAATAAATTCAGAAATTCCGAGTGGAAATGGAGTTATAACTGGGAATTATACAGTTGAAGAGGCTAAGGCAACTGCAACACTTTTAAATGCAGGAGCATTACCAGTGAAAGCGGAAATAGTTGAAACAAGAACTGTTGGTGCATCTTTAGGAGATGAATCAATAGCACAAAGTAAAAATGCAGGAATAGTTTCAATAGTTTTAATATGGGCATTTATGCTATTTTTATATAGGTTGCCGGGTATAGTTGCAAATATTGCAATAATTCTATTTGGTTTCATAACTTTTGCTTGTTTGAATTTCATAGATGCAACATTAACTTTACCGGGTATTGCAGGATTTATATTATCACTAGGTATGGCAGTAGATGCAAATGTTATCATTTTTGAAAGAATAAAAGATGAATTATCTTTTGGTAATACAATCAGAAATTCAGTAGAAGCAGGGTTTAATAAAGGATTTATCGCAATATTTGATTCCAACCTAACAACTCTTATAGTTGCAGCAATATTATTTGTGTTTGGAACTGGGCCGATAAAAGGTTTTGCTGTTACTCTTGCACTAGGAACAGCAGCGTCAATGTTTACAGCAATTACTGCGACTAAAGTTATTCTGCTGTCATTTATTAATTTATTTGGATTAAAAAATCCTAAAATTTTTGGAGTGAAATTGGAGGGGAATAACTAATGAAAATAAATTTAAAAGTAACAAGTAGGATTAAACAATATTTTTCAATTTCGTTGATAGCAGTAGGAGTTTCATTGGGACTATTTTTCTTTAAAGGTCTTAATTATGGTATAGATTTTTCAGGTGGAAATTTAATTCAAATTCAATATAAAGAAAAAATGGTTTCTTTAAATGAAGTAAATGAAAATTTAGATGTACTTGTAGAAAAAATACCACAATTGAGTTCAAATAGTAGAAAAGTTCAAATATCAGATGATGGAACTATAATTATAAGAACCCAAGAGATAACTGAAGCAGAACAAAATATGGTTTTAAGTAATCTTAAGGAATTAGGAGAATATAACTTAGATAAAGTGGAAAAAGTAGGGGCAAGTATTGGAGAAGATTTAAAGAAGTCTGCAATATATTCTCTTGGAATAGGATCATTATTGATAGTATTGTATATTACTTTGAGATTTGAATTTACATTTGCAATAGCTGGGATCATAACATTACTACATGATATAATTATAGCTATCGGTGTAATATCTTTCTTACATTATGAAGTGGATACTCCATTTATAGCAGCAATTTTAACTATACTTGGATATTCAATAAATGATACGATAGTAATTTTCGATAGAATAAGAGAAAATTTAAGAAGAATGAAGCAAAATAATTGGACTTTAGAACAATGTATGGATATATCAGTTGATCAAACAATGGTAAGATCATTAAATACTACAATAACAACATTATTTGCAGTTGTGGCAATTTTGGTGTTTGGTGGGGATAGCTTAAAAACATTTATAGTAACATTATTAGTTGGAATTTCAGCTGGATCATATAGTTCAATATTTGTGGCAACTCCTATAGTGTATCTATTAAATAAAAGAAAAAATAAGGATATGGGAGATATTTTTAAAGAAGAAGACGAAAGTGAAGAAAGAAAAGAAAAAATATTAGTATAGAATAAAAAAGAGCTTACTTTTAAAGTAAGCTCTTTTTTTATAGGAAAGTATAAATTTATAAATTTATTTTTTGAAGATAACCTATTTTTTATAAAAGTTCCACTAATTTTTTACCCATTTCAAACAAATTTTCCTTTGTATCTGGTTTAGGACTTCCATTGGATAATATAGGTTCAGCTACAACTTCCGCTCCTAAATCTTCCATTTGTTTGATCCAGTGTTTCATAAAAATTCCTCCACCCCAGCCATAAGAACCAAAAAGCCAAACTCTTTTTCCTTTAAATTTTTCACCATTAGCTGCCATAAATGGTTGCCAAGCTATTTTATGAATTTCTTCTCTTTCATGAGCTGGAGAAGCCATAGCAATGATTTCACTTCCAAACATTTCTTCTACATCAGACTCTTTCATTTCTAAAACTTTAAAAATTTTATAGTCTGCTCCAGCTTCTATTAACCCTTTTTCTAAAGCATTTACCATTCTCATTGTATTTCCAGTAAAACTATAATATACTATACTAATCCTTGCCATAAATTTCCCCTCACTCTATATTTCAACTTTAAAATGTCTTAAAATTATTTGATAAATAAAATTTGCAGCAAGTCTTGAAGTTCTATCATCGTAATCGAATCTTGGACTTATCTCTGCAACTTCTAAAGTTAAATCTTTATCCGTTTCTGCAATTATATTTAGAAGTCTATTAGCTTGACTAGGCCAAATTCCAAATGATTGAGGAGCACTAACTCCAGGTGCAGTGGTAACATGGAATACATCCGTACAAATACTTAAATGGATATAATCATTCCTATGTAGAATAGGATTTATATTCAGTTCATTTACTTTTTCTATATCTCTTGCTAAAAAGTAATTTACTCCAAATTTTCTTGCTGTATCAAATAATCTTTTTGTATTTGCAAATCTTTGAATCCCTATTACATTATAATCAAAATGTAATCCATCTTTTTCTCTATCCTCAGCTATTTGAAGAAACATTGAACCAGAGTTTGCTCCCTTTTCTTTATACTCTCTCATATCAAAATGAGCATCAAAATTTATTATTCCTATTTTAGGATTCTTTTCTTTAGTTTTAGCATAATTTAGAATTCCATTGTGAGTTCCATAGGCTATATCATGACCTCCGCCTAAACAAACCACAAAGAAATTTCTTTTTTTCAATTCTGTAATTATATATGCCAGTTTTTTTTGTGCTTCCTCTAAATTTCCAGAAATAACATCAACTGGTTCTTTCAAATCATATAATTTCAATGTATTATCAAATATTGGATAATTTGAAAGAGCTAATTTTAAGTGTTTCCATCCTTCTGCTGCACCTGTTCTTCCATTATTTCTTCTTATACCTTCATCTGAATTAAAGCTCACAAAACAGGCTTTTCTTTCATTGATATCCACATTCAATAATTCTTCAAAACTTTTCACACGAATAACTTGATGTATTCTTAATACATCTTCTTCATGACCGTCAATACGCCCTGTCCAATCCATTTTTGTTCTTTTTTCTCCTTTTCTTTCATTTTCATATAATTATATTTTTATTATTTTATAAAAAAGCCAATTTTGTTAAATACTCTTATCCAAGACTAACATTTTTTTATAGTACACCATCACACAATAGGAAAGTTGATATTAAAAAGTTCCATTTTAATTGCTTGATGATATATATGCCTCTTTTATATTAGCATACTTAACATCAGCTCTCTCAATGACAGCTTTAAATTTCCATTTCTTCTTTTTAGGTAATTCTTCTATTGTATCAATAGCATCTCCTAAATATTTTTTATCTTTATCATAACATGGAATTTCTATTCTCACATTTTCTTTAGTACTTGTGTTATGGTAAACTGTTCCAGTCACTATTGTCCTATCTTGATCAATTTCAACTTTTACATCTGAATACTCATACTTAACTCCTTTTGCCTTTATTTCACCATCATCATCGCCTATAAGAGCACCTATTATTTTCCCAGTAGCACTTATTGTTCCACCAACTATACTACCGGCAGCACTTATTGTTCCTCCAACTACACTTCCTATTATACAAGAAGAAAATAACACTGCAACTCCTAATGTAAAAATTATTTTTTTCATTTTAATTACACTCCTAAATTTTTTATTAGCTATAATATAATAGCATATTTTATTAGATATTTTTATACTTTCTTATGATATAATATAAAAAATTATTTTTTATTTTAATATTAATTTTATAAGGAGAAAAAATATGTTTATGAATAGTATAAAAACAGGGTTTTTGATGTTTGGTCTAGTATTTTTATTTACTTTTATAGGAGGTTTGTTAGGAAATCAAGATGGAGCTTTAATAGGACTTTTAATTGCAGGAGCAATGAGTTTTTATAGTTATTGGTTCAGTGATAAAATGGTTATAAAGGCATATAGAGCTCAAGAAGTTGACGCAACAACTAATCCTAGACTTTACAATTTAGTAAAAAAACTGTCACAGAATGCTGATTTGCCTATGCCTAAAGTTTATATAATTCCAGAAAGACAGCCCAATGCCTTTGCAACTGGAAGAAATCCAAGTCATGCAGCTGTTGCTTGCACTCAAGGTTTACTTGATCTTATGAGTGACAATGAACTTGCAGGTGTTGTGGCCCATGAGTTAGGTCATGTTAAACATAGAGATATTTTAATTAGCACAATAGCAGCAACCTTTGCAGGAGCCATTGCAAATATTTCTCGTTTTTTACCATATGCCGGTCGTAGTAACAATAGAGATAATAGAAACAACAATGGTGGACTTGCTATACTGATGGCATTACTTGCTCCACTTGCTGCCTCTGTTATTCAAATGACTATATCTCGTAGAAGAGAATTTATGGCTGATAGAGCCGGAGCAGAAATTTCTGGAAATCCTTTATATTTAAGAGATGCTCTTGGAAAATTAGAAGAATATAGTCAAAGAATTTCTATGTCTAACACTAGAAACCCATCTACTGCTCATATGTTTATAGTAAATCCTTTTGCAGGATTAAGAGGTATTCAAAATTTATTTAGAACACATCCTTCTACTTATGATAGAATGAGAGAACTTGAAAAATTAGCTATAGAAAAAGGATATATGTAAAAAGTTATATGCATACGGAACATAAAAATTCCACTTAGCAAGGGATACTAAGTGGAATTTTACTTTTTATAAACTGATTATTTTTGTTGCTGCCATTTTTTTCTCTAAAATAGTTTTCATACTCGCTAACTTACCTACATTTATCTTATTTTCAATCTGATAATATCTTGCCGATGTTGAACAAATTAAAATATTTACTCCTTTATTTTGTAAATTTTTTAAATATCTATTTACATTTGAATTAGCCAAAGCAAGTAAGACAGCTTCACTATAAAGTATTAGTGTTTTAGGGATAAATTCAAGTTCCAATAAACTATGTAAATAAGTTTCCATCAGAATGCGACCTAATTCCTTATCTCCATTGCTGCCTAATGTTAATGTAGAAAAAGAAAAAACTATATTACTGGCTTCTTCCAAAGTTTTTGCATTAAATATTCCCTCTAATTCGTTTAAAAAGTTATCTTTTTGATATCTCATAGCTTCCTCCTATGATTTATATTTCTAGCATAAAATCCAGTCTTTTCAAATATCTTTCCAATCTTTTTAAATTCTCTTCATCCTCTACTTTACGCCCAGAATAGTAAAATTCTATTTTAGGTTCGTCATTCTCTTCTAAAATATTTTTTGTTTTTAATTCCAAAAATAATTTATTCACTGTACCTTCATTTCCATCCAAAATATTTATATGTTCTGGCAATATTTTTCTTAAACTATCTTTAAAATAATTAAAATGAGTGCAACCTAAAACTATTGAAGAATATTCTCTAAAATCTATATTTTTAAATTCCTCTTTTAAATATTCTTCTACTTCCATATTTTTAAAAATTTCTTGTTCTGCAAAATTGACCAATTTAGGCAAAGCAATTAAATCTACTAAATGTTCTTTATCCACTTTACTTATTAAATCCTGCATTTTTTTTCCTCTTACGGTTACAGGAGTTGCAATAACTAAGATTCTTTTATTTCCGTAGAAATCCACCGCTTTTTTTACAGCCGGTTCCATTCCAATAAGAGGAATTGTATACTTTTCTCTCATTTCTTGAATAGCTGCACTTGTAGCAGTATTACATGCAACAACTATTGCTTTCACATCTTCTTTTATCATATTTTTTATTGCATTGTCTACAAGCAACACAAGTTCTTCTTTTGTTTTTATTCCATAAGGTACATTATCAGAATCAGCATAATATAAAAAATTTTCTTTAGGAAATTTTTTTAATGCTAAGTGCAATACTGATAGACCTCCTATGCCTGAGTCAAAAACTGCTATCTTCATTTTATTACCCTCTTTTTTAATTGTTTATTAAATTATACTACATCTGGGAAACCTGTCAATGTTACTGAAAAATAAATTTAAAACTATAATATTATTTTTATAAAGTCAGCTTTTTTTTATCTAATAATTTTAATATTCTATATAAAGTTCTAGAATTTATGTTATAATATAACGAAAAAAATTAATACTGGAGGTAGAAAATGGCAGTGATAAAAATTTTAGACGAAAGTGTTTCCAATGCAATAGCTGCTGGAGAAGTTGTAGAAAATCCTACTAGTATGATTAAGGAATTGATAGAAAACTCACTGGACGCTGGGAGCAGTGAAATTAAAATTGAGGTTAGAAATGGAGGACTTGATTTAAGTATTGTTGATAATGGTTGTGGAATGGAAAAAGAAGATTTACTTCTATCTATTGAAAGGCATGCTACAAGTAAAATTTCAACCAAAGAAGATTTATTTAAAATAAGTACTTACGGTTTTAGAGGCGAAGCTCTCTCTTCTATCGCAGCTGTTTCAAAAATGATTTTATCCTCAAGAACTAAAGATATGGAAAGTGGAGTACAAATTAATGTTCTTGCCGGAAAAGTTACTAACTTAAAAGAAGTTTCAAAAAATGTAGGGACTCACATAGAAATAAAAGATTTATTTTACAATACTCCTGCTAGATTAAAATTTTTAAGAAAGGAAAGTACGGAGTACTTAAATATAAAAGACATTGTTATGAAAGAGGCTCTTGCCAATTCAAATGTGAAATTTTTGCTTACTATTGAGGGAAGGGAAAGTATAAAAACAAGCGGAAATGGTCTTGACAATGCTATACTTGAAATTTTTGGAAAATCTTATCTAAAAAATTCTCAAAGATTTGCTCTTGGTTATCTAGGAAATGCTGAGCTTTTTAAATCTAATAGAGAATCCATTTTTGTTTTTATAAATGGAAGAGCAGTTAAATCTAAATTAGTTGAAGATGCAGTCATTGATGCTTACCATACTAAGCTTATGAAAGGTAAATATCCTTTCGCTGTTATTTTCTTAAATATTAATCCTGCTAATATAGATGTAAATGTTCATCCATCTAAAAAGATAGTTAAATTCGCTAATAACGCTGAAATTTATCAATTAGTTAAAAGTTCTATAGATAGTATCTTTATTGGAAATGAAGAATTTATATCTCCATATATTACAGATAAAAACGAAGATAATAATACTTATGAAAAAGAACAAGAAGATACACAAAAAAATGAATCTGTAGCTTCCATATTCAACAGTAAACAAAATTTACTAGATATTAATGAATTCAAAAAAGGGCTTTCTAATGAAAATCAAAAGTATAGTAGTTTATCTCAATTATCATCAATTGACAAAAATGAGTTTAAAGATTTCTATACTTTAGAAAAATCAAAAATAGCTAAAACTTTAAATGAAGAAGTTGAAGCAAAGCCTGATGATGACATAAAATTAGAGAAAGATGTTTATTTAGATAAAATTGAGAATACAATTTTTTCTTCTAAGGAAGTTAAAGAAGACTCTTATGAGAAATATATTTTTGATGAGAATAAAACAAGAAAAGGACAAATTTTTGATAATCTTAAGAGTTTAAAAAATATTGATTTTAAGGTTATAGGGCAAGTTTTTGATAGCTTTATATTAGTTGAAAGAAATGGACTACTTGAAATCTATGACCAGCATATAATTCACGAAAGAATTTTATATGAAAAATTAAAACAAGAATTTTATAATAAAACTATGCCAAAACAAAATTTATTAGTTCCTATAAGAATTAATCTTGATCCTAGAGAAAAACAAATTATTTTGGATAATCTGGAGGTTTTTTCATTGTTTGGCTTTGATATAGATGATTTTGATAAAAATGAAATTTTGGTTAGAGCTACTCCTATTATGGATTTAAGGGATAGCTTTGAAAATATTTTGAGAGATATTTTAGAAAATATAATAAAAAATAAAGAGGAAGATATAAGAGAAAATATAATAGTTTCTATGTCGTGTAAAGGGCTATAAAAGCAAATCAAAAATTAAGTATAGATGAAATGTATTCTATGGTTGCTAAACTTCATGAAGTAGGAGAATATACATGTCCTCATGGCAGACCCATAATTGTAAAGTTATCCCTTTACGATTTAGAAAAACTTTTTAAAAGAAAATAGTTGAAATTTTATTAAATAAGGGGTATATTTATTGAATATATATATTGTTTGTGTAGGAAAAATTAAGGATAAATACATAATCGACGGCATTTCAGAATTTAAAAAAAGAATGCAGGCATTTGCAAATTTAGAAATAGTTGAATTGAAAGAATTCAGTAAAGAAGATAATATTCAACTTTCCATAAAGAAAGAGAGTGATGAACTTTTAAAAACTCTTTCAAAATTAAATTCTTATGAAATTTTACTTGACTTGAATGGAAAAGAGTTTGATTCTGTTGCAATGTCAAGTTATATAGAAAATCTTAAAACCAAAGGAGTTAGCTCTATTAGTTTTATAATTGGTGGTTCAGATGGCGTGAATGAAGAATTAAAGAAAAAAGTAGATTTAAAACTAAAATTTTCAAATTTCACTTTCCCACATCAACTTATTAGACTTATATTGATGGAACAAATTTATAGGTGGTTTTCTATATCTAATAACATAAAATATCATAAATAAATTTTATTTGTTATATAGAAAAGTATAGATTTATTGCAATTCATATTTTATAAAAAGAATTTTATTTTCGAGGGCAAGATCTTCGGGTTATTGTGGGAGTAGAAGTTAGCTGATGAAGTCGGCTTTGTTTATAATTTATTTTACAGGAGGAAACGAATTATCATGTATTCTCAAGGGGAAACTTTTTATTTTGATTTTGACGGAGATGAATACGAACTAAATGTATTAGAAAATTTTCTTTTTGAAAGTAAGGACTATATAATAGCAGAGGACTATGATGGGGACATCTATGTTTTTTACTATGATGAAGACGAAGATGAGATTATTCTAGTTGAAAGTGATGACGAAGAAAAAGCAGTTATAGATCACTGGAGAGATGAATATCTTATAGAAGATGATATCAGTGATTTTGAAGATGACGAATATTATGACAGAGAAGATGAAATCACAGACAAAGAATTTGATAGAGAATTTGATGAAGATGAAGAAAATGACTACTATTAATAAAAAATATATCATTAAAAGTGAAGATCAGTATGGAGAAAAAACTTTTGAAATAGTTAAAGGTTTTCATGAAGTAAGATCTTTAGGAGCTTATAGAAGATATTTTTATTTAAGTAAGCACGGTGAATGTGAAATAATTTTAACCAATAATAGCATAACTATTATTAGAAAAGGGACTTTTAATAATACTTTTGAAATTTTATTCACAGGAGAAAAAAATAAATTTTTATATGAAACAGATTTAATTAAAGAGATTTTCTATTCCTATGGAGAAAATATCAACTATGACATAAAAAACAAGATTTTTTCATTTTCATATAAGTTATTTGATACTAATAATAATGAAATTAATAGGATTACTTTTTCAATAAAAGAAATATAAAAAACAATATCATATAAATGGAGGTAATAATGAAAAAAATAAAAAAACTTTCTTTTTTATTTTCTCTTATTGTTTTCACAAGTTGTACCAATATAAGCAATAAACCATTAAAAGGTATTACAGATATATTAGGTACAGAAACTGATACAAAAAAAGAGGAAATAGTTAAAGAAATTTCTACACAAGATGAATTTTTACAGGAAGATGTTGTCCTAACTAACGAAAATGTCAGTCAATATCTTGAAGATATTAAAAATAAGTTAAAAAATTCTGATAAGAGAATAGAAACTGATATAGCTGAAAATTATAAAGTATTTGTAGGAGAGTATTTAGCTGCTCCTTTAGAACAAAATACTTCTATAAAATTGACAAATTTCCCTAAAAATACATCTTCAAGATTAAGAAAAGATGATGCAAACTTTATTTTTAGAACAATTTATCGGGGAAATTATATTCTTTCCGTATATCAAGGAAATTCTTTACTAAGAAAAGTTAATATTTCTGCGATTACAAAATATAATTTTTCTGAAAATAATATTTATGATATAATAACTCAAAATTTAGATAAAAAGAATAAAACTTTTGAAGATGCTATATCTTTATACAAAATTTATTATCCAAATGGTGTAAATATTAGAAAAGTTAATTACTTATTGCTTGACTATGCTTACGAAAAGAAAAATACCACTATGATTAATGAGGCTCTTGATTCACTAAAAAATGACTTAGACAGTTTTAATGATGAGGAAAAAGAAAAAATTATAAAAGCTGCCAAATTAGTTAATAAACCAATTTTTATTCCTGCTAGTGTATATAGAACTACTAATACTAAACTTGAAAAAGAAGTTACTAACTATATAAAGGATAAACCTGTGTTGGATAAAAAGGATGTTGAATTTTTAGAAAAAACTACTAAAGCATCTACAACAACAGTTGAAGAAAAAAAATCAACTCTTGAAAAAATAACTGACTGGTATAAAAATAATGGAGAAGTAACAAAAGCTAAAACAGTTGAAGCTCAAGCAAGTTCATCTAAGGCTGAATCACTTTTTGATAGTGGGATAAAAAATATGAATAACAATCCAAGACTTGCAATAGACAACTTTAAAAAATCTCTATCAACTGAAAGAAATACAGAAAAAAGAGCTGAAACATACTATAATATAGCAAATTCTTATGTTAAACTTGGAAATAAAATTGAAGCTCGTAAGTACTTAACTCTTTTAAAACAAGAAGCAAGCACAAGCACTTGGGCAAAAAAAAGTGATATATTATTAAAAACAATTAAATAAATTTTTTTTAGGAGGAAATATGGAAAGATATTTTGACAGATTAGAAAGAGAACCATTGATTGCGGAGAGATGGAAAAAAATTGAAGAATTAGAAAAATTAGGTGTAAAACCTTTTGGTGGAAAATATGATAAAAAGAACATGATAGGAGATATTTTAAAACACAGTCCTGAAGAAAATTTAAAATTTAAAACTGCTGGAAGATTAATGTCACTTAGAGGTAAAGGTAAAGTTTATTTTGCACATATAGAAGATCAATCAGGAAAAATTCAAATTTACATAAAGAAAGATGAACTAGGTGAAGAAGCTTTTGATAAAATTGTTAAAATGCTTAATGTTGGAGATATTATAGGTGTTGAAGGAGAATTGTTTATAACTCACACTGAAGAATTAACTTTAAGAGTTTCTAAAATAGAACTATTGACAAAAAATGTAAGATCTTTACCTGAAAAATATCATGGACTTACAGATGTTGAAATCAGATATAGAAAAAGATACCTTGATTTAATAATGAATAAAGAAGTTAGAGATACTTTTATAAAAAGAACTAAAATTATAAAAATTATTAAACAATATTTAGACGATAGAGGATTCTTAGAAGTTGAAACTCCTATGATGCATCCTATCGTTGGTGGAGCAGCTGCAAGACCTTTTGTTACACATCACAATACATTGGATATCGATTTATACATGAGAATTGCTCCTGAACTTTATCTAAAAAAATTAATAGTTGGTGGATTTGATAAAGTTTATGACTTAAATAAATGTTTTAGAAACGAAGGTATGTCAACTAGACACAATCCTGAGTTCACCACAATCGAATTATACCAAGCTTATGCTGACTTTAATGATATGATGGATTTAACTGAAAATCTTATTACTACTGTTGCTAAGGAAATTCAAGGTACTACCGATATAACTTTTGATGGTGTAGATTTAAAATTAGAAAACTTTGCAAGAGTACACATGGTAGATTTAATAAAAGATGTTACAGGTGTTGATTTCTGGCAACAAATGACTTTTGAAGAAGCTAAAAAACTTGCCAAAGAACACCATGTTGAAGTTCCTGAACATATGAATTCAGTTGGACATATCATAAATCAATTTTTTGAAGAAAAATGTGAAGAAAGAGTAGTTCAACCTACATTCGTATACGGACATCCAGTTGAAATTTCTCCTCTTGCTAAGAGAAATGCTGATGATCCAAGATTTACTGATAGATTTGAATTATTTATAAATAAAAGAGAATATGCAAATGCTTTCTCTGAATTAAATGATCCAGCTGATCAAAGAGGAAGATTTGAAGCTCAAGTTGAAGAAGCGTTAAGAGGAAATGATGAAGCTACTCCAGTTATAGATGAAGATTTCGTAGAATCATTAGAATATGGTTTACCACCTACAGGTGGATTAGGAATTGGAATTGATAGACTTGTTATGCTTATAACAGGTGCTCCATCAATAAGAGATGTAATCTTATTCCCACAAATGAAACCAAGAGATTAATATATTCTATTTTTTTAAAAAAGAAGTAAAACTAAAGCCCTCGAGCCACTTCGGCAGCAAGAGTTAGCTGACGAAGTCGGCTCTTTTTATTAATTGTTTCACTTATTGGAATGTTATTAAGGAGTAAAAGATGCTTAACGAATTTATAATTTTATTTATAATAAATTATATAGGTATAATAATTTCAAAAGTTTTTAAATTACCTGTGCCCGGAACAATTATAGGAATGGTTCTATTTTTTATACTACTTTACACTAAAGTTTTGAAAGTTGAAAAAGTTGAAAATGCTGTGGCTGTGCTTATATTAAATATGACAATTTTATTTATGCCTCCAGCTGTTAGAATATTGGATAACATTCATTTTTTAGATGGACAATTTATAAAAGTTATCATACTAATAATTTTGACAACATTAATAACTATGGGAACAACTGGTAAGATAGTTCAGTTTATGATAGAGCTTACTGAAAAGAGAAAATCCGATAAAGGAGATGAGAATTAGATGAAAGAAATGATTGTTAATGATTTATTCTTTGGAATAGTAATAAGTTTTATTGCTTTTGAAATTGGAAAATTCATTTTTAAGAAAACTCAATCTCCGATTTTTAATCCACTTTTAATAGGAACATTGATAGTTATTGCAATTTTAAAAACTTTTGATATTTCAACAGATAGCTATTTTAAAGGTGCAAGCATAATAAATTTCTTCTTAGGACCTGCAACTGTTGCACTTGCCCTACCCCTTTATAAACAATGGAATCTATTTAAAAAATATTTTATTCCCGTTATGACTGGTGCAATTATGGGCTCATTTATAGGAATTATTTCAGTCATTCTGTTAGGAAAATTATTAGATGTAGATAAAACTCTACTTTATTCTTTTATGCCAAAGTCCATAACCACCCCTATTGGTATAGAAGTTAGTTCAATATTGGGAGGAATTCCCTCTCTAACTGTGCTTGGAATCATTTTAACAGGAATAACAGGAAATGTTTCTGCACCATTTATATGTAAAATTTTTAGAATTAAGCATTCTGTTGCAAAAGGAATAGGAATAGGAGTGGCAAGTCATGCTGTTGGGACATCTAAAGCTATGGAAATGGGAGAAGTAGAAGGTTCTATGAGTGCTTTATCAATTGTTTTTGCAGGTATTTTAACTCTTATTTGGGCACCAATTTTAAAATTTCTAGTTTAAAAAGCAGAAGCAGCCTATAAAAATAAAATGTACCCTAAATAAAAATGGGTACTTTTTTTATTTCAAATACTATTTTCATTAAAATGTGGATATTTTATCAAATAACAAAGTAACATCTAAACATATATTATATAAATTATATATATATATATATATATATAATTTATATAATAACTGATTTTTAGTCTTAAACCTATGAAAATACGCATGTTATCTATTTTTTTTTAATCATTTTTTTCTTTGAAAATAAATATTTTTTTAAATTTATATATGACTTTTTTAATTTAGTTTAATTTTAAAAGTTATGCCCATTTTTATAGTATTTCACTAAAATAAATAAATTTTTCTATATATATATATTTATGTAATATTACTAAATTTGTATATTTTTTGTTCTTTATACGGAAATCTATGTTTTGTTTTTAAAATTTTTTTTAAAATCAAGGCCTTATTGACAAAAAATATTATTAAGTATATATTATAAGTCGACTATTTTTTATAGTTTATTTTTTTTTTTTAACATTTTTTTTATTTATTAACAAATTAAAAGTAAAAAACTTAGATGTCTTTCTATGAAATTTAATAATTCATTCTTATTATAATTCCACTTAAAAATTTATAAATTAATTAAGATTTTATTTCAATAGAAGTTAAGTAGTGTTAAAAAAACAATTAAAATCAATTAAAAATATTTAAAATATAGCATTTTGAAAATTTATTTAAGGGGGAATATATGAATAAGTTATCAGATTTTGAAAGGGAATTAAAAAGGTTTTTAAAAAGGCGTATTAGTATAAATGCTGAAACAACAGTAAAATATCTAATATGTGGGATTGCAGGGTTATTTATGAGTGTAAGTACATTGGAAGCGGCTACTTATACACCAAGTTATGGAACAATTGCTGATGGAACTCCTAGCGTGATAATAGGGAACCAAATGGCAATAGGAAAAGGCTCTTCTACTACTCACTCAAATAGTGTTGCCATAGGAGATGATGCAAAAGCTTTATATAGTGCTGATGGTAATAGCCCTGGGAGTAATTCTACTGCAGTAGGTGCTTCAGCTACTACAAAAGGTCAACAAGCAACTGCAATAGGAAATTCTGCTGAAGCTGTAATATATTCAACTGCAGTAGGACAGAATGCTAAAGCAATGGGATATGCTTCAATGGCCAATGGGCAAGATTCTCAAGTTTCAGCTCAATGGTCTACTGCAACTGGAGTTCAAGCCAAAGCCAAAGGTGATTATTCAAATGCTTTAGGAGGAAAAGCAATTGCTAATAGTTGGGGAAGTTCGGCAATAGGTTATGAAACGAGTGTTACAGGTGATGAAGGGACAGCCTTAGGTTATAAAGCAAATGTTACTGGAAGAGATGGAACTGCTCTAGGTTCTCAAGCTAAAGCAGTAGAAAAAGCTACAGCAACTGGAGCTAGAGCTGTTGCAAGTGGGATTAATTCAGTAGCTACGGGGTTCACAGCTAAAGCAATAAGCGAAGGTACGGTAGCAATAGGAAATGAAGCTTCAGCAGGATATTATAAAGCAGGGATATCAAATCCACCAAGTGGAAATAATGCAATAGCAATAGGAAAACAAGCAAAGGCAGAGTCAGAAGATACAATAGCTATTGGTAGAAATGCAAAAGTTACCTTAACAGAAAAATCAACTAATGTTTTTGAGATTCCATTAAAAGCCATTGCAATAGGGGCAGATAGTAAATCAATGGGGCAATACAATACAGCCTTAGGATTTGAAGCAATAGCAGGAGAAGAATTTAATCATAGTCTGTCTACATCAATTGGAGCAAAATCAAAAGTTGCAGCAGCAAATGGGACAGCAGTAGGATATTCAGCAAATGTTTTAGCTGATCATTCTGTTGCAGTAGGTTCATCTGCAACAGCAGTAGGAAGTGAAGCTGTTGCTTTAGGAGTAAATGCAAATGCAGGAGCAAATCATACAACAGCTTTAGGTCGTTTAGCAAATGCAAGTGGGATTGCTTCAATAGCAGTAGGAAATCGTTCTAAAGCAACTGGTGGAGCTGCTATTGCACAAGGATATAAATCTTTAGCAGAAGGGACATCTTCAGCAGCAGTTGGACATATAACTACTGCTTTCGGAGAATATTCAGGAGCATTTGCTCGTCAAGCTGTAGCTGTATCAAAAAATACATTATCTTTGGGATATCAAAGTATTGCAGCAGGTCAAAATGGAATAGCAATAGGAACAAATGCAAGTGCAGGAGCTGAAGGTGGAGCAAAAGCAGTAAATGATTTATGGAACGATTTATTTCAAAAAGAAGCAGCATATATGGGTGCAGTAGGATCAAAAGGTGCTGATTCATCAGAAGCAAGAGCTGCTAAAGCAGCAGTAGATACTGCTAGAAAAGCGTTAGATGATGAAATAGCAGAATTAAATAATTCAAAACCAAATACAATAGCAATAGGTAATGGAGCAACAGCAACAGGAGAAAATTCAATATCTATTGGGACAGGAAATATTGTAAGTGGAGCTAATTCAGGAGCATTTGGTGATCCATCAATAGTATCAGGGGCAGGTTCATATACATTTGGAAATGACAATGCAGTGGGATCTACATCAACAAATGTATCTGTATTAGGAAATAACAACCAAATAGGTGCAACTGCAACTTATGATACAAATGGGAAATTACAAACTGCTAGTGGGTTGACTGACACAGCAACTGTTGAAAATTCAAAAGCAATAGGAAATAATAACTATATAAATACTTCAAATACTTATGTTTTAGGTAGTGGAATTGGAGTGAAAGCAGATAAATCAGTATTTGCTACAGTAGCAAATTCGGTATACTTAGGAGATGATAGTACAATAGCTGAAGGTGCAACTATTGGAACTAAAAACTTAGACAAAGAAGGAACAGTAGGAACAACAACAACAGCTGGAGATACTGGAACAGTAAACAAAGCAACTGTAAATGAAATTACTTATGGTGGATTTGCTGGAGCAACAGCTGCAGGAGCAGTTACAGTAGGTTCAGCAAGGCTTGAAAGAAGAATAATGAATGTAGCAGCTGGAGAAATTTCTTCTACTTCAACAGATGCAATAAATGGTTCACAATTATATATGACTAATAAAGTTGTAGGAAATGTGGCAGAATCTCTAAAAGGAAAATTAGGTGGAAATGCAGATTACACTAAAACGGTAGGGGATGACACTGGAAAATTCACTATGACAAATATTGGTGATACTAATAAAAATACTATTCATGATGCTATTATAGCTGCAAAGACTGAAGTAGTAGCTGGAAAAAATATATCTTCTGTAAATGAAGCGACAAATGCAGATGGAAGCAGAAAATATACAATAGATGCTTACAAGACAACGGTTGAAAAAGCTGATGGAGATACATTAGTTACTGTAACAGGCGATGGAACAGCTGATGGTAACAATATAATAAACTATAAAGTTGGAGTTACAAAAGGTACTTTTGAAGCAGATGGTGGAAAAGTAAAAGAAAATCCAACAACAGATGGAGTAGCAACTGTAAGTGATGTGGCAAAAGCAGTTAATGAAGGATATTGGACAGCGAATGTAAACGATACAACAGAAGTTGCAAAAGTTAAATTTGGAGATTCTGTTAATTTTGTTGATGGAAATGCGACAACAGCGAAAGTGTCTAATGGTGGAATTACTTATGATGTAAATGTAGATGACACTACTATTAAAGTTGTGGACAAAAAATTACAAGTAAATACAGATGCATTACCAAAAACAGCAATGAAAGATGGTAAAAATACAACAGTTACAGGAACAGGAACAACAGCAGACCCATTTGTAGTAAATGCAGTGGATAAATCTGCAAGCGTAAGTGTAAGTGATGCATTGAAGATGACAAAAGGAGAAGAAACAGCTGTTGGAAATACAGATGTAACAGATTATAAATTAGATTTAAGTGATACTACAAAAACTGATATCCAAAAAGGAGTAGATGCTAAAGATAAGGTTGATAACAAAGGAATTATTTTCACAGGAGATAATGGAACAACAACAGCAGCTAAAAAGCTTGGAGAAACATTGGCTGTAAATGGTAAAACAGATGAGATAACAGTTAATGCAAGTAATGATAAACTAGAAATAGGACTAGCAGATAAAGTTAAGAATGACATTAATTCTAAAATGTCTTCATTTAAGGTACAAGCTAATAATACAGCAGCTACAGATGTAAATAATGGAGATACAGTTAAATTTATGAATGGTTCAAATATTGAAATAACTCAAAATGGAAAAGATTTCACTATAGCAACATCTATGACACCAACATTTACAAGTGTGACAACAACTGGGGACTTAACAGTGGGAGGAACTACTACAGTTAAGAACTTTACAGTATCACCGAGTTCAACTATCAATATGGGAAATAATGTAATTACTAATGTAGCAAGTGGTGGAGATACTGATACTAATGTAGCTAATATAGGGGATGTTAAAAATATTGCAGCTAAATCTGTTGAAAAAGTGATAAAAGATGAAACTGTAATAGACAATATAGCAACAGTATCAACTTTATCAGGAACTGCAGCAGGAACTGCAGGAGAAACATATAAAGTAGGAGTATCAAAAAAAGCAGTTCAAGATGCAGCGAAAGAAGTAATTGATGTAGTAGGAACTAATCCTATTTCAGTAAGTTCAGCAACAGATAATACAACTGGTAAGAAAACATTTACTGTGGATATAAAGAAAGGTTCTTTTGATACAACAACAGATGGAAAAATAAATGCTGGAACTTCAAATGGTATAGCTACTACTCAAGATGTTGCTAATGCTGTTAATGCCGGATACTGGACAGCGAATGTAAACGATACAACAGAAGTTGCAAAAGTTAAATTTGGAGATTCTGTTAATTTTGTTGATGGAAATGCGACAACAGCGAAAGTGTCTAATGGTGGAATTACTTATGATGTAAATGTAGATGACACTACTATTAAAGTTGTGGACAAAAAATTACAAGTAAATACAGATGCATTACCAAAAACAGCAATGAAAGATGGTAAAAATACAACAGTTACAGGAACAGGAACAACAGCAGACCCATTTGTAGTAAATGCAGTGGATAAATCTGCAAGCGTAAGTGTAAGTGATGCATTGAAGATGACAAAAGGAGAAGAAACAGCTGTTGGAAATACAGATGTAACAGATTATAAATTAGATTTAAGTGATACTACAAAAACTGATATCCAAAAAGGAGTAGATGCTAAAGATAAGGTTGATAACAAAGGAATTATTTTCACAGGAGATAATGGAACAACAACAGCAGCTAAAAAGCTTGGAGAAACATTGGCTGTAAATGGTAAAACAGATGAGATAACAGTTAATGCAAGTAATGATAAACTAGAAATAGGACTAGCAGATAAAGTTAAGAATGACATTAATTCTAAAATGTCTTCATTTAAGGTACAAGCTAATAATACAGCAGCTACAGATGTAAATAATGGAGATACAGTTAAATTTATGAATGGTTCAAATATTGAAATAACTCAAAATGGAAAAGATTTCACTATAGCAACATCTATGACACCAACATTTACAAGTGTGACAACAACTGGGGACTTAACAGTGGGAGGAACTACTACAGTTAAGAACTTTACAGTATCACCGAGTTCAACTATCAATATGGGAAATAATGTAATTACTAATGTAGCAAGTGGTGGAGATACTGATACTAATGTAGCTAATATAGGGGATGTTAAAAATATTGCAGCTAAATCTGTTGAAAAAGTTGTTTTAGATGAAACTGTAACAGATAATATAGCGACAATAAATACTGCCTCAAAAAAACCAGCAGGAGAGGCAGGGGAAACATATAAAGTAGGAGTATCAAAAAAAGCAGTTCAAGATGCAGCGAAAGAAGTAATTGATGTAGTAGGAACTAATCCTATTTCAGTAAGTTCAGCAACAGAAAATACAACTGGTAAGAAAACATTTACTGTAACTTATAATGGAGAAAATGCAGCCACAAGCACACCATTGACATATAAATCAAATGGAGGAACAACTATAGAAACTTCAAAAAAAATAATGTTAGACCAAGGTTTAGATTTCACAAATGGTAACTATACTACTGCAAGAATTGCAGATAATGGTGTTGTTAAATATGATGTAACTATAGGTGAAATTACACAAGGTACTGATGGTAAACCTGGAACTAATGGTAAAGATGGCTTAGTTACAACTGAAACATTAATAAAAACATTAGGAAATACTGGATGGAATGCAAATGCAGCTGCTAATGGAGGAACATTAGATGGAACTGCAACTAAAACATTGGTTAAACCAGGAGATGAAGTTGTTTTTGCTGCTGGTAAAAATTTAACAGTAAAACAAACAATAGAAAATGGAAAGCAAACTTATACATATTCTTTAAATAAAGAAATTAGTGATATAAATAAAGTTACTGTTGGTGAAAAAGGTAAAGATGGTAAAATTGTTGTAACTGATGGTAATGGTAAAGAAACTGTTGTTATCAATGGAAAAGATGGTTCAATAGGACTAACAGGACCTAAAGGTGCAGATGGAAAAGATGCTTCTGCTACGATTTCAGTAAAAGATGGTTCAAAAGGGCTTGATGGAAATAATGGAAAAGATGGAGAATCTAAAACTCGTATAGTTTATGAAACTATAAATCCAGATGGTACAAAAAATACTGAAGAAGTTGCGACATTAAATGATGGATTAAAATTCAAAGGTGATACTGACACAGTTATTTCTAAAAAATTAAATCAAACTTTAGAAATTATCGGTGGAGCAGATAAAGACAAGTTAACTGACAAAAACATTGGAGTGATTGAAAAAGATGGTAAACTAGAAGTTAAACTTGCTAAAAATATTAATCTTGGTAATGATGGAACAATAACAACAGGAAACACTGTAATTAATAATAGTGGGATTACAATTAATAATAATACTGATGGTGCTAAAACTGTATCTTTAACTAATAATGGTCTTAATAATGGTGGAAATAAAATCACTAATGTTGCACCAGGAGAGGTTTCTTCTACTTCAAAAGATGCAATAAATGGTTCTCAATTATACTCTGTAAAAACAGAAGCAGCTAAACATACAACTGTATCAGTAGATGGAGGAAATAAAGGACTTGCAGATGGAAAGGCTAATACTAATTTAATATTAACAGAAACTACAAATGATGCTGGTGGAAAACATTTTGATATTAAATTATCAGATAAAGTAACTCTAGGAAATGCTACTGATAAACAAATCACAGTAGATGGAGAAACAGGAACTATATTAGTTGGAGATAAAACAACTATTTCTAATGGTAATGCAAAATTTGATAAAGTTGAAATAAATGGAACTGATGGTACAATCACTGGTTTAACTAACAAAGAATGGAAAGTTGGAGAAACTCAACCAATAAGTGGAAGAGCAGCAACTGAAGATCAATTAAAACATGTTGAAGATGGGTTAACTAACAAAATAACAGATATTAAAAATAATACAGTAAATGAATTAACTGAAAAAGGATTGAATTTTGCTGGAAATTCTGGAGAAGTACATAAAAATCTTGGAGAAAAATTAACAATAAAAGGTAGCGGAACTAAAGCAGATGAACAATATTCATCAGAAAACATCAAAACTAAAATAGATAAAGATGGTAACCTTGAAATTATGTTAGACAAAGACTTAAAAGCTAACAATATAACTGTTGGTGAAAAAGGTGTCGATGGAAAAGACGGTGTTGATGGAACTATAGGAGTAAATGGAAAAGATGGTTCATCAGTTGTCATCAACGGAAAAGATGGAACAATAGGTCTAACAGGTCCTAAAGGTGCAGATGGAAAAGATGGTGCTAGTGCAAATATATCTGTAAAAGATGGTTCAAAAGGACTTGATGGAAATAATGGAAAAGATGGAGAATCTAAGACGCGTATAGTTTATGAAACTAAAAATCCTGATGGAACAAAATCTACTGAAGAAGTTGCAACATTAAATGATGGTCTAAACTTTATGGGAGATATTGGTGATAAAGCTGCTGTTAAACTTAACAAACAAGTTAACATAGTTGGTGGTCAAGCTGATAATACTAAGTTATCTGATGGAGCAAATATTGGAGTTGTTTCTTCTCAAAATGGAGAAAATGGAAAACTAGAAATAAAACTTGCTAAAGATTTAGCTGGTATTTCTTCAATAACTCTTGTTGGTGGAAAAGATAAAGATGGTAACGATCAAAAAGTTACAATAAATGTTTCAAAAGATGGAGCTTTAGATATAGGCGGTAAGAAATTAACTGGTATTGCTGATGGAGAAGTTTCTGAAACTTCAAGAGATGCTGTAAATGGTTCTCAATTACATCAAGTTAAACAAGATATAGGTGATGTTATCAATAATCATGCGGCTGCTATCAATAATAACTCTAAGAGAATTGATAAGTTAGATGGAAGAATTAACAGTGGTCTTGCAAATTCTGCAGCTATGTCTACTCTTGAATTCCAAGAAATGGGAATAAATCAAGCTGTTGTAGGAGCTGCTATCGGAACTTATAGAGGAAACCAAGCTGTTGCAGTTGGTATCCAAGGAGCACCAACAGAAAATATCAGAGTACAAGCTAAAGTTTCTGTTGCTCCTGATTCAAGTGGTGGTGCAGATGCAATGGCAGGTATTGGGGCTTCATGGAAATTTAACTTAAAATAAATAAATTAAAAGTTGACTAAAGTTGATAATTTTTATCTTGCAATATTTTAATAAATATGCTAAAATTATCCGTGATATCAGAAAATTTTAGGAAGGTGAAAAAATGAAAAAAGGAATACATCCTGAATTCAATGTAGTTGTATTTGAAGATATGGCAGGAAATAAATTCTTGACTAGATCAACAAAATTACCTAAAGAAACTACAACTTATGAAGGGCAAGAATATCCAGTAATCAAAGTAGCAGTAAGTTCTGCATCTCACCCATTTTATACAGGTGAACAAAGATTCGTTGATACAGCTGGTAGAGTTGATAAGTTCAATAAAAAGTTCAATTTGGGTAAAAAATAGTAAAAAAGTAAAAAGCAGGATTGAACAGTCCTGCTTTTTTTCTGGTTTTAACAAAGTTAATTTTTATTTAGATATTATTATATTATTAATTTTTTAAGGAGGAATATTATGGCTGTTATAGAAATTAACCATCCACTTATTGAGCATAAAATGACTATGCTAAGATCTGTTGATACTGATACTAAATCATTTAGAGAAAATCTTAATGAAATTGCTAAACTTATGACTTATGAGGCTACAAAAAATTTAAAGCTTGATACTATTGAAGTAACAACACCTCTTATGAAAACTCAAGCATACACTCTACAAGATAAATTAGCTATTGTACCTATACTTAGAGCTGGACTTGGAATGGTAGATGGGATATTAGATCTTGTTCCTACTGCTAAAGTAGGGCATATAGGAGTATATAGAAATGAGGAAACTTTAGAGCCTGTTTACTATTATTGTAAACTTCCTACTGATATTCAATCAAGAAAAGTAATTCTTGTTGATCCGATGCTTGCAACTGGTGGATCTGCTATATATGCTATTGATTATTTAAAAGAACAAGGTGTTGAAGATATAATATTTATGTGTCTAGTTGCGGCTCCTGAAGGAATAGCAAAACTTCTAAATAAACATCCTCATGTTCCTATATATACTGCAAAAATTGATCAAGGCTTAAATGAAAATGGATATATCTACCCAGGTCTTGGAGATTGTGGAGATAGAATATTTGGTACAAAATAATAAAATCTGAGAGCTGTTGGAGATTTACAACAGCTTTTCTTTTAATAAGATCCTACCTTACTTTTTCCAAACGATGAAAAAGTAGCAAAAAATCTGTTGCCCCAAAAATTCTCTAATCCCAAAAAAATTCTAATTCGCAAAGGGAAACTCTTAAACTCGCTACGCTCAGACACAAGAGTTTTCCCTAAGTTTATAATAAATTTTTTAAGGAGAATTTTAAAGGGGCAGGAAAGAAAATAGGAAAATTTTTAAGTAGTTAGATTTTTTTAGCAAAAAATCGCAGAGAAAATTGAGAAGTATAAAAAATTAAAAAAAGTTAATCTATAGACCGACATATAATGTCGCAAAAAAGATTATTTTTGTTTTGGGTCTTGGGCGAAGCTGGTATGCTCCAGCAAGGACTAAATAATTTTAATTATAGGTGAATTAATGGAAAATAGAAAAATATTTAAAAATAAAGTTTTAGAATCTGCTGTCATGATTTGCATTTTAAAATGTGAGGAAGATGGAAAAGAATATATTGTTTTAGAGAAAAGAGCTGAAGGAATAAGACAAGCGGGTGAAATTTCTTTTCCAGGTGGAAAAAGAGATAAAAATGATAAAACTTTTTTGGATACAGCTATAAGAGAAACAGTGGAAGAGTTGGGTATTACTGCTGATAAGATAATTGACCCTAAATTTTATGGAAGCTTTTTTTTCGTTATGGGGGTTTTGTTAGAAACATTTGTCTGTCATTTGAAAGTAGAAAAAATTTCAGATATATTATACAATAGAGATGAAGTTGAAAAATTACTTATTGTGCCTATTGATTTCTTTATGTCAACAGAACCAGTTATTGAGGAAATAAGGGTATATAATAAGCCTTTATTTGATGTGAACAAATATAATTTCACTGACAGATATAAAGAAGATTGGCATTTCCCAAATAGAAAAGTATATATTTATATGTATGAAAATGAAGCTATTTGGGGTATGACAGCTGAAATAATCTTTGATTTTGTAAATAATTTAAAAAAGAAGATATAAATGAATTTTACTTTAATAAGGAGGACCTATGCAGCTTTTAGATATAAAAAGAATGATTCATAATATTCTTGAAAATAGAAACATAGAGAACACTTATATAGAATATAAGAAGTCTATAAATTTTAAAGATCAAATTCTAAAAACTGCTTGTGCCTTTGCCAATAATTATATGAATGATGAAATTTGTTTATTATTTATAGGGGTAGAAGAAGTTAACGATAAAGATACAGGAGAAAAAGCTATTCCTAAAAGACCTATCATAGGAATAAGGGAATCTAAAATTGAAGGAATTGAAAATGAGTTGAAATCTCTTCTTTCAAATATTCATCCTAATATTAATTATCATATTATTTCAGATAAAATTGATGATGAATATTACCTTGTCCTTGCTATCGAAGGTAACTTTAATGGTCCTTTTCAAACAAGTGAAAAAGCAGAAAAGACTTTGAAATTAAAATCTGGAAGATACATTCGTGTTGGTAGAGATTCCAAACTTCCAAATCCTATTGAAGAGTTTGAACTTTTGAAAAAATTTTCAAATTTCTCATTTAGTTCTAATCTTAATACCACGGCTACTATTGATGACTTAAGTTATGAGTATATGAAAGAATATTTATTACTCACAGGAGCAAAAAAAGATATTAGAGAAATGTCTAAACTTGACATGGCAAAAAGTATGGGACTTATAACAGAAAGTGAATATGGTGGTTACAGAGCTAAAAACTTTGCCGTACTTATGTTCTCTGAGACTCCTAATAAATTTATTCCAAATGCTCATGTTGAAATAATAAGAGAAATTGATGGTACAGATAAAATGGAGTCAAAGAAATTTGAGGGTCCTATTTGGCTACAGGTTAAGCAAGTAATTAAATATTTTGAAGATAATGTTATGCTTTCATATACTATGAGAGAAAACAATAAAATGGAACATAAAATCGTATATAACTATCCTTTTACTGCATTTGAGGAACTTGCTACAAATGCAATTTTACATAAAGAATATGATACTCCTGAATATGTTGGCATTTATATTTATAAAGATAAAATTTCTTTTATAAATCATAATAGACCTCTTCCACCTGTAACTATAGAATCCTTAAATAAAAGTAGAAATTTTGATAGAAGGCAATACTTAAATAAAGAAATAAAGGACATGTTTTTTTCGCTTAATTTAATTGAATCTTATGGTTCAGGTATAAGAAGAGCCAAAGATGCACTTTTAAAAAATAATTCTCCTGAACTTAGATTTTATCCTGATAATGAAGAAGACAATTATACAAATGCGATAATGTATATAAATACAGAGTTTTTAAAAAATGTCCACACGAATACTACTAAAGAAACTACTAAAGAAACTACTAAAGAAAAATATAGTATTCTTGAGCAAATTATTATTCTTATGGAGAAAAACCCAAATATAACAGCTTCACAAATTTCAAAAGAAATTGGTAATATAACAGCTGATGGGGTACGTTATCATATAAAAAATTTAAAAACTCATGGACTTATAAAAAGAGTAGGTTCCACTAAAGCTGGAAAATGGATAATTAATAAACAATAAAAAAAGAAAAAGGTAAGGTAGAAAATTATGAATATAGGTAAAGATTTAGCAAGGTATATTGTTAATTTAGCTAAAGAACAAGGTAAAAAAGTGGTATTCACAAATGGTTGCTTTGATATTTTACATGTTGGACATGTTTCTTATTTAGAAAATGCAAAAAGACAAGGGGATATTTTGATAGTTGGTGTAAATTCTGATGAATCTACAAGAAGATTAAAAGGTCCAACAAGACCTATCAATAATGAAAACGATAGAGCTTGTATGCTTTCAGCTCTAAAATCAGTCGATTATACTGTAATTTTTGATGAAGATACACCAGAAGATCTAATAGCTTATTTAAGACCTTCTATACATGTGAAAGGTGGAGATTACAAAAAAGATGATCTTCCTGAAACAAAAATTGTAGAAGCCTATGGTGGAAAAGTTGTAATTTTAAATTTTGTTGAAGGTAAATCAACAACAAATATAGTAAACAAAATTATGGGTGATTAAATGAAGAAAATTTTAAAATTTTATGAAATAGATGAACTTGCTAAAAAACTTGCAAACTTTGTCAGTGAAAATACCGTTATAGCTCTAATAGGAGATTTAGGTACTGGGAAAACAACATTTACTAAAACTTTTTCAAAAGCATTTGGAGTAAAAGAAAACTTAAAAAGTCCTACATTTAACTATGTACTTGAATATCTGAGTGGGCGATTGCCTCTTTATCATTTTGATGTATATAGACTTTGTCAAGCTGAAGAAATTTATGAAATTGGTTATGAAGATTATATAAATAATGGTGGAGTTTCTATAATTGAATGGGCAAATATTATAGAAGAAGAATTACCAAAAGAATATATAAAGATAGTTTTTGAATATTCAAATTCTGGATTGGAAGATGAAAGAAATGTTGAGATTGAATATATTGGAAATAAAACTAAGGAGGCTGAACTTTTAGATTATGTTAATTTTAGGAATTGATACATCAACAAAAATATGTTCTTGTTGTATTTTTGATAGTGAAATTGGGATTGTTGCTGAAACTAGCCTTTCAGTTAAAAAAAATCATTCAAATATAGTTATGCCTATAATAGATAACCTTTTTAAAATTTCTGAATACAATATTTCTAATATAGACAAAATTGCTGTTGCCATTGGGCCAGGTTCATTTACAGGAGTTAGAATAGCTTTGGGAATTGCTAAAGGCTTAGCTATAGCTCTTAATAAACCTCTTATAGCAATAAATGAATTAGAGCTTTTAAAAGCCATATCAAATGGTTTTAACTTTAATGGCGAAGTTGTTCCTCTTATTGACGCTAGAAAAGAGAGAGTTTACTATATGTATAACAATGAATCTAAGGATGATTATTTAATTGAACTTTTGAATAAATTAGATAAAAATAAAAATTATCTTTTTATAGGAGATGGAGCTGTTGCTTACAAAAACTTATTAAAAGATAACTTGAAAGAAAAAGTATATATACTTCCTCACTATCATTCATTTCCTAGAGCATCTATAATGTGTGAGCTTGCTATCAATAAAGAAGAAGCTAATCTATATACTCTAGAACCTGAATATATTTCAAAATCTCGTGCTGAGAAGCAAGAACTATAATAAAACTTTTTTATTATAGTTATTAGGTTAAATTCTAAGGATTTCGAGCCACTGTGGCAGCAAAAGTTAGTTGACACAGTCGGCTTTTTTTATTGAATATTATTCGATGATATTTGATAGCTAAATAGCACATCATTAATAAAAAAGTAAATAAACAAAAAATATTTCTTGACATATGAGTAACTATTCAACTATAATAAGTTAACAGTTGAATAACTACTCATTTATTTTTGCGTAAAAAATTATAAATTTAATATATTTTAATGAAGTAGATAGATGACACTGTACAGTAAAAGTTAGTTGATGCAGCCAACTTTTTTAAAGGAGGATTTATGAAAAATTCAAATATATGTGACTGTGATATAGTTCATGAAGATATCATAGAAAAAGTGAAATCCAAAATGCCCACTGAAGAAATTTTAGGGGATTTATCAGATTTTTTTAAAGTTATTGGAGATGGAACAAGAATAAAAATTTTATGGGCGTTGGATGAGAGTGAAATGTGTGTTTGTGATCTTGCAAATGTTTTAAATATGACAAAATCAGCAATTTCACATCAACTTCGTTCCCTAAGAGATGCTAATTTAGTCAAATTTCGTAAATCAGGGAAAGAAGTTTTTTATTCTCTTGCAGACAATCATGTAAAAGAAATTTTTGAACAAGGTTTAATTCACATAAAAGAAGAAAAATAATATATTAACAATAAAAATATAAAAATATATGGAGGTAAAATTATGAAAAAAGTTTATAAATTAGAAGGATTAGATTGTGCACACTGTGCAGGAAAAATTGAAGAAAAAATAAAAAAAATAGATGGTTTGAAATCAGTTGTTGTAAATTTTATGACAGCTAAAATGACATTGGAAGCTGATGATGATAAATTTGATGCTGTATTTACCGAAGCTAAAAAGATTGTAAATGAATTTGAACCTGATGTAAATGTCGTAAAAGCATAATAGTTAGGAGAATTTTAATGGGAAAAAGAGAAAAAAATATTCTGATTGCTTTTATTCTTTTTGCATTTGGAATGCTTGCCAAAAAATATAATACTTATATTGAAATTATTTTATTGATTGCCGCATATATAACTGTTGGAAAATCTGTACTTTTAAAAGCTTTTAGAAACATAAAAAGAAAAGAAATTTTTGATGAAAATTTTTTAATGACAATAGCAACTTTAGGAGCTGTTATTATAGGTGAATATCCGGAAGCCGTTGCTGTTATGTTATTTTATGAGGTAGGGGAACTATTTCAAAGTTATGCAGTATCTAAATCAAGGAAATCAATTGCTGATTTAATGGATATAAAACCTAAGTATGCCAATGTCATAAGAAATGATAAAATAGAAACTATTGAACCTGATGAAGTAAAATTAGGAGAGATTATTGAGATTCGTCCAGGCGAAAGAGTTCCTTTAGATGCAGTTATAACAAAAGGTTGCTCTACTTTAGATATGTCTTCTTTAACTGGAGAATCTCTACCATTTGAAGTTGAAGAAGGAATGTCTATTTTAAGTGGTTCTGTTAATACTAGTGGACTTATTCAAGCTAAAGTTACTAAAGAATACTTTGATTCAACAGTTAATAAAATTCTTGATTTAGTTGAAAATGCTGCTGGAAGAAAATCAAAATCAGAAAGATTGATAACTAAATTTTCAAAAATTTATACACCTATTGTTGTAATTTTGGCTTTTTTACTTGCAACTCTTCCTCCTTTAACTTTTGATTCTTCAAATTGGAAAGAATGGATACTAAGAGCCTTAGCCTTTTTAGTTGTATCTTGTCCTTGTGCCTTTGTTATATCAGTTCCAATGAGTTTTTTCGGTGGAATAGGAGCTGCTTCAAGTTCTGGAATTTTGGTGAAAGGTGGAAATTATCTTGAAGCTTTAGCTGATATAGATACTATTATTTTTGATAAAACTGGAACTTTAACAAAAGGTGTATTCAATGTACAAAAAATAGAGTTATATGATAGCTCTTTAGATAAAAATAAATTTTTAGAATTAGTAGCTTTAGCTGAATCTTCTTCTAATCATCCTATTTCAAAATCTATTTTAAAATGTTATAAAAAAGAAGTTAATAAAAATGATATTCAAGAAATTAAAGAGATTCCGGGGAAGGGTATAGAAGCAATTGTTAAGAACAGTAGAATTGTAATTGGAAATGAAAAACTTGTAGATGTTCCCAAAGAATTAAACATAAATGAAAGCGGGACTACTTTATATGTTTCTATAAATGATAAATTCAGTGGCTATATTGTTATTGCTGATGAAGTAAAAGCAACAGCAAAAAAAGATATAGAAAATTTAAAAAATTTAGGTATTACAAAAACAGTTATGCTTACTGGTGATAATGAAAAAATTGGAAAAAAGGTTGCTAATGAACTTGGCTTAGATGAAGTTTATACTAATTTGCTACCAGCCGATAAAGTTTATAAATTTGAACAGATTTTAAATACTAAAATTAATCCAAAGAAAAAAATTGCCTTTGTTGGAGATGGAATAAATGATGCTCCTGTGCTTGCAAGAGCAGATGTAGGCATTGCAATGGGAGCTATTGGGTCTGATTCTGCAATAGAGGCTGCAGATGTTGTTATAATGACAGATGAACTTCAAAAGATTGTAAGTTCTATTAAAATTGCAAGAAAAACAATAAAAATTGCAATTCAAAATATGACTTTTGCCTTTGTTATAAAAGTTATAGCTCTTGCCCTTTCTGCATTAGGTATAGCTAGTATGTGGGAAGCTGTATTTGCAGATGTAGGAGTTACGATACTTGCTGTTTTAAATTCTTTCAGAGCATTAAAAATTGAAAAATAATAAAAATATCACAGATTAATCTGTGATATTTTTTATTTTATTATATGCCATTTCAAATTCTTCAAAACTTATATTATATTTATTTAACTTAGAAAGCAACTGCTTTCCATTTGAATATCCTATACCCAATTCATTTCCTAACTTCTCACGAAGTTCAAAGGAGTTTTCTTTTGCAATGAGTCCATATTCAAATAATATATCATTTGTAAATATATTATTTTCCTTCACTTCAAAGTTACATCTAGCTTTTTCTAAGGCTAGAATAATGTCTTCAACTTTTGCATTCTCTACACCTATATCTTCATTTTTAGTACTATTTTTTCTCGGCACATAAGCATTCTTCGCATTAGGAAAATGTTTATTCAAATATTTTCTAATTTCTTCACCAGCATAATCAGCATCAGTTAATATAATAAGTCCTTTATTTTCATAAGCTGTCTTCAGCTTTTCAATACTTTGATTTTTTCTGACTGCATGACCATTGACTTGAAAAACCTCTGCATCAACTGCAGCTTTTACAGCAGAAATATCATCTTTTCCTTCTACAACTATAATTTCTTTTATTCTCTTTTTCATATTTTAAATTTTCCTCATTAGAATTGTGCATTATTTGGAGTTCTAGGGAAAGGTATTACATCTCTTATATTTTGCATACCTGTTATATACATCATCATTCTTTCAAAACCTAAACCATATCCAGAATGTGGGAAGCTACCAAATCTTCTTAAATCTAAATAGAATGAATACGCTTCTTTATCTAGACCCAAGTCATCCATTCTTTTTACTAATAAATCATAATTATCTTCTCTTTGAGAACCTCCTATGATTTCTCCAATTCCAGGTGCTAGCAAATCCATTGCTCTAACTGTTTTTCCATCTTCATTAAGTTTCATATAGAAAGCTTTAATATCTTTTGGATAATCAGTTACAAACACTGGCTTTTTAAAATATTCTTCTGCTAAGTATCTTTCGTGTTCACTTTGTAAATCTATTCCCCATTTAACAGGAAATTCAAATTTTCTACCTGATTTTTCTAAAATATCTATTGCTTCTGTATAAGTTACTCTTCCAAAATCACTTTCCAAAACATTATTCAATTTTTCAAATAAACCTTTTTCAACAAAAGCATTAAAAAATTCCATTTCTTCAGGACAATTATCCATTACATATTTTATAATATATTTAATCATAGCTTCTGCAAGCTCCATATTTCCATTAAGGTCTGTGAATGCAACTTCAGGTTCTATCATCCAAAATTCAGAAGCATGTCTTGCTGTATTAGAATATTCAGCTCTAAATGTTGGTCCAAATGTATAAATATCTCTAAAAGCAGCACAGTAAGTTTCACCATTCAGTTGTCCACTAACTGTCAAATTAGTTTCTTTTCCAAAGAAATCTTTACTCGAATCAACTGTTCCATCTTCTTTTTTAGGCAATTTATTCATATCAAGAGTTGTTACTCTGAACATTTCTCCAGCACCTTCAGCATCTGAGCCAGTAATTATTGGAGTGTGAACATATACAAAGTTTTGTTCTTGGAAAAATTTATGTATAGCATATGCAAGCACAGATCTCACTCTAAATACTGCCGAAAATGCATTTGTTCTTGGTCTTAAATGAGCTATCGTTCTTAAGTATTCAAATGTATGTCTTTTATTTTGTAAAGGATAATCTAAATCTGCTTTTTGAAAAATTTCAATACCAGTTGCTTTAACTTCAAGAGCTTGCCCTGCACCTTGAGATTCTACTAATATCCCTTTTACTTTTATAGTTGAAGCTATTGAAAGTCTTGAAACTTCATCAAAATTTTTTAAATTTTCTTCAAATACAACTTGTACGCCCTTAAAAAAAGAACCATCATTTAATTCAATGAAACCAAATTTTTTCTGATCTCTAATTTTTCTTACCCAACCAAAAAGTTCTACCTCTTTGTTTACATATTTTTGACCATCTCTAAAAATATCTCTTACTTTTAGCATTTCATCCTCCTAGTTTATCTTATTTTCATCTACTATTTCTATATTTTCTAAATGTCCTCTGACCTGATTTTTGAATTGTTCAAGATAAAGTTTTCTATAATATTCTCTATCTATTTTCTCTTCGCTACTAAGCTCTCTTGTTTTACTAAGCCTTGAATAGTAATTTACTTTTTCAATTATATCTTTCATTTCCATAAAAATTTTAGAGTTTTTCTCTTCCTCCTTATTTTATTTTTATCTAAGAATTATAACACTGATGACAAACAATGTCAAAAAATGCTAATTATATTTCTTTTAATTTGGAGTTATTTACACTTACTACTAAGCCCATTGCAACGGACAAAGCCAGAAGTGAAGATCCTCCTGAACTTATAAAAGGTAATGGAATTCCCAAAACAGGTATCAATCCTATCGCAACTCCTATATTTATAATAACTTGAGTTATAAAATATCCACCGACAGAAGCTACTAAATATTTTCCAAAATAAGTTTTAGTATTTTCTGCAACATTCATTATCAAAATAAACAATATTAAAAATGTTACAAGTATCAAAAACATACCCACAAGTCCCATTTCTTCCCCAAAGGTAGAAATTGCAAAGTCGGTTTCAACCTCTGGTATATAACTATATTTTTGTACTCCGTTTCCATACCCTTTTCCAAATAATCCTCCTGTTCCAAAGCCAACAAGAGATTGATATATTTGATAAGCTTCAAATCTATCATACTTATTTTCTAAAAGTCCATCTATAAATATTTTCAATCTGTGATGTTTATATCCTCCAAAACTTTCTCCAAACTTGTAAAATAAAAATGAAAAAATTGTCAACGAACTCACTCCAATTGAAATAATCGGCCATATTATTTTATCTTTTAAATCTGACATAAAAATTAGAAAGAATGTAATCATAACATAGTGTATTCCAGTCCCCAAATCTTTAAGGCATAAAAGTAAAAATATGAAAATTCCCAGATATAAAAATACACTCATAGTATTTTTCATTGGAGAAATCTTTGTCCCGTCATCTTTTCCTCGAGCAAATAAACTAGCAATCATTATAATATATGGAATTTTAAAAAGTTCCGTAATCTGCAAGCTAAATCCCTTTATTCTTATCCAACCTTTCCCACCATTAATTGTAGGAAAAATTGTTGGGGCAGGGAAGAAGGCTACAATTAAAAATAAAACTATCCCCAGAGTTAAAAATAAAAACCTCATTTTTTTATTTTTGAAGATATTAAAGTTAATTGTAGATGTGATATAAAAGGAAATACAGGCTAAAGACAAAATTGCGATATGTTTTATCATTTTATTGAAAACTATTTTTGTATCAAAACGCAAAATAGCACTATAAAAATTAGCAAGTCCTATCAAAACCAATATAACACAAATTATTATTATGTTTTGTGTTCTTTTTCTTATTCTAATAATCTCCTCTTCTCTATTTTTCACTTTTGTTAAATCATTCATTTTTTTATATAAATTTGTATCCATATGAACCTCTTTTTTTATATACTTTTAAAGATATATTATATCATAGCTTTTTTTATATTGACAATTTTATTTTTACAGTGTATTCTTATTTAGTAAAATAAAAATATAGATGTGCTAGCCGAACCATCTTTAAAAAACTAGATTTTTTTAATTTATATAAAAATTTTGTTTCTAATAGATTTCATATTCAGCTAGCTAACTTTTTAGCTAGCTTTTTTGATATATAGGAAAGTATAAATTTAATTTTAATTATCAATCAATAAAATAATGATTGGGTTTTAGGTTTCGAGAACTAGCATAGAACTCTAACATTTTATGAAAAAAGGAGGAATATGGGTATACGATACAGTAAGGTTTATGGAAAATTTGCAAGAGAAATTGTACTTTTGAAATCTTTTCCTTGTATTTATGGGAAATGCAGTTTTTGTAATTATATTGAAGATAATTCCATAGATGAAAATGAGATTAATTCTATTAATTTAGAAGTTTTAAAAGAAATTACGGGTGAATTTAAAATTTTAGAAGTTATAAATTCTGGATCCGTATTTGAAATTCCACAAAAAACTTTAGAAAAAATTAGAGAAATTGTCTATGAAAAAAATATTGAAATCTTATACTTTGAAGCTTATTACACTTATATCAATCGTCTTGATGAAATAATTTCTTTTTTAATAAAGATAAAAAAATAGAGATCAGATTTAGAATGGGTGTAGAAACTTTCGACAATGATTTTAGAGTTAATGTATATAATAAAAATTTTGTACTTAATTCAAAAAATCTTAAAATTTTATCAGAGAAACTTTATTCAGTTTGTCTTTTAATTGCAACCAAGGGACAAACCAAAGAAATGATAAAAAATGATATTCAAATGGGTTTAAAATATTTTAAAGCCATTACGATAAATGTTTTTGTAAATAATGGTACAAAGGTTGAAAGAGATGATGAACTTGTGAGATGGTTTGTAAGTGATATGAAATATCTTTTCAATGATGAAAGAATAGAAATTTTAATTGATAATAAAGACTTAGGAGTGTTTGAACAATGAGAAATATATTTTTATGGTTTTTAATGTTAATGATTAACTTTTCGTGTATAACTTTTTCCTATAAGAAATTTGGGAAAACTGGACTTTATGCTTGGGTTCCAATTTCAACAATACTTGCAAATGTTCAAGTAGTAATGCTTGTTAGACTTTTTGGTATGGATGCAACATTGGGAAATATTTTATACGCAGGTGGTTTTTTGGTAACTGATATTTTAAGTGAAAATTATGGAAGAGAGGATGCGAGTACAGCTGTAAAAATTGGATTCTTTTCATTATTTTCTATGACGGCTATTATGCAAGTTGCAATTTCTTTTACTCCTCTTGATGTTCCTGAAGGGTTAGAGATGTTTAATGGAGTTAAAGCAATATTTTCTTTGATGCCAAGGTTAGCTTTTGCTTCTGTTGTTGCATATTTAATCTCTCAATTTCATGATGTGTGGCTTTATGAAGTTATTAGAAACAAGTTCCCTAGTGTAAAATATTTATGGCTTAGAAATAATGGAAGTACTTTAATAAGTCAACTTTTAGATAATTTTATTTTTACGATTATAGCCTTCTATGGAGTTTATCCTTTAGAAGTTCTTATACAAATTTTTATTTCAACTTATGTAATAAAATCTATTGTGGCAATTTGTGATACTCCTTTTATATATTTAGCTGAATATTTATTTAGACATAAGCTGATTCCTGACAAAAATTAAAAAATTAATATAATAAATCTATAAATAAAGGTCTTTGTTTCTTATTTAACAAAGACTTTTTATATTTATCTAACAAAAGTTTTCATTTTTACAAAATCAATTTTTGAAGATGACATAATAAATCCTCAAGCCACCGCAGTAGTAAAAGTTAGTTGAAGAAATCTGTTTATTTATATAAAATTATATAAATAATTTTCAACCGTAAGACTTGAAATAAAAAAGTACCTATTTTTTATTTTAGGTACCTATTTATAAAATTTATTATTTGCTAAATAATTCTGAGTGTGTTCCAGTTCTTGAAAGTGTTAGAACTAAAATATTATCACTAATATAATAAATCAACAGCCAATCAGGCATTATATGACATTCACGATGTCCCTTATAATTTCCAATTAATTTATGATCCTTATACTCTATGGGTAATAATTTTCCACTTGCTAATAATTCGATAACTATTTTTAACTTTTCAATGTCATAGTTTCCTTTTTTTATTTTCTTTAAATCTTTTTTAAATTGACTTGTATATTTTATTTCATACATTTCTTAAATCTCCAAGTCTTTAAAAAGGTCTTTAGTATTTGAATATGATTTTATATTTGGGTCTTTTGCTATTCTTTCAGCTTCTTCCATAGCTCTAATAGTTTCGTTATTATATTTTTCAGTTATTAAAAAACTGGTGAAAATACTTGGCAAGTCTGCCAGATTTATTTTATTTGCTTTCATATATTTATTAATTATTTCAATTTCATCATCTTTAAAATTTAATGTTAAGGCTATCATTTCCTCACCTCTCTTTTTAATTTTAACCATCATTTTTCCATTAATTCCTAATTTATTATAATATAATAAATATTAAAAAGCAATATAAAAATATATTTAAAATAAATAAAAAAATGTCAAATTTTCATCACTTACTGTATGTTATAATATAAATAAATTTTTTTATTTTAATAGATTGGAGAAAAAATGAAAAAAACAACTTGGGTAAAGAATTATAGTAATAATTTTTACATAGATAAAAACTCTAAATATGACTCAATCATTGAAAGTATTTTAAAAGATAGAAATTTAAGTTTAGACGAAAATTTCAATTTTAATCCTTTAGATTTTCAAGATATGGATAAAGCTGTTCAAAGAGTTCTGAAAGCAATAGAAGAACAAGAAAAAATTTATATCTATGGGGACTACGATGTAGACGGTATCACTTCTGTTTCTCTTCTCTATTTAGCATTTTCAGAACTTGGTGCAAATGTAGATTATTATATTCCGTTGCGAGATGATGGTTATGGCTTAAATAAAGAGGCTATCAAATTTTTAAAGGAAGATGGTGCAAAATTAGTAATAAGCGTTGATTGTGGTATTAATTCAATTGAAGAAATAGACTTAGCTAATGAACTTAATTTAGATTTTATAATAACTGATCACCATGAAATCACAGGAATTTTACCTAGAGCTCTTGCAGTAATAAACCCTAAGAGGAATGAAAATAAATACGAATTTAAATATTTAGCTGGTGTCGGAACTGCATTTATGCTTGCCTTAGCTATTTTTAATAAAAAAAATAATGTATCAGCTCTAGATAAATATTTAGATATTGTTGCAATAGGTACAGTTGCAGACATTGTTCCACTTATTTCAGATAATAGAAAATTTGTAAAAAGAGGTTTAAAAACTCTTAACAACACTAAGTGGATAGGCTTAAAACAATTACTTAGAAAAATTTATCCTGAGGATTATCAAGATAGAATATATTCAGCTTATGATATAGGTTATATCATCGCTCCTATTTTTAATGCAGCTGGTAGATTGGAAGATGCTAAAAATGCAGTTAAATTATTTTTAGAAGAAGATGCCTTTAAATGTCTACAAATGATAGAGGAGCTTTTACAAAATAATGATGAGAGGAAAGAAATTCAAAAGAAAATTTTTGAAAAATCTGTAAGTGAAGTCGAGCAGAAAGAACTATATAACAGAAATTTAATTTTAGTTGCTAATAAATCTTTTCATCACGGAGTAATTGGAATTGTTGCATCAAAAATTTTGGATAAATACTATAGTCCGACTATTATTATGGAGATTAAAGAAACTGAAGGAATTGCAACCGCATCATGTAGAAGTATAGATGGAATAAATATTGTAGACTGCCTAAACTCCGTTTCAGATATTTTAATCAAATATGGGGGGCACTCTGGAGCTGCCGGATTTACTATTGCCATAGATAAAATTGACGAATTTTATGATAGAGTTGATAAATTTATAGCTGAAAATTTTGAAAATAATATTTTTAATAAAAAAATTCAAATCACTGAAATTTTAGAACCATACAAAGTGAGCTATGACTTTTTAAAGCAACTTGAAGTTTTAGAACCTTTTGGTTCTAAAAATCATACTCCAGTTTTTGCTTTTAAGAATTGTATTTATTCTAATCTTCGTTTCACAAGAAACAGTACAGAACATATAATATTCGATTTACATAAAAATGGTTACACCTTTAAAAACTGTATATTTTTTAATGGCGGTGATTATTATGATTTAATTGTAAACTCAAAAAATATTGATGTAGCTTTTAAATTGAAATTAGAAACTTTTAAAGACAGATATATGTATAAACTGCAAATAGAAGATATAAAAAATTCTCAAGAGAATTTAGAGTTTTTAGATGAAATTGAAAAAAATGGAAAAGATATAAAATTTCCAATAGAAACTGTTGCCTATACCAGAAGAAATGATTTAGATTCTAACTTGAGCTTGAAATTTAATGAATACAATGGCATTGATCTAATAAAAGACAGAACACTTGTTGCTAGTTTAGATGAGAATTTAGCTAAATTTTTAACAGATTTACACAAGAACTTTTCCTACAACTTTTCTGTGAAATTAAAAGAAAAAATTTTAAAGACAGAAAATATAAATCTCTATTTGGAAATTTCAAAAGATAAAGATTTGAATTCCTATGCTATAAAAGAAGCTCAACTTTTTATGGATATAAAAAAACATTTGCTTGGAGATTTTAACTATAATTCTATTCAGAAAAAAGTTTTATCTTCCTTTTTTAAAAATAAATCTAAAACTTTAGTTATTATGGAAAAAGGGCGTGGTATAAATACAATCATAAGCACAATTTCACTTTATGCTTTACAAAAAAAACTGAAAATGAGTATAAATTTAGATTTAAAAGAAGCTGATTTTTATATTTTTTATAACTTTGAAAATTTAGATGAAATTAAAAATTTAAAAACAGACAATATTTTAGTTATTAATGATAAAAATATTAATTTGGAAAATTTTATAAAAATTTTAGACAACTATGAAATCCCAAAAAATATTAAATTTCTTTCATATTCTGATATAGTAAATGAAAAAAAATGTTATCATTACTTTTTGAATAACTACGAAAAAAAAATATTAATTGATGAGTGTAATAAAAATATAGAAATTTTAGCAACTGAAGATATTAAAATTCATTTTTAATTTAACTTATATTTCGTAATATTAAATAATATTTATACACTAAAAAACTGCACCTCTTATCTTTATCTAAGATTAGTGGTGCAGTTAATATTTTATGAAAAAACTATATCATCAAAATTTTCATTTGAAACATCTATTACCGTTTTCTTATCAGTTGAAAGCTGTGAAAGTTCTATAAGCATAGTTAGTACATTCTGATCTTGATTTTGGCTTTGAACTGAAAATTTAAGTTCTAACATATTATTTTTTATTTCAACACTCAATGGGTACAATGAAAAAACTCTCTTCATCTGCATACTTTCAAAAAATTCTATGGCAAAGAATATTCCATTAGTTTTTGCGTCACGAAAAACTAATTCTTTTTTTTCTGCATTGTACTCAAGTGTCGCATTTTGAAACCTTTTCATTATAATCACCCTATCTTACTAATTTCATTTATTATATACTTTTTTTTATAATTTGCTATAATAAATTCAAGACTTATGTAAAGGGGTTCTTAAAAATGGAAAACAAAGGAATAGTTACAAAAATTAATGGTAATAAAGTAAGTATAAAATTATATAAAAGTTCTTCTTGTTCTCATTGTAGTCAATGTAGTGAAGCTAGTAAATATGGTAAAGATTTTGAATTTAAAATTGATAGAGCTGTGAATTTAGGAGATTTGGTTACACTTGAAATATCGGAAAAAGATGTAATCAAAGCAGCAACAATAGCTTATGTAATGCCTCCAATTTTTATGATACTTGGCTATATTATTATGGCTAAATTTGGTTTTTCTGAGGGTAAAAGTATATTAGGAAGCTTTGGTGGTCTTGTCATTGCATTTTTATTTTTATTTATTTATGACAAGTTTTTTGCAAAAAAGAATATAGATGAAGAAATCAAAATTGTTTCTGTTGAAAAATACGATCCAAATGTTGTTTGTAATGATGAAACTTGTGAAGATTTTTTTTAAAATATAATTTTTTATCTATAAAATTACTAATTTTACTGCTCTTTAATTATTAGAGTATTAAAAAACGATATATATAATATAAAACTCCACTTAGTAAAGTATACTAAATGGAGTTTTTTTAATACTTTTTATAACATTTCTTTATATACTATTTGATTGTTTTCTAAATCTACAGATACTGTTGATTTTTCTTTTATCTCATTTGCCAAAATTTTCTTTGCCAAACTTGTTTCAATTTCTTTTTGTATGAATCTTCTAAGTGGTCTTGCTCCATATTGTGGATCATAAGCATTTTCTGCTAGATATTCTATAACTTTGTCTGAAAAATTTAAGCTTATTGATTTTTCTTTTAATTTATCTTCTAAACTTTTCAAACTTAATTTAACTATTTCTTTTATAGAATCTAAACCTAAAGCTTTAAATGTTATAATATCATCTACCCTATTTAAAAATTCTGGTTTGAATCTTGATTTTAATTCATTTAAAACTTTTTCTTTCGTATTTTCTTGCAGTTCTGGGTCTTCCAATATTAAATGACTTCCAATATTTGATGTCATTATAATTAAAGTATTTTTAAAGTCAACAACTCTTCCTTGCCCATCGGTAAGTCTTCCATCATCCAATACTTGGAGTAAGATATTAAATACATCCGGATGTGCTTTTTCTATTTCATCAAATAATATCACTGAATAAGGTTTAGTTCTTATTGCTTCAGTTAATTGTCCTCCTTCTTCATATCCAACATATCCAGGAGGTGCTCCTATAAGTCTTGTTGTAGAAAATTTATCCATATATTCACTCATATCTATTCTTACAACATTATCTTCACTATCAAACATGTTGAAAGCTAGTGTCTTAGCCAAATAAGTTTTTCCAACTCCAGTTGGTCCTAAGAAAATAAATGAGCCCATAGGTCTTCCTTTATCCTTCAAACCTGCTATTGATCTAAGCATAGTGTCAGCTACTGCTTTAACTGCTTCATCCTGTCCCTTTACTCTTTCTTTCATGTTATCTTCAAGTTTTAACATTTTTTCTTTTTTTGTTTCTGTCAATTTTGAAACTGGTATTCCTGTCCATCTTGAAACTATATCAGCTATTTCGTCAGCAGTTACTTCTTGCTTTAAAAGAGAATTTTCTTTTCCATTTTCATCTACCTTATTTTGTTGTTCAGCTAACTGCTTTTGTAAATTTGCAAGTTTTCCATATTTTAATTCAGATAACTTTGTTAAATCATATTCTCTTTCAGCTTTTTCCATTTCAAGCTTTACATTTTCTATTTCTTTTTTAATATTTTTTATTTTTGCTATATCTTCTTTTTCTAAATCCCATTTAGATGTTAAAATTTTCTTTTCTTCATTTAATTCTGCTAATTCCTTTTCAAGCCTTGCTAATCTTTCTTTTGAAGAATCATCAGTTTCTTTTTGTAGAGCTTTTATTTCTATCTCAACTTGTAATACTTTTCTTGTTAACTTATCAAGTTCTTCTGGCATTGAATCTATCTCGGTTCTTATCATAGCTGCAGCTTCATCTATCAAATCTATCGCCTTATCTGGAAGTTTTCTATCAGATATATATCTTTGGCTTAAAATTGCCGCTTCGACTATTGCAGCATCTGCTATTCTAACCCCATGATATGTTTCAAATTTTTCTTTAAGCCCTCTTAAAATAGATATTGTATCATCAATATTCGGTTCATTTACTAAAATTGTTTGGAATCTTCTTTCCAATGCTGGATCTTTTTCAATATATTTTCTATATTCATCAATAGTTGTTGCTCCAATTACTCTTAATTCTCCTCTTGCTAACATTGGCTTTAACATATTTCCTGCATCAAGTGAACCTTCTCCTTTTCCTGCTCCAACTATTGTATGAATTTCATCTATAAAAAGTATAATTTCTCCATTAGATTCTCCGACTTCTTTTAAAACTCCCTTCATTCTTTCTTCAAATTCACCTTTATATTTTGCTCCTGCAACAAGAGCTCCCATATCAAGTGAGAATATCTTTTTATTTTTTAAACTTTCAGGGACATCACCATTTAGTATTCTTTGTGCCAGTCCTTCAACTATTGCAGTTTTTCCTACACCTGGTTCTCCAATTAAAATTGGGTCATTCTTCGTTCTTCTTGAAATTATTTGTATAGCTCTTCTTATTTCAGAATCCCTACCTATAATTGGATCAATTTTTCCTTCTCTTGCCAAAGCAACTAAATCTTTTGCATATTTTTCCAAGACTTCATAAGTCGCTTCCGGATTTTGACTATCTACTTTTTTATTTCCTCTTATATTCATTAGTACCTCCTTGTACTCTTTCAAATTTACTCCATTTTTTCTTAAAATTTCCAAATTTTCTATCATAGACCAAAATATATGTTCCACACTTAAATAGCTATCTTCCAAGCTATTCATAATATTTTCTGCATTTTGTAAAATATTATAAGTTTTTTGGTCTAAATTTATATTTTCATTATTATTTATGCTTCTTGTTTCAACTTTAGGAAATTTTTTAATTTCAGTATTTAAACTTTCTTTTATATTTTTTAAGTTTAGATTCATTTTTTCAATAATTCTTGGAATTAATCCATCTGTTTGTTCTAACATTGCAAGAGCTAAACATTCAGCTTTTAAAGTTTGTTGCATATTATTTTTACTTATATCTATACCTAAGTTTATTGCAGTAATTGTACTTTCTGTAAATTTATTCGGATTCATAGTATCCCTCCTCTTTCACTTAATAATATTCTTAATGGCTCATAAAAATTATTTTTTAATAATTTTTAGCACTCTTTATACTAAGTGGCTAATAATTTTATAGTTAATATATACCACTATTATTTTAAAAAGTCAATAATTATTTTTTTATTTTTTTTGTAACATTTGTTACTGATTTTATAAAAAATTTATTTTAAAATAATAATAAATTATTACTAATTTATTTTAACAGAAATTAAACTTTATATTTTATAGGAGGATTTTATGTCAAATAATATGTTTTGTTATCAATGTCAAGAAACAGCTCAAGGTACTGGATGTACAACAGTTGGAGTATGTGGAAAAAAAGCTGATACTTCTGATTTACAAGATTTACTTATTCATACTGCTAAAGGAGTTGCAGTTTATAGTTCTATCTTAAGAGCAAAAAATGAAGCAAAGGAAATTTTAGAAAATAAAGTAAACAGATATTTAGTAAACTCTTTATTTATAACTATTACTAACGCTAACTTTGATGACGATGCAATAATAGAAGAGATTAAAGCTGGATTAAATTTAAGAGAGGAGCTAAAAACTTTAGTTTCAAATGAAGATAGAAGCTTCGCTGAAAGATTTGGAAAAGAATTAGTAACTTGGAATTTTAACTCTACTGAAGATATTATTAATTATGCTCACAAACATGAAATTGTTGGAGTTTTGAGAACAGAAAACGACGATGTAAGATCTCTAAGAGAACTTGCTATGTATGGTCTAAAAGGTATGGCAGCTTATGCTGAACATGCTATGAACTTAGGTCAAACTCAAGATGACTTATTTGCTTTTGTAGAAAAATCTTTACTTGCTAGTGTTGATAATACTCTATCTGTTGAACAATTAATAGGACATGTTTTAGAAGTTGGAGAACATGGAGTTAAGGTGATGGCTCTATTAGATAAAGCTAACACTGAAACTTTTGGGAATCCAGAAATTACTAAAATTAAAATTGGTGCAGGAACTAGACCAGGAATCTTAATAAGTGGGCATGACTTATGGGATTTGAAGCAATTACTAGAACAATCAAAAGATAGTGGTGTAGATATTTATACACACTCTGAAATGTTACCTGGACACTTCTATCCAGAATTAAAAAAATATTCTCATTTCTATGGAAATTATGGAAATGCTTGGTGGGATCAAAGAAAAGATTTTACAAATTTCAACGGTCCTATTGTATTCACAACTAACTGTATAGTTCCACCTCTAAAAAATGCGACTTATGCCAATAGAGTATTTACAACAAACGCTGCTGGATTCCCAGGATGGAAAAGAATTAAATTAAACAAAGATGGAACAAAGGACTTCTCAGAAGTGATTGAGCTTGCGAAAAAATGTCAAGCACCTAATGAAATTGAAACAGGAGAAATTGTTGGAGGTTTTGCTCATAATCAAGTGTTAAGTCTTGCTGAAACTATTGTTGAAAATATTAAATCTGGTGCTATAAGAAAATTTGTTGTAATGAGTGGTTGTGATGGTAGAATGGCAAAGAGAGATTATTATACAGATTTTGCTGAAAAATTACCAAAAGATACAATAATTTTAACTTCTGGTTGTGCTAAATTTAGATACAATAAATTGAATTTAGGAGATATAAATGGTATCCCTAGAGTTCTTGATGCTGGACAATGTAATGATTCTTACTCTTGGGCAGTTGTTGCATTAAAATTAAAAGAAGTATTTGGTCTTAATGATATAAATGAATTACCTATCGCATTTAATGTTGCATGGTACGAACAAAAAGCTGTTATAGTTTTACTTGCACTATTGTATTTAGGAGTAAAAAATATCCATCTTGGACCAACTTTACCAGCTTTCTTATCTCCAAATGTAGCAAAAGTTTTAGTTGAAAACTTTGGTATAGCTGGAATGACTACTGTTGAAGAAGATCTTAAGAAATTTGGATTAATTTAATTATAAGAGGTGTTTTATATGCATGATGGATGTTCAGGAAAATTTGAAGATGGTAAACAAGTTCAAGCAAAAATAAGAATGATGGGATTTTATGATCAAATGATGCCCTTTCCAGCTACATTTAATTGTAAAGAATGTGGCAAAGAAATAACAATGACAACATTTGAATATGAATGTCCACATTGTTCTATGGTATATGCAGTTACACCATGCCATGCTTTTGATGTTGAAAATATATTACCAGTTGGAAAAAATAAGTAATATAAGAAAATTTTATTGCTGAGAAGTCTTTCTCAGCAATATTTTTTTTTAAAGAATAAAATATTTATTATTGGGGTTTTGAAGGCGAAGTCCTCAAGTATAACGGCAGAAGTAATTTATTTTAAGAATATATATATTTTCTTTTTTATTTTAAATTAAAAGAACAAAAGTCTTTAAGTCTAAAAGAATAAAAATTTTTTTATTGGGGTTTTGAGGGCGAAGCCCTCAAGCCTAACGGCAGTAGTTTTTTTATTTTAATATGTTATAATATTTAAGTTATTATATTTATTTTGAAAAATAAAAGATATATAGGAGTTCTTATGGAAATAAAAAAAATAGGTGAGGATATTTATATTGGAGCTAACATTATTTCACTTTTAAATAACTTTACAGAAAAGTTTGATAAAATTCTAATTTTCTCTAATGAAACAATAGCAAATATTTATTTTGAAAAAATTAGAACTGCTTTAAATGAGAAAGATAAAATTTTCTATTTTGCTATAAAAGATGGAGAAAAATATAAAACTATTGAAAATATTTTACCTGCCTATGATTTTATGCTGGAAAATAATTTTTCTCGAAAATCTCTTGTTATTTCCCTAGGTGGAGGGGTTATATGCGACATGGGAGGGTATATTGCTACAACTTATATGCGTGGAATAGAATTTATTCAAGTCCCAACTTCATTACTAGCCCAAGTAGATGCAAGTGTTGGTGGAAAAGTTGCAATCAATCATCCAAAATGTAAAAACATGATAGGCTCTTTTAAGCAACCATACAAAGTTATCATCGATGTTGAATTTTTGAAAACTTTACCTGAAAGAGAATTCAAATCAGGCATGGGAGAACTCATTAAACATCTATTTTTAATAAATAATGAAATCTACACTAAATATATTATTGATAATGTTGAGAAAATAAAAACTATGAATACTGAAGTTTTATTAAACATTGTTGAACAATCTATTTCAATAAAAAAGAGCTATGTTGACATAGATCCCTTAGAAAAATTTGAAAGAATGTTTTTAAATTTGGGGCACACTTATGCTCATGCACTTGAAAATTTTTATAATTATGAAGGGATTTCTCATGGAGAGGCAGTAGCAAAAGGAATTATTTTTGATTTTGAAATTTCTCATTTGAGAGGAAATATTAATCAAGACTTCCTAGAAAAGACTAAATCTTTATTTGCACTTTTTAATATAGACGCTGAACCAACTTATATCCCTGAGGATAAAATTTTTAATCTCATGAAAAATGATAAAAAAAATTCCTTTGGGAAAATTATATCCATAGGTATATCAGAGGATAAATTTTTATCAAAAATTGAACTTGAAGAAGAAGAGATATTACAAGTAATGAAAAAATATTCTAAAAATAAATTAAGAGCTAGTATAGATATAGGAACAAATTCTTGTCGTTTATTAATTGCTGAAGTAAAAAAAGAAAATAATAGTATGATTTTAAAAAGAATTATCCATAAAGATTTAGATATTGTAAAACTGGGTGAAGATGTAAATAAAAATAAATTCTTAAAAGAAACTGCAATAGAGAGAACTTTAATAGCATTAAAAAAATATTCTAAAGTTTTAAAAGATTTTTCTATTTTGCCTGAAGATATAAATTGCTTTGCTACATCGGCAACAAGAGATTCAATTAATAAAGATTATTTCATAAAAAAAGTTTGGGATGAAACAGGTATAAAAATTAACTGTATTCCCGGTGAGAAAGAAGCATATATTAATTTTAAAGGAGTATGCTCTGCTATCACATTTGATAAAAATATTTTAGTTTTTGATATAGGTGGAGGTTCTACTGAATTTACTCTAGGAGATTTTAAAGGTATTAAAGAAAGTATAAGTCTTAATATTGGTTCTGTTAGAATTACTGAAAAATTTTTCTTAAATGAAGATGGCAATTTAGATTTTTCTGAAAATAATAGAAAACTAGCTACTGAATGGCTTCAAACTGAATTAAAAAAATTAAATAAATTTTTAAATTACGATTTTAATCTAATTGGCGTTGCTGGTACAGCTACTACTCAAGTAAGTGTAAAAGAAGAAATGGAAGAATATGACAGCAATAAGATACATCTTTATATGCTTAGTGAAAGTGATATAGAAAATAATCTTAACTTATATTTAAAAAAGATTCCTCTTAATTTGGATATAAAAGGTTTGGATTCTAAAAGAAGAGATGTTATAATTGGGGGTAGTATTATTTTATTAAATATACTTAAATATTTTAATAAAAATACTTTTCAAGTATCTGAATTTGATAATTTAATGGGAGCCATCTTAGGAGGATTAAATGAATAATATAAATATAGCCACATATTTTGATGAAGATTTTATAAATATCATTTATAAAGATAAAAAAATAAATAATTCTTTGGAAATTGAAAAAGATTTATATATTGAAAAAAGAGAAAAAATTGATAATGAAATTCATATTTTTAATCTTCACAGTTACAAACTTGGAAGCATTGGATATACATCTAGAGAACTTAAAGAAAAAGGAGAAAATTTTTCTACTTTAAAGTATTTATCCAATGACTACAATGGACCTAATCCATCTTATCGAATAGCTTTTGTCAAACTTTTATTCAATACAGAAAGTGGTAAAATTTTAGGTTTTCAAATAGCTAATGAAAAAAATATAGAAAGAAGATTGGAATGTGTAAAATTATTAATGGATAATAATATGGGTATTAAAGACTTAGCTGAAGCAAAAATTTATCCATCAGATGATACTAATCCAGATATTTTAAACATTGCTGCTCTTATGGCAATTAATAAGAAATCAAAATTGATTGAAGTGAATGAAATACAAGTTGAAGAAATTGAGAATTTAATAAAAAATAATGAATTCTTTTTAGATGTCAGAGAAGATTATGAATATAGTGCTGGTCATATAAAAGGAGCTGTAAATATTCCATTGCATAATCTTGTTGCGGAACTTAATTCTCTGCCTAAGGATAGAAATATTTATGTATATTGTAGAAGTGGACATAGAAGTTTAGATGCTGTGGGATTTTTAAATAGTTTAGGATTGGATAAAATTTACAATGTTAACGGAGGTTTTATAGAACTTTCTTTCAATGAATTTAGAAAAAATAAAGGTAATTTAGAAAATAGTATTTTAACGAATTATAACTTTGAATAGGAGTACAAAATGAAATTGATAATCTCTGATTTGGACGGAACTTTACTTAATAACGAAAGTAAAGTAACTGAAAAATCAAAAGAAACTTTAAAAAAAATTAAAGCCCAAGGCTTTGAAGTAGCAATAGCAACTGGAAGAAGCTTCCATTCTGCCAATCTAATTCGAGAATTTATAGGTATTGATATGTATTTAATTTGTAATAATGGTGCCAATATTTATAATAAGGATGGTAGTATCTTAAAAAGGCACTTTATTCCAATAAATTTAAGTAAAAAAATAATAGATATTTTACATAAAGAAAAAATTAGTTACAAAGCTTTTAATGGAATTGATGTATATCTTCCAACTTTTGGTGAAGTATATGATGAAATAAGAAAAGAACATAATTTATTTTCATAGAAAACTCTGATACTATTCCAGAGCTTGAAAAAGTTTTAATAATAGAAGATAATGAAAAAAGACTCTTTGAAATAAGAGATCTAATGATAAAATATTTTAAAAATGAACTTGAAATTGTTATATCTTCTGAAGACTGTTTAGACCTTAATATGAAAGATTGTAGTAAAAAATTAGGAGTTGAAACAATCGCACAAGCACTTGATATAGATAAGAAAGATATTATGGCCTTTGGTGATAGTGGAAATGACTATAAAATGTTACAATTTGTTGGCTATCCTGTTGCAATGAAAGATAGTTATATGAGTACAAAGGGATTTAAAAATATAACTTATTTTACTAATGATGAAAACGGCGTAGCTGATTATTTGGAAAGAAAATTCTTATAATAAAAAGATGGAGATTTATATGATGGAACTACAAAACAACACTAATGATTACAATTTATTAGTTGAAGAAATACAACAGACAAAAAAAGAAAAGATAGAAGAAAATTTAAGGACAAAATATAGAAAGAAAATTTGGACCAAATTTATAAAAGCTATCAAAGATTTTGATTTGGTTCAAGATGGTGATAAGATAGCAGTAGGCGTATCAGGTGGGAAAGACAGTTTACTTCTTTGCAAACTTTTTCAAGAATTAAAGAAAGACAGAAGTAAAAATTTTGAAGTAAAATTTATTTCAATGAATCCTGGTTTTGAAGCTCTTGATGTAGATAAGTTTAAAGAAAATCTTGTTGAAATGGGAATTGACTGTGAAATGTTTGATGCAGATGTATGGAAAATTGCTTTTGAAGAGTCACCTGACAGTCCCTGTTTTCTATGTGCAAAAATGAGAAGAGGAGTTCTTTATAAAAAAGTAGAAGAACTTGGTTTCAATAAATTAGCACTAGGTCATCATTTTGATGATATAGTAGAAACAACTATAATAAATATGTTCTATGCAGGAACAGTTAAAACAATGATACCTAAGGCTCCTTCGACAACTGGTAGGTTAAGCTTAATAAGACCTCTTGCCTATGTAAGAGAAAAAGATATTATAAACTTTATGACTTACAATGATATACATCCTATGAGTTGTGGCTGTCCAATAGAGGCTGGTAAAGTTGATTCTAAAAGAAAAGAAATAAAAAATTTATTAAGAGAATTGGAAATGACAAATCCTAATATTAAACAAAGTATATTTAATGCAATGAAAAATATAAATTTAGACTTTGTTCTTGGCTATACGAGAGGAAACAAAGAAAAATTATAAGTGGAGTTTTATGATGAATATATTACTTGTACATGAAAATAAAAATTTTATTGATTCTTTAAAAGATGCCCTCAAAGTAGAAAATTTTACAGTAGAGCTTGCAAATAACTTTGTTGAAGCTTTAGAAAAATACTATTATGGCTGTTATGAAATTATCATCATTGACAATAATGTAAAGAATATTGAAGCTAAATTCTTTTGTGAAAAAGTTAGAAATCATAATAATAAGACTGGCCTTATATGCGTTTCAGCAAATAATAGCACTGATTTAAAGATAGAATTATTTAAAAGTGGATTGGATGATTTTGTTCTGGATTCAGTTGACTGTTCTGAACTTTTGTATAGAATAAAGGCGTTATCTCGTAGAATTCAATATACTGATATCATAAAAGAAATCAATTTGAGTTTTCATAATTTTAAAATAAATATGTTAGATAGAACTCTTTTTAAAGATAATTTTGTTATAGAGCTAACACAAAAAGAATTTGCTTTGATTGAATTACTTGTAAGAAATAAAAATCTTGCCTTAAATAGAGAACATATCAGGGAAAAAATTTGGGGTATTGATTCAAAAAATAATACAAATATTGTAGATGTATATATAAACAAAATTAGAAGTAAAATTGGTGATAATCAGGGAAAGATTCTTCAATCTGTTCGTGGTTATGGTTATATTCTAAAGGAATAGGTGATTTTATGAATTTTTATCTAAAGCTCATCATAAAAATACTAGAAAGAAGTATGACAGCTCGTGATAGTCAGATACTAAAGAAATTAAAAGCTGGATATGATTTATCAAATGAAGAAAAAAATGAACTTGAAGAAATGATAGATAATTTAATCTAGGAGGACATATGTCAATAAGATTTTTATATGACAGACAAAAAGTTGCTGTTATTTATAATGAAAAAAGATACACTTACAGTGATGTTATAAAATATGTAAAGTTCTTCGCAAGTAATCTTGAAGTAAAGGAAAATACAAGAATAGCTGTAATGTTAGAAAATAGACCTGAAACTATATTTGTTCTTTTTTCTATTTGGGAGAAAAAATCAACCTCTATAAATTTGGATGCTGGCTATACTGCTGAACAACTTGCTTATGTTTTTAATGATTCAAAACCTGAATATATTTTTGTATCAAATAAAACAAGAGAAACTGCCGAAAAAGCCAAAGAACTTACAGGACATAATATAAAGTTAATTGATGTAGATGGTATTAGAGTTCCTGATAATTATATTCCAGAGACTGAAACAGTTGATGTGGATAATTTAGATGCTGTGGCGGTAATACTTTATACTTCAGGAACAACTGGAAACCCAAAAGGTGTTATGCTTACTTTTGAAAATATTATGGCAAACATAAATGGAGTAAAAAATGTAAACTTGGTAACTGATAATGATACTATACTTGCAATACTTCCTTATCACCATATTTTACCTTTAAGTTTTACTTTAATTATGCCAATATATTTTGGTGTACCTATTGTAATACTTGGAGAAATTTCATCTGCTAGCTTAAAGAAGACTCTAAAAGAACATAAAATAAGTGTTATTGTTGGAGTACCTAGAGTTTGGGAAATGTTAAATAAGGCTATCATGACTGAACTAAATAAAAGTGCTTTAGGTAGATTTTTCTTTAAAGTTGCCAAAAATATAAAATCTATGTCTATAAGAAAAGCTATTTTTTCAAAAGTTCATAGAGAATTCGGTGGGAATATAAGAGTTATGGCATCTGGAGGTGCAAAACTTGAAGCCGATGTAATTGAAGATTTCCTAACCTTAGGTTTCCATTTAATACAAGGATATGGTATGACAGAAACTGCTCCAATTATTTCATTCAATGTACCTGGTAGAGAAAGAGCTGATACTGTTGGAGAGGTTATTCCTGATGTTGAGGTAAAATTTGGTTCCGATGATGAAATTTTAGTAAAAGGTAAAAATGTCATGAAAGGTTATTATAATAATGAAAAAGCGACAAAAGAAGCTTTTGATGAAGGTGGATGGTTTCACACAGGAGATCTGGGAAAAATGTCAGATAACCATCTTGTTATAATCGGTAGAAAAAAAGAAATGATTGTTTTACCAAATGGAAAAAATATTAATCCAGCTGATGTTGAAGGTGCAATCGCAAGAGGAACTAATTTAATAAAAGAAATCGCTGTTACGGAGCATAATGCTCAACTTGTTGCTATTATTTATCCTGATTTTGAATTAATTGAAAAAAATAAAATTGTAAATATTTCTGAAGCTATTAAATGGGAAGTTATTGATAAATACAATATAACTGCTCCTAACTACAAAAAAATTCATGATATAAAAATTGTAAAAAGTGAACTTCCAAAAACAAGAATGGGTAAAATCAGAAGATTCATGCTCAAAGACTTATTAGATAATAAAGTTGAAAAGCCTAAAGAAGAAGCAAAAAAAGATATGGTTATTCCTAAAAATATAAAAAATGAATTTGATATTGTAGCTAAATATATAGATGAAACATATCAAGTAAAAATAGCTCCTGATTCTCATATTGAGTTAGATTTAGGCTTCGATTCCCTTGATATGGTTGAACTTATGAATTTTATGAACTCTAAATTTTCTGTGAATCTTACAGAAGAAGATTTTATTGAACATAAAACAATTGAATCTCTATTAAATTTGGTTATTTCAAAATCTGAAACTTCATTTACAAAAGATAATGCAAATCTTAAAAAAATATTTGAAGATTCTGATAATGTAAAATTGCCTAATAGTGCTATATTTTCAAAAATTTTTAATTTTATTTTAAAACCTGTATACAAAATATTTTTTAAACTTTCTATTAAAGGAAAAGAAAATATTCATGAAGGTGCGGGGATAATTGTAGGAAACCATCAAAGTTTCCATGACGCATTTATAGTAAATCAAGCATTCAGTAATAAAGAGTTGGAAAATAACTTTTATATAGCAACTGCACTTCATTTTAAAAGTAAATTAAAAAAGATACAAGCTGATAATGGAAATATCATTTTAGTAGATGTGAATAAAAATCTTAAAGCCACATTACAGGCTGCATCAAAAGTTTTAAAAAATAATAAAAAACTTATGATTTTTCCTGAAGGAGCAAGAACCAGAGATGGTGAACTTCTAGAATTCAAAAAAACTTTTGCGATTTTAGCAAAAGAATTAAATGTCCCTATTTATCCTTTTGTTATAAATGGTGCTTATGAATCATGGCCCATTGGACAAACTTTGCCAAAAAAAGGGAAATTAAGTGTGGAATTTTTAGATAAAATAGAACCTGAAAATTTATCAGTTGAAGAAATTGTAAATACTACAAAAGATAAAATTGCAAAGAAAATTAATGAAATAAAAATGCAATAAAAATACTCCTTTTAAAAAAATTCACATTATTATATACTAGAGTCTATACTATGTCAAATTTATGAAAATATTTTTTATTATCCATAATTAAATAATTTTCTTTCACATATTATAATTATATGTTATAATTCTTTGAAATAACACTTGTTATATTTTTTAATAAGGAGGAATTTTATTTGAAAATATTAGTAGATAAAAAGAAAGTAGCTATATATTATAAAGACCAACCTATAACTTATAAAGAATTAATTTTAAACATAAAAAAAATGACAAAATTTATAAATTTAAAAGAAAATTCAAATATTATGATTTTTATGGAGAATCGACCAGAGTATTTAATTTCATTTTTTAGTATTTGGGATGCTAAAGCAACTGCAGTTTGTATAGATGCTTCCAGTTCAGCCGAAGAACTTTCTTATTATATAGACAATTCTGAGAGTACTAAAATTTTGACTTCAAATTTACACTATGAAAAAGTAAAAGAAGCTTTAGAAATTTTAAAAAAAGATATAGAAATTGTTACAGTGGATAACATTGATTTTTCTTCAATTGATATAGACACTATAAAAGATGAAGATTTATTTATAGAAGCTCCTAAAAAAGATGATGTGGCATTCATTTTATATACTTCGGGAACTACTGGAAAACCTAAGGGAGTAATGATAACCTTTGACAATTTACTTGCAAATATAGAAGCTTTAGATGTTCATAAAATGTATAGTGAAGAAGATATTACTATTGCTCTACTTCCATTGCATCATATATTACCTCTATTAGGAACAGGGATTCTGCCTCTTATCTATTCTTCTACAATAGTATTTTTAGAAGAAATTTCATCTGCAGCTTTAATTGAAACAATGAAAAAATATAAAGTTAGCATGATAATTGCTGTCCCAAGATTATGGGAAATGATACATAAAAAAATAATGGATACCATCAATTCAAAATGGATTACTAGATTTATTTTTAAATTGGCAGAAAAAATAAATTCTATTAATTTCAGTAAAAAAATATTTAAAAAGGTCAGTGATGGTTTTGGCGGAAATGTGAAAATTTTTGTTTCGGGTGGTTCTAAATTAAATGAGCAGATTGCTGCAGATTTTTATACTTTAGGTATAAAGATATGTGAAGGGTATGGAATGACTGAAACATCTCCTATGATAACTTTTACACCTATGGATGATATTATTCCGGGGTGTGCTGGAAGAGTAATTAAAGATGTGCAAGTTAAAATAGCAGAAGACAATGAAATTTTAGTCCGTGGTAGAAATGTGATGAAAGGATATTATAAAAATTCTGAAGCTACCGCCCAAATCATTAAAGATGGATGGCTTCATACAGGAGATCTTGGAGAATTAAGAGGTCAGCACCTATATATTACTGGTAGAAAAAAGGATATGATAGTTCTTTCAAATGGAAAAAATATAAACCCAATAGAAATTGAAGAAAAAATTATGTCTATGACCAACTTAATAACAGAATTAGTCGTTATTGAATTCAATGGAGCTTTAACTGCTGTAATCCACCCAGATTTCATAAAAGTAAAAGAAGAAAAAATTGCTAATGTATATGAAACTTTAAAATGGAATGTAGTGGATATCTATAATCAAAAAGTGGCAGATTATAAAAAAGTTTTAGATGTAAAGATTGTAAATGACGATTTTCCTAAGACAAAAATAGGAAAAATTAAAAGATTTATGATTCCTGATTTATTAGCTGGAAAAATTGAAAAAAAAGAAAGAAAACCTGAACCAACATTTGATGAATATGACAAAATAAAAAAATATCTAGTAAATATAAAAGGAGATGAAATATACCAAGACTCTCATCTAGAAATAGACTTAAAGATGGACTCTTTGGATATGGTTGAATTTCTTCATTTCTTAGAGCTTAATTTTGGTATAAAAGATGAAGATTTAATCTCAAAAAATCCAACTTTACTTGAGCTGGCTAGCTATGTCAAAGATAATAAAAGTTCTGAAAAAATAGGAAATTTAGATTGGAATGATATTGTTAATAAAGATATTGAAGCTAAAATTCCTAGTTCTAGTATTTTTGCTTATTTTATGAAGCTAATTTCATTTTTTGTTTTAAATTTTTATATAAGAACTAAAATTGAAAATAAAAATAAGTTATCTGGAAAAAAAGCAATTTATATTGGAAATCACCAAAGTTTTATAGATGGATTTTTATTCAATTATGCTGTTAGTAATAGTATTTTAAAAAATACTTATTTTATGGCGACAGTTGATCATTTTAAAAGTCCAATTATGAAAACATTAGCGAATCTTTCAAATGTAGTTTTAGTAGATGTAAATAAGGATATTGCAGAGGTTATTCAAACTATGGCAAAAATTTTAAAAAGTGGAAAAAATGTTGCCATTTTCCCAGAAGGATTAAGAACAAGGGATGGTAAATTAAATCAGTTTAAGAAAACTTTTGCGATTCTTGCTAAAGAACTTGATGTAGACATACAGCCTTTTGTTATAAAAGGTGCCTATGATTGTTGGCCAGCTGGGCAAAAATTTCCTAAAGCATCTAAAATTGAAATTAAATTCTTAGATCGAATAGAAAATACATCTTCTATGACTTATGATGAAATTGTTGATAAATCATATCAAACTATTAAAAATGAGTTATAAATTTAATTTTAAAGGTATCGAGAATTTCTTGATACTTTTTTTTATTTGTTTCTAAAAACTATATTTGTTATAATTAGACAATTAAGTTTTATAGGAGGAACTATGTCAAAAGATAAAATAACAATTAAAAATATGGAATTAAGTGGAAGAATTATTATGCCTCCAATAGCAACATATAAATGTGACGACTTTGGAATAATAACAGATGATGTTTGTAAATACTATGAAGAACGAGCTAAAAATTCTAATATAAGCCTTATTATTATAGAACACAATTATGTTTCTCTTCAAGGAAAAGTAAATAAAAAACAGATGTCTATAGCAGATGACACTTGTATTGAGGGGCATAAAAAATTAGTGAATTCTATTCATAAAAATGGTGTAAAAGTTGTTCTACAACTTAATCACGCTGGAAGTGCCACTTCAACAAAAATTACAGGAATGGCTGTAGTAGCTCCAAGCCCTATAGACCATCCAGGAATCAAAAATGACGGCAAAATAGAAGAACTTTCATACGAGCAAATAAAAAATATAATTAATGATTTTAAATTAGCTGCATTAAGAGCTAAAAAAGCTGGTTATGATGGTATTGAAATTCACTCAGCACATGGCTATCTTTTAAATCAATTTTATTCCCCTCTTACAAATAAAAGAAATGATAACTATGGTGGCAATCTAAAAAATAGACTCCTTATCCATATGGAAATAATAAGAGAAGTTCGTTCAGTAGTAGGTAATGACTATCCAATCTTTTTACGCCTTGGTGCTTCTGATTATATGAATGGTGGAAATACTATCTCTGATGGAGTGGAGGCTGCTAAATTATTAGAAGCCGAAGGAATAGATTTGTTTGATATCAGTGGCGGTATGTGTAGATATACAAGAAATGACTGCTCTAATATAGGTTATTTTCAGGATGCAAGTAAGGCAATAAAAAAAGAAGTTTCAAGCCTTGTCATTTTAACAGGAGGTATAACTACTTTAAAAGAAGCCGAAGATTTACTTAAGGCAAATGTCTCTGATCTTATTGGTATAGGAAGAGAACTTTTAAAAAATCCTAGATGGGAAATGTAATTAAATTTTTATTTTTAATAATAACACTTTTATTTTTAGAAATTAGCCAATTTTTAATTGGCTTTTTTTTATTTTATACTTGACTTATTTTATAAAATATATTATTATAACACAATGACCAGTTGGTCATTGACCGAATGGTCATATTAATAATAAAGGAGCTTTATATGAAAAGTGATTGTAATAAGAAGGATTTAATCTTAACTACCTTTAAACAGAGTATTTTAAAAGATGGATATAGTAAAGTTTCTATTAACTCATTAACAGCTCAGTGTAATATTTCAAAAGGGAGCTTTTATACTTATTTTTCTTCAAAAGATGAAATGCTTTTAACTATCTTAGATGAATATAAAAATTTATTAAAAAGAATCATGGAAGAATGTACTGAAAAATCTAAAAATATGGATGAATTTGTTGAAAACTATATAAAATATAGACTTAATTTAAACGATGAAGAACTTGAATTTGAATTAGTACTTGCTAATTTACTAAAAAACTTTGAAAATGTTGGAAATAAAAATTTGTATAAATTATATAAAATTTGCGACATACATATCGATACAATTGAGTTTAATCTAAAAAGATATACCTCTATTCCTGAAGATCAAATCAAGACTGTGGCAAGAATTATTGAAGGAATAAGAATAGAATTCCATTTTAGAGATACAATAGAGATCAATGAAGATTTCTTCAGAATTAAAAATTTAGATGAAATAAAAACTCTATTATACAGTGATGAAATGGTGAAAAACAGAGAACTTGTAATTAAAAGTATAAAAAAAATATTAAAAAAATAAAAGGAGGAATGAGTTTTGTGAAATTATATTACAATAACTCAAAAATATGAAAAAATTACTTACATTTTTTTTACTGCTTAGCAGTTCATTATTAGCTCGTGATTTAACTCTTGAAGAAGCAATTGATTTAGCTATTACAAATAGTAAAACAATACAAGTCGCTGAAAAGGATTTAGAGATTTCTGAACTAAATTTAAGTAAAGCTTTTAAAGCAGCTTTGCCTACTGTAGCTTACACTGGTCAGTACGCTCGAACTAATTATGATAGGATTGTTGCAATTGATAACAATACTTCGACTAAAACAAGAAGTGGTTATACACAGAGTATTACTATTTCTCAACCATTGTTTACTGGCGGAACAATTTTAGCTGGTATACAAGGAGCAAAATCCTATGAGAATATAGCTAACTACAATTTTTTAAATTCAAAAATTCAAATGAGAATAGATACAATAGCTGTATTTTTTAACCTTTTAAATGCTGAAAAAGATTTACAGGCTCTTGAAAATTCTAAATCAATACTTCAAAAAAGATATGATAAACAAAAGGTGCAATTAGAACTTCAATTGATTACAAAAACTGATATCTCTAAAACTGAATATTCATTACTTGAAGTTGATGCTAATATCATAGCCATAAAAAGTCAAATAGATACTTATAGAGAGCAATTAAGAATTAAAACTGGTTTAGATAAATCTGAGATAATAAATGTAGTAAATTTCTCTGTTCCATCTAATTTATCTTCTACTATAAATATTGATGAGGACTTAAAGCAAGCTACAACAGAAAGTTTGGCTGCAAAAATTTCTGAAGAACAGTATAAAATTTCTGAGGCAAAAACTATGGCAGCAGCTGGAGATATGTTACCTAAAGTATCAGCTTTTGCTACTTATGGTACAACGGAGAGAACTAAATTTGAAAATTCTTATAGAGATGCAAAATGGCGTGGTGGAATACAAGTTTCTTGGAATGTATTTTCATTTGGCTCAGATATAGATGATTATAAAATTGCTAAACTCGAAGAAGAACAAAAAAAATTACAAGAAATTTCGACAAAAGAAAATATTGAAATTTCAGTAAAAAGTGCATATTTTGATCTGTTAAGATTAGAAAAACTGAGAGATTCTAAAAGTAAAGCACTTGAAGTAGCTAGACTAAATTTTGAAATGGATCAAGAGAGATATGATGCTGGTCTAATTTCAACTATTGATTATTTAAACACAGAAAATACATACAGAGATGCTAACATTGACTATAATAAGACACTTATGGACTATTATTTAGCATTTGAAAAATATAGATCACTTATTATTTAATTTTGTAAAGGGGAAGAATAGAACATGAAAAGAATTTTAGGACTTATCTTAGCTACCAGTTTATTTATAATTGCTTGTGGTAAAAAAGAAGAAAAAGTTGTTGAAGAAAAGAAAATAGTAAAAATTGTTGAGCTTGGAGAAGTAAAAGAAAAAGAAATGTCCAAGTTATTCGAATCAAGCATAACTCTACAACCTAAAGATAAAATAAATCATTCTACTGAAAAAGGTGGGACTGTTGAAAAAATATATAAAACAAATGGTGATTTTGTAAGAAAAGGTGAGCTTGTTGTTGAGTTTTCTGACCCTACAACTAAAGCTCTTTATTTACAAGCCAGTGCCAACTATCAATCAGCTAAAGCTGCATTTGATATTGCCAGAGCTAATTATGAAAAATTTAAAGTTTTATTCAATAAACAGCTTATTTCTTTTTTAGAATTTTCTCAATATGAAAGTTCTTTTATTAATGCAAGAGGAAGCCTAGAAGTTGCTCAAGCAAGTCTACAAAGTGCTAAAAATGACTATGATAAATTAACTAGAAGAGCTGATACTGATGGAGTTGTAGCCAACCTATTTGTGAAAGTCGGGAATAAAGTTGCTGCACAAGAAACAGTATTTACTGTTTTAAATGATAGTGAAATAGAAGCCTATGTTGGAGTCCCTGCTGAAGCTATATCTAAAGTTAATAAAGGTGACACTTTAAAAGTTAGAGTTGCTGCATTAAATAGAGAATATGATGCTACTATTACTGAATTAAATCCTGTTGCTGATTCTACTACAAAAAATTTCCAAATAAAACTTTCTTTGGATAACACGGATAAGGCTATAAAAGATGGAATGTATGGTGATGTTGTTATAAATATAGGAAAAGTTAATGTTTTAGTTGTAGAGGATGAAGCCATATTCGTAAAAGAATTACTAAACTATATTTATAAATACGATGCTACTAATAAAAAAGTTCACCAAGTTGAAGTTAAAACAGGAGTAACTAATCTTCCATATACTGAAATCAATTCTACTGATATAAAAGCAGGAGATAAAATAGTTATAAAAGGACTTTTCGGATTACAAGATAATGATGAGGTTGAAATAAAAAATGAGGTGAATAATTAATGACACTTGCAGGAATATCTATTCGTAGACCAGTTGCTACGACTATGATAATGATATCTGTCATCTTCATTGGGCTTCTTGCCATGTTTAGTATGAAAAAAGAAATGTTACCTAATATGCAAGTTCCAGTTGTTACTGTTTCTACAACATGGACAGGGGCTGTTGCTGAAGATGTAGAAAATCAAATTACAAAAAAAATTGAAGAAGCTTTACCCAATGTTGAAGGAATTGACACTATAAGTTCAACTTCAACTTATGGTTCATCTACCATAGTTATTAAATTTAACTTTGGAGTAAAATCTAATGAAAAAGTTAATGAAGTCCAAAGAGAAATATCTAAAATTGCCAATAGTTTGCCTAACGATGCGAATTCTCCAATAGTTAGGAAAATGGAAGTCGCTTCTGGAAATTTAACTGCAATTATAGCATTTACTTCTCCAAATAAATCTACATTAGCTACTTTTATAGACCAGTATTTAAAACCTCAACTTGAAAGTCTAGAAGGAATAGGTGAGGTCAGTATTTTTGGAAACCCAACTAAACAATTACAAGTTCAAGTTGATTCTGATAAACTAGCTGCTTATAATATGACTCCTATGGAACTTTATTCTCTTATTTCAGCTTCAACTCCTACTATTCCAGTTGGAAAAGTTTCAGATGGAAATAAAGACATGATTTTAAGATTCATGGGTGAAATGAATACCATAGATGATTTTAAAAGTATGGTTATCACAGCTAATGGGAATACTTTGAGATTAAGTGATGTAGCTGATGTTGTTTTAACTCATGAGGATAAATCAACCATTGGTTACTTAAATGGTGAGGATGCAATAACTGTAATGGTTTCTAAATCTAGTGATGGTAGTACAGTTGAATTAAACAATGCAGTCTTTAAAACAATTGATAACTTAGAAGGAATGATGCCTGCTGGGACACAAAAGAGAATTGTTTTAGATACTTCAATAGATATCAATAATTCAATATCAAATGTTTCTAGTTCTGCTATTCAAGGTTTAGTACTGGCTTCTATAATATTACTTGTCTTTTTAAAAAGTTTTAGAAGTACTTTACTTATTTCAGCATCTCTTCCGGTTGCAGTAATATTTACATTTGCATTTTTATCTATGGCAGGAACTACACTGAATTTAATATCCCTTATGGGATTATCAATAGGGGTGGGAATGCTTACAGATAACTCTGTTGTTGTTGTAGATAATATATATCGTCATTTAACTGAACTTAATGCTCCCACTCTTGAAGCAGCTGAAAATGGAACTAACGAAGTTACTATGTCTATTATAGCTTCATCTTTAACTACAATGGTAGTATTTATTCCAATATTATTTATACCCGGAATATCAAGAGAAATATTTAGGGATATGGCTTATTCTATAATATTTTCAAATATAGCAGCTCTTATAGTTGCAATTACTTTAATTCCTATGCTTGCCAGCAAATTTTTAAATTCACAATCTATGGTTACAACAGATGGAAAAGTTTTTTCAAAAGTAAAAAAAATCTATCTTTCAATTATAGGTTGGTCAGTTGTTCATAGAGCAAAAACAGTTTTTATAGCTATTGGTATTTTCATTTTTACAATGATAGTGGGACCTAAACTTTTAAAATTTGAATTTTTCCCTAAACAGGACCAAGGTCAATTTTCAATAACTGCTGAATTACAAAAAGGTACGGACATTGAAAAAGCTGATAGAATAGCCAGAGAAATGGAAAAGCTTGTAGCTACTCATGAAAATACTGTAAGTTATTCTACTATTGTACAATCTGGAAGTATAACATTAAATGTTGATATTGGTAAAAAAGGTGATAGAAAAAAATCTGTTTTTGAAGTTATGGATGAAATAAGACCACTGACTAAAAATATCTTGGACACAAAAATCAGTCTATCAAGTGATTTTCAAAGCGGAACTTCCAGCAGAGATGTTGAATTTGTTATAGAGGGGACTAATCTTGATGAGATAAAATCACTTGGAAATATTATTTTAGAAAAGATGCAAAAATATAATGGTATTATGGAGCTTACTTCAACTTTAACATCTGGTTCTTCAGAACTTAGAATTGAAGTAGATAGAGAAAAGGTAAAGTCTTATGGTATTAACCCTGTTACAATTGCACAGACTCTTAGTTACTATGTATTAGGTGGAGATAGAGGAAACACTGTTACCATAAAAAGTGGTACCGAAGAAATTGATGTTCTTATCAGATTACCTAAGGAAAAAAGAAATAATATTGCTGCACTTGAACAAATTAATATAAAAATAGGAGATCATAAATTTATAAAATTATCCGATGTAGCTACTATAAAAAATGCTGAAGCATCTTCTGAAATAAAAAAGAAAAATAGAATCTATGCGGTTACTATATCTGGAAATGATGCTGGAGCAGGTCAACAAGCTATACAACAAAAATTTATTGAAGAATTTAAAAATGCCAACCCTGCAAATTCAATCAGTTATAGTTGGGGAGGAGATACAGAAAATATGATAAAAGCTATGAGTCAATTGAGTTTTGCATTAGGAATTTCAATATTCTTAATATATGCCTTACTTGCTTCTCAATTTGAAAGCTTTATTTTACCAATAATAGTTATAGGTTCAATTCCACTAGCCCTTATTGGAGTTATTTGGGGCTTAGTAATATTCGGACAACCTCTAGATATAATGGTTATGATAGGTATTATCTTACTTGCTGGAGTTGTTGTTAATAATGCTATTGTTCTTATTGACTTTATAAAAATGTTGCGAGAAAGAGGCTCTACTAGATCAGAAGCTATTATAGAATCTTGTACAACAAGATTAAGACCTATACTTATGACAACTGCTACAACAGTATTAGGTATGATACCGATGGCTTTAGGTATAGGAGAGGGGTCTGAAATTTATAGAGGTATGGCTCTCACAGTTATATTTGGTTTATCATTTTCAACACTTTTGACACTTATAGTTATTCCTATACTTTATACTTTAGTTGATGATATGAATACAAATGTGCTAAAATACTTAAAAAGTTCTTTAAAAAAATTCTCTAAAAAGAAAAAAGGAGTGAATTAATATGGAATTAGAAAATGAAAAAATCTATAAAATGTTGATGATTCATATCAATGATTCTCAAGCTAGGAGATTAGAAGAATTTTTGGAGTATATAAACATTCATAACTATGCTGTGGAAAGTAATGTCAATAGAGCTGTTAGTGAAAAAGTTAAACAAAAGCAAAGTAAAACTTGGCCAGGTTCTTCGTCTGCCTTTTTTATACCAATGAAAGAAAATAAAGTAGATGATTTGCTTGTAAAACTAAAAACTTTCAGAATGGCTTTGCCTAAGGGAATTGTTATGTCTTTATGGATAGTTCCATTTGATAGAGTAATAAAAAGTTTCTATGAAGAGGATATCCCTGTTGATGATGTACTTTTAGAAGAATTAAAAGAAAAATTTATAAAATAAAAGATAAAAATCCCAGTTGCAATAAAAATAGCAGCAGGGATTTTTTATTTATGAATGTTTACTTTTATAAAATTTTCTTCTACTTAATTAATAAAAATTTGTAGTTAAATTAATTAAATATATATTTTTTTAAAAAAAGTTGTATTTACTACAAAAATAATATAAAATGTATTATAAACTAAAAATATATACTTAAAATAAAAATATATAAACTATTAATTATCAAAAGACTGATAGATTAAAGTAGTTTTATACAAGTTTAAAATTTGTTTGTAAACAATATAACAAAAATTTTATTTTTATTTATAAGGAGGAAGTATGAAAAGAAGAATTTTATTTTTTATTACTTTTATTTTTTGTTTATTAATATTTACAGCTTGTGGAGGAAAAACTGATAACAAAACTGGAGAAGTAAAAAAAGATACTTTAATTATTGCACAGGGATCAGATGCAAAGACATTAGACCCATATTCATCAAATGATAGTGCTTCTACGAGAGTTACTATGCAAATTTTTGATCCTTTAATGAAACTTGATAAAAATGCGAATCCTATACCATGTTTAGCAGAATCTTGGGAAAGACCGGATGGGAATACTATAATTTTTCATATAAAAAAGGGTGTAAAATTTCATAATGGTGATGAAATGAAAGCATCAGATGTAAAATTTTCTTTAGAAAGAGCTCTATCATCTCCTATAATGCATGAGGTAGTGAAAGGAATTTCTTCAGTTGAACTTATTGATGATTATACAGTTAAAGTTACTACAGAAAAACCAATGGCAGCTATTTTAAATAATTTATCTCATGACAATATAGTTGTATTGAGTGAAAAACTAACTAAAGAAGCTGGAGATTCTTTTGGAAGAAATCCTGTTGGAACAGGACCTTATAAATTTGTTTCTTGGGAAAGTGGAGATAGAATAACTTTAGAAGCATTCCCAGATTATTGGAGAGGAGAAGCTCCTGTTAAAAATGTTGTATTTAGAAATATTGTAGAAGAAACTAATAGAACAATAGGATTGGAAACAGGAGAACTAGATATAATCTATGATGTTAGTATAATGGATAAAAATAAAATAAGAGGAGATAAAAATTTTACTCTTATAGAAGCACCTCAAGCAAGAACTGAATATTTAGGATTCAACTTGAAAAAAACTCCATTTAATAATCCAAAAGTTAGAGAAGCTATATCTTATGCAATAGATCAAAAAGCTATTATAGATACAGTATATTTAGGTTCTGCAGAAGCTGCAACTTCTATAATCGGAACACAAATATCAGGTCATGTAGATGTTGAGAAATTTACTCAAAATATTGAAAAAGCAAAAGAATTACTAAAAGAAGCAGGATATGAAAATGGATTCAAAACAAAAATTTGGACAAGTGATCAACCGGTAAGAAGAGATATTGCAGTTATATTGCAAGATCAATTAAAGCAAGTTGGTATAGATGTAACAATAGAAATTCTTGAATGGGGAGCTTATTTAGATGGAACGGCAAGAGGAGATCATGAAATGTTTTTACTTGGTTGGACAACAGTAACAAGAGATCCAGACTATGGAGTTTATCAATTGGTAAGTACAAATAGTCAGGGTTCAGCTGGAAATAGAACTTTCTATTCAAATCAAAAAGTAGATGAATTATTAATGGCTGGGAAAACAGAATTAGATCCTGTAAAAAGAAATGAAATTTATAAAGAAATTCAAGAGATAATAAGAAAAGATATTCCTATGTATATGATGGTTTATCCTATGCAAGCTGTTGCAACACAAAAGAATGTTAAAGGTTTTAAATTAGGAACAGCTCATTCTTTTGAAATATATGAAGTGTCAATAGAACAATAAAAGTTTTTTAAATAGTATAAAAAAATATTAGATAGATATAATAAAAGTCCTTATAGAAAATAGAAGTATAGTTTGAAAAGAGAAAATAGTGCTATTGTGAATTTACAATAGCACTATTTTTTATGTTCATATATACATATTTTCTATTTTTCATAGTTTAACTGGGATTCTTATTTCAGTTACATGTTTCTCTCTATCAGAAGTCAAACCCTCATCTATCATAGTAATTTCTTTTGAAAATCCTATTATTGACATTTTATTTTCATTAATATAATTTAGTAATTTTTCATAATATTTTCCAGCCTCTTCATGACTCCCTTTATATCGAATAGACACACAAATTTGAGATTCTATATTTATTATGTCACCACTATATTTATCTTCTTCATCTAAAACCATAAAAATACAATTATATGTTTTAATACTTTTTATAAGTAAATTTTCCTTAGAAATACCAAAACCTATTTTGCCTAAAAAAATCATTTCATTTTTTTGATTATCTACTAATTTTCTAATAGCTACCTCTATATCATGAACAGATCTATTATTAAAATTATCTTTTATCCATGTTATTTTCATTTTTGGAAATTCTTTGATATCAATTACATCCAATTCAGAATTTTTTGCATCTCTAATTTGTTTTATTCTATAATCTATTTTTTTCTCTATACTTTCTAAAATTTTTTGTTTTTCTTTTATCTGTTCCTTTTGACTTAATAATTTCTTTTCTATAAGTTCGATATCTCTATTTTGTAAAAATTCTTTTATATCATTTAAAGACATATCCAAAGCTCTCAAATAGCGTATGGTATTGAGTATTTCAAATTGGTAACTACTATAATAACGATAGTTTGAATCAGTATCAATATATTCAGGTTTTATTAAATTTAATTTTTCATAATGTCTGAGAGTTCCAACACTGATATTAAACATTTTGGATATAGTTCCTATTTGAAATAAATTATTTTTTTCCATAAAATCTCCTTAAGCAAGATTAAAAAAATTTTTATAAGCTCTCTTTTCTAAGATTTGATATGCTACAACACAAATTATTATAGAAATTATTGATCCTATTACAGCTGCTAATCCCATAGGAAACAAAGTATTTGTAAATTTTCTTGATGCCCAATAGGCGATAGGAATCCTTGCAACTACAATAGATATAATATTATGTAAAAATGAAATATTGGACATACTTATTGCACAAAAATATCCACTCATACAAAAATGTACTCCTGCAAATACACTGTCCCAAACATAAGCTTTCATATATTGGCTTCCAGCTAAAATAACCTTGCTATTATTTGTAAATAATTTCATAGAATCTTCTGCAAATATAGTCATAAGAAAAGCTAATATAAGACTTATAGATACTGTTATAATAATTGATATTTTTAAAATTTCCTGTGCTCTTTTTTGCTTTCCGGCTCCTATATTTTGAGCAGATAAGGCGGATACTGTAGAAAGCATTGTAGATGGAACCATAAATAAAATAGAAATAATTTTTTCAACTATTCCTACTGCTGCTGCATCATTTAGACCTCTAAGATTTGCAAAAATTGTAATAATCACAAAAGAAGCTTGAATAAATCCATCTTGAAATGCAATTGGGATTCCTATTTTTAATATAGCCTTTATCATAGCTTTTTTTAATTTTAAATCAGATATTTGAAAACTTCTAATTAGTTTTTTCTTTCTTATAAAATATATAGAGATTATAACACTTCCAATTTGTGATAGAACTGTTCCTAATGCCGCTCCTGTAGCCCCTATTTTGTAATACCCTATAAATATATAGTCCAAAATAATATTTAAAACACAAGCAATTGTAACAAAAAATAAAGGACTCTTAGTGTCGCCCATTCCTCTAAAAATAGAACTTAATATATTATATGCTACTATAAATGGAATTCCAATAAAACCTATAAATAAATAAGTTATGGTCTGTTCTATTGCTTCTGTTGGAGTTGAAATGATATTCACTATTGGTTTTATTAATATTAATAATATAATAGTAACCAAGATTGAAAATATAAAAAATATTGAAAATGTATTTCCAACTGCTGTCTTAAAATTTTCTTCATTTCTTTCTCCAATTGCTTTAGCTATTATAACCATTGATCCCATTGATAAACCAATAATTACAACTGTCACCATTTTAAGTATGAGACTCCCTATCGAAACAGCTGTTGTACTATCAACTCCATTGTACTGTGCCACAATAAACAAATCTGCCATTCCATATAGCATTTGTAAAAGATATGATAATAAAAATGGTAATGAAAAGTCTAAAATATTTCCTATAATACTCCCTGAAATTAAATCTTTTTGTTTCATAAATTTTAATACTCCTTATATATAATATTGCTATGAATTTTATATATAATAAAGTCTATAATTATTGTAGAGTCAAGTGAAAAAATATGAAATTTAAGTATTTTACATTATTCGCTTTAATTAATTTTTTCTAAAAAAGCATTCAAACCTTTTTTAATATCTTCATAAGTTTTATCAAAATCCCCTGTATACCACGGATCAGCAATATCAGCAATCGAACTAGTAAAAGATAATAATTTTTTTACTTTTTCATTCTTTCCGCCTATAATTCTCTCTATATTTCTAATATTATTATCATCCATTGCGATAATATAGTCATAATATTCTAAATCTTCCTTAGTCATTTGAACTGCTCTATGTGGAACAACTGGAATACTTAACTCTTTTAATTTATTTACTGTCCCATAGTGAACTGGATTTCCAATTTCCTCCCTACTTGTCCCAGCTGAAAAAATTTCAAATTGATTTTCAATTTTTCTCTCTTTGACCATATGCGTGAAAACAGACTCTGCCATGGTACTTCTACATATATTTCCATGACATACAAATAATACTTTTATCATTTATATCACCTTTATATTTTTTATCCATCGATACCAATATAAGAAAATTTTTCTAAAATTCCATCAAAATCTATATCAAGAATATGATCTTCATCAAATTCATGCTCACAGTAGGTAAGAATTCCCTCTTCTCCAAAAAATCTAATTACAGGTTTATTTAATTTTTTTATGATACTTTCTTCTGTTTCTTCAGGATAACATTCTTTAAAACATTCAGATTCTTTACAGAAATTAGCGATTTCTTTTATTTTTTGTGGATAGGTTTCTATTATTTTTCCAATCTTTAAAATTATATCATCTGAAAAATCTTCTCTTTCTATCTCAACCCTTAAAATTTTATTCTCATATTCATATATCTTGCAGTCTGAAACATATTTAAAATCTTTTTTATTCATAAATCCTCCTTAAATTTCTATATTTTCATCATAACATTTTTATTTTTTTATAACAAGAAAAAAGAGAATAGAATTTATCTATTCTCTTTAAAAGAATTTCTATCCTTTAATATAAGAGTAAACTGTTCTAAATACTTGACCAGTTGCCCCTTTTCTATTGTAATATGGATTTCCTCCATTTGCAAAAGCAGTTCCCGCTATGTCTAAGTGTATCCATTTCTTACCTTCTACAAATTCTTCTAAGAATTTCGCTGCATTTACTGAACCGCCCATTCTTGAACCTGTATTTTGCATATCAGCTATATCAGATTTAAAATATCTTTTATATATATCATACATTGGCATTTGCCAGAAATATTCATACCAATTTTCACTTGCTTCTATCAATTTTTTAGCTGCTTCATTATCATTTGAGAAAACTCCAGTAACATCTTCCCCAAGTGCTACCATAATTGCTCCTGTAAGAGTTGCGGCATCAACTATTTCATCTACTTTTTCTTTTCTGATTATATAAGTCAATGCATCTATTAAAGTTAATCTTCCTTCAGCATCTGTATTTGTAACTTCAATAGTCTTTCCGTTCATTGTATCAATAACATCTCCAGGTCTATATGCATTAGGTCCTATTGAATTTTCACATGCTGCAACGACACAAGTAACATTTTTCTTAACCTTCATTTTTGCTAGGGCACACATAGCTCCTATCATAGTTGCTGCTCCACCCATATCTTGTTTCATTCCTAGCATAGAATCACTTGGTTTTAGAGAAAGTCCACCTGTATCATAAGTTAACCCTTTTCCTACTAAACCATGAATATATTTGCTTTGTTTGTTTCCTACATATCTCATTACTATTACATATGGTCTGTGGAAAGCAGCTCTTGCTACAGATAAATAAGATTTCATTCCTAATTTTGCTGCTTTTTTCTCATCTAAAACTTCAACTTCAAATCCAAACTCTTTTCCTAATTCAACAGCTTTTTCAGCAAGAACTTTAGGTGGTAATGCTTCTGAATGTTCATTTATTAAATCTTTAACTATATTAGAAATTTTTGCAAGTTCATAACCTTCAATTATTTTAGGAACTTTTTTATCTGTTAAATATTCAACTTCTAAAAATTTTTCCTTTTTCTTTGATAAATATTTATCAAATTTATAATTGATATGTTCAACTACATCTGCAACTATATCCATATTATCAAGTTCTTTGTTTGCAAAACTTAAAAGAGTTTTTCCTGTATAATCTTTCAAGCCATCATATATATATTGTCTTGTATTTTTAGGATTTAATTTTTTTAATTCTCCTAAACCTACAATTGATAAATTGATAATTTTTTTATCTTGTGTAAATGTAATTTCTATTTTTTCAGATGATTTTGCAGTAAAAGCATTTTTCTTTATAACTTCCTCTACAAATTTTTTATTTTCTTTTGTTAAATATTCAGGTAATATAATTTTGTCTGATGTTGCTAAAACTACATATCTGTCATAACTATTTTCAAATTTTTTAACACATTTAAAACTCATAATTTCCTCCCCCAAATTTTTATAAAAACTCAATTAATTATAATGATATCATTTAAAATATTTATTTTCAATAGTTCAAACTTATTAAATTGTAATATTTTTTCTTTTGTGATAAAATTTTTTATAATAAAAAAAGAAAGTGGTGTATATTTTGAAAAAGATTTTACTTTTTATATCTATGAGTTTATTTTTAACGATGAATATTTTTGCAGCTACCAAAACAGTAAATAAAAATGATCTCAAAATAAAAGAAGCTCACTATTACATAGATGAAAATGAGTTATATACTGGAAAGGCTGTTTTTAAAAGAGATCGGGCTTATTTTGTGAATGGAAGAGCAGTTGGGAAATGGATTACTTTTTATAATAATGGAAATATAAAGTCCATAACTAATTGGGAAGATGGAAAGTTAAATGGGAAATATATTCTCTATGAAAATAATGGAACTAAGTCTATGGAAACTATTTTTTTTAATGGTAAAGAAAATGGCTACTATAATAGCTACTATGAGAATGGAAATCTTAGAATGTCTGGGTATTATGAAATGGGGAAACCTATTGGAACTTGGGAATATTTTGACCGTACTGGAAAGTTAACAGGAAGAACCGTAGTTAAATAAAAAATTCTTCAAAAATTTGAAGAATTTTTTATTTTTCTATGAATATCATAGATTATATGTTATAATGTCTAGATGATAAAAAATAAGGAAGTGAATAATGGAACAATTAGAAAAATTAAAAGAGTTTAGAGAATTAGGTTTAAGTGAAAAAGTATTAAAAGTTTTATCAAAAAAAGGTTATGAATCACCTACACCTATTCAAAAACTTACAATACCTGCCCTTTTAAATAGTGAAAAAGATATTATAGGACAGGCTCAAACAGGAACAGGGAAAACTGCAGCTTTTGCTTTACCTATAATAGAAACTTATGAGGCAAGTTCTCAAATACAAGCTATCGTTTTAACACCAACTAGAGAATTAGCTCTTCAAGTTGCAGAAGAAATGAATAGTCTTGCTACTAGTAAAAAAATGAAAGTTATACCTGTATATGGTGGACAATCAATAGACATACAAAGAAAGCTTATTAAAACTGGTGTAGATATTGTTGTTGGAACTCCGGGAAGAATAATAGACTTAATAGAAAGAAAACTATTAAAATTACAAGATTTAAAATACTTTGTTTTAGATGAAGCAGATGAAATGCTTAATATGGGATTTATTGAAGATATTGAAAAAATTCTTTCTTATACTAATGAGAATAAAAGAATGTTATTCTTCTCAGCAACTATGCCTGAAGAAATAATGAAAATTGCTAAACAACATATGAAAGAATATGAAATTTTAGCAGTAAAAACAAGAGAATTAACAACTGATTTAACAGAACAAATATATTTTGAAGTTGCCGAAAGAGATAAATTTGAAGCACTATGTAGAATTATTGATTTAACAAAAGAATTTTATGGTATTGTTTTCTGTCGTACTAAAACTGATGTAAATGAAATAGTTGGAAGATTGAATGACAGAGGTTATGATGCTGAAGGTCTTCATGGAGATATAGGACAAAATTATAGAGAAGTTACTTTAAAAAGATTTAAGTCTAAAAAAATTAATATTTTAGTTGCAACTGATGTTGCTGCAAGAGGAATAGATATAAATGATTTAAGCCATGTTATTAACTATGCAATTCCACAAGAAGTTGAAAGTTATGTACATAGAATAGGAAGAACTGGTAGAGCTGGAAAAGAAGGAACTGCTATAACTTTTATAACTCCTCAAGAATACAGAAGGCTTCTTCAAATTCAAAAAGCTGTAAAAAAAGAAATTAGGAAAGAAAAATTACCTAATATAAAAGATGTTATTCAGGCTAAGAAATTTAGAATTATTGATGACATAAGCCAAATATTAATTGACAATGATTATGATAATTTTAAGAAATTGGCAGCTGAACTTTTAAAAATGGAAAATGCTGAAAATATAGTTGCTGCACTTTTAAAATCTGCATATAGTGATGTTTTAGATGAAAGCAATTACAATGAAATCTCACCTGTGAAGATAGAAGAAACTGGGAAAACTAGACTTTTTATAGCTATGGGTAGAAATGAAAAGATTACAGCTAAAAAACTTGTTGATTTAATTGTAAAAAAAGCTAAAATTAAACAAAGTTCTATAAAAAATGCTGAAGTTTATGAAAGTTTCTCATTTGTATCAGTTCCTTTCAAAGAAGCTGAATTAATAATTGAAGCATTTTCTGAAGATAGAAAGGGGAAAAAACCTCTTATAGAAAAAGCTAAATCAAATAAAAAATAGTAAAATACCACAAAATAAAGGAATTAAATATGAAAAAAATATTTTTATTTTTGTTTATCTTTGTTATTTCTATTCTAATATTTTTAGGAATACAATTTGAGAAAAAAGATACCTATGATTTAATACTTGAAATTGATTCTAAAAAAAGCTTAAAACAGTCTTTAGCAATATTACCTAAAGCTGACAGTTTTTTATTTAAACTTTATTTAAAATATAAAAATGGGGGTAGAAATATAAAAGCTGGATATTATGAAATTAACGGTTCCTATAATATTAGAGAGTTAATTGATATTTTAGAAAGTGGTAAATCTAAAATGTTTAAATTTACTATTATAGAAGGAAGCACTGTTAAAAATGTCTTTGATAAATTAGTTTTGGAAAATAGAGCAGATAGAGAAAACTTGAATCTTGTGTTAAAAGAAATTTCTTCAACCTTTCCTTATCCAACTCCAAATGGAAATTTTGAGGGCTATTTTTATCCTGAAACATATCTAATTCCAGAAAAATCTTCTGAAAAATATATTATTGAAACTTTTTTAAAAGAATTTTTAAAGAAATTTCCAGAAGAAAAATATAGTGATAAAAAAGATTTTTATCAAAAATTAATTCTTGCTTCTATTATTGAAAGGGAGGCTGCTGTTGAACATGAAAAGCCAATAATGGCTTCTGTTTTCTACAATAGAATTGAAAAAAATATGAATCTTGCTGCTGATTCTACTGTAAACTTTGTATTTAATTATGAAAAGAAAAGAATATTTTATAAAGATTTGGAAGTTGATTCACCATATAATACATATAAGTATAAAGGACTTCCGCCAGCACCTATCGCAAATCCAACGGTAAGTTCAGTAGAGGCAGTCTATAATCCTGCAAAAACTGATTACCTTTTCTTTGTTACAAAAGGTGGTGGGGAACATTTTTTCAGTAAAACATACAGAGAACATATAGATTTTCAAAATAAACAAATTCAAGAAAAAAAATAAAAATATATCAATTTATACTTTCCTAAAATACAAAAATATAGAAAAGGTTAATATATTATGAACTTATTTAAAAATTTTTTAGAATTTAATAAAAAATACAAGCTCATTGAGGAAAATGATATTATAGTTGTAGGTTTTTCTGGTGGTCCAGATTCAGTATTTTTGGCTGAAATGCTACTAAAATTACAAACTATGATTAATTTTCAATTTTGTTTAGTGCATATAAACCATATGTTGCGTGGTGAAGATGCTGAAGCAGATGAGCTTTTTTCATATGAATATGCAAATAGAAATAATATTCAATTTTTCCATAAAAGAATAAATATTACTGAATTAGCTAAAACTAGTAGAAAAACTTTTGAAGAAGTTGGAAGAGATGAAAGATATAGTTTTTTTAAAAATATTTATACTGAAATAGGAGCAAATAAAATTGCAACTGCTCATAATAAAGATGATCAAATCGAAACATTTCTTTTTAAATTGATTCGTGGAACTTCTTTACAAGGCCTAGAAGGTATAAATGCAAACAAATCAAACATTATTCGTCCAATTTCTGAATTTTATAAGGATGATATTCTAAATTACTTGAATAAAAATAAAATTCAATATAAAATAGATAAAACGAATTTTGAAAATGACTATACTCGCAACAGTATTAGACTTGATTTAATTCCCTTTATTGAAAAAAGATACAATAGTAAATTTAAAGATAAAATTTTTTCATTAATTGAAGAAATTAGGGAAAATAATCTTCAAAATGTACTCTCTCTTAAAGACTATATTAGCGAAGACAACAAAATAAAACTAAATGTTTTATTAAAATTATCTTCTTTTAATATAAAAAAGCTTTTGAATGATTTTTTAAATAAAAATAAAATCTCTGTTTCACGGGCAAAAATACAAGAAATTGAAAATATTTTAACTAAGCAAGGAATGAAAAAAATTGATTTGAATTCTGATTTTAGATTAGTAAAAGATTATGAAAATATTTATATAGAAAATAATACTTTAAAGGAGTTTGATAAAATTAATGAGATGAATTTTAAAGTATTTGAAAATATAAAGTTTAATAATTTTTATATAAGCTCAAAAATTTATGATGAAAAGACAGATAAGTTAGATAAATTTAATATCATTTTAAATATTCCTCTTGATGCTGAACTAAAACTTAGATATAGGTACGCTGGAGATAAAATAAGTTTATTTAGTCCAAAGGGAACTATAACTAAAAAAATTAAAGAGATTTTTATCAATGAGAAAATTTCAAAAGATAGAAGAGATGAAATCCCTATTTTGGTATATGATGATCAAATAATATGGATAGTAGGTCTTAAAAAAGCCAATATTCTGAACAACAAAAAACACACACAGCAAATTCTATTTTCTGTGAAGGAGGTATAGAAAATTGAACGATAACGATTTAAAAGATGAAAATTTAGAGCAGCCTATACATAATAATTCTACTGACGATTCAAAAAACTCTAATCAATCTAAAGATAACGACATTGTTTCTGAAGAAAAAGACAATGAAGTTGACAGAAATAATTATGATGACATTCCTGAAAAAAAAGATAATTCAGAAGAAGTAAATTCAGAAAATAATGAAAAAAAGAAGAAAAAAAAGACTCAAATTTTGAAAATAAAAAAAGAAATGAAAACAATGATGATAATAAGATTATAGGAAAAGCATTCAAGATAAAGTTTAATTTAAAAGGACTTTTAATGCTAGTTTTTATAATAAGTTTAATCATGTATATTCCAACTATAATGAGTGAGAGTAAGCAAGCTGAAACTAAAGAAGTTTCATATTCTAAGTTTATTGAAAATTTAAAAGCAGGTGAAATAAAAGAAATCCAAGAAAGAGATGGATATGTCTATGGATTAAAAGAAATTTCTGATGAAACTAAAACTCAAACAGCAGTTTCTAAGACATCAATAAGAGATGTATTTTCAGGCAGTAAGCAAGAAATTTCTTCTAACGGATACAGAGCAAGACTTATAACTGATAGATTAGGTTATGATAAAGAATTGCTACAACTTATATCTGAAAAAAATGTAATTATAAAATCTTTGGCACCTGAACAAGCACCTATTCTACTGAGTCTACTTATATCTTGGGTTCCAACTTTATTTATTATAGGAGTTTTATTCTTCATGATAAATAGAATGAATAAAGGTGGTGGAGGACCACAAATATTCAATATGGGAAAATCTAAGACTAAAGAAAATGGAGAAAACATTTCTAATGTAACATTCGCTGATGTTGCTGGTATAGAAGAAGCAAAACATGAACTTGAAGAAGTTGTAGAATTTTTAAAAGAACCTGAAAAATTCAAAAAAATTGGAGCAAAAATTCCAAAAGGTGTTTTACTTTTAGGAAATCCTGGAACGGGGAAAACTTTACTTGCAAAAGCGGTCGCTGGAGAAGCAAAAGTTCCTTTCTTTAGTATGTCTGGTTCTGAATTTGTTGAAATGTTTGTTGGGGTTGGAGCTTCAAGAGTCAGAGATTTATTTAATAAAGCTAGAAAAAATGCTCCTTGTATTGTCTTTATAGATGAAATTGATGCTGTTGGTAGAAAAAGAGGAACAGGACAAGGTGGAGGAAATGATGAAAGAGAACAAACTTTAAACCAGCTACTTGTTGAAATGGATGGGTTTGGAACTGAGGAAACAATAATTGTTTTAGCTGCAACAAATAGACCTGATGTATTGGATAGAGCTTTAAAAAGACCTGGAAGATTTGATAGACAAGTTATGGTCGATATGCCAGATTTAAAAGGAAGAGTTGCAATTCTAAAAGTTCATGCTAGAAATAAAAAATTCTCTTCTGATGTTAATTTTGAAATAATTGCTAAGAAGACTGCTGGATTTGCAGGAGCTGATTTGGCAAATGTTCTTAATGAAGCTGCTATAATAGCTGCTAGATTTGGAAGAGAAGAAATAACAATGGCTGATGTTGAAGAAGCATCAGAAAAAGTTGTAATGGGCCCTGAAAAAAGATCTAAGGTTGTTGCAGAGGCTGATAAAAAAATTATTGCTTATCATGAAGCAGGGCATGCCGTAGTTAATCATATTATAGGTGGAGAAACTAAGGTTCACAAAATTACAATGATACCTAGAGGTATGGCAGGTGGGTATACTATGCCACTTCCTGCTGAAGAAAGAATGTTAAACTCAAAGAAATATTTCTTAAATCAAATGGTAGAATTGTATGGAGGAAGGGCTGCTGAGGAAGTGGTATTTGGTGATGAAAATATTACAACAGGAGCAAGCAATGACATAGAAAGGGCAACTAATATTGCTCGTTTCATCGTAACCAGAATAGGTATGACTTCTAAGTTCGGACCTATACTTTTAGATGGAACTCAAGATGGCGATTTATTTGAAAGAAAATATTATTCTGAACAAACTGGAAAAGAAATAGATGATGAAATAAGAAAAATTATTACTGAAAGCTATGAAAAAGCAAAAACTATTTTAATTGAAAATAGAAATAAACTAGAAGCTGTAACTCAAAGATTATTAGAGAATGAAACAATTATGGGAGATGAATTTGAAGCCATAATGAATGATGAAAATATTTAATTATTGACAAATTATATTTTATTTGTTAGAATTATCAAGGAATTTAAGCTCAGTTTTACAAGTGGCTTATGTATTACTTAGCTTAGATCATAAATATTAAGGAGGAAAAGCTATGAGAACTAAAGCAGAAATTATAAAAGAGTTTGGAAAATCTGAAGCTGATACTGGATCAACTGAAGTACAAATCGCTCTTTTAACTGAAAAAATCAATCACTTAACAGAACACTTAAGAACACACAAAAAGGACTTCCATTCAAGATTAGGATTATTAAAAATGGTTGGACAAAGAAAAAGATTACTTGCTTACCTAACTAAGAAAGACTTAGAAGGATACAGAGCATTAATAGCTAAATTAGGAATCAGAAAATAATAAGTATGAATCCCAAGAGAGAAAGAAATTTCTCTCTTTTTTTATTTTATATATCATGCTAATATTAAGAGATGTCTTAATAATTAAAAAAATGGAGTTTAATATGAAAAAAATAATATATTTATCTGTAATTATCTTAAGTCTAATTTTTTCTACTTTTTCTTTATCTGAAGAATATATTTCAGGAAAAGTTATCTCATTACTTGAAGAATCTATTGGAAATGAGGAAGAAGGTATAGAGAAAATTTCAAAATTCAAAGTAAAAATTTTAAATGGCACTGAAAAAGGAAAAGAGATAGAAGTTGATTTTCCTACTTATCTTGAAAAACAATATAATATGTCCATTAAAGTGGGTGATAAAGTTGTATTATATAAAAGCTATGATTCAACTGATTCCGATTCAGGAAAAGAGGAAGTTGAAGAAAATATAAAAACTGAAAATCTTATTGAAAGAATTGATATTTCAGATGTTGATAAAAGAAATATTTTTTACTTTTTAACTTTAATCTTTGTTGGACTTACCCTATCTATTGCAAAAAAAAATGGACTAAAATCACTTTTAGCACTGTTTTTAACTTTAATTTTTATTATTAAAATTTTTATTCCTGCAATAGCACATGGATATTCATCAATACTTTTTGCTGTTTTAACATGTATATTTTCAACTGTAATTACCACTTTGTTAATAACAGGATTTTCCAAAAAAACTTTTATTGCAATTTTAGGTACAACTTCTGGAGTTATTGTTGCAGGTCTTCTGTCTTACAGCTTTGGGAATTTAATGAGATTGACGGGATATGGTGATGCTGATGTTCTAAGTTATGCCGGTATTCTCTCTAATATCGACTTAAAGGAACTTATTTCAGCAGGAGTAATAATAGGAAGTCTTGGAGCTGTTATGGATGTGGCAGTATCGATTTCTTCATCTATAAACGAATTATATGAAATCAATCCAAATATAGAGGAGAAAGTCCTTTTTAAATCTGCAATGAATATAGGAAACGACATTATAGGAACTATGATTAATACTTTAATACTTGCTTATATAGGAAGTTCCATGTTGACCATTTTATTAGTTTATATTCAAAGTTCTGAATACCCACTTATTAGGGTTTTAAATTATGAAGATATTGCAGTTGAAATTTTAAGAGCTGTATGTGGAAGTATTGGAATTTTAATTTCTGTCCCATTAACTTCATATATGGGGACTAAAATTTATAAAAAATAATGCTAGATATGATTAATATGAAAAATAAAAAGGTATTGATAAATAATATTTTTACTTATCAATACCTTTATTTTCATGAACTATATTTTTATGAGTTTAAAAAATCTAAAGCAAATTGGACATATAAATTTGTACCTATTTCAAGACCTCTTTCATCCATATCAAATTTTTCATTGTGATGAGGGGCATCTATTCCCTTTTCATCATTTCTTATTCCTACAAAAGCTAGAGCTCCCGGAACTTTTTGTGTAAAGTATGCAAAATCTTCTCCACCTGGAGTTTTTTCATATTTTGTTACAGCTTCTGCTCCATATAATTTTTCTACTGAATTCTTTAAAATTTCAGAAATTTTTTCATCATTCACTAGAGGAGGAGTAGCTCTATTAAGTTCTATTTCTGCTGTTGCTCCATAAGCATCACAGGTACTATTAATAACTCTTTCTAACTGTTCTGGTATTTTTTCCCAAACCTCTTTTGAGAAAGATCTGGCAGTTCCTTCAAGAACAGCTTCTCCTGCTATTACATTAAATCTTGTCCCTGCTTCCATTTTTCCAATTGTTATTACCAAAGTATCTAATGGATTTGTATTTCTACTAACTAAATGCTGTAAATTCATAAGAACTGCGGCAGCAGTAAGTGCAGCATCAACAGTTTCATGTGGCATTGAACCATGCCCTGATTTTCCTTTTATTTTTATTTTAAACATATCTGCTGCTGCCATACGAGCACCTGATTCTAAAGAAACTTTTCCTACTGGAACACCTTGCCAAAGATGTATAGCAAAAGCTGAATCTATTTGGTCTGTAATATTAGTTTCTTCTATCATTTTTTTAGCACCTGTTGCTATTTCTTCTGCTGGTTGGAATAAAAGTTTTATTTCTCCTTTAATTTCTTCTTTAATTTCATTTAATATATGAGCTGCTCCTAAAAGCATAGCCACATGTCCATCATGCCCACAAGCATGCATTAAACCATCCTTTTGTGATTTATAGGAAACTTCATTTTTTTCACATACCTCTAATGCATCCATATCTGCTCTCAATAGAACTGTTTTTCCATTTTCTTTTCCTTTTATTGTTGCAATTATTCCTGTTTCTGCTGATACAATATAAGGTATTGATAATTTATCTAGTTCTTCTTTAATTACTTTTGAAGTATTAAACTCACAAAAACTTGGTTCTGGATTCATATGAAAATATCTTCTCTTTTCTATTACATAATCCTTATATTTGTTACTAATATTTTTTATATCCATAATTTACCTCCTCAATTCTTATAACATTTTTGAAAATATACCACCTATTAAAACTGATGCTATTGTTACTGAAGTAAAACCACCTATTAACATTTTTGGTAACATATTATCTGTCAGATATTTTATTTCTTCTTTATCTTCTGATAAAGAATTTATAACCTCATTTGTTAATATAAAATTAGGTGGGAAACCATATAATGCATTTAAGGCTATTGGTAATGACATAAATGAAGATTCCTTTAAAATTTTTCCTACTATAAATGCTAAAATTAATAAACCTATTACTCCAATTACTATAACTCCAATCAGTGGTACTGCAACCTGAATAAGCATTTGTGGTGTCGCTTTATTTAAACCTTCAAATATAAAAGCCATTAATACTGTCATCATCCACCCAAAAGCATTTGCTTTATTTAAAGGCTGTCTATCAACTAATCCTATTTCTGCAGCTATTACTCCAAAGACTAAGCAAGTAACAAGTGGAGAAACTACTGAGCTTCCAAATACTTGTGTGTTTAAGAATTTAGTAAAGATATCAGATAACCAAGCAACAAATGCTAATCTTGCTAAAATTATATAAGTTGTATTATATTTTTCAGGTAATGGTGGAATTAAAGTTTTTCTTTCTTCTTTTTTTGTTTCTTGAACTTTTTCATTTTTTATTCCAGTTACTCTGAATTCTTCTAGTAATCTTTTACCTTCCTTTTTTAATAAAATTGCTGTTAATGGATAACCGACAAATCCTTGCACAACATATACAAGAATTGCAAGTACTGCTAAATTATCATTTCCCATTGCAGTCGCTGCATCTTTCATAATTATCGCAGCAACTATACCGCCTGTAAGAGGTGGAGCTCCAACTATTGCAGTTTCTCTACCAAGTACAGCAACTCCAACTGTCATTAATAAAAGAATTATTCCTATTACCCCTGCAAGAGATATTAATACTGTCCTCCATTGTGCCATCAATTCTCTTACATTCATTAATGTTCCCATATGTGTTACAAGTAAATACATCGCCATCAATGCTACAGGCATACCTAATGTTGCTTTACTTATCATATCTTGTGGGAATATATACCAAAATCCAATTAAGAATACCACTGCTGTGACAAAAACTGAAGGTATAAAGGCTTTTGTTTTTATTGAGATAATATCTCCGATAGACATAGCAACAATTACAATCAATAATGATAATATAACTGACATGTTATCATCTCCCTCTTTTAAAATTAATTTTTTGTATTTGTATAAAAATATCATACTTTTGTACTTAAAAAAAATATATATTATATATAATACAGTTGATAAAAAAAATGACAAAAATACATTAAATCTACTTTTGAAATAGAAAATATAATATTTTTTTAATTGTACATTATTTTTAAATTTAAAAACATTATTCTGATTTTTGAGCAGATTATTTTTTATTTTATAATCTTTTTTTATACAATTTTTGTTCTTTTTACTAATATTTAATATATATATTGTAATTATATTTTTATTATAGGTTGACAACGCATGATATAAATAGTAGAATTTATTATATATTTTTTATATTTTAAGGAAGGTGGTAATTATATGAATTTTAAGAAAAAAATTGTACTAATTGTTGCTGTGTTAATGAGTATGTTAATGTTAGTAGCTTGTGGCGGAGAAAAAAAAGCTACTGAAACTGCTGCAGTTAGAGATACATTAGTTGTAGGTAATGGTGCTGATGCTAAATCATTGGATCCTCATGCTTCTAATGATAACCCATCATCAAGAGTAACTGCTCAAATTTATGACAGACTTGCTGAATTTGACGAAAACTCTGTTCCTCAACCTTCACTTGCTGAATCTTGGGAACAACCTGATAATTTAACTACTATAGTTCACTTAAGAAAAGGTGTAAAATTCCACAATGGCGAAGAATTAAAAGCATCTGATGTAAAATTTACATTTGAAAGAATGTTTAATTCTCCGCAAGTTAATCATATCGTTGAAGCTATTGACAAAGTTGAAGTTATTGACGATTATACAGTAAAATTTACAACTAAAGAGCCATTTGCTCCTTTATTAAATCACTTGGCACACAATGCAACAGCTATTTTAAATGAAAAAGCTGTTACTACCGCTGGAGATACATATGGACAAAATCCAGTAGGTACTGGACCATATAAGTTTGTTTCTTGGGCAAGTGGAGATAGAATAACTCTAGAAGCATTCCCAGAATATTTCAAAGGTGAAACTCCTGTTAAAAATTTAATATTCAGAAGTATAGTTGAAGAAACTAATAGAACTATTGGACTTGAAACTGGAGAATTAGATATAGTTTATGATATTTTGGGTATGGATAAAAATAGATTAAAAGATGATCCTAAATATAATTATATTGAAGAACCTGGTGTATCTATGACTTATATTGGATTTAACCTTAAAAAGGCTCCATTTGATAATCCAAAAGTAAGAGAAGCTATTTCTTATGCTATCAACCAACAACCTATTATAGAAACTGCATTTGTAGGTGGTGCTGTTGCAGCTGATTCTATTATAGGACCAAGATTATTTGCTTATTATCCAGTTGAAAAATACGAATACAATCCAGAAAAAGCTAAAGAACTTTTAAAAGAAGCTGGATATGAAAATGGATTTAAAACTAAAATTTGGATAAATGATAACAATATTAGAAGAGATATAGCTGTTATAGTTCAAGACCAATTGAAACAAATCGGTATTGATATGGCTGTTGAAACTCTAGAATGGGGTGCATACTTAGATGGAACTGCTAGAGGAGACCATGATATGTTTATACTTGGTTGGGGAACTGTTACAAGAGATCCTGATTATGGAATTACAGCTCTTGTAAGTACTGAAACTCATGGTGGAGCTGGAAACAGAACTTTCTACTCTAATCCTAAAGTTGATGAGTTATTAAAAGCAGGTAGAGCGGAATTAGATATTGAAAAGAGAAAAGCTATATACAAAGAAGTTCAAGAAATTATAAGAAAAGACTTACCTATGTATATGGTTTCATATCCTACTTATAATGTAGTAACTAAAAAAGATGTTAAAAACTTTAAATTCGAATTATCAACTGCACACAGATTATATGGTATAAAAATAGAAAACTAGTGAACTAACACTATATAGTTGAAAAAGAGCTAGCCTAGTTCTAGCTCTTTTTCTTAGACTAGTATATTAAGGAAGGTGAAACGATGTACAAGTATGTATTAAAAAGATTAATACTTTTAATTCCTGTGCTATTAGGAGTATCTCTTTTAGTTTTTTCAATAATGTATCTTACTCCTGGAGATCCTGCACAGTTAATACTTGGAGAAAATGCTCCTAAAGCTGCTATTGAAGCCTTAAGAGAAAAAATGGGACTTAATGATCCATTTTTTATGCAATATTTTAGATTTGTTAAAAATGCTATAATGGGTGATTTTGGTAGATCTTACACAACTGGTAGAGAAGTTTTTAAAGAAATTTTCTCGAGATTTCCAAATACATTGGTTTTAGCTGTACTTGGAATAATTATATCTGTATTAATAGGTATTCCAATAGGAATCATTTCTGCTACAAGACAATATTCATTCTTGGACAGTTTTAGTATGGTATTTGCTCTACTTGGTGTTTCTATGCCAGTTTTCTGGTTAGGGCTTATGCTTATATTAACTTTCTCAGTTAAATTAAAACTATTGCCTTCTGGTGGTTTTGACAGTTTATCAAGTATAATACTTCCTGCTGTTACTCTTGGGGTTGGAGCAGCTGCAATAGTTACGAGAATGACAAGATCTTCTATGCTTGAAGTTATAAGACAAGATTATATTAGAACTGCTAGAGCAAAAGGGGTAGCTGAAAAAGTTGTTATTAATAAGCATGCCTTAAAAAATGCTTTAATACCTATAATTACTGTTGTTGGATTACAATTTGGTAGTTTACTAGGTGGTGCGGTTTTAACTGAATCTGTTTATTCTTGGCCTGGAGTTGGAAGACTTATGGTTGAAGCTATAAGACAAAAAGATACTCCTACTGTTTTAGCTTCTGTTATATTTTTGGCTACTGCATTCAGTATTGTAAATCTTTTTGTAGATTTACTTTATGCTTTTGCAGATCCAAGAATAAAATCACAATATAAGTAGGAGGGCAAAATGGAAAAACAAAAAGTAAATAAGAAAAATAGTCAATGGGCAGAAATAGCTAGAATGCTTGCTAAAAATAAGATGGCAATGTTAGGATTAGTTATACTGATCATACTTGTAGTTTTAGCTCTTTTTGCTGATGTTATAGCTGACTATGAAACTGTTGTTATAAAGCAAAATCTTTCAAATAGATTGGTTCCTCCTAATTCTGAAAATTGGTTAGGAACAGATGAATTTGGTAGAGATATTTTTGCAAGACTTATTCACGGTGCTAGAGTTTCTTTAAAAGTTGGTATTCTTGCTGTAGGTTTATCTATTATTATAGGTGGTACTCTTGGTGCAATAGCTGGTTTCTATGGCGGATATATTGATAATGTCATAATGAGAATTATGGATATATTTTTAGCTGTTCCAAGTATTTTGCTTGCAATAGCTATAGTTTCTGCTCTAGGACCAAGTATTATCAACTTGATGATAGCTATAAGTATTTCATCTGTACCTAGATATGCTCGTATAGTTAGAGCTTCTGTTTTGTCTATAAGAGATCAAGAATTTATTGAAGCTGCTAAAGCTATTGGAGCAAGTAATGCTAGAATTATATTTAAACATATTATTCCAAATTCTCTAGCTCCTGTTATAGTACAAGGAACTCTTGGAGTTGCTAGTGCTATACTTTCAACTGCAGGTTTAAGCTTTATAGGACTTGGAATTCAACCTCCTGATCCTGAATGGGGATCTATGTTATCTGGTGGTAGACAATATTTAAGATATGCTTGGTGGGTAACTACTTTCCCAGGTGTTGCTATTATGATAACTATATTATCACTTAACCTACTTGGTGATGGTTTAAGAGATGCATTAGATCCTAGATTAAAACAATAGTAATAAGGAGGAAACGAAAAATGAGCAACAATCTATTAGAGATAAAAAATTTAGAGATTCAATATGTAAAAAATGCTGAAACTGTTCATGCAGTTAATGGTATAAATATAGAATTAGCTGAAGGTGAAACTTTAGGTCTAGTTGGTGAAACAGGTGCAGGAAAAACAACGACTGCTTTGGGAATAATGAGATTGATTTCTGGTCCCACTGGGAAAATAAAAGATGGGGTTATTACTTTTAATGGGAAAAGTATTCTTGATTTACCTGAAGAAGAAATTAGAAAAATTAGAGGTAATGATATCTCTATGATATTCCAAGATCCTATGACTTCACTTAACCCTGTTATGACAGTTGGAGAACAAATAGCAGAAGTTATTCAAATCCACCAAAAGATTTCTAATGAAGAAGCTATGGATAAAGCCGCTGAAATGTTAGAATTAGTTGGAATTCCAGGAGCAAGAAGAAATGATTATCCACATCAATTTTCTGGGGGAATGAAGCAAAGAGTTGTAATTGCAATTGCACTTGCGTGTAACCCTAAGTTACTGATTGCTGATGAACCTACAACTGCACTTGATGTTACAATTCAAGCACAAGTTCTAGATCTTATGAGTGATTTAAAAAATAAATTAAAAACAGCTATGATACTTATTACACATGACCTTGGTGTAGTTGCACAAGTTTGTGATAAGGTTGCCATTATGTATGCTGGTGAAATTGTAGAATGTGGTTCTTTAGAAGATGTATTTGAAAAACCAAGTCATCCGTATACTATGGGACTTTTCGGTTCAATTCCTAGTTTAGATGAAGAAAAAACAAGACTAACTCCTATAAAAGGATTGATGCCAGATCCTACAAACCTTCCTAGTGGTTGTAAATTTAACCCTAGATGTCCACATGCTACTGAACTTTGTTCTAAGCAAATACCAAAAGATTCTGAAATTTCTAAAGGACATTTAGTTAAATGCTTGATAGCAGAAGGTTTAGTTGAATTCAAGGAAAATTGGGAGGAAGAAAATGAGTAAAGTTTTAGTGGAAGTTAAAAATTTAAAAAAATATTTTCAAACTCCTAAAGGACAATTACATGCAGTTGATGGAATCAACTTTGCAATTGAAGAAGGTAAGACATTAGGAGTGGTTGGAGAATCTGGTTGTGGTAAATCAACTACTGGTCGTGTTATATTAAGACTATTGGAAGCAACAGATGGTGAAATCCTTTTTGATGGAAAAAATATAAGAAAATATAGTAAATCAGAAATGATTAAATTAAGAGAAGAAATGCAAATTATCTTCCAAGATCCATTTGCTTCTTTAAACCCAAGAATGACTGTAAGTGAAATTATTGCTGAACCACTTATTATACATGGAAAATGCAAAAATAAAGAAGAATTAAATCAAAGAGTTAAAGAACTTATGGATACAGTTGGACTTACTGAAAGACTTGTCAATACTTATCCACATGAATTAGATGGTGGAAGAAGACAAAGAATAGGTATCGCTAGAGCTCTTGCACTTAATCCAAAATTTATAGTTTGTGATGAACCGGTGTCTGCTCTTGATGTATCTATACAGGCTCAAGTTTTAAACCTTATGAAAGATTTACAAGATAAATTAGGTTTAACATATATGTTTATAACACATGATTTGTCTGTTGTTAAACATTTTTCTGATGATATAGCAGTTATGTATTTAGGTGAATTAGTTGAAAAAGCTCCATCTAAAGAGTTATTTAAAAATCCAATTCATCCATATACAAAAGCTTTATTATCTGCAATACCTACAATTAATATCAAAAAGAAAATGGAAAGAATCAAATTAGAAGGTGAAATAACATCTCCTATTAATCCAGGAATTGGTTGTAGATTTGCAAAAAGATGTGTGTATGCAGAAAAAATTTGTTCTGAAAAATCTCCTGCTTTAGAAAAAGTTGGAGAAAACCATTTCTTTGCTTGTCATAGAGCCAAAGAATTAGGTTTTGTAAAAGAATAAATATTAAAAGTTGTTTTAAATAAAAAATCCAAGTAAGATATGGAAAATACATATACTTGGATTTTTTTATTTTACACAAATAAAAACTTAATTACAATAGGATATATACTTATTATAAAACATACTCTTATAAACTGAATCATTGCAACCTGAGAACCATCAGCACCTAAATCCTCAGCCATAATTGCAATATCTGACATTCCTCCTGGTGCAGCTGATAAAAATGCTGTCATCAAAGAAAAATTAGTTGTTTTATATAGTAAAAAACCTACAAATATATTCATAAGCAAAAAGCCAATTATAACAATAAAAATTGGTATAATTAAAGTTTTCATTTCTATAACATCATTCATACTAACTCTACTACCAATTAATGCCCCACCTATTGATTGAATAATTTTTCTGAGTGGTAATGGCATATAGGCTTTTTCTGTTTTTACATTATAAGTTGCAACCATAAGCATTGAACAACTCATTGCCCCAGCTGGTATTTTTAAAAAATATCCTACTAGTCCTCCTATTGTACCTATTATTATTGTAATTACTAACAAATCATAATTATCTATGAAATTATATTGCTTTAATACATGAGTCTTTACTTTTTCATTTCCCTTTTTTTCAAAAATCTCTTTTTTATTTATTTTTATTTTCTCATAAATTTTTTTTGAAAAAAATGGGACCAAAACTATAACCGATATCATTCTAATCAATTGAAGTAATGCCACTTGTGATGTATTAGCATTAAATTCGTGAGCAAGTAATGACATATCCATAAGACCACCTGGTGAAGATGCAAAAACTGCGGTTATACGGTCTATTCCAAAGCCCTTACTCATCACATATGATAATAATAAACTAAAAACTATCATTAATATTGACATAAAAATTCCGGGGATGAGAACTTTTTTTAATGAGCTGACATCTTTTTGAGAAAACTTTGTTCCTAAATAAGTTCCTGTTGCCACTTGAGTTATAAATCTGAATTGAACCGGTAAAATTGCTCTGTTACATATGATATTAAATATTGCGACCGCAAATAAAGACCCTACCATAAAACCTGCTGGAACTTTTTTTCTATCTGCTATGTATCCGCCTATTATCCCTATTATTACTGTGATTATTAAATTTTCCATAATTTTACTCCATTTTAATTAGATTTTATGCCAAATTTTAGTCTATTTTAATATTATAACTCTTTTTCTAAATTATTTCATTAATTTTTCTAAAAAATAATAGTATAATGATTATACAGATTTTAAGGAGGTAATTTATGAGAATAACTGTTTATTGTGGTGCTAGTTTAGGAAATGATGAAATATATAAAAATGCTGCTATTGAAATGGGGAGATGGATAGTAAATAATAGACACCAACTTGTTTATGGGGGCGGGAAATTAGGTTTGATGGGAATAGTTTCTGATACTGTAATGTCCGAAGGTGGAGAAGTAACTGGAATTATAACTCATTTTTTAACTGAAAGAGAATTAGCAAATGAAGATATTACAAAACTTATAAAAGTTGATACTATGCCTGAAAGAAAAAAAATAATGATAGATTTAGGAGAAGTTTATATTGCTCTGCCTGGTGGACCTGGTACCTTAGAAGAAATAACTGAAGTTGTTTCTTGGGCTAGAATCGGACAAAATAGCAATCCTTGTATATTTTTTAATATAAATAATTACTATGAGCCTATTAAAAATATGTTTGATAACATGGTTAATTCTGGATTTTTAACTGCTGAAGATAGAGATAAATTTCTATTTACAACTTCTTATGAAGAAATGGAAAATTTTATAAAAACATATACTCCACCTGTAACTAGAAAATATAAATAAAAAAAATACAATAAGAAATAAATTTAATGTATTCTTATATAATCAAAAAACGGGACTTTTAAGTCCCGTTTTTTAAAATTCTTCCCATCCATCTATGGATGAACTCATATTGTAACTTGTTACAGTTCCTTCAAAGAAATTAGATTTTACATTTCCTTCTCCCTCGGTATCTGCAAATCTTTCCAGATGTTTATATGGATTTTTATTGAATCCAGTAAATATTGGTTCAAGCCCTAAAGATTTTAATCTTTCATTAGCAAGCCATTTAGTATAAGCTTCAGTAGTTTGAGAAGTTATACCTAAGACTCTGTTTCCAATTATATGCTCAGTCCAAGTAATTTCTTGTTCAACAGCAGTTTTAAACATATCATAGATAATTTCAGATGAGAAAAAGCTAGGATAATCATTTTTTATTTCTTTTACTATACTTCTAAATAAAACTACATGAGAAAGTTCATCTCTATTGATAAGTCTTATAATATCAGATGTTCCAACCATTTTATTTCTACTTGCAAGAAGATAGAAAAAATTAAATCCATTATAGAAATATAAAGATTCAAGTAAATAATTTGCAATTATAACTTTTGCAAAGTTTTCGTCAGTGTCATCATCTATAAAATCTTGATAAATTTTTGCTATAAAACTATTTCTTTCAAATAAGACATTATCATCTCTCCATTTATCATAGATTAAATCTCTGCTTTGTTTTGGTAATATAGATTCAATAATATATTGATAAGATTGAGAGTGTATTGCTTCCTGAAAGGTTTGTATAGCTAGAAGTAAATTTACCTCTGGTGCTGTTACATGATCAGATATATTTGGAATATTATTAGTTTGGATACTATCTAAAAATATTAAAAAAGATAGTATTCCATCATACGCTTCTCTTTCAGGAACAGTTAAATTCTCATAGTCATTTTTATCTTGTGTTAAATCAACTTTTTCTGGTATCCAAAAGTTTGCCATCATAGTTCTATACAAAACATTTGCCCATTGAAATTTTACATTGTTCAAATTGAATAAATTGGTTGAATTTCCTTTGATAATCTTTCTTGCATTTAAAGTATCATCACCGGCAGGATTAAATAGTTTTTTTCTATCCACTACAGCTTTCACACTCCTCTTTTTCAGCTATATTATTTGTATTTTTTTGAATAGTTCTAATATAGTAAACTGATTTACACCCTTCTTCCCATGCAGCTATAAGAGTGTCGTAAATATCTTTAGCTTTTATACCTTTATTTAAGTCAAAAAGTAATTCCATAGAAACTCCTTGAGTTACCCAAGCACCAATTTTTGCCATAATTTTTACATAAGTAATAGGATTTACATTTTTAAATTCTGGATAGAACCAAGCTCTATCTTTTAAATGTTTGACTGTTCTAGGTATAGCACCTCTTTGATTTTTTTCTATGAAAAATCTTGAGAATGTAGGAATAACTGAAGCTGTTGACCCCATAAGTAAAGATGTTGAAGTATTTGGAGCTATTGCAGTTAATTCACCATTTCTTAGACCATGACTTTCAACTAAATAGAAAGCTTCAGCCCATTCATCTTTAAACTTGGAATTTTTTCTGTACCATTCGCTATCTTTTCCATAGAATAATCCTTTATCCCATTTTGAACCTTTATATGCTTTATAAGTTCCTCTTTCTTTCGCAAGTAATGCTGAAGCCTTTATAGAATAAAGGGCTATTTTTTCAAAGATATTATTTATTTCTTCAATTGATTCTTCATAAATCATATATTCTCTTGCTAAGTAATCTGCAAGTCCCATTGCTCCAATACCGATTGTTCTATAAAGTAAGTTATGTTTATTAGATTCTTTTAAAGGGGTTACAGTTAAATCAATAGTATTATCTAAAGCTCTAACTGCAAGCGATACATGTTTTTCAAACTCTTGTTCTGTAAGTTCAGCAAGATTCAGAGAAATTAAATTACAAGTATGAATTTCTCCCATATCATTAGTTCTTATTGAAGTATTCCCATCTTCAGTTTCTTTGAAATCTATAGTAGGCTTAAAATTAGAAAAACTTTCCATACATAGATTTCCATTACCTATCATACCTTTGTGTGAGTTATGGTTCATTTCATTAGCTCTATCTTTATAGAAAATATAAGGCATTCCACTTTCAAGTTGAGTTTTCATAATATTTTTAAATAATTCTTTAGCATTTACAATTTTCTTTAATTTTATTTTTTCATCTCTTTCAATTTTTTCATAGAGTTCTTCAAATTCATATCCATATAATTCACAAAGTTCTGCTCCATAAATTTTTCTAATTTCGTAGGGATCAACTAAAGTCCAATTTTCATTATTTTTTACTCTATTCATAAAAAGATTTGAGCAAACAACTTGTGGATAAATATCATAAGCCTTTCCTCTTTGATCACCATTTTCAGTTTGTAATTCCAAGAATGTTTCTATATCTAAATGCCAAGTATCAAGAGCAACAGTTACGGCACCAGCTCTTCTACCTTGTTGATTTACAGCGACAGCAGTATCATTTATAATTCTTATCCAAGGGACTACACCACCACTTGCGTTATAATAACCGTTAACCATAGAACCTTTAGCTCTTATTCTAGAGATATTGACTCCCACTCCACCACCATTTTTACTAATTTTCGCAATAGAATCTATATTATAAAAGATAGAATCTATGTTATCATCAATAGCGGTTATAAAACAAGAAGATAGATTTCCATTTGGAATTCTTAAATTTGCCAGTATAGGTGTTGCAAGAGATAATTTTCTAAGTGATAAAGCGTCATAGAATTTTTTTACAACGCTTACTCTATTTTCAGTTTTCTCATTTAACGCCAACATCATAGATATAACCAAAAAAACTTCTTGGGGGAGTTCAAAAGTTCGACCATTATATTTTATAAGATATCTATTGACAAGCATATTTGCTCCGGCATAATCGTAAACCATATCTCTACTTGTATCAACATAGCTTGCCAATATACTTAGTTCTTCGGTTGAATAAGAGAGTAATCTCTCGTCATAAAGTTTTAATTCAATCATTTTTTTTATAGTCTGAGGAAAATTTCCATAAGAAAATCCTCTCGCATGATAAACTTCTCTTTCTGCTTCCATCATTAAAAGTCTACCAGCGACATAGGACCAGTCACTTTCTTCAAATGTGGTCATTGTTACAGCTGCATTTATAAGAGAAGCTTGAATTTTTTGTGTTGTAATATTTTCTTCATAAATAGAATCTATATTACTCTCAAGCTCAACCATGTTAACTTCTAATCCATCGCAGGCTCTGATTAATTTTTCTCTAATTTTTTCAATATTAAGTGTTTCAATGATTCCTTCTCTATTGATGACTTTTCTTCTTTCAAAATTCATTAAATCACCTCTAAAAAAGATTCCATTGTGTAAATATTGTTATTATATTCAATTACAGGAGCACTCATTATTCTTGCTTTACTTGCAACTATCATAAGAGCTTTTAAATCTTCGATATATTCAAATTCAATATTTCTGTCTGTTAAAATATTTTTTAGTGATACACATTTTCCACAATTTTCTTTTCCATAAACTTTAATCATTTAATAGTCCTCCCTAGAATATATCTCTTTTATATTCCTTTTATTTACAATATATTGTTCTAGTTTTTTAAAATAAACACAATATATTGTGGTTTTTATTTAATATTTTTATCACAGAAAATAGAATATGTAAAGGTAAAACTGAAAAATAAACTATATAAAATTTATATAGATTAAATAAAAAAATTTTTTTCTTATTTTTTGGGCAGTTAAAAAAAATTAAAATAAATTAATCTTTTTAATTTTTAAATAGAATACTTATATGAAAATAAAGTTTTAATTTTTCTTGAATTTATGATAAAATATATAAAGAATTTTATTTAAAGGTTAATAAAGGTGAAAAATGGAAAAGTTGGTATTAGCGATTGTCATAAGTGCACTTATAGGATGGATAACGAATTATATCGCAATAAAAATGTTATTTAGACCATATAAAGAAATAAATTTGATATTTTTTAAAATACAGGGATTGATTCCAAAAAGAAAAAATGAAATAGGAGAAGGAATAGCAGAAACTATTGATAAAGAACTAGTTTCTATAAAAGATATAGTTAATCAATTAAGTGATGATGAATTTTTTGAAAAATTAGAACTTATCATTGATGATGTAATGGACAAGAATTTAAAAAGTAAAATTAAAGAAAGCTTTCCAGTTATACAAATTTTTCTAACTGATAAGGTATTAAATGATATAAAAAATACAATAAAAAATATTATATTTGAAAATAAAGAGCAAGTAATTTCATTTTTTTCAAGCTATATAGAAGAAAAAGCAAATTTTAAGGAAATTATTATTAGTAAGATATCTGATTTTTCTTTAGAAAAAATGGAAAAACTTGTTTTTGATTTAGCTAGTAAAGAGTTAAAACATATAGAGATTGTTGGAGCAGTTTTAGGGGCTATAATTGGGTTTTTACAATATTTAATATTTATTTTTATGTAGTGAGGAGAAATTGTGGAACGAATTATAAGTGATTTAGAAATGGCTAATGAGGTTGAAATTCAAAAATCTTTAAGACCTAAAACATTCCGTGAATACATAGGTCAAACAAATTTAAAAGAAAAAATGTCTATTTATATTGAAGCTGCTAAAAAAAGAAATACAACAGTTGATCATATTTTATTATATGGACCGCCAGGCCTTGGAAAAACAACATTGGCAGGAGTTATAGCCAATGAAATGAAAGCAAACTTAAAAATAACATCAGGTCCAATATTAGATAAAGCTGGAGATTTGGCAGCAATTTTGACTTCTTTGGAAGAAAATGACATTCTTTTTATAGATGAAATTCATAGATTAAATAGCTCAGTGGAAGAGATTTTATATCCAGCCATGGAAGATGGAGAGTTGGATATAATGATAGGTAAGGGACCTTCAGCTCGTTCGATAAGAATAGAGTTACCTCCATTTACTCTAGTAGGTGCTACAACAAGAGCAGGACTTTTAAGCTCACCATTAAGAGATAGATTTGGGGTAAGTCATAAGATGGAGTATTATAATAATGATGAAATAAAAGGAATTATTATAAGAGGAGCTAAAATACTTGGTGTTGGAATTACTGAAGAAGGAGCTGAAGAAATTTCAAAAAGAAGTAGAGGAACCCCTAGAATAGCCAATAGATTATTAAAAAGGGTCAGAGATTATTGTGATATTAAAGGGAACGGAAATATCGATAAAAATATAGCAAATAAAGCGTTAGATATGCTTGGTGTAGATGAGAATGGATTGGATGATTTAGACAGAAATATAGTTAATTCTATAATAGAAAATTATGATGGAGGTCCAGTCGGAATTGAAACTTTATCTCTTTTACTTGGTGAGGACAAAAGGACATTAGAAGAAGTTTATGAACCTTATCTTGTAAAAATAGGCTTCTTAAAAAGAACCAATAGAGGAAGAGTAGTTACACCAAAGGCCTATCAACATTTTAGGAAGGTAGTGAAGTAAATATGAAAATTAATACGAAAGTAAGATATGGTTTAAAAGCTTTAGCACATATTGCACAATTTTCAACTGAAGAAAAATTAGTTAGAATAAAGGAAATTTCAGAAGAAGAAAATATATCAGTTCAATATTTGGAGCAAATCTTGTATAAGTTAAAAAATGAAGATATTATTGAAGGAAAAAGAGGTCCTACAGGAGGATATAAATTAAAAAAATCGCCAAAAGATATAGATTTATATAGTATTTATAAAATTCTTGATGATGAAGAAAAAGTTGTTGATTGTAATGAAAATGAAGAAAATAAACATACATGTAAAGAAGATGCTTGCGGAACTACATGTATCTGGAGTAAACTTGATAATGCAATGACAAAGATATTAGCTGAAACATCACTTGAAGATTTTATAAAAAATGGAAGTAAAATATAGGAGATCAAATTGGTAACAGTTGTAGTTAAAGCAGAAAAAGTTATTGATAAGGTTATTGTTATAGATAATATATCAGACATAAATCATATAAAAAATGTATTTAGAAAAAATGTAGGAGATAGTATAAGAGTTGTAGATGGGCAATATGAGTACTATTGTACGATACAAAAAATAAACACAAAAGAAATCACACTGATAATAGATAAAAAAAATGAAGATAAGGTTTTTGAAGAGATAGAAATTGATGCTGGGATTTCACTTCTAAAAAATGAAAAAATGGATTTAACGATTCAAAAATTAACTGAGTTAGGAATAAAGAGGATACTTCCTATTGCTGCTAAGAGATCAGTTGTTAAATTGGAAAAGAAAAAAGATAAGTGGAAGACAATTGTAAACGAAACATTGAAGCAATGTCAAGGTATATATCCCACTGAAATTCTTGAAATTTCAAAAATTGTAGAACTTGATTTTTCTTCATATGATTTAATAGTAGTTCCTTATGAATGTGAAGAAGAAATGTATTTAAAATACCTATTTAAAAAGTTGGACATGAAACCCAAAAAAATATTGTATATAATAGGGCCAGAAGGTGGCTTTGAAAAAGATGAAATAGAATTTTTAAAAACTAAAAATGCAAACATTGTAAGTTTGGGAAAAAGAATTTTAAGAGCTGAAACTGCTGCTATTGTGACAGGAGGAATATTAATAAATGAATTTCAATAAGAGAGTAGCTTTTCATACTCTTGGTTGTAAAGTAAATCAATATGAAACGGAAAGTATAAAAAATCAACTATTAAAAAAAGGTTACAAAGAAGTTGATTTTGAAGATAAATCAGATATATACATAATAAATTCTTGTACTGTGACAAGTATAGCTGATAGAAAGACAAGAAATATGTTAAGAAGAGCAAAAAAAATTAATCCTGATGGGAAAGTTATAGTGACGGGATGCTATGCCCAAACAAACAGTAGGGAAATACTAGAAATAGAAGATGTTGATTATGTTATAGATAATAAAAATAAAAATAATATCGTGAATTTTATTGAAGCAATTGAAAATATTAATTATGAGCGACAAAAACAAGGTGATATTTTTCAAGAGAAAGAATATCAAGAATATGAATTTGCCACACTTAGAGAAATGACAAGGGCATATGTTAAAATTCAAGATGGTTGTAATCAATTCTGCTCATACTGTAAAATTCCATATGCCAGAGGAAAAAGTAGATCAAGAAAAAAAGAAAATATATTAAGTGAAATTGAGAAGTTGGTTAAGGATGGCTTTAAGGAGATTATACTAATAGGTATTAATCTTGGGGCATATGGTGAAGATTTTCAAGAGAAAGATAGTTTTGAAAATTTAATAAAGGATATATTGGAGATAGAAAATTTAGAAAGAATTAGAATAGGTTCTGTTTATCCAGATAAAATATCAGATGAATTTATAGAGTTGTTTAAAAATAAAAAAATGGCTCCACATTTGCATATATCTCTACAGTCATGTGACGATACAGTTTTAAGATATATGAGAAGAAATTATGGAGCTAAACTTATTGAAGAAAGACTTTTAAAATTAAAAGAAAAAATTTTAGATATGGAGTTTACAGCAGATGTTATAGTAGGCTTTCCTAATGAAACAGACGAAATGTTTGAAAATTCATATAAATTAATAGAAAAAATAGGTTTTTCAAATCTACATATATTTCAATATTCTGACAGAGAGGGAACAATAGCAAGTAATATGGATGATAAGATAGAACCACGAATAAAGAAAGCTAGAGCTACAAAATTAGAAGAATTAAAAAATAAAATGTACGAAGAGCAAAGAAAAAAATATGTTGGAAAAGTTTTATCTGTTCTTGTGGAAGAAGAAAAAGATGGCTTTTTTACTGGTTATACAGAAAATTATTTGAAAGTAAAATTTAAGTCTAATAATAAAGAATTGGTAAAAGTTAATCAAATTATAAAATTAAATATAATTGATATGGAAAATGAAGAATTGGTAGGAAGTGAGGTATAGTATATGGTAAAACAAGTAAAAAAGAATAAAAGAAGAAAAAGAGGGCGTGCACCACTTTTCATAATGATATTGATTTTAATATTGGCAGCTTTGTTATATTTTAACTTCAGAGGAAATAATATAAAGTTGTCTAAAGATGAAAGAGTTTTAATTGTTGGAAAACAAAACTTATTTGCAGTCTATGAAGATAAATTAGCTATAAAAATACCTTTTGAACTAAATATAAATAATGATGAAACTATTCAAGATTTGGTAGATACTAAAAACTATGAAAATGTTTTGGAAAAAATAAATGCAATAATGCCAGAAAAAATGGAGAGAGTAACTGTTATTAAAGAAGGAAATTTACAATTAGAAGTTGAAAATGAAAAAAATATTCCTGAAACAAATGTAGGAGATAAAAGATTAATTTTAACTTCAAGTGTTTCTACAATGTTTAAAGACTTGTATAATGAAAAAAATTCTGTAAATGAACTAAATGAAAATATTTTAGTTGATGTCTTGAATGCAAATGGTAGAGGAGGTTATGCTAGAAAAACTGGGGAATTAATAAAAAATAACTTAGGTATGAAATATAATGCAGCAAATTATGAAGCTCAACAGGAAGAAAGTTCAATTATTCTTAATGACATTTCAAAAGAAAAAGCTACTGAAATAATTGAAAAATTACCTGAAAAATATTTTAAATTAAAAAGTAAATCTACAATTCCTACTTTGGCTAATGTCGTTGTAATTTTAGGAAAAGAAGAAAAAATTGATTTCAAAGTGGAAGTACATTCAATGGCAGAAGAATATAAAAACGCTATTGAAACTTTAAAAAAACAAGGATATAAAAACTTGAGTAATCATAAGCTTGCTGAAGATGTTGAACATTCTGTTATAGAATATAATAAAGAAGATTATTTTATAGCTGTAAAAATTTCAAAACTTCTTAATATCCCAGATATGATAGAGATGGACTCATTAAAAAATAAAATAAATGTTATAGTAAAATAAAGGGGTAGATAAAATGTTATCAATTTTATCTTTAATACTTATTCTTATAGAAAATAGTGTATCTTCAAATGGAGTTATATTATTGACTACTCTGCCTTTTATTTCATATGTAGTCAGAAAAGGTGGAAATATATTCTATCTGATACTGACTTATATATTGATGTCTTTACAAACAGATAGTTATTTATACATTTTTTTGGTAATTTTGGTCTATATCCTATTAAATGAAGTTTTATTGTCATATATAGAATATAATAAGAAAACTGTTTTCTATATATTAGGAGTACAAATAATTTTTTACAACATATTGAGTTATAAATATTTTGATGTAAGTTATCTTATATTAAATATTTGTGGTTTTATATTTTGGAATTATATTTATACAAAAAATGTTGAAATTAAGGGAAAATAAATGAAATTTAAGAGAGATAGGGAACAGTTTAAACTTGGAGAGAAAAGAAAAGAAAGAGAATTAATTTTTAAAATAATTCTTTTAATGTGCTTTGTTGTTTTAATAAGTAGATTGGCTTATTTACAAGTAATTAAAGGAACTGAATATCTAGAATTATCAGAGAGAAACCAATTCAAACTTGTTAGAATAGATTCGCCTAGAGGGAAAATAATTGACAGTAAGGGCAGAACAGTAGTTACAAATGGAACAGGTTATAGGTTAGTGTATTTAAATGGAAGAGAACAAAATGAGGAATACATAAAAAAAATTTCAGAATTAACAGGGAAAGAAGAAAACTATATATCTAAAAGAATAAAAAATGGTGAAATGTTTCCATATACCAAAGAAAATATTCTAATAGAAGACTTAGATGAGATAAGTGCACATAAATTAATTGAAAAAGTAGGAGATTATCCTTTTTTAGAAGTGCAAGCATATTCTAAACGGAGATATTTATATGATGATGTGGCTTCTCACACTTTAGGATATGTAAAAAAGATTTCAGAAAAAGAATATGAGGATTTAAGGGAGAAAGATTACACACCAAGAGATATAATTGGTAAAAGTGGTATTGAGAAAGAGTATGATACTGTTTTGAGAGGGCAGGCTGGTTATGACTATATAGAAGTAAATGCTTTAAATAAAATTCAAAGACAAATTGATCAGAAAAAAGAACCGGTAGCAGGGAAAGATTTATATACAAGTATAGATATAGAACTTCAAAAATATATGGAAGAAGAGTTTAAAAAGGATGGAAGAAGTGGAGCATTTATAGCTTTGAAACCTAAAACGGGTGAAATAGTTACTATTGTAAGTTATCCTACTTATTCATTGAATCAATTTAGTTCACAAATTTCCAGTGAAGATTGGGAAAAAATATCAAATGATCCAAGAAAAATATTGACGAACAAAAGTATTGCCGGGGAATACCCACCTGGTTCAATATTTAAAGTTATTTCAGCTTTTTCATTTTTAGAAAATGGTGTAGATCCTAAAGAAAAATATATGGATTATAATGGATATTATCAAATTGGAAGTTGGAAATGGAGAGCTTGGAAAGTTGGAGGTCATGGTCCTACAGATATGAAAAAATCCCTAGTTGAATCAGCTAATCCATATTATTACAGATATGCCGATAAATTAGGAGGCATGGCTATAATCAAAACAGCAAAAGAGTTTAAGCTAGGAGATAAGACAGGAATTGATGTTCCAGGAGAAAGAAAAGGGATAATCCCCGATCCAGAATGGAAAAAGAAAAAAATTGGGACTTCTTGGTATAAGGGAGATGGGATATTACTATCAATTGGACAAGGATACACACTTGTTACTCCTATTCAGATGGCAAGAGTATATTCTTTTATAGCTAATAGAGGCTGGGCATATGAACCACATGTGATCAAAGAAATTAAAGATCCATATACTGGTATTTTAGAAAAAATAGAAGTAAAGCAAGAAAAATTAAAAAATTATCCAGCTTCATACTATGACATTATAAATGATGCTTTGATTGCAACAGTTGATCAAGATAATGGAACTACTAAAATTTTAAGAAATCCATATGTAAAGGTTGCTGCAAAAAGTGGATCAGCCCAAAACCCACACTCTAAATTAACGCATGCATGGGTCGCGGGATATTTTCCAGCTAAAGATCCAGAAATAGTCTTTGTGTGCTTACTAGAAGGAGCAGGTGGAGGAGGAGTAATTGCAGGAGGAATGACTAAAAGATTCCTAACTAAATATTTAGAAATTGAACATGATATAAAATCACCAGAAAATAAAGAAAGTTCTGAAGAAACTAATGTTACTGCTCCAATAAACTAAAAAAAGAAAGGAGAAGAAATTGTCTATAAAAGATAAAATAAATTCTATAAAAAATGATGTTAGAAATTTGAAACAAGAAAGAGAAGAAATTAAATTACACTCTACTAATAATTCTAATACAAAGAAAAAAAATAAATTAAAAAAGAAAAATACAATTCAGAAAGAAGTAATAAAAATAGAAAATATAGAAGAAAAAAAGAAAAATAAAAATTTAGAAAAAATGTATGTTATTCCACTTGGAGGTTTAGAAGAAGTTGGCAAAAATACAACTGTATTTCAATATAAAGATGAAATAATCTTAGTTGATGCAGGAGCTATATTTCCGGATGAGAATTTACCGGGAATAGATTTAGTTATTCCAGATTACACATTCTTGGAAAATAATAAATCTAAAATAAAAGGTTTATTTGTTACCCACGGACATGAAGATCATATAGGAGGAATTCCATATTTATATGAAAAAATAGAAAAAGAAACTCCAATTTATAGTGGGAAACTTACAAACGCACTTATAAAATCGAAATTTGAAAATTATGATAAAAGAAAAAAATTGCCTAAAATGGTTGAAATAGGCCCAAGAAGTAAAGTTCAAGTTGGAAAATATTTCACGGTTGAGTTTATAAGAGTTACACACTCGATAGCAGATTCATATTGTTTGTCAATAAAAACACCTGCTGGGCATGTATTTCATACAGGAGATTTTAAAATAGATTTAACTCCGATTGATGGAGAAAAAGTTGATTTTGTGAGATTAGCTGAATTAGGAGAAGAGGGAGTAGATTTAATGTTATCAGATTCTACTAACTCAGAAGTTGAAGGATTTACACCTTCAGAAAGAAGCGTAGGAGATGCTTTTAGACAAGAATTTGCAAAAGCTGATGGAAGAATAATCGTGGCTGTTTTCGCTTCCCATGTACATAGAATTCAACAGATAATTGATATTGCGACACAGTATAAAAGAAAAGTTGCAATTGATGGGAGAAGTTTAGTAAAAGTATTTGAAATAGCACCGACAGTTGGATATTTGAATATACCTGAAAATACTCTAGTACCTCTTTCATCGGTAGAAAGAATGGATGATGATAAGGTTTTAATTTTATGTACTGGTACCCAAGGAGAGCCTATGGCAGCTCTATCTAGAATTGCTAAAAATATGCATAAACATATTAAATTAAAAGAGGGAGATACAGTTATAATCTCATCTACCCCTATTCCTGGGAATGAAAAAGCTGTGTCAAATAATATAAACAATATTATGAGATATGATGCAGATGTAGTTTTTAAAAAAATTGCAGGGATTCATGTTTCTGGACATGGAAGTAAAGAAGAACAAAAACTTATGTTAAATTTGATCAATCCTAAGCATTTTATGCCTGTACATGGAGAGTATAGAATGTTAAAATCACATATGAAATCAGCAGTAGAAACAGGGGTTGCAAAGGAAAATATATTAATTACTCAAAATGGAGATAAGGTTGAAGTAACTAAAGAATATGCTAAGGTTTCTGGAAAAGTGAATTCAGGAGATATTCTAATTGATGGTTTAGGAGTTGGAGATATAGGAAGTAAAGTTATTAAAGATAGACAACAACTGGCAGAAGATGGAATTGTAATAGTAGCTTACTCGATAGATAAAGAAGCAGGGAAAATTGTGGCTGGACCTGAAATATCAACTAAGGGAGTAGTATACCATAAAGATTCGGAAGATATTATAAAAGAAGCTTTGGATTTATTGAAGAATAAAATACAAGAAAACAAAGTTTATGAAGGGAAAGATTGGAATGAATTAAAAAATAATGTTCGTGATATTTTATCTAGAATATTTTATGAAAAATTTAAAAGAAATCCAATAGTTTTACCTATGTTTTTAGAAATGTAATTTCAAGGGAGATAATAAAAATGATGAATAGTAAAAAAAGAGCTTTTTTAAAGAAAAAAGCACATAATTTAGAGCCTATAGTTAGAATAGGTAAAGAGGGATTAAATGAGAATATCATAAAAAGTATACTTGATGCAATTGAATCAAGAGAATTAATAAAGGTAAAAATTCTACAAAATTGTGAAGAAGATAAAAATTTGATTTATACAAAATTAATAGACTATAAAGAGTTTGAATTAGTTGGAATGATAGGAAGAACTATAATTATTTTTAAAGAAAATAAAGATAAACCACTTATTTCAATGGAATGGAAAAATTTAAGATAAGGAATTGTATAAAAGGTTGAGGAATAACGATGAGTGAAAGACTGACAAAGAAATGCAAGGAAATAAGGGAAAAATTAATACAAGTAGTTAGTAAAAATGGAGGTCATTTAGGTCCGAACTTAGGTGTAGTTGAGCTTACAGTTTGTCTAAATGAAGTTTTTGATTTTTCAAAGGAAATTGTTTTATTTGATGTTGGTCATCAAGCATATGTTTATAAACTTTTAACTGGTAGAGAAGATAAATTTGAAACAATAAGGTGCAAGAATGGGATTTCTCCATTTATGGATCCGGAAGAAAGTGAATATGATAACTTTGTATCAGGACATGCTGGAACAGCACTTCCTGCTGCAGTAGGTTTTGCTGTTGCTAATCCCGATAAGAAAGTGATAGTTGTTGTAGGCGATGCTTCTATTGCTAATGGACATTCTTTGGAGGCATTGAATTATATAGGATATAAAAAAATAGAAAATATAATTGTAATTCTAAATGATAATGAGATGTCTATTGGAAAAAATGTTGGATATTTTTCTAAAATTTTAGAAAGAGTTATTTTAAGTGGAACTTATAGAAATTTTAGAACAGAGGTTAAATCTTTTGTAAATAAAGTTAGAGCAAACAAATTGAAAGAAGTTTTAGAAAGATTAGAGGCTTCTTTAAAAAATTTTTTAACACCTATGTATGCAATTGAGAATATAGGGTTCAATTTCTTTGGAGCAGTAGATGGGCATAATATAGAAAGTTTATTGACTGTATTAGAGAAAGCAAAAATATCAAAAGGACCTAGTTTACTTTTAGTAAAAACTCAAAAGGGAAAAGGTTATTCTTTTGCTGAAAAAGATAAAGAAAAATTTCATGGAATCTCTCCTTTTAACATAACAACAGGGGAAATTAATAAGGGTGCAAAAACATATTCGGAAGTATTTGGAGAAAAAATTGCTGAATTTGGAAAAGATGAAAAAATATATGCACTTTCCGCTGGGATGATAAAAGGAACTTGTTTAGATGAATTTGATAAAATATATCCTGAAAGATGTATAGACACGGGAATAGCAGAAGGTTTTTTGGTTACTTTTGCAGCTGCTTTGGCAAAGTCTGGGAAAAGGCCATATGTATGTGTTTATTCAACATTTCTTCAAAGAGCGGTCAGTCAATTGATACATGATGTATCTATCCAAAATTTACCTGTTAGGTTTATAATAGACAGAAGCGGTGTGGTTGGACAAGATGGTAAAACTCATAACGGGGTTTATGATCTGTCTTTCTTTTTAAGTATAGAAAATTATACTGTACTTTGTCCAACGACAGCTAAAGAATTAAAAGAGGCTTTAGATATTTCTAAAAATTTTGACTCTGGTCCAATTGTTATTAGAATACCAAGAGATAATATATTCGATTTAGAATTAAATCAAAAATTAGAAATAGGTAGATGGAAAGAAATAAAAAAAGGGAAAGACAACTTATTTATAACCACAGGAAGTATGTTTAAAGAGTTATATGATATAAAAGAAAAACTTTTAGAAAAAGGTATAGATGGTACAATAGTAGCAGCTGCCTCAATTAGACCTTTTGATGAAGAATATTTGCTAAATGCAGTAGAAAACTATAAAAATATTTTTGTATTAGAGGAAACTTATATAAAAAATTCTTTTAGTACATCAATTCTTGAATTTTTAAATGATAGAGGAATAAGTAAAAAGATTTATAGAATATCTTTAAAAAATGCAATAATTCCTCATGCGAAGAGAAATGAAATTTTAGAAGAAGAAGGATTAAAAGGAAAAAAACTTATAGAAAGAATAGAGGAATTTATTTATGCAGAAAAATACTAAAGTTTTTAAATTTATAGACACTCTTTTAAATTTTCAAGATGTAAAAGACCTTGAATTATATGAGGATCAAGGAGTAAAAGTATCAACTCATACTTATGATGTTTTAAACATTACTATTAATAAAATTCTTGAAAAATATGAAAATTTTGAAAATGGAGCAAAAAAACTTGATTATTTCGCTATAACAGTAGGTGTAATAATGCATGACATAAGTAAATCGAGTATAAGAAGAAGAGATGAGGAATTGTCACATTCTCAAATGATGATGAAAAATCCAGAATATATAATTGAGGAAGTTCAAGAAGTTTTGGGGTTAATTGAAAAAGATGCAGGAGTAAAGATACTAGATAACATAAAAAATAATATAATTCACATAGTTTTATCACATCATGGAAAATGGGGAAAGATTCAACCTGAAACGGAAGAAGCAGAAATTGTATATGTGGCTGACATGGAATCAGCAAAATATCATAGAATAAATCCAATTCAAGCAAACGATATTTTAAAATTGGCTTTAGAGGGGAAAAATATAGAAGAAATAGAATCAGAATTAGGATGTTCAGCAACTGTAATAAAAGATAGAATAAGACGCTCTAAAAAAGAAATAAAAGTTGCTACTTTTGCTGAGCTTTTGAAAATTTATAAACATAGAGGAAGAGTTCCTATTGGAGATAAGTTTTTTGTTTTGAGAGCAGAAGAAACAAAAAAATTGAAAAAATTAGTAGATGAAAAAGGGTTTTATAATTTAATAATGCAAAATTCACTTATGGAGTATATGAAAGATAATGAAGTCTTTGAAAAATAAATTAAGATTAGATGAATATTTAGTTGAAAATGAATATTATGAGAGTTTAGATTTAGCCAAAAGAAATATTATGGCAGGGAATGTTCTTATAAATGAAATAAAAAAAGAGAAACCTGGAGAAATAATAGAAATAAACAAAATAAAATCTATTAGAGTAAAGCAGCGAGATTGCCCGTATGTAAGTCGTGGCGGTTTAAAATTAGAAAAGGCAATAAAAGAATTTAAAATAGATTTTAAGGATAAAATGGTTTTAGATATTGGAGCATCAACTGGAGGTTTTACTGATTGTGCATTACAAAATGGAGCAAAGTTTGTGTATGCTATTGATGTAGGAACAAATCAACTCGATTGGAAATTAAGAAATAATATACAGATAAAAAGTATAGAAAATAAGCATATAAATGATTTAGAATTTATTGATATAGATAATGAAAAACCTGATATTTTGGTTATGGATATTTCTTTTATTTCAATAAAAAAGGTTATTTTAAATTTAAAAAAATTTATGAGAAATGATAGTGTAGGAATATTTCTTATTAAACCACAGTTTGAAGTAAGTAGAGAGTTCTTAGAAAAAGGGATTGTTAAAGACATAAATGAACAAAAAAATATCATAGAAGAAATAGTAAATGACTTTGAAACAAAGGGAGTATACTTAAAAAATATAACAGTTTCTCCTATAAGAGGATCAAAGGGGAATATAGAATATTTAGCGGAATTTTCTGTTAATATTGAATATAAAGTTAAGAGTATAAAAGAGTTATTGGAAAATTTAATAATTGATGAGAATGAACATAATAAACACAATAACTAGGAGGAAGTAGATGAAAATTTATTTTAAGCGGGTAATTTTTGCATTGATGTTAGTAATTTTTAGTTTTTCATTTGCAACGGAAAATAATAGAACTGGATTTTTATATAATTTAAGAGAACTGAAAGAAATTTCAGATATTATGGATTTAGTACAAGATCGATATGTAGAAAATTCGGATGCAAAAAAGGCAAAAGATAAAAAAGAAGCTGAAAAAAATAAAGAAGCAGAAAAGGGAAGCCTTGAGGAAGAAGAAGTTAATAAAAAAGAAGAAATTAAAGAAGTAACAAGAAAAACTTTGATGCAAGGGGCATTGAAAGGAATGATAGAGTCTTTAGATGATCCACACTCTAGTTATTTTACTAAAAAAGAAATGAAAGAATTTCAAGAAGATATAAAAGGTAAGTATGTTGGTGTTGGAATGGTTATACAAAAAAAAGTAAATGAGCCATTAATAGTGGTTTCACCAATAGAAGATGGGCCTGCATATAAAGCAGGGATTAAGCCTAGAGATAAAATTACAGAGATAAATGGAAAATCTGTATATAGTCTTACAAGCGAAGAGAGTGTAAAGAAATTAAAAGGAAAAAAAGATACAACAGTAAAGGTAACAGTATTCAGAGAAATTAATAACACAACAAAAGAATTTGAATTAAAGAGAGAAGAAATTGAATTAAAATATGTAAAACATAAAATGCTTGAGGATAATCTTGGATATTTAAGACTTACTCAATTTGGGACAGATGTTAATAAGGATTTAGAAAAAGCACTTGATGATTTAAAAAATAAGGGAATGAAAGCTTTAATATTTGATTTAAGAAGTAATCCAGGTGGAGAATTAACACAAGCTATAAAAGTTGCTTCATTATTTTTGGAAAAAGGAAAGGTAGTTAGTACAAGACCTAAAAAGGGAGAAGAAATCTTTTATAGTAGAGAAGGAAAATATTTCGGTTCTTTCCCATTAGTTATTCTTATAAATGGAGGAAGTGCATCAGCTTCAGAAATAGTAGCAGGAGCATTAAAAGATCACAAGAGAGCGATATTGGTAGGAGAAAAAAGTTTTGGAAAAGGAAGTGTACAAACTTTGTTACCATTACCTGATGGTGATGGAATAAAAATAACAACAGCAAAATATTATACACCTAAGGGAATATCTATAAACGGAACTGGAATAGAACCAGATGTAAAAGTTGAAGATAAAGATTATTACTTAATTTCTGAAGGAAGTATCACAAATGTAGATGAAAAAGAAGAAAAAAATAATAAAAAAGAGAGAATAAAAGAAATAAAAGGTGAAAAAGCAGCTGAAGAAGTTGATAAACATAAGGATATACAACTTGAAGTAGGAAAAGGTGTATTGAAAGGTATGCTTTTGAAAGAGGGAAAATAGATGTTATATATAGTAGCAACACCGATAGGAAATTTAGAAGACATGACTTTTAGAGCTATAAGAATATTAAAAGAAGTAGATTATATTTTTGCTGAAGATACAAGAGTCACTAAAAAACTTTTAGATCATTATGAAATAAAAAATACTGTTTACAGATATGATGAGCATACTAAACAACATCAGATTCCTAATATTATTAATATATTAAAAGAAGATAAAAATGTGGCTTTAGTTACAGATGCAGGAACTCCTTGTATTTCAGACCCAGGTTATGAGCTTGTTGATGAAACTCATAAAGAAGGAATAAAAGTTATAGCTATACCCGGAGCAAGTGCTTTAACCTCTGCTGCCTCAATATCTGGAGTTAATATGAGAAGATTTGCTTTTGAGGGGTTTTTACCAAAGAAAAAAGGAAGACAGACACTTTTCAAGGAACTGGCTCAGGAAACGGAAAGAGCAATAGTGATTTATGAATCACCATTTAGAATAGAGAAAACTTTAAAAGATATTGAAACTTATATGGGTGAAAGAGAAGTTGTTATTATAAGAGAGATAACAAAAATATATGAGGAAGTTTTAAGAGGGACTACTAAGGAGTTAATAGAAAGGTTAGAAAAAAATCCTATAAAAGGGGAGATAGTTCTTATAATAAAACCAACTGAATAGAAGGAGAATTAATACAATGTCAATGACACAAATAAATTGGTATCCAGGGCATATGAAAAAAACTAAAGATTTAATTAAGGAAAACTTGAAATTAATTGATGTAGTTTTGGAAATTGTGGATGCAAGGATTCCAATATCAAGTAAAAATCCAGATATAGCGAATTTATCTCAAACTAAGAAAAGAATAATTGTTTTGAATAAATCAGATTTAGTTTCAAAAGAGGAATTAGTTAAATGGAAGGAATATTTTAAAAATAAAAAATTAGCTGATGAAGTCGTAGAACTAAGTGCTGAGACTGGTTTTAATGTCAAACAGCTCTATGCTGCAATAGAAAAAGTTTCAAAAGAAAGAAAACAAAAACTTTTGGATAAAGGTTTAAAAAAAGTTAATATTAGAATAATAGTTTTAGGAATACCTAATGTTGGTAAATCTAGATTAATAAATAGGATTGTTGGAAAAAATAGTGCAGGAGTTGGTAATAAACCTGGGTTTACAAAAGGAAAGCAATGGGTAAAAATTAAAGAAGGTATAGAACTTTTAGACACGCCAGGAATCTTATGGCCAAAGTTTGAAAGTCAAGAAGTTGGAATGAAACTTGCTATGTCTGGAGCTATAAAAGATGAAATATTACCAATAGAAGATGTAGCTTGTGAATTTTTGAAAAAAGTGTTAGAGCTTGGGAAATGGAGTATTATAAAAGAGAGATATAAACTTTTAGAAGAAGATAGAGATGAAATAATGGAACATATTTTAGCCAAAATTGCTCTTAGAATGTCAATGTTAAATAAAGGTGGAGAGCTTAATATTTTACAGGCAGCTTATACTTTATTGAGAGATTACAGAGCAGCAAAGCTTGGAAAATTTGGAATAGATGATATGGAATACTAAAAGTTTAAAGGAGATATTTATGAAAAACTTAGATTTAAAAGTTACACATGAAAGCTTAGTTAATTTTTTAAGAGAGAATATAAAAGCAACTGGATTAAAAAAAGCTGTTATAGGTTTATCCGGTGGAATAGATTCTGCCCTTGTTGCTTATCTTTTGAGAGATGCAATAGGAGCTGAGAATATTTTAGCAATAATGATGCCTTATAAAACTTCTAATCCTGAAAGTTTGCTGCATGCTAAAATGGTGGTTGAAGATTTAAAAATAAATTCTAAAGTAATAGAAATAACAGACATGGTTGATGCATATTTTAAGAATGAACCTGATGCAACTATGCTTAGAAAAGGAAATAAAATGGCAAGAGAAAGAATGTCTATTTTATACGATAATTCTGCAAAAGAAGGAGCTCTTGTTATAGGAACTTCAAATAAAACTGAAATCTTTTTAGGATATAGTACACAATTTGGTGATTCAGCTTGTGCTATCAATCCTATTGGAGATTTATATAAGACAAATGTTTGGGATTTATCAAGATATTTAGGTGTACCTAGTCCGTTAATTGAGAAAAAACCTAGTGCTGATTTATGGGAAGGACAAACTGATGAACAAGAAATGGGACTTACATATAAAGAAGCTGATAAAATTTTATATAGATTATTAGAAGAAAAAAATCAATTGATGAAATTGAAAGTGAAGGTTTTGATTTGAATCTAATAGAGAATATAGTTTCTAGAATGAAAAGAAGTGAGTATAAGAGAAGAATGCCACTTATTGCAGAATTAAAAAATAGATAGGAGATATTATGAATAACCAGTTAAGAGAAGAATTTAATGAGTTTTTGAAAGATAAAGAAGAAATAAGAGAAATCATAGGTAGAATAGGTGGGAGTAATAACTCACAGAACAAAATAATAAGTGCTTTATTTTCAGTAATAGTATTGGTTTTACTTGTGACTGGAATATTTTTGGGAGAAATTTCTCTGACTACAACTCTTTTGTTGATAATTATATTAGCAGTTTTTAAAATAATTTGGATGTTACAACAAAGTAGTAAATCTATGCATTTCCAATTTTGGATATTAAATTCATTGGAAATAAGAATAAATGAAATTGATAAAAGACAAAAGAAAATAGAAAAACTTTTTGAAGAAATAAATAAAAATAAAGTAGAACAAGAAAAATAAAGGAATATAATACTAAAAAGAGCTTAAGGTTTTAAGCTCTTTTTGATAGGAGAAAAAATGGCATTTGAAAAAGCAAAAGAACATTTAAAAAAATATAATTTAGAAGACAGAATAAAAGAATTTGATGTGTCTTCAGCGACTGTTGAAGAAGCGGCAAAAGCTATAGGATGTAATGGAGCAGAGATAGCAAAAACTTTAGCTTTTATAATAGAAGATAAACCAATTTTAATTGTAGTTTCTGGTGATTCTAAAATTAATAGTAGCAAATACAAGGCTGAATTTTTTACAAAAGCAAAAATGATAGATTTTGAAAAAGTGGAAGAGTTAGTTGGACATGCTGTTGGAGGAGTTTGTCCTTTTGGAATAAATGATGGAATAAAAGTCTATTTAGATACATCTTTGAAGAAATTTAATATAATTTACCCAGCATGTGGAAGTTCTAATAGTGCAGTAAAATTGACTATAGAAGAGTTAGAGAAAGCTTCAAAATTTGAAAAATGGGTAGATGTCTGTAAAGATATGTAAAATCTTAAAATAAAAATAATTTCTCTTTGACAAATAGGAAAAGTATGATATACTTATAAAGTATAAAATTCTGTATTCCGCTTTATTTAGAAAAGTAAATGAATACTTATAGGAGGAAAAATGAAAGAAAAGTTAATTGAATTAGTTGAAAAAGAGTATCTTAGAAGTGACATTCCTTCATTCAAAGCAGGGGACACTATTGGTGTTTACTACAAAGTAACAGAAGGAAACAAAGAAAGAATTCAATTATTTGAAGGGGTTGTAATCAGAGTAAATGGTGGAGGAATAGCAAAAACTTTCACTATAAGAAAAGTTACAGCTGGTGTAGGTGTTGAAAGAATAATACCAGTAAATTCACCAAAAATTGAAAAAATTGAAGTATTAAAAGTTGGTAAAGTAAGAAGATCTAAACTTTACTACTTAAGAGGGCTATCTGCTAAAAAAGCAAGAATTAAAGAAGTTAGATAATTTAATTCCGAAGATAGAAAACTCATATCTAAAGAAAAAAAGAAAATCCCGTTTTATAACGGGATTTTTTATTTATTCTTTTTATGGGGAAGCATAAATTGTGTATATTTCTTTGTTCAAATTTATTTTCCAATAATTAAGTCTTCTAAAACAATTTTTGGAACAAAGTGTTTTCCTTCTTTTCTGTAATATTTGCTATCATCTTTGGCTCTTATGTCTACAATTTCTACATCTTCTTTTCCTATACCTAAAATAATAACTGCTTTTGAAGAATAATTTTCAGGAAGATTTAATATTTTATCAATTTCCTTTTTATTGTACGACATTATGGTGCAAGTTGAAAATCCCAGATCATTTGCAGTAAGAGTGATGTTTTGTGAAACTATGCCTATATTAAAAAATAATGTTGAATTGTCTTCCGGAGTTCCATCATCTGTTGCAATAACGATAGCAGCACGAGGGCGTTCTTCTATTGTTGGCTTTTCATTTGCTTTTAATGCTCCTCCAAGAGCAATATTTTTAAAAATTTCTTTGCATTTAGAATCATCAGTAGTAAAAGCATACCTTAAAATTTGTTTATTTTTTCCTGAGGCTGAATATCTAGCAGCGGATAAAATTTTTAAAATATCTTTTTCATCAACAGATGTTTCTAAAAAATGTCTATGAGTACGACTCTTTTTTATTAAATCTAAAACCATAATTAATCACCCCTGAATTTTTTTGATAAAAATATTATAACAAAAAAGAAGTGAGATTTCACTTCTTTTTGTTTACAATTAAGTTTTAATTAAAGAGAATTAACTTTTGCTGCTAGTCTAGCTTTTTTTCTAGAAGCAGTATTTTTCTTAATAATTCCCTTTGTTACAGCTTTATCAAGTTCTTTATATGCAACTGATAATGCTGCTTTTGCAGCTTCAACATCTGTATTTTCAACAGTAGCTAAAACTTTTTTAGACATAGTTTTAACTCTTGTTTTTACTGCTTGATTTCTAACTCTATTTCTTTCTGCAACTAATACTCTTTTTTTAGCTGATTTTGAATTTGCCATTTAAATAAACCTCCAAATGTCTACATATATATGTATTAACTAAATAAGATATCATAATTAATAAAAATTAATTAAGCTACAAAAAGACACATATTTTACAATGGACCGTATATATTATAGCATTAATTTTTTAAAAATCAATAGAAAATTAGGCTATAAGGAAATCTTTTTTAAATTCATCCATATCAGTATAAATTTTATTTGCTAAATAAAAATATCTTTCAGTATACTCTTTATCTGTTCCAGAGTTATGAACTTTTGAAATTTCTTTCATTATAAGATTCATATGTTCAAAAACTTCTGCAATAAAATCTTGCTCTTTATTCGCTAAAATTCTACTTACAACATTATCGGTATTATCACTTACGTCAATATACTTAATCTCTTGAATATATCTGTTAATTACATTTATAGCATCTCTTACATCTGCTCTCATTTTCATCACTCCTTATAAAAATATTCAATTGCTAAGTTAATTATACAAAGACTAAGAAAGATTGTAAAATAAAAATTAAATAAAAATGATATAATTTATAAATAAAATTTAAAGGAGTAAAGCATGAAAAAAATAATTTTATTTTTATTTGAAGGTGTAGAACTTTTAGAGGTGGCAAGTTTTACAGATGTTTTTGGATGGAATAACATAGTTGGAACAAAGGATATAATTCTAGAAACGGTATCATATAAAGAATATGTGAAATGTAGTTGGGGTGGAGAACTGAAAGTGGATACAGTTATAGACAACAGCAATATAGAGAATTTTTTTTCTTATGATGCACTTGTAGTTCCAGGTGGATTTGGGAAATATAATTTTTTTAAAGACAAGGATAACGCAAGTTTTAGGCAAATAGTAGAGTATTTTTATTCTAATAATAAATATATTGTTGCAATATGCTCGGCTGTTCTTAATTTACTTTCAACAGATATAATAAAAAATAGAAAAGTTACTACTTATTTGCTTGATAATAAAAGATATTTTAATCAATTAAAAAATTATGATATCATTCCGGTTGAAGATGAAATCTGTATAGATAAAAATTTATTTACCTGTTCTGGAGCAGGAAATGCTATAAGTTTATCTTTAATCTTGTTAGAGAGATTAAGCAGTATAGAAAATAGAGAAATTGTTGCGAAAAATATGTTTTTAAATAAATAAAAAATAAAATTTGAGCTTTTATCAGAAAAAAATTCTATTCTTTGCAAATTTTATAAATCTATGATATTCTTTAATTATAAATAATTTTAAGAGGTGATAAATATGAAAATTGGAGAAAATAAAGTTGTAACATTAGAATACAAAGTTTATGATGCAAAAACTAAGGAAATTTTAGAAGATACTCAAGAATTAGGACCTTATTTTTATATTCAAGGGTTTGGACAATTTTTACCTAAAGTTGAAGCGGCATTGGATGGGAAAGCAAAAGGGTATAAAACAAGTGTAGAAGTTTCTATGGAAGAAGCTTATGGACCTTATGATGAAGATTTAGTTGAAGAACTAACAAAAAAAGATTTTTCTGAATTTGATGATATATACGAAGGTATGGAATTTGTTGTTGAATTAGAGGATGGAAGCGAAATGATTTCTGTGATCACTGAAATAGATGGAGATACTGTTTATACAGATTCTAATCATCCATTCTGTGGAAGAGATTTATTATTTGAAGTGGAAGTAGCAGATGTAAGGGAAGCAACAGAAGAAGAACTTGATCATGGTCATGTTCATTTTTATGGGTTTGACGATGAAGATGAAGAACATGAAGGATGTTGTAATGGAAAAAACCATGAACATGGCGAAGAACATAAACATGGCGATGGAAACTGTTGTTGTCATAAAAAATAAATTTTAAAATAAATAAGGAGAAATTCTAGATATGAAGATAGCTTTAGGTGCGGATCACGGTGGATATGAATTAAAAGAAAAAATCAAAAAACATTTATCACAAAGACAAGACATAGAAATTGTAGATATGGGAACTCATAGCACAGAAAGTGTAGATTATCCTAAATATGGTCATGCAGTTGCAAAGTCAGTTGTTGAGAAAGAAGTAGACTTTGGGATACTTGTCTGTGGAACTGGAATAGGGATTTCGATAGCTGCAAATAAAATAAAGGGTGTAAGAGCAGCACTTTGTTTTAACACAACTATGGCAAAACTAACAAGACAACATAATGATGCTAATATTTTAGCATTAGGAGCTAGAATGGTTGGAGATGTGTTGGCATTTGACATAGTTGATGAGTTTTTATCAGCTTCTTTTGAAGGTGGCAGACATGCCAAAAGAGTTGATGCAATAGAAGATTGCAATTTATTTTAGTTTTCAAAGGTGAGATATTATGGCGACAATTTTTACAAAAATAATTAATAAAGAAATACCAGCAAATATAGTGTATGAAGATGAGGATGTAATAGCTTTTAAAGATATTGCACCAGTGGCTCCTGTACATATATTAGTAGTTCCTAAAAAGGAAATTGCAACTATAAATGATATAAAAGAAGACGATGCATATCTTATAGGAAAGGTTTATTTAACTATTTCAAAATTAGCTAAAGAGTTTGGGTTGGCTGAAAAAGGTTATAGAGTAGTTTCTAATTGTAATGAACATGCAGGACAGACAGTATTTCATATACATTTTCATTTAATTGGTGGAGAAAAACTAGGAACTATGGTATAGAATTTTATAAAAATATTATTTTAAGAGTTAGAGTTATCTAACTTTTTTTTTTGATTGTATAGAAAAGTATAAATTTAATCTAGCTATAATATTTTTGAAATAATAAGTGATATCAACAAGAATTTTTGATATTACTAATAAATTTATCTAAACAAAAAAACTCATAATTCACAAAAGATATATGTTTTAAAATAAAACAATATCATATTTTTTTGAAATTTTATCAAAAAATATTGACAAGTATTTAAAAAAATGATATAAGTTAAAAAAGGTATGATGTTCGTATATATTAAGGAAGTCAAGGTTGGTATGCTTTAAAACTGAATAAAAGAATAAAAAATAGAGGTGCATATATGTAGGTAACATAAAGATGTCAAGGTATAAGTCGCCAATGCTTTATGTGAAGGACATAGTTGCCGAAAGAAAATTAATTGCTTATGATTAGTTTTCTTGGTCAATGCGTGATAAACATTGACTGTCATATTCGTTTTGAATATGGAGAGCTATTTATAGTTTTTCGTTTAATTCATAATGGATAGACTGAGGCAACTTATTTATATGCAACTCTATTTTTATTATGATTTTTTTATTTTTAAGGAGGCTTTGTATGAAATCATTAATTAGATTGAGAATGAGTTCTCATGATGCACATTACGGTGGTAATTTAGTTGATGGAGCAAGAATGTTACAATTATTTGGAGATGTTGCAACAGAGCTTTTAATTCAACTAGATGGAGATGAAGGTTTATTTAAGGCGTATGACAGTGTAGAATTTATGGCTCCAGTATTTGCAGGAGATTATATTGAAGCTGTTGGAGAAGTTGTTAATGTTGGAAATAGTTCTAGAAAAATGGTATTTGAAGCAAGAAAAGTAATAGTTCCAAGACCAGATATTTCTGATTCAGCAGCAGATGTTTTAGCAGAACCAATAGTTGTATGTAGAGCAAGTGGAACTTGTGTAACTCCAAAAGATAAACAAAGAAAAACTAAATAACTACTCTTGGCGAAGATAAGAGGTGGTAAAAATGGAAACATATTTACAAGGATTTATGATGGGTTTGGCCTATGTTGCACCGATAGGAGTACAAAATTTATTTGTTATAAATTCTGCTCTTACACAAAAAAAGTCAAAAGCATTTTTAATCGCCTTAATAGTAATATTCTTTGATGTGAGTCTTGCTTTTGCATGTTTTTATGGAATAGGTTTGCTAATAGATAAATTGGAATGGTTGAAGTTAGCAATTTTATTGGTAGGAAGCTTGATTTTAATTTATATAGGTCAAGGTTTGATAAGATCAAAAGCTACATTAAAAGAGAGTGATAGTACGGATATTTCTTTAATGACGGCAATAACAAGTGCCTGTGTAGTTACTTGGTTTAATCCGCAGGCAATAATAGATGGAACAATGATGCTGGGAGCGTTTAGAGCGAGTTTACCTCACGAAGCTGGAATGTATTTCATCTTAGGTGTTATGTCTGCATCATTTACTTGGTTTATGGGAATAACAACAATTGTATCTCTATTTAAAAAGGTTTTTAATGATAAGATATTAAGAATAATAAATATAGTTTGTGGTGCAATTATAATTTTTTATGGCTCAAAGTTATTGATAAATTTTTATAATATGATAATTAATAGAATATGATAATTAATAGAATATGATAAAGGAGGGATGATAATGGAAAAGTTAATAATAACAGCTGCTATTTGTGGAGCAGAAGTTACAAAAGAGCACAATCCAGCAGTACCTTATACAGTTGAAGAAATTGCAAGAGAAGCTGAATCGGCTTATAAAGCAGGAGCAAGTATAATTCATTTACATGTTAGAAAAGACGACGGAACTCCGACTCAAGATAAAGAAAGATTTAGAGTTTGTATTGAAGCAATAAAGGAAAGATGTCCAGATGCAATAATTCAACCATCAACAGGTGGGGCAGTTGGAATGACAGATTTAGAAAGATTACAACCAACTGAATTACATCCTGAAATGGCAACATTAGATTGTGGAACTTGTAATTTTGGTGGAGATGAAGTATTCGTAAATACAGAAAATACAATTAAGAATTTCGGAAAAATTTTAATAGAAAGAGGAGTAAAACCTGAAATTGAAGTTTTTGATAAAGGGATGATAGATTTAGCTAAGAGATATCAAAAACAAGGTTTTATTCAAAAACCTATGCATTTTGACTTCGTAATGGGAGTACAAATTTCAGCAACTGCAAGAGATTTAGCTTTTATGGTAGATAGTTTACCAGAAGGAAGTACTTGGACAGTTGCGGGGGTAGGAAGATCACAATTCCAAATGGCTGCTTTAGCAATAGTTATGGGTGGACATGTAAGAGTTGGATTTGAAGATAATGTATATATTGATAAAGGTGTATTAGCAAAATCTAACGGAGAATTGGTTGAAAGAGTTGTAAGGCTTGCAAAAGAATTAGGAAGAGAAGTTGCTACACCTGCTGAAGCAAGAGAAATTTTAGGATTAAAACAATTATAATTATTGATTTAGAAGTTGAGGAGGAAATTAAAATGAAAAAAGGATGTAAATACGGAACACATAGAGTAATAGAACCTGTTGGAGTTTTACCACAACCAGCTTTAAAAATTTGTAACGATATGGAATTATTCTCAAATGAAATCTTAATAGATGTAATAGCATTAAATATAGACTCAGCATCTTTTACTCAAATTGAAGAAGAAGCTGGACATGATGTAGAAAAAATAAAAGCAAAAATAAAAGAAATAGTAGCAGATAGAGGAAAAATGCAAAACCCTGTTACAGGTTCAGGTGGAATGTTAATAGGAACTATTGAAAAAATAGGGGATGACTTAGTTGGAAAAACTAATTTAAAAGTTGGAGATAAAATAGCAACATTAGTTTCTCTATCATTAACTCCTTTAAGAATAGATGAAATAATAGATATTAAACCAGACATAGACAGAGTAGAAATAAAAGGTAAAGCAATACTTTTTGAAAGTGGAATTTATGCTGTTTTACCAGAAGATATGTCAGAAAACTTAGCTTTAGCGGCTCTAGATGTTGCAGGAGCACCAGCACAAGTTGCAAAACTTGTTAAACCTTGTGAATCAGTTGTTATTTTAGGATCGGCTGGAAAATCAGGAATGCTTTGTGCATACGAAGCTGTAAAAAGAGTTGGACCTACTGGAAATGTAATAGGTTTAGTTAGAAATGAAAAAGAAAAAGCTTTACTTTCAAGAGTAAGCCCTAAAATAAATATAGTAATAGCAGATGCAACAAAACCTATGGAAGTTTTAGAAGCTGTTCTAGCTGCTAATAATGGAAAAGAAGTAGATGTTGCTATAAACTGTGTAAATGTAGCTAATACAGAAATGTCAACTATATTACCAGTTAGAAATTTAGGAATAGCTTATTTCTTCTCAATGGCAACTTCATTTACAAAAGCTGCACTTGGAGCTGAAGGAGTAGGAAAAGATATAACTATGATAGTAGGAAATGGATATACAATAGACCATGCTGCTATAACATTAGAAGAATTAAGAGAAAGTGCTGCATTAAGAGAAATATTCAATGAATTATATCTATAATTAATAAAATTAAAAATAAATAGTGGATAAAAATTAAATAAAACTTTTTTAGCATAAAATAGAATTTTTTAAAATAAATTATAAGGAGATGATAATTATATGAATACTGTTAATACAAGAGCAAAATTTTTCCCAAATGTAACTGATGAACAATGGAACGATTGGACATGGCAAGTAAAAAATAGAATCGAAAAATTAGAAGATTTAAAAAAATATGTAAATTTAAGTGAAGAAGAAGAAGAAGGGGTTAAAAGAACTCTTGAAACTTTAAGAATGTCAATAACTCCATATTATTTTTCATTAATAGACATGGAAAGTGATAGATGTCCTATAAGAAAACAAGCTATACCTTCAATTCAAGAAATACATCAATCAGATGCTGATTTATTAGATCCATTACATGAAGATGAAGATTCTCCTGTACCAGGATTAACACACAGATATCCTGATAGAGTTTTACTTCTAATCACAGATATGTGTTCTATGTATTGTAGACACTGTACAAGAAGAAGATTTGCTGGTGCTCATGATGATTCTATGCCTATGGATAGAATTGATAAAGCAATAGAATATATTGCAAGAACTCCACAAATAAGAGATGTATTGTTATCAGGTGGAGATGCACTTCTTGTTTCTGATAAATTCTTAGAAAGCATAATTAAAAAATTAAGAGCTATACCACATGTTGAAGTAATAAGACTTGGAAGTAGAACACCAGTTGTATTACCTCAAAGAATTACTCCAGAACTATGTGATATGTTAAAGAAATATCACCCAATTTGGTTAAATACTCACTTTAACCATCCACAAGAAGTAACACCAGAAGCTAAAAAAGCTTGTGAAATGTTAGCGAATGCAGGAATTCCTTTAGGAAACCAATCAGTTTTATTAAGAGGAATCAATGACAGCGTTGCTGTTATGAAAAGATTAGTTCATGATTTAGTAAAAATGAGAGTAAGACCTTACTACATTTATATATGTGACTTATCTATGGGTCTTGAACATTTCAGAACACCAGTTTCTAAAGGTATAGAAATTATAGAAGGATTAAGAGGACATACTTCTGGATATGCTGTTCCAACATTTGTTGTTGACGCACCAGGAGGAGGAGGAAAAACTCCAGTAATGCCACAATATGTAATTTCTCAAACTTCAAATAGAGTAGTTTTAAGAAACTTTGAAGGAGTTATAACTACTTACACAGAACCTGAAAATTATGTTCACGAACCTTGTTATGATGAAGAAAAATTTGAAGCTATGTATGAAGTAACAGGAGTTAATATGTTATTACAAGGTAAACAAATGGCTCTTGAACCTAGTTTCTTAGCAAGACATGAAAGAAACAAAAAAAGAGCTGAAGAAGAAAAAACTAACTAATTGTAATCTAGATACAATTAAAAAGGGGAATAATTAGATGAGAAATGTTTATGAGTTTATAGAAAAGTATAAAAGATTATCTATAATAGGTATGGAAAAAAATGTAGGAAAAACTACATTACTTAATAAACTTATAAACGATGTAGGCTCTAAAAAAATATTGGGGATAACTTCCATAGGTAGAGATGGTGAAGACATTGATGTTGTAACGAGTACAGATAAGCCTAGAATCTATATAAGAAGAGGAAGTATTATCGCAACGGGGAGAGATTGTTTAAGTAAATGCGATATTACTAAGGAAATTTTATATGTTACAGACTTCACCACTCCTATGGGAGATATAGTTATTATAAGAGCCTTGTCTGATGGATATGTTGATATAGCAGGTCCGTCATATAATAAGCAAGTGAAAGAAATTATTAGTCTTATGGAAAACTTTGGAAGTGAGTTAACTATTATAGATGGAGCTCTAAGTAGAAAAAGCACAGCTATAAGTGATGTAAGTGATGCAACTATTTTAGCAACAGGAGCGGCTTTGTCGCTAGATATGCTGAAAGTTGTAGAAGAAACAAAAAAAACTGTGAATTTTTTAATGCTTGAGGACTTTAAAGAAAGAGCTGAAGAAATAAAAAAAGATTTTGAAACAGTTAAAGCTCTTTATATAAAAAGAGATGGAAGTAAAACTTACATAGATGTAAATAACTCAGTTGATTTGGCAAAAAAAATAAAAGAAAATTTGACAGACGAAGTTGAATATTTTTGCATAAGGGGAGCTATAACTGAAAAAATAATGGAAACATTTATTGAAACTAGAGGTTGTTTTTTGAATCTAAATATAATAGTAGAAGATGGGACAAAGTTTTTTATAGATAATGGACTATATAATAAGGCAAAAATGTGTGGGATAAAATTTAAGGTTTTAAATAAGATTAATCTGTTATTTATCACTTGTAATCCACACTCTCCATTGGGCATAGATTTTAATAAGAATGAATTAAAAAAAAGGCTAGAAGAGGAAGTTTCAGTTCCTGTAATAGATGTAGTTGGTGATGAAAATGAAATTTATTGATGAAAACAGTATAAATAGATTGAACTTTAAAAATTTATTATCAAGAATAGAAATTTTATCTCCATATGGGAAAGAAAAATTAAATAAACTTTCCGTTTATTCTGCTGGAGAAGAAGATAAACTTGAAAAAGAATTTTTTCAAATGGAAAAAATAATAAAATTCATTCAAGAAGATAAAAAGAATCTTATGGATATAGAGGGTATCTTGCACAGATTAAAAGATATTAAAACATTATTAAAATGTTCTCTTGAAGATGGAGTTTTAGATGTTGTTGATTTATATGAAATAAAAGTTCAAACTATGATGTTTGAAGATTTGAATAAATTTTTAAAAGAAAAAAAAGAGATTTTTCAAAATTATATTTTAAATGACTTATCCGATTTATTAAAAATTCTAGATCCTAATGATGAAAAAGTAGCAACTTTTCATATTTATGAATCATATTCTATTATTTTAAAAGAAATTCGTAAGCAAAAAAAAGAAGTTGAAAATAGACTTTTTATAGAAAAGGATTATGAAAAACTGAAGAATTTAAAAGATGAAAGATTATCTATATTGGTAGATGAAGAAAGAGAAGAGTTTAAAATAAGAAAAAATCTATCTAAAGCTATTAAGAAATTTGCTACTAATTTTATTGAAAATATAGAAAAAGTAGCAGAACTTGATTTTGTTTTAGGTAAAATAAAGTTTTCTAATGAATATGGAGGTGTAAAGCCTGAAATTTCAAAAGAAAAAAAGGAAATAAAATTAGTTGATGCAGTAAATATAGAAGTAAAAGAGTTTCTTGCAAATAAGAGAAAAAAATACACACCTATATCAGTTGAAATAAAAACTGGAACGACAATAATAACTGGAGCTAATATGGGTGGAAAATCAGTAGCTTTAAAAACTATTGCAGAAAATGTATTGTTATTCCATATGGGATTCTTTGTTTTTGCAACTGCAGCAAAAATTTCTCTACTAGATTTTTTATTCTTTGTATCAGATGATATGCAGGATATTTCAAAAGGTCTTAGCACTTTCGGAGCAGAGATAATTAAATTAAAAGAAGTGAACAGATACTTAAAAAATGGCTCAGGATTAATAATATTTGATGAGTTTGCAAGGGGAACAAATCCAAAAGAAGGGCAAAAATTTGTCAGAGCTCTTGCAAAATACTTAAATACAAAAGATAGTATATCAATTATAACTACACATTTTGATGCAGTTATAACAGAGGGAATGAAACACTATCAAGTTGTTGGACTAAAAAAAATAAATTTTGATGAATTAAAAAATAAGATAATAGCTAGTAATAGCTCTATGGAACTTATACAAGAAAATATGGACTTTAGCTTAGAAGAAAGTCAAAGTACAGAAGTTCCAAAAGATGCATATAATATAGCTAAGTTAATTGGGTTGGATGATGAGATTTCTAAGATGATTTATGATGAATATACGGAGGAGGAGTAGCATGAATAGTAAATTGGATCTTGATTGGGGGCTAGTTGCTGAAGCTCGTGAATCAGCAAAAAAAATCGCAGCGGATGCACAGGTGTTTATAGATGCCCACAGTACAGTTACTGTTGAGAGAACAATTTGTAGACTACTAGGAATAGATGGGATAGATGAATTTGGTGTACCTTTACCAAATGTTGTTGTGGATTATATTAAAGAAAATGGAAATATAACTCTAGGAGTTGCAAAATATATTGGAAATGCAATGATAGAAACAGGGCTTAATCCACAAGAAATAGCTGAAAAAATAGCTAAAAAAGAACTTGATTTAACTAAAATGAAATGGAATGATGATTTTGAAATTAAATTAAAGTTAAATGATATAGCAGTTAAAACTGTTGAAAGAATAAGAAATAATAGAAAAGATAGAGAAAATTATTTAGAAAGATTTGGTGGAGATAAACAAGGTCCATATATTTATGTTATAGTTGCAACAGGAAATATATATGAAGATGTGACTCAAGCAGTTGCAGCAGCAAGACAAGGGGCAGATGTAGTTGCTGTTATAAGAACTACTGGTCAATCTCTACTTGACTATGTTCCATATGGAGCGACAACTGAAGGTTTTGGAGGAACAGTTGCAACTCAAGAAAACTTTAGAATAATGAGAAAAGCTCTTGATGATGTAGGAGTAGAATTAGGAAGATATATAAGACTATGTAACTATTGTTCAGGATTATGTATGCCAGAAATAGCTGCTATGGGAGCTTTAGAAAGATTGGATATGATGCTGAATGATGCGTTATATGGAATATTGTTTAGAGATATAAATATGAAAAGAACTCTTGTGGATCAATTTTTCTCAAGAATAATAAATGGATTTGCAGGAGTAATAATAAATACTGGTGAAGATAACTACTTAACAACAGCAGATGCAGTTGAAGAAGCTCATACAGTTTTAGCTTCTCAATTTATAAATGAACAATTTGCTTTAGTAGCAGGTTTACCAGAAGAACAAATGGGATTAGGACATGCTTTTGAAATGGAACCAGGTGTAGAAAATGGTTTCTTATTGGAATTAGCTCAAGCTCAAATGGCAAGAGAAATATTCCCTAAAGCACCTTTAAAATATATGCCACCTACAAAATTTATGACAGGAAATATATTTAAAGGTCATATACAAGATGCTTTATTTAATATAGTTACAATAACAACAGGACAAAAAGTACATTTACTTGGAATGTTGACAGAAGCAATTCATACACCATTTATGTCTGATAGAGCATTGTCAATTGAAAATGCTAAATATATCTTTAATAACTTGAAAGATTTCGGAAATGACATAGAATTCAAAAAAGGTGGAATAATGAATACAAGAGCACAAGAAGTTCTTGGAAAAGCAGCAGACCTATTGAAGACAATAGAAACTATGGGAATATTCAAAACAATTGAAAAAGGAGTATTCGGTGGAGTAAGAAGACCAATGGACGGAGGAAAAGGATTGGCTGGAGTATTTGAAAAAGATGCTACATACTTTAACCCATTCATACCATTAATGTTAGGAGGGGAAAGATAATGAGTTCTGGATTATATTCAATGGATAAAAAAGACTTTGATACAACACTTGATTTAACACAAATAAAACCCTATGGAGATACAATGAATGATGGTAAAGTTCAAATGAGTTTTACTCTTCCAGTGGCTTGTAATGAAAAAGGAATAGAAGCAGCTCTTATTCTTGCAAGAAAAATGGGATTTGTAAATCCAGCAGTTGCTCATGCAGAAGCTCTTGATAAAGAATTTTCTTTTTATGTAGTTTATGGAGCTACATCTTATAGTGTAGACTATACTTCTATAAAAGTTCAAGCATTAGAAATAGATACTATGGACATGCATGAATGCGAAAAATATATTGAAGAAAATATAGGTAGAGAAGTAGTAATGGTTGGAGCAAGTACAGGAACAGACGCACATACAGTTGGAATAGATGCTGTAATGAATATGAAAGGTTATGCAGGACATTATGGACTTGAAAGATATAAAGGAGTTAGAGCATATAACTTAGGAAGCCAAGTTCCAAATGAAGAATTTATTAAAAAAGCAATTGAGTTAGGTGCAGATGCATTACTTGTTTCACAAACAGTAACTCAAAAAGATGTACATATTCAAAATTTAACTAATTTAGTTGAATTATTGGAAGCTGAAGGGCTAAGAGATAAAGTAATATTAATAGCAGGTGGAGCTAGAATAACTAACGATCTTGCCAAAGAACTAGGATATGATGCTGGATTCGGACCTGGAAAATATGCAGATGATGTTGCTACATTTATCTTAAAAGAAATGGTTCAAAGAGGTATGAATAAAAAATAATAAGATATTCAGAAAAATAATGCAAAAAATATACAAAATATACAATTATTTTCTAAAAAAACTAGACAAAATTACAAAAAAATGATATCTTTTACTTAAAATATTAAACTTATAAAAAAATAAAAATTTTATGGAGGTTTTTGGTATGGGAGCGTTATTAAGACTAAGTCCAGTGTTTGTTTTAGCTGCTTTAATGATGAAAGGGTTTGATGCACTTTTAGCAGCACCTTTAGCAACAATTTATGCATGTATCATTGCAATGATTTTTTCTAAACAAAAATTTAATGAAGTAATTGATTCGGCAATAGCAAGTGTAAGAGAAATTCAAGTGGCACTATTTATATTGATGATAGCTTATGGAATGGCAGAAGCATTTATGTCAACAGGAGTTGGAGCATCATTAATCATAATAGCTTTAAAAGTTGGAATTACTGGAAAGACAGTTGCAATGGTTGGAGCAGCAGTAACTGCAGTGTTATCAATAGCAACAGGAACAAGCTGGGGAACATTTGCGGCTTGTGCACCAATATTCTTATGGTTAAACCATATAGTAGGAGGAAATTTATATCTTACAATAGGTGCAATAGCAGGTGGAGCATGTTTTGGAGATAATATAGGACTTATATCAGATACAACAATAGTATCATCAGGAATCCAAGGTGTAGAAGTCGTAAGAAGAGTTAGACACCAAGGAGTTTGGTCAGGATTAGTTTTAGTATCAGGAATAATTTTATTTGGTATTGCTGGAATAACTATGGGATTACCATCAACAGTTGGAGATGCGGCAGAAGCTATAAATAATATACCAGAAGATGTATGGGTAAAACTTGCTGAAGAAAGAGAATCAGCTGTAAAATTGTTGGAACAAGTTAAAAATGGAGTACCACTATATATGGCATTACCATTGGTAATAGTTTTAGCATTAGCTTTTATGGGAACTCAAACATTTATATGTCTATTTGCAGGAGTAATATCAGCATTTATATTCGGAACATTTGCTGGAACAGTTCCTCCATTAGGTGAATATTTAGATATGATGGTAACAGGATTTGCAGATGCAGGATCATGGGTTGTAGTAATGATGATGTGGGTAGCGGCATTTGGTGGAGTAATGAGAAGTATGAATGCCTTTGAACCAGTTTCAAAAGTAGTGTCAGCTATATCAGGATCAGTAAAACAATTAATGTTCTACAATGGAGTACTATGTATAATAGGAAATATGGCATTGGCAGATGAAATGGCACAAATAGTTACAATAGGGCCAATCATTAAAACATTAGTTGAAGAAAATGTAGAAGCATCTGAAGAAGATATGTATGTATTAAAATTGAGAAATGCAACATTTGGAGACGCAATGGGAGTATTTGGTTCTCAATTAATCCCATGGCATGTATATATAGCATTCTATTTAGGAATAGCTTCAATAGTTTATCCTTTACATGAATTTGTGGCTATGGATATTATAAAATATAACTTTATTGCAATGGTAGCTGTTGTAAGTATGCTAGTATTAACAATAACAGGTTTGGATAAATTTATACCACTATTTAAGTTACCTTCAGAACCAGCTGTAAGATTAAAAAAATACAGTAAATAAAATAAAGAATATGAAATAAAAAGGCGACCTAGGTCGCCTTTTTAAATATTCAAATATTTTTTTAAACTTTTCATATCAGTTAATCCAAAAATATTGGGATGAAATTTTTCTGTAAGCTGTTCCAGAGTATGATATAAATCTTTGAAATTATAGTTAGGATTGATTAACTTTACAAAGTAAACCATAATTAAAATAGGAGTCATAATATGTTGAGTATCAGAAAGTAAATAATCAAATTTTGAATTAAGCTTTGGTAAAGTTCGTAATTTTAAATTTATAATAGCCATATTATGGGCACAAAAATTTCTTAAAAGCTTAATGTTATTAAGGTATGAAACAAATTCTTCAATGGAAAGATTATAATTTTTAACAACAGCTATTTTATTTTGATGTGACATCAAATTAAAAAGACTTAAAACTTCTCCAAAGGTTAAAACTTCAGAAACTCTCCATATAGAAAGATATTTTTCATTAGGATTTTCTAAAATAAATTCTTTTACTAAGGCATTGTCAGAAAAAACTCTCATCTTTTTTTGGATTTTCCTTTTAAAAATTTCTTCTTCTTTTAAAACTATTTCTTTACTGAGAGAACGATCACACCATGTATGAAATTTTAAATAACCAAAAGCACCATATTTGGCTCCTAATACATAACAAATTCTTGCTTTTATTGAAAGTTCAATTTTTTCAGAACATTTCAAAAATTCCATTCTTAGATTTTTATCATAATAGAAATTTTGTATAACAGTTTCAAAATAAGTGCCATCTTTGTATCTTCCATTACTTTCTCTAAAAAAAGCAGCTAATTCTTTAATTTTATAGTAACTTAAATGTTTTAATCTATATATAGCTTCTTTTCTATTTTTGACTTTCATCCCTCTTTGTTCAAATTGTTCAAGCTGCATTTCATAATCAAAATGTAAATCTTTAGACATATAATTAGCCTCCTATAAGAGAAAAACCCTTGCTTCAGACGTATCTGTGTCCTATTGACATGCAAGGGTATTGATATCTAACTTTAGTATAAATGATTTTATTTATTTGTCAATATAAAAATTAAAAATAAATATATTTTTTTTGTTTTTCATGTTATAATTAAAAGTCAAATTTTAGGTAGAAAAGTTTTTTACATAAAAAAGAGGTAGATTATTTTGGATGGAATAATAGTAATAGATAAACCAAAAGGAATAAGTTCTTTTGATGTTATAAGAAGTCTAAGAAAAATATTAAAAGAGAAAAAAATAGGACATACGGGAACTCTTGATCCACTTGCTACTGGAGTTATGATTTTGTGTGTAGGAAAAGCAACGAAACTTGCTTCTGATTTAGAAGCTAAAGATAAAATTTATTCAGCTTCTTTTGATATAGGATACTCAACAGATAGTTATGATATCGAAGGAAAGATTTTGGAAAAATCAGATAAAGATGTTTCAAAGGAAGAAATCGAAAAAGTAATTCCTAAATTTTTGGGAGATATAAAGCAAATTCCACCTATGTATTCAGCAATAAAAGTTCAAGGAAAAAAATTATATGAACTTGCAAGAAAGGGAATAGAAATAGAAAGAAAAGAAAGAAATGTTAAAATTGATTTTATAGAGCTATTAGATTATGAAAATAATAAAGCAACTATAAGAACGAAGGTATCAAAAGGTTGCTATATAAGAAGCCTTATATATGATATAGGAAGAACTTTAGACACTTATGCAACCATGACAAAACTTAGAAGAGAGCAAGTAGGAAATTCATCATTACAAAATGCTTTTACAATAGAAGAAATTGAACAAATGGTAGAGAAAAAAAATTTTTCTTTTTTAAAAACTGTTGAAGAAGAATTTGATTTTGATAAAATCAATTTGTTTGATGAAAAACAAAAGAAATTATATTTAAATGGAAATACTGTGAAATTGAAAGAAGAGTATGAAAATAAAAAATATAGAGTGTATTTTGAAAATCAATTTTTAGGTTTAGCTGAAATAAATAAAGAAGTTTTATTAAAAGGTTATAAATATTTTTAGACAATAAGTTTTAATAGTATGAAAGGGAGATAGAAATGAAAATAAAAAATATTGCAATCATTGCCCATGTTGACCATGGAAAAACAACACTGGTAGATTGCCTGTTAAGACAAGGTGGAGTTTTTAAAACTCATGAACTTGAAAAAGTAGAAGAAAGAATAATGGATTCAAATGATATTGAAAGAGAAAGAGGAATTACAATTTTCTCTAAAAATGCATCAGTAAGATATGGAGATTATAAAATAAATATAGTTGATACACCAGGACATGCTGATTTTGGTGGAGAAGTGCAAAGAATTATGAAAATGGTTGACTCAGTTTTGTTACTTGTAGATGCTTTTGAAGGACCAATGCCACAAACTAAATATGTATTAAAAAAAGCACTAGAGCAAGGACATAGACCAATAGTTATAGTAAATAAAGTGGATAAACCAAATGCTAGACCAGAAGATGTACTATATATGGTATATGATTTGTTTATAGAGTTAAACGCAAATGAATATCAATTAGAATTTCCTGTTATTTATGCTTCAGGAAAAACAGGATTTGCAAAGAAAGAATTAACAGACGAAAGTATAGATATGAAACCATTATTTGAATCTATATTGGAGCATGTACAAGATCCAGATGGTGATATAACAAGACCTACTCAATTTTTAATAACAAATATAGCCTATGATAACTATGTTGGAAAATTGGCAGTAGGAAGAATACATAATGGAACTTTAAAAAGAAATCAAGATGTAATGTTAATAAAAAGAGATGGAAAGCAAATTAAAGGGAAAATATCAGTTTTATATGGATATGAAGGTCTTAAAAGAGTTGAGATAGAAAATGCTGAGGCTGGGGATATAGTGTGTGTGGCAGGGATTGAAGATATTGATATAGGAGAAACTATTGCAGATATAAATGAACCTATACAATTACCACCTATTGATATAGATGAACCAACTCTTGCTATGACATTTATGGTAAATGATTCTCCATTTGTTGGAAAAGAAGGGAAATTTGTAACATCAAGACATATTTGGGATAGACTACAAAAAGAAATACAAACAAATGTAAGTATGAAGGTAGAAGCAACTGACACTCCTGATGCTTTTGTTGTAAAAGGAAGAGGAGAGTTACAACTTTCAATATTATTAGAAAATATGAGAAGAGAAGGATTTGAAGTACAAGTTTCTAAGCCTAGAGTACTTTTTAAAGAAAATGAATTTGGGAAAAAATTGGAACCAATTGAATTAGCACTTATAGATGTGGATGATAGCTATACAGGTGTTGTAATTGAAAAAATGGGAATAAGAAAGGCAGAAATGGTTTCTATGGTTCCAGGACAAGACGGTTATACAAGACTTGAATTTAAAGTGCCTGCTAGAGGTTTGATAGGATTTAGAAACGAATTTTTAACAGATACTAAAGGAACAGGAATATTAAATCATTCATTCTTTGATTTTGAAGAATATAAGGGGGAAATTCCTACAAGAAATAAAGGAGTTTTAATTGCAACTGAAGCAGGAGTTACAGTGCCTTATGCACTTAATAATTTACAAGATAGAGGAACATTATTCTTAGATCCTGGAATTCCTGTTTATGAAGGAATGATAGTTGGAGAACACAATAGAGAGAATGATTTAGTAGTTAATGTATGTAAGACAAAAAAATTAACAAATATGAGAGCTGCTGGAAGTGATGATGCAGTAAAATTAGCTACACCGAGAAAATTTAGCTTAGAACAAGCTCTTGACTATATAGCTGAGGATGAATTAGTTGAAGTAACACCTACAAATGTGAGATTAAGAAAGAAGATTTTAAAAGAAGGGGATAGAAGAAAAACTTTCAATAAGCAATAAAAATACTTGAAATATATCAGTATTTATGGTATAACTTTTATTATATATATTTAGGAGGAGATTAAAGAATGACAAAAAAGGATTTAGCAAAATTATTATTTGAAAAAGGAGTTTTCTCAACAAAAGTTGAAGCTGAGAAAAAGGTAGATATAATTTTTGATACAATGGAAAAAGTTTTATTAAATGGAGAATCAATTTCAATAATTAACTGGGGAAAATTAGAAGTTGTTGAAAGAGCACCAAGATTAGGAAGAAATCCTAAAACTGGAGAAGAAGTAAAAATAGGAACAAGAAAATCTATTAAATTTAGACCAGGAAAAGCATTATTAGAAAAATTAAACTAAAATATATAAAAAAGTGGCTAACTGCCACTTTTTTATATATTCCATAGCTTTATATTTGTTGTAGAAACTGATAATGCTCCAGAGTTTAAAGCATTAATAATATCTTCTTTTTCAGCTACAAGTCCACCTGTGATAACAGGTTGGTAGATTTGTGACGATATCTTTTTAATGATCTTAGGCATAAGTCCTGGCATAATTTCAACTGCTAAGACTTTATTCTCTTTTATATTTTGTAGGGCTTTTTCATAAGATATTGTATCTAAGATAAAAAACCTTTGTATAACTTTTATGTTATTTTTATGTGCATGAGCAACGACATTAGATTTGGTTGTTAAAATACCATCAGGTTTAATATTATTAACAATATAATCTACACCGATATTTGAACTATTTAAGCCATCTATCATATCCACATGTATAAATACAATTTTTTCTTTTTCTTTGAGTTTATCACAGATATTCTTTATATCGATAATATTTGACATAATTACAAATACAATTTCATTATTTGAATTTAAAGCTGCTTGAAAAGTATCATTATCTTTTATTGCAGGAATAACAGGATTTCTTTCAAGAATTTCTCGAATCTTCATAAATTTCTCCATAAAAATTAAATTTTTTTAAAATTTATCAATTGAATCTTTAATTCTTTTTGCAAGTCCAACAATTTTATATGTAGGAACACTACAGATTCCAATTCTAATACCATCATTAAATTTTATAACGAAAATATTTTTTGATTGTAAATCATCTATAACCTTATCTACATTTGGTCCTATTGGGATAGTAACAAAGAATCCACTTTTATATGGAAAATATTTTAAAGTCACATGATCAGCTTCGGTCATTAATAAATTTGCTCTGTTCATCAAAAGTTTCATATATTCATTTTTTTCTTTTAAGAATCTTTCTTTTAATTCAGGAGTAGTCATAATTTTAGCAAAAAGCTTCATACCACCTTTTGAAACATTAGACCAAGTTACCCGACATGAAAAAGATAGGGCATCTTTAAACTCTTGAATAACTTTTTCAGAAGATGAAACAGCTATTTGGGCACCTACCCTCATACCATAGATTGATAGGGATTTAGATAAGCTAAAGGCATACATTATCAAAATGTTTGCTGGTAAATCAAGTATAAGAGCTCTAATTTTATTTTTTTCTTCTTCAGTCCTGTCATCATATTCAAAATATGCCACATCTCTGATTAAGATTAAATTAATTTTTAAACCTTTTATAAAAGTATAAACATCTTTCCACTCTTCATAAGTCATTCTGCAACCAGTTGGATTGTGACTAGGTTCATTAATGATGACTATTAAACTTTCTTGCGTTTTACTAATTTCATTTATTTTGTTTTTAAAGTCTTCTAAATTGAAACCTCCATTTGAATTAAATAATTCATAAGTTTCAACGACACCTTCATTTTCTAATACAATATTTTTATATGTTCCCCACATCCAATTAGGTAAAAGAACTTTTTCACCAGCATTTAAGTAATTTTTGATTGTATTTGAAATTGCTCCAGTTCCTCCTGGTGTGGCAATAGAAGAGATATAAAGTCCTTTCATTGACTCTTTATAATCGTTACCAAGTAAAGTTTTTTCAACTTCAACTAAATAATCATCTTCACCAATAACATTCGTAGAATATGCATACAAATCTTCAGGTGGTAATGTTCTATATACTTCTTCAACTACTGAATATACTGCTAATTTTTCATCTTCATTATAAAGAGAACCAATAGTGGCATTTACAACATTGGCTTTTCCGTAATTGGCTATGGCTTCCTTAGCCTTTCTACTAATAGTAAAAATGTTATCCACTAATTTTTTTCCAGTATATTTTTTTGCTAACATATAAAACTCCCCCTTCATATAATTTTGTATATTTTATCCTCTCGAAATTATGAATTCAACTCTTCTATTTTTTGCTCTTCCTTCTTCAGTTGCATTAGTTGCATTAGGATTTTGTTCTCCATAACCTTCAATTGAAATATTATTATCTATTGCTCCTTTAGAAACAAGATAATTTTTTATTGCTCTAGCTCTCTTTACAGAAAGTTCCAAATTATATCCTTCACTTCCTATAAAGTCAGTATATCCATCTATTTTTATACGAATATCTTTATTTTCGCTTAAAGCTCTAGCTAAAGTAGAAAGCGATGGTTTGATTCCATCTTTAACTTCATATTTATCGAAATCAAATAAAATTAATTCAGGCATAGAAAGGATTAGGTTATTTCCTTCTCTTCTTATGCTAACTCCTTTTTCATTGAAGACAATTATATCTTCTAAACTCTTTTTATTTGATTCTGAATCTTCTAATGAATAAGAGTTATTAGAAGAAAGATCTAAATCTTTTACATAACTATTACTGTTTGTTTTTGTGTTACGACATGCAACCAAAGTCAATATTATTGCAGTTAAACCAAGTATTTTTTTCATTTTTATTATACAGAGTTAAAAACTCCGTATCCTCCTTTTTTTTATTTATTAAAACACAATTACATATGCATCTTCTGTTGGATGTTGCTCATTAGAGCTTTTATTAGGATTTTTTACAAGCCAATCAAATAAAAATTTTGCATTTCCTTCAGTAGTTCTGACACATTTTCTTGTTCCTGTTGTTGTCCCAAGAGTAAATTCTTTTTGACGCATAAAAAATTCTCTGTTTACTTCCTCTTGTTCATTGATAGGAGTTCCGTGTATATATCCTCCACCAGAGAATCTAATTGCAAATCTTGCAGAACCTTGTTTTTGACCATTTTCATCATTATACGCCATAACATATTTAACAGTAGGTATAGCAAAGAAACCTTTTGGAGTTTCAAATCCTAATTGACTATCTATTCCAGTTTTTGAATAGACATAACTGATTACTTGCCATTCTCCATCAATTTTTTCAAAGACAATAAAATTTTGGTTTTGTAAATCTATTGTAATCACTTTTGAAAAGCCTTTTTTTATATTAGGATATGAAGTAATTTTACTTTTTGGAATAGTAAGTTCTTCAGGAATAGAAAGTGCCTTAACTTTAACAGTATCTCCCATATCTTTGATGATTCTTATAACTGATCTATCAGGAATTATAATTTTCTCTCCATTATCTGAAGTTCCTATTAGATTTTGATCTATACTTGTACCATATTTATCTCTTTCCCATGATAGATTTTCATGATTGGGATTTGGAGCATAAGTATTCGTACTTGCCATTCTATATCCATCATTTAGACTCGTATTAACAAAATTTTCAAAACTATGAATTTTATCAAGAGCCATTTGGAATCTAAAATTTCTTTTTGCTACAACACTGGCAGCAATGTATCCTTTTGTTCCTTTTTCATCTTGTGCATAATACCAAAAATTCCCTTGATATTTAATTTTTTTCAATACTTTTAATTTTGAATCATATGTATATTTTCCAATAATATTACTCTCTGAGTTTGTTTCAGGAGTTTTTCTTAAATTTGCAGAACGGGCAGTAATAAATACATAATCGTAAACATTAGGATGCTGAGTATATTTTAAATTAATTGTCACATCACTTGGAATTTTATTATCATAACTTGCAATTATTTCCACATCTTTGTTTTTTAAAAAATCTTCATCTGCATTAGCATTTAAAGAAAATATTGAAATAAAAATAAAAACAAGCAAAAATATCTTATTTTTTTTCATCGTCCCTCCAAAATATCAACCTTAAAAAATTCTTCTATCTATTCTATCACAGTTAAAAGATTCTATCAATAAAATTATTAGTTTGTAACTATGATTTTTATTTGAAAATAATAGATTTTAATATAATTTTTACAAAAAATGTTAAATTAAAAAAGAATATGTTTTGTAATAAGAAAAAATATACAAAACATATTCTCTATATTATTTAGAATAATTTTTATATAAATCTTTTATCATTTTTTCAACATCTAAATTATTTTTTTCAATATCTTTATAATATCTATATATTCCTACTTTTATTTCAGAACAAGCATCTTCATCTGCAACTATAATTGCTTTTTCATGTAATTGTAAAGCAGAGATAGTCCAAAGATGATTGACACCACATTCAATGCCTTGATACAATGCCTTAGCTTTTGAAAGACCATTTGTCATTATTAGGACTTCTCTGGCATCCATAATAGTACCTACACCAACAGTTAATGCAAGTTTAGGAACCTTATTCACATCTCCATCAAAAAATCTAGAATTATTTATAATAGTATCTTCTGTAAGTTCTTTATCTCTAGTTCTTGATCTAAGTGAAGAGCCTGGTTCATTGAAAGCTATGTGACCGTCTGCACCAACACCACCTAAAAATAAATCTATTCCACCAACTGCTTTAATTTTATCTTCATATCTTTGACATTCGAATTTATAATCTTCACTCATACCATTTAAAATGTTTATATTTTCTTTAGGTATATCAATATGATTAAAGAAATTTTCATGCATATAGTAGTGATAACTTTGAGGATGATTTGGCTCAAGACCGACATACTCATCCATATTGAAAGTGATAACATTTTTAAAACTGATAAGCCCATCTTTATAAAATTTAATTAATCTTTTGTACATTTGTAAAGGAGTACTACCAGTTGGTAGACCCAAAACAAATTTTTTATCTTCAGTGGGCTGAAATTCCAGTATTTTTTTTGCTACATAGGCAGCTGCCCAATCTCCGACATTTTTTTCTAATATTACAAGCCTCATGATAAATTATCCTCCTTAATTTTTCCCTGAAAGGAATTTCTAATTTTTAATTCTTTTTGTATTGAATTGAGTACATCTTTTTTATTTAGACTCCATAATGGAGCTATTAAAGTTTTTTTATCACCATCTCCTGTCATTCTATGAATGACAATATTATAAGATACATTCTCTAATATGTTAACTATTTTTTTTACATAGTCATTTTTTTCATAAACTTTTAATTTTCCACTTTTGTATAGAATTTCTAAGGGAGTTTTTTCCACTACATACATAAGATGTAATTTTAAACCCCAAGTCCCACATTTCTCTGCGAAAATAGCAGTTTCTAAATAATCATTTTCATTTTCATAAGGTAGACCTAAGATAATATGAGTGACAAATTTAATCTTTCTTTGATTTAATTTTATAGCAGCTTCTTCATAAATTGAAGTTTTGTATGCCCTATTAAAGGTCTGAGCAACCTCATCATTTAAAGTTTGCAGACCAAGCTCTATCCATAAGAAAGTTTTTCTATTTAATTCTTCTAATAGAGTTAAAACTTCATCAGGCAAACAATCTGGTCTGGTTGCTATGGCAATTCCAATTATATTCGGGTGTGAAAGAGCCTCTTCATAGATTTTTCTTAAATATTTAACTGGAGCATAAGTATTTGTGAAATTTTGAAAATATGCAATATATTTTTCTCCTGTAAATTTTTTATCTAAAAATTTTATTTGATCATTTATTTGATCCATAATAGATTTAATTCTAGAGCCTGTAAATTCACCACTTCCACTCTCAGAACAAAAAGAACAGCCACCATAGCCAGCTTTTCCATCCCTATTAGGACAGGTAAATCCACCATCAAGCGAAACTTTATATATTTTTTCTCCAAACTTTTCTTTTAAAAAATTATTTATTGTATTTATTTTTTCTTTCATAATATTCCTCTGAACTTTTCTTAAAGATAGTTTAACATAAAATAAAAGTTTTTAAAGTAGAAGTTAAAAAGTTAATAAAAAAATAAAGTTTTTCATTTATAAATAAAAAACTTTATTAGAATTTTATATTTTATTTTTTCCTTTTAATAAAGTATATACTCTGTATAAAAGCAACAAATTTAGGGGTATAAATTATGAAGAGTAATAGAATTTTAGAAATTTATTTTAGACTCACTAATAATCAAGAAATTTTCATCCAGAAAGCTTAGTTTTTAGATATTGCTTTTTTCTTTATTTTGAGTTAAAATTTGATTTGAGTGTATAAAAATAAGTTTATTCTTACATAAAAAGGGAGATAAATAAATGAATAAAGCATTAAAATCAAAATTATTATTAACAAGTGTAGCTCTTGTATGGGGAAGTAGCTATATGCTATCAAAATTAGCTTTTAATTATACGGGAGCTTTGACTATGATAGCATATAGATTTATAAGTGCTACGATTTTGACTTCAATATTTTTTTACAAAAAGTTGCCTGAAATAAATTTTAGAATTATAAAAAAAGGATTTTTTATGGGTATATTTTTGTTCTTAGCAATGGTTTTATCTACCTATGGAGTAAAATATACAACTGCATCAAATGCTGGCTTTCTTTCATGTTTAAATGTAATTATAGTTCCGGTAGTTTATTATCTGCTTTTTAAGAAAAAGTTGAAAAAAAAAGAAATATTTGGTACAATTATATCCTTTGTAGGTGTGTGCCTATTAACTATAACCGAAGAGCTTACCATAGGTTTTGGCGACATTCTTTGTATTCTTGCAGCATTAATGTTTGTAATGTTCATTATACTTGGAGATAAATATAGTAAAGAAGAAGATCCTTTACTAATTGGTCTTACACAACTGGGAGTAGTTGGAATTTTAAGCACAATACTTGCATATTATGTAGAAGGTTTAAAACTTGTTAATGATTTCAAAGGAATAACAATAATTTTAACCTTGGGATTGTTTTGTACGGCATATTGTTATATAGCTCAACTATATTCACAAAAAAATTTGAATGCTGTTGAAGCCGGTTTAATTCTGTCACTTGAACCATTATTTTCAGTAGTATTTTCATTCTTGTTTTTAGGAGAAATTTTGTTATTTAGAGGATATGTTGGGGGATTATTAATTGTAATTGGAGTAATTATAGGTGGTGTTTTGTAAATGAATATGAAAAATCCAAGTGAATTAATGGATTATCTTTTAAATGTATGCACGGAAAAAGGAAATAAGTGTATCATGAAATTGGTTATGTTGGGATTTATGGCTGGAATGTTTATAGCTTTGGGAGCTGTGGGAAGTATAGTAGCATCTTCTACACTTGCTAAAACAGATCCTGGATTAGGAAAATTTGTGGCAGGAGCAGTTTTTCCAGTGGGATTGATGTGTGTTTTACTAACTGGGGCTGAATTATTCACAAGTAACTGTATGTTAGTGGTTGCTGTCATAAATAAAAATATAACAATGGGACAACTCTTAAAAAATTGGTTGATTGTGTATTCATCTAATTTTATAGGTTGCTTGTTTGTAGCTTTTATAACAATTTTAACACATAATTTTAATGATGATGCATTGTCATACATAACCAAGTTAGCTGTATACAAAGTAACAGCTCCTGCTCATTATCTATTTTTAAAAGGAATATTATGTAATGTTATGGTTTGTGGGTCAGTTCTTATGGCATATTGTGCTAAAGATGTTGTTGGAAAGTTATTTGCAGCGTGGTTTCCGATAATGTTATTTGTAGTATTGGGATACGATCACTGTGTAGCAAATATGTTATATTTTATGGCTGCTAAATTTGGTGGTGCAGATATAAGTTTTGCACAGATAGGTTATAATTTATTTTTCGTAACATTAGGAAATATAGTTGGTGGAACAGTATTTATGTCAATTCCTATGTATATAGCACATTACAAGAAAAAGGGTTGTGGAACAACAATCTGTGATTTATAAGAATAAAAAAGTAGAGTAAAAAAACTCTACTTTTTTTATCGAAATTTATAATTTATGAAGTTTTTACTTTAAATTTTTTAAAAGCTCAATTAAATAATTATAATATTTTTCAACAGATTTTATTTCCATTTTTTCTTTAGGGGTATGAACATCATAAATATTAGGTCCAATTGAAATCATATCTAAATCTGGATAATGTTGAGAAATAGCTCCACATTCAAGTCCTGCATGAACAACAGTCACTTCCATTTTTTCATTAAATAAAGTTTCATAGGTTTTAACTGCAGTATCTCTTAACAAAGATTGACTTCTAAATCTCCATTCAGGATAACCATTTGAAATATTGTAAACGGCTTTATACTTAATAGCTAAATTGATAATTTTATTTAATAAATTTTCCAAAATAGTTGGTTCAGAGCTTCTAAGCGAAGCTAAAATAGTTATTTCATTTTCAAAAGTTCTAACAATAGCAAGATTATCAGAACTTTCAACTATATTTGTATATTCTTTTAACCAAGTATTTACTCCAGTGGGAAGTTCATTGATAAGATTTATATAGTTTTCTAAAAATTCAGTTGAAAATATAGAGTAATTCTCCACTTTTTCAGAAATTTCAAATTCGATATTTTTTTCAATATTAGAATATTTATCTTTCAAATTCTCAAATATAATATCAATTTTATTTCTAAAATGGTCAACTAAATTGTTGGCAAGAGCAATTTCAGCATAAGCCTCTCTAGGAATAGCATTATCTTTAGAGCCACCACATATATAAGAAAGCTTGATATTAAAATCATTTTTTAGTTTAAAAAGAAGTTCAGCTAGTATTTTATTAGCATTTAACCTATCCTTATCAATTTCCATTCCAGAATGTCCACCAAATAAATTTTTTACTTCAATTTTAAAGAAAGAATGGGTAAGTATATCTATCTCTTTTTTATTTTCTTTAAGAAATAATTTTATAGACTTTCCGCCTGCTGATCCTGCTGTTAAAATTGCTTCCTCTTCAGAATCTATGTTGATTAAATATTTTCCAGATAAAATATTATTTTCTAAATTTAAAGCCCCTTTCATTGTAGTTTCTTCTTCAACTGTTGCAAGAAATTCAATTTGAGGATGTTTTAAATTATGATCTTCTAAAATAGCAAGAGCCATTGCAATTGCAATCCCATTGTCAGCTCCTAAGGTAGTATTATTTGCCCTTAAATACTTGCCATCAACAATTAAATCAATGCCATCCGTTAAAAAATTATGTGAACTGGTTAATTCTTTTTCACATACCATATCTATATGTCCCTGTAATATAACACCTTTTGAATTTTCATAACCTTCAGTAGCCTTTTTTTTGATAATAATATTATTTACACCATCACGATAGAATTCAAGATTTAAGTTTTTAGCAAAATTTATTAAAAAATCACTTGCTGCTTTTTCATTCCCAGATTCTCTAGGAATTTTTGATAATTCCTCAAAGTAATAAAAAACTCTCTCTGGCTTTAGGTTTTCTAATTTTCTCATTGCTTCTCCTTTTATAAATTTAAGATGTACTTAATAACTTCAATATCTTTTTGATAAATAGCATTTCTTAATTTTAAAGTATTTAATAAAGATACAGCATTATCTTTTAAAGAAATACTTTGATTATAGATAGGTGGCAGAGAATAGTTTTGTGCTATTTCATTTATTTTATCTCTTAAAAATTTAAAGTGAAAATCTCTAATGTTGTTTATTAAATCAAAATTACTTGGTGTTAAAGGAGTATCCGGATAAAAAGTTTTATAAAAATTAAAAGCCTCTGTTTTTGGATCTCCATCTCCTTTGTAACAAACGATGATATCATTATTAATTTTTTCAAAATATATACCGTATTTTTGTGCTACTACTTGAAATTCAACAAAAGACAGGCATTTTCCAGAAGTATATTTAGATATAAATTCGCTATTGTTCATATTGATTGGTGTATTGAAACACTCTCCTCCTTTTACTTTTTATATAAATTCTATATTTTTTTATTAGTAAAGTCAATAAAAATAAACTCTATAATTGATACAAATAGTTTCAAATTTTTATTGTAAATAAAAATAATAAAAAAATTATATAAAATTTTGAATAATATTAAATATATGGTACTATATTAATGATTGTTTTTTATTTTGTTTTAAAGGAGTTTTCAAAATGTATAAAATTAAAGATATTATACTTACTGGGTTTGCCTTTTTCGCTATGCTATTTGGTGCAGGGAATTTAATCTTTCCACCAATGTTAGGATATGAAACCAATTATAGTTGGAATATAACAATAATGGCTTTCATTGTAACTGCAGTAGGTTTACCCCTTTTGGGAATTTTATCTGTATCAATAGCAGGTAATGGACTGGATGATTTTGCTAAAAAAGTATCTCCTCTTTTTTCAAAAATATTTGCAATTATTTTAATTTTAGCAATAGGACCCATGCTTGCAATTCCGAGAACAGGAGCTACTGCTTATGAAATAACTTTTTTATACAAAGGGATAGATAATGAAATTTATAAGCATGTGTATTTAATTTTATACTTTATAATAACTTATATTTTTTCTGTAAAACCAACTAAGGTAATAGATAGGGTAGGTAAAATTTTAACACCTGTATTACTTTTAGTTTTAACTTTTATAATAATAAAAGGTGTATTTTTTTCAGAGTTTAATATAATGCAAATAGCTTACAAATCGCCATTTAAAAAAGGTTTTTTAGAAGGTTACCAAACAATGGATACCTTAGCTTCAATAGCATACGCTACTATAATTCTAAAGTCTATAAGAATGGGAAGAAACTTAACAAATAAACAAGAATTTTCATTTTTACTAAAGTCCAGTATAATAGCAGTTTTATTATTAGCAATTGTTTATGGAGCTTTTGCATATATAGGAGCAGGAATGCATACAATATTAAATATTGAAACAAAAACTGAATTGCTTGTTAAAATGACAATTTATTTACTAGGAGAACATGGTTTTATTTTACTGGCTGTCTGTGTTGCGGGAGCTTGTCTTACAACAGCTATTGGACTTGTGGCAACAGTTGGGGATTATTTTTCAAATTTAACAGGGATTTCATATACCAAAATAGTGACTTTTACAACAATTTTAAGTTATATTTTGTCGATATTGGGAGTTGAAGGAATAATAAAAATATCAGTTCCTATTTTAGTTTTAATTTATCCTGTTACTATGTCTTTAATTTTATTAAATATTTTTAAAAAGTTTATAAGAAATGATTATGCATATAAAGGTACAGTAATTTTTACTGGAATAGTGGGTTTAATAGAGAGTTTGTTGACTCTTGGAATTGATAGTGATATACTTAAAAAAATTATAGAAAAAATACCTTTATCTGAATATGGATTGACTTTTATAGTTCCAGGTATAGTAGGATTTTTATTATTTTATGTTATTTTTAAAAATAAAAATCAAGAAAGATAGAATATATTTGACACAGGATTAAATTTTGAAATAATTTATTGTTTCTTGACATTTTTTGTTGAAAATATTATAATTATAAAGAAAATAAAATTTTGAGTTAGGAGAGTAATTTTTACTCTCCTAATTTTAAGTAAAGAGGTGATAAGTATATGAAACCAATAGTTGCTATTGTTGGTAGACCGAATGTGGGGAAATCTACTTTATTTAATAATTTAGTTGGAGATAAAATTGCTATAGTTGATGATATGCCTGGGGTAACAAGAGATAGGTTGTATAGAGATACAGAGTGGAGTGGTTCTGAGTTTGTTGTAGTGGATACGGGTGGATTGGAACCAAGAAACAATGATTTTATGATGACTAAAATAAAAGAACAAGCAGAAGTTGCTATGAATGAAGCTGATGTTATTTTATTTGTTGTTGATGGAAAGGGAGGATTAAATCCATTAGATGATGAAATAGCATATATTTTAAGAAAGAAAAATAAACCAGTAATTTTATGTGTAAATAAAATAGATAATTTTAATGAACAACAAGAGGATATTTATGATTTTTATGGTTTAGGATTTGAATACTTGGTACCTATATCAGGTGCTCATAAAGTAAATTTAGGAGATATGCTTGATATAGTTGTGGATATAATAGGAAGATTAGAATTTCCAGAAGAAGACGATAGTATCTTAAAACTTGCCGTTATAGGAAAACCAAATGCAGGAAAGTCTTCGCTAGTTAACAGATTAGCTGGAGAAGAAAGAACAATAGTAAGTGATATTGCTGGAACAACAAGAGATGCAATAGATACTATTATAGAATATAAAGATAATAAATATATGATAATAGATACAGCAGGTATCAGAAGAAAATCTAAAGTAGAGGAGAGTTTGGAATACTATTCTGTTTTAAGAGCTATCAAAACAATAAAAAGAGCAGATGTTTGTATATTAATGCTAGATGCAAAAGAAGGATTAACAGAACAAGATAAAAGAATTGCAGGAATCGCTGCTGAAGAAATGAAACCTATAATTGTCGTGATGAATAAATGGGATTTGGTTGATAAAAATACTCATACTATGAAAAAAGTCAAAGAAGAATTATATGCAGAATTACCATTTTTATCTTATGCACCAATAGAATTTATATCAGCTTTAACTGGGCAAAGAACAACTAATTTGTTAGAGATTTCTGATAGAATTTATGAAGAATATACTAAGAGAATTTCAACAGGGCTTCTTAATACTATATTAAAAGATGCAATCTTGATGAATAATCCTCCAACAAGAAAAGGAAGACTTGTTAAAATCAATTATGCAACCCAAGTATCAGTTGCACCACCAAGATTTGTTTTATTCTGTAATTACCCAGAATTAATACATTTTTCTTATGCGAGATATATAGAAAATAAATTTAGAGAAGCATTTGGTTTTGATGGAACACCAATTATGATAAGTTTTGAAAAGAAAAATTCAGATGATTAAAAAAGGAGCTTAGCTCCTTTTTTATTTAATAAATATAAAGTTATTATAATAGTTTATAGCATACTTGGCAAAAGTCCTATAATTAAAAATATAATAGTGTAGCTGATATTTTCGATAAATTCTATCTTTAAATTGGATTTGTATTTATACTGATTGTCTAATTTATTTAATATAAAAGAAATTACATTTATAGAGATGTAAGCGGCTGTGAAAGCTACAATATCTTTTTTATCATAAGTTCCAATTGCAGTTCCATGTCCACCATAAAATTTTTGAACATATTCTGTTGCAATCATTAGAAGATATATAAAACTGTACCAAATAGCATGGAATAAATAATGATTTCTACATAACAAAAAAGCTGCACCTGTTGAAAAAAGCCAAAGACCATCAGGTAAAGAATAAATACTCCAGGTAGGGAATAATTTTCTATACAATTTAGCTGTTTGTCTTGCAAGCACAACATAACCATTAACATCAAAATAGTGTATAAGATTGTAATAAAAAAGATTTCTACTTCGATACAATAGATAAATTAATACACCTAAAATTAAGGGTAAAAAGATAAGAGTAAATTTTATTTTTTTCATAATTCCCTCCAATGTGAATAGGGTATATGTTATTTTTCAAAAAGTCAATAGTTTTTAATATAGAATAAAGTATAAATTTTTTATATTTAAAAATCTAATTTGTGAAATATAGATATATATTGTAAAATAAATTATATCAAAACTATAAATAGGAGGTAGTTAAATGATAAAGAATTTTATCTATCAAAATCCAACAAAATTAATCTTTGGTAAGGATCAAATCAAACGATTATCAAAAGAAGTTCAAAACTTTGGAGAAAAAGTTTTACTTGTTTATGGTGGAGGAAGCATAAAAAAGAATGGACTTTATGAACAAATAAAGAATGAATTAAAAGATTTTCAAATTTTTGAACTGGGAGGAGTGGAGCCTAATCCAAGAGTATCAACTGCCAGAAAAGCAATAGAAATAATAAAAGAAAATAATATAGATTTTATTTTAGCTGTTGGTGGTGGAAGTACAATTGATTGTACAAAACTTATATCAGCTGGTGTATTTTATGAAGGGGATGCATGGGATATAGTAATAGGAAAATATTTTCCTAAAAAAGCACTACCTTTTGGAGTTATTTTAACTCTTGCAGCTACTGGTTCAGAAATGAATTCAGGAAGTGTAATTACTAATTTAGATACAGGAGAAAAACTTGGTTGGGGAAGCCCTTTAGTTTATCCTAAATTTTCTATTCTGGATCCAGTATACACATTTACAGTTCCTAGAAATCAAACTGTAAATGGGATTGTAGATATGATGAGTCATTTACTTGAACAATATTTCAACAAAGAACACAATCCTTTACTTGATACCTTTATAGAAGGAGCAATGAAAACTATAATGAAGTATGCTCCACTTGCATTGGAAAATCCAGATGACTACGAAGCTCGTTCAGTATTGATGTTATCAGCAACAATAGCTTTGAATCATTCTTTAGATTTAGGTGTTATTGGAGATTGGGGAACGCATAGGATAGAACATGCTGTCAGTGCAGTTTATGACATACCTCATGGAGAAGGGCTTGCAATAATTATGCCAAATTGGATTAATTTTGTAATTTCTAAAGATACGGATAGAGTAAAAGAATTTGCTGTAAATATTATGGGGATAGATACTCAAAATAAAAATGATATTGATATTGCAAAAGAAGGTGCCTTGAAATTACAAGAATTTTGGAAAAATATAGGGTCACCTGTAAAGTTGAGTGAAGTGAATATAGAAGAGAAAACTTTAGGACAAATCGCTGATTTAGCAGCAAAACAAGTAGTAGGAAATGCATATTCTTTAACAAGGGATGAAATTTATCAAATATTAAAAATGGCATATTAAAAAAATAAAGGGCTTAAACTGAAATTTTCAATTTAAGCTCTTTTTAAATATCTAAAAAAATATGAAATTATTTATCTATATCTAATAGCTTTATAAATTTGTATAAGTATAGTAGGAATTATAGACAAAACATAAATTTGTATAAAATTGATTGGTTCAAGTTTTGTAATTCCAAAAGTTTTGTATAATGCCGGTGTTAAAAGAACCGTATTTAACAAAATAAATCCTATTAAGAAAGCAAAAATAGCAAATTTATTTTTAAAGAAACCAATAGCAAAAACATTTTTTTGCCCCCTGTAATTGATACCGTGGAAAAGTCTTGCCAAACATAAAGTAGCAAATGCCATAGTTGAAGCTTTTAAAGCACTTTCTTGTAAACCAATATAGAAAGCCACTATTATAAATATTGCAAGTAATAAACCTTCAAATATTAATTTAGAAGTAAATTTTTTAGTAAGTATAGCTTCATTAGGATCTCGAGGTTTTTCATCTAAAATATCCAAATTTTTAGGTTCAACTCCAACAGCTATTGATGGTAGACTGTCAGTTAATAAATTTATAAATAATAGTTGTACTGGTGAAAAAATAATTGGTAAATTACTAAATGAAGTATACATCACAGCAAGTATGGCTGAAGTATTCCCAGAAAGTAAGAAACCTATTGCGTTCTTAATATTTCTATATACATTTCTTCCTGTTATTATTGCCTTAACTATTGTTGAAAAGTTATCATCTGCAAGGATTAAAGAAGCAGCATTTTTTGAAACTTCTGTTCCTGTAATTCCCATTGCTATACCAATATTGGCTTTTTTTAGAGCTGGAGCATCATTTACTCCATCTCCTGTCATAGCACATATTTTTCCTAACTTTTGCCAAGCAGACACTATTCTTATTTTGTGTTCAGGAGAAACTCTGGCATATACTGAAATTTTATCAACATTTTTTTCAAGTTCTTCATCTGACATTTTTTCAAGCTCTACACCTTCCAAAACCATGTCACCATCTTTGTAGATACCAATATTTTTAGCGATTGTTCTTGCTGTAACTTTATGATCCCCAGTTATCATAACCGGTTTTATTCCACCTCGTATACACTCTTGAACTGCGAGTTTTGATTCTTCTCTTGGAGGGTCAATCATAGCTATCATACCTAAGAATATATATCCATTTTCATCATAAATAGTTAGAGCTTTATTTTCATCTGCGTATTTGAATGCAAAAGTTAAAACTCTTAATCCATCTTCAGCTAAGCTATCGTTTATAGATTCAATTTCAACTAAAAATTCCTCATTTACTTCAACTATATTTCCGTTTTTATCCACATAATGAGTAAATCTTGAAACTAAAGAATCAAAAGCACCTTTAGTAAAGATAGTTATTTTATTATCTATACTGTAAGAAGCTGTCATAAGCTTTCTTACTGAATCAAATGGAATCTCAGATAATCTTTGATTTATATTTCTGATATCTTTAAAAGAATAATCATAATTTTGAGCTAAATGTATTAAAGCTGTTTCAGTAGGGTCACCTATTGTATCTGTGGCATCACTACAAAGAATACAAGAATTTAATAAAAGTTGATGATATTTATTATTTTTATTTAGATCTTTTTTATCAATTAATTCTTCATTTATATAAACTTTTTCAACTGTCATTTTATTTTGAGTCAAAGTTCCTGTTTTATCAGAGCATATAACAGATATAGAGCCAAGAGCTTCTATTGATTTCAATTCTTTTACTATTGCATTTTCTTTTGATAGTTTTTCAGTTTCTAAGGAAAGAATAATAGTTATTATAGGACTTAATGATTCAGGAATTGCAGCAACTGCTAAAGCAACAGCAAGCAAAAGAGAATCTAAAATAGTATTTCCATGGAAAACATAAACTCCGAATATGAAAGTACATAGTACAATAATTCCAATGGTTAATCTCTTTCCAAAAATATTTAAAGCTTTTTGAAGGGGTGTTTCACTTTCAATAGTATTATCAAGCAGCCCTGCAATTTTTCCCAGCTCTGTTTTCATACCTGTTTCAGTTACTAAAACTTTTGCTCTACCGTAGTTAACTAAACTACCAGAAAAAACCATATTTATTTGATCACCTAAGGCAGAGTCATGATAATCTAAAATCATATCAGATTTTTCAATTGAATTAGATTCACCAGTTAAAGAATTTTCATTGACAAGTAAAGAAAAATTTTCAATTATTCTACCGTCAGCAGGGACTACATCTCCAGCTTCTATAATGATAATATCCCCTGGTACTACATCAGATGAATCTATTTCCAGATTTTCTCCGTTTCTAATTACTTTACATTTTGGTGATGACATTTTTTTTAGACTATCCAAAGATTTTTGTGCTTTAACTGATTGAACAGTACCTATAACTGCATTTAAAACTATAACTAAAATTATAACCACTGTACTTTCTTCATTTCCAGAAAAGAATGAAATGATAGAAGCAATAATTAAAATGATGACAAGAGAATCTTTAAATTGACCAAAGAAAATTTTAAGGATACCGTCTTTCTTTTTTTCAACTAAGCTATTTTTACCATGTTTTTTTAACCTGATTTCAACTTCAGAATTACTAAGTCCCTTTAGATTTGTTCCAAATTCTTCAAATAATTTTTCCTTAGATTTTGTAAAATGTTTCATAATCACTCCTTATAAAATAAAAAAGACTTTTGATCTCGAAAACGAATCAAAAGTCTTGTTACCAATTTGGTGTCAGTACCAGAATAAAAATTCGTAATGTTGATACTGAGCTTTCAACTACTCCCTAATGAATATCTTTTGTTTTTCTGAATTATAACATACAGCTTTAAGGTTTTCAAGTAAATAATATTTATAATTTTAAATTTTTTAATACATAAAAAAATATTAGAAAAAATAAAATGATATAAAATATATAAGAATAAATAATAAAGCCATTTGTTGACTTTTTTCCTAAAATTATGTTATCATAATGTAAAAATACAATTTAATAATATATTGTGAGTATTTAAGGAGGTATAAATATGGAATTTGTATCTTATAAAAGTGAAAATTTTATAGGTGTTTTAACAATTAATCGACCTAATGCATTAAATGCATTGAATAGTCAAGTCTTAAATGAATTAAATGAAGCGTTTGATAAAATTGACTTGAATAACACGAGAGTAGTTGTTATAACAGGTGCCGGAGAAAAATCATTTGTTGCTGGAGCAGATATTTCAGAAATGTCGACAGCTAGCATTGTTGAAGCTGAAAAGTTTGGAAAAAAGGGAAATGATGTTTTTAGAAAAATAGAAACTTTTCCGATACCAGTAATAGCAGCTATAAATGGTTTTGCATTAGGTGGAGGTTGTGAGCTTGCTATGTCATGCGATATAAGAGTATGCTCAGAGAATGCTTTATTTGGTCAACCAGAAGTAGGACTTGGAATTACTCCAGGCTTTGGTGGAACACAAAGACTTGCAAGGTTAGTAGGATTAGGAAAAGCTAAAGAATTAATATATGCAGCAAACAACATAAAGGCTGAAGAGGCTCTTAAAATAGGATTGGTAAATCATGTATATCCTTTAGAAAATTTAATGGAAGAAACAATGAAATTAGCTGGTAAAATTGCTAAAAATGCTCCGATAGCAGTTAGAGCATCTAAAAAGGCTATAAATACTGGTATAGATACGGATATGGATAGAGCCATAATCATAGAACAAAAGCTTTTTGCTTCTTGTTTTGAAACAGAAGATCAGACTGAAGCAATGAAAGCATTCTTAGAAAAGAGAAAAGTAGAAGGTTTTAAAAATAAATAAAATTTATGGAGGTAAGTTTAATGAAAGTAGGTATTATTGGTGCAGGAACAATGGGATCAGGAATAGCACAAGCATTTGCTCAATGTGAAGGATATGAAGTAGCTCTTTGTGATATCAATAATGAATTTGCTGCAAATGGTAAGGCTAAAATTGCAAAAGGTTTTGAAAAGAGAGTCGCAAAGGGAAAAATGGAACAAGCTGAAGCTGATGCAATTCTAGGTAAAATTACAACAGGAACAAAAGAAATTTGTGCTGATTGTGATTTAGTAATAGAAGCAGCCATAGAAAATATGGAAATTAAAAAGCAAACTTTCAAAGAATTAGATGCAATTTGTAAACCAGAAACAATATTTGCTACAAATACATCTTCTCTATCAGTTACAGAAATTGGATCAGGTTTGAATAGACCTATGATAGGAATGCATTTCTTTAACCCAGCTCCTGTAATGAAATTGGTTGAAGTTATAGCAGGTTTAGATACTCCTGTGGAAGTTGTAGATAAAATTAAAAAAATATCTGAAGAAATAGGAAAAGTACCTGTACAAGTTGAAGAAGCAGCAGGATTTGTTGTAAATAGAATACTTGTTCCTATGATAAATGAGGCTGTTGGAATTTATGCAGAGGGAATAGCCTCAGTTGAGGGTATTGATGCTGCAATGAAATTAGGAGCAAATCATCCAATGGGACCTTTAGCTTTAGGAGATTTAATAGGACTTGATGTTTGTCTTGCAATAATGGATGTATTATATCATGAAACTGGAGATTCTAAGTATAGAGCTCATCAACTATTAAGAAAAATGGTTCGTGGAAAAAAACTTGGTCAAAAGACTGGAAAAGGATTCTACGATTATACAAAATAGAAAGAATAAAAAAGAGAAGCAATTGCTTCTCTTTTTTATTTATACATTTCTTCTAATTTATTTTGAATGTCTTCATTTTCTAAATATTCATCATAAGTCATAGTTTTATCGATAATCCCTCTAGGAGTTATTTCTATAATTCTATTAGCCACTGTTTGTATAAATTCATGGTCATGTGCTCCAAATAAAACAGTTCCATTAAATTTAATTAAAGCCTTGTTAAGTGAAGTGATAGATTCCAAATCTAAGTGGTCACTTGGGTTATCAAATAATAAAACATTTGCTCCAGATAACATTAGCTTAGATAACATACATCTAACTTTTTCTCCTCCAGATAAAACAACGGCTTTTTTAAGAGATTCCTCTCCAGTAAATAACATTCTTCCTAAAAAACCTCTAATAAACGCTTCATGATCATCGGGAGAATAAGGTCTTAACCACTCAATTAAATTTACATTCGGATCTTGGAAATAAGATGAATTATCTCTTGGCATATAAGCTTGAGATGTTGTTACTCCCCAAGTATAAGTTCCGGAATCAGCTTCCATTTCACCAGATAGAATATTTAAAAGAGTAGTCTTTACCAAATCATTTTTTGCTAAGAAAACAACTTTATCTCCTGTTTCAATTGTAAAAGAAACATTGTCTAAGATTTTAACTCCATCAATAGTTTTAGATAGATTTTCTACTTTCAACATATTATTTCCAGCTTCTCTATCAGGTTTAAATTCAATAAATGGATATTTTCTGTTAGAAACTTGCATATCTTCAAGTTGTAATTTTTCTAATTGTTTTTTTCTTGAAGTTGCTTGTTTAGATTTAGAGGCATTGGCACTAAACCTAGCAATAAATTCTTGTAATTCCTGTCTTTTTTGTTCTAATTTTTTATTTTTGTTAGATATTAATTGTATCATTAGTTGGTTAGATTCATACCAGAAGTCATAGTTTCCAACATACATTTTGATTTTTCCATAATCAATGTCAGTTATATGTGTGCAAACTTTATTTAAGAAATGTCTGTCGTGTGAAACAACAATTACAGTAGAATTTTCTAGATTCATAATAAATTCTTCAAGCCATGAAATTGCTTTCACATCTAAACCATTTGTAGGTTCGTCTAAGAGTAGAACATCTGGTTCACCAAAAAGTGCTTGAGCAAGTAAAACTTTAACTTTTTCAGGTTCAGTCAATTCTTTCATTAATTTATGATGTAAATCTGCTCCAATTTTTAATCCCATAAGTAAAGTTTCAGCTTCAGTTTCAGCTTCCCAGCCATTAAGTTCAGCAAACTCTCCTTCAAGTTCAGCAGCTCTTAATCCATCCTCATCAGTAAATTCAGCCTTAGCATAAATGGCATTTTTTTCTACCATAATATCCCAAAGCTTTTTATTTCCCATTAAAACAACATTTAAAACTTCTTCTTCTTCGTATTGGAAGTGATCTTGTTTTAAAACAGACATTCTTTTGTTTTTATCAAAGATTACTTCTCCTTCTGTTGGATCTAAATCTCCTGACAAAATTTTGACAAATGTAGATTTTCCAGCTCCATTTGCTCCTATAACTCCGTAACAGTTCCCTGGAGTAAATTTTATACTAACATCTTCAAATAATTTTCTACCTGAAAATCTCATTCCAAGATTAGCAGTTGCAATCATTATATTTTTCCTCCTAAATTTTAAATTTTCATACAATGAATATTATAACATAGATACTAAAAAAAGAAAACTCTACATAAAATATGAGAGTTCTTTTATCTATGGTAAAGTATGAAAATATCGGATAATTTATAATTTTTATATGGATCACAATTTACAGTGATAACATTATTTTTTATTTTTTCCTAATTTTAAAAATAAAATAGCAATTACGATCATAATAAAGCTGACCAAATGTGGAGCTCTTATTCCTAAAATCATTAAATCTTCAGCTCTAAAGAAACTAACAATAATTCTATTTATAGAATACAAAATAATATATGTCCACCACATAGTTCCTACTGCTAAATTTTCTTTTTTTCTTAGAATAAACCAAATTATACAGAAAGCAATAAAATTTAAAATAAGCTCATATATCATGGCTGGATGAAGAGCTAAATTTGGAAACTCTTGACCAGCTGGAGATGTTAATGGAAATACAAGTCCCCATGGAACTAAATCTGGGAAATTAATTTTTTCTAAAATAGAAAGATTCTGATAATAAGCATACCATTCTGAGAATTTAGGTTTTATACTGAAAATTATAGAAAAAGGTGTAAAAGTTGGTACACCATGGATCTCACCATTCATAAGATTACCAATTCTTCCAATTGCTTGCCCTAATATAAAAGGTGCAGCTGCATAATCTCCAAGTAAAAAAGGATTAATTTTTTTAATTTTTCCATATATAAAAGTTCCAATAATACCACCGATAATACCACCATGTATAGCCATACCACCATGCCATACGGCAGGAATTTCAAGTGGATATGACAAATAGTAATCCAAGTTAAATAATACATAATAAAGTCTTCCGCCAATAAGCCCAGATATGATGGCAACAAAAGCATAGTCATCTATAATTTTTTCATCAAAATTTCTTTCTTTTGCCATTTTTTTTGCAAGAAAGGTTCCAACTATGAAAGCAAGTGCATACATAAGTCCGTAATAATGTAATTCAAAAGAACCAATTTTTAAAAATACGGGATTCATAAAATTTCTCCTTTTTATCTGTATATAAAAATATGTATAAAAAATTTAATTTCAATTAAATAAATAAAATTATAACATAGGATGTTAATAATTCCAAATAAAGCTAATAAGAATTGATATTTTTAGTTAATTGGTGTAAAATAAATAATAGTAATCACTGTTAAGTGGAGGAAATAAATGACTAATAATGATTTTTTAAGAAGACTTAGATATGCATTAAATATAAGAGATAATACAATGATAGAAATTTTTAAGTTGGCTAATAAAAATGTGAGTAAGGAAGAAGTTGTTGCATATTTAAAAAAAGATATGGAAGAAGGTTTTTTGAAATTAAGTAATCAGGATTTAAACTTATTTTTAGATGGACTTATAATTCAAAGACGAGGGAAAAAAGAAGATTCTAATCAAGCTGAAATAAAGATAACAAAAAATAACTTAAATAATGTCTTGCTTAGAAAATTGAGAATAGCTTTGGAATTAAAAAGTTATGATATGATAGATATTTTTAAATTGGGTGGTATAGAAATTTCAGATGGAGAGTTATCGGCTCTTTTCAGAAAAGAAGACCATAAAAATTATAGAGAATGTGGTGATAAATACATAAGAGTATTTTTAAAAGGATTAGTTGAATATTATAGAAATTAAAACAGAAAATAAGGGTAAATATGGATATAAGAAGTAGATTCTCAGAAGAAAGTCTAAAAGAAATAAGTAGAATTTTACAAGAAAATGAAAATAAATCAATAATTTTAAAGGCGACTTTTGATGAGAATGAACTTATTAAAAATCCCGTTTTTTTAGCTGAAAACAAAAAGAAAGTTTTAGAAAATATTACTACTAACTTCAAAAGAGAAGAAGTTTATATAAGAGTGGCAAAAGGAAATCAACTATATCCTAGTGATTTAGAATTGGAAATCTCAGAGGATTTATACAATAAAAAAAATGTAGCCTTTTGTATTTTATCAAACAAACTGGATGATTTTTATTTTGTTCAGGACATAGATAGGATAAATTTAGATAAAATTGATATAGCTCCTTTTTTTGAGAAAGAAGGAGTATTAGCTAAAAGTATCAAAAATTTTGAATATAGAGAAGAGCAAAAAAGTATGGCACTTTCTGTTCAACGAGGAATAAATGAAAATAAAAAAATTATTGTGGAAGCCGGAACAGGGACCGGGAAAACTTTGGCATATTTGATTCCAGCAATTAAATGGGCTATACAAAATCAAAAGAAAATTATTATAGCAACTAATACTATAAATTTACAAGAGCAACTTTTATACAAAGATATACCAATTGTTAGAAGTATAATAGATGAAAAATTTTCTTATGCTCTTGTAAAAGGAAGAAATAATTATCTTTGTAAAAGATTATTTAATGAGGTTTCTATAAAAGGGAATGTAGACTTAGATTTATTTGGTTCAGAATCAAAAGAACAATTAGAACATATATTGAAATGGGGGAATAAAACTGAAACTGGTGACAAATCAGAATTGCCTTTTGAAGTAAATGGTGATGTATGGGAACTTGTTCAAAGTACAACAGAACTTTGTATTGGCAAGAAATGTCCACACAGAAAGCAGTGTTTTTATATGAGAACAAGGCGAGAAAAGATAGATGCAAATGTATTGATTGCTAATCATCATCTTTTTTTTGCTGATTTAAATGTTCGAGCTAATACGGATTTTGATAGTGAATATTTAATTTTACCTAAATATGATATGGTAATTTTTGATGAAGCACATAATATAGAATCTGTTGCAAGAAGCTATTTTTCTATGGAAATTTCTAAGTTTTCGTTTAATAGATTGGTAAATAGAATTTTTTCAAAGTCTAATAAAAGAAAGCAAAAACCGGCTTTAAATCGACTTGAAGAAAGTGTTGACAGGGCTAATTTAGAAAATCCGGGAATTTATGATTTAACTTTAGAAAATATAAAAGATTCTATTCAAGTTTTACAAATAGTTGCTGAGGAATATTTTGAAGAATTAAGAAAAGTTTTTGATAACGGAAATGAAAATGGAGTAAAAAAAGTTTTAACTTCTTATGAGATGAAAAAGTCTAATTTTTTAGAAAGTTCAAGAGAAAAAAAAGAGAAATTCCAAAATTTATTGAAAGATTTTATGAATTTGTTAGAAACTTTTTTAAACCTTTTGGATGGTGAAAAAGATAAAAATCCAGATATTATAAATTTTAAAAATTATATCAATATTTATAAAGCATTTATAGATAGTTTCTTATTCATAAATAACCTATCAGAAGAAGAATATATATACTGGATTGATATAAATGCTAAAAGAACAAATGTAGTTCTAACGGCAACACCTCTTAATATAGCTAAAAAGCTTAATACTTCACTTTTTGAAAATATAAATAGACTAGTATTTGCTTCTGCAACATTAACAGCGGATAGAAATTTTAACTATTTTAAAAAATCAATTGGGCTATTAGAAGAAGAGTGTATAGAAGAAATTATAGATTCACCTTTTAATTATGATGAACAAATGAAAGTTTATATACCAACGAACATTCAAGATTCGGATAAGTTGGACTTGTTTTATGAAGATGCAGCTAATTTTATTTTAAGTATACTTCTAAAAACACAAGGGAAGGCTTTTATTCTATTTACTTCTTACACAATGTTAAATCAAGTATATTACTCAATAAAAAACGAATTATTAGAGAATAATTTTGAGATTTTTTTACATGGAGAAAAACCTAGAAGTCAATTGATAACTGAATTTAAAAAAGCAATAAACCCAATACTTTTTGGGACTACTTCATTTTGGGAAGGAGTAGATGTCCAAGGAGATAATTTAAGTAATGTGATTATAGTAAAATTACCATTCTTAGTTCCTACTGATCCGATAGTATCAGCAATTAGTAAAAAAATTGAAGAAGAGGGTGGAAATTCATTTTTTGATTATCAGTTGCCTGAAGCATTGATAAAATTTAAACAAGGTATAGGTAGGCTTATTAGAAATAAAACTGATAAAGGAAACATATTTATTTTAGATAATAGAATGATAAAGAAAAATTATGGAGTATCATTTATAAATGCAATTCCTACAAAAAAGTTAAAAATTTTAACTAAGAACGAAATTATAAAATTAATAGATTAAGGGGAATTTATGAAAAAGTTTAACATATTTGGTTTTAAGCTCTCAATAGATTTAAAAAAACCAGAGATATCAGAAGAAGAAGCATATTCAGAAAGAGATTTTCTCAAAGAGAAAATTTTATATCTTATAATTTTAATGCTTGTTATAGTGTTGTCCTCTAAAATACCAATGATTTTTAGAAATAATAACTATGTGGTTGGAGATGTTGTTAAAAGTGATGTCTATGCTCCTAAAACTATAATATTTAGAGATAAAGATGCTAAAGATAAAATTATAGAGGAAATGATACATACATTGGATAAAGAATACATCTATTCTAGTGACGCAAGTATATTATATTTGAAGGAGTTAGACGCCTTTCACAAGGAAATTGTAGCAATAAAAAGCGGCAATTTAAAAGCATATGATTATAGTGCATTTCAAAAAAAGACTGGAAAAGAAATGCCGGAAAAACTAGTAAATGAGCTTTTAAATATAGAAAATGAGGATGAGTTATCAAAAACTTTTGAAACTTCAAAAAACTTTTTAAGTTCTTTGTATTCAGCAGGTGTTTATAAAGAAAAAAATTCAATAAGAATAAATGAACCGTATAAAAGTGCCTTAGATGAAGTAAAATCTCCAATAAGGGATATTATAGAAGTATTTTTAATTCCAAACTACATTTATGATGAAACTAAAACAAGGCAGAATATAGAAGAGAGAGTATCACAGATAAAAGAACAGTATGTGGAAATTAAAGCAGGGACTTTGATTGCTAGAACTGGAGAAATCTTGACACAGAGAAAGATTAATATTTTAAGTAGATTTGGTATTTACACTTATAGAACGAGCATATCAGATATAGTACTAACAACAATATATTTGGTGGTGCTATCAACAATACTTTATATAGTTAGTGTAAATTTTTATGTGTCTGAAATTTCCAAAAAAAATAAGTATAAAGCATTGGCACTTTTAATAACAATGATATTTTTGGCAATTAGGTTAACTCCAAATAATCTATTATATTTATTGCCAATAGATACAATTTTATTCTTAATGCTTTTTATAGTAAGTAGAAGATATAGTGTATTTTTGTATACATTAATTTTAGCTTTTTTACTACCCATGATAGATTTTGACTTAAAGTTTTTTACAATTCAAACAATTGCAGTAATGCTTACAGGTTATTTAATAAAAAAAATAAATACAAGATCAGCTATAATTGCTATGGGAATACAGTTGGCAGTTTTAAAATTATTACTATATTTTATTTTAAGTTATTATTCTGTTGAAGAAACTTTAGGTATAGCATTAAATTCTGTACAAATTTTTGCTGCAGGGTTATTTTCAGGAATGTTTACTATAGCCTTATTACCTTATTTTGAAAAAACATTTAATATACTTACAATTTTTAGGTTAATGGAGTTAGGAGATTTATCACATCCTCTTTTAAGGAAATTATCTCTGGAAGCTCCTGGAACTTTCCAACATTCAATGATGGTAGCAGTTTTATCTGAAAATGCAGTTGTACAAATAGGAGGAGATCCTGTTTTCACAAGAGTTGCATGTTATTATCATGATATAGGAAAAACAAAAAGAGCTCAATTCTTTGTTGAAAATCAGGTAAATGGAGAGAATTTACATAATGGAATAAGTCCGTTTATGAGTAAAATGATAATTTTATCTCACACAAAAGATGGTGCTGATATGGCTAAAAAATATCAAATACCGAAAGAAATTCGAGATATAATGTTTGAACATCATGGTACAACATTATTAGCATATTTTTATAATAAAGTAAAAAATGAACATCCTGAGGTGACAGAAGAAGAATTTAGATATAGTGGACCAAAACCTCAATCTAAAGAATCGGCTGTTATTATGCTTGCTGACTCAATTGAAGCAGCAGTTCGTTCTCTTGATATGAAGAATCCAGTTACTATTGAACAAATGATAAGAAAAATTGTAAATACAAAAATTGAGGATAATCAACTTTCAGATTCAAATGTGACATTTAAAGAAGTAGAAATTATTATAAAGTCTTTTGTAAAAACATTTAGTGCAATTTATCATGAAAGAATAAAATATCCTGGGCAAAAAAATTGATACTATTAAGTGGATTTTTTTATTATTTGTTTTCTAAAATATAAAATAAAAGGGAGAATCATAGATGCTAAACAAAGTAGAGAAATTAAAAAAAATAATAGGGATAGCCTACCATAAAAATTTTGACTATATCTATAGTAATGAAGATTTTGTTCCGATTTATGTTGGTGCTGAGTTATCAGATGAAACTATAACAACTTATAGAGATGATAGTGGGATTAATATATCCAATAAAAATAAAAATTATTGTGAATTAACAGGAATTTATTGGATGTGGAAAAATATAGATTCTGATATTTATGGTTTAGTCCATTATAGAAGATATTTTTATATAAAAGAAAGTTGGCTAGTAAGAAAGATTAAAAAATTTTTTTCAAAAAAAAATAAATTAATTAAAAGATACTTTTTCAAAAAGAGAATGGAAAAATTTTCTAAAAATATGGATGAATTAATGGAAAAATATGATATTTTGATACCTAATAAAGATATAATTCAAAGTACAGTATATGAGGAATATCAGAAAGAACATATCATAGAGCATTTAGATAAATTATTAGAAATAATAAAAGAAAATTATCCTGATATATATATTTTTTTTGAAAAAGGAATAAAAGAAAGCAATGAAGTATATTATTATAATATGTTTATAATGAAAAAGAAATTTTTTGAGGAGTATTGTTCGTTTATCTTTAAAGTTTTATTTGAATTAGAAAAACAAATAAGAATTCCAAGTGATTTATATCAAGCTAGAGTATTTGGCTTTTTAAGTGAAAGATTAATGTTTCCATACATAAAATATTTAGTTGAGAAACAGAATATAAAAGTAAAAGAGTTGGATATTTTAATGATTTAAAACTAAATTGAATGGGAGAAATTATGAAAAAATATGATTATCTTATAGTTGGAGCAGGTTTGTTTGGATCTATATTTGCATATGAAGCAAATAAAAGAGGAAAAAAAGTTTTAGTGATAGATAAAAGAGAACATATTGGCGGAAATGTTTATTGTGAAAAAATAGAAGATATAAATGTTCATAAGTATGGAGCACATATATTTCATACCAGTAATATAGAGGTCTGGAAATATATAAATCAATTTTGTGAATTTAATAACTATATTAATTCACCAATTGCAAAATATAAGAATGAAATATATAATTTACCATTTAATATGAATACATTTAATAAGTTATGGGGTGTAATAAGCCCAAGAGAAGCTAAAGAAAAAATAAAAAATCAAGTTATAGAATCAGGGATAAAGGAAGCTAAAAATTTGGAAGAACAAGCAATTTCTTTAGTTGGTAAAGATATATATGAAAAATTAATAAAAGGATATACTGAAAAACAATGGGGTAGAAGTGCAAAAGAATTACCTACATTTATAATTAAAAGGTTACCAGTAAGATTTACATATGATAATAATTATTTTAATGATAGATACCAGGGAATCCCATTGGGAGGATATAATGTTATATTTGAGAAAATGCTGAAAAATGTTGAATTAAAATTAGGAATTGATTTTTTTGAAAATAGAGAAGAATTAGAAAAAAAAGCAGATAAAATAGTTTTTACAGGAATGATAGATCAATTTTATAATTATAAATACGGTATTTTAGAATATAGAAGTTTAAGATTTGAAAGTGAAGTATTGAATGAAGAGAACTATCAAGGAAATGCTGTTATAAACTATAATGAAAGAGAAATTCCATATACAAGAATAATAGAACATAAGCATTTTGAATTTGGAAATCAAAATAAAACTGTGATAACTAGGGAGTATCCTGTTGAGTGGAAACAAGGAGATGAACCATATTATCCAGTAAATGATGAAAAAAATAATAGACTTTACGAAAAATATAAGGCTTTAACTGAAAATGAAAGTAAAATAATTTTTGGAGGGCGATTGGCAGATTATAAGTATTATGATATGCATAATGTCATTGCAGAAGCATTAAAAAAAGTAAAAAAAGAATTTGGAGAATAAAATGGATTTAGTAATAGATTTAACGCATGATATTAATAATGAAAAATTTAATGAGTTTCTAGATAAGCTTTATGAAGATGATTATCTTGAAACTTATGTAAAAAAAGTTTTACAATTAGAAGAAATAGAGTCAGATAGACCACTATATATGTCAATTTTATTGACAGATAATGCAAATATTCAAATTGTGAATCGTGATTTTAGAGGGAAAGATATGCCAACCGATGTAATTTCATTTGCTTATCATGAAAGTGAAGACTTTGATATCGGGCCTTATGATACTTTAGGTGATATAGTTATCTCACTTGAGAGGGTGGCAGAACAAGCGGGTGAATATAACCATTCTTTTCAAAGAGAGTTTTATTATGTGTTGACACATGGAATTTTACATATTTTAGGATATGATCATATAGAAGAAGAAGATAAAAAGGTAATGAGAGAAAGAGAGGAAACTATTCTCTCTAGTTTTGGTTATACGAGGGATAATTGAGAAATTTAGCTAGTAAAAAAATTTACTAGCTTTTTCAAATGCAAATAAATTTGAAATTAAATAATATGTAATTAGTAAGAAATTGAAAGGTAATTTTTATATGATAAGAAGAATAAACAGAATTTTTCAAGATTATATGAGAGAAAAAAGACTAAAAATTGGAAAGTATATTTGGGATAGAAAAGAGAAAAAGAATTATATAAAAGGTGATAATTTTATCTTGGATAACAATATAAAGTCTATTTTATTTTTAAGACATGATGGCAAAATAGGAGATATGGTCATAAATACTTTGATGTTTCGAGAAATAAAAAAAATGTATCCTACTATAAAAATTGGAGTAGTAACAAGAGGAGCAGCGAAAGATATCATAACTAATAACTCATATGTAGATAAAATTTATGATTACAAAAAGGATTCAAAGAATATAAAAAAACTTGCCAACGAGATAAAAAATGAAGAGTATGATTTGTTGATTGATTTTTCTGAAATGCTAAGAATAAGAGATATGATGTTTATCAAATTATGTAATGTTAAATACAATATGGGGCTAGATAGAAGAAAGTGGAATCTTTTTGATTTATCTGTAAATAGTAATGAAGATTTTAATTGGAAAGATCATATAACAGATAGGTACAGAGCATATTTAAAAAAATTAGGTTTTGATGAAGAAAAAATAAATGTAAGTTATGATGTTAGTTTAGAATTTAATAAAAAGTATGATGATTTTTTTGAAAAGATAGAGTATAAAAAAATTGTTATTTTAAACCCATACGGAGCAAGTAAACATAAATGCTTTTCTATAGAAATATTAGATAAGATAATAAAATATCTAAAGCAATTGAACATAGGAGTAGTATTATTACATTTTTCAGATAAGTACAAAGAATTAAAAAGCTTAGAAGAAAATAATTTTAATTTATATATTCCCAAAAATATAGTTAGTATCCAAGATAGTTCTTATATAATAAGCAAAGGTGATTATGTAATAACACCAGATACTTCGATTGTTCATATAGCATCTGCTTTAAATAAAGATATTATTGCAGTGTATCCACCAAATGGTGGAATAAATAAAGTAGATCATCTTGTATGGGCTCCTAAATCAAAATATAATAGAGTGATATTTTGTAAAAATAAGAAAAATAAGTTCGACCAAGTTGATATAAATACTTTTGATTTTGAAGAAATGAAAAATGAGATTTTAAAAATGGTAAAGGAATAGTGTATGAAAAAAATTATTTTTAAAAGCGGTAGTACTATGATGGGAGGACTTGAAAAAGTTCAAATAGAATATATAAATTTTCTTTTAACTCAAAAAGAATATGAGGTTAAGGTCATAATAGAAAATGATAATGGAGAGGATAACATCCTTGAAAAATATATTAATACAGAAGTGAATTATTTGAAGAGCTATGAGAATAAGAAAAGAGTATTAAAATTAAGAAATGAACGAAAAAGGAATATTTGGACTAGAATAAAATATAATATTGTATTAAGAACAGAAAAATTATACGCGGATAAAAAATTTTTAGAAATTTATAGTGAATTTCAACCAGATATTATAATTGATTTTGACTCAAGTCTTACTAAAATAATAAATAAATTGGGAAAATCAAAAAATTTTGTATGGATACATAGTTCAGTAGAAAAATGGAAAAAGAAAAAAAGTAAGATTAAGAGATTTGTACATAGATTGAATAAATATGATAAAGTTATTTGTATATGTCAAGAAATGAAAGAGGATTTATTAAAACTATCTAATAAATTAGAAAAAAAAGTTGATTATATTTATAATCCAGTTAACTTTGAAAAAATTAAAGAACTATCTGAAGAAAATTTCTCTGTTGAAGAAGAAGTGCTGGCAAATGAAAAATTTCTTTTAACTATAGCTAGATTTGATTGTGTTCCTAAAGATTTTGAAACTTTATTTAAAGCTTTTGATTTAGCGAAAGAAAAAGGTTATGATGGGAAATTATATGTTATTGGTGATGGGGAAGACAGAGATAAAGTAGAAAGCTTTTTGAATGATTGTAAATATAAGAAGGATATTTTGTTATTAGGTAGGAAAGAAAATCCTTATAATTGGCTGAAAAAAGCAGATAAATTTATTTTATCTTCGCGTTATGAGGGTTTTCCTACTGTTTTAATAGAAGCTTTAGTTTTGAATAAAATTATTTTTTCTTCTAATTGTAAAACAGGGCCAAAAGAGATTCTAGCAGGAAATTTTAATTTACTTTACAATATAGGTGATTTTAAAAGATTAGCTGAACTAATTTTTACAGAAGAAAGAAATGATTACAGAATTTTTCGATTTAATAAAAATAATATATTTTCAAAGTTATTAGAACTATTGGAATCTTAAGGCGATTAAGGAGAAGTTATGAAAGAAACTATATTGGTTACTGGTGGAGCAGGATATATTGGAAGTCATGCTGTGATTGAACTGTTAAAAATAGGATATAAAGTTGTTGTAATTGATAGTATGGAAATAGGGAAAATTCAGTTTAAAGATAAAAATTTAAAGTATTATAGAGGAAATATAAGAAATTCTAAATTGCTAGATAGAATTTTTAGTGAAAACCAAATAGAAACTGTTATGCATTTTGCAGCATATGTGAGTGTTCCTGAAAGTATAAGAGTTCCAGAAAAATATTTCTTAAATAATACTTATTCAACTTTGTGCCTTTTAAAAAGTATGAAAAAAAATAAAATAAAAAATATTATCTTTTCTTCTACTGCAGCTGTATATGGTGAAAATGATACAGAAGATAAAATAAGAGAAGACTATACTATAAATCCGATTAATCCATATGGGAAAAGTAAATATATGGCAGAAGAAATTATTAAAGATATGTCAAAAGATAATAAAATAAATTATGTTATTTTTAGATATTTTAATGTTGCTGGGGCAAATGAAGAACAAAAAAGTGGACAAAGTAATAAAAAAATAACAGCATTAATACCTAATATCTTAAATTCTTTTAACAAAAAGAATAAAAAGTTTTATATTTATGGAAATGATTATGATACAAAGGATGGAACATGCATTAGAGATTATATTTATGTTACAGATTTGGTTGAAGCTCATATAAAAGCAATAAAGTTTCTGAAAAGAAATAAAAATGAAATATTTAACTTAGGTAGTGAAAATGGTTTTACTGTTCTTGAAATAATAAAAACTTTTGAAAAAGTGAACAAACAAAAAGTGAATTATGAATTTAAAGGCAGAAGAGAAGGGGATTCTAAAAAAGTAATTGCTTCTAGTCAGAAAGCAAAAAAAATATTAGGATGGGAAGCTAAAACAGATATAAGTAAGATTTTAGAAACTGCACTTAAGTGGCATCAAAATAAAATAGAATTTTTGGGGAGCAAAAATGTTTAATTTCATAAAAAAATTTTATAAAAGAGAAATTCCAATACTAATGTATCATAGACTAGTTAATGATGAAAGTAATAAAGGAGTTCATACAATATATTACGATGTAAATAAGTTTGAAGAACAATTAAAATATTTAAAGAAAAATAATTACAAAACAATTACCTTTAAAGATTTATATCATTTGAACAAAGAAGAAAGAAAAAAAGAGAAATATATAATTTTAACTTTTGATGATGGATATAAAGATAACTATGAGCTATTATTTCCGTTGCTAAAAAAATATGATATGAAAGCTGTAATATATATGGTATCTCATTTAGAGTATAATAAATGGGATGTGGAAGAAACAAATGAGAAAAAGTTTGACTTAATGTCCATAAATGAAATTAAAGAAATGTACAATTCAGGGTTGATTGAATTTGGTGGTCATACAATGCATCATATAAAGTTAAATAAATTTTCAGAAGATATTCAAAGAAAAGAAATTGAAGAAAATAAAAAATTTTTAGAAAAATTACTAGATACAGAACTATATTCATTTGCCTATCCCTTTGGATATTTCAATGAGATTTCTAAAAAAGTAGTAAAGGAAGTAGGTTATAAATATGGAGTAGCAACAAATTCAGGACCATTTTACATAGAGGATGACTTATATGAAATAAGAAGAATTGGAATTTTTTCAGATACAACATTTAGTAAATTTAAAAGAAGAGTAAAAGGAAACTACAACTTAAAAAAAGTAAAGGATAGAAATGAAAAAATATAAATCATTCAAGTATAGAGGGGTTAATATCTATTATTTTGATAATTTTTATTTGAATATTGGCATTAGAATAATTGAGAAGAATTACATAGAATTAAAAAAAATAAAAGACACAAAGCGTAACTATGTTTCTTTAATTGAAATTAATCAAAAAAAATATATTTATAAAGAGCCAAGAAATGAATTTAGAATACCACAAAGGAAAATTTTAACTTTTTTTAAAAAAGGTGAGGCTCTTAATACCTTGATAAATATCAATAAAATGATTGAAGAATATAATATTTATGATTATGTAAGACCATATCTAGCTATAGTAAAACGAAGTAAAAATTTTATAAATTTTTCAGCAATTTTATTTGAGTATATTGCAGATGGTGAAGAATTATTTGATAAAGATTTATGGATATTAGTAAAAAAAATGCAGACAATTCATGATTTAGGTTATTATCATGGGGATTTTAATCCCACAAATTTTTTAATAAATAAAAATAATGAAATTAAAATTTTAGATACCCAAGCAAAAAAAATGGGAATAACAAAATATAGAGCACATTATGACATGTTGACAATGCAAGAAAACTATATTAATATGAAGTATCCATACTCAAAAACACCTTCATATTTTTTAGCCTTAGCAGTGAAAAAATTTAAAAGATTAAAGTGGGTTAGTTGGATAAAAGAAAAGAAAAAAAAATTAAGGGATAAAGGATGGAAGATATAATAATGCAAAAAAAAATAGATATATCACTTATAGTTAGTATTTATGATAAGTATGATTATTTATATGTTGTTTTGAATTCCATAGAAAAACAGAGCTTCAAAAATTTTGAAGTAATAATTGCAGAAGATTGTGAAAAAGAGCAAATGATAAAAAAAATTGAAGAATGGTCAAAAGAGTTCACATTTAATATTAAACATGTTTCTCAAGAAGATATTGGCTTTAGAAAAAATATGATATTAAATAAGGCTATAAAATTAACTCAGGCTCAAAATATTGTGATAATAGATGGAGATTGCGTATTACATAGAAAGTTTTTAGAAAATTATATGAATTATTTCAGAAAGGGATATGATGTAGTTTTTGGTAGAAGATGTGAAATGAGTGAAAACTTAAGTAAAAAGGTTTTAGAATTGAAAGGTAATTATAAAATAAAAATATGGGATTTAATAAAACCATATAGTAAAGCGTGGACTGAGTGTATATACTTTCCTTTCATTATTTCACTGAAGAAAAGAAAATTAAGATTACTTGGTTCTAATATGGGTTTTACAAAAGAAATAATTTATAAAATAAATGGTTTCAATGAAGATTATACTGGGGCTTGTATAGGTGAAGATACTGATTTAGAATGGAGATTCTTAAAAGCAGATGCAAAATATAAAGCTGTTAAAAATCAAGTTATACAATATCATATTTTCCATGGCAGAGCAGATAGACAAAATACTATAAATGGGTTAGAAATTTTAAAAAATACAAAAGAAAATGATGAATGGTTTTGTAAAAATGGCTTAGTAAAATAAAAATGGAGATAATGATGATAGAAAAAATAAGTAAAGAAAAAATAATAGATACAATATTGCTGTTATATGCGTTTAGTTTAATAATATCTAAATTTGGGATTAGTTTATTTGGAGGAATTTTAGCAATATTTTCTATAATATATATAATTAAAAATAAAGAAAAAAATAAATATAATTTATTTTTCTTTTTGTTTTTATTTGGTGTTATAACACAATTTTTTTCAATAGGTGGTATTAAAAGTTCAATAAATTTTATATACAAAAATTTATTTCTATTAATTACACCTTTTGTTATTAAATATTTAGATGAGGAAGAAATTTCTAAAAATTTTTTAAGGGTAATTGAAGTATCTTTATTTATAGGAATATTAAAAAGTTTTTATAATTTTTATAAAGTTTATAATTTAACATATACTTCAGCTATAAGAGTGGACAGTTTTTTTGATATAGGAAGATGGGGAATAGTTTTAGTAATGAGTTTGTTATTAATATTACCCAATTTATATAAAAAAAATATTTTTTCTTGGATTGTATTTATAAGTGGATTAGTAAGTTTAATTTTAAATAATTCAAGAGGACCAATATTATCATTGATTTTAGGAGTTTTTATATTTTTAATATTAGGAAAAAAAGTAAAAAGTATTATAGGTATATTTATAATAGTTTTATTTTTTTATTATGAAAATGTTGGCAATAAAAGTTCATTAATAAGTGAATTTTCTAAAAGAATAAGTACAGTTTTAATAACAGATTCTGGTGGAAATGGAGCAAGGTTATTTATGTGGAAAGAAAACATAAACTTTATGTTTGATGCTGCAAAAGAAGGAAACAAAAAATTATTTTATATGGGGACAGGGATCAAAAATAGAGAAGAATTATTTAAAAGTTATATAGAAAAAAAAGAAGAATACATAAATTTAAAAAAAGATATAAAAAATGCAGTTTCTTTCTCAGATGCTCATAATATGTATTTGAACATGTTTACACAAATGGGGTTAATTTATTCTATTTTTTATTATATAATAATGATATATTTTGGTTTTATAGTGTTAAAAAATTATTTTAAAAATAAAAGTGATTATATTTTATCGTATTTAAGTGCAATAGTTGCTTTTTATTTTTGTGGAATATTTTATAGTTATTCTTTTACATATGAAACTTTTTTATTTTTCTTTATACTTAGTTTAGGATTATTGGAGAAAACGGGAGGGAAAAATGATATTAATATTAGGAGCTAATGGGCAATTAGGAACAGAATTTAAAAAAATATTTAATTCTAAAAAAATTGAATATATCGCAACAGATATAAATGAAGTAGATATAACAAAAAAAGAAATTGTAAAAAAATATATTTTAGACACACATAAGTTCAAAAAGATTGATACAATAATAAACTGTGCAGCTTACAATGATATAGATAAAGCTGAAGAAGAAAGTGAAAATTGTTTTAAAGTAAATATGGAGGCAGCTGCAAATTTAGCTTTCATTGCTATGATAATAGGAGCTAATTATTTGACTTTCTCAACTGATATGGTATTTTCTGGGCAAATTGATGATTATTTATATAACAATAGCATTGGATTTGGAGAGGAAGACGAAGAAAATCCTATGTCAATATTTGCTCAGTCAAAATATGAGGCTGAAGTGCTTATAAGACAAGTGATAGAGAATGTCAGAAAAAATCAGAAAGTTTATATGATAAGAACATCATGGCTTTTTGGAAATGGAAATGATAATTTTATTGAAAAAATCGTAAGATCCAGTAGTCAACATGAAGAGATTTTTGTTGTAGATGATCAAATTTCTTCACCTACCTATGCTAAGGACTTAGCAGAATTTAGTTTAAAATTATTGGATAAAAATGTAGAGTCTGGAATATATCATTTCACTAATGATGGAATAGTTTCTAAATATGATTATGCAAAATATATTTTAGAAAAAATTTCTTGGCAAGGAAAATTGATTCCAATAAAGACAACAGAAATTCCATCAATAGCTAAAAGACCAGAATTCAGTAAATTAAACTGCAAAAAAATCAAAGAAATACTGGGAGAAAATATTTCAAATTGGAAAGACGCAGTGGATAGATATTTTAAAGAAAATTTCTAAAATAGCATAAAATATATTTAAAATTAATTAAAAGTACTTTAAGTCGAAAATAAGATTTGAGGTACTTTTTTTATTAAAAAGTTGTCAAAAATAAGTATTTATAATATAATCATAAAAGGAGATTAAAATAAGAGAGCGCCAGAACTTTATTCAAAGTTGACGAGGACTGGAATTTATCGAAAATTCGGCGGATATTCCAGAGGTGGTTACATCCGTTATCTACAAAGCCATAAAGAAATTTTTGGAACAAAAAGGTAACAGTAACAATCTCCTAAAAAATTAAATATAAAATTAGGAGGTTTTTTTGTTATGTGTGGAATAATTGGATATTCTGGAAGTGAAGCAGATGCAATTAATGTTATTTTAGAAGGACTGGAGAAGTTAGAGTATAGAGGATATGATTCAGCAGGGATAGCATTTTTAGATGGAAATAAAATTATAATAGAAAAAAAAGAAGGAAAACTTCAAAATTTAAAAGATCATTTAAAAGATGTGGCAACTAAATCTAATTTGGGGATAGGACATACAAGATGGGCAACTCATGGTGTACCTACTGATAGAAATTCTCATCCTCATTATAGTGAAAACAAAGATGTCGTGCTAGTTCATAATGGAATAATTGAAAATTATCAAGAATTAAAAAATGAATTACTGGCGAGTGGTGTAAAATTTAGCTCAGACACGGATAGTGAAGTTGTTGCACAATTGTTTTCTAAATTATTTGATGGAGATTTATTATCAACTTTAAATAAAGTAATAGAAAAGATTAGAGGAAGTTATGCTTTAGCCATAATTCATAAAGATTTTCCAAATAAAATGATATGTTGTAAGAATCATAGCCCTTTAATTGTGGGATTGGGAGCTAAACAAAATTTTGTAGCTTCAGATGTTTCAGCAGTTTTAAAATATACAAAAGATGTTATTTTTTTAGAAGATGGAGATAAAGTAATTGTAGAACAAGATAAGGTAGAAATTTTTGATAAGGATAATAAATCTATTGAAAGAAAAATAAATAAAATAGAATGGAATTTTGAACAAGCCACTAAAGGTGGATACGAACATTTCATGATTAAGGAAATTGAAGAACAGCCAGAAATTATAGAAAAGACATTAAATGTTTATACTGATAAAAATTTTGATATAAAATTTGATGAGCAATTGGAAGGTATAAACTTTCAGAATATAGATAGAATTTATATTGTAGCTTGTGGAACAGCTTATTATGCAGGTTTACAAGGACAATATTTTATGAAAAAAATATTGGGGATAGATATATTTACAGACATAGCTTCAGAATTTAGATATAATGAGCCTATTATAACTGATAGAACTCTTGCTATATTTGTCAGTCAATCAGGAGAAACTTTTGATACATTGATGTCAATGAAATATGCAAAAGAAAAAGGTGCAAAAACACTTGCCATATCAAATGTATTAGGTTCTACATTGACAAGAGAAGCTGACAATGTAATCTATACTTTAGCAGGTCCGGAAATTTCTGTTGCTTCTACCAAAGCATATTCATCACAAGTTTTAGTTTTATATCTATTATCTCTTTATATAGGACTAAAATTTGAAAAAATTCAAGAGAAAGAGTATGTAAGTCTTATAAAAGATATAACTAAATTAAAAGCTAATATAGAAAAAATAATAGAAAATAAAAATACTATTTATGAAATAGCAAAGATAGTAAAAGATACTCAAAATGGGTTTTATTTGGGTAGAGGTATAGATGAGAAGATAGCTAGAGAAGGTAGCTTAAAGATGAAGGAGATAAATTATATCCATACAGAATCTTTACCTGCTGGAGAATTGAAGCATGGAAGTATAGCTTTGATAGAAAATGGAGTTCTTGTTGTTGTGATTTCAACTGATTTAGAAATGGATGAAAAAACTGTATCTAATATAAAGGAAGTGAAAGCAAGAGGAGCTTATGTAGTAGGAGTTGCCAAAAAGGGAAGTTTAGTATCAGAAGCTGCAGATAAATATATTGAAATAGAAGATTCAGGACTTTTATTAACACCACTTACAGCTGCAATAGCTTTACAATATTTAGCATATTATACAGCTTATGCAAAAGGTTATGATATGGATAAACCAAGAAATTTAGCAAAATCAGTTACGGTAGAATAATAAAAAAAGCTGTTGTAAAAATTGCAACAGCTTTATCTTTAAGGAGGAGATATGGAGGTAAATAAAAAAATAGAGAGATGTAGAGAGCTTATGTTTGAATCAAAAATTGATGCATATATAGTAAATACAGCTGATTATCACCAAAGTGAATACATATCAAATTTTTTTAAAGGCAGAGAATTTTTAACAGGTTTTACTGGTTCAGCTGGGACTTTTGTTATCTTTAAGGATGAAGCTTGTCTTTGGGTAGATGGTAGATATCATGAACAAGCTGAGCAAGAAATTGCAAATACTGAGATTAAATTATTTAAACTTGGAAATATGGGTGTTCCTACATATATTGATTACATACTATCTAAATTAAATGAAAACTCAGTTTTAGGTTTTGATGAAAAATTACTTTTAACTTCAGATATTCTAGGGATTTTATCTAAGAAAAAATTTAAAATTCTTGATTTTGATCCATTGGGAAAAATCTGGGAGAAAAGAGGAAAGTTACCAAACGGGAAAATTTTTATTTTAGAAGATAAATATAGTGGGGAGAAGTATTCAGAAAAAATAATAAAAGTTAGAGATAAAATGAAAAGTTTAGATGTTGATTATAATATTATATCTACACTAGATGATATAGCATGGATTTATAATATAAGAGGAAATGATATAAAAAGTAATCCAGTAGCTCTTGCTTTTAGTATAATATCAAGAGAAACTTCATATCTTTATGTAGACAAGTCAAAATTAAATAAAGCAAATATGAAGTATTTTGAAGAAAATTTGATAGAAGTAAGAGAATATTTTCAGATTTTTGAAGATTTAAAAAAACTAAATGGAAATATTCTGATTGATTACAATAAAACTAGCTATAAAATTTATAGTTCTATAAATCCTAAAAATAAAATAATCAGTTCTATAAATCCTAGTGCATATTTAAAAGCACATAAAAATAAAGTAGAAATAGAAAATACAAGAGAAATCCATATTTTAGATGGTGTGGCTGTTACAAAATTTATGTATTGGCTTAAAAATTCGTATAAAACAGAACTTATAACAGAGATTTCAGCCGCTGAAAAGATTGATTCGTTAAGAAAAGAAATTTTAGGTTTTTTAGACACAAGTTTTAGTACTATCTCAGCTTTTGGTAAAAATGCGGCTATGGCTCATTATAAAGCAACAGAGAAAACTGATACAAGAATAAAAGATGGAGTATTTTTGCTGGATTCAGGTGGGCAATATTTAAAAGGAACAACAGATATAACCAGAACTTTTTTCTTAGGAAGAGTAGCAAAAGAGAAAAAAATCCATAATACTCTTGTATTAAAAGGAATGCTTGCGTTAAGTCGGGCTAAATTTCTAGCAGGAGTTACAGGAACTAATTTGGATATACTGGCAAGACAATTTCTATGGAATGAGAGTTTGGATTATAAACATGGAACAGGGCATGGTGTAGGACATATATTAAATGTCCATGAAGGACCTCAAGGAATTAGAATGCAATATAATTCTCAAAAATTGGAAGAGGGTATGGTTGTAACAAATGAGCCGGGAATTTATATAACAGGTTCTCATGGAATCAGAATAGAGAATGAACTTTTAATAAAGAAATGTTGTGAAAGTGAATATGGAGAGTTTTTAAATTTTGAAACTTTAACTTATGTTCCAATAGATTTGGATGGAATAGTAAAATCAATGTTAACTTTACAAGAGAAAATTCAACTAAATGAATATCATAAGAATGTGTATGAAAAAATAAGTCCATATCTAAATAAAAAAGAAAAGGCTTTTTTAAAGGAATACACTAAACTGATATAAAAAGTAATAAAAAAGTGCTATTTTTAAAATAGCACTTTTGTTTTTGAATTAACGAACTAAGTACAATAGTAGAGAGCATAGGATAAATAAAAAAGCAACAACTTGAGTAGCTTTAGCTAACGGTCCACCATCTTTGTCTATACCAAAAATTGTATTAGATGACCCAAGTCCCATACTTGCTGTCATACCATGGCTTCTATCAGGTTGCACAAGTACTAAAATTATAAGTACAAATGCAAAAACAAAAAGAAGTACAGTTAATAATGTTTGCATAATGTCCTCCCACTTTATATTTTATCTTTTTAATTTTACCATAAATATGAACAAATATCAAATAATAAAAAAGTTAACTTTGTTAATTAACTTGTGGCTCAAGAGCTCTGACCTAAAAGTTCTAGGACTATTTCTTAATTGATAATCTAAGAAATACATAAAAATATATTAATTTATACTTTCCTGTATAATAAAAAAATGGAGTTCATTGAACTCCATTTTAAATTAATTTTATTGTTATCCAACAAATATACTTGTGAATGTTTGTATTACAACAGCGTTGAAGAAGTCTATAAATAGTGACCCAACTAGTGGAACAACGAAGAATGCTTTTGTAGAGAAACCATTTACTGAAGTGAAAGCTTCCATATTTGCTATTGCGTTAGGAGTAGCTCCCATTCCAAACCCACAATGTCCAGTTGCCATAACTGCTGCATCGTAATCTCTTCCCATAAGATTGAAAGTTACGAAATAAGCAAATAATCCCATTACAACTGTTTGGATTAATAAGATAGATACTAATGGTAATGCAAGATCTGCAAGTTCCCATAATTTCATTGTCATTAATGCCATTGATAAGAATAATGATAGACAAACATTACCAATAATAGAAATTTCATTTATTGGAGTTTTCTTTGAAGTTCCATCAATAATATTTCTCATTATAGCTGCTATTAACATAGGAATTAAATAAGCTGGTAAAGATAATCCTGCTTGTTTAACGATAGGAGTAATAGTAGCTCCTAATCCCATAGCAATACCAATTAAACATGTAGCTCTAAAGATAGATGATTCAGTAACTTTTTCTTCTTCAGAATCAGCTGTTTGTTTTTTACTATCATCAGTACATTTTAAGTTGAATTTTTCCATTAATCTTTTTGCGATAGGTCCACCTATTATACATCCAGAAACTAACCCATAAGTAGCAGAAGCAATTGCAACAACTGTAGCACCAGCAACTCCTCTTTCTTCTAGATAAGGTCCAAATGCTCCTGAAGTTCCATGTCCACCAGTTAAAGGTATAGAACCAGCTGCAATACCAATTCCAGGATTTAAACCAAACGCTTTAGCTAACGCAACTCCAACACCATTTTGGATTATAACAAGTACTATTGCAGCAAATAGGAAAATTGCAACAGCAAGTCCACCTTTTTTTAGTAGAGAAAAACTTGCTAAGAATCCAACAGAAGTAAAGAATACAACCATAAAGAAATTTTTCAAATTTGAGTCAAAACTAAATGTAACAAGCTCCATAGAGTGAGTAACTAACATAAGTAATGAGAATAATAATCCTCCAACAACAGGTGCAGGGATAAAATATTTTTGTAAAACATTTACTTTTGATTTTATCCAAGTTCCTAAAAGTAATAAAATGATAGCTAGACCCAAAGTTTGATACATATCTAATGTAATAGCCGCCATAATAAAAACCTCCTATAAATAAAAAATTAAAGTTTCTTAAACCAATATTATAGTACAACAATTTTTAATAATAGTCAATAAAAAGTTTCAAAAAAAAATATTTATGCTCGTTTTTAAATTTAAAATTCTAAAAATGTACATATATTTGAAGAAAAATAGGATAAAAATATATTTTATTAATAAGAAGTTAAAAGAATAATAAATAAAAAAAATGATAAATAAAATTATACAAAATGATTTTTTTTTAACATAAATAAATATAAATAAGATAAAAGTAATAATAATACTTGATTAAAAAAAAATGATGTATTATTATTAATTAAAATAAAAAATTAATAATATTTATAAAAGAAGGAGAATTAGATGCAATACTATATAGGAATAGATTTGGGAGGAACTAATACTAAAATTGGAATTCTAGATTCTAGAGGAAACATTATAGATAGTGGATTTATAAAAACTGATTCTAATAATATGGATAGAACCTTAAATTTAATATGGGAAAAGGCAAAAGAACTTTTAAAAAAATCAGAAGTTGGAATAGAATATATAGTTGGAATAGGGATAGGTATTCCAGGGCCAGTGGTGAATAAAAGTATAGTTACTTTTTTTTCTAATTTTAATTGGGAAAGAAATGTAAATTTGAAAAGAGAATTTGAAAAAATAACTAACATTGAAACTAGAATAGAAAATGATGTTAATATAATTGCACAAGGAGAAGCTATATTTGGAGCAGCAAAAAATAAAAGTTCTTCAATAACTGTTGCTATTGGGACAGGGATAGGAGGAGGAATTTTTGTAGAAGGAAAATTAATATCAGGAAATTCAGGAGTAGGAGGAGAAATAGGTCATATAAAACTAGAAAAAAATGGTAAATTATGTGGTTGTGGGCAAAGAGGGTGTTTTGAAGCTTATGCATCAGCAAAATCTTTGATAAAGGAAGCCCAAGAGAGATTGAAATTAAATAAAAATAATATGCTGTATAAAGAAATTGATGGGAATTTAGAAATATTAGAGGCCAAACACATTTTTGATTGTGCAAAAAAAGGAGATCAATTTTCTTTAGAACTAGTTGAATATGAAAGTGACTATCTTGCTATGGGAATAGGAAGTTTACTGAATGTAATAAATCCTGAAGTAGTTGTTATAAGTGGAGGAATATCTTTAGCTGGAGATATATTACTTAGGTCAGTCAGAGAGAAATTAAAGTTGTATGCTATGCCACCAGCACTTGAAAATTTTGAAATAGTTTTAGGTGAATTAGGCAATGAAGCAGGAATAAAAGGTGCAGTAGCATTGTTTTATTAAAAGAGAATGGGAGAGAGTGTAGAGATAATTTAAGTAGAGAAAGTTGGGAATAAAAGATATTGACAAAACTAGATAAAAAGTTTATAGTAAGGGAAAAGATATATAAGATATTTTGTATCTTTTGTTCAAATAAAAAAATAATTATTTATTTTTAGGAGGGTAACATGAAAAAAATTGGTTTATTATTAGGTTCAGTATTATTAGCAGCAAGTTTAGTTGGATGTGGAGAAAAAAAAGCTGAAACAGCAGCAGCTCCTGCTCCTGAAGCAGAAAAATTACCTATCGGTCTAACAGCATATAGATTTGATGACAATTTTATAGCTCTATTTAGAAAAGCTTTCCAAGTTGAAGCAGACGCAGCAGCAGATAAGTTTAATTTAACTATGATAGACTCACAAAATAGTGTTGCAACAGAAAAAGAACAAATAGAAGCTGTATTAGAAAAAGGTGTAAAATCATTTGCTATCAACTTAGTTGATGCTTCTGCAGCAGATGGAATAATAAATTTATTAAAAGAAAAAGCAGTTCCTGTTGTTTTCTATAATAGAAAACCATCAGATGAAGCTATGGCTTCTTATGATAATGCATTCTATGTAGGAATAGATCCAAATGCTCAAGGAATTGCTCAAGGTGAATTAATAGAAAAATTATGGAAAGAAAATCCAGCACTTGACTTAAATGGAGATGGAGTTATCCAATATGTAATGTTTGAAGGAGAACCTGGACATCCAGATGCAGTTGCAAGAACAAAATATTCTATATCTACTCTTAATGATAAAGGAATAAAAACTGAAATGTTACATCAAGATACAGCAATGTGGGATACTGCTATGGCAAAAGATAAAATGGATGCATGGTTATCAGGACCTAATGGGGCAAAAATTGAAATTGTTATTTGTAACAACGATGGAATGGCTTTAGGAGCTATAGAATCTATGAAAGCTACTGGAAAATTATTACCAGTTGTAGGAGTAGATGCTCTACCAGAAGCTTTAGTTAAAATTGAAGAAGGAGAAATGGCAGGAACTGTTCTTAATGATGCAAAAGGACAAGCTTCAGCTACTTTTAAAATGGTTGCTAACTTAGCAGAAGGAAAAGCTCCAACTGAAGGAACAGATTTACAATTAGATAACAAGATTATATTAGTTCCAAGTATAGGAATTGACAAAACAAATGTTGCAAGTTTCAAATAAAGAATAAAAAAATATAAAAATTAAAAGGAGATTGTTCCGACAATCTCCTTTTTTAGAAATTAGAGGCAGAGGTAGCTATGGAAAATTTGAAATATATACTTGAAATGGAAAATATCTCTAAGGAATTTCCGGGAGTGAAAGCTTTAGACGGTGTACAGTTAAAGTTAAAACCAGGTTCAGTTCATGCTCTTATGGGAGAAAATGGAGCTGGGAAATCAACACTTATGAAGTGTTTATTTGGAATATATGAAAAAGATACTGGAAAAATTTTATTGGATGGAACAGAAGTAAATTTTAAATCTACAAAAGAAGCATTAGAAAATGGTGTGTCCATGGTGCACCAAGAATTAAACCAAGTTCTTCAAAGAAATGTATTGGACAATATTTGGCTTGGAAGATATCCTACTAAGGGATTATTTATTGATGAAAAAAAGATGTATGATGATACTGTAAGAATTTTTGAAGATCTTGATATAAAAGTTGATCCTAAGAAAAAAATTGCTGACCTAGCTATTGCAGAAAGACAAATGATAGAAATAGCTAAGGCGGTTTCATATAAATCAAAAGTAATTGTTATGGATGAACCAACATCATCCTTAACTGAAAAAGAAGTAGAACATTTATTTAGAATTATTAGAAAACTTAAACAAAATGGTGTGGGAGTAATATATATTTCTCATAAAATGGAAGAAATAAAAATAATATCAGATGAAATTACTATTTTAAGAGATGGAAAATGGATTTCAACAAATGATGTATCAAGCATAACAACAGAACAAATAATAAGTATGATGGTGGGAAGAGATTTAACTGAAAGATTCCCTAAAAAAGATAATGAAGTAAAAGAATGTATATTAGAGGTTAGAAATTTAACAGCATTAAATCAACCATCAATTAAAGATGTAAGTTTTGAGTTATATAAAGGAGAAGTTCTAGGTATAGCTGGATTAGTTGGATCTAAAAGAACTGAAATAGTTGAAACAATATTTGGAATAAGACCGAAAGAAAGTGGACAAATTTTCTTGCATGGAAAAGAGGTAAAAAATAGAGATTCAAAAGAAGCAATAAAAAATGGTTTTGCACTTGTTACTGAAGAAAGAAGAAGTACAGGAATTTTTGCTAAATTAGATATAGCATTTAATTCTATTATTTCTAATGTAGATAAATACAAAAATCCATTTGGAATTTTAAATAATTTAAAAATAAAGCAAGATACTCAATGGATAATAGACAGTATGAGAGTTAAGACACCATCACAAGGAACAAAAATAGGTTCTTTATCTGGAGGAAATCAACAAAAAGTTATTATAGGAAGATGGTTACTTACAGAGCCTGAAGTATTAATGTTAGATGAACCAACAAGAGGTATAGATGTTTTAGCTAAATATGAAATATACCAACTTATGATAGAATTAGCAAAAAAAGATAAAGGAATTATCATGATTTCTTCGGAGATGCCAGAACTTTTAGGAGTTACAGATAGAATTTTAGTTATGAGTAATGGAAGAGTGGCAGGAGTGGTAAAAACTTCTGAAACAAGTCAAGAAGAAATAATGGAATTATCAGCAAAATATCTATAAGAAAATGAAGGAGAAACTATGTTAGCAAGAACTAAAGATGGGAAAATAAATTATAAAAAATTAATAATTGAAAGTGGATTATACTTAGTTTTGTTTTGTATGCTTGTCGCAATAATAATTAAGGAACCGACTTTTTTAAGTATAAGAAACTTTAAAAATATTCTTACACAATCATCTGTAAGAACTATAATAGCTCTTGGAGTTGCAGGGTTAATTGTGACTCAAGGAACAGATTTATCGGCTGGAAGACAAGTAGGTTTAGCAGCAGTTATTTCAGCAACTCTTTTACAGTCATTGACAAATGTAAATAAAGCTTTTCCGCAATTAGGGGAGTTTTCTATATTCACAGTAATCATTATAGTTGTTTTAATAGGAACTGTTATTGCTTCAATAAATGGACTTGTTGTAGCAACATTAAATGTTCATCCATTTATAGCAACTTTAGGAACTATGACAATAGTTTATGGAATGAATTCACTTTATTACGATAAAGCTGGTGCTGCACCGATATCAGGATTTGTAAAAAGATATAGCCAATTTGCTCAAGGTAGTATTGAAATAGCAGGTTATACTATACCTTATTTGATTATATATGCAGCAATAGCTACAGTGATTATGTGGGTATTATGGAATAAAACAAAGTTCGGTAAAAATGTTTTTGCTGTTGGTGGAAATCCAGAAGCTGCAAAAGTTTCTGGAGTAAATGTTTGGTTGACAATAGTGGGAATATATGCTTTATCAGGAGCGTATTATGCTTTTGGTGGTTTTTTAGAAGCAGGGCGTATAGGATCTGCAACAAATAACTTGGGGTTTATGTATGAAATGGATGCTATTGCGGCCTGTGTAATCGGAGGAGTTTCTTTCTATGGTGGTGTTGGGAAAATTTCTGGAGTTATAACTGGAGTTATAATATTAACTGTTATTAACTATGGACTAACATATGTTGGAGTAAGCCCATATTGGCAATATATAATAAAAGGAATAATTATAATAGCAGCTGTTGCTTTTGACTCGATTAAATATGCTAAGAAAAAATAGTAAAATTTAACAAAAATTATAAAAGGAGGATATGGTATGGTAAAAAAATCACTAAAGAAAATCATGATGGGGGCTTTATTTTTATCCCTTGCAACAGGAGTTATGGGAGCTGAAAAATTATACCAAGGATTAGGGAAATCTTCTAATTTTCGTGTGGGACCAGGAAAAGATAATAAAGGGACTCCTGTGTATAGTTTAAACTATGTCACTGCAGCAGGTGTATTCGATGAAAAAGGGAAAATAGTAAATATCTATGTGGATATTCTTGAATTGTCAACACCAAATTATCCAGGTGCAACAGCACCACACTTTTCTGGATGGCCAGGAGCAGAAGGATATAATGTTGTAGACCATGACTCTAGAGAAGTAATAGGAGTATCAATGAATACAGTTGAAACAGCAACTAAAGAAGTTGAGAATTGGGTTACAAAAAGAGAAAGAGGAAAATCTTATGGAATGAATTGGACAGAACAAATGGATTTTTTCCAAGAATTCTTTAAAGGAAAAACAGTTGAAGAAATAGAAGCTTGGTTTGCAAAAAATGCGTCAGATGTAAATGGAAGACCTTTGAAAGCTGACAGTAAAAACGAAAAAGATCAAGAAAAATATGCTAAATTAACAGAAACTGAAAAAGAAGCATTAGTTGATGTTGTTGCAGGAGCAACTATGAGTATCAGAGATAATCATGGTGACATATTGGGAGCAATAAAAGATGCATATAAAAATCGTGTTGAAATAAAAAAATAAAGTATTGATAAAAGAGGGAGATTACTCCCTCTTTTAAATTTAATTAAAAAATGATAAAATCAAGATATATAAAATTTTACTGGAGGAAATGAAAAATGATAGATTACTTAAGAAAATACCCTGAGTTTATTCTAATAGCGATGGGTGCAAGTTTTTTAGCAGGAGCAATTTTTAATTGGTCATTAATAACAGCATCTAATTCATCAAGAAAGAATCCAATAGTAAAATTAACATTTTATTATTTTGGAGAAAAAGGCTATAGAATACTTATGGGAGTTGTCGGAGCTATTCTTTTGATATTAGCTATATATGGTTTAACAAAAAAATAAGAGTTATAGAATTTTAAATAAATTTTTTTATTTAATTAAAGGCAACATGGGTTGTCTTTTTTTTATTATATAAAAAATTCTCTAGATAAAAATCTAGAGAAAATGAAAAAATTATAGTTAATATGGCGCACCTAGCAGGGGTCGAACCCACAACCTTCTGATCCGTAGTCAGATGCTCTATCCAGTTGAGCTATAGATGCACATAGATAAGAATATCATATATTTTTTTCTCTGTCAAATTTTTAAAATTTGAACACTTTTAAATTCAACTAAAATATAAATAAAAAATATTAAAAAAAATATATATTAATAAAAAAAATAAATGTAATTCAAATATTTGATACAATAGTCCATAAAAAAAGAAGATGACTTATCTGTTTACAATGATTTAACAAATTTTAACCATAACTAAAGTATGAAAAATGTTCTTTTTTCGATTATTATAATTATTTTATTGACGAATAGTCGAATTTAGAATATAATTAAGCATACTTTTTAAATAAGGAGGGTTCTATGAAATACTATGTAGATTTAAACAGTGATATTGGTGAAGGATTTGGAAGTTATAAGATGGGATTAGATGAAGAGATTATGAAATGTGTTACAAGTGTAAATGTAGCTTGTGGCTGGCATGCAGGTGATCCTCTTATAATGGACAAGACAGTCAAATTTGCAAAAGAAAATGGAGTAGAAATCGGTGCTCATCCAGGATATCCAGATCTATTGGGATTTGGAAGAAGAAAAATGGATATAACACCAGATGAAGCAAGAGCATATATGTTGTATCAATTAGGTGCTTTAGAAGGATTTGCAAAAGCTAATGGAGTTAAAATTCAACATATGAAATTACATGGAGGCTTTTATAATTCAGCAGCAGTAGATCCTAAACTTGCAGATGCAGTTTTAGATGGAATAGAGCAATTTGATAAAAATATAATTGTAATGATTTTAAGTGGAAGCTATATGGCTAAAGAAGCAAAAAGAAGAGGATTGAGAGTAGCTGAGGAAGTTTTTGCTGATAGAGGATATAATGCAGACGGAACTTTAGTGAATAGAAAATTGCCTGGAGCTTTTGTAAAAGATCCAGATGAAGCGATAGCAAGAGTAATAAAAATGGTAAAAACTAAAAAAGTAACAGCTGTAAATGGTGAAGAAATTGATATAAATGCAGATTCAATATGTGTACATGGAGATAATCCAAAAGCTATTGAATTTGTTGAAAAAATAAGAAAATCATTGATTGAAAGTGGAATTGAAGTTCAATCTTTAAATAAATTTATAAAATAAAATATAAATTAGGGAGAGTGCAATATATGAAAAATAAAAATCTTTCAGTACTTCTAGGGGCAGCATTTTTAATGGCAACATCGGCAATAGGACCAGGTTTTATGACTCAAACTGCAAAGTTTACTAAAGATATGGGAGCTACTTTTGCCTTTGTAATAGCAATTTCTGTAATTATGTCTTTTATAGCACAATTAAATGTATGGAGAATTCTGGCAGTTTCTAAAAAAAGAGGACAAGATTTAGCAAATGCAGTATTTCCAGGATTAGGATATTTTATTACTTTTTTGGTATGTTTAGGAGGACTTGCATTTAATATAGGAAATGTTGGAGGGGCAGCATTGGGATTCCAAGTTGTTTTTGACCTAGATTTGACAACAGGAGCAATTATAAGTGGTGCTTTAGGAGTTATTATATTTGTTTCTAAAAATGGTTCAAAGATTATGGACAAAATGACACAAATTCTGGGGGCAATGATGATACTTCTTATAGGATATGTAGCATTTTCCACAAATCCACCGGTTGCGATGGCGGCAAGAGAAACTTTTATGCCATCTCAAATTAATTTTATGGCAATAATAACTCTTATAGGTGGAACAGTTGGAGGATATATTATTTTCTCAGGTGGGCATAGACTTATAGATGCTGGAATTGTTGGAGAAGAAAATTTGGACCAAGTAAATAGATCAGCAATGCTTGGAATAGGAGTTGCAACAGTAGTAAGAATTTTCTTATTTCTTGCAGTTTTAGGAGTAGTTACTTTAGGACATGACCTAGATCCTGCAAATCCTGCAGCAGATGCCTTTAAAATAGCAGCAGGTACATTGGGATATAAGATATTTGGTTTAGTATTTTTAGCTGCTGCATTGACATCAATAGTTGGAGCAGCATATACGAGCGTATCTTTCTTAAAAACTTTATTTAAAATTGTAGCTAAATATGAAAATTTATTCATTATATTATTTATAGTATCATCTACTTTTATTTTAACAGTATTAGGAAAACCAGCAAAACTTCTTGTGCTTGCAGGTTCACTAAATGGATTAATACTTCCTATAACTTTAGCCATAGCTTTAGTTGCAAGTAAAAAGAAGAGCATAGTTAATGAATATAAGCATTCACAAATATTATTCTTGCTTGGATGGGTAGTTGTAATTTTTACAGCTTATATAGGAATGACTTCATTAAAGAGTTTAATGACATTATTTAATAGTTAGAGGTGGTAAAAATGGGAGATATTAAATTTTTATTAGCAGGTGATTGCTCATTTGTAATACAATTTGGAAATGAGATTTCTCCTGAAATTAATAAAAAAATTAGGAAAATGATAGAAGATTTGAAAGAGCAAAATATAGATGGGCTGATTGAAATGGTTCCAACTTATTGTTCAATGCTTGTAAGTTATGACCCATGTAAAATTTCTTATAAAGAATTAAAATCTAAGGTAGAGGACTTGCTTAAATTAGCCTCAGAATCAACAGAATCAGATGAAATAACCTTAATTGAAATACCAACTTTATATAATGACGAGTATGGACCTGATTTAGAATATGTTGCTAAGCATAACAATCTAACTAAAGAAGAAGTAATAAAAATTCATACAGGGACTGACTATTTAGTATATATGCTAGGTTTTATGCCGGGATTTACATATCTTGGAGGAATGAGTGAAAAAATAGCGACACCTAGATTAGAAAGTCCGAGATTACAAATATTTCCGGGTTCAGTAGGGATAGCAGGAAAACAAACAGGGATGTATCCTTCACTTTCACCAGGAGGATGGAGAATAATAGGAAGAACACCGTTAAAATTGTATAACCCTGAAAGTAGTACACCAGTTTATATAAGCTCAGGTGACTATATCAGATATATTTCAATTGATGAAGCAGAATATAAAAAAATTGAAAAAGAAGTTCAAGAAGGGAAATATACTGTAAAAATTCGTAGAATAAAAAGAGGTGAGTTAAATGCCTAGTATAAGAGTACAAAAGCCTGGTTTGTGTGTAACTGTCCAAGATATAGGAAGAATAGGATATCAACAATATGGAATTCCTGTTTCTGGAGTAATGGATGAATTTGCATTCACAGTTGGGAATTTTCTTGTAGATGCAGATAAAAATAATGCTGTTTTGGAAATTCCTTATTTGGGACCATCTTTAGAATTTGATTTTGATATCACGATAGCAATAACAGGTGCTAATTTAACACCTAAAATCAATAATCAAGATATAGCTATGTGGACCAGTGTAAACATAAGAAAAGGTGACATACTTTCTTTTTCAAATATAAAAGCAGGTGCAAGAGCTTATATAGCTTTTGCTGGAGAAATAGATGTTCCATTTGTTAATGGAAGTAAATCTACTCTTCTAAAATCAAAATTGGGTGGCTTTAATGGAAGACAATTAAAAATGGGAGATATAATTGAAATAAAGAATCCTAAAATTATAAAAAAAAGAAGAAGCTTAAACTCTAAATATATTCCATCTTATTCTAATTTTGAAGAAATTAAAATTGTTTTAGGACCTCAAGATGATTATTTTACCAAAAAAGGTATAGATACTTTTTTAACAAGCGAATATGAAGTAACTAAAGAAGCTGATAGAATGGGAATGAGATTGGAAGGGGAAGCAATAGAACACAAAGATAAAGCAGATATAATATCAGATGCAGCAGTATTCGGTTCGATACAGGTTCCAGGAAATGGTAAGCCAATAATATTGTTAGCAGACAGACAAACAACAGGTGGATACACTAAAATAGGAACAGTTATAAAAGCAGATTTACCTAAATTAGCTCAAATGTCTTTTGGACACAAAATTAAATTTAAGCAGTTAGATATCGAAGAAGCACAGCAAGAATACATTAATTTTTATAAAAAATTGGATGAGATAAGGGATAGTTTAAATATTGCTAATAAAAAAAGATATTCTGAAAAAGAATTAAAGGTTTTAAAAAAATTATTTGGAAATCGATTAAAATAAGTATAAAAATAAGGGCTATAAAGTGTCAAAATTTTAGAGATAAGATTTTAGCACTTTAACTAGCCCTTTTATATTTATATAGAAATAATATATTTTTATAGTTTTTTTATTTATCTAAATTTCATATCTAATTCTCTTTCTAAATCTGGGATATCTTTATTATTAGAAAAATTCTTTTTTACTTTTTTTAAAAAAGTTCCCATTTCATCGGCAGAACCAACAATACGATTAAATATACCTAAATATTCAGTGATTATAGGGTTATCAACATCATAGGGATATCTCATGATATGATCTATTTCACTCCAAGCCTCTTCAAAAACTGTTCTCACTTGAATTTCAACTAAGATATTAACTGATTTTGTAATATTTATTCTAATTAAATAGTGTACAGATCTATATCCGTGTTCTCTAACTATGATTTCACAATTCAAGTCTTTTATACTTTCCTCGAATTGAGCCATATTGTAATCTCCTCTTCTTACATTAACTTGAGGAGTTTCTTGTAAATCCCATAAATCAATGATTTCATTGTGGATATTTCTCCAATCGTCTTTGAATAAGTGAAGAACTCTAATACCAATTAAATCAGTTACAATTTCTTTATAATTTTCGACAGAAATATTTTTATCTTTATATTTTTTTCCTTTTCTAATGATTTTTTCAATTAAATGAGTTGGCTTTTTAACTCTTCTTCTAACAGAGTGCACAGAAGAAACATCAATTAACTTAGAAACTATATGTCCAGCCTCTTTTTCTAATAAACTGACAAGTGAAGTATAGTCATTATAAATTTTTACAAGTTCTTCCCAATCTAAACCAGTTGAATTAAAATAGTTTTCATCAATTGAAAATTCTTTAAAAAATTGTTGTTTATCTAAATGATTGTACATTAATAAGCTCCTTTACTACTTTTTTATCTTTTCAAAACTTATTTTAACTGTTCTGTTGTTTAATTGAACTCTATTATTCCTTAACTCTTTTTCTTCCAAAGGATTTTTTAATTCAATTTTTTCAACTAAGTTAAAAGCTATATTTTTTAAATTAAACTTATGAATTCTATTTATGACCAAAAGATCTCCTATTTTTAAATTGTAAATATTATTTATAGATAGATTTATCCAAGTATCTATTGGCTGAGAAGCTAGAGATAAATCAAGTATACATAAATCATAAAAAGAACTATTAGAACTAGATAAGTCCTTATTTTTATTCAAAGAATAAACTTTTACTAAGTTTTCATAGCTATTTAAAGTGTCTAAGATAGTTTTAAATTTAAAACTTTCATTATGATTGAAAAAATGTATATCACATATGACATTAGAAAGATGAAATTTAATAGAAGCACCAGAAAATAAATTAATTAGAAATTCTAAAATAACTTTAAGTCTGCTATTTTTTACATCCTTATATATTTCATATTCAAACATATCATTGGAACGAAGTAAGATAGTTCCTTTTTCATGTACTCCTAAAGAAATCTTGAACTCTCTTTTTTTAAATTCAATCATATTAAATTTAGGATATTCAAGTAGTCTAACTTGAACATTTGCTAGTTTTTCAAATCCAAAATCTACTTCAGTAGTACCCAAATTAATTATTTTATCTGGAGAAACATACTTTGAAAAAAGGCTATATTTTATTGGGAATTTATCTAAAGCCAATTTTTTATATTTTTTTTCAGTTGCAGTTTCTAAAAAATCATTTTCATCTAGAGAAATTATAACAGGTTCTCTTATTTCAGACACATCATTATTTTCTATTATAGAATTATTTTTAACCTCTTCACTTTGAAATGGTAATTGAGGAAAAATTTCTGGAGAAGTTTCTTTTGTTTCAATTATTTGAGGAATTTCTTCCTCTTTAGTTAGGCATACTCCATCAGAGGAGCATCACCTTCTTCTTTTTGTAAATCTGGGAAATAATTTTTAATAATATTTAAAAATTCATCCATTTTTCCTTCTATAACTGTAATTGAATAAGTGTCAATAAAATTTTGGGTAATTTCTGAATTTATTGCAGTATCACTATAAAGATATACAGGTTGATGTTGTTTTTTTATTTTTGAAAAAATAAAGTCTAGTATACCTAAAGTTGTTGAATCACTAAAGTTTATTCCAAAAAGTATAGTAGGATTTTTACATAAGTCATCTGATATTTTTCTCCAAAATGGAGTATAGAAGTCTAAGATTTTTAGTCTTTTAATATCTTGTGTAGACAAGACAAACTTATCAGGAATGTTAAAATCTCCATATAATTTATAAAATGAAATTTTATTAACCTCATCTTTATTTATAGAAAAAGGAGTTTGTTTATTCAATAAATCAAAAAAATAGTCTTCAAAAATTGAATCATAGTTAGAACTAATAATAGTTGAGAATAAATTTGAATCTAGCAATGCTTTATGAAAACTATTATTATATTTGGAATTTTTTGAAAAAAGTTTATTTAAAATTTCAAAAATTTCGTCTTTTTCAAGAATGATATCATCTAATAAATTTTGAGATAATTCTGGAAGAGAGAGATTATTATTTATTAAAACATAGTCTTTTTTCTTCATAGCAAATAACTCTTTTGAAATCATTTGAGTAGTAGGTGTATTACTAAGCTTATTTAAAAATTCACCAAGAAAAATATTGAACTTTTTCTGGTCACTTTTTAAAATAGAATTTGACATTTTTCCCCTCCTATTTAATATTTATTCTTCAAAATATATTTTATCATAAATAAAACAAATTATCTATAATTTAAAATATTAAATAAATTCTTTTTAAAACTTTAAAAATATGTAAAACAATGATAAGATATAGGAAATTTGAGGTGATACAAAATGTTAAATCTAGCTTTAAATATATTTGAACTGTTTTTAAATTATGTTTGGATAGCAAACTTGTTCTTTATAGTGGTAATAGTTTTGATGGAAAAAAGAAATCCACTTTATACAATTCTTTGGATATTTATTTTAACAATATTCCCATATGTTGGGTTTTTTGTATATTTATTTTTAGGAATGAGTTTTACAAAAGAGAGAGTTGCCAATAAGTTCTATAAAAGAAACAAAATTCGATTAGATAGAGATATTTCAAAATCTGAAAAAGAAGAATTAAAGAGATGGAAAGGGCTTTTAACATATCTACACAGCACATCTAATAATTCTTTAAATATGAATAATACAATAGATATTTATAATGAAGGAATAGATTTTTTTGATAGTTTGAAGGAAGAAATAAAAAATGCAAAAATTTCTATAAATATGGAATACTTCATTTTTAAATTTGATAATATAGGGAAAGAAATAGCACAGCTTTTAGTAGAAAAGGCTAAGCAAGGAATAAAGATAAATTTAATGATAGACGGGGTAAATCGTGCCAATAATAAATTAATAAAATTTTTTAAAAATTCAGGAGTAGAAATTAATTTTTTCTTTAGAACACATATTCCTCTATTCAATGTCAGAATAAATTATAGAGATCATAGGAAAATAACTATTATTGATAGTAAGATTGCGTTTATAGGTGGAATGAATATAGGAGATGAATATTTAGGAAATTCCGATATGGGTTATTGGAGGGACACTTCTATAAAAATTATAGGAGATACTGTTATTGATTTAGAAAGAGAATTTCATTTTATTTTGGGAGTAACTAAGAAACAAGAAATAAAATATGATAAGACTAAATATGAATATTTAGAGTTTTTAAAAGAGGAATTGGATATAAAAGAAGATAAAAATTTGAAAAATATTCAAGTGGTAAGTTCAGGACCAAATTATGAATTTAGGACCTTAAGAGATAATTTTTTAAAGTTAATTCAAACAGCAAATACTTCTATTCTTATTCAAACACCTTATTTTGTTCCAGATGATTCTTTACTTGATGCTTTAAAAACAGCAATTATGTCTGGAATAGATGTAAAGATAATGATACCAAATAGAGCCGATCATTTGTTCATATATTGGGTAAATCAATTTTATGTGGGAGAACTTCTAAAAATAGGAGCATCTGTGTATAGATATGAAAAAGGATTTTTACATTCTAAAGTTATTATAGTGGATAATGAAATTGTCAGTATTGGGACTTGTAATTTTGATTACAGAAGTTTATATTTGAATTTTGAAATAAATGTGAATGTATATGAAAAGTCAACAGCAGTAGAGTTTAAAAATCAATTTTATAGAGATATAAATGATTCTAAAAAGCTGGATTTTGAAGATTTTGAACAAAGAAGTATTTTTATAAGAATAAAGGAATCAATTTTGAGGTTGTTATCTCCAGTTCTGTAAAATAAGGAGTACAAATGGGTGTTTATACTGAACTAAAATATAAAGAAAAAAAATATATTGAAGAAATATATAATTTAGAAATAAAAAAATAGAGTTTATAAATATAGGTATCTTAAACTCTAATTTTTTAATATATAGTGATGCTGAAAGATATGTTTTAAGAATATATGAGGCTGATAGAAACTTATTTGAAGAAGAAGAGGAATTAAAATTATTAGAAACAATTGCTGATTTTATACCTGTTCCTCAAATTATAAAAAGTCAGAGAGGCTTGTATATTGAAGAATATGGAACACTTAAATTTACACTGTTTAGTTTCATACAAGGTGAAACTTTAGACAAGATAGATCAGGGAGTTTTACGAGAGATAGCATGGTATTTAGGGAAATTTCATAGATATTCTGAAGAAAGAGTCAGAAATTATAACCGAAAATCAAGAATAGACTTAGATTTTTATATGTCAGAAATAGAGAAGTCAAAAATAGATTTTAATGAGAAAGAAAAAATTTTTTCAATATATGAGGAATTAAAAAATATAGATTTTAATACTTTGCCAAAAGGAATAATTCATGCAGATATATTTCCTGACAATGTTATTGTAAAAGATGGACATATAAATGGGATTATAGATTTCAATGAGAGTTATTATGGACCTTATGTTTATGATTTAGCAATAGTTATAAATTTTTGGATAAAGATAAAAGAGTACAGTTTTCAAAAAGAGTATGATTTGATAAGAGATTTTTTAAATAATTATTCTAGACATAGAAAAATAAAAAAGGAAGAAATAAAACTTTTGAATTTAGCATGTAGAAAAATGGCTTTGACTTTTATTGCCTTAAGGTTGTATAAAGAAAAAATTGAAAAAGCCTATGAAAAAGCTTTAGATATAGAAGAAAAAAGTTACTTGAGCTTAATAAAATTGATAGATTAAAAGGGACTTATCAGTCCCTTTTATTTCATGTGAAAGCATAATTTATTAAATTTTAGCTGTATTTTTTTTAAAAAATATTTTGTAATTCTCTAAATTTATACAACATTAAAGAACTTGCAATAGCAACATTTAAAGATTCAGCATTGCCTAAAATTGGAATGATTGTCTTTGTGTGTAGAATTTCTAAGAAATCATTCCCAACTCCTCTTCCTTCATTTCCCATAACTATGGCATTTTTATTTTGAAGTTTTATTTTATTATAAGATACAGCAGTTTTATCTAAATATGTAATAAAAGTGTTATATTTTTTTTCTACTAATAAGTTAATTATGAAATTTCTATCCAAATATATCAAATTTACATTTAAAATAGAGCCCATAGAAGCTCGAATAACTTTGTCATTATACGCATCAACAGAACCTTTAGTTAGTATTATATCTTTAAAATTAGTTGCATCACATACTCTTATTATAGTTCCTAAATTACCTGGGTCAGAAATATCATCTAAAACAATAATATCGTTTGATATACTATCTAAATTTCCTTCTTTTTTTTGATATTGAATAATGACTCCCTGAGAATTTTCTTGAGCTGAAAGTTCATTGAATATTTTTTCATCTAAATATAAAATTTTTGTATTAAAATTTTTAATTTTTTTTAAGAATATAGAATTATCAATCATATCTTCTCTTGCAATTATTAGCTCTGGAATATACTCTATATAATCTAAAAATTTTATACCCTCTGCTAAAAATTTATTTGTAAGATCTCTATATTTTTTTGCTTTAATTTTTTTAACTCTTTCACAATTTTATTATCTTTACTTCTTATAATTTCCATTTTTTCTCCAGCTATCTTTCGTTAAAATATTGACATGATGTATTCTAATCTCATTTAAGGTTTTATATAAATGGGCTTCCTCTGTGTATAGATGTACGAAACCACATTTTTCTTGTAATCTTTTTGACTTACTGTTGCCATCTGAATATCCACAATAAATGTTTTCTACATTCAGCTCGTTAAAAGCAAAATCAATAAGTACATTCATTGCTTCAACCATAAGGCCTCTTCCCCAGAATTCTTTTCCTATCCAGCATCCAAGTTCAACTTCATTTTCATTTTTTAAATTAAGGCGACTAATATTTTGAGGAATTATTGCAATACAACCTATGGCTATATTATTTTCTTTTAGACAAACTGCATAAGTGTATGGATCTGTTAGGAACATATCTTTAATAATATGTTTACATTCTTCTATATTTTCATGTGGCTTCCAACCACAAGGAAGAGCAACATCAGCATCACTTGCAACTTTAAATAAATCTTCAGCATCTTCAATTTTCCAATCGCGTAAAATTAATCTTTGAGTTTCAAATTTCATAACATTAGCCCTCCTTTGATATACTAGTTAAATTATAAACTATGATTTATTAAAGAACAATAAAATTTTAAATAAAACTTGAATAATATTTTCTAAAAATGTTATAATTAATAAATCGTGCGACAACGGTCGCATTTTTAATTAATTATTTTGGAGGTGCAAATTGAAAAAAATTATTTTAGCAGTTTTAGCTTCAATTATGATGGTAGCTTGTGGGGGAGATAACTCAAAGGAAACCTTATATATTTATAGTTGGGCTGACTATATTCCAGCATCAGTATATGAAGATTTTGAAAAAGAAACTGGAATAAAAGTAGTAGAAGATATATATTCTTCTAATGAAGAAATGTATACAAAAATAAAAGCTGGTGGAGAAGGGTATGATATTGTAATTCCATCAAGTGATTATTATGAAATTATGTTGAGAGAAGAAATGCTTGAAAAATTGGATAAAGAAAAATTAGAAAATATTAAAAATATAGACGATGTATATATGGCAAAATTAAGAGAAATTGATCCTAATAATGACTATGGAGTTCCATATGCTTTAGGATTAACAGGAATAGCAGTAAATACAAAATATGTAAAAGATTATCCTAGAGATTATACTATTTTTAATAGAGAAGATTTACAAGGAAGAATGACCTTACTTGATGACATGAGGGAAGTTTTAACACCTGCTCTTGCTTTAAATGGTTATAAACAAGATGCAGATACTCCTGAAGCAATGGAAAAAGCAAAAGCAACTATTTTAGCGTGGAAAAAGAATATAGCAAAATTTGATTCAGAATCATTTGGAAAAGGTTTTGCAAGTGAAGATTTTTGGGTTGTACAAGGATACCCAGATAATATTTATAGAGAACTTGGTGAGGAAGAAAGAGCTAATATAGATTTAATTATCCCACCAGGAGATCAAGCATTTTCTTCAATAGATTCATTTGTTGTTTTAAAGAGTGCAAAAAACAAGGAAAATGCTCTTAAATTCATAAATTTTATTCATAGACCTGATGTGTATGCTAAAACAATGGATCATCTTGAATTACCTAGCATGAATGTACCAGCAAGAGATTTGATGACTGTTAAACCTGTATACAATATAGAAGATGTAAAACCGGCTCAATTACTTATTGATATTGGGGATAAGCTAAATATTCAAAATAAATATTGGCAAGAAATTTTGATTGCTAATTAGAGTTAGGAGGAAGTTTTACTATGAAGTTTTCAATAAATAGAGAAAAATTAAATACTATAATATCAGAATACAGCAATATACTAAAAGAAAATCCAGTTAAACCTATTTTAGCTGGCTTACATATAAGTGTAAAGAATAATAAAGTTATTTTTAAAGGGATTAATACGGAAATAGAGTTAATAAGATATTCAGAATGTAAATCTGAAATTGATGGTGAAGTTTTAATTAAACCTCAGTTACTATTGGAATATACAAAATTAGTTGAAACAGAGAATATTGATTTTGAAAAGAGTAACGGATACTTAATAGTTAATGATGCTGAATTTTCTATACTTGATGAAACAGCATATCCAGAAGTTTTAGAAATTTCAACTTTAGTTGCGACAAAATTGAATAGTATAAAATTTGCAAAATTATTGGAAAAAGTAAAATTTTTATCATCAATAAATAGTATGGACATGATTTTTAACTCCATAAAAATAAATCTTTTTTTAGATTATTTAGAAATGGCTTCAACGGATTCATATAGACTTGTATATTTAAAAGAAAAAATTAACAACAATCTTGAAAAAGAGATGTTGATACCAACTGAATCAGCAATGGTTATTTATAAAATTCTAAAAGATATAGATAGCGATGTAGCTATATCAGTCGGAGATGAAAAGTTAATTTTATCTTGGGAAAATGCATACTTTACTTGTAAATTGTTATCTGTAAATTTTCCTGATTTTAAATCTTTATTAAATAATTTTAAATATGATAAAGAATTTGAATTCAATAGAGAAGAATTAAATTCATCATTAAAAAAGGTAATTTCTGTTACTAAAAATAGTGTGGATACAAAAAATGTTGCTGCTTTTAATTTTAAAGGGAAACAGCTTGTCATCACAGGTATGTCATCAGGGGCAAAGATTAATCAAAAAGTTAATATGATTAAAACTGGAGATGATTTAAAACTTGGAATAAATTGTAAGTATATAAAAGATTATATTGATAATATAGATAAAAATGTGATTATATATGCTCAAAATGCTACATCAATGTTGAAAATAGTTGAAGAAAAGAATGAGGATTACATTTATTTAGTAATGCCAGTAAATGTAAGAGCTTAAAAAAAGGCTACACAAACTGTGAACTGTTTGTGTAGCCTTTAGTATTATCTAGTTTTTATTAGAAGGGAGAATCTAAATTTTCTCTTTTTTTGTTATCAGACTTTAAAGCATCTTTCAAATTTATTTTTTTAATTGATATAAATTCTTCAATTGAATCAAGACATACTTTAAGTAAAGTATCAATTTCCTCTTCTGTTATTACATAAGGAGGCATAAAATAAATTATGTTTCCTATTGGTCTTATAAGTACTCCTTTTTTCAAAGCTATTTCATATATTTGGCGTCCTATTCTTTCTCCGGGTGCTATATCTTTTAATTCCAGAGCTCCAATAAGACCGATATGCCTATATTCTTTTATATATGGTTTATCTTTAAAAAGTTTTTGGGCTTGCTTTTTTAAATAAGCTCCTTTTTTATTTACTGTATTTAAAACTTGCTCTTCTCTAAATATTTTTAAAATTTCTAAAGCTATTCTACAACCTAAAGGATTTCCAGAATAAGTGTGAGAATGTAAGAAAGATTTTCCTTCTTTATAGTCGGCATAAAAAGCATTAAAAATTTCGGTAGTTATACACACCATAGCAATTGGATAATAGCCAGATGAGAGTCCTTTTGCTATACACATTATATCAGGTTCTATTCCTGCATGTTCGCAAGCAAACATTTTTCCTGTTCTACCAAAGCCCATAGCAATTTCGTCATCTATTAGATGTATGTTAAATTTTTTTGTAAGCTCTCTAACTCTTTTCAAATAGTTAGGAGAATACATCATCATTCCTGCAGCTCCTTGTACCAGAGGCTCAACTATCATACAAGCTATTTCATGATGGTTTTCATTTACTAAATTTTCTAAATCAGTAAAGCATTCATCTTCATATTTCTTAAATTCATCAGCTGTTAAATTTTCATTTATATAAGGAACTTTTACTTTTCTTCCTTCTTTTATAAGTGGTCTATAAGTTTCAGTAAAAATATCCACATCTCCGACACCTAAAGCACCAATAGTTTCACCATGATAAGCATTTTGTAAAGATATAAATTTAGTTTTTTGCGGATTACCAGTTTGTAAATGGTACTGGAAGCTTAATTTTAAAGCCATCTCTATACATGATGAGCCGTTGTCAGAAAATAAAAATTTATTAAGTCCTTTAGGTAGAACTTTTTCTAACTCTTCACAAAGTTCAATAGCAGGTTCATGAGCAAAATTAGCAAAGATAACATGCTCAAGAGTATTTATTTGTTCTGTAATTACTTTATTAATTCTAGGATTACAATGACCAAATAAATTTACCCACCAACTTGAGATACAATCCATATATTTTTTCCCATGCTCATCTATAAGGTAAAGTCCTTCAGCTTTTTTTATAACTAAAGGAGGGTTGCTTTCAAAATCTTTCATTTGTGCACATGGATGAAAAATATACTTCAAATCTTTTTTTTGTAACTCTGTCATATTACTCATTTATAAGCCCCCTAAAAAGTATTTCCAAATCTTTTTCTTCTAATGATTTTTGCCCATTTTTTATAATAATATAATTTTTTATTCCTGAATCTTCTAAAATAACTTTTATATTATCATCTTCATAAAAATTAGCTTTATAATTGTTGAAAACTAAGCCTTGAATTTTTATATTCATACTGTTAAGAGTTTTTATTGTAAGCATAGCATGATTAATAGAACCAACTCTTGTACCACAAACTAAAATAATAGGGACATTGAAAGTTTTAATTAAATCATAGATATAAAATTCATTTCTAACTAGTGGGACATGAAGTCCGCCTGCTCTTCAATAATAGTATGGGGATATTTTTCCTTTATTTTAAAATAATGTTTTTTAATTTTTTCAATATCAATTTTATGTTCTCTTTTTCAGCTGCCAAATGAGGAGAAACTTCTTCTTTTAAAGTATAACAAACCATGTCTTGATTGTATGGAATATTAGAAACAGAACATACAGAAGCACATCTGGAGCAGTTAAAATTCCATTTTTTTCATAACAGCCACTTTGAACAGGTTTATAGTAGAAAAAATTATACTTATTAAGACTATGGTATAAAAGAGAACTGACATAGGTTTTACCTACGTCAGTGTCAGTTCCTATAACAAAAAAATCACTTTTAAAATTCATAATAAAACTCCTTAAAGTTCATATCCAAGTTCTTCTATCATTTCTTTATCACTTTGAATAGTTGTTCCGGTAGTCGTTAAGAAATTTCCAGTAAGAGCAGCATTCACTCCAGCCTTCAATCCTTGTTTTGCATATTCTCCAAGTTTAACCCTACCACCGCCATATCTAATATATGAATCTGGCATAATAAAACGATAAATTGCTATTGTTTTTAATACTTCTCTAGGATCAATTGGTTCATTGTTTTCAAATGGTGTTCCTGGGATTGGAGTTAAACATTTATAGGAATGGAACAAATTCCTAATTCTCTTAAATCAAAGGCCATTTCAATTCTGTCTATGATTGTTTCTCCTAGTCCAAAGATTCCACCACTACATACATCCAGTCCGATTTCTTTTGCGTATTTTATTGTATTAATTCTATCATCATATGTATGTGGAAGTACAAACATTAGGATAAAATTTTCTTGAAGATTCTAAATTATGATGATAAGTTGTAACTCCTGCATCACGAAGTCTTATAAGAGCTTCTTTTGAACATATTCCATGAGAAGCACAAAGTTCAAGCTTTCCAGTATGTTCTCCTAAATATTTATAATTTCTTCTAATTTATCTAGTTCTTTTCATTTCCATTTAAACCTCTACCACTTGTTACTAAAGAAAATCTGTGAGCACCCTCTCTTTCATTTTTTTGGGCTTCACAAAGAGCCAGCTCCTTAGAAACAAGACCATAAATTTCTGCATTTGTCTTGAAATGAGCAGATTGAGCGCAATATTTGCAGTTCTCAGAGCACTTTCCAGATTTTGCGTTTATGATCGTACAAAGATCAAAATAATTTCCACAAAATTTTTCCCTTATTTTATCAGCTGCTTCAAAAAGGATACTTAAAGTATCTTCATCTTCATTTGGAATTTCAGCAAGACGAACAGCTTCTTCATAATTAATTAAATAATCATTTGCCATTATCTTATCTTTTAATTCTAGGATGAAATCTTTTATAGTAATTTCTTTTTTTTCAACCTCTTTTTCTTTTTTTCCTTTTAAGAAGCTAAAATTTTCAAAATTAGCTCTTACAGCTTGAATATTTGGTTTTTTCATATCATTGCCTTTCCCTTTCCTTGCACTAAAAAAATTATAAAATAATAAATAAATAATATCACAAACGAATAAATTTATCTATATATAAATTTTTATATTACTTATCGAAATAGCATTACTAAGAAAGTAAAAATATTATCATTCAAATAATTTTAATTCAAACTATAACGAATTATGAAAACTATAATGAAAATTTATAGAAAATTAAAAAAATTAAGAATTTTATTAAATTTAATGATACAATATAAAATAAATTTAAAAATGAAAAGGTGTTTAAAATGATTAAAATTAAAAAAATTTTAGACTTAAAATATGAAATAGAAAATAATCCTTTTTATGTAGACGGAAAAGGAGGACAACTAGGAGATAGAGGAACAATTTTTGATGCCAATATTGTAGAAGTAGGAGAAAATTATGTTGTTTTAGATAAAGAAATAGAAGATGGAGAGCATTATTTTCAAATTGATAATGAACGAAGAAATGATATTTCTAAACAACATACAGCACAACATATTTTTTCAGCTTTAGCATATAATATATTTAATCTAAATACAGTCGGATTTAGAATGGCTGAAGAGTATACAACGGTTGATTTGGATAGTAAAGATATAACATATGAAATGATTTCAGAGCTTGAAAATCAAGTAAATAAAATAATTGATGAAGATATAGTATTAGAAGAATTAATCTATTCTAATGAAGATGCACATAAATTAGAAAATTTAAGAAAACAAGTAAAAGATAAAATTAAAGGAGATGTAAGATTTATCAAAATTGCTGATGTAGATATATGTGCGTGTGCTGGTTTTCATGTTTCTAAAACATCAGATATCAAAGTCTTTAAAATAATAGGTCATGAAAATATAAAAGGAAGTTGGACAAGGTTTTATTTTCTTGCTGGTGATAGAGCTAGGGAAGATTATAATAAAAAGCATGTCATAACTAAAGCACTGACAAATATATTTAGTTGCAAAACAGATGAAATTTTAGAAATGTTAGATAAATCTTTAAAAGAAAAAGAAAAAATTGAACAAAATTTTAAAAGTTTATTAAATAAATACATTGAAAACCGTAACCGAAATTCAAAATAATTATATAGAATATAACGGAGTAAAAATTATAGTATATAATGAAGATAGAAATATCGCAGATATTTTAGGAAGATATGTGGATTTGGATAGATTTTTACTAGTTACAGGCTTTGAAAAAAACTATGCTATTTTATCAAATACAGTGGATTGCCAAAAATTAGTAAAAAAAAGTAATAACTAAGTTACCAGATATTAAAGGTGGTGGAAGTTTAAAAAAAGCTAATATAAAATTGGATAAAATTTATAACAGAGAAGAATTGTGCGAAATTATTAAAACTGGAATAGATACTTAAAAATAAATAAAATAATTGGAAGAGGAATTAAATGAATAAAGAAATGAGAAGTGAAAAAATAAATATTTTAGACTTGACTAAAGAAGAGTTAACAGACTTAGTTGTATCTTTGGGTATGAAAAAATTTTATGGAAAAGAATTATTTGTATGGCTACATAAAAAAATAGTGAGAAATTTCGATGATATGACTAATATTTCATTAAAAGATAGAAATTTATTAAAGGAAAAAACATATATACCATTTTTTAATCTTTTGAAACATCAAGTTTCAAAAAATTGATAAAACTGAAAAATTTTTATTTGAACTTGAGGATAAAGGGACAATAGAAACTGTACTTTTAAGGCATAGAGATACAAATAACAGAGAATTAAGAAACACGCTTTGTGTATCATCACAGGTAGGCTGCCCTGTAAAGTGTAGTTTTTGTGCAACTGGACAAGATGGGTATATGAGAAATTTATCAGTGAGTGAAATAATAAATCAAGTTTATACAATTGAGAGAAGACTTTTAAAAAAAGAGGAAGAAATAAATAATATAGTATTTTATGGGAATGGGAGAGCCCCTTTTAAATCTTAGCAATTTAACTAAAGCTTTAAGTATTCTATGTGATGAAAGTGGAATTAATATCTCAAAAAGGAGAATAACAATTTCAACATCCGGAATAGTTTCAGGGAATTGAAAGAATTCTTTTAGAAAAGTTGCCAATAGAATTAGCAGTATCTTTGCATAGTGCGATAAATGAAAAGAGAGATAAAATTATACCAATAAATAAGAATTTTCCTTTAGAAGACCTATCAGCTGTCTTGGTTGAATATCAGAAACAAACAAAGAGAAGATTAACATTTGAGTATATTCTAATTGATGATTTTAATATTTCTGAGAATGATGCCAATGCACTTGCTGATTTTGTACATCAGTTTGATCATATAGTTAATTTGATACCATACAATGAAGTTCCTAATGTTGCATAAAAGACCTAGTGAAAGAAATTGAAAAGTTCTATAAATATTTAAAAAATAATAGAAAGGTTAATGCCACTTTAAGGAAAGAAAAAGGCAGTGATATTGATGGAGCTTGTGGACAGCTTAGACAAAATACAAAAAAGGAGATAATAAAATAGTATGAAAAAAATATTTTTATTTATCTTAAAATATTAGTAGCATTAGGAATTATTATGGGAATAGTAGTATTTGGTATAGTGGTTAAATATAGGCTTGAGATACCAAATATACAGCAACTTGTAGAAGATTATACACCTGCCGCTCCAAGCACAATTTACGATCGAAATAATAAAGAAATAGATATCTTATATACGGAAGCTAGAGATTTAGCTACTATTGATGAAATTCCAGAGTATTTGAAAAATGCTTTTATAGCTATTGAGGATAAAAAGTTTTATTCCATAATGGAATTCATTTCAAAGGACTAATAAGAGCTATTATAACAAATATAAGAAAAGGAAAGGCTTCACAAGGTGGAAGTTCAATTACACAACAACTTGCAAAAAATGCATTTTTAAGTTCAGAAAGAAAGTTATCAAGGAAAATAAAGGAAGCAATTTTAACTTTCGAGATGGAAAGAACTTATACAAAAGATGAAATTTTAGAAAAATATATGAATGAAATATATTTTGGCTCAGGTTCATATGGGGTCAAAACTGCTGCAAAGCAATTTTTTCAAAAGGATTATAAAAGATATTAATCTTGCAGAAGCTGCAATGCTTGCAGGAATTCCAAATAGACCTTCAAAATACGATCCTGTAAAAAATTTAGAAAATGCTCTTTCAAGGCAAAAAGTTATATTAAAAGAAATGCTTGATGACGGTCATATTACAAAAGAAGAATATGAAAAAGCTTTAAAACATAAGTTTGTAGTAGAAGAAGAAGGGCAAAAATTAAGTTCTAATGAAAACTTGACAGTAGTTTATGCAAAAAGAAATAGAAAATTCTATAAAAATCCAGAATTTACTGCTCTTGTAGAGGAATTTTTACAAGATATTTACTCTGATGACGAAATATATAAAGGTGGTTTAAAAATTTATACTACTTTAGATTTAGATTATCAAAGAGTTGCTAAAGAAGTATTTGATAGCTATGAGTATTTAAAAAACTCTAATTTAGATGGAGCAATGGTGACAGTAGATCCTCATACAGGTGGAATTATTTCAATCATAGGTGGGAAAAAATTTAAAGCAAAAAATTTTAATAGGGCACTTATGGCTCAAAGACAATATGGGTCATCTTTTAAACCATTTATTTATCTTTCAGCTATGAAGGAAGGTTTCACTCCATATTCAGTAGTTGTAGATGAGTTTATTTCATATGGAAAATGGGCACCTAAAAATTATGATGGAAATTATTCAGGGAATTCAACACTTGCAAATTCATTAAACTTATCTTTGAATATTCCTTTAAAAATTATTGGATAAAATAGGAGTGAAAGAATTCGCAGAGGAAGCTTCTCATTTGAAATTATCAGGTGAAATAAAAGATTTAACAGCAGCTTTAGGTTCGGTGACAGGGACTCCATTAAATTTGGCAATTGATTTTTCAGTTTTTGTAAATGGGGGCTATATGATAGAACCAACTCTGATAAGAGAAGTTAGAGATACACAAGATGTGTTAATATATATTGCTGAACCAAAGAAAGAAAGAATATATGATAGCTTGGATGCTAGTGTTATAACTGCAATGTTAAAGACAGTTGTTAGTAACGGAACAGGTTCGAGAGCAAGAGTTTATGATAGAAATGGGCTTCCAATTGAACAAGGTGGAAAACAGGAACAACGAATGAAAATAGAACGGTATTTTATAGTGGAATAACGCCTGAGTATGTAACAGTTGCGTATATTGGAAGAGATGATAATAAACCTATATTAGGAAAAATTACAGGTGGAAGTATAGTTGCACCATTATGGGCTAGATATTATCAAAGATTAATAAAAGAAAATTTATATGTGCCAGGGAAGTTTGAATTTTTAGAAAACCATTTAGAACTGGTGACTTATATAAACAAAATATAGATATGTATTCAGGTTTGCTAAGTAGTGAAACAGGAAAGCAAGTTATAGTTCCAAAAGGTAGAATGCAAGTGGAAAGTTCTGATAAATACCAAAAAGGTATAGCTAGTATATTCAAC